>JAXMNT010000026.1:0-104528 GCA_034670305.1 Deltaproteobacteria bacterium
GCCCGGCGGCTTCGTCCGCTGGGCATCGCGCTCCGATTCGCGCCTCGCCGTCGCGAAACACACGGCGTCCACGACGCGGGCAAGGGCACGGGCAAGGGCAACGGCAAGGGAGCAGGTCGCTTTTCAGGGACCTGCTAGCGCCCACTCTCGGCGAACCAGGCCGCGGTGCGGGCGGTTCCGTCTTCAAGGGAGACCAAGTCGCCGAGCGCGGGGGTCGGTTCGAGAACGGAACGCTGCAAGTCGCCGGGGCGCCGTCCAGCCGCATCGATCTGGGCCTCGACCTTCAACGCGCGCACGAGTCCGTCGGCGATCGCACGGGTGGTGGTGGGCACGCCGGTCGCGACGTTCACGGTGCCTTCGAGCGTCCCCTGAAGCGCGAGGAGGTTGGCCCGAACGACGTCCTCGACGAACACGTAGTCGCGCACACAGCCGTCGTCGCCCGGCTCGGCCATCGCGTTGATGTGGATGCCCGAGCCGGCGATCAACCGCTTCGCGAAGATCGCGACCACGCCCGCTTCGCCGTGCGGGTCTTGCCGCGGCCCGTACACGTTGGCGTACCGAAGCACGACCGACGAGAGCCCGTGTTCGCTGCGGTAGAAGTCGAGGTAGCGTTCGACCGCGTACTTGGCGCACGCGTAGGGACTCAGTGGCCTGGCCGGCCACTCGGGCGTTGCCCGCTGTCCCGCCGGAACTTCGCCGTAGATGGCGCCGCCGGTGCTGGCGAACACGACTTTGCCGACGTTCTCCGCCACGCAGGCTTCGAACACGTTCAAGCTGCCCAGCACGTTCGCTTCCGCGTCGCCGAGTGGGTCGCGCACGCTCGCCGAAACACTCGTCTGCGCGCCCTGATGAAACACGACCGTGGGCTTCAGGTCGCGCACCATGGCGC
This sequence comes from Deltaproteobacteria bacterium, assembly GCA_034670305.1. GTDB lineage: Bacteria > Myxococcota_A > Polyangia > Polyangiales > Houyiibacteriaceae > JAXMNT01. The sequence continues at coordinate 890 of JAXMNT010000026.1, forward strand.
GCACGCCGGCGGCGTCGCGAAGATCCAACGCCCGAAAGGTCTGCACCCCCGAGGGCACGTTCTCGCGGTGCCCCGAGCTGAGATCGTCGAGGACCAAGACCTCGTGCCCGGCGTCGAGCAGCGCGTCGCAGAGATGGCTTCCGATGAACCCCGCGCCCCCGGTGACGAGCGCGCGGTGAATCGTCGCCGTCACGCGGACGCTCGGGTGAGCACGTCTTCGACCAGGGCGGGGGCCATGTGTCCGGAGGTCTGGAAGTGCTTCATGTGCAGGATGGGTTCTGAGCCGAGGTCGGCCGCGGTGCGGCCACCGATCATCTCGACGTACTGCTTCGGGTAGAAGGGCGCGAGCGTCTCGGGCGTGAGCGAACCGATCTTGCGACAGAGGTCGAGCAGCGCGTCGAGTGAGTTCATCTTCATGTACGGGCAGGTCGCGCAGCCACCCGCGGTGGTGCAGCCCTCGCCGGCCGCCACGCCCGGAACGACCGGCAAGTCGCCCTCCCCGGTCGTCGCGATCGCGCCGCTCGCGACCGGAAAGATCACCTCGACCTCGACCGGCGACTTCGCGGCCGCGAGCATGGCCTGCACCTTGCGCACGATCGGCGTGATCATGCCGGCTTCGGTGCCGAGCACGAACGGCAGCGTGGCCTTCTCGCCGCGGTCCACCGCTTCGCGGACCCGGTCGAGAATGAAGCCGAGAATGTTCGACGTGGATCCCACCACGCCGCGCTTCGCGCGCTGCTTCTCGAGCGCCAACGCGAACATCTCACCGGGCACTTCGAGGTGGGCGGTGACGAACGCATCCGCGTGGTCTTCACGGACCTGGCGGGTGACGTCGGCGCCGAACATGTGGTGCACCACGCAGTTGCCCTGCTCGAACACGTGGAACCGTTTCAGGAGCGCAGCGACCGACGCGGCGTCGTGCTTCGGATGCACCGCGCGCACTTCGTCGTCGCTCATCTTCGCCATCACTTCGAAGAGCGCGACCAGGTTGTGGCCCATGTAGGTGTCCGGCCCGAAGAAGATCTCGACGTCGTCGATCTCGGCCGCCGCCTGCAAACACGTCTGCACCACGTTGCTCGAGGTGCAGGTGATTGTCGGGACCCGCGCGTGGGACTTGGCCTTCGTGACGAGGCTCGTGTTGATGTAGACGACGTGGATCGCGTGGGGCGTCTTGGCGGCTTCGGCGAGGTACGCCCCGTAGGCCTGCGCTTCGGCGGACTCGGCGAGCGAGCAGCCGATCGGATCCTCGGCCACGCGGTAGACGGGCACCTTCGAGTGGCCGGCGTCGTCGAGCATCGCGCGCGCGTTCTCGCTCATGAAGTCGACACCGAGCACGACGATGTGTTCACAGCCCGCTTCCACCATCTCGATGCCGCGCGCCGCCATGAGCAGCGAATCGGAGACACCGATGTGTTCCCAGGAGCAGGCGCTGAGCACGCCCTGCAGCTCCGGGTCCATGTAGAAGTGCGCGACGACGCCGATCTTCTTCTCGCGGAGCAACGCGTCGAGTTCCTCGGTGAGCTTCGGGGAAGGCGAGAGGTACATCGCCTGCGCTTCCGCGAAGCTTCCTTCGGGGACGAGTGCGTCGGCGGTGATGCGGAGAACGGGAAATCGGCTCATGCGGCGGACTATAGGACGCGCCGCCGCCGATGGCAGCCCTCGCCATGTCGCCCGCGCCTACCGACCTCTCAACGCCCGAAGCGCGGCTCGGCGCCTTCGAGGCCGAAGCCGAGCAGTTGGAGCGTGTGCCCGCCGGCGCTGCCTTCGAACCGCACCATGCCGCTGATCGGAACCGCGGAATGAAGCCAGACGTTGGCCGTGACCTGTTCCTGGCCGAACGTGAGCTCGCGCTCCGCCTTGAAGGCGCCGTGGAAGACGCCCGCCGGAACGGTGACGTCCTCGCGTTCTCCGACGAGCTCCGCCGGGAAGAGCATGCCCAGCCACTGCTGCAGGAGCGGCTGGTACGTGGGCAGCAAGCGAGCGGGGATCTCTTCGATCTCCCCGCGGTTCTCGAAGCTGAGCTGGAGCACCCGGTGGGCGTCCGCCGTCGCGCCAGGACGCACGAGCATCTTCACCTGGCGGGTGCGTTCGCGCCGCACGTCGGTGACCTCGACCCAGAACGCTCCGTCCTCGCGGTCGACGATCCGGTACTCGACGGTGGAGCGGCCGCCTTCGCGCCAGTCGGCCCCGTAGCGGATCCACTGTCCGATCGCGGGTGCGATCGGCGCGACCCCTTCGGCGGGCGCGTCGTGTTCGGTCGGCTCCGCGACCTCCGCGGGCGGGTCGTCTTCTCGGGGTGCCGGGGGGCCGGCTTTCGTGGGCCGCTCGACCGAGTCGAGTGTCTCGACCGGTTCGGTCTCGGTCGCGCCGTTCGAACCGCAACCGACCGACAATCCAACCGAAGCAGCGACCAGCGCGAGGAGCATCCGCATGGCCTCACCCTGACAGGAGTGATGCACCCGCGCCACGAAACGCCGGGATGGGCAGCCGCCGGTGCGCCTCACGCCGAGGGGTGGATCCCCTCGGGGCCGGGGCGTGCTACAAGCCGCGCATGGCGAACATCACGTTTAAGGGCACCGAGATCCAGACCAGTGGCGCGCTCCCCGCGAAGGGGACCGCCGCACCCGCGTTCACGCTCGTGGACAAGGGGCTTGCGGAGAAGACGCTGGCGGACTTCGCGGGCAAGAAGAAGATCCTCACCATCAACCCGAGCTACGACACGGGCGTCTGCATGGCGACGGCACGCGCGTTCAACGCGAAGGCCGGTGAGACGGGCGCGGTCGTCTTGATGATCAGCGCCGACCTCCCCTTCGCGCAGAAGCGGTTCTGCGAAGCCGAGGGGCTCGAGCACGTCGTGCCGCTCTCGACCTTCCGCTCGACCTTCGTGAAAGACTACGGGCTGGAAATGCTCGGTGGCCCGCTCAAGGGTCTGAGCGCCCGCGCGGTGCTCGTACTCGACGAGAAGGACCAGGTCGTGCACGCGGAGCTCGTGCCCGAGATCGTGCAAGAGCCGGACTACGACGCCGTGCTCGCCGCCGCGAAGTAGCGTTGGCCGCCAAAGCGCTCGTTCGGGATCTGGCCGCGGGCGCACTGCAGCTCGTGGGCGGCAGCGCGCCAGGCCGACGTGCGGCCGGACGGCTGACCATCGCGACGTTTCACCGGGTGCTGCCAGAAGCCCTGCGCGCGCGTTATCCATTGCCTGGACTCTGCGTGACGCCCGAGGAGCTCGACTGGTTCCTGGGGTTCTTCCAGCAGCGGTTCGAGGTGATGCCGCTCGCAAAAGCGTGGCGGCTCTACCAAGCCGGGACGCCCACCGAGCGTCCACTCTTGGCGCTGACGTTCGACGACGGGGAGCGAGACAACGTCGAGTTCGCGTGGCCCGTGATGCGGCGCCACGGGGTGCGGGGGTCGTTCTATCTGGCGACCGACCACACGGGCAGTGGCGCACCGATCTGGCACGACCAGATCGGGTTCGCGCTCTTGCGTGCGATCGAACAGGGCAAAGCGCGCGAGGCAGGCGCCCTCCTCGGTCGGCAGCTCGACGCAAGCTCCGTCGCCGCGTGCATCGAAGCCACGAAGTCGCTCACGCCAACGGAACGCTCGGAACAGGTCGCGCGGCTGAGCGACCTGACCACGGGCGAAGTGCCGGGGTGGGCCGCGCTCATGACCTGGTCCGACGCGCGGGTGCTGCAGCGTGCGGGCAACGAGATCGGCTCGCACTCGCTCTCCCATCCGCTGCTGCCCCAGTGCGACGACGGTTGGCTCGAGCGAGAGCTCCAGGAGTCCAAGGCGCGCATCGAGTCCGAGCTCGGCGCGCCGGTCGAGACCTTCTGCTACCCGAACGGCGACGCGGACGAACGGGTCGCGCGGGCCGCCGAGCGGGCGGGGTACGCCTGCGCCGTCACCACCACCTGGGGCATGAACGACGACTCGGTCGACCCGTTCCTGCTCCGGCGCTGCGACATCAACGCCGAACACGTGGTCGACCGGACGGGTCAGCTGTCGAGTGCGAGGTTGCAGCTGAGGTTGAGCGGGCTGCAGCCGGGACTCTGAGGGGTCGCCGAGGCCGAAGCCGACGCCTCCGAAGCCGACTCCGAAGCCGACGCCGACTCCGAAGCCGAAGCCGACTCCCGTGGCTCAGCTCATCATGCAGCTGCCGGCGAAGAACGCTGGGGGGACTGGGGTCACGGTGCACTGGGTGCGGGTGTTGTCCTGCACGTCCATCAACAGATCGAAGTCTGCGGAGATGTCCTCGCTCGGGAACTCAGCCAGCCAGCTCTCGACGGTGGGCGCCACCATGTCGATGAGGCCGAGCGCGCGGGCGCAGTCGCCGTCGTCGTAGAAGGTCGTGGTGGCCCGGAGCGCCAGGTACATGTTCAGCATCATGAAGACGTTTGCGTGCGCCGGATCGGAGAGCACCGGCCACATCATTCCGTCGGGCCGCGGCGCGGGGTTCTGACCTGGAGCGAGCTCGTTGTAGACGGTCTCTTCGGTCTCGACGCGGCGGCCGTCCGGCGCGAGCCAGCTCGCGCGAAGAACGAACGCGGGCGCGCTGGCGCCGATGTCGGTGCCGTCCTGCGCGATGAACTCGACGAAGAGTCCGCCGCCACCGCCTCGGCGACCGCCTTCGGCGCTGGTGCCTTCGCGGTGTCCGAGAAAGAGCGCGGGCGACGAGAGCTCGGCCCGTTCGCCGGTCGCCGACGCACGCCGCGCGCCGTAGATGCGACCGACCTCGTAGCCGGGCGCGGCCTCGACCTCCATGCGGAAGTCGGTCGCGAGCGGGAAGAGGCTGAGGCCGGCTTCGCTGACAAGGATGTCGTGCAGGTCGCCGCTGTCCTCCGCGAACGCGAGCGTGCCGGCGCCGAGCTCGCCGATCTTCCCGACCACTTCGGCTTCGTAGGAGTCGCCCGCGCCGATGACACTGAACGCGGTGCCCTCGCGGACGAGGGATTCTGCGCGGGCCACGATCCGGTCTCGGTCTGTGATGCCGGTCTCGGCGCGGCCCGTGGTCACGAGCAGCATGCGGGTGGCACCGGTGAACCCTGAGGTGTCGCGAAGTTCAGTCGCGGTCGCGAGCGCATCGAAGAGCGCCGGCGCGTCGCCATACGTCTCGAACGCTCTGTCGCGCACCGCCTCGGTCAGCAGCGGTGAGTCCGGGGGCGCGTTGTGGATCAGCACGTCGGTCCGCGCCCCGTAGTAGACCAGTGAGATCCGGTCCTCGGGTTGCAGGTCCGCCGCCATCTCGAGGATGCCGGCGTCGATGCCGCCCGTGTAGGCGCGCAGGGCGAGCGTCCGCTCCACGACGACGACGACGTGCAGCGGAGGTCGTTCGAAGGTCTCGGGTCGGACTGGGCTGTTGAGTCCGACGAAGCCCATCGTCCAGTTGCTCCCGTCGAATCGAGGCGCGACCGCGAGCATGGGATGCAGGCAGACGTCTTCACCACACGTGGCGTCCGGCAGATCGACCGCGTGTTCCGCGAAGAAGCCGACCGGGTCCAGCGTGGCCGGATCCGGCACGTCGCCCTCCGCGACGATGCTCCGGAAACGCGCGATGTCCTGCGCCCCGCCCTGGGTGATGTGATGCGAACCGGTCGGGCCGGTCGAAACGCTGCCCTCGTCCCCGCACCCGAGCGCCAGCATGGCGCCTGCCATCACCACGCATTGCATCCAGCGCGAACCACGTCCGCGCCCATTCGTCTCATCACTGCAAGTCATCGATCGCCTCCAAGTCATTCCATCACCCCGTCGTCCAAGTTCATCTCCGTCAACACCAGGTACTCACCGCGCACGCCGAGGGTCCGGCGCACGGGGTCGCAGTCGTCCGTCGTCACCAGCACCCGCTCGTACCGACCGAGCATCACCGTCTGCTGGGCGCCCATGCGCGGTTCGGGCACGACAGCGCTCTGGCCGGGCGCAAGCCACTCTTCGCCTACCCGAGCGTACAGGGGCTCGACGAACGCACCGCATGCCAGTCGCTGCGCGTTGCAGTCACTCTCCGTCACCTCTTCACCGGACGAGGCGAAGCGCGGAGGCGCGGGACCGAACTCGTCCCCGACGCGGCGAACATCCAAGTGCCACTGCGCATTCTCGACCGTGAGGACGTTGGGGCTGGACACGAGGCCGACGACATCGCCCGCCTCGAACGGGAACGCCCACGCCGGCACGCCGCACAGGTGAAGCGTGTTCGGTCCGTAGAGGTACGCCAGGTCGACCCGCAAGCAGCCATCCGCCGCCCGCTCGACCCGCTCGATGGTGGGGTCGTCCGCCACCCAGCTCGGGCCACTCCACTGAATGCCTTCGTCGTCGTCGAGACAGGGTGCGTCGACCCGGTCGAGGAGGTGCGCCATCTCCAGCGCCGAGACAGAGTGGGCGGTCGCCAGCAAACGACCGTCCGGGCCGCGTCCAATCTCGACCGACTCGGGCTCCGGCGTGTCTCCCCGAGCCACGAACTCCGGCCGGTCGATGACGCCCGAGGTCCAGACGACGACGCGCGAGTCGAGTCCGTCCGCGTCGAGGAGGACCGCTTCGCAGATCCCGGACGCGCCCGCGAAGAGGGCGCTGCCGGGTCGATCAAGCGGCAGGACCTGACCAGGCTCGAGTTCGTACGTGCGGCCCTCGCCAAAGAGATCCCGCGAGAGGGCCTGGTCGATGCGTCCGCGGATGGACGGGCAGTCCACGCGCGAGGGCTGCAGGTAGCGCACCCGCAACGTGAGCCGCTCACCCGTCATGTTCACCGCGACCGCGCTGCCGAGGAACTGGGTGGGCGCGCTGGTTGCCACGCAGGCGAGCGCCGCCAGCACCAATGCGGTGCGCTCGCAGACTCGAACGAGGGCGGTACGTTCGACCGCGCCATCGCTGGCGACGCCGACCCGCCACGCCAAAGGCACCATCGCGAGCGCGACCAGATCGGTCGGGTCCGACCACACCCGCCAGCCGGCGAACGCCATGAGTGACTCGGCGGCGTGCGCTGCGCCGGTGGAGAGGTTGATCGCGACGAAAGGTGTGAGTGCGAGTGTGAATGCCGCCGCGCGCTGACCTCGGGTTCGAACCCGAAGCACGGCGCACACCAAAAGCGTCGCGACGATCACCCCGGCGAAGTCACTGACCTTGCCGGTCAACCAGCCGGGCAGCAGACCCGCGTACTTGAGCAGGTGGTCGTTGAGCACGAGGACGAGCAGCGCGCCGAGAAACGTGCGGCTCGTGAGCGCCGAAAAGGGAGTTGCCGTGAGTCGCTGATCGAGCCGTGAGGTGTGTTCCACACGACCCCACGTTGCAGCCGCCGTACCAAGCACGGTTTGGCGCGCCGTTGTCGATGCCGCAGGTCGCGGCGGACACTTCAGGAGACCGCCGCGACCATGGGACCTCGGACACGGATGGCGGCCTGTGGCCGTGGTGTGCCAGAGCCCGTGGCACACCCTGCAGGCGGCTGGCTGCGAGCAGGGCTGCCAAGACGCGAATCGAGACGCGGGACGAAGTCCGACCCGGCGTACGGTGTCCGAACGCCTACTTCCAGCTGCGCCAGCTGAGCATCAAGGACGCGAAACACATCACGGCGAGCAGCCCGACGATCGGCCAGCGCCGGCTCTCTTGGGTCGACACCCACGACTCGAGTTCGGCACGCTCGCCTGGGTAGACCTGGCTCAGCGTTCCGTCGTCCGCGCGGCGTGCGACGACGGGATCCCCAGGGCGAAACGCGGTGACGAGGACCTGATAGGGCGGCGCCCCGAGCCGGCTCGCGACGTCGTCCGCTTCGCTGATGACGGCCAGCCCTTCGACGGACTCGACCTGCCGATGGTCGGGCTGCACCGGGCCCTTCCACTCGCGTGCGGAAGGCAGCACGACCTCGACTTCCCCGTCGGCGGTCAAGACCCGCTGACGGGCTTCGCCGACCGGCATCGACCAACTGTGATCGACCGCGCCCGAGCCAGGTTGGGTGAGGCGGACCTCTCCGAAGAGCACCGGATCACCGGCCGGGACCTCGACGAGCTCCGACGCGACCAAGGTGCCTTCGATGGCGCCGCTGCCGGTCGGCACACGGGCGCCGGTGCCGTTCACGGTGATGTCGTACGCGACGCCTCCGAAGCCCACGCCGGTGATGCCGGCGAAGATCGCGAACAGCTTCTTGAAGCCGGCTTTGGCGGGCGACGACGACACTGGACGGGTGGTGGGACTCGTGGACATCAGAAGAGCGACTCCTGGCCTTCGGGATCGGGGTCGGACTTCTTCGACTTCGACTTCGCCGACTTCGGCGTCGGCAGCGGACCGACCTTCTTGGGGGTGCCGCGCGTCTTGCCAAGGTGGGTGTAGGCGTGGCTTGTCGCGATGCGACCGCGGGGCGTGCGGGCGATGAACCCGCGCTGCAGCAGATACGGCTCGTACACGTCTTCGAGGGTGTCGCGCGGTTCGCTCAGCGCGGCCGCCAATGTCTCGATGCCGACCGGACCGCCTTCGTAGAAGTCGATCATGATCGTCAGGTACTTGCGGTCCATTTCGTCGAGGCCTGCGTGGTCCACGTCGAGCCGGTCGAGCGCTTCTTGGGCGGTCGCTAGGTTCAAGCGTCCGTCTCCGAGCACGTCGGCGAAATCGCGCGCGCGCCGGATCAAACGGTTGGCGATGCGGGGGGTCCCGCGGGCGCGGCGGGCGACCTCCATCGCGGCGTCGTCGTCGACCGGGAACTCGAGCAACCGCGCGCTGCGCGCGATGATCTGTGCGAGGTCTTCGGGCGGGTAGTAGTCGAGGCGCGCGGCGTAGCCGAAGCGGCTGCGCATCGGGTTGGTCAACAGGCCCGTGCGGGTGGTCGCGCCCGCGAGCGTGAATGGATGGAGCGGCAACGAGAGCGTCTGCGCGTACGGACCGTCGCCCTGCACGATGTCGATGCGGAAGTCTTCGACCGCCGTGTAGAGGTTCTCTTCGACCACCGCGGGAAGCCGATGGATCTCGTCGATGAAAAGAATGTCGTTCGGCTCGAGCTTCGTGAGCAACGCGGCGAGCTGCCCCTTGTGTTCGATCGCCGGTGCGCTCGCGGAGTGCATCGCCACGCCGCGCTCCTCGGCCAGGATCATGGCGAGGGTGGTCTTGCCGAGACCGGGCGGCCCGCAGAAGAGCACGTGGGGCGCCGGGTCACCCCGCTTGCGGGCGGCTTCGACGAACACCCGGAGGTTGCCCTTGATCTTCTCTTGCCCGACGAAGTCTTCGAACCGCTCGGGGCGAAGCGAGAGATCGAAGACGTGTTCGTCCGGCTGCGGTTCGCCCGCGAGGTCTCCGTCTCGGGTCTTGTCGGTCACGCGCTGGCTCCGAAGGTCGAACCCGGCCGGTTCGTGTCGAGCGTGTGCGCGATCCGCATCGGAAGGGTCTTGGGTGCAGGACGACAGACGTCAAGCACGACCGGGCAGAGGGATGGGTTCATGTGCATCAGCCGAGGTTCGCCAGCGCCTTGCGCAGACTCAGCGCGAGGTCTTCTTTGGGATCGAGCCCTTCGATCGCGCGCTCCGCTTCGACCCGCTTGTAACCCATCTGCACGAGCGCGAGCACGACCCCCGCGAGTGGACCGCTCGGTGCACTGCTCGGCCGGGTGACGTTCGCCACCGGAGCACCCGCGCCGGAGCGCACGATGAGGCGGTCTTTGAGATCCAGCAGGATCCGTTCGATCGTCTTCTTGCCCACGCCAGGAATGCCCTTGAGCGCCGCGCGATCTTCGTGGGCGACCGCGTGCGCGAGCCGATGCGCATCGAGCACACCGAGGATGGCGAGCGCGAGTTTCGGCCCGACGTTGGAGACCCCGAGCAACATCCGGAACGCCGTCTTGTCCTCGAGCGTCGCGAACCCGAACAACATCAGCGAGTCTTCCCGGGCGTGGGTGTGCACGTGCACGGTCAACGCTTCACCGCCACGCAAGGTGGTGAGGGTGCCGAGGGGCACGAACACTTCGTAGCCCACCCCCGCGACGTCCAGCACGATGGTGCCGTCGTGCGGAACCTCGACCACCCTGCCCTCGAGCCGGCCGATCATCGACCACGTCCCATCGCCCGCGCGTTCAACATCGGGCGGAGCCTACACCAGACTGCGCAGGTGTACAGGCCGAGGCCGTCTCACCCGTGTTCTTCGAGGAGATCGGCCACCCGGCGGAGCAGTACCTTGCGGCGCCAGGGTTTGGTCAGGGTCTGCGTGGGCACGCCGGTGTCGGCGAGCGCCATGGTGTCGCCGAGGTACCCGCTGACGATCAGTGCGGCCGGCGGCGGGGCGATCGCGACCATGCGCTGCAGCACTTCCGCGCCGCCGAGGCCCGGCATGATCATGTCGAGCAGCACCAGATCGATGGACGCATGGTGGAGCTTCCAAGCCTCGAGGGCTTCTGCGCCACTGGCACAGACGATGACCTCGTAGCCCGCGCCCTCGAGCGTGCGCTGGAGGATGCGCCGGTTGCCCGCGTCGTCGTCCGCCATGAGCAAGCGGCGGCCGGTCTTGGCGCTGCTGGGGGGAGGCGGTTCGACCTGCTGCGGGGCCGGCACCGCGCGCGGCAACCAGATCTCGAAGCGGCTGCCGGCACCGAGTTTGGATTCGACCCGCACGAAACCGCCGTGCGACCACGCGAAGCCGTACACCATGGCGAGGCCGAGTCCGGTGCCTTGTTCGCCCTCTTTGGTCGTGAAGAACGGCGTGAAGATCTGTGCGAGGTGTTCCTCTGCGATCCCCCCACCCGAATCCACCACAGCGAGAAAGGCGTAGCGGCCAGGGTCCCGGTCTTCGGGGAGACGCGCGTCGTCCTGGGACAGAGAGACGTGGCCAGTAGAGAGCTCGATCACACCGCCGTCGGGCATCGAATCCCGCGCGTTGAGGATCAGGTTCAGCACCGCCTGCTCGAGCAGTCCAGGATCCACGCTCACCGGGGTGGCCCCGATGCCCACCGGCACGAGCTCGTGCCGTTTCATCAGCACCCGGCTGAACATCGGAATCATCTGCGCCACCCGCGCGCCGAGATCGACCTCCTCCACTTCGCGCGGTTGCGTCCGGCTGAAGGTCAGCAACTGGCGGGTCAACGAGGCCGCGCTCGTCGTCGCCGCGCGGATCTGCTGCAGGGCCGCGCTCAGTTCTTCTGGACGCTCCGCGGCGTCGCAGTGCACCGAGATCACCTGGAGGATGTTGTTGAAGTCGTGCGCCACCCCGCCCGCCAGTTTGCCCAGGCTCTCCATCTTCTGCGCCTCGAGCAGTCGACGCTGCAGCCGCCGCAGCGACTCGCGCGCGTCGCGCAGCTCCGTGACGTCGAGGTGGGTCCCCGTCATGCGGGTGACCTGATCGGTCTTCGGGTCTCGGGCGGTCACGCGCCCCGTCGAGAGGATCACGCGGTACGAACCGTCCGCGTGGCGGAGTCGAAACACGGTGCGGAAGTCGGGCGTCTCCCGCTCGAAATGCGCTTCGATCGCGAGGAAGGTCGGCCCCACGTCGTCGGGGTGCAGCAGTTCCCGGAACTGCGAGACGTCCTGCCGGATCTCCGAGGGGGAGAGCCCCACGATCTCACCCCACTTCCCGTTGAAGGCGGTCTCGCCCGTCAGGGGGTTCCACTCCCACAGGCCGAGGCCCGCGCCTTCCACCGCCCGCTGAAGCAGCCGCTCCGACCGCTCGATCCGGCGCTCGGTCTGCGTGCCGTCCACGATGACCCCAGCGAACCCGACCAGCACTCCGTCGAGGTCGCGCACTGCGCGCCCACCCAAGTTGTGCACATGCCGCCACCCGCCATCCGGTGCGCGCAACCGAAACGACGCGCGGTCGAACTCACGGCCCTGGAGGAGTCCCTCGATTCGCTCCTTCATCGCGTCGCGATCGTCGGGGTGCACTTCGGTCATGCGGAAGACGTCGAGCCCCGTCGTCTTGTCGGGCACGGTCTCGCCGAGGATCGATCGCGCTTCGTCTGAGAGTTCGATCCTTCCGTCGGCGAGGTAGATCCGCCAGGACCCGACCCGGCAACGCGCCAGGGTCCGTTCGAGACCCGAGCGCATCAACGCACGTTCGCGAAACTCGAACAGGTGGGTCACGTCTTGGACGAAACCGAAGTAGCGATTGGCGTCCGGGCGCACCGGATGCTGCCGCAACCAGCGGATTCGGCCCTCGCTGGATTGAACCCGATAGTCGACCGCCTCGAGCGCCTGACCCGCGTGGATCGCGCCCCAAATCTGCCCGAGCCGCGGCTGGTCTGCAGGCACCACGACGGACAGGACCGCCGCCTGGGTCAGTCGCTCCGCCACCGGGACCCCGAGCAACTCGAAGAGGTCCGGTCCGCACTCGAACACGGGCTCTGGATCGTTGAGATCGATGCGCCAGCTCGCCACTTTCCCCGAGAGTTCTTCTCGCGGCAGGCTGGGCTCGAACGACGCCGCGATGGCGCACGCCACCGAACGCAGGACGTCGGGGGTGCGCACGTCCACGGTGCCAGGGTCCGAACTCGGTCCGATCGAGTAGCGGATCCTCGGTCCCCGCCTGGGCTCGGGCGCGGTCTGGCCCTCTTCGACAAACCAAACGTCCGGCGGTTCGGCGTTCGGATCCAGAGAGGTCTCGAGCCGCCAGCCGAGCTCGTCGATCGCGGCTCGGACGAGGTTCACCCCTTCCACCGTCCCCACGACGATTGCGAACACAGGCTGATACATCCGACCCCCTGGACGCGCGGAAGCGCCCCCTGTCAGCAGACTCTACGATGCGAAAGGCACGGGTTCCAGTCTGGCGCGCCCGTTCAAAAGGCCGGCAGCAGCACAGAGACACCAGTTCCCGCGGCGCCCGATTGCACCTCCACCACCCCCGCGTGCGCGCGTGCGGTGCCGAGCACGACGCTCAATCCCAGACCGCGATGGCCAGGTTTCGTCGAGTAGAACGGCTCGAACATCGACTCGACCGTCGCCGCGTCGAGTGGGCCGCCTGCGCCGCGCACTTCGATGCACAGGTGGGGCCCGGCGGCGGCGTCGGCCGCTCGGAAGAGGGCCGAGTCGAGGCGCTCGTCGTCCAGGGCCACCGTACGAAGCCGCACTTCGACGTTGGGGCGTGCCTCTGCTCCGATGCCCGCGTCGGCGGCGTTGCCCACCAGGGCCGCGACCGCGCCGAAGATGAGTTCCGTCGCGACCTCCATCGCGTCCGGCAAGGTGCCATCGGCTTCCACCGACAACTGGCAATCTTTGGCGCTTCCGTCGAGGTCGCGACGGAGCCGTTCGAGCAACGCGTGGCCATCGAGTTTCTCCCGGACCGCGGGCGTGCCTCCACTGAACGCGAGCAGCTTGCTGCACAGGGTCTCGGTTTGCGCGGCCGCGTGCGCGACGTCTTGGAGCCCCACGCGCGTGGCGCCCACGTCCCCGCGTGCGGCCGCGTCACTCGCCTCTCCGACCGCGAACGTCAACACCTGGAGCGAGTTGGCGAAGTCGTGGGCGACGAGGCCGGCGAGGCGGCTCAGACTGCTCAGCCGCTCCAGCTGCGCGCGTCGTGCCTGCAGCTGCTCGAGCGCCCGCTGCTGCTGCGCCCGCTGCATCACGATCGACGCGATCGCCGCGCACCGCTCCATCGCGTCGAGGTGGGTGTCGCGGGGTTCGGCGACCGCCGATTCGTAGATGGCGAAGGTGCCCAGCACGGTGCCGTCGGGGTCGAAGATGGGCTGGGACCAACAGGCGCGAAGGTCGAACCGATCCGCCAGTTCCGTGAAGTCGCCCCACCGCGGATCGACTGAGATGTCTTTCGCGATCACCCGCTCCTTGAGGAACGCCGCGGTGCCGCAACTCCCTACGCGCGGACCGATCTCGACGCCTTCGATCGCCTCGCAGTACGCGGGATCGAGACCCGCCGAAGCCGCGTGGTACAGGTTCTCGCCCTCCAGGCGCAGCACGCTGGTGGCGGTCTCCGGCACCGCAGCACGAAGCACCTGGACCAGACGGCCGAGACTCTGCGACTCGGTCTCGCCAAGGGCGACGCCTACGAGCACCGACAGAAGATCGTCGGCGAGGGGCGAAGGGGACACGCGGCGCATCATACCTCGTTGCGAACCGTCGATCGAACCTTCACGGTCAGACGGGCGGCATGAGCCGCGTCCAGGCGGTCTCGAGTCGGCGCACACGGGCGGATCCGGCCACTTGCAGCAGAGGCCGGTCGCGGAGAAACCGGGTCTTCGTGACCTCGTCCACGGTGGTCCAGTCGATCCGTTCGACCAGCGCATGGGTGCGGTCGAGCACCCCCGCGAGCGCAACGTGCACCGCGGCGTCGAGCGGCTCGGCGAGCGCGAGCGGGTAGATCGCGGTGGCGATCATCGCGAGCTCGGTCATCTCCACCCGGGGCCATCCGTGCCGGCGCCCGAGCTGGATGAGGTAGCCGACGAGGGCCGCATGCACGTGAAGATCCTCCACGGTGCGGAACGGCTTGAGGTAGTCCTCGAACCCATCGCCCGGGAGGATCTCGTCGCGGTGCACGACGACGTCGTCGAGGGTCAACTTCGCGTGCGGGATCTCCGGTACGAACGGGGTGGGCGGCAACATCTCGAGCGAGAGCCCCTCGCGGGACCTCGGGAGCCGGACCATCTTCAGTCGGTTGCGATCGTGATCGTCGAGGCCCTCGCTCACGACGACGACGAGTTCCTCCGCGTGGGTGGCGAGGGTGACGAACCCCTTCTGCCCCGTGGCGCGGTAGTGGTCGCCGTCTTGGGTCAGCCGGGTGGTGATCGCGCGGGGGTGACTGCCCCCCTTCTCGGTCGCACACAGCGCGGTGATCACGCCAACGAGCGACGGCACGAGGCTGCCGAGCGCTTCGACGTAGCCGCTCGCGAAGGCGTACCCGACGCGGTCCATCGCGAAGCCCCCCGCGAACGCCCGCGCCGCCGGCGTGACGAACTCGGGTGTGCGCTGTTTCGCCGCCCACCACGCGTCGACGCTCTCGATGGAGGTCTCCGGAAGGGGATCCCCCAACATGTGACGCAGCACGTCGACCATCTCGGACGCCATGAACCTGGTTTGGCACCGCCCAGGAACCAGGGCAACTCGAGCGGGCGCGACGTTGGAGCCCGCGACGGTTCGAGTGAAAGTTCTTGCAAGGATTTCGCCGCGCGTGGTTCCAACCCCCATGCGAATCCAAGCCTCTCCTCTCCTCGTGCTCGCGCTCGCCTGTGGTTCCGCCGCGAACGATCCCCAGGAACCTCAGCACGTCGAACCGGCCAGCACCGAACCCAGCACTGCGATTCACGAAGTCAGCACCGGACCCACTGCCTCGAATGGCCGCTACGAAGTGCACGAGTGGGGGCTCGTCGACGTCGCGCGGGATGGCACGATCGAGCTGGCCACCGGCCCCGGCCGCCAGCCCGCGGCCCAGCCCGGCACCCAGGTCGTGCGGCCTCCCGCGGCGACGCGAAAACCCGTCCTGTACTTTCATCTCCTCGAAGGGGAAGTCCAGCTGCGCACCATCGCGCGCATGCAGTATGGCGCTATGCTCGAGCGGTACCCGACCACCACGATGAGCGGCCGGGAAGTCACCTGGGAGAACGTGCGGATCGTCGCGCGGCAGTGTCAGCGCACCAGCTACCCGATGCCCGGCTCGCCCCCCTGCGACAACATCCCCGATGGGTACTGCGAGGCGTCCGAGCTTCAGGCGTACGAAGCGAGCGACGCGAGCTGTCTCGTCGTCGACGGCCACGACTACAACCACCTCTTCTACCGTGGCGGTGGCACAGGCCTGACGTTGCCGCTGGAGCCCCGGCCGGTCCGCGACGGACTGAGCGTGCGCAACCACTCCACCCACGCCGTTCCGTTCGTGATTCACATCAGCGGCGGGACAACCCCCAGCGCCCGACGCGACCAGCCCGCGCGGGAACCACGACGAGTGGAAATGCCCGCGGTCAGCGTCCACCGTTTCGAAGCCGTGGCCGCGGGCAGCGACTCCATCGGACCAAGTCCGATCCCACCCCACGAGGCCGTCGCCGCGCTGCGGCGAGAACTCGCCCGCGTCGGCCTGACACCACCAGAGATCCAAGCGTTCATGAACGCCTGGGAGACGCCCGTCTTCCGGTCACCGAACCTGCGCGAGGCCCTGCTCTACGTGCTGCCCGCCGAACTCGTGAACTCCGTCAGCACGGTCGAGTTCGATCCCGCGCCCACCGAGTTCAAACGCGCCATGGTGGTCCGCGTCGAGCTGTAATCATGCCCAGACGACTTGCTCATACTGCGTATACACTCGTGTAGAACAACCGGCCTAGACATGAGTCGGTCGAGTTCATATTGAGTATCCGACCATCGTTCCCTCAACGCGATCCCGAATGTTGAGCCGGAGGTTGGCCGCTAGAACACAACCAACCATGCGACTGCCTAAGCTCAGCATTCTCTCAGTCCTCGTTCTCCTCACCCTCGCGTGCGATGACGACCCCACTCCAGGACTGGATGGAGGGTTGGATGGAGGGGGATTGGATGGCGATACCCCTGCCGATGCCTCGACGGATGCTTCAATGGCGGACTCCACGGGTTCCTCCACAGACGCAGGTCTTGATGCGCAGGACGGTTCCGCGGACATGGATGGGGGCACCGACTCGGGCGCGGATGCGGCGGTTGAGGGGATGGGGATTCGGTGCCTCGTTGCCACTCACTACGCCCCCTCCGACATTGCAACCCTCGGTGAACAGAGGTGGTCAATCGCGGGTGATGAGCTGGTCCGCACCGACCTGAGCTTCGATGTCGGAACGACAGAACTCACCGGCGATTTCTCAGAGCTCCACAGCACCGGCACGTACGTGGCGGTGCGACTTGAAACTGCGGAGGTCCGGGTTCGGGACGACTCTGGTTCGTGGGCCGTGCTCGATGGCGTAGACGGAACTCTGGGCGGAAGCGGAGCGCTGGTTGTGTCCGACGGAGATCAGTTCTGGCGATGGACAGGCGCGTTGGTCAACATTCCGGGCCCGGGTGAACCCACCTTCGCGTTCACTGCATCGGACTCCGACATCTACGCCGGCGCTGACGGTTCCATCTGGCACCACGACGGCACCGCATGGACGGAGACCAGCACCGCGCCGCTCGCCGTGGCGCCCGGCCCACCGTTGCCGCCCGTAGATTCCCTCTTGGTATCCGCGCCGACACCGACTGGGGACGGTGCGCTTGTGTTCGGGTACACCATCGAGAGGTCGTCCACCTATGAGTACGGCGTGGCGGTGTTGCGTGATGGCGTCTTCACCAAGCTCGCCGTTCCACCGGCACTGTTGACGATTCATGTCGCTGATGGGGGATTGCTTGGTCTCACGACAACAGGGTTTGCGTTCCAGTTGGTGGAGGGTTCTGGCTGGGAGGTCATTTCAGGGCAACGCGGTGCGCTTTGGGACGCCGGCACCACCTGGTCGGTCGGTTCGGTCGCTGGCATTCACAGCCTCGAAGACTGGGAGTGGGTCCTGAGTCACCCAAGACAAATGCCCTTCTCGTTGAGTGGCGCTTCGCCGGACACCGGCATCAGTTCCTCATTCGCCTACGGTGTGGTCGCCGATGGCACCGGCACCTCCAAACTCGTCCGATGGGACGATGGCTGGATCCGGACCGGCGTTGCGGGCCCGTCGGTGGATCGTGGACTGGCGTGGACCCCCGAGAACGTCTTCTTCATGCTGGGTGGCGAAGGCAGTGAACGACTCTATCGCTGGACGATGGGCGTGGAAGAATCGCTGGGGCCATTCAACACCAACCGCGTGGTTGCCCATCCCGCCCATGCGTTCGTCCTGGACCGGTACAGTATCCTCGGCCATCGCGTTCGACGGTGGGACGGACCGGAGAGCGGATTCTCATCGCTCCCCAACCTCTTCTGCCAGGGAGCCCGTCTTGTCACAGCAGGCACCGATGGGCTCGTCGCCACCGGTTGCGAGAGCGAAGCAAGTGGTCCTTCAGCGCGTTGGCTCGATGCAGATGCGTGGGAGAACATCGCGGCGCTCAACCACATCGGCCACGTCGCCGGTCCGGGCGGCACCGCCATCTTCCACGACGAAGCGGCTGAGAACTACCCGACCTTCGACGGCATCGGCTGGTCGACGCTTGACCTGAGTTGGGTTGACTCACCCGCCCACGTCGCCGGTCCGGCTTCCGACAATCTGGTGGCGTTCACGGAGGGTCGCGTCCTTTGGAGGAGTGGTGGAGAGGTCGCCACACTGGACGACGTTCGAATCGGCGCCGTTCACTCCATCAGCGTGCAGACGGATCGGTTCCTCGCGCTCGCAACCCCTCCAGGCTTCCTCACGCCGGACGCGAGCCCCGCGCTTAGGACGTTCGACTGCAGTCTCGTCCCGTAGCGACCACTGAAAACAGAGCGGCGCATTCGCGCATGCGTTGTACAGTCCGCGCTTCGTGGTCCGAAGGACGAGAGCTGATCGCAAACGACTGCGCGCGCTGAGCGACGCGATGAGTCGGGCCCGGACCTACCAGTCTTGGCTCGACGCCGCCGAAGCGCTCGATCGCGCGACGGGGCTCGATGTGTGGCGCGCGGACGACGAGAGCGACCACTACCTGGCGGACGTGCTCCGCGACGACCTCCAGCGGATCGAAGCGCTCCGGGACGCCGGCAAGGTCGCGCACCTGCTCGTCCACCTCGAAGAGAGCCTGTACCGCAGCCTCAACGACGTGCTCGACCCCGAGCTGCACACGACCGCGAACGCCGGTTCGAAGCACCTGGTCGAGCGGTGGTTGCGCGCAGCGGAGTCCGCGATCGACTGGGCGGTCGACGCGCCTCTCCCGGGCTGGACCGACGACAAGAAGCTGGAACGGATCCGCGCCTCGTATCGGAACCTCGGTCGCTCGGGGCTCTTGCTCAGCGGCGGCGCCACGCTCGGCTTCTACCACCTCGGGGTGTTGCGGGCGCTCTGGCAGGTCGGGCTCTTGCCCGAAGTGATCGTCGGCGCGTCGATGGGGGCGATGGTCGCTGCCGGCATCGCTGCGCGCACCGACGCGGAGCTGGACGAACTCTTCGAACCGCCCGCGCCGAAGATTCAGACGCGTGGTCTGGAATGGCGGTCGTTCGCGGAGTCCTGGCGCACCAAATCGCTGATGCGACCCGAACGCATGCTGGCGGTGATCGAAGCGAACTGTGGGCACTACACGTTCGCGCAAGCGTTCGAACGAAGCGGCCGCATCCTCAACATCTCCCTGATGCCGACACGCTCGCGACAGAAGCCGCGGCTCCTCTGCCACCTGACCGCACCGGACGTCTGGATCCCGCGGGCGGCGCTTGCGAGCTCGGCGGTGCCCGGGCTCTTTCCGCCCGTCGCGCTGACGCGGCGTCCAATCGGCCGCGACGACTCGACCGAGGCGCCGTACATCGAGGGCGAGACGTGGATCGACGGGAGCTTCGGTGCGGACTTGCCGACCGCTCGAGTCGGCCGCCTGCACAACGTGAACCACTTCATCGTGAGCCAGACCCAGCCTCACGCGGTGCTGGCGATGACGGGCGAAGAACAACGGGGTCTGGTCAAACTCGCGACCGATGCCACGACCCGCGCCGTGCGCGCGCAGGGGGCCCACGGCATCGCGCTCGCAAGCCGGATGTTCGGGGGCACGCCGATCGGCGCCGGCCTCAGCCTCGCGCAAGCGGTCATCCAGCAGGACTACCGCGGCGACATCGACATCTTCCCGCGCTTCGATCTCTCGACCTACGGCAAGCTCCTGACCAACCCCACCGCGAAGGACCTCGAGTGGTACGTCGCCGAAGGGGAGCGGGCCGCCTGGCCGAAGGTCGCCATGATCCGCGAAGCGACCCGGATCACCCGCTGCCTCGCCCGCTGCGAAAAACGCCTGGAAGCCCGCATCGCCCGCGCCTGAGGTCGGCTTCGGCTTTGGCTTGGCTTCGGCCCCGCACAGCGGTTCCACTTGCAACGCACTTCGTCGACGGCCACGACTTGGGTAGGCTCTGCGCCAGCCCTTCGGATGCCACGTTCGACCCATGACTGCGGCACGCCGCGCCCCCGCCCCCGCGTGCGCCTCGCCACGCGAACGCTGCTGTCCTTCGCGTGTCTGGGATGCGGCGGGACCGCGATCGACGCGACCACCGTCACGTCCGAACCGGTGGCGTGCGCCGTCGAGCCGGGCCCGTTGCCGTTTCGGCGACTGACCCGGTCCGAGTACGGCGCGACCGTGCGCGATCTCTTGGGAGACGAGACCGACGTCGCCGCGTCCTTCCCACCCGACGACGACGGCCTCGGCTACGCGGTGGCCGGCACCGTCACCGCGCTGTCGGTGGAACTCTACCTGCGCGCCGCCGAGCAGCTCGCACACACCGCGGTGCGCGCGCGGCTGGCTTCGCTCTTGCCGTGCGCCGTGCCTGCCGTGGGCACCTCGCTCGAAGACGCCCAGCCGTGCGCGGTGCGGTTCATCGACGCGATGGGGCGCCGTGCGTACCGGCGGCCGTTGACCGCCCCCGAGCGAGCGCGTTTGGGCGCGGTGTTCGCGGCGAGCCACGACGACATCGGGTTGGCCGACGCGCCCGCCGCAGAGGTCGCCGCAGAAGTCGACGCAGAGGTCGCCGACGCAGAAGCCGCCGACGCAGACGTCGCGCTCAGCAACAACGATGGGGAAGCGCCAGCAGCGGTCGAAGCCGAGCGCGCAGCGGCGCCGCCCACCAACGTGCGGTTCGCGCACGGCATCGAGCAGGTGCTCGTCGCCATGTTGCAGTCGCCGCGTTTTCTCTACCGCATCGAAGACGCGCCGGTCGCGCCGATCGAAGGCAACCCGGACGTGGTGCCGCTCAGCGGATACGAACGCGCCAGCCGCCTGAGCTACTTCTTGCTCGGCTCCATGCCCGACGCCGCACTCTTCGACGCGGCGCAGCGCGGCGCACTCGACACCCGCGATGGAATCGAACGCGAAGCCCGGCGGCTGCTCGCCGAACCGCGCGCCCGGGAAGCCACCCTCGACTTCGCGATGCAATGGCTCGAACTCGAGAAGCTCGGCGACACGGCCAAAGACGAGACGCTCTACCCAGACTGGGACGCGGCTCTCAAACGTTCGCTCGAACATTCTGCCCGGCGGTTCGTAGAGCACGTCTGGTTCGACTCGACCGGCACCCTCGCGGAGACGTTCCGTTCCGAGGAGGCGTTCGTCGACGTGCGGGTCGCCGACCTCTTCGGGGTCTCGATGCCCTCGCTGCGAGGCGGCGAGGACACCGACAACCCCTTCGTTCGCGTCGAACTTCCGACCACGCAGCGCGCCGGCATCCTGACCCACGCCGCGATGCTCGCGCGGCACGGGCGCGCCGATGGAAGTTCGCCGGTGCTGCGCGGACGCTACGTGCGGGAACGGCTCTTCTGTCAGCCCCTCCCGCCCCCGCCCGACGGCGAGGTCACCGCACCGCCCGATCCCGATCCGAACGCCTCCACCCGCGCCCGCTTCGCCGAACACGGAGAGAACGCGGAGTGCGCGAGTTGCCACCGACTGATGGACCCGATCGGGTTCACCTTCGAGCACTACGACGGCATCGGTCGGTACCGCGAAGAAGACGGTGGCGCGCCCGTGAACGCAGCCGGATCGCTCATGGGCACCCGGCATACCGACGGTTCGTTCGCGAACGCGATCGAGCTCGCCGACCAACTCGCGGGCAGCGAAGACGTGCGCCGCTGCTTCGTCGATCAGACCTGGCGCTACGCGTTCGGTCGGCTGGTGCTGCCCTCCGACAGCTGCTCGTTCGAGACCGCCGCCTCCGCCTTCGAAGAATCCGGAGGGAACGTGCAAGACCTGCTCGTCGCCATCACCACGACCGACGCGTTTCTGCACCGACGGCTGCGCGAAGCGCCCGTCGAGGACGCCCGATGAAAGGTCGCGACCACCGCTGGAGCCGGCGCTCCATTCTCCGAGGTCTTGGACTCGGCATCGTCGGTTCGGCGCTCCCGATGGCGTTGCCGCGCAGCCGCGCGCAAGCAGGCGGGCACACGCCGCCGATCCGCTTCGTCACGATCTTCACCGGGGGCGGCACCATCAAGGACGCCTGGGGGACGCGGCGGACCGACACCGACTTCCGCTACGGCGAGATCCTGGAACCCTTCGAAGACCTCCGGGACCGGGCGCTCGTCCTCGAAGGGCTCGACATGACCGTCGCCATGCGCGGTCCGGGCGGAGGCCACCAGCGCGGCCCCGGCGTCGTGCTCACCGGACAGCCACTGCTCGAAGGCGACTTCTGCGGAGGCATCGACTGCGTCAGTGGCGCGAGCGGATGGGCCGCCGGGCCGTCGATCGATCAGGTCATCGGCGACCACCTCGTCGGCAGCACCCGCATCCGCTCGATCGAAGCCGGCGTTCGGGTGCTCGGCGCCAACAACCGGCACCGCATCTCGTTCCGGGCCGCCAACGAACCGGTCGCACCCGACGACGATCCCTTCAGCGTCTGGCAGCGGCTCTTCGCCGGCGCCGGTCTGACCCGCGCCGAACTCGAACTGCAGCGCCGGTCGCGCGGGAGCGTGCTGGATCTGGTCCGCGGCGACCTGCGCGCGCTCGAGCGGGACATCGGCCGCGAACACCGCTCGAGGCTGGAAGCACACGTCGGCGCGATCCGGGAACTCGAACGACAGCTCGACGCCGCGCTCGAAGGCAACACCTGCGAAGCGCCCGACCTGCCGACGAGCTTCGACCCCCACGCCAACGACCTCTACCCAGACGTGTCGCGTCTGCAGCTCGATCTGATCGTGAATGCGTTCGCGTGCGACGCGACCCGGGTGGCGTCGCTTCTGTACTCGGGTGGCAACAGCTACCAGACGTTCCCGTGGATCAACGTGCACCGGGGACACCACGCGCTCTCTCACGAAGGCGACAGCAACACCCGCGCCCAAGCCGCGCTCACGAAGATCGATGCGTGGTACGCGTCCGAGATCGCGCGCTTCGTCCGGCAGCTCGACGCGATCCCCGAAGGCGACGGCACGTTGCTCGATCACACGATCGTGATGTGGTGCAACGAGGTCTCGAAGGGCAACACCCACTCGCACGCGAACATGATGTTCTTGTTGCTCGGCGGCTCGAAGGCGGGCCTTGAAACCGGCCGCTGGTTGCGGTTCGGAGACCGCCCGCACAGCGACCTCCTCGTGAGCATCGCCCACGCCATGGGCCACACGGGCCTCTCCCGCTTCGGCCACGACGACTACTTCACCGGCCCCCTGACCGAAACCGGCCTGCACGCACCCGGCCGGCACGTACCCGCGTAACTGCTTTCAGCGGGTTCGATCGCTTTGACGCGCGCCGCTTCAGCCGTGAGACTGCGCGCGAGAGTGGGGGTGTGTATGTCGCGCGGGTGGGCGGGGTCCTTGGTTTTGGTAGGGTTGGTCGGGCTGTTGGCCTGCGGAGACGACGACACGATGTCGCCGGTGGACGGTGGCGGCGACGCCGCGGCGTGCACGGACGACTCGTGTGACGACGGCCTGTTCTGCAACGGACCCGAATCGTGCGTCTCCGGAACCTGTGCGGCCGGCAGTCCTCCCTGCGGCGCGGGCATGACCTGCGACGACATCAGCGACTCGTGCAGCGGCACGTGCGACGTCCCCGACGCCGATGGCGACGGCGCGGACTCGATCGCATGCGGCGGGGACGACTGCGACGACGACGACCCGGACCGGTTCCCGGGCAACGAAGAAGTCTGCGACGCCGAAGGCCACGACGAAGACTGCGACGGCGCCACCCTTGGCGGACGCGACGTCGACCGCGATGGGTTCGTCTCGGACGTCTGCTGCAACGACGACGTGTGCGGGCTCGACTGCGCGGACGGCATCGGCGCGGTCCACCCGGACGCCGCCGAGGTCTGCAACCTGCGCGACGACGACTGCGACGGCGCCGTCGACGAAGGCACCCAGGTCGAAGCGCACGCCGACGCGGACCGCGATCTCTATGGCGCCGACGAGGTGCTGATGGTCTGTGCGGGCACCGCCGGCACCTCCGGTGTGCCGAACGACTGCGACGACTCGGACCCGGACCGCAACCGGGCGGTACCCGAGATCTGCGACGGAGAGGACAACGACTGCGACGACATCGTCGACGAAGACGCGGTCGACCACCCGTGGTACCCCGACACGGACGGCGACGGATACGGCGATGCCGACGGCGACATCGTGCTTCAGTGCGGCCGCCCGGACGGATACAGCCTGCGCGCCTCCGATTGCGACGACAGCGACGCCGCGCGCTCGCCCGGCGCCGACGAACTCTGCAACGCGCTCGACGACGACTGCGATGGCATCCCAGGCTTCGAGATCGCTCCTGGCGACACCGAAGACGACGACCGCGACGGGTTCGCGGACGCAACGTGCGGCAGCACCGACTGCGACGATCTGGACCCCTACGTGTACGTCGGCGCACCCGAGCTCGCCGACGACGTCGACAACGACTGCGACGGAACGATCGACGAAGACGTGACCGAGGTGGACTGGTACAGCGACGCGGACGAAGACGGCGGTGGCGACGCGACGGACACCCCAGTGACCTCCAGCGAGCGCCAAGCCGGACGTGTCATCGGCGGCGGCGACTGCGACGACGCGGACGCCACGGTCACGACCACCGCGCGCGAGGTCTGCGACGGGATCGACAACGACTGCGACGACACCATCGACGAAGGCACCCGGCGGAGTGCCTGGTACCGCGACGAAGACGGCGACGGCTTCGGCGATCCGACCATGGTCACGCTCGACTGCGCCCAGCCGGATGGCTACGCAGCCAGCCCGTCGGACTGCGACGACGGCGACGCGATGCGGTTCCCCGGTGCGACCGAGCTCTGCGACGACGTCGACCAGGATTGCGACGCGCGGGTGGACGAAGGCGCGGTGCCGGTCGACTGGTACGTCGACTTCGACGGGGACGGCTACGGCACCGGCGCGGTCGCGATGTCGAGCTGCGTGATGCCGGTGGGACACGCGCTGCGCGACGGGGATTGCGCGGACATGAACGCGTCGATCAACCCGGGCGCCACCGAGATCTGCGATGGCGTGAACGACGAGGACTGCGACGAGAACGTCGACGAAGGCCTCACGTCGATCTTCTACCGCGACATGGACGGAGACGGCGCCGGCGACCCGAGCATGACCATGACCGCGTGTTCCGCGCCGAGTGGGTTCGTCTCGACGATGAACGACTGCGACGACGACGACGGCGCGAACTTCCCAGGCAACCCGGAAGTCTGCGACATGGCCAACAACGACTGCGACGGCGCGACCGATGAAGGCCTGCCGACCGCCATCTACTACCGCGACATGGACGGCGACGGCTACGCGCCGACCGGTGCCGGATCGCTCATTCGATGCGCGGCGCCCGACGGCTACACCGCCGACCTCGGCGACTGCGACGATGGCCTCCCCTCGGTGAACCCCGACGGCACCGAGGTATGCAACGGGCTCGACGACGACTGCAGCACCGTCGTCGACGACGGGGTCGCCGCGATGTGTTCGCCCGCCATTCACCCCGACCTGACCGGGGCCTGCGAGATGCCGCCGGCAGCCGCAGGCACTTGCGACTGTGTGAGCGCGACCGCCGACGAGTGCGACGGCAACCCGGTCAACGGATGCGAAGATCTGATGACCGACGTCGACCACTGCGGGGCGTGCAACGACCCATGCCCGGACGCTCGGTACTGCGCTGCGGGCAGCTGCACCTACGCGCCCATCACTGCCTTGACCGGCGGCGTCTCGAACAGCTGTGTCATCCGCGGTACCAACGTCGTGCAGTGCTGGGGCACCAACCGCACCACCTTCCAGGGCCCGGGTTCCTTTGGCACCGCGACGCGGGTACTGGAGGGGTTCGAAGTCGTGCACTTTGCGACGAGTCGCTACAGCAGCGAGGGGCTCGGGCACGGCTGCTTCGCAGCGCTCAACGGGACCGGCGGGAACGACCTCTACTGCTGGGGCTACGACAGCGAAGGGCAGACCGGCGACGGCGCTGTGACGCCCGCCCGCAACGAGGTTCCGACCCGAATCCTGGCCTCGGTCGACGATGTGGTCGAAGACTGGGCGGAGGTCGTGCTCAGCGGTGCCTACTCCGTCGCGCGGACCGCAAGTGGTTCCGTTTGGGCATTCGGCACCAACTCGTCGGGCCAGTTGGGCAGCGACACCGGAGGCGCGGCGTCTCCAGTGCCCTTGCAGGTCGCCGGAATCGACGACGCGGTGCAGATCTCCGCGGGGTTCTCCCATGCCTGCGCCGTGCGGGCCTCGGGTCAGGTCTGGTGCTGGGGCAGTGACTCGTTCAACCGATGCGGCAACGGCGTGGTGCGGCGAGATGGGCCAACACCGCGACCGGTGGTGTTCGACATGGGTGGGGAGATGCCACTGCAGAACGTCGCTCAGGTGGCGGCGCACGACGACGGTGGTTGCGCCCGCAAGACCGACGGAACCGTCTGGTGCTGGGGCGCCGGCACCCTTGGCAACGGGAGCACCGGGACCACCGGTGTCGCCGTCCAGGTGACGATCTCGGGCGCCACCGACCTGACATGCAGCGGACGGCCCAGTTGCTGCGCCGTCACGGGTGGCGGCATCGTTCAGTGCTGGGGCAACTTCAACGGCGGCACCCACGGCAACAACGCGACCACCGCGAACCCGACGCCGGTCAACGTCGTGCTCGGAGCCGGACCCACACCACTCACTGGCGTCACCGAGGTGCACGCGACCAACGATGTGATGTGCGGACTCGTGCCTGCGCCGATGAACGACCGCGTCGTGTGCTGGGGCAACGGGACCAACGGACGGCTGGGCGACGGCAACACCGGCACCCACACGCGGCTCAATGCGGGTGCGCCGGACTTCGTGATGGGCCTATGACGCCGTAGCGGAAGCGGAAGCCGAAGCGGTCGCGGAAGCGGAAGCGGAAGCGGAAGCCGAAGCGGAAGCGGTCGCGGAAGCGGTCGCGGAAGCGGAAGCGGAAGCGGAATCCGAATCCGAATCCGAAGCCGAATCCGAATCCGAATCCGAAGCCGAATCCGAAGCAGAAGCCGAAGCCGAAACCGAAGCCGAAGCCGAAGCCGAATCCGAATCCGAATCCGACGCAGAAGCCGAAGCCGAAGCCGAAGCCGACGCCGAAGCCGACGCCGACGCCGACGCCGAATCCGAGGCCGAAGCCGGCCGATCCGGCTCCGCGGTGGCGGGGCGGCCGGGCATGGGTCAGACCGGAGTCATGAAGACTCGACTGGACGTGGTGGGCGCGGGGGTTCGGTTGGCGGCGTACACCGAGGGGCGGCCGCTCGATTCGGGGGCGCCGGTGGTGCTCTTGCTGCACGGGTACCCGGACGACCACACGGTGTGGGACGGGGTCGCGGAGGCGCTCGCGGCGGACCACTGCGTGCTGCGATACGACGTGCGCGGGGCGGGCGCGTCGGAGCGACCGGAAGCGGTGGCGGACTACGACCTCGCGCTACTCGCGGACGATCTCTTCGCGGTGCTCGAGGCGCTCGTGCCCGACGGCCGACCGGTGCATCTGGTCGGACACGACTGGGGCGGCATCCAGCTCTGGGAACCCGTCTGCGATGCGCGCGCGACCGGACGGATCGCGAGCTTCACCTCGGTGAGCGGACCGTGTCTCGACCACGCGGGCCTTGCGATGCGCGGGCCGGCGTTTCGCTCGCCAGGCAAACTCGTCGCGCAGCTGCGGCGCTCTTGGTACGTCGGGTTCTTCCAGCTTCCGGGCGTCGCGCCCGCGCTCTGGCGCGGCAAGGCGGGCGCGGGGTTTCCAGCGCGACTTGCCAAGACCGAAGGCATCGACGCGGACAGCCTCTCCGACGGCCTCGTCGAAGATGGCGTGCACGGGATCAAACTCTACCGCGCCAACATGCGCGACCGGCTCTCGAAGCCGCGCGACCGCCGCACCGACGTGCCGACGCTGCTCATCGCGCCGGCGGACGACGACTACGTCACGCCACTGCTCGCCGACGCAGCCGAAGGGTTCGCGAGCACCCTCTACCGCCGCGACGTCGCGGGCGGGCATTGGATCGTGCGCCGGCATCCGAAACGCATCGCCCGGTTCGTCGCCGAGATGGTGCGGCACGTCGACGGCGAACCGTCGGCTGCCCTCGAGCGTCGCCGCGTCCGGCCGGGGCATCGCCATCCGCGCCGCCTGGCGCTCGTCACCGGGGCTGGATCCGGCATCGGTGAAGCGACCGCGCTCGCGTTCGCGGAAGAAGGCGACGATCTGGTCTTGGTCGACCTCGACCTGCCTTCCGCCGAAGCCGTCGCTGTCCGTTGCCAGGCGTTCGGTGTCACGGCCGTCGCTTACCAGGTGGATGTCAGCGACCGGGCCGCGATGGAAGACCTCACCGAACGGGTCTGCGCCCTCGAGGGCGTGCCGGACGTGGTCGTGAACAACGCAGGCATCGGGCTCGCGGGACCGTTCTTGGCGACCGACGCGGACGCCTGGGAGCGGGTGCTCGGCGTGAACCTCTTCGGGGTCATTCACGGCGCGCGCCTCTTCGGCCGGGCCATGGTCGAGGCGGGCGGGGGACACCTCGTGAACATCGCCTCCGCGGCCGCGTTCGCGCCGAGCCGCAACATGTCCGCGTACGCGACCTCCAAAGCCGCGGTGCGCATGCTCGGCGATTGCCTGCGCGGCGAGTTCGCAGAACACGGCGTCGGGGTCAGCACCATCTGCCCCGGCTTCGTGCACACCCCCATCACCCAGCGCACGCAGTTCGTCGGCCTCGACGACGCCGCGCAGGCCCAAGAGCGCGACCGCGCGACCGCGATGTACGCGAAACGCAACCTCACCGCCGAAGAAGTCGCGCGCGCGATCGTCGGCGCGGTGGACCACGACCGCGCCGTCGTCCCGGTGGGACTCGAGGCGCATGTGCTCGATCGGGTGCAGCGCTGGGCACCGGCGTTGAGCCGAAAGATCGCGTCCCTGAAGTTCTAGGGCTTCTTGGCGGGCGCAGCGGGCGCGGCTTCGGGCCAGGGTCGGAACGGGGCGGCGAGGAGCGGAAAGATGCCTTCGGGCAGGTCTTCTTTCACGCCGAACTCTGTCGGCTGCTCGCCGGCCGGCAGGTGGTACGTGCGGAAGATCAGATCCCAAATCGGAAAGAACCCAGCGAAGTTCACGTGCAGGTCCTTCTGGTGGTGGAACCGGTGGAACGCCGGGCTCGCAATCACGTAGCGCAGCGGTCCGAACCGCCAGGGCACACTCGCGTGCAACACGATGCCGTGGATCAGAAAGAGCGGCGCGTAGACCGCGAAGGCCTTGAGCGGCAATCCCATCAGGAACAATGGGATGACCCGCAACACCGTGCCGAGCCCAGTGCCGATCGGATGCCCGCGCGCCGCAGCGAGCCAATCGACCGTCTTCGAGGAGTGGTGGATCGCGTGCAGTCGCCACAGCCGCTTCGACTTGTGAAAGAGGCGGTGGATCCAGTACCCGAGGAAGTCGGCGCAGAGCAGACCGATGAGGAGCTGCAGCGCGAACGGGAGCTCCTTCAGCGGACCGGCGCCGTGCTCCATGTGGTCCATGAATCGTTCGCGTCCGAGCGCCACGGCGGGCAGCAGCAGCGCACCGCCCACGAAGAGCGGCCGCGTGATGCGACTCATGAACCCCGCCACGGGCCACCAGAGGATCTCGCGGAAGAAGCCCCGAATCGATCGACGCGGCCCCTTCGGCGCTGGCCACTTCCACTGCACCAGCCCCATCAGGATCGCGAAGATCCCGAGACCGGTGAGTATGCCGCCGAGGTTGGCCATCCAGAGAGTGTACGCCCAAGTCGCGCGTGGCATTTCCCCCGAGCGGCAAGTCGGGCAGCATGCCCGCGTGACCGAGGGATCGAACCCGTTGTTTCTTCCGGCCCCAGCCATACCGCGCTGGCTCGAAACCCAGCTGCCGCCAGACACCCGCCGGCGCTGCGTTCGGGTCGGCGAACACGCGCTGCACGTGATGGAGTTCGGTCCCGCGGACGGACGAGCGGTCGTCTGCGTACACGGCAACCCGAGCTGGGGGTTTCTCTACCGGATGATCGGCGCCGCCCTGGCCGGCGAACCGTTCCGACTCATCGCACCCGATCTGGTGGGCCTGGGGCTGAGCGACAAACCCCGAGACGGCGCGATGCACACGCTCGACGCGCACGCAGGTTGGCTTGGTGGCGTCGTCGACGCGCTCGACCTCGAGGACGCGATCTTCGTCGGACAAGACTGGGGCGGACCGATCGGACTGCGCGCGTTCGCCGACCGGCCGAAGCGACTCTCGGGCATGGTGATCCTGAACACCGTCGTCGGGCCGCCGAAGCCAGGCTTTCGACCCACCGCATTCCACCGGTTCGCCCGGCTGCCGATCGTCAGCGACTTCGTCTTCGAGACCCTCGGCTTCCCGCAGAACGCGATGGGATTCGCGCAGGGCGACAGACGCAGCGTGCGTGGCGACGTGCGGCGCGCGTACATGTACCCGCTCCGGCGGCGCGACGAACGGACCGCGCCCCTGGCCCTGGCGCGCATGGTGCCGGACACCCAATCGCACCCATCGATCGAACCTCTGCGGCGCTGCCAAGAGTTCTTCGAAGCGTTCGAGGGTCCGGTCGCGATCGTGTGGGGCGATCGCGATCCGGTGCTCGGCTCCGTGCGCAGCTGGATCGAGAAGCTGCGCCCCGACGCCCACGTCACCCGCACCGAAGCCGGTCACTTTCTCCAAGAAGAAGTACCCGACGAGATCGCCGACGCGGTGCGCCGCGTCGCCTCATGAGCGCGCTGCCGAGATTCAGCGGCGGCGGCGACCGAAGAGAGCGACCAGACCGAACATCCACGCGGCGCCCGCGCCCTCGCCCGCTGCTGAACAGCCGCCGGAGGGGGCAGGGGCTGGCGGTGCTTCGCCTTCGACGCAGTGACCTCCTTGTCCGCGTTCGTACGGCTCCCAATGGGTCCCCTCGCCGCACGCCACACATTCACCGTCGTGGGCGCCCTGCCACTCTTCGCCTTCGGGACATGGGAACGGAGGCACGACGTCGGCCGAAGCCCAGGCCGGCGCGAGACACACGGCGACCATCCCTGCGATCAGGACGAGTCGAGCGAAGACGGATGGCGCGGAACGGTTCATGGAATCGGAGTGTACCAGCGAGACGTTGGTGCCCGGCATGACCGCGCTTCGAGAGCACGCGACTCAGCGCCGCGCCGACCTCCGCTTGGCAGCGGGACTGCTCGCCCTCATTGTGGGGACCGTGTTCGGACTCGTGACGTTGCAGCGCGCGCTGCTCTTTCCGCGCCCTCGCGTGGCCGTTGCCGCGCCGCCACCGAACACCGAGGACTTCGAAGCGTGGTGGATCGAATCCCCGGAGGGACCGGTCGAAGCGTGGTTCTTGCGCGGCCGGAACGTCACCGGCCCAAGCCCCGTCGTCCTGTTCACCCACGGCAACGGAGAGCTCATCGACTTCTGGCGGGACGAGATGAACCCGTGGCTCGACATGGGCGTCAGCGTCGTGCTCGCGGAGTACCGCGGCTACGGACGCAGCGCCGGCAGCCCGAGCGAAGCCCACATCGCAGCGGATCTTCGGCTGCTGCACGCGAAGATGGTCGCCCACCCCCTCATCGACCCGGCGCGCATCGTCTACCACGGGCGTTCGCTTGGCGGCGGCGCCGTCGGCACGCTCCTGCGTTCCCACGCGCCGCGCGCGTTGATTCTCGAGTCCACCTTCACCAGCGTCACCGATCTGGTGGCGGCGATGCGGCTTCCGCGATCGCTGATGGTCGACCGCTTCGAGACCCTGCCCGCCCTCGCGGAGTACAACGGCCCGCTGCTCGTCGTGCACGGCGAACACGACCGCGTGATCCCCGTCGCGCATGGACGACGCCTCGCGCAAGCCAGGCCCGGATCCGAACTCCTGCTCTACGACTGCGGCCACAACGACCTCCCCCACGACGCCCGCTACTGGCAAACGATGCGCACGTTCCTCGAACGCGCGAACGTGCTGTAGCAACGCCGCCAGCTTCGGCTCCATCACACGAAAGCGGAGCGCCCAACGGACGCTCCGCTCAGCTTCGCCAAGCTATCCGCGACTAAGCTTGAACAACATCGCGCAGACGTGGTCCGCCAGGTCGTAGACCTCGTCGCTCGCCTCCACGTACCCCATCACGCCTGCGACCTGCAGAGCCGCCTTCACTTCGCGGGCCTCGCCAAGAGCTCGAGAAAAGCCGTCCGGGTTCCGCCCCCCGCGCGCGCTCCGCGACTCGGCGATCAAGAGCGGGACCGCCTGCGCGGCGCGCCGGAGTTGCGACTTGAGACTCGCCTCGCGAATGCGAGGCAGAACCTCGCGAACCAGCGTAGAAAGCAGAAGCAGCGACTTGTCGAATACCAGCATGTTGACCTCCCGGTCGTTGTGCGCCGAGCGTGAACTCGCCCGAGGGCGCGCAGCGCCCCCCAGCGGTCTGGGCGGTGCCGGGTCAAGGACGAGCGAAGCGAAGCCAGCGAAGCTGGGGCCGAAGGCCTCCTTTACGCGGTGCCGCCCAGACCGCTACGGTCGGACAACCCACGGGCCAGCCAAACCCTCCCGAGAAGGGGGCGGAAGCTACGGGGTGCGTCGCTGTCGGCATCGGCATCGGCCGGCATCGGCTTCGGTATCGGCTTCGGCTTCGGCGTCGGCTTCGCCGTCGGCGTCGGCGTCGGCTCGGGAAGTCTGCTCGAGCACGCAACCGGCGGCCCACGGTTTCGAGGAGGGACCCATGCACTCCCTCTCCCCCTGGGCGACCTCGGTCGCCTGTCTTCTTCTCTGGGTGGCCTCCGCGTGTCCTTCGCCGGCCGCCGCTCAGTCCCGCTGGAACACGCCGGTGCTCGAAGGGCACATCGAGGAGCACGCGCCCCGGCGCGACGAACTCGGCTACTTCCGCGTCCCGCGCCTCGAGATCGCCGCCGACGGGGGCGGGTCGCTCGGCGACGCCGCGCTCGACCGGTTCCACGCGGTCGGCACACTCCGCCTGCACGTGCCGCTCGGCGCCGCGGTCGTCGTGGGCGGGGAGGCGCGAAGCGGCGTGCTGTTCTTCCCACGCGACCTGTCGGACTTGAACGACGAACTCGAGTTCACCCGCCGCACCGACGTGGCGTTCTTCGCTCGGCTCCGCGCCACGTTCGCACGCACGACGATCTTCGTCGGCGGCGACTTCGGCTGGTCGCGCGTGGCTCCGGAGGATCAGTCTGCCGGGAGTGCGCGCGATGGTCTCGTCGCCGGACCTCAGGTGGGTGTGGAGGTCGGCACCTTCGTTCGGACTTCTCTGACGGCCAGCTGGCGCGTCTATCGATACGGCGAAGCCGACCTCGACGGCAGCCGCGGGCACTCGGAGTTCTCGTTCGGCCTGGGGTTGCAGATCCCGATCTGGAGGGTCCGATGAACCGCGCCCGTCCACTCTGCGTGTGGTTGGCGCTGTTGCTGGTCGGATGCATCCGGGGCGAAACGCTTCGTCCGGTCCACGACGTGCGCACGCACCTGGCCAGCGAGTTCGACTGCGACCTCTCCGAGATCGACGTCTCGCCCCTCGGCCTGCCCTTCTTCGAGGATCCCTTCTTCACCGATCACGCGCACTACCGGGCGCGCGGTTGCGGACATGTCGTGGACTTCGAGTGCCCGGCGTTCGGCGCGTCGCAACCGTGCGTCCCCGTGCATCCCTACGAGACGGCCCACGCCTCGACGCCCCAAGCCACGGTGCGCTGGCTCAGCAATTACCCCGCCGCACACACGTACGCCGCACGCGAAGAGATCCACGTCGGCAACCAGGGACGGATCGTACGCGCCGTCCGCCAGGGCGAACACGCGCTGGGCATCTCGGTCGCCGCCGAACCCGCGGTGTGGCGCGTTCAGGCGGCGCAGATCGGGCTGCGGTCGGAGCAGTACACCTACCGCTCGCAGGAATCGTGTGGAAGCAACTGCACCCGGACCATCACGGGCGTCGGGTACCGCAGCGTCAAGGTGCTCGAACATCCGTGCCACCTCGAGTTCCAGTTCCGCCCGAGCCCCGGGGGCTCGTACCGGATTGGTTTTGCCCACGCACCGCGCGGCCAGACCGCGGTGCAAGCACCGGTCGGGGTCACGGGACCAACCGCTGCGTGCGAGGTCGCCTGCGTGCGCGACGACGGGGGCGTCGACCGTGCGTGCGAAGGCTTCCAGCCGCTCCGCTGAGCCGCGCGTAGCGGTCCCGGTGACATGCCTCGCTCGCTTCGCTCGACTTCGCCGTGTCGGCCGACACGCCGGTCTGACTTTTTTGTCGTGACCCCCGTCCCACCCTGACAACGCATTCGAAGCACTCGGGTTCGAAGCGACTGGCTCAAGACAGGGGACGGCATGCAGAAGTGGATCGGGATCGGGTTGGCGTTGGCGATGACGATGGGGCTCGGCGCAGGCGCCGATGCCCAACGCGGACAGCGCGGGCAGCGCGGACAACGCGGATACGTGCAACAGGGCGCTCACGGCCACGGGCACGCCCATCGCCGGCGCGGACGCGGACACCGACCGCGAGGGCACCACCGAGCGGCGCCCAACTGCCGCGCGACCCTCGTCCAGGTCGGCCACCACCCCGTCAACGCAGGCTACTGCGAGCGAGCCGAACCCTACTGCGCCGACGCGCTGCTCCGCGCCGGCCACCACCCCGTCAACCTCGGCTACTGCGCCAACGTCGAACCCGTCTGCGCGTCGTCTCTCCTGCAGGCCGGCCACCACCCCGTGAACCTTGGCTACTGCAGCAGCACCCGCGCCGAACCCTACTGCGCCCAGGCCCTCCTCCAAGCCGGCCACCACCCCGTCAACCTCGGCTACTGCGCCAACGTGGAACCCAACTGCGCCGTCTCCGTCCTCCAAAGCGGCCGCCACCCCGTCAACCTCGGCTACTGCCGCTGACACCACCGGCACCGGCACCGGCACCGGCACCGACGGCCTCGGCCTCGGCATCGGCATCGGCATCGGCTTCGGCATCGGCTTCGCCATCGGCATCGGCATCGGCTTCGGCATCGGCTTCGGCATCGGAGTCGGCTTCGGCATCGGCTTCGGCATCGGCATCGGCATCGGCATCGGCTTCGGCATCGGCATCGGCTTCGGAGTCGGCCTCGGCTTCGGCTTCGGAGTCGGCCTCGGCCGCCAGTCCCGCGAAGCGAGCCAGGCCCGAACAGCGCCCACGAGTCAGGCGACTCGCTGACGTGCACCTGCGCAGCCCGCAGGGCGAGCAACTGGTGCACTCCCCAAGTGATCCCAGAGCGCCGAACCGACACGGTGCAGCCGAGCGAAGCGAGCCAGCCGTGTCCCCGGGACGGGGTTTGGGGGCCGTGCCCCCAAGCAAGCAAAAGGAGCGCCTGGACGCGCGCAGCCGCCAAGCGTCCCAATTGCTTCTTCATCGCACACGCTGAAGGCGGCGAGCACGTGCAGGCAGCGACGGGCGCGAATTAGGGCCGCCAGTCCCGCGAAGCGGGCCAGGCCCGTAGTGTTAATGAATGAAGTGTACACTCAGGCATGCGGGTCGCCTGGGGCACCGACATTCACCTCAACTTCGTCGGCGCCGATGGCGCGCGCCTCTATGGACAGCAGGTGGCGCGGACCCGGCCGGACGCGTTCATCGTCAGCGGCGACATCGCCGAAGCCACGAACCTCACGCCGTTGCTCCGCACGATGGCCGAGGGCGCCCGCCTCCCGTGCGACTTCGTGCTCGGCAACCACGACTTCTACCGGAGCGACATCGACACGGTGCGCGCCGAGATGACCGCGCTCTCTGCATCCATCGGCTCGTACCTCTCGGTCCAGCCGGCCCGCGAGCTGATGGATGGCGTCGCGATCACGGGCGTCGACGGATGGGGCGATGCACGTCTCGGCAACCCCGAGGGCACGGACGTGCGCCTGAACGACTTCTTGATGATCCGCGATCTCGCGACGCCGGATTGGAGCGAGCTGCTCGCCCGCTTGCGTCGGCTCGGAGATCAGGAAGCTGCGCTCGCACAGACCCGGCTCGACGAGGCCTTTCAACTGGCCAAGCACGTGCTCTTCGTGACCCATGTGCCGCCGTTTCGCGCCGCGTGCTGGCACGACGGCGAGGTCTCGAACGACGCGTGGTTGCCCTTCTTCACCTGCGACGCGGTGGGCAAGGTGTTGCGCCACGCAGCCCGCGAGAATCCCGACCGGCACATCACGGTGCTCTGTGGGCACACCCACAGCGCAGGCGAAGTCCACGTCGGACCGAACCTGCACGTCTTCACCGGACGCGCCGACTACGGCACGCCGGCGTTCGACCTGCTCGAAGTCAGCGCGACCGGCGTCGGCTTCGCCGACTGAGTCCGACGCACACCACGCCGAACCACGCCCACGCTGCGCCCTGCGTACCTCCGGCGGAACAACCACCGACCACGAGGCCGCCCGTCGGGGTCATCGCGGAAGCGTCGCCACCGGTCGGTCCGGCGTCTGCACTCGGGCCGGCGTCACTGCCCGGTCCCGCGTCTCGCGCACCGGCGTCCACGCCGCACGCGTCGACACCATCGCAGTTCTGGTCGATGCCGTCGCCGCACATGTCCGCTGCGCCCGGGTAGATGGTCGCGTCGGTGTCGTCGCAGTCCACGCTCGTGTTGTGTCCATCCCCGTCCGCGTCGGCCGGTCCGCCGGGATCGCATTCGCCCGCCGCACAGCCCGCGCACGCCTCGCGTTCCACCGCGCCGCCGCTGCAGCGCACCCGCTCGGCGCCCTCGCAGGTCCAGTCCGCGCCGATGTCCGCCGGGCAGCGCCCCGCCACCGTCGTGATCCGGATCTGGAGCAAGTCGTCCGCGGGACCGCCGCTGTCGGAGAACCACGCGACGCCTTCTTCGACCAGGTTGAAGAACTGCGGGTAGTCGCCAGGCGCGTCGGGCGCGCGCACGGTGAAGGAGAACCGGCCGACTTCGCCCGGCGGGGTGTTGGCGTCGGGTCCGGTGACCCGGTGACCACCGAGCCAGTCGCTGCCCTGCATGGGGCTCGTGGCGTCGCGCGGGTTGCTGGTGCCGAGTCGGGTGTTGCTCGTCCAGGTCTCCGATCCGGTGTTGCGCAGATCGATGTGCCCGGTGACCACTTCTCCCGGCGCGAGCTCGAACGGTGCGCTCGCGAGCGGGAAGGTCTGGTCGACATACTGTGCGCGGTACGCCGGCGGGCCGACGAGCTCCTGGTACGACTCGACGAGCGACATGTACGTGGGCGCGTAGACCGTGCCGACGCCGGAGACGTTCATCCGGATGTTGAAGTGCAGGTGGATGGTGGTGGAGGTGCCGCCGAAGTCGTTGCTCACGAGACCGAGGCGCTGACCGCGCGTGACCCGCTGTCCGCGCGTCACGGCCAAGCGGCGACTGTTCATGTGCAGGTAGTCGTAGCGGCGTCCGTCGTCGCCGGTCACGTAGACCGAGTAGCTGCCGATGTTGGTGACCGTGCCGGGCGCGCCGGCGACCACCCAGTGCACGCTGTCGGTGCACGTCGCGGGGCGGATGTCTTGGCCCTGATGGCCCTGTCCACTCGGGCACAGCGGCATGTCCCAGCTGCGGCTCTCGCAGTAGTTGTCGTACCAGGGGTAGCTGTAGTTCCGGGTGTCGCACTGGCCGCCGCTCGGACCCATGTAGCCGCCCGGGCCGTAGATCTGCGAGTTCGCGTAGGCCGGCCCGGCTTCCATCGGAAAGCGCATGCCGGGTGCGTACACTCGGGCGTCCACTCGGCCGGCACCGGCGCGTGGTGCACCGCCACCCGCACTCATCAGGGTGCCAGCAGGCTCCCATCGGAACTGGGCCTCGGCAGGCGCCGCCAGAGACGCCGCCGCCACCGCCATCACACCGAGCAGCGCGCGGTTCACTGGCGCACCTCGGTCAGCTCGTCCGCCAGATCCAGCGCCCAAAACGGGTCCGTGCAACGACGGTCGGTGAACGCGTCGTAGCACTCGACCTCGAGCGAGAACGCGACCCCGTCTTCGGTCCACGTGACGGCGCGGATCTGTTCGTTGAGGGTGGTGCGCGCCGGTTGCCCGCGGACTTCTTCGAACGCAGGCACGATGCGCTCGAGTTCCTGCGGCGAGAGCTCAGCGTGCACGTTGTCGGTCGCGTGGAGCGACACGGTCAGGCCGTCTTCGTGCCAGCTGATGGCGTACCAGCGCGGACCGCTCGTGACGAACGACTCGGCCGCGAACCGCTCCGGCAGCACGAGCACCCGCGCCATCGGCGCGCCTTCGAGCGCGGTCCGAGACTGAGAGGACAGCCCGAGCACCTCGGGCGCGGGCGTCACGGCCCCGAGCGGCTGAGAGACCGAACCCTCCGGGGCTCCCTCACACGCCACCGCCGTCAGCAGCAACGCACTCCACACACACCATTTCCAGCAAACCATGGGCGGAACATCGCAATCTCCACGCCAGGTTCTAGTGAGCTGGAATCATTGATGTTTTTGGCGCGCCCGACCGGCTGCGTCAGGGATCGAGCCGCGATGTCACGGGCCGGCGTTCAGAAGCTGAGCGGAGGCGGCCGCGCTCGTTTGCGTTCAGCAGCAGCCGTCGCCGGGGTAGTGCCAGGTCGACGCGGTGACGTGGACGTCGGGCATCGGGGTCAGGGCCGCGGCGGTCTTGTCGCAGATGCCGAGCGGCACGTCGCGCAAGAGGAAGTGGCCCTTGCCGTCGTCGAAGTGCGGCGCCGCGCCGGTGTAGATCGCGACCCGGCCGGTGAAGATGCAGGCTCCGTCGTCCGGGATCGGATCGGCGAACGCGGCCACCTCCACGCTCTCGAGCCAGAGGTCTTCGTCGAGGCCGTGGCGCGCTTTGTCGAGCATGCGGTAAGGGCGCTTGGATCGCACTTCGACCGTCCCGAAACCAGCGTCGACGATGCGCGCGAGGTAGTCCTCGAGCGGGAGCGCGCCCGAGAGGCACCACGCACGCAGCTTCGGATCGGACGCGAGGTGCGCGGGCATGGGGCGCGTCGAGACCGGGTCGCTGAG
Organism: Deltaproteobacteria bacterium; assembly: GCA_034670305.1. Lineage (GTDB taxonomy): Bacteria > Myxococcota_A > Polyangia > Polyangiales > Houyiibacteriaceae > JAXMNT01. Next base: position 39,710 of record JAXMNT010000026.1, read on the forward strand.
CACGAGCGCGCCGTGCGGACGCAAGACACGCCGGGTCTCCGAGAGCGCCCTCTGGAGGTCGTCTGGTTCGAAGATGTTGAAGAGGCAGTTCTGCGCGACCAGATCGACCGACGCGTCGTCGAGCGGCAGCGCCAGCGCGTCGCCTTCACGAAGGTCGACGAACGAAGGGTCGAACCAGTCGTTCACCTTGGCCGCTTCTTCCAGAAGGGCGCGGGCCACATCGAGCATGGCGACGTTCGTGTCGAGGGCGATCACCGCGCCCGGCCGGCGCAAGAACCAGGCGAGCTGCAGCGCTTCCATGCCCGCGCCGACCCCGATGTACGCAACCTGGTTCACCCGATCGAGATCGCGCGGGTTCACCGTGCTGCCGCACCCGTAGTTCCGCTCGAGCATGGCGTGCGGGACGACGAGCCCCGGCAACTTCCAGACGGGCGACTGAGTACAACACAAGGCCGCGTTGGGCGTCGCCGCCGCATCCGCATACACCTCTTCGACGACGTCACGATAGTCCACACCCCACCCTACGCCCCCCACCCGTCGGCGTTAGCCGACAGGGTGCCCGTGCCCGTGCCCGTGCCCTTGCCCTTGCCCTCGAGTGAAGCCTTCGGCGTCGGCATCGGCTTCGGCATCGGCTTCGGCGTCGCCTTCGGCGTCGGCTTCGGCGTCGCCTTCGGCATCGGCATCGGCTTCGGCATCGGCGTCGGCTTCGGCGTCGGCATCGGCTTCGGCTTCGGCGTCGGCTTCGGCGTCGGCATCGGCTTCGGCGTCGGCATCGGCGTCGGCTTCGGCGTCGGCTTCGGCGTCGGCTTCGGCTTCGGCGTCGGCTTCGGCGTCGGCATCGGCGTCGGCTTCCGCTCCGTCCGCTTCCGCCTCCGCCACCGCGTCCGCCACCGCCACCGCGTCCACTTCCGCGTCGCTCCCGCTCCCCGCGTCCGCTTCCGCTTCCGACTACCAGGTGATGGTCACGCTGCCCGGTTCGCCTACGTTGCCCGCGGTGCCGGTGGTCTCTCCGAAGCCGCCGGCCGTGCTGCCCAGCCCGCCGGCCCCGTCGGACGCGGTGCCGAGGAATCCGCCGACCCCGCCCACACCCGGCACACCACCCGCGCCGCCGGCCGGGGCGAGCGCTCGAATGATGCCTGTCCCCGCCGTGTTCTCCACGGGACCGCCGGCCGCACCGCCGTCTCCGCCGTCGCCGCCGCGCACCGCGGCAAGTGCCACCACATCGCACGGACGGATGACCAAGGTCGCACCGCCACCGCCACCGCTGCCGCCCGATCCACCCGTCGCCGCTTGTCGGTCGGGCGTGTTCGTGCCGCCGCCGGTGGTGCCGCCGCTGCCGGGTCCCGCGCCATGTCCGCCCACACCTGCGGGTCCGCCAGGTCCACCGAAGTACCCCGCGCCGCTCATGTTCGCGTTGCGGCCCGGCTGTCCGCCGGCGCCACCGTAGCCAGTGCGGATCGTGAGGCGCTCGCCGGGCACCACCGAGACCGTCTCCGTCGCCGACGGCCGCGCTTCGCCATCGGCGCCGGGGTTGCCGACCACCCGCTGGGCGCCGCCGCGACCGATGCTGTAGCCGCCCCCGCCACCGCCGCCGCCACCGCCGCCGAACACGGTGATGGTGATCGAACAGACTCCGTCGGGCACGACGAACTCGAGGTCTTCGTTGGCCGGCGCGATCTCGATCGAGCCAGTAGGCGGGTCGTCGCACACCGGTGCGCCGGCGTCTGGGCTGCAGGTGCTGGCGTCCATCGGCGCGTCGATGCCGCCGTCCAGATCCGCGTCCATCTCCATCCCGGCGTCCAGGTCGTCCGCGTCCATGAACCCGCCGTCCATGTCGACCGCGCCGTCCATCTCGACCGACGCGTCGTCGAATGCGCCGTCGGCGACATCGCTGTCGCGGTCCATGGCGCCGTCCGCCCGCGGTGGCGCGTCGGTGCCCGCGTCCCGGGGGGTCGCGGCGTCGAGGCCGCCATCGACCGTTCCGCCGCCGGCGTCCACGCCCGCATCCACGCCCCCGCCGGTGTCGTCGTCTCCGCACGCCAACGCGCCGACCAGACACAACACCCACGTCAGCTGAACCAGCTTCGTTCCTCGCATCCTCAACCCCCTACAAGCCAACCCGTCCGGCCTCGTTCCTCTGCGCTGGAGCCCACCGCGGGTGCCGCGTGAGTGTATCAATGAGGCCGGAGGATCGCGACCGACCCCCGCCCTACTCCTCCGCGGCTGCGCGTTCCTCGCGCGCGCGCCGCTGGGCCTCGATCGCCCAGTACACCGCTTCGGGTGTCGAGGGACACGCGACGTCGACGCGTTCCGCGCCGCTTCCGAACGCCGCCACCGCGGCGCGGATCGCTTCGCGTGCGCTGAGCGCGAGCATCAACGGAGGTTCGCCGACGGCTTTGCTGCCGCCGATGACCGTCGGTTCGGTCGCCCGCGGCATGAGCTCCACGTGAAACGCCTCCGGGCATTCGCCGAGGGTCGGCAACTTGTACGTGCTCGCCCCGCGGGTGCCGAGCCGGCCGGTCTTCGCATCCCACACGAGCTCTTCGCGGGTGAGCCAACCGAGGCCTTGCATGAAGCCGCCTTCGACCTGGCCGCGGTCGACGAGCGGCGAGAGCGAGTCGCCGACGTCGTGCAGAATGTCGACGCGTCGAACGTCGTACTGGCCGGTGAATCCATCGACTTCGACCTCGGTCACCGCCGCGCCGTACGCGAAGTAGTGGAAGGGTTTGCCGACGCCTTTGGCTTCGTCGTAGTGGATGTTCGGGGTGCGGTAGTAGCCGGTCGCGAAGAGCCGCACCCGCTGCAGGTACGCGGTCTTGGCGATCTCGCCGAAGGACTTCTTCTCGGACGCGCGCCCGACCGGATGCACGAAGCCGGCGCTGAAGACGATGTCATGTGCGGCGCATCCGAAGAGCGCACCCGCCACGCCCGCCAGTCGTTCACGGATCGCGTCGCACGCGTCCCGCACCGCCGCGCCGTTGAGATCGGTCCCGCTCGACGCCGCCGTGGCACTGGTGTTCGGCACCTTGTCGGTGCGGGTCGGCATCATGCGGATCGCCGGAAGGTCCACGCCGAGCGCGTCCGCCGCGATCTGCAGCATCTTCGTGTGCAGCCCCTGGCCCATCTCGGTGCCGCCGTGGTTAAGCTGCACCGAGCCATCCGCGTACAGCAGGACGAGCGCGCCCGCCTGGTTGAAGAACGCGGTGGTGAAAGAGATCCCGAACTTCACCGGCGTGATCGCGAGGCCGCGCTTCTTGTGCGGGTGGATCGCATTGAACGCTTCGATCGCTGCCAGCCGCGCCTCGAACTCGGACGACTGCGTGAGGCTCTGCCAGATGTCGCGCGCCCGCCCGGCGTCTTTGATCAACATGCCGTAGTGGGCGTGGTCCCCTTCTTCGATCAGGTTCGCCGCGCGCACGACGTGCGGCGCCAAACCGGTGGCGCGCGCGATGCGGTCCATGATCTCTTCGATCACGACCATGCCCTGCGGGCCGCCGAATCCGCGGAACGCGGTCTGCGAGGTCTTGTGGGTTTTGCAGACCCGGCCGCGGACCCGCACGCTCGGCAGCTTGTAGGCGTTGTCGACGTGGAACATCGCGCGGAAGAGCACCGGCTTGCTCAGGTCGAGGCTCCAGCCGCCGTCGCTGAACAGCTCGATGTCCGCTGCGAGCAAACGGCCGTCCTCCGCGAACGCCACGTCGTAGCGGCCGAGGAAGGGATGGCGTTTGCCGGTCATCACCATGTCGCGCTGACGGTCGAGCCGGAGCCGCACGGGCCGCCCGGTCTTCACCGCGCCGAGCGCGGCCACGCACGCCCAGAGGTTGGCCTGCACTTCTTTGCCGCCGAACGCGCCACCCATCCGGAGCGACTGGCAGGTGACCGCGTGTTTCGGGACCTCGAGCACGCGCGCCACGATCGCCTGGGTCTCGGTCGGGTGCTGGGTGCTCGCGTGCACCATCACCTGGCCGGACTCGTCCAGGTAGACGAGCGCCGCCTGCGACTCCAGGTAGAAGTGTTCCTGACCGCCGACGAACACCTCGCCGCTGAGCCGCTCGCCCGCCGAGAGCGCCGCCTGCAAGTTCTCGGCGCCGTCCGCGAGCCGCTCGATCGTCAGCGCTTCGGTGTGAAAGCTCTCGTGTGCGATCGCGGCTTCGATGCTCAAGATCGGATCGAGCGCTTCGACCTCGACGGCGACCTTCGCCGCGGCTTGGCGTGCTTCGGGTTCGGATTCGGCGAGCACCCACGCGACGGCCTGTCCATGGAACTGGACGACCGCCGGGAACATGTCTTCGTCCAGCGTCGCGGCGCCGATGTTGGCATCCGGCGCGTCGTCGCGCGTGAGCACGGTGGCGACGCCGGGCATCGCGAGCGCGGCGGACGCGTCGACCGACACGACCCGCGCGTGGGCGACGTCGACGCACACCGGCCAGGCGTGCAGCACGTTCGCCATGCGGGGTGCGATGTCGTCGGTGTAGAGCGCGGCGCCGGTGACGTGCTCGGCGGCGGACTCGTGCGGGATCGCGAGACCCACCTGTCGTTTCTTCGTGATCGCGCCGGAAGTCATTCTGCCGCCTCCGGATGCGCCTCGTGCGCGAGTTTGAGGATGAGCTGAGAGACCATCGCGGCGCGGTAGCGCGCGCTGCCTCGGTGGTCGTCGATGGGCGTGAAGGCCGTCTCGAGCAAGGGCACCACGTCGGCCAGCGCGCTCGGATCGAGTGGTTTTCCAACCAGCGCGGCCTGCGCCGCGTGCGCGCACATCGGAGTCGCGGCGACCCCGCCGTAGGCGAGCCGCGCTTTGGTGATCAGACCGCCATCGGTCCAGAGCGCGAAGCCCGCGGCGACGGTCGAGATGTCGTCGAGGATGCGCTTGGACACCTTGAAGAAGCGCTGCACGTCCGGGAAGGGTTTGGGCACGATCACCGAGCGCACGATCTCGCCCGGCTCGAGCTGGGTCTTGCGGTAGGCGGAGAAGAACCCGTCGAGCGGCACCGTCCGCTCGCCGCCTTTGCGCGCCAGCACGAGTGACGCATCGAGCGCGAGGAGCGCCGGTGGTCCATCGCCGATCGGCGACGCGTTCACGAGGTTGCCGCCGAAGGTCGCGCGGTTGCGAATCAACCTGCTGCTGAAGAGCGGGAAGAGTTCGTCGAGCATCGGAAGGCGGCCGTGCAGCGCTTCTTCCAGGAACGCGAGCGGCTCCCCGGCACCGAGCACGAGCGCGTCGGCGGTCTCTTCGAAGCCGCGCAGCTCGCCGATCGCGTCCAGCGCGACCAGATGATCGAACCGCCGGTCCATCTGGTTGACCTCGACGACCACGTCGGTGCCGCCGCCCACGAGTTTCGCGTCGGGCGATGCCTCGAGCAGATCGAAGAGCTCCGCAAGGGTGGTCGGCCGATCGAAGCGCACCCCCGAATGTTCGGTGCGCAGGCTCGGGACCTCGAGCGCGGGCGACGCGAGCCGCTTCTGGTGCGGGTCCGCCTCCGACGGAGTTCGAAGCGAGACGAGCGCCTCCCGAATCGGGCGGTACCCAGTGCAGCGACAGAGGTTGCCGCCGATGGACTCGAGATCCGGTTCGCCCTCGACGCGGCCGTCCCGGTAGAACTCCGCGAACATGCTGACGACGAAACCCGGCGTGCAGTAGCCGCACTGCGAACCGCCGCGCTCGACCATCGCCGCCTGCACCGGATGGAGGGCCGACGGGTCCTTCGCGATGCCTTCGACCGTCACGACCTCTTCGCCATGCACCGATGCGGTGAGCATCAGACACGCGTTCATCGGGACGTAGCGGGTCTTGCCGTCCGGTCCGGTGCGCACGAGCGCCACCGCGCACGCGCCACACTCGCCTTCGGCGCAGCCTTCTTTGGTGCCGGTCCAGCCGCGGTCGCGGAGGAAGTGAAGAAGAGGAAGGTGGGGGTCGACGTCTGTCTCGATCGCCTCACCGTTGAGTCGGAACCGGATCATGGACCGACGACCTTAGCGCAGCCTCGCGATCGGTCGAAGCCGATTCCTGGTCGGCCTCCCTCGCGCCACGTGCGCTCCACGAACCGTCTCGCGAAGCGCGGTCGCGAACGACGAGACAGTCGACTGCTGATGAAGTCGCACACGAACCATCTGAGTGCCGTCTGCCGCGCCAGCCGGTGCAGGGCGGCCGAGCGTCAGCTGCTCAAGAAGACGTACGCGAGCAGACCGAAGGCCGCGACCATCACCGGCCAGAGCAGCCAGTAGTAGGTCTCCACCTTCTCGTCGGTGAGACTCAGCCGGCCGACTTCTTCCTCAGGCGCGTCTTCTTCCGCATCGGAGTCCAGGGGAGCCGCGGGCGACTGTGGCGCGGCGGCGGGGGCAGCCGATGGGAACGCGGGGGCCGCGGCGAATGCGGGCGCGGACACAGGCTCGGCCGGGTCAGGCGACGAAACCGCCACGTCCACGACCACGGGTGCTTCGGCCACGCGCGGATCCCTGGGGTTGATCGTTTCGACCACTTCGACGACGGCGCCGGGCATCTCGGGTGGCGGACCCGGGTCGGTGATCCGCGATTCGACCGGAGGCGAGAACGTCGCGACCGCGGGTTTCGGGGAGGCCGCGGGCGGGCGTTCGCTCTGCCGCCGCGCCTCTCGAGCCACATCCGTGCCGGGGATGCCCATGATCGTCTTGGCCGCGCGGCGCGGGGGGGCGGGCGAAGCCGGCGGATCCTCGAAGTGCTCGGGCGGCTTGAAGTCCATGACCGTCGCCCACTCCTGCCGCTTGGAAGCGGTGGGAATCGGGAACGTGCCGGAGGTCTCGATGTGTTTGGCGGCGATGCGGGAGCGCTGCGCGCCGGTCGTCGCCATCAACACCCGGTCGAGGAAGTCGTCGAGGTTGGCCCAGCGCACGGTCGGAGTGTGGTCGAGCGCCGTCGCGACGATGTCCACGAGCGCGCGCGGCACGTAGGGTTCGGACGCCAACGAGCGGGCGTCGCCGCGCAACTTGGCGCCCATGCGGTCTTCGGAGGTCGCGCCGGCGAATGGAAGCTTCTCGGTCAGCAGCGTGAAGAGGACCGACGCGGCACTGAACACATCGGAGCGCGCATCCATCTGGCCGCGCTCGATCGTCTCGGGCGCACGCGCTTCGACCTGAGAGGTGGCCCCCTCTTTCCAGTCGAGCGGGAGCAATGCGTCGTAGGGCAGGGCGAACGCCCGGCCGGCGTCCGTGAGTACGATGGCCTCGATGCCGAGCGGCAGCCCAACCACCCCTTGCTCGGCGAGCGCAGCAATGCCCGAGTAGGCCTCCACGAACATCACGATGCGGTCTCGAACGCTCTCAGGCATCGCCTCGGAGAACGGCGCTGCAGCTCCGTCGACCCCGTCGAGGACCGCGAACATCACGTCGTCGTACTGCTCGATCGCCCGGAGCGAGATCAGGCTCGGGTGCCGCAGCTCCGTGAGCTGTCGCGCCTTGCGCGCCTCGTCGGTGTCCGGTTTGGGCAGCACCTCACACAGGGACACGTTCTCATACGTGCGGGTGTCGATCGCCGCGCGGTAGATGCCCTGTCCCCACGCCCGTTCGGCGAGCAGGTGGTACGGACCGACCACATCGCCGACGCTCAGACGATCTCTGGCCATGGATCCCACACGCATGATTTGAAAAGAGCAGGATTCATGCCGCAAGTCGAAGGCGGAGGATCACCCCGCAGATCGCGGCCGTCCAGTCCTTCATTGGGGTTTCTGGTCCCCGGATGGAAAGCATTGCGTGGTCGGTTGGTGGCGACTGCCCTAGCCACCCCATTCCAAGTGGTTTTCAACGTGACTCTGGGATGCGTGACCACAAGCCCCATGGTAGATCGTTCAGGTGTCGAATGCGTTTCGAATGGGGTGGGTGATCGTCGCGGTGGGGCTCGGCGGCTGCCCAGGCGGTGACGGCGGATTCGTGATCGATACCGAGCAGCCCGACGGGTCGGTCGTGCCGCCCTACCGGCCGCCGCGTTGCGGGGATGCTGGGGTGGGGGACGCGTCCTGCTCGGACGCGGACATCGTCGTGCCCGAAGTCGACGCGGGACCGCCGCCGCCGCCGTGCAACGAAGTGACGTTCTCGTTCTCGGGCGAAGCGACCACGGTGTGGGTCAGTGGTTCGTGGCTCGCCGACAGCGACGGCGTCTGGCCGACCAACCCGAGCGAAGGCGCGCTCGAGCTCGTCGCGGACGGTGCCGGCTTTTCGCTCACGACGTTGATCGAGCCGATCGAACGCCATGAGTACAAGTTCATCCTCGACGGCGCCGACTGGATCCCCGATCCCGACAACCCGAGCCGCACACCGGACGGCGTCGGCGGCGAGAACAGTGTGCTCGACGTCTGTGGGGCCGCATGTGGCGACGTCTCGGTCTTCGACTGGCGCGACGCCGTCATGTACTTCGCGATGGTCGATCGCTTCCGCGACTCGGATGGGTCGAGCGACGAGGTGAGCGGCGTCTCGGGCGGCGATGCGAGCCGCGGTCCGAGTGGACAGTACGAAGGCGGCGATCTGGCGGGCGTGACCGAACGGCTGCCGTACCTGGCGGACCTCGGCGTCACCGCCCTCTGGTTGTCGGCGCCCTACGAGAACCGGAACACCGCAGGCGAAGCGATCGATCCCGGATCGGATCCGCACACCTACAGCGCCTACCACGGGTACTGGCCGTCGCCGGCGAACATCGACTACAGCGACCCGCGCGCGCCCTCCCCGCGCCCACAGATCGAATCGCGCATCGGAAGCGAAGCGGATCTGCGCACCTTGGTGGAGACCGCGCACGGTACGACCGGCGCCGACGGCCACGGGCTCAAGGTGCTCTTCGACTACGTGATGAACCACGTCGACTCGGAGAGCGGGCTGTACGCCGCGCACCGCGACTGGTTCGCGACCGACCCGGGCATGGGCGGGCGCATTCGAAGCTGCGGCCGCGAGAACCTCTGGGACGACCCATACTGGGGCACCCGCTGCGCGTTCACCGACTACCTCCCCCCCTTCGACTTCACGAACACCGACGCCCGCCGATGGTCGATCGACGACGCGCTCTGGTGGGCGCGCGAGTTCGACATCGACGGGTACCGGCTCGACGCGATCAAACACGTGCCCTTCGAGTGGCTCACGGATCTGCGGGACCGTGTCGACGTCGAGTTCAGCGACCCGGCGGGCGAACGCTTCTACCTGGTCGGCGAGACCTTCGCGTACGACGACCAAGCACTGCTCGCGGCCTACGTCGATCCCGACGAGATGCTGGACGGGCAATTCGACTTCCCGCTCAAGGCGCGGCTCTGCGAAGCGGTCTTCCGCCCAGACGGGGATCTGTCCGCGCTCGCGTCGTTCATGGACGGCAACGACACCTTCTACGGACCGAGCGCGATCATGACGACGTGGATCGGCAACCACGACATCCCGCGGGCGATCCACTTCGCGAGCGGTGAGATCCCCAACTGCCGCGAAGGCTCGAACCCGGGCAACGGCTGGGACTGGGTCCCGAGCCAGCCTTCGGACGCCGCGCCCTACGAACGGCTCGGGGTCGCGTTCGGCGTGCTCTTCACGAACCCGGGCGTGCCGCTCATCTACTACGGCGACGAGATCGGTCTCGCCGGTGGTGGCGACCCGGACAACCGGCGCACGATGCCGTGGGACGATGGATCGCTGAACGCGCATCAACGCGCGCTCCGGGATCTCGTCACGCGGCTCGGCCAAGTGCGGGCGCAGAACCCCGTGCTCTCGCGCGGCCGACGCCGCACCCTCTCGAGCGCACGCGACACGTGGGTCTTCGCACGCAGCGGGTGCGACGACGAAGTGATCGTCGCCATCAACCGCGCCGACTCCGCACAGAACGTGAACATTCCGGCGGCGAGCTACGACGAGCTGATCTCGGAGACGACCGTCGAAGGTGGATCGGTGCGTCTCGGGGCGCGAAGCCTGATGGTGCTGCGCGCCCGGTAGCACGGTCGCGCCCTGGCGGTCGCCCTGCGGTCGCGCTGATCGCGTTCGATCGCGGATCGGATCGGATCGGGCACGAACACCGGCACGGGTCGGCGGTCGCGATCGCGCCCACTCCGTTCGCGCTCGATCGGGTCGCCTACCGGGCACACCGAGGGCACACTGTGCCCGTGACGACGCCTGACGCCGACCGGATCCGTGTGAGGGTGGAGACCGAGCCGACCGCAACGACGTGGACCGCCGATGTGGTGACCCGGCGCCCGCAGCGGACCGCGATCGATCTGATCGCACTGGTGACCGCCACCGTGACCACCTTCATCCACTCCTGGGGCCGCGGCGTCGGGCTCTGGCTCGTGTGCCTGTGCGTCGCGGCGCTGATGGCGGCGCGACGCGTGTCGTCCAAGACCCGCGCCGCCAGAATCCGGCTCACCTCCGACACCCTTCACCTCGGCGGGTTGAAGATTCCGCGTGCGGAGATCACCGGCGCGTCGCTCCTGCCCGACGCGGTCGAAGGCGGAACGACGCTCGCCAAGGTCGAGCTGGTCGGCAACGATCAGAACTACGAGCTTCAGCTTCCCGAACCCGACGCACGCGCATTGCTCGACGCACTCGACCTCGACCCGGCCCAACGGAAGATGCGGGTGCGAGTCTCGAACACGGCATGAAGTTCGCGGCCTGGAGCATCGCCTCCGCCATGCCCATCGGCGTGCTCGCGATCGGCGCGGCGTTCGGCATGAATGACCCCTCGAGCTTCGCCTGGCTCCTGCTGCCCGCGCTGGTTGGCTGGGTGGCGATGGCGCGCCTGGTCCACCGGTTCGTGCAACCTTTCCCGCTCGACATCGGCTCCGACGGGATCGCGTGGAAGGACATGCTCGGCAAGAAGATGTTCATCCGCCACCGCGACATCTTGACGGTCGACCTCGTCGAGTCGCCGTATTCGAAGTCCGACGCGAAGACCCACTTGGTGATCACGAGCAAGGGACCGAGCGAGGTCTTCGCCGACGAACACGAGATCGAACTCGGGCCGGTCCCGGAGTCGCTGGGTGTGGTGGTGCGGGCACGCATCGCCGACGCACTCGGAGACGAAGGCGACCCCCTGCCGCTCCTCGACCGCCGCGGGCAACCCACCGAGTCGTGGCGCAAGAAGCTGCGTGAGCTGATCGGCGAAGGGTACCGAGAGGCGCGCGTGCCGCGGGTGCGGGTGGTCTCGGTGCTCGAGGATCCCCACGCCTCGTCCGAGCGTCGGCTGGCCGCGGCGATCGCATTGGTCGAGTCGATGGACCCAGCGACACGGACCTTCGGCTCGAAACTCGCGAAGTCGATCGCGCGTTCGCTCGTCGATCCGGAGCTCGCGCACGCGCTCGAAGAACTGGCCGACGGCAACCTCGGCGACGAGAAACTCGAAGCCGTCGCCTGACGTGCGTAGGTCGACCGACGGGTGGGGGTGGACCGGCGCGCGCAGCGCGTGGGCACACGGTGCGCTTCTCTGCACGCTCGCCGCGTGCACTACGCCGGAGCCGTTGCCGCCGGTCGCGACCCACGTCGACGACTGGCGGGACGAGGTGCTCTACCAGGTGGTCGTCGACCGGTTCGAGAACGGCGACCCTGGGAACGACGACCTCGATGGCGTCGGGGTCGGCGGGGCGCTCGAACGGCACCAAGGCGGCGACTGGGCAGGGCTCGAAAGCCGCCTCGACTACATCCAGGGACTCGGCGCGACCGCGCTGTGGATCTCGCCGATCGTCGCGAACGTCGACCGCACCGAATCCGAAGACGGCTACCACGGCTACTGGGCGAGCGACTTCACCGAGCTGAACCCACGCTTCGGCGGCCCCGACGATCTGCGCCGGCTGGTCCGCGCCGCCCACGACCGGTCGATGCTGGTCGTCGTCGACGTGGTGACGAACCACGCCGGCCGCGTGTTCGGCTACGACTTGGATCGCGACGGAGCGGTGAGCGAGGGCGAAGTCGAGCCGCCGTTCCTCGACGCGGGCTACGACGTGCCGCTCGTCTGGTCGCACCGGCCGAGGCTCTGGCGCGACGACGCACGGTGGACGCTCGAAGCGTCTCACTTTCACCGGAGGGGCGACGGCAACCTCGGCGACCCGCACGAACGCGTCTTCGGCGACTTCCCCACCGGCCTGCGGGACCTCGACACCGAACAAGCCGAGCTGCGCGACGCACTCGTCGAGACCTACGCGCGCTGGGCGACCGAGTTCGACCTCGACGGGTTCCGCATCGACGCGGTGCCGCACGTGGAGACGGACTTCTGGGCGACCTTCGGACGCGAGATCCGGGCGCGGCTGTCGCGCGAAGGCAAAGACCGGTTCTTGCTGCTCGGTGAGGTCTTCAGCGGCGACCCCTCGGTGCTCGCGCGCTACTCGGATGACGAAGGCGCGCTCGACGGCGCGTTCGACTTCGCGCTCAAGTTCGGCGTGGTCGACGCGGTGCTGCTCGACGGCGGCGCGCCCGCCACCGCCCGCGGCATCCTGGAAGGATCGGGCGCGTACCGCCCCTTCGGCCAGCCGGGCGGCGTCGGCCTCTCGCCGTGGCAAGCGCGGGTGGCGATCGCGGACAACCACGACACCTGGCGCATCCGCGGCGAACTCGATCGCTTCGAGTCGGTCGCACTCGCGCTGCTCTTGGTGACCACCGTCGATGCGATCCCCTGCATCTACTACGGCACCGAACAGGCGTTCCGAGGCATGGGCGGCGCGGGCAGCCGCGAGCGCATGTGGGAGAGCGGCTTCCGGACCGACGGCGAGACCTACCAGTGGCTGCATCGTTTGCTCGAGCTGCGGGCGTCGCGCGAAGTCCTGCGGCGCGGCTCTTTGACAGTGCGCTACGCGAGCGAGAACGACGGCTTCAGCGACGCGCCCGACGCGGGCCTGCTCGCCTACGAACGGGCGCTCGGCGACGAACGGATGTTGATCGTGCTCAACGCCCACGCGCTCCAGTCGTCGGCGGCGGTGGTGCCGTCTGGATTCGCGGCCGGCACGCGGCTCGTCGACGTGCTCGGCGGCGGCGAGGCGGAGGTCGGCGCGGGCGGCGCCATCTCGGTGGCACTCGGCCCGCGCGGCGCGGCGATGTACGAGCCGCGCTGAACGCTAAAAGTGCTCCCAGGGCGCGGTGAAGTTCGTCCTCGTCTCCGCGGCCGGGGCTTCGTCGTCGGCGAAGAACTCATCGAGGTAAGGCGCGGAGAAGTACGCGGCGCCGGCGAAGGCCAGCACCAGCGGGACGCGGGCGAGCTGCGCGGAGGCAGAGGCGATCTCGCCGGCGTTGAAGCGGTCGACGGCGCGCAGGCCACCGAAGAAGTCGTAGATCATCAGCGCCGGCACGATGGCCGCGAGCTCCGGGTGGCCGAGGAGCGCTGCGCCGATGGCGTTGGCTTCGAGCGCGAGGATGAGCCATGCGGTGTGCATCTGGCGCGCGTAGAAGTGGCCGGAGCCGAAGGTGAGCACCAGCGACGCGAACGCGGCGATGCGTTTGAGCTTCTTGTCGGTGTAGCCCTCTTCGTCGTCGCCCGGACCGCCGCGGTAGGGACCGTCGACCGCGGGCGGCTTGGGATCGGCGATCGGCTCGAGGATCTCGTCGGCGTCTTCGAGCGACGTGAGGATCTCGCGCGCCGCCTCCAGATCGCTCTGCCGGACCTTGATCGAGATCTTCACGTAGCCGCCGATCATGCCGAGCATGTGGCGGTGTTCGAGGCCCGGGGTGGCGACGACGATGCCCGCGTCTTGCAGCAGTTCGCGGTGGACCTCCGCTTCCATCGGGTCGTGCAGGGTCTCCAGCGTCACGAAGGAATCGTCGGTCACACCTTGAAGGTAGTGCCGCCCGGCAATCCGCGCTATGGCGGCGGCCATGAGCAAGGCGGACGCTGCGGCGCAGGACGACGAAGTGGTGGAGAAGAAGGCCGTTGTGGCCGAAGTCGACGACACGCCGATGGCGCTGCTCGGCGCGCGCGCCGGCGTCGGAGGACTGCTCATGGGCCTGGCCAACCTGGTGCCTGGCATCAGCGGCGGCACCATGTTGCTCGCGTCCGGGATCTACCCACGCTTCATCAAAGCGGTGGCCGAGGTCTCGACCCTGAAGTTCCGCAAGCGGTCCATCTTCGTGCTCGGGGTGATCGTGGTGGCCGCGCTGTCGGCGATCGTGCTGCTCGCCGGCCCGGTGAAGTCGCTCGTCGTCTCTCACCGCTGGGTCATGTACAGCCTGTTCATCGGGCTGACCCTCGGTGGTGTCCCGGTGGTCTGGAAACTCGCCAAACCGGCGAGCTCCGCGACCTGGATCGGCGCCGTGCTCGGGTTCGTCCCGATGGCGGTGCTGGCGTACTTCCAGATGACCGGGTCCGATGGGGGCGCGGACAACGAAGGGTTCGTGATGATGTTCCTCGCCGGCGTGGCGGGGGCGAGCGCCATGATCCTGCCGGGGGTGAGCGGCGGCTACCTGCTCTTGGTCATGGGCGTCTACGTCACGATCTTGGGCGCGGTCGATGCGTGCAAGGTCGCGGTCAAAGCCGGCGCGTGGGGCGATCTCGGCGACCCGTTTCTGAGCGTGGTGTTGCCGGTCGGCCTCGGCGTCGTGGTCGGCGTCTTGATCGTGAGCAACGGGCTCCAGTGGCTCTTGAAGAAGTACGAGAAGGTCACCCTCGGTGCGCTGCTCGGTTTGCTCGTCGGTGCGGTCGTTGGCTTGTGGCCGTTCCAGCGCGGCGTGGCGCCGGCCATCGGCGACCTGTTCAAGGGCCAGGTCGTCACCGCGGAATCGCTGACGGAGATCGCTCCGGAGAAATACCCGACCGAGTTCTTCACGCCGGACGGCGGACAGATCGCGACCGTGCTCGGTCTCGTGGTGGTGGGCTTTTTGGCCACGGCACTCGTGGCCAAACTCGGCGCCGGCAAAGACGACGCGAAGAAGGCCGCGAAGGCGTGACCGTCACCGCGTGGTGAACGCGCGGACCTGAGCGCGCTGGGTTTCGGTCCACGCGCTGGCGCCGTCTTTCGCACGGGCCGACCAGAGCCACGCGCCGACGTAGCCGCGGTCTCGAATGTGTTCGAGGCGGCCGCGCAGGTACTGGTTCGGGTCGTGGTCGGTGGGGAGTGGCCAGCGCATGTGCTGGAGGTGAAACCGCGGACCCTGCGCGGACGCGAACTCACCGACGACCGCGTTGGGGGTCGCGGCGCGCGGGAGGGTTCGGAGCAGCGGGGTCGGATAGTGGTGGATTTGCCAGAGGCCGCGCTCGACCACCCGGCGCGCTCCTGCGGTCAGCCAGTCCGGACAGCGCGCGAAGCCGACCGTGGGCGTGAAGCCGGCGTCGGCCACCCGCTGGCTGAGACCGACCAGCAACGCTTCGAGCCCCGGTCGCTCCACCCGATCGCGCGTGCGGACCCACCGGCCGCCGACCCTTCGCACGTGCAGCGGGCCGCCCTTCACGATCCAGTCCGGTTCGTTGCAGATCTCGAAGGCGCGCACGTACTTCGGTCGGATGACCTCGAGCATCGGCGCGACGAGCGTGTCGAAGGTCTCGTCCGGATCCGATTGCAGCACGTGCCGCAGGCCGCCGGAGATCACGCCGCCGCTTCGGACGACCATCGGGAAGAACGCCTCGAACGAGACCAGCGAAGGCACGAGCTGCATGCCGGCGTTCGCGCAGGCGGTCTCGAGCTTCGCGAGATCCGCGAGGAACGCATCGGTGGGCGGGACTGGACGGCCACGAAAGTGGCCCGCGTGCACCTTCCAGGTGGGCGCGCGCCCCACCGGGTAGTTCACCCCGCCGGCCAGAAGCCAGAAGCGCGCGACCTGGATCCCGTCGGCGCGCCACGAAGAGAGATCGCGTTCCAGTTCCCCGAAGTCCGTCCGGCGCGCGCCGGCCCACGGGGGCGGCTTCTCACCGAAGTCGTGGCCACACGAGACCCAGGGAACCGAGAGACCGAGCTGCACCGCGGGAGCATAGTGCGATGTGTCAGTGCTGGGCTCCACGGAACGGCGAGGGAGACCTGGTGACCGGGGGACCGACCCATTGGTGGATGGTGGTGGACAGGAACGGCGCGAGGCCGACGCCGACGAACCCGACGAGAACGACGCCGAGGCCAGGAGTCAGCGCCAGGCCCAAGGCTTCGAGGGAGAGGAGTCCGGCGCTGATCAGGAGCGACAAGCCGCCGAACCGCGACAACCGCCGATCCTGGCTTCCATCGACCGGTCCTTGGAGTTCGTCCTCCTCCACCGTGCGTGTGTAGAGGATTGCGGCGACGAGCCAGACGATGGTCACGACTTCGGTCATGGGCTGGCTATGAGCACGAAGGGTGCCGGCGGTTGGCCTTGGTTTTTCCCGTCATGTGCATGGATCTTGCGGGAGAAAGCGGAGCGGTTTTCTTCGAGTTGTGGAAAAGTGCCCGATAGCAGGCAGGCTCTAGCCAACTCCCTGGCCCGCCGAAGCCGAAGCACGTCGCCGAGGCCGAAGCCGAGGCCGAAGCCGAAGCCGAATCCGAGGCCGAAGCCGAGGCCGAAGCCGAAGCCGAAGCCGAAGCCGAAGCCGAATCCGAAGCCGAGGCCGACGCCGAATCCGAGGCCGAATCCGACGCCGGACAGCCGAAGCCGAGGCCGAAGCCGAGGCCGACGCCGAAGCCGACCCCGAATCCGAAGCCGAGGCCGAAGCCGAGGCCGACGCCGAAGCTGACCCCGAATCCGAGGCCGAAGCCGAATCCGAGGCCGAAGCCGAAGCCGAATCCGAAGCCGACGCCGAAGCCGAATCCGAGGCCGACGCCGTTTCCGCTTCTGCTTCTGCTTCTGACAAAGGGAGAGGGCGGCCCCCTCCGGAGAGGAGACCGCCCTCGCGGTTCGCTGGCGTTCATGCGCAGCGTTTGAGCAGCCTGGGTGACGTCAGGCGGCTTCTTGGTCGTCGTCGGACGAGGTGTCCGGAGGCGTGGTGTCGTTGCCGGCGGTGAGTTTCGCGGTGGCGGCGGAGGCGAGCGCCGAAGCACCCGCGCCCACCTTGCTCAGCACCCCGAGCGTGGTGTCGTCGGCCGCTTCGATGAAGCCGCCCACCGTGCGCGCCAGACTCTGGCCACGCACCACCGACTCGAGGATCTTCGTCACGTCTTCCGGCGTGCCGTAGAGCGTCGCTTCCATCTTCTGGAAGAGCTTGGCGCTGGCTTCCGCCATGGCGATCTGCACTTCCTTCTCGGCGGTGACCCGCAGCTTCGCGATCTCGAAGTCCTGCGCGACCTTGCCGTGCTCTTCCCGGGCCTCCAGCTCTGGCTTGACGACCGTCTCGACGCGCTCGCGGTCCACTTCGACCTGCGCACGCTCCACCTCGACGGGCACCATGGCCTTCGCCTTCTCGCCGTCGGCCTTCTGCCGCTCGGCTTCCGCTTCCGCTTCGGCCCGCATCCGGATCGCTTCCGCTTCCGCGTTGGCGGCCTGGCGCATGGCTTCGGCTTGCTTCTGCTTGGCGTAGGCGGCCGCATCGGCCTTGCGCATCTCCGAGACGTACGCGGTCTCCGCTTGGGCCTGGGCTTCGATGACCGACTTCACGCGGGCGCGCTCGGCCTCCTCTTTCACCCGGACGGTCTCCACCTTCTGGCGCGCGGTCTCCCGCTCCACTTCCGCATCGGCGAGGGCGCTCTCGGCGGCCGCACGAAGCGTCTCGGCTTCGGCGATCTTCCGGTCCTTCTCCCGCTCCGCGATCTGCGTAGCGCTCTGTTGCTCCCGGGCCGCGACTTCCAAGGCTTGGATCTTCCCGATCTCCGCCAGGTCGAGCTGCCTCTGCACGGCGATGCCCTTTTCGCGGGCTTCGAGCGTGCTCTGTTGTTCGGTCTTCTCGATCGCGGCCCGTTGACGGGCGCCCGCCTCTTTCTCTTGCCGCTCGAGTTCGAGCAGCTCCTGGGTGGTCACGACGTCCTGCTCCGCGCGGGCCCGCTCGCCTTCACGGACGAGGCGGTTGCGCTCGGTCAGGTTCTGCTGCGTGATCTCCGCGATCTTGCGGCGGCCTTGTGCGTCGAAGATGTTCGAGTCCTTGAGGAACTTCTCGTCCGTCTGGTCGAGGCGCGAGATGGTCACCGTCTCGAGAATCAGACCGTTCGAGAGAAGATCGCCGGCGACGAACTTCATCACCTCCGCCAAGAAGTCGTCCCGCTCGCTGTTGAGCTGCTCGAGCGTCTTGCTCGCAGCGGCCGTGCGCAGCGCGCTGACCAACTTGTCCTCTACGAGACCCCGCACCGCTTGCGGGTCGCCCATGAGCTCCCCGAGGCTGCGCGACGCTTGGAGAATGCTCTCCCGCTCCGGCTGCACCCGCACGAAGAACTCCGCGTGCACATCGGCGCGCAGCTTGTCCTTGGTGATGAGCGCGTCCTGGTTGTCGCGCGTGACCTGCAGTTTCAGGGTCTGCAGACTGACCCGCAGAAGTTCATGCATGAAGGGGACGACGATCGCGCCTCCGTCTTGAATGACCTTCACCCCGCCCGCGCCAGTCCGCACGAACGCTTCCGACGCCTTGGTGCGTTCGTAGAGTCGTGTGAAGAGCGTGAGCACGCCGCTGAGCACCACGCTCAGCCCTCCGACGATCATCATGATCGCGATGAGCCCGCCGCTGAGCGGGTGCCCGAGGGCCTCCGCTGCGAAGGGTCCGGCGAGCAGAAGCGCGCCGAAGAGGAAGAGGGTACCGATGGCCATGTTGGTCTCCTTTCTGGGGACATTCGAGAACAGTCGGGCGATGCAGCCGGCCAAAGCCGCACCGCCCGGATGACCCGAGACGAACTCGGATCAACATCGGGGTCAGGTCAGGTCAGACAGAGGTCCCTGCGTCGCGAACGGCGCGGAACCAGAAGAGGTCATGCCTCGAGGCGGCTCACTGCGCGCGACTCGGGGCTCAGCGGGACGACCACATAGAGGCCGGAGTCGTCGTCGTAGTCGACGACCACCAAGCGCTCGCCCTTGTCGAGCGGTGCGTCTGCGCGGCATTGGATCTCGTGGAGCGTGCCGGCGTCGTCGTGGATCTGCGCCGCGCCGGAGTCTCCGCCGACCCGCATGCGCGCGACGCCGGCGCAGCCGACCAGTTGGTCCCGCGAGAGGGAGTAGCTCTCGCTGGTGGGCATCACGCGCCCAAGCAGCTGCCCGACGACGCCGGACAGGAGCGGCGCCACCGCGAGGGCGACGAACGCGGCCACGGTGACGCCGAGACTCGGCTTGAGGATCATGCCGAGGGCGCCGAACGAGAGCAGGCCCGCGCTGAGGATGGCGGACACCGGAGCCCGGCCGACCCCGAACCAGGAGAGCAGCGAGAGCCAGCCCCCGCCCCCGTTCCCCTCCCCGTCCGCATCGGCGTCGACGTCCACGTCGACGTCCACATCGACGTCGACGTCCACATCGCCGCCGCCCAGCACCGTGCCGATGCCCAGCACCAGGGCGAGAAGGATGGGAATGGCGAAGAGGAGGTTCATGATGGGTAGCCTCTGAGCACGAACGATGCCGCGTCCGCGATCTCGATTTGTCCCGCAGATTCACGATTAGACACTCGACTGCTAGGTGCGGTTTTCATCACACATATGAAAATCGCCCGGAGATTGACGCCGGGCCGTGGTCGGTCGACGATGCGCGCCGTGCCCGACACCCCAACCGAACCCGCACCCCACGGGGGCGCGCCTGCGACTGCGACCGACCACACGGAAGCCCCGCGCGGATCGGTCCTCAAACGCACGAACCGGCTGATCCTCGCGATCGTGGCGTTTCAGCTGCTCGTCCCGCTGACCTACTACATGCGCGACGACCCGTACGACGAGCGGTTCGCTTGGCGCATGTTCTCGGCCGTCCGCTTGCACAACTGCCAGACCGAAGCGGTGGATCGCCGAGACGAAGGTGAAGCGCCGATCGCGCTCACGAGCGTGATTCACCGCGCGTGGGTCAACCACCTGGGGCGCAATCGGGCCGAGGTCGTGCACGCGTTTCTGCGGCACCGGTGCGAGGTCGACGGAGTCGATTCGGTGCAGGTGGTCAATCGGTGCGTGACACCCGACGGCACCGCGCTGCGGCCACAGGTGTACGTGCGCGAATGCGCCTCCGGTGAAGTGCAAGAGCCCGACGCGCTCATCGTGGAGGCCACGCGATGAGCAAGAAGCGGAAGAAGAAGAAAAAGAAGAAGCAGTCGTCCATTCCGGCTGCGTCTTCCACGAAGCGCAGCGAACCGGCCATCGGCGAAGCCTTTCGGCCCAAGCAGCCCGATCACGCACCGGCCGCGCCGCGGGTGAAACGACGCGCTCCCCGACAGGGTTGGGGCGGCTTCTGGTACGGCCCGGTCGATCCGGTCCGGCCGTGGCTGCTCTCGCGCCTGCTGCTGATGATGGTGGCGTTCGACTGTTGGCTCGATCTCGTACCGCACGGTGGCCGGTACGGGTTCAACGACTTCAACGTCGCGCACTTCCGGATCCTCGACGCCCTGCAGCCGGTGCCGAGCAGCGGGTTCTACGTCGGGACCATTCTGCTGACCGGCTTCGCGGCGTTCGTGATGGCGCTGTCCAAACCCAACCGCCTGGGTCTCGCGGCGGTGTTCGGGCTCTACACCTACGCGTGGATGATGAGCATGCTGGACAGCTACCAGCACCACTACCTCATCTCGCTGTTGCTCTTCGCGCTCATCTTCTTTCCGCGAGTCGCGGCGGCCGATGTCTTTCCGCGCTCCAAGGGGCGCACGCCCCCGAGCGCGGTGATCGGCGGCGCGCTCTTCGGGTACGGCGTCTACGAAACGGTGGTCGGGGTGTGCGGCGGCCCGACGCCGCTTGGGCTCTTCGGACCCGGCGCCGCGGTGGGCACCCCGGCGTGGATCTGGATGGTGCGGGTTGCGATGGCACTCGGCGGCGGCCTGCTCGCGTTTCTTCCCGAGAAGAAACCCGACGTGCTCGACCCGAAGAAGCTGAAAGCGACCGCACCGAAACGGAAGTTCCCCGAGATCAGCGCGTGGGGCTACGTCCTGCTCGGCGTGACCTGCGCGATCGTCTACTTCTACACCGCGGTCGGCAAACTCAGCCCAGACTGGCGCGATGGACACGCGCTCCAGCGCCTCGGCCGCAGCGAACACCTCAGCGCACTCTTGAACACCGCGACCACCGAGGGCCTCCCCCTCTTCGGGGTGATGGAACCGGCGTCGTTCTGGAAGTGGATGGCGGCCGGCGCGATCTTGGTCCAGTTCGTCACCTGCGCCGGCTACATCGCGGGGTCCCGCTACGAGGTCCTGCCGCGCTGGGGCCGGTGGGCACTGGCCGTCGCACTCGGCGCACCGATCTCGTTTCACATCGGCGCCGAGCTCGGTCTGAGCCTCGACATCGGCTGGTTCAGTTTCTACATGATCCTCGTCCCGCTCGTGTTCTTCCTCCCCGCGGTGGTGCTGCGTCGGGTGAGCGAAGGCGCAGCGCTCGCCTCGGGGTGGGTCCAGTCGAAGTGGCCCGCCTCCCTTCCGACGAGCACGACCGCGATGGTGACCGCGGTGGCCGGCATCGGCGTGGCGCTCTTCGTCGGCATGCGGATCGACCTGCCGGGCGCCCACATGGCGCTGACGATCGGCGCGATGTGCGTCGCGGCCGCGGCCATCAACGGCGTGCGTCTGAGGCGCGCACCCGAGGCGCTCTCGTGGGCGGCGGGCAGCGTGCTCGCGCTCATCTTCTGTTGGGGGTCGATCGCCCAGAGCGAAGCGCGTTTCGACTTCTACCGATTCGTCGGCGGCGAGTACCGCCGCCACGGCGAACCCGAGCGCGCGCTCGACGCCTACGTGAAAGCGAACCGGTACGTCGTCTCGCCGTGGTGTCTCTACCGCGGGCGCGATCTGGTCGAGTGTTACCGGGACGAGACGTACGCGGGTGAGGTCGCCGCAGGGCTCGAGGGCGTGCGGGTGGAGCGGCGCGATCGCCAGCGTCAGGAAGACGAGATGCGCGCGCTCGTCGGTGCCGAGTGACGCCGGGGACGCCGAGTGGGGTCGCGCTCGTCGGGGATCAATGGATCCTGCCAGGCATCGCCACCGCGCACTCGCACGCGTTCCAACGGGCGCTGCGAGGTCGTACGCAATCGGTGAACGCGTCGGCGACCCGCGACTTCTGGTCGTGGCGGGGATTGATGTACCAGCTCGCTGGGCGGCTCGATCCGGACTCGATCTACGACTTGAGCCGGTTCGCGTTCGCGGAACTCGCCCGCCACGGCGTCACCGCGGTCGGTGAGTTCCACTACGTGCAGCACGACCCGAAGGGCCAGCCCTACGCCGACCG
The DNA here is from genome assembly GCA_034670305.1 of Deltaproteobacteria bacterium. Classification (GTDB taxonomy): domain Bacteria; phylum Myxococcota_A; class Polyangia; order Polyangiales; family Houyiibacteriaceae; genus JAXMNT01. The sequence continues at coordinate 61,873 of JAXMNT010000026.1, forward strand.
CATCGCGATGGCGGACGCGGTGGTTCGGGCGGCGCGGGACGTCGGGTTGCGGATCACCTTGCTGCGCGTGCTCTATCAACGCGGCGGGTTCGGACGCGGCCTCGACGAGGTCCAGCGGCGGTTCTCGGATCCGGAGGTCGGGCACGCGCTCGCCGACGCCGACGCGATCGCGGCCCGGTTCGAGTCGGACGAAGGTGTGCGGGTCGGGCTCGCCCCCCACAGCGTCCGAGCGGCGGGTTCGGAATGGCTCGAGGCCGCGCGCGATCACTGCGAAGCGCGTGGATGGCCGCTGCACATGCACGTGTCGGAGCAGCCGCGGGAGAACCAGGAGTGTCTTGCCGAGCATGGGCTGACGCCGGTCGGTCTGCTCGAGCGACTCGGTCTGCTCTCGGAACGGTTCGTCGCTGTCCACGCCACCCACCTGCGCCGGAGCGACGTCGCATCCCTGGCCTCGAGCGGTGCGACGGCGTGCATCTGCCGAACGACCGAGCGCGACCTCGGAGACGGAGCGCCGGATCTGTCGGCGCTGGTGCGCGCTGGGGTGAAGCTCAGCGTGGGCGTCGACAGCCACGCGCAGAGCGATCCCTTCGAGGAGCTTCGCGCGGTCGAGCTCGACGAACGCACCCGACTCGGACAGCGGCAGGTGGCCCTGGATGGCCCCGCGTTGCTGGAGGCGGGGTCGACGTCCGGGTACGCCTGCATCGGCCAGGCCCTCCAGGGCGACCGGATCTGGCTCGACGCCAACGACTTCTCGCTCGGGGGCGATGCCGGCGTGGATGGCATCGTGTTTGGAGCGAACGGGCGCGCCGTGCAGCGAAGCCGGGTGCTCGGCGCAGACGTCGTGATGGACGGCCGGGTGCCCCACCAAGACGCGATCACCGCCGCCTTTCGATCCGCGGTCGCGCGGCTCTCGTAGGATCTGAAACGCGCGGCGCCGTCGCACGTAGACTCTTCATGGTGGACTCGAAGCAACGCGACACTCGGCGAACCTTCATCCGGCGGGCCGCCGCAGGCACCGCGATCGCGGCGCTGGGTGGTTGGTACATGCTGGACGACGAGCTCACCGCAGAGGCGCGTGCGCAGGTCCGGCCGGATGGACGGCCGCGGCTGCCGCCTGGGCAGCGGGTCCTCTCCGAGCTGCGGGAGATGGGCGGCCAGATGGGTTCGGCGTCGCTCTCGGAGCTGCGGATCCGGGTGCATGGAGAAGTCGAGGCGCCGCTCCTCCTCACGTTCCGGGAGCTGCTCGAGTTGCCGCAGACCGAGCGCGCGCTCGACGTGCACTGTGTGACCGGCTGGAGCGTGCTGGGAGCCCGGTTCGAAGGGGTCACCCTGACGGAGTTGGCCCGGCGGGTCCGGGTGAAGTCCTCGGCGCGGCATGTCGTGTTTGAAGCCGCGCATGGCTACACCGCCAATGTGCCGCTCCGAGAGGCGATGCGGGACGAGGTGATGGTCGCGCACCGAATCGGCGGCCGGCGCTTGCCCCGCGCGAACGGTGGGCCGGTGCGCGGGGTGGTGCCGAACCTGTACTTCTGGAAGAGCGCGAAGTGGCTGACCGGCATCCGGTTCTCGCGCCGCGATGTCCCCGGCTACTGGGAGGTGCGCGGCTACCACAACGTCGGCGACCCGTGGCGCGAGCAACGCTACGGATGACGGGGCGGGACAACCTGGACTCCGCCGCTCGGCAAGACGGCCCCGAAGACGGTTCGCTTCCCCCAGACGGCGCAACCGATGAAGGCAGCTCCGAGAAGTCGGCCGCGAAGAAACGGGGCGCCGCGCTTCGCCGAACCTTGCGCGCGCTCCACCGGGACGCGGGCTACCTCGTCGTCGGCCTGACGTTCGTCTACGCGCTCAGCGGCATCGCCGTGAACCACGTCGAGGACTGGGACCCGAGCTTCGCGCATTTCGAACACACCCATCAGGTCACCCTGCCAGCGGGCGCGGACCAGGACGCGACCGTGGCCGCAGTGCTCAGCGCCCTCGAGATCGAGGAGATCCCGGTCGAGGTCTACGAAGCATCAGAGACCGAGCTCGACGTGGTCCTCGACCGCCGGACGTTGCACGTGGATCTGCGGAGCGGCGAAGTCTTCGAAGAAGGCCAAGAGCCCCGCTTCCTGCTGAGGGCCGCCAACTGGCTGCACCTCAACCGGGGCAAAGCCGCGTGGACCTACGTCGCGGACGGCTTCGCGGTCCTGCTCTTGTTTCTGGCGACCAGCGGCCTGTTCATGCTGCCTGGCCGCAAAGGCCTGCTCGGTCGGGGCGGCATACTGGTGCTCATCGGTGCAGCGGTCCCCGTCCTCTACGTCCTCCTGAGCTGACCCAATCGGGGGCGAGCCTTCGGGGCGACAGCGTCGAGAACTCTACCGAGGGCATGTCTCAACCCGCTGAGCGGGGACTTGGATCGGTGTGCACGCCGATGGGGCGAGCGTTCGCTCCGAGGGACTGCGGGTTGCTCGGCGGAGGCGGGGTGCCAAGGTGGCGCATGAGCTGGTCGGTCGACAGTTGGCGGCAAAAGAACGTCGCGCAGGCGATTCCCTACGAGGACGAGGCGGAGCTCGCAGAGGCCGTCGCGGCGCTGCGGCAACTGCCGCCGCTCGTGACGAGCTTCGAGATCGAGAAGCTCAAGTCGCTCATCGCCGATGCCCAAGCCGGCAAGCGGTTCGTGCTGCAAGGCGGCGACTGCGCGGAGAGTCTGAGCGACTGCCGACCGGGGCCCATCGCGGCGAAGCTCAAGATCTTGCTCCAGATGAGCATGGTGCTGATTCACGGCGGAGAGCGTTCCGTCGTGCGCATCGGGCGGTTCGCGGGCCAGTACGCCAAACCCCGTTCCAAACCCTACGAGACGATTGGCGACGTCACGCTCCCGAACTACTTCGGGGATCTGGTCAACCGCCCGGAGTTCACGCCCGAGGCGCGCCGCGCCGATCCGAGCCTGCTCATCGATGGCTACAAACACGCCGCGATGACCCTCAACTTCATCCGCTCCCTGACCGACAGCGGCTTCGCGGACCTGCACCACCCGGAGTACTGGGATCTGTCCTTCATGGAGAGCGCGACCCTCTCCGCCTCCCTGCGCGACGCCTACCAGCGCACCGTCGACTCCGTCTCGTCCTCGTTGCGCTTCGTGCAGTCGCTCGGCGATGGCGCGGCCAGCGAACTGCAGCGGGTCGAGTTCTTCACGAGCCACGAAGGGCTCAACCTGCACTACGAGTCCGCGCTCACCCAGACCGTGCCCCGCCGCGCCGGTCACTACGATCTGAGCGCCCACCTGCCGTGGATCGGCGAACGCACCCGCACCCTCGACGGCGCGCACATCGAGTTCTTCCGCGGCATCCAGAACCCGATCGGCGTCAAGGTCGGACCGACCGCGACCGGCGCCGACGTGCTCGCACTCCTCGACGTGCTCAACCCGGACGACGAGCCCGGCAAGATCGTGCTCATCACCCGGATGGGCGCGAAGAAGATCCGCGAAGCCCTCCCGCCGATCCTCGAAGCGGTCCACGCCACCGGGCGCCCGGTGCTCTGGATCTGCGACCCGATGCACGGCAACACCCACGAGACGAGCTCCGGCCGCAAGACCCGAAACTTCGAAGCGATCCTCGCGGAGCTCGAAGGCTGCGTGGCGGCGCACGCCCAAGTCGGCACCTACTTCGGCGGCGTGCACTTCGAGCTCACGGGCGACGACGTGACCGAGTGCATGGGCGGCGCGGAAGGCCTCACCGAAGAGGACCTCGAGCGCAACTACACCACCCTGTGCGATCCGCGCCTCAACTACCGCCAAGCGCTCGAGCTCACTTTCCGCATCAGCCAACTCTGGTCCAGCACCCGCCGCTGACCGAGCGCCGAAAAGGCCAAGCTCAAGTGCTCTGCGCAGCCCGACAACGGTCAGCGCAAGTGGTCGGACCAATGTGAGCACACGCATGCTTCGGCGTTGCCATTCTACATTGGTCGGACCAATATGTCAGACATGCCGACGCCGTCCAAGGACCGACTTCCGCTCGTCGAACAATGCACCCAACGTCTTCGGCGGGCGGTGCTCGACGGGACCTACCCGCCCGAGACCCGGCTCCCTTCCGAACGCACCCTGTCCGAACAGCTCGGGCTCAACCGGGTCACCGTCCGCAGCGCGATGACCCACCTCGTCGCGGGCGGACTGCTCGAGGCGCGGGTGGGAAGCGGCTACTGGGTGAAGGACTTCCGGCGCTTCGGCGGGCTCGATCTGCTGCCGGTGCTCGTCGAGTTCGAGGACCCCGTGCCGCTCGCCCGCGACCTGCTTGCCATCCGCCGCCAGCTCGCCGCGATGGTGCTCGAACAAGTGCGGGCGGTGGCCGACGAAGCCGGCTCCGAGTTCGAGAAGGCGGACCGGCTCTACTACCTCGAGGACGCGATCGCGCACCTGGCCACCTTGGTCGACGAAGGCGCAACGCGGGCCGAGCTGGCGGACGCCGACCTCGAGGTCATCGCGCGCCTGGTCGAGATCACGGGCAGCCGCGCACTGCAGCTCTGCTTCAACCCACTCGCCCGCGTGGTCCACGACTTCCCCGCCCTGCGGGATGCGCTCTACGCGGAGCCGTCCAAGAACCTCGTGGCGTACAAGGCGTTGCTTCGCTGGATTCAGGGCGCGACCGACGCCGACCCGGCCGCGCTGTTGAAGGCGATGGCGGCTCGGGACCGGGCGACAGTGACCGCACTCGAGCGCTCCCAGAAACGCATGTCCGGGCGCACGTCCCCGAAGAGGCCCTCATGAGTACCGCATCGCCAGCACACCCTCAGCCACACCCAGCCGCTCGCCCCACGCCATCTTCGCGGAGAACCCCCATTCCGGCGCACGCGCTCGGGCTGCTGTTCCCCCGAGCCATCGCGGAGAACCTGGAGCGACTTCGCCAGTCGGGCATGCTCGCACCCGACGAGGTCCCGAACCTCTGGCAGGTCCAGCTCGGGGTCGCCCGCATGTGGCACCGCGTCTTCTTCCGGCCTGAGAGCATCGGCACCTGCACCGACTTCGAACCCCGCCGCACCTGGCGGGCGCGCTTGCTCGAGAAGCGCGCGCTGCGGTTCCCGTTCTTGCTGCGCGAGCGCGCGGTGCATCCGCTCGACTTCTCGGGACTCGCCTCGTCGCCCTCGCGCATCGTCCGGCACCTGCTCGGCGCGCACCACGACGGGGTGCAGTTCGCGTACGACCTCGAGATCCTGTCGATGTCGCCCGAACACCTCGACGCGCTCGAAACCGAAGCGCGGCAGGTGGTCGACGGAAGCCATCCGCGGGGCGAGTGGCTCAGAGATCTGGTCGTCTACGAGCGCTACCACGAGCACCTGCTCGCGGCGGTCGAGCAGTTCCGGGCCGACGCCCTCGAGGTGCCCGAACACCAGCAGGACGACCCCGACATCCTCTTCCGCGCCTACATGCGCTGGTGTGCGCGCCAGCCCGCGACCCCGGCCGCCACCTGGCGCGCCTTCCGCGCGGGCACCTTCCGCCTGCCTGGGGGCGCGACCTGACGACAGCGACGCCCGAGTTCGTTCAGGGCGCCAGCACGCGGACGGCGCGGTGCAGTCGGTCGTCTCGCCCGTCGCTGCCGAAGTAGACCATCTCTACCTGCGCGTCGGAGGCCATGGCCGCCGCGTGCCGCACCCCGAGTTGCTCCGAGCCGCGCCCCTCGGGCGCCAAGATCTCGTCGTCGACCAGCCGCCAGTGAAGGAACTCCGCCGACGAGAAGAGCGCGATCTGTTCGCGCGTCCCGTGCCGCACCGTCACCGCGAGTTGGTAGGCGGCCTGGACCACCTGCAGCGACGGGGCGCTCACTCCGTCGCCCCGAAGTAGACCGGTCGGAACGGTGCTCCACCGCGTCCAGAGCAGTCCGTTCTCCGACGCGTACGCGACCAGATCCGCGCCATCCATGGCGACCATCGCGAACCGGTAGGCGTGACTCTCCGCCGCGATGGACACCACGCTGACCTCACGAAGCGAGGCTCCGTCCGCCAAGCTGATGCCCATCGGTGCGATGAAACGCGCGCCGTCGAAGGTCCATCGGTGGATCCCCGCCGGGCTCCGGGCGTAGAGCATGAGCGTGCCGTCCGAGAGCACCAAGGAGGGTTCGACAAGCGGTCCCCCGACGTCCGAGGTGTCCACGGCGTCTTCGCCTCGCAGGACGAACCCACTCTCGGTGCCGCCCCGTTGGGCGAGCCGGATCCCGGTGCTGGTCTGGAGCGCGAGCTGCAGCGTGCCTGAGGCATCCAGCGCGAGGGAGGGCTGTTGGCCGCCCTCGAGTTCCACCGCGGTGGGGTTCGAGGGCAAGCGGAACTCGACCAGCGTTCGGTCCCTCCACGCGCGCGGCATGTCACATCCCGAGGCCGTGATCTGGAGTTCGGAGAGGCGGGCCCCAACCGGTCCCGACCCGTCCGGGTTCTCGCTTCGTCCCCACACCGCGAGGTGCGCCGACGCGGGCGGAATGAAGGGCACCTCCTCCGACACTTCGGTCCCCAGGGTCACGGTCGCCGTTCCCGTGGGCGCCACGGTCAACGACCACGGTCCAGCGGGGTTGGTCAGGTCCGCGAGCGGGAACCTTCGGGCCACCCGGCCGTGCACGAGCAGAAGCACTTCGCGCGGGCTCAGCTCGAGGCCCACGAGCGCGTCGACGTGCGCGGTCGCACCGCTCGGCCGCGTCGTCGCCAGGCCCACCGCCGCACTCTCGAGACAGTCCGTGCACTCCGGCCGGCCGAACGAGACGTCGAAGTGCAACTGCTCGCGGCGCAGGTCGACCTCTCGACCGACGAGCCCGCTGTCGAACTCCGCGTCTCCGCCAAGCGCGAGTCCGCCGTGAAAGAACGGGGCCGGGGAGCCGAACTCGGTCCAGGCCCCAAGGGGCGCGCAGCTCGTGACCGGCGCCGCGCACCCGTCGAACGCGCCGGGCCCGAACGCGACCGGCGTGTCTTGCAGCACGCAGCAGTTGGTGGTGCCGACGCAGCAGCTCACGAGGTTCACGCAGCCGGTGTCGGCGCAATCGACCGCGCCCGAACCGTCGTTGTCGTCCCCGTCGTAACAGGTGTTGGTGGCGGTCGACGCATCGTCGCCTTCGCCGCCCGACGCGAAGAGCTCGCCCCGGACCGAATCCATCGGCGGAAGCCCTGGTTCGAGGTTCGGAAGGCCCGCGTCTTCAAAGAGGCCAGGTGCGTCGCCGCGCGGGCCGACGTCGCTCGCGGCCGCATCCGGCGCGGTGCCTGCGTCGACCGCGCCGATGACCGGCTCTCCGCACGAGATCACCGAGAGCACGAGCAGTGTCGCGAGCTTCATCACGCCCCACCTCTGACCCTGGCGATCATGTGCCACCTGCAAAACGAGCGTCGCTCGGCGCGGTGCGGCGCACTTCGGACGCCACCGAACGGTCTCCGCGCAGACCGACGAAGAAGAGCCGCAGCGCATCGCCCTGCGACACGGCGCTCGCCCCCGACGCGCCGAGCGGATGCGCGTCTCGTTCTGCCAGGACCTCGTCGTGGACTGCCCGCCACGCGACGAGCTCATCCGACGCCCACAGCGCGATGCGCCGGTGGGTGCCGCGTGCGAACGTCGTGTAGAGGCGGTAGCTCCCCGCGTGCACGGTGATCGACGCGTGGATCGCGCCGGCGGTCTGGGCCCGCAGGTTCAGCCCAGTCTCTTCCCAGCCGCCTCGACCCGGGCGCTGGACGAACACGCGCACTCCGTTGTCCACCGCGACGAAGATCTCGTGGCCGCCGTGGTGCAGCAGTTGAAACGAACGCCAGGGGACCGCCGGGAGTGTGCGCTCGACCGGGGCGGTCCATCCAAGGTCCGTTCGGAACTGATCGATGAACACCGTGCGCACGGGCGCGCCGTCCATGTCTTCTTCGACGGCCGCCACCAGCCGCAGCCGCCCCGTCGCGTCGACCACGAGCGTCACCCCACCCCACCGGTCCGCCCACTCCGGCAGCGTCGGCGGCGACACCGTCTCGAAACCAGAATCGCCTTCGCGCGCGACGCGGATCTCGTTGTCGCTGACCCGGTACGCGAGCCAAACCGCGTCCTGCCAGAAGGCGGCGCTCAGCACCTCGGGCTCGTCGACGATGGGTGTCGACCCATCGAAGAGAGGCAGGTTCGAGGTGGGCGACCAGGTGGTCGGCATGTCGCACGCCGAGAGTCCGACCTGCAGACTGGAGAGACGCACGCGGCTCTCCCCGTCCGGCAATCCGCCGCTCGGGTTCTCCGTGTGGCCCCAGACGACGAGCGTGGCCGACGGGGCGACCGGAAACTGGTGCGAGAGCATGCGGCCGTCGTCGCTGGTCGCGCGGGCTTGACCGTCGGGCGTCAACTCGAGGGTCCACGCTTCAGCACTCGACGTCGAAAGCACATCGGTCTGAGCGACGACCCGACCCTCCACGAGCAGGTGCATGCGGCCGCGGGCGGGCGAGAGCTGAAGGGCGACGAGCGGTTCGACATGCTGGGTGTTGCTGAGATCTCCATGGGTGGTGAATCCAACCGCGACGCTCTCGAGACAGCGCGCCTCACCGGTGCAGGTGCCGCGTTCGAAGCCCGCGCGGATCTCGGCGCGGTGGATGCGCAGGTCGAGCGGTGCGGCCAGGAGCACGCCGCTGTCGTATTCCGCGTCGCCACCCGGCGCGAGACCGCCCGCGTCGTGGAACGGACCCGGGCTGCCGAACGCGCGCGGCGCCAAACCCGCAATGCAGTCCATGAGCTCGGCTTCGCCACAGGAGAACTCCTCGAGCGGCACGGGCGCTTCGCGGACCGCGGCGCAACCGACCTCGCCGATGCAACAGCTGGCAAGCGAGGAACACTGCGGGTCCGCGCAGTCGGTCAGTCCGGCGCCCGCGGTTTCCGGTGCGTCGTTGTCGACCGCGTCGTAGCAGGTCGCGCGGAGCGCCGCGGCGTCGTCACCGTCCATGCCCGGCGGCACCGGCGCTTCGGCAGAGAATGCTCCCGCGCGGCTGGGATCGGCCGGCACACCACCGAAGTCGGTCTCGAACAGACCGCCCGCATCGGCAAACGACGCATCTCGGTCGCCGCCCACCCCTCCATCCGGACCGGCGTCCTCGTCCTCGACCCCGGTCAGGTCGAAGGCGGCGCATCCCATGGCCAGGGCGAGCGACCAGGCAAGACAGGAAAGTGGGAGGGAGCGCGACACGGTGGAAACAGAGTAACTTCAATGAGCGTGCCAAGGCTCGAAGTCGTCTTGGGCCTTCGATTGTCCCTCAAAAGCGGGCCGAAGCGGTCCTCTGCGCCCCGCTATGACAGATCCGCCCGATCGGGCCCGAAGATCTGGCGCGGCCTGACACAGCCCAAGCGGGCCAAGAAGCGGTCGCCAGCGTTCAGATGATGCCGGCTTCGGTCGCGGCGACCCGGAAGGTCGTACCGACCCGCGCGCCCATGCCGTCGTCGCCCACGTAGAGCAGCCGCAGCCCCTCCGGGGTCGAGGTGGAGGCCGGCGCGGTCACACCCAGCGCATCGAAGCCCTGGCCGGAGCCGCTGAGGACTTCGCCCAGATCCCGCCAGACGACGAGCGCGTCGCTCACGAAGAGCCGGAGCGACGTCCGGGTGCCGCGGCGGTACGCCACGTGAAGGTGCCACGCGCCGTTGTGCGCCGAGAGCGCGAGTCCGCCCACGCTCTCGCCATCGCGGGATGTGGGCACGTGGAGGTCCGCACCGGGAAGCACGCTGCCGCCCTCTTGGTACACGGTCCACCCCGCCGATGTCTGCGCCGCCATGACGAACAGGCCGCCTTCGGTTCGGGCAACGACGGGTTCGAATGCGTCGCGAAGCACCACGGTCCCGACGTTCCCGAACGAGTCGCCTTCCGCGGGCATGCGCTCGATCGTGGGCGAGCCATCGGCGCGCCGCACCGTGAGGTACAAGTGCCAGTTCGTCCCATCGTGATCGAGTTCCGGATCCTCGAAGGTCTCGTCGCCGAGCGGGCGCACGGTCTCCCCGACGACCAAGGTCTCGCCCTCGATGCGGCCGAGCTGAACGACGTCGTTCTGCATCCACGCGACCCGCACTTCGCCGCCGGCCGAGTGCACGGTCGGCGTCTCTCCCTCGGCCAGGACGGAGCGCTCCGACCAAGCGGTGGGGATGTCGCAGAGAGACAGCCTCGTGGAGAGCGCCCGGACCCGCGCAGGACTCAACGACCCGGCGTCGGTGTTGCGGGCGCGTCCGTAGAGCGCAACCCGCGCAAGCCCCGTCTCTGACGGGAGAAACACTGTTTCGTAGTCGAACGTATCCGACCCGAGCACCACCGACACATCGCCGGTCGGTCGCACGATCAGTCCCACCGTGAAGTCATCGGTGCGGGGCACGTCGTGGCGCCCTTGCTCGCGGCCGCCGACGAGCAGCATCAGCCGCGACTGCGAGCCGCTGTAGACCAGCGCGACTTCTGAATCGGCGAGCACCCCCGCCCCCGTCTCGGGCAGGTTGGAGACCAAACCGAGCACGGTCGTCTCGAGACAATCGGAGCCGCATGTCTGGGGCGGCGAGATCGTCGCGCTCAGCTCCACCCGCTGGGTGGTCAGGTCGATCGGTGCACCGAAGAGCGCGCCGCCTTCCCCGAATGCGTCACCCCGCATCACCAGGCCCTCGGCCGTCGTCTCGAGACCGAGACCGAACGGCGTGGCGGTCGGTGCGCAGCTGCCGAGATCCGCGCCGCACAGGGTCAGGTCCATCGTGCCGACCGAGGTGTCGGTGCAGCAGTCGCCGTTGCCAGTGCAGCAGTAACCGAGCGAGGCGCAACGTGCGTCCTCGCAGTCGATGATGCCGCTCCCGTCGTTGTCCTCGCCGTCGGCACAGGTCAGGACGTAGTCGTTCGCGTCGAGCCCGACGTCCGGGTCGGCTTCGCCCGCCACCCGGCTCGGGTCGGCGCGGAGCCCTTGCGGGCTGGATTCGGGCCCACCGTCGGCTCCGGCACCGACGTCTTCCGGCGCCATGCCGCCATCGAACGTTTCGCCAGCGTCGTCGACTCCGACCGGCGGGTAGGTGTCGCCCGCGTCGCCACACCCGACGAAGCACGCCGCGAAAGCGAACCAGACGAGAGGGGACGAGGTGAGGTGTGTCATAGGCTCAGCGGGTTCCAGACCTGGTCGAGCGGGAAGAGCTCGAAGCGACGACCGCTCTCACCAATAGGCACCTTTCGTGCCACGAGAAACCGCAGGTCCGCCGTGCCGGTTCGCCGCGCGACCGTGAAGGACTCGATGGAGCACCCGACACAGCCGTTGGAGAACGCAGGCATCGACGCTTCGAGGACCGGGTTCGCTGGGTAGGGTTGGAACGTCGGTGCCTGGTCGGCGCCGTCCTTCGGCTGACCAAGCGCCAGGCCGATCGCCACTTCGCCGTCGATGAAGCCGGCGAACCAGAGCCGGAACACCGGCGCCGTCCCATCGGTCCGGTCCACGACCACCTCGGGGTTGAAGATCTCGCCTCCGAACCGGCCGAAATCGGTGCCCGGCGCAAACACCGGAAGCGACGGCTCGCCCTCCACCGGGCGGATGGTCACCAGCAGCGTGAGGTTCTGCATGCGCAGGTGGGTGTCGCCGGTGCGCGCCACGCAGGTGAAAAAGAGCCAGGCGTTCGCCGCATCGCCCGGGTTCGAGACCAGGAAGGGATCCCGGAGCGAGCGGCAGTCGGTCTCGCGCGCGACGTCGAGGACCAGCCGCTCCGGGCCGATCGGACCCACCGAAGGTTCTTCGTCCAGCTCCTGGATGTGGATCGAGTAGGCGTCGTCGTTCAAGGCCGACTTGGCGTACAGGACGTAGAGCGTGTCGGCGCCCTCGAAGAGCGAAGGATCGCGCACCTTGTCGGCCGGCGGCGCGCCGGGACACGTGCCATCCCAGCACGACGGCGGCTGCGCGCCGAGCTGAGGCGTCTCGGACGAGTTCAGCCACTGGTCGTTCCAGCTTCCGGGCGTCTGTCGGGCATGGCCGATCGACCACCCCACCGCGGCGGTCGTCTCGATCTCGGGTTGGTCGTTGGTGGCTTCGGCGACGACTTGCCAGTTGCCGTCGACGAACAAAAGGCCCGGCGATCCGATCGCCTCGTCCGCCCACTCGTCTCCAGAGGATGGCGGAGAGAAACTGAGCGAGCTGGTCAGCACCAGTTCTTCGCCAGACGTGAGCGGGTTGTCGGTGGTGCCGAACTGGTTCGGGTTCGTGCATTGGCCACTGAGGATGTCCACGTCGCCTTGGACGTGAATCGCGTTGCCGCGTCCTTCCACGGCCACGAAGAGTCCGCCGATGTTCGCGCACGCGCCGGTCTGGGTAAGGTTGCGAAGATCGATCGGCGCCGCCTGGAAGACGCCGTCCGCCCCGATCCGCACGGTCGGAAGGAGCGCCGGTCGATCCCCATCGAACCCGGGTACGAGCGAGATCACGACCGAGTGTTCGCCGATGCCGAGGCTGCCCGAGGACGATTCGTCGCCGGCCTGGGTCACGGAGAAGTCGCCGCCTGCGCTGACCGTCACCGACAGCTCGTCGGCCAACCGCGGCCGTCCGCCCTGGGTCCGGACGGGGCTGAGTGTGACCGCCGCGTATTCGCAGTCTCCGTCCGTGCATGTCTCGCCCGTGACGTCGAAGCGCACGCTCACGCGGCCCCCGCCCGCGAAGGGGACGCAGTCCTCGAACACGACCCCGTTCGGATCCGCGAAGTCCACCAGTGCACCGCCCATGACCGTCGGCTCCATGCGAGTGGGCGCGCTCCGGTTCCAGTCGCTCAGATCGCCGAAGCTCGACTGATCGAGCACGGACACCCCAACGTCCGCGTTGCAGCACGACGCGCTCTCGGCGCAGTCGAAGTCCGCGCAGTCGATGAGGCCGTCGAGGTCGTCGTCCGCCATGTTGTCGCAGACCTCCATCGGCGGCACGAACGCGTCCCCGGTGTCGACCCCGGCGTCTTGTCCCCCGTCGGCTGCGTCGATCGGCGGCGCGTCCATGCCGCCGGCGTCCTCGACGATCCGGTCGCGGTCGGGCGCATTGAGGAGCGAACATCCGGAGACCGCCGCGAGGGCACAGAAGCAACAGAGCAAGCGCATCAGAACGTCCCCCCGAGCGTGGCCACGCCGCCGTTGCGGGTCGGCGCGAGCCCGAACTGCACGTCGGCCTCCGACGGTTCGTCCGGTGCATCCGAGTTCACCAGGTAGAGGATGAGCGTCGTGATCGCGAGCGCAGCAGCCGCTCCGAGGATGCCGTCTGCGAGGTGGTTCGCCCGGTCGACGTCGTCGGCCATCGAGGTGCACTGAGACACCGTGCCGCCCGGACACGCGTCTTCGAAGTCGTCCTTCAAGCGCAGGGCCCGGACCATGAGTCCCACCGTCACGGCGGCGGCGGCGGCGGTCACACCGAGCGCCACGTGCGGCAGCGCCCCGAGCCGGGTGCCTTGTCCGGCAGCACCGAGCCGAACCGCGACGTTCGTCGTCGCACCAGCGCGCGTTTCGACCGGCGCGACGTAGCGGGCATGGCCCGGCGCGCGGACGTCCACCTCGTGCGGCCCGGGATCGACCTCGATGTCGACCTCGCCCTGACCCACCAGCCGTCCGTCGACCCGAACTTCAGCCCCCTCGATGCTCGCCACGCGCAGCCGTGCCTGGCCGAGCGGCGCAAGCGTGATCGACACCCGACCGTCTTCGCCCGGCGCCAGCACGACGTGGCGCACCGCGGTCGGCCGCCCGCTGGCTTCGAGCCGAACCTCATGTTCACCGGGCGACACCTGCTGCGGCCCTGGCTGAATCGGCGCGCCGTCGAGGCTGAGCGTGCCGGTCCCCGAAGACGCCGGCGGCACCTCCACGATCAACGTCACCGGCTCGGGGACCAAGCGCCCCTGCACCTCGGTGGCTTCGCCGAGCACGAGGTTGGTTTCGACTCGGAAGTCCGCGTGGTGGGGTGCCCGGAGGTAGACGACGTGTGCACCGGGCGGCAGCGCGACCTCGAGCGGGGTCGTGCCGCGGGGCGCGAGGTCCAGCCGGTCCACGAACACCTGGGCGCCCGCCGGCGCACTCGCCACACGCAGCACCGCCACGTGCTGCCGAAGTTCCGCGATGCGGGCTTCTCCATCGGTGCGCTCTTGGGCGCTCAGCCCGTCGATCGCCAAGTACTCCCGGAAGTACCCGAAGGCTTCGGCCGGTCGCTCGAGGCGGGTCAGTACGAGCCCCGCGTTGAAGATCGCATTCCGGCTTCGAACGATCCGCACCGTCGACACGAACGCCTCGAGGGCGTCTTCGAGCAACGCGCGCTGACGGGCACCGCGGGCGCGGTCGGCGCGCTCCAGCAAGCGGTTGCCTCGGTCGAAGAACACCCGCGCTTCGGCGTTGGGATCGTTGACCTGCGCAGACGCGACGCTCGGCGGCAGCACGGAGGTGCCCGACAGCAACGGCATGCCGATCGCGATCGAGAAGAGAAGAGGGCGTAAGGAGAAGCGGATCACAGAAGTCGTTCGAAAGCGGAAGAGAGACCGGTGCGTCGGACCGCGGTCACAACATGGTGCGGTGTTCGGTCATCGACATGGGAGCAGAACCCACCCCGGCACGTCGTTGCAAGCGCCCTTCGATCACGGCGCCTTCGGCGGCGACCCCTTCGAAGCCGGCGGCGCGGTACCCACGGAGCCGGTACGTCACTTCCAGCGACTCCCCTTCGGGGAACGACAGCTCGAGCGGGGTGACGCCGAGTCGCTCGTCGCCGCGCAGGACCGTCGCGCCTGGAGGGTCGGACACGAAACGAACGACCTGCGGGACCGGTGTCAACGCACCCTCCGGCAGCCGGTCGGTCGTTGGCGCCGCCTGCATCTCGGTCGGCATCTCGGTGGGCTGCACTTTGGTCGGCGGTTCGGTTTCGGGCCCGGTTTCCAAGCGCGTGGTCGGCTCGACCGCATCGTCCCCCATCTGCGAGAGGCCGAGGCCGACGAGGAGCAGCAAGACCGCACCGGCCAGACCGATCCAGGGCAGGCGGGAGGGCCCCGCAACCGGTTCGGGCGTGGCGACAGCAGCCGGCTCGGGCAGAGACGCCCGTGCGGACGGCGGCACACTCATGAGCCGGCCAGGATCCGCGTCGATGTCGGGCGCGGCAGCCGAGAGTGCTGCGGACAACGCCGCCATGCTCTGTGGCCGGTCGGCGGGGTCCTTGGCGAGGGCTTTCAAGATCGCCGCTTCGACGGCGGCCGGCATCGACACGTACTCGCTCGGCGGTTTGGGCTCCTCGTTCCCGTGTTTCCAGAGCAACTGGAAGTAGTTGCCGCCTTCGAAGGGCGGCCGGGCGGTCAACATCTCGTAGAGCATGACGCCGAGTGCGTAGATGTCGGCGCGGTGGTCGACGTCGGCTTCGCCGCGCGCCTGTTCCGGCGACATGTACAGCGGCGTGCCGACGAGCTGCCCGGTGCGCGTCATGCGGACCTGTTCGGCTTCGGCGGTCTTCACCTTGCTGATCCCGAAGTCGAGGATCTTCACGAAGTCCGAGTCCCGTTTGCGGCAGATGAAGACGTTCTCGGGTTTCAGATCCCGGTGCACGATCCCGCCGTCGTGGGCAGCCTGCAGCGCCTCGCACATCTGGTGGGCGATCGGCAGCGCCCGGGACAGCGCCATGGGACCCGGTTCGATCACGTCCGCGAGGCTCTTGCCCTCGAGCATCTCCATGACGAGGAACACACGGCCGTCGTCGGTCGCGTCGAAGCTCACCACGTCTACGATGTTGTCGTGGTCGATGCTGCTGGCCGCCCGCGCTTCCTGTTTGAGGCGGTCGATCGCGCTCTTGTTGGCGGCGACTTTGTCCGAGAGCACCTTCACCGCGAAGGGTTTGTCGAGGTGGATGTGGACCGCCATGTAGACGGTGCCCATGCCGCCTTCCCCGATCCGGCTGTCGACCTTGTACAGGCCGCTGAGCACCCGGCCGATCATCGGATCGGGCCCCTCGTCCGCGTCGTCGTCGTCGTAGACGATCGTCGGGCCCGTCTTGCCGGGGGGTGCCTCGTGAGGGCCGGAGAGGTCGTCGTCGGAGCTGGCGCCAACCGTCTTGGCGAGCGGATCGGTGCTGCTGAGCGCAGGCGTCTCCGCCCCGCCTGATTGAGTGTCTTTCGTCGGGTCGTCGACCGCCGGCTCTCGCTCCGCCTCCAGGGGATCCCTCCGTCGGCGCAGCCTACCACGGGGTTTGCAGCCACGCCGCGGTTCAGGACTCGGACGTTTGTCGAGAGATGCGGACCAGTTGTCGGGGCCTTGCCCCTGCAGAAGGACGCCAGAGCAACTGGTCCAACGTCGCGCGGGTGGACCACGGGGTGTAGAAAGCAACCTGCGTGCCCCGCCTCTCCGACCAAGCCGAAGCCCTCCTCGACGCGGTCGGCGAAGATGGCCAGTCCACCACACTCAAGCCGCGCCGCGGACACGTCCGATTGCTCCCCGGCAACCTCGGCAACGCCTTGTGGACCTCGCGCCCCTGGCTCCCCTACGTCTGGT
The DNA here is from genome assembly GCA_034670305.1 of Deltaproteobacteria bacterium. GTDB lineage: Bacteria > Myxococcota_A > Polyangia > Polyangiales > Houyiibacteriaceae > JAXMNT01. Next base: position 78,309 of record JAXMNT010000026.1, read on the forward strand.
TCGCCCCCGTCGTCTCAGCGTGCCTCGAAGTCGCACCCCCAGCCGCCGAAGTCGGGGTGACCGTGCCAATCCCGGCCATGCTCGCCATCCCCGCCCTGTGGCTGAGCGGCGCCCTCGCCTGGATGTTGCTCGAGTACCTCATGCACCGCTTCTTCTTCCACCTCCGTGGAGACGGCCGACTCGTGCGCGGTTTCCGCTTCCTCGTCCACGAACACCACCACGCCCACCCCTGGGACGAACGCCGCATCGCCGCGACTTGGTGGCAGATGTCGCTCGCCATGCTCTTGCTCTTCGGCATCGAACGCGCGTTGGCGCCCGTCCTGTGGCCCCACGTCTTTCTCGGCAGCCTGGTCGCCTACCTCCTCTACGAAGCGATCCACCACCGCATCCACCACGACCAAGAAGGCGGCCGGTTGCTGCGGGCCATCCGCGCCCACCACCTGAGGCACCACCACGGGCCAGACGGTGCGAAGCGCGGCTACGGGATCAGCAGCCCCGTCTTCGACTGGCTCTTCCGAACATGAAACTCGGCGCGTCGCGCTTTGGTGACCGGCCGACGGCCCAAGCATCGGTACCAGGCCGCTCCCTGCGCGGCGGCCTCACTTAACATGACAGCGCGGTCATGCTAAGTGCCGCCTCCTCCGGAGGCTGCAATGAAACGTACGACCACAGACGTGCTCAGCGGTGGGCTTGGTGCCGCTGATTCTCTGAAACCAGTCCGGCCGACCACCCGTGCGGCGAGGAGCCACGCATGAACGACGAACTCGAAGCCGAGCTGTGTGTCCTGATCGTCAAAGCGCTGCTCTTGGAGGACGTCACCCCGTCCGACATCGACCCCGCCGCCCCGCTCTTCGGCGAGGGTCTTGGTCTCGACAGCATCGACGCACTGGAGCTCGCGCTGGCGATCGAAAAGAAGTACGGGGTGCGCCTCAAGTCGACCGATGAATCCAGGGTGCACTTCACGTCGGTCCGGACTCTGGCTGCGCATGTGGCGGCGGAGCGGCCCGCATGAGCGAGCGCGAGTTGACCGCGATCGAAGCGAAGTTCGAGGCGCAGAAGATTGCCTTCGGCCCGTTCTACTTTCAGGCGGCGGTCGCGATCAAAGAGCTCGGACTGTTGGACGCGCTGGTGCGCAAACGTGGGCCCATGACGCCGGCTGCCTTGGCAGAGGCGTGTTCGGTCTCGCTCTACGCGGCCAAGACGTTGTGCGAGGCGGGCTTCTGCGCCGGGCTGCTGACGCGCGATGCCGAATCCAATGCGTACGAGATCACGAAGGTGGGTCGCTACATTCGCGCGGATCGCATGACCGAGGTCAACTTCAACTTCACCCAAGAAGTTTGTTATGCGGGGCTCGCGCGCCTCACCGAATCGTTCCGAACCGGCCGGCCCGAAGGACTCAAGGTGTTCGGCGACTGGCCGACCGTCTACGAAGGGCTCTCCGAGCTGCCGGATGGGGTCAAGAAGGCCTGGTTCGAGTTCGACCAGTTCTACTCCGACGACGCATTCATCTGCGCGCTCGATCTCGTGTTTGCGGGTTCGCCGCGGCACGTGCTCGACATCGGTGGCAACACCGGCAAGTGGGCGGAGGCCTGTTGCAAGCGCGACCCCGACGTCGAAGTCACGTTGGTGGACCTGCCGGGCCAGCTCCAAGTCGCCGAGGCGCGGCTCGGTGCACAACCGTTCGCGGAGCGCGTTCGCTACGCGGAGGTCGACTTGCTGGACGACGCCCAGAGCCTGCCGACCGGCGCCGACGTGGTGTGGATGAGTCAGTTCCTCGACTGCTTCGGAGACGACGAGATTCGCTCCATTTTGACGCGGGTCCACCAGGCCATCGACGACGACGCCACCGTCTACATTCTCGAGCCCTTCTGGGACAACCAAGAGTTCGAAGCGGGCCGGTTCTGCCTCGTCGGCACGTCGCTCTACTTCAGCTGCATCGCGAACGGCAACAGCAAGATGCTCGGCATCGACGAGATGACCGAACACGGCCGCGCGACCGGTTTCGAGCTCGTCAGCGCGCACCCGCTTCTCGGCGACTCCTACCACACGCTGCTCAAGCTGAAGAAACGCGCCGCCGCATAGAGCGGCGCGCGTGGGGTCGGGTCGCCGTGGCCTGCGCTCAGCTCCTCATCCCACCAGCGCGTCGAGCTTCGCTTCGATCGTCTTCGCGCTCATCACGCCTTTGTAGACGTAGAGCGCCGCGCTCTTGGACTCGGCGAGCAGCTTCTCGCTGACTCGGAGCCGGGTCGATGCGGCGAAGAGCATCGGGACCGCGAGCCCTTTCTCCGCGAGTTCGACGCGTTTGAAAACCGCGTCTCGGCTCCAGTATCCCATGACTTCCAAGTACACAGTCGACTTGCCCTTGCGGAAGACCAGGTCGGGCACGCACTCGCCGACGCCGGGCAACGAGACCACCGCTTCGGCCGGCTCGCACGCCCACTTGCTCGTGCCCTTTTCGTGGCGGGCGGCCATCTTGGCGCGAAGCTTCTCGACTTCGTCGGGCAACGCGACCGGCGCGCCCTCCCCGTCCTTCTCGCGTCCGCCATCGGCCCGGAACCGGAGCCTCGTGCGCTGTTTGCCCCAGCGGATCTTCGCATCGAGCGACCACCGGTCGCACGCGCGGATCGCGGGCAAGACGAGCGCGAGCTGCAGCCCGTACTTCGTGACGGACTGCAGCAAGCTGAACGGTCCGTCGATCGTGATGCGGTAGCCCTTGGCTTCGGGGAGCGGCTCGATGCGGTAGAGCAGCCGCCGGAACTTCATGGTGCGGAAGAGCGCGCGGTAGCCGGCGGCGTCTTGGCTCTCGACCTCGACCGTCACAGACTCCGCCCGCAGCAGCACCGCTTGCACCTGCGAACGTTCCCAGTGCACCGCGACCTCCGCACCGCTGATGTCGTCGAACGCGAGCAGACGGTGGGCGCTCTTGAGGTCCGCGAAGAGCAGCCGCTCCACCTCCTCGGCGGTGACCGAGTGGCTCGAAGCGATCTCGGCCAACAGCGCATCGCGGTCGAACGCGTCGCTGCGGCGCGCGTCGGCCGCGCGCGTGAAGACCTCTTGCCGGAGCGCGACGGGATCGAGCTTCGTCTGCACTTCGAAGTCGCAGCGGTCGAGCACCAACTTCCGCAGGCCATCGGCGAGTTTGACGTCGCGGTTGTCCACCTTCACGTGGCCCATCGCTTCGAGCACTTCGCTGCGGCTCTCGCCCACCGAGGCCCGGGCGATGGTCACGTACCGCGCCGCGATCTCCGCTGCCCGGCTGCGGATCTTCGTGTCCATCTTGCGGAGTTTGAGTTCCCCGTCCCGCTTGGTGGCCAGCACGTGGTCACTTGTAAGCAACGTGGTCTCTCCGTCGTTCGCTGGTGTAGGCCTCGCCGGTCTGGGCGGTGATGATCTCGTAGAGGGTGGCGCGTTTGTCGCCCACCTTGCGCAGGATGCGGCCGAGCCGCTGCACGTGTTCCCGCACGCTGCCGCTGCCACTGACAACGATCGCCACGTTCGCGTCCGGCACGTCGACGCCTTCGTTGAGCACCCGGCTCGTGACCACCGCGCGGTACCGGCCCGCCGCCAGGCCCTCGAGCACTTCGCTGCGTTCGCTGATCTTCGTCTGGTGGGTGATGGCCGGGATCAAGAACCGGCGACTGATCTCGTAGCAGGTGGCGTTGTCCGACGTGAACACGATCGCGCGGTCGTCGCAGTGTTCCTCGAGCAGGTTGCCGACGTAGTCGAGCTTGGCTGGCGCCGCGAACGCGAGCTGTTTCTGTTTGCGGTAGCCCGCCATCGCGCGGCGGCCTTCGTCGCTTCGGGCGCTGCGCTGGATGAACTCGCTCCAGCCCTTCTTCGAGCCCATGCGGATGCCTTGGCTGCGCAGAAACGCCAGATAGATCGCACGCGCCTCTTCGTACTCCTGGCGCTCTTCAGGAGAGAACTCCACCTGGATGTGGATGGTCTCGTAGTCGGCGAGGTAGTCGCCGCTCATCGCGACGATCTCTTGCCGGTAGCAGATGGGCCCGATGAGCGCGTCGATGACTTCTTCGCGGCCATCCTCGCGTTCCGGAGTCGCGGTCAACCCGAGCCGGTACGGCGCCAGACAACAGCGGGCCGCGAGCGCGTAGCTCTCGCCGGGCAGGTGGTGGCACTCGTCGAACACCACGATGCCGAACCGGTTGCCGAGGTGCTCCATGTGGATGTACGCAGAGTCGTAGGTGGTGACGGTCAGATCCTCGACGGTGTGGTCGCCGCCGCCGACGATGCCCACCGGTCGGTCGAACGCGGTGCGCAAGTTGTCGTGCCACTGCCGCACCAGGTCGAGCGTGGGCGCCACGACCAGCGTGCTCCGCCGAAGCGCATCGATCGCCATCATCGCCACGTGGCTCTTGCCGGCGCCGGTCGGGAGCACCACGAGCCCGCGGCCCTGCGCGCCCCGCCAGGCCTTCAGCGCTTCGTCCTGGTACGGGCGCGGCGTTCGGCGCACGCGGAGTCCCTCGTCCAGGGTGGTGTAGGCGCGCGCTTCGTCCTCGTAGGGCTCTTTGCGCTGGTGCAAGCGCAGCAGGATCGGCGCGTAGTCGATCGCCGCGGCGCGGTGGCACGCAGCCCGCGGATCCCAGACACACTCGGGCGGCGTGCGCGGGTCGCCACGCTCGAGACCGTGCAGCTCCAGCGTGCCCTGGACGAACCTGAGCGTGATCATCGAAACGGTCGTAGCAGAAGTCGAGGCCCGCACGCGAACCTCCTCGTCCTGTCCGCCCGAGGGTTGCGGATTGCGGATGGCTCCGCGCCGAGTCCTCGCGTACCGTGGCTGGCAGCCGATGAGTGAATGGATCGAGGACGAAGTCGTCCGCACCCACCCACCCCCGACGGCCAAGATCCGACTGGACGGCGACGGGGTCGAGTACTGGCCCAACGTGGCGACGCGGGTCGTCGCGCCGTGGAACACCATCTTCGGAGTCGCGCTGGTCCCGCTCGAATCGCCGACCCGCGCCTACATCTTGGTGCCGCGCAAACCACCGGCGCCCCCCTGGCTCCTGGTCACCCCGTCGGACCTGCCCAAAGACCTCGCCCACGAAGGACTCGCAGGTCTGGGCAAGCGGGTCCGCGAACGGCTCGGCCAGCGGGGTTACCGAGACGCGGGTCCGACCCGGCCGTTGCTCGACAGCGACACCCTCATGTCCAAGGTGCTCGATCGCGCCGAGGTGCCCGGCGCGCTCGAGGTCCCCGTCGCGGCTGGCCCTGGGGGCTGGTGGCGGCGCTCCCTCGACTTCTTCGCCGCCGGCTCGGCCGGCGGCCTCGCGGGCCTCTACGCGGGAGGGCTCACCGGGAGCATGGTGGTCGCCGCCGGCATCGCGCTCGGCGGTGCGGTGCTCGGCGCATCGGTCCCCGTCGTGCTGGCCAGCAACTGGCGCTCTGTCCGAAGACGCCGCACCCGGCCACGGGTCTTGGTGCTCGCACCCGATGGCTGCGTGGTCGGCCTTCCCTCGGGCCCAAGGGCGTTCAGCTGGCCCGAGGTGGCGCGCTTCGAAGCCGGCGCCCAGCCGACGCCGCAGAAGCCACTCGGCCCCGACCGACCGTGTTTGGACGTCTACCTGCAGGGCGGCGAGTGCGCGGGCCGCATCGACGGAGCCTGGTTCGCCGAACCGCTGGAGTTGATCGTGGCGGTCGCCGAGGCGTACCGGGTCCGGCACCAGTAGCCGGAGCACTGCTGCGGGCGCTCGAACGCGTGCGCTGCGGGCAGGCCCCAAGATGCGAACTCGCGTCGGCACAAAGAAAAGAGGCGCCCCTTTCGGAGCGCCTCCCTTCTCGTTGGTTGTGCTGGCTCGAGGCTCTAGGCGCCGCCGATGCCGATGCCCACGCACATCGAGTCGCGGCAGAACTCCCGCCGTCCGCACACGGTGCCGCAGTCCCCGCAGTTCTCGGGATCGTTGCGGGTGTCGACGCAGGTGTCGCCGCAGCTCGTGAGCGGCGGGCGGCAGAAGATGTCACCCGCCCGGCATTCGCCGCGGGTGCAGGTCTCGAGGTCGGCACACACGACGCCACAGTCACCACAGTTGTTCTCGTCCGTGTTGGTGTCCACGCACGAGCCGTCGCAGTCGGTCAGACGGCCGCCGCAGTCGGCGATGCACTCGCCGAGGCGACACGACTCACCGTCGGCGCACGCCATGTCGCAACCGCCGCAGTGCGCGGGGTCGGTGCGGGGATCGACGCACATGTCGCCGCAGGAGATGCCGCCGTCGCCACAGTCGAGCGTGCATGTACCGCCGGTGCAGACTTCGCCCGCCCCGCAGGCCATGCCGCAGCCACCGCAGTGAAGCGGGTTGGTGTTGGTGTTCGTGCAGACGCCGCGGCAGTCGACGCCGCCGCGCGGACACGTGCAGGCGCCGTCGAGGCAACGGGCGCCGTCCGCGCAGACCACATCGCATCCGCCGCAGTGATCGGGATCGCCGCTGGTGTCGACGCAGGAGCCGCCGCAGTCGGTGTCGCCGTCTGCGCACATCGCCGCGCAGTCGCCACCGTCACAGACTTCGCCCGCGTCGCATGCGTTGCCGCAGCGACCACAGTTCATCGGGTCTTCGTCCAGCACCACGCAGGCATCCGAACACTCGACCGCATCGCCGACGCACGCACACGCGCTGTCGCGGCAGACCGAATCGGCCGCGCATGCGTTGCCGCAGCGACCGCAGTTCTCGTCGTCGCTGGCGAGCAGGGTGCAGACCCCATCGCAGTCCGTCGTGCCGCGGGGACACGCGTCCGAACAGCTGCCAAACGCACAGACCTGCTCCGAGCCGCACGCAATGTCGCAGCCGCCGCAGTGCGCGACGTCGGAGCGGAAGTCCACGCACACGCCGTCGCAGTCCGCTTCTTCGGCGCCGCACTCGACCATCATGCCGGCGTCTTCGCCGCCGCCCGCGTCTTCGCCGCCGCCGGTGTCTTCGCCGCCACCGCCGTCGTCGGAGTCACCGGCGTCTTCGCCGCCGCCGCCGGTGTCGACCCGCAATGCGTCCACGCCGCCCGCGTCGCCGTCCGGGGGGGTGTCGTCGTCGCCGCACCCCGTGAACGCCAAGCCCAACATCAAAACCGCCGCAAGCCCCACCCGGGAGCCGCCATTAATCCAACCCATGAATCCCACCTCCAAAGGACCAGGGTATCGCGGAGGGAAGCGGCTCGCCAGAACGAGGTGATCGGAGCCTCGAGCACGGCGGATCGGGCCACACAGCCATCCGTCGCCGTTTGGCGGCATCCTGCTAGAGTCAGCCCGCCATGTTCGGCATCGGTTTCGGAGAGATGATGATTGTCGCGGTCGTGCTGCTCATCGCAGTGGGCCCGGACAAGATGCCGAAGCTGATGAAGGCGGTCGGCAAGGGCCTGCGCCAGGTGCGCAGCGCGTCCAACGAGCTGCGCAAACAGTCCGGCATCGACGAGCTGATGCGGGAGGATCCGGTCGGTCTCAAGGAGCTGCAGCGGGATCTCGCCCGCAAGCCTGGCCCGCGCCGGGCGGAGAAGCTCTCCGCCGACGATCTGGAGCGGGAGCAACCCGCCGAAGGCGTGGACCTCGCAACCGCGCGCCGCCAAGCCGAGGAGTTGCGGCTCCAGGAGGAGATCGCGCAGGCCGAGCAAGCGGCCCTGGAAGACGGCGACGGCGAGCCATCGGACGAGGCAGCGCCGGAACCCGTGGCTCATGTGCCCGTACCCCATGTGCCGGTGGGCCGCGCTCCGGTTCCCCCGGCTGAGCCGAAGATCGAACACACCCGGATCGCGCTGCCGGGCCTCGAGCCGATGGCCAAGTCGGGGCCCGCGTCGGTGCCGCCGCCCTCCCCGTCGGTGCCCCCGCGTTCCCCGTCGGCCGCGGCGCCGTCGCCGCCTTCGCCCTCGGTGCCGCCGCCCTCGCCATCGGTGCCGCCGCCCTCCCCGTCGGTCGCGCCACCGCCGCCCGCCGCTGCGCGCAAGCGTCGAGACGACGCGACGATGGAGCTCCAGACCGAGGACGTGGAGTACTTCGCGCCACCGAAGCTGCCGCCGGAGCCGCCCAAGTGACCGTGAAACCAGCGGCGCTCCCTTCGGGCGACGGCGACCCCGCGAACCCGGAAGACGACGTGGAGATGGGGTTCTTCGAGCACCTCGCCGAACTCCGCACGCGTTTGGTGCGCTCGGTCTATGGCGTGGTGCCCTGCATCGCCGTGGCGTGGCTCTTCAAGGAGTACCTGCTCGAGTGGATCCTCGATCCCCTCGTCGCCGCGTACGCCGCCCTCGGCATCGAGCCGGAGATTCACTTCAAGAACCTCGTCGACCCGTTCTTGGCCTACTTCAAGATCTCCATCGTCACCGGGTTGCTCGCGGCGTCGCCGTGGATCTTCTACCAGCTCTGGGGGTTCCTCGCGCCGGGCCTCTACCGCAAAGAGAAGCTGCTCGCGATCCCGTTCGTGCTCGTCTCCACGATCTGTTTCGTAGGCGGCGGCCTCTTTGGCTACTTCATCGTGTTCCCGATGGGGTTCGAGACGTTCCTCAGCTACGCGGGCGAGTTGCCGTCGCAGAACATCCGCATGCAGCCGACGATCATGATCGACGAGTACCTGACGTTCTCCACGCGGCTCTTGCTCGCGTTCGGGCTCGTCTTCGAAGTGCCCGTCGTCGTCACCTTCATCTCGGCGATCGGCCTCGTCACTTGGCGCGGGCTACTGAAGTTCGCCCGCTGGTGGATCCTGGTCGCGAGCTTCCTCGCCGCGTTCCTCACCCCGCCGGATGTCGCTTCCCAGCTCATCATGCTGGTGCCGCTCGTGGTGCTCTACTTCATGTCCATCGGCATCGCGTTCCTGATCGACAAGCGCCGTGAGAAGAAGCGCGGCAAAGACCCCGACGACGGCAAGTTCGAGCGCTGACCCGGAGCGGTGAGCCCGATCAGTGTGCAGGCTCGGCCGCGTCCCCGAGCCGGTCGACCGCCCTGGCCAAGCTCGCTCCGGACGTGGGGAGCAGGCGGGTCGCCTCGCGTTGATCGCTCGAGCCGACCCAGATCGCGCCCGTCGGCCCAGCCTCTACCCGCCCCACCCTGACCTCGCCGAGAAGCGCATCGCGCATGCCGTAGAGGCGGGCTCCACAGACGGGCTCCGATTCGGCCAGGTCCGGAGCGCCGCCCTCTCCGAGCGCCCCCTCCACCGAGAGCCCGAAGATCGCCCGCATCAACCGGTCGTAGTCCCGGCGACGGGTCTCCGGCGCCGCGGAATCGACCCAGCGGGCGCGCGCCGAACGACGCTCGAGCTGGGTGAGCTGAAGCGTCTCTCCGCCCACCTCGATCTCAGCACGCACCGCATCGTTTGGCGAGACCAGCAGCAAACGACGCTCGACCAGCCGCATCTCGGCGATCTCGAGCTCGTTGAGCAACGTACCGTCGACGAGAAGCACGTCGCCATCATGGCGCACGTACCGAGACGCGCTGCCATAGGCGCCGATGCCGATCGCGTACTCGTGGGTGCTGCCATCGCAGCGGACACTCAACGTGGCGTTGTCCGCCGATGCCCCGAGCCCCACGGCGCGCGCCTGCGTTTCGTCCAGCGTGCCGATGTCGCGGATCGCCACGAGCTGGAAGTCCGACGCGACCTCCTCCGCCCGCTCGTTGCCTCGCAGCCGCGCGGCCCGAAGTCGGCCGGCGCCGGCTTGCTCAGACCCGTGCGGCCCGACGTCCCGAGGCGCGCCGACTTCGAGGTCGATCCACACCCGCTCCCCCTCGGTCGTCAGCGCCACACTCCGGTCCCCGTTCTGATAGCGCAGCTCGGTCAGTTGCTCACAGCGGAGCACCACACTCGATCCTGGCGCCTGCGGCCCAGGTCCCTCGGCCCCCGCCCAGGCGAACACACCGAGACAGATCGCGGCCACGCCGACGTGCAGACCAAAACGCGGGACCTCTGCCAAATCGCGCGTCACTCTTCTTCCCTCGAATCCGAAACCACATCGCCGCTCACTGCGGCTGTCTCTGCGGCTGTCTCCGCCGCTGTCTCTGCGGCTGTCTCTGCGGCTGTCTCTGCGGCTGTCTCTGCGGCTGTCTCTGCGGCTGTCTCTGCGGCTGTCTCTGCCGCTGTGTCCGACCTCCCCGCCTTGCGGAGGGTCCGCGCGCGACGCCGTCGACGACTTCGCCAGAGGCCGATGAGCAACAAGGGCAGCGGACCACCAAAGCTCGTGGCCCAAAAGAAGAGCCGCTCGCCTTCAGGACTGTGCTCCACCGGCCGGTCCTCTTCGCTCGTCGTCACGCCCACGATCACCCGGTCGTTGCCGTGGCCCTCGAGCAGCCATTGGAGCGACGCGCCCACCAACTCGAAGTTGGCGCGCGTCGTGAGCGAACCGTCGCTCGCGATCGAGCCGTCGCCGACCACCACGATCCGTCCATCGCGTCGCCCGCTCGTCCGCTCGGTGCCAACCGCGAGCACGGTGGCCGCTGCCGCCGCTTCGTCGGGGCCGCGCTCGAGGTCTCCGTTCAAATCGTGCCAGGTGTCCGCCTCGGTGCGGAGTGGGAAGACCAACCGCCGCGTCGCACCCACGGCTGCTTCGAGCGGACGCAGTTCGTTCGCGCGATCGAACAGGACGGCGCTCCGTTGTCGACGGAGTGGCGCAACCACCGGATGGTCGCTCGCCGCCTTCGCCAGAATGCGCACGCGGTCGGCCGCGTCGTGGCTCCGCGACACGTGGTTGCGTTCGCTCGCGAGCACGCCCGGCACGAGGCCCACGCCGAGCGCCGCGGGCAGACAACCAACCGGCGACATCTCTTCGTCGAACGCCGCAAAGACCCGCCCTCCGGACGCGACGTAGCGCTCGACGGCGCTGCACTCTTCTTCGGAGAACGCATGCCGCGGACCGAGGATGACCACCAGCGGCACCGCCGGGGCGATCTCCGAACCGAGGCCGCGGCCGAGGCCGAGGCTGCGCACCGCCACGTGGCTCCGGCGAAGGGTCCGCACGAAGGTGTCGATGCGCTCTTCGGACGCGGCCTCCGCGCCGCCTTGCCCGCGCTCGCCGTGACCCGTGGTGAGGTGGACCTCGCGGGTGCGCTGGGTGAGGCGGCTCAGTGCTTCGAGCACACGTCCGTCCAGCGTCCGAAGCCGCGAGCGCGCGATCGCCAGGTCGAGTCCGACCTCGACCTGTTCCGCGCGGTCCTCGTCGAGCGAGAGTAGGACGTAGCCGTCCGACGGCACCCGGTGTTGCCGCGTCAGTTCCGGCGAGAGCGCGTGTTCGAGCCGCTCGACGTGCACGCGCGGGTTCAGATCGGCGAGCCGATCGAAGTAGGGCCGCACCCGCTCGTACACGTCTTGTCGGCTCGGATAGAAGAGCCGGATGTCCAGGTCATCGGGCAGATCCGCGACGAGACGCGCCGTGGTCTCGCTCGGCTCGGTGACCTTGAGCAGCGACACATCGATTTTCACATCCCGGAGACCAGCGGCCGCGACAAGGGCGCATGCGGCGACGAGGTTCAACCCGGCGGCCCCGCCGCGCAGCCCGGCGTACCGCACCCGTTCGAGCGGCGCTTCCGGACTGTGCGCGATCGAGTACCAAGCCCGCGCCGCGGCCACGAGGCCGAGCGACCCCACGACCAGCACCGCGGCGGCCACGAACCCGAGCGTTCGATCGAGCCAGTGCCCAGGCGCCACCCCGAGGAGATCCAACCCCGCATCGGTCGACGCCGCATGAGCCAAGAGCCCGGCGACGACGACGAGCTGGAGCGCAGGCATCGTGGCCGTGGTCGGTCGATCGGGCCGCCGGGCCTTCCACCAGGCGAGCCATGCGGCGCCTGCAGACACCCCCACCGTCCACCCGGCGAACCTCGCCAAGGTCGGCGCCTGCAGTCCGTAGGTCGCGAGCGCCGCCACGGCGACGGCCGCGACGGAGATCCCAGCCGCCATCCGCTGCTGCGCTTCGTGAGAGCGCGGGATCACGATCGTCTCCGGCTGGCAAACGCGCGCACGGCGAACGACAAGACGAGGGTGGTGCACACCAGGTAATAGGCGACGTCGGCGAGCGAGAAGATGCCCCGCCGGAGGTTCTGTCCCCGGCCCCACACGGGCGCGAGATCGCGCAACAGTCCCCGCCACGGCGGCGAGGTCGTCGTGGCGACGTAGTACCCGAGTTCGAGCATCGCGAGCACGCCCGCGGTCGCGAGCGCGGCGGTGAGGGGGCGACGGGTGAGCGCCGCCATCCAGCTGCCGATCGCGAGACCGAGCGCGCCGACGAGCAGGATGCTCGCGTACCCGGTGGCGATGTGCGCCAGCGACACGTGGCCGTTCACGAAGATGAGCGCGGGGAGGTACAGGGTCGCGAGGGTGATGCCACCGAGCCAGAGCATCGCCGCGGTGAACCGCCCCAGCACCAGTTCCACATCGCCCAGCGGGAGCGAACGCCAGAGCGGTGCTTCGCGCTCGTCGAGTTGCAACCGCATCGTAAGCAGCACCGCGAGCGCCTCAGTCAGAAAAGAGGCATTGAGCAGGAATATCTCGAGCACCCAGGAGGACGGACGACGTTCGCTCCCCATGGCGACACCGTTGAGCTGCAGCGCGTCGAGCGAGAGCACGAGGGCCGCCACCAGCCAGCCCATCGGGGTGCGGGCGTAGGCGCCGACCTCGCGCCGAACGATGGCGCCGAAGCGGGCGTTCACGAAGCGCCCTCCGCATCCGGGTCCAGGAGAAAACTCTGGAACACGGCTTCGAGTGCGTCGTGTTCGGCGCGAAGACCAAGCAGGTCGACGTTCAGGCCGACCAGTGCGCGCACCAGTTCCGCGCGCCGGTCTTCGTCGGTCTCGAGCTCGAGCCGGTGACCACCCGAAACCGCATGGGCTTCGAACGACACGCAGTGGGGTCGAAACGCAGCTTCGACGCGGTCGATGTCGGCCGGGCCGATATGCATCCTCAACCGGCGGCTCTGGAGCGAGGCAAACTCGTCGTAGGTACCGCGCGCGGCGAGTCGGCCCTCGTGCAACACGAGGAGCCGGTCGCAGGTCTTGGCGATCTCCCCGAGGATGTGCGTGCTCAGAACGACGGTGGGGTTGCCATGCAGGTGTCGGATCCGCTCGCGCAGTTCCACGATCTGCATCGGGTCGAGTCCCTGCATCGGTTCGTCGAGCACCACCACGTCCGGTTGGTGCACGAGCGCCTGGGCGAGGCCGACCCGCTGACGGTAGCCGTGGCTGAGCGCCGCGACGGGCTCGGTCGCCACCTCACCGAGCGCGCACGACTCGAGCACTTCCGCGACGTGGCGCCTGCGCTGGTCCCGCGGGACACACCTCAGCTCCGCGATGGTCGTGAGGTAGTGGGTGACCGAGAGCTCGTCGAAGAGCGGCGGACTGTCGGGGAGGTAGCCGACCTGGCGGCGCGCGACATTCGTGGCCGCAAGAGCGCCGCGGATGCGGAGCTCGCCACTCGTCGGCTGCAGCGCGCCGACCAGCATGCGGAGCATGGTCGACTTGCCCGCCCCATTGAGTCCGAGCAGCCCGACGATCTCTCCCGGCTGGATCTCGAACGAGACCTCGGCCACGGCCGCATGAGCACCGAACCACTTGGAGACGGACGTCGCTTGGATCGCTGGCGTGCGGGACTCGGCCACGCGCTACTCGAGCGGATCGTCGCCGAGCGAATAGGCGCGCAGCACGGCGCGCACTTCCGCGCGCATGCCGCTGAGCTCGCTCGTCATTCCAGCTTCCAGAATGACGACCCCGACACCAGGGCAGTAGGTCGTGGCGATCTGGCGCCCGTCGGCGCCCCCGCTCTCTTCGATGCGGACGCAGCGGTCAAAGGTGCCGGCGGGCGTCGGGATGCGCTGGTCCACTGCGGCGATTCGCGCCGTGCGGCCTGAGCCCGCGTCCCAGGTGCGGCCCTCGCGGAGGGGGCCGTGGATCAGATAGGCCTGAGAGGCCGGCCGGTAGATCCCATCCTCGCGGACCTCGTACGTGACCGACTCGCCCCCATCGTTGCGGACTTCGTAGGTGTTCCCACGCCGCGACAAGACCCGCGAGATGGCGAGCGCCGGCTCGTGATCGTCCCCGATGTCGACGTCGAACGACCACACCGCACCCTCGTGCAATGGATAGAGATCGGACGGGGTGACGGGCCCGGCCCCTTCCGACGCAGCAGCGCCCCCGCACGCGGCAAACAGCAGGGCCAAGAGCAACGGACGTCCCCCCGCGAAGACGGGCCCCAAAGACGACCTGGGTAGAATTTCTGAGTTCATGAGAGCACGTAGGTCCAGACGACGTAGGCGAAGAGAAGCAGGCAAAACACCAGCACCCCCACCTGAACGGGGTCGATGGAGGTGCGTCGGCGCAGCGCCAGCGCTGCCCGAGCCACCTCGGGGTCTTGATGGGTGAGGAGCGATCGGGTCAAGACCCGCACCTGAGCGAAGTCTCCCACCTCGAACGCCCGCTGCGCAGCCTGGAGCGGAGAACTTGGGGATGCACCCTCAGTGGCGCCGGGCGGGCCGGACAGCTCACCAGCCGGCTCGGCGGCCCCTTGAGATTCGGGTTGGTCCGACACCGCGCGAGCATAGCCCTGGGCGTCGTCGCTGCCAGCCCAGACCCCCGCGGGCGGGGGCCACAATCGGTCTTGATCCGGGCCCGATGGCTGGTAAGAGCAGAATGTGACGGAGAAACATGGGGCGGAGCCAACCGTGCTGGTCGTGGAAGACGACGAGGACCTGCGCCTGATGATCGCCCGCGTCCTCCGCCACGAGGGCTACCAGGTCCGTGAGGCCGCCGACGGCCTCGAGGCGCTCGAACGCTGCGAGCCCATGCCCGACGTGATCCTGGCCGATCTGATGATGCCGCGGCTGGACGGAGAAGAGTTCCTGCGTGAGCTTCGGTCCCGCCATCCAGAGCTGAGCGTGCCCATCGTCTTGATCACCGCCAGCTCGGTGCGCGAAGAGGTGGCCGCCCGGCTGGCGGTGACCGCCAGCGTCGCCAAGCCGTTCGAAATCTACGAGCTGATGGATCTCGTCCGGGAGATGGCGCCGATCGGCCGGCCCTCGTCGCTTCCACCCACGCGTCCAAGCCGCTCTGGTTCCTCCAACCCACCTTCGAACACATGACGATTTTCCGGGCAGGCCTCTTCGACGACACCACCGCGATTGTCACCGGTGGAGGCACGGGCATCGGATTCGCGGTCGCGTCCGAGCTGGTGCAGCTGGGCGCGAACGTGTCGATCTGCGGACGTCGACCCGAACCGCTCGCCGAGAGCGCTGCGAAGCTCAAGGCGCTCCGGGCCGGCGCAGAAGTGCACCACGCAACCTGCGACATCCGAGAAGCGGACGCGATCGACGCCTACGTAGACGCGGCCGCCAAGGCCCTTGGCCGCATCGATGTCCTGGTGAACAACGCCGGGGGCCAGTTCCCGTCTCCGGCTGCGCAGCTGTCGCCGCGGGGGTTCGAAGCCGTCGTCCGGAACAACCTGCTCGGCACCTGGAACTTCACCCACTCGGTCGCCACCAAAGCGTTCATCCCGCAAAAGCGCGGCCGCATCGTGAACGTCATCGCGCAGGTCGCGCGCGGGTTCCCTGGCATGGTCCACACCGGCGCCGCGCGCGCGGGCGTCGACAACATGACGAAGACGCTCGCGATCGAATGGAGCCAGTTCGGCGTCCGGGTCAACGCGGTCGCACCCGGCGTGATCGAGACGAGCGGGACCAAGCAGTACCCACCCTCCTTGCTGGAAGACGCCAAGAAGGCCAACCCGCTCAAACGACTTGGCGGGGCCGAAGAAGTCGCGCACTTGATCGTGTACCTCTGCTCCGCCCAGGCCGACTTCGTCACGGGCCAGACCTACTACATCGACGGTGGTGCGAGCTTGTGGGGCGACTCCTGGCCCATCCCGGCCGAAGTGCCGCAGTTCCCACCGTACGAGTAAGGGGCCGCTGGCGGACAGACTCGGCGGCAGCGACAGACTCGGCGGCAGCGACAGACTCAGCGGCAGCGACAGACTCAGCGGCAGCGACAGGCCGACAGACTCGGCGGCAGCGACAGACTCAGCGGCAGCGACAGGCTCAGCGGCAGCGACAGACTCGGCGGCAGCGACAGGCTCAGCGGCAGCGACAGACTCAGCGGCAGCGACAGACTCAGCGGCAGCGACAGGCTCAGCGGCAGCGGCAGCGACCGGCTCAGCGGCAGCGACAGGCTCAGCGGCAGCGACAGGGGCAGCAACACTCAGCGGCTGGCGATGAGCCTACTCCACCAGGCGGCGCAGCCGCTCTGCCACGGCGCCCATGTTGCGGATGCGCTGTTCGCTCTGCTTGGTCAGACGCTGAATCCGGGACGCGGCGACCAAGGTCTGCTCGGAGCCCTTCGCTTGCGCGCGGTGCGACTGGTGCAGGTGGTTGACCATGTTGGAGATGTTCTCGATCGCCTGGCTGATCTGACGTCCGCCGCGCGCTTGCTCCTGGCTGGACCGCTCCACGTGCTGGGTGATGAGCCGCATCTTCTCCGCGCTCTTCATGATGAGCTCGCTGCCCCGCGCCTGCTCGGCGGTCGCGGCTGCGATCTGCTGCACCGTCTCCGCGATGCGGCCGATGGCATCGGTCACCTGCTTGCTGCCCTTGGCCTGCTCCACCGTGGCGCGCGCGATCGCGCGCACCATGCTGGTCGACTTCTGGGAGGACGAGAGGATCTTCTTGAGCGCGCGCTCGGCTTCCGCACTGACCTTCACGCCGCTGTCGACGGTGGAGGCCCCGCGTTCCACCGCGACGATCGCGTTCTTCGACTCCGCCTGAATCGTCTTGATGAGCTCGGCGATCTCCTTGGTCGACGCGCCCGCCCGTTCCGCGAGATCCTTGATCTCGTCCGCGACGACCGCGAAGCCCTTGCCGTGTTCACCGGCCTGGGCCGCGATGATGGCGGCGTTGAGCGCGAGCAGGTTGGTCTGCTCGGCCACGTCGTCGATGACGTTGAGAATGTCGCCGATCGCTTCGATGCGGCTGCCGAGGTTCGAGATGACCGCGACCGCTTCGCTCGACGTCTCCTTGATTCGGTTGATCTCGTTGATGATCTTCAGGATCGACTCCGCGCCCTTTTCGGCGTCGACGGCGACCTCTTCGGAGAGCCGGGCGGTCTCGTTCGCGTTCGACTGCACCTGATCGATCGACACGTCCATCTCGTTCATCGACGAGCTGGTTTCTTCGGCCGTCAACGAAAGCGCGTCGACGTTCCGTGCGACCTCCTTGATCGAGTACGCCATCTCTTCGATCGAGGACACGGTCTCCCGCACCGACGCGGCGAGGTTCGCCATGTTCTCGGCCACTTCGTCGTTGGTCGCGGTCATCTCCAAGATGCTCGACGAAGACTCCTCGGCGCTGGACGCGAGGGCTTCGACGTTCTGGGCCAAGCCCATGAGCGCCTCACTCATGTCCCGCATCGAACTGGACGTCTGTTCGACCGCCGCCATCTGTTCGCCGAGTCCTCCCGAGATCTCGTCGACGGTCTCCCGGATCACACCCTCGGCTTCCAAGACTTCGCGCTTGGCCGACTCGAGCTCGTGCTCCGCCTTCTTGCGGGCGGTGTTGACCTCGTCGAGCCGCGCCTCGAGGTCCGCCATCTTCTCACGCAGGCCCTGCGACTCGTCCTTCGCGGCTCGGGTCGCTTCGCCGTGTTGCTCCGAACGTTCTTCGACCGCGTCGGCGGCCTTGTCGAGCGCCTCGTAGACCGGCTCGGCTCCGTCCGGCAACTCGGCCGGGCGCTTGGGCCGCTGACCTCGCGCGACGTCGCGGGCCGCCGCCGCCAGCGGTCCGAGCGAGGGGCCCCGCACGCCGCCGGCCACGAAGAGCCCCGACACAAACGCCAGCGCACCGGCAAAGAGGGCACCTGCGAGGGGATTGGGCCCGTTCGCGATCCAAGCACCCACGCCGACGACGACGATGGCCCCGAACACACCCAATCCGAGGTTCTGGCTTCGCCTGATCCGTTCGAACATCGCTTCTGTTTTCCTCGCGTCGTTGGCCGCCCCGAGGCGCGCTCAACTGCGTCTCCGAGACGCAACGTCCCGAAATTTCATCGGTTCAGGGTACGCCCGCGGGCCCAGCCCGATCAAGGAAACTGCGGACAAGCTGCAGGAGCCAGGCAACCCGCGTCCGGGGGACCCGAAGAGGCCGCATGTGGCGACTTCTCCCCCTCTTCCTGGCCGGCGCCGCCTGCGCGCCGCCGCCTGCCTCCCTGCCTTCCGCGGCGATCGCGCTCAACCGCCGGGGGGTGGAAGCCCTCGAGGCCGGCCGGCTCGACGACGCCGACGCCCGTTTTCGGCTCGCACTCGAGTACCACGGCCGATTCGCGGAACCGCGGGCGAACCTGGGCGTCGTGATGTTGCGGCGCGGCGACCTCACCCGGGCGGAGCAACACCTTCGGGCCGCCGTTCAGCTCAACCCCGAGTTCGACGAGGCGTGGTCCAACCTTGGCGTGGTCCTCGTCGGGCAGGGCGACCTCGACGGGGCGGTCGATGCATTCGAGCGGGCCCTGGCGCTCGACCCAGGGCTCGTCGACGCGCGGCGCAACCTCGCCGATCTGTGGATGCGCACGGGCCGCTGGCGAGAGGCGCGCGCCCAGCTCTACCGCCTCGTGCAGTTGGTGCGCGCGGAAGCGCCGGTCGGACGTCGAAGCCGCGCGTTGCTCGCATACTGCGAACTGCGGCTGGAACGTCCGAGCGCAGCCCGGGTGCTGGCCGAAGACATCCTCGGTCACCACCCCGAGGACCCGGTGGCCAGGACCGTGCGCGGCGCACTGCATGTCCAGGCCGGTCGGTCCCACAGCGCGTTGCAGGATCTGGCGGCCGCAGAAGCCGATCCCGTGGTCGGATTCGATGCGCGCGTTCGCCTCGCGTCGGTGCGGCTCTCGATGGGCGACCTCGCGGTCTCGGCCCGCCGCATCCGGGCGCTTCTCGCCGAAGCCCCCGACCACGACGCCGTCCGGCTGCTCGCCGCGTGGCAAGCCGCCGGCGAGAGCCGATGGTCGGACGCGGTGCGACACGCCCGCGCGGTGCTCGAGCGCGCCGACGTGCCCGCCGGTCGCAGGGTGCTCGCGCTCGCGTGCTCGGAGGCCGACCTCTGCGACTGAGCTACATGCCCTGCATGAGGGCCATGCCGATCTGCAGCGCTTTGCTGTAGTCGCCGGCCATGCGGAGCTTGCCGCCCATGAAGAGCTGCTGGGGGTTGATCTCACCCGCGCGGGCGGCTTCGAGATCGTCGAACTTGATCGTGGCGCTGAACTTCGGCTCGGCGGGCGGCTCGGGTGCGTTCAGGCCGACGCGGATCGTGACCTGGCCGAGGTCCGGCACGTCTTCGATGACGATGTGGAACTCGAGGCTGTCCGCGCCGAGCGCGTCCTGAAGTCGCTTCGACGCGGTGCCGACCGCGCGCTTGGCGGCCTTGTCCTCGTCGAGTTCACCCGCCGCTTCGGCTTCGCCGAGCAACATCTGCATCGCCTTGGCCGGGGCCGCGACCGCGAGCTTCACGTCGGCGCCATCCGGCTTGGCGTCGAGCACCTTCATGTCGCCCCCGCTCGTCTGGAGGTACACCTCGCCCTCCCCTTCGAGAATCAGCACGACCGCGCCGGTGGCACCCTCGACATCCGCGAGCCGCGCCTTCGCGCGGTCGTTGCCCTCGGCCGCCTTCGCGCGCAGCGACGCGACGCCCTTGTTGAACAGGGCGGGAAAGGTCTCTTCGAGGAATTGTTTCGGGCTCGTCATCGCTCACCGTGGGGGGTTGAATTGAAAGGGCGGCGGGAGGCTACCCCCCGCTCTCCACGACGTCCAGACGAGTGGTCGTCTGGACCCTTATGGAATTCGGACGATGTCCCCTCGGTGGCGCCGGAGGGTGCAGTGGGTGCGGCCGGGCGCCTCGGCCACGGGTTGGCCCTCGGGGACGAACGCGGGACTCATGACCCGTGGGTGGCGGTCCGGCTCTTGGCCTTCCACCGCCAGACGATCGAGCGTCCAGACGATCAAGGAGACTTCGGGGTTCGACCAGCGGTCGCGAAAGGCCTGGACCGATGTCAGGTCTTCGGCCGCGCGCGCGCTTCTGCCCGCCGCACAGAACGTGTCACGGGTGGTCGGCCGCGTGGTGCTCGTTCCGGTCTCTGTGCGACCCTGGGCGAAGCCGGTGCGCGCGGCTTGCACCGCCGCAAAGGCCTCGTCTCGAAGGCCGTGTCCTCGGGCGCGCTCGAGCCACACGTCGGACGCTTCGTGGTCGCCCGCGACCGACTCGAGCAGCGCGCGGCGGGCCGCCAACTGCGCGAGCACCTGCCAGTACGCCGGTTCGAGATCGGCGTAGACGAACGGCGCCCGCTGCACCAGATGGTCGTAAGCGAGCGCCTCCACACCGGGCGCCGCCTGAGGATCGATCGGGCACGACGGGTCGGTGACGATGGGCAGGTCCAGGAAGACGTCGTGGGCGCGGATCAACGAGAACCCATCGTCTCCGCGCTTGATGGTCCGCACCAGATAGAACAGTCCAATCTCTGACCCCACGGTCTCGCGCCAGTGCCCGCGACGGACCAGCACGTCCTCAACGAGTTCGTCTTGGCCGGTCAGGCTCAGTCGGAGCAGATCGCATCCGGTCGCGCCTCCGCCCAGCGACGCGAGATCTTCGGACTCCCCACCCACCCAGCGCGCGGCACCCGCGGCACATCGCGCCGCCGGTCCCACGTACAAGCGGTCGAGTGTCGCCGCCGCGCTTCGAAAGCGCCCCGCGAGGACGTGGGCTCGGGCGATGTCGAGGGGGGCCCGAGCGCCGAACACGTCACCGCGCACGAATGGCGCCCTGATGGAGCCGTGGGTGTCTGCGGCTGCGCTGTCAAACGCCTCACTCGCCACCAGGGGTCGGCCCGCGAGGAACGACATGTGGCCTGCGGCGATCTGCGCGGCGGGATCCGACACGCACCCCTCCGCGGCCTGTGTGGCGCCCACGTAGTCGCGAACGGCCGCCCGGTACACGACCTCGTCGCGGCACCCGCCAAGGAACGACGCCAGGGATGCCGCGCGGTCGTGTTCGCCGGCTGCATGCCACCGCTCGCCCAACATCGAGAGCGCACGACGGCGCTCCAAGGGCGTCGCCGCGGCGAGCACCAGCCGCTGGTTGTCGGAATCGGTGGGTGTCGCGATCTCACCGAACTCGGAACGGGCGGTCGCGCTCGAGACGAGGAGTGCACCAGCCGCGACCGAGCCAGCCATGAATACGACGAGACCCAACAACATGCCGACAAAGGACCTGCCGGGTCCATCGTCGTGAACGTCTGGCCGGGACGCAGCGCCGATGCGAAGCGCCGCATGCGATTCGGAGTCCGAGGATTCGATGGGCTCGAGCACCCAGTCCGCGTGGGACTTGCGGTAGGGGTCGCCGACGCCAGCGCCACGTCGGAGCCGGCCGCGCACGATCACCCGCTCGCCAGCCCGCAGGGTGCGGAGGCACGCCTTCGCGCCCGCGGCCGTCTCCTCGTGATGGGCGAGGGCCTTCTTGATCGCGCTCGACCGCTCGGCGCGTTTGGGCCGCTTCTCGATCGATCCGACCGCAACCGACACGCTGCCCCGGAGCGCGATGCGCGCTTCGCCGATGACGAGCGAGGGCACGCCCGCCTGTTCGGTGCGCTCGGTGATCGTACCCGCCCGATCGATGCAAAGCGTGGAGAGCGCGGCCTCTGGGGCAAACGGGATCGGCGGCGCACCTTCGGCATCGAGCGCGAGTGTGCCCACGAGCGTGTGCGCCCCGTCGGCGATGATCTGTTCGGCTTCTCCTTGCGCTTCGCGCCAGCGACGCGCGTCCCGGGCAGCCCAGGCGTGGGGAATCTTGCGCCCGAAGAACGCGCCGACGACGACGAAGGCGGCGAGCGCGAGTTGCCAGACGAGGACGCCGTGTTCGACCAGGTACGGGAGGGGTTCGTTCATCCGCTATTCGATGATGGGCGGACACGAATGGGTCACGTCCACCGACAGCAGGCGCGGCGTGATGACCTCACGACTGCTGCTCCGCTCCGCCTGCAGCACGATCTCCAACATCAGGAACTGCTGCGGAACTTCCCCGGCGGCCATCAAAGCGCTCGCGATCGAAAGCGGCGAGGTGTCGGGCGGCACCATGCCGACCCCGACCCACGTGGCGCTCTCGAGTCCTTCGCGCGTCGCGGCGGTGCGCACGCGGAACGAGACGGTGGTCCCGGCCGGTGTCTCCGCCATGAAGTGCAGCTCGTCCCAGTCCGGCATCGTGTCCGCGCCACACGCCTCGAACACGTGTCGGTAGTGGCCGCGTGGGTTCGTCGCGAGCCGAAGCTGCAACCCGGTCATGTCGGAGTAGGTGTAGGAACCGACGAGGTTCGGCGCGACGCCGGTCTCCACGACGTTGTCGGTGATCGTCGGTCCGGGCGTCACCACAACCGCCTGGTTGTTCATGGTGATCGACCACACCTTGCCCTCGGCATCGATCGCCATGCCCTTGTTGTTCAATCCGGCCGTTCCGGGCACGCCGATGAAGTTGGCCGGGTTGTCCGCTTCGATGCGGAGCACCCCGCCGTTCCAGCCCGCGCCCCAGACCCAGCCGTCCGCATCGGCGGCGATGCCGTTGACCACGTGGTCGAAGTCCACCCGCTCGTTCACGTTCACGCTGATCCAGCGCGAACCCGACGCCGCCGCCGGATCGTATCGGCTGTAGCGGGGCAAATAGGTCCGGCCGACCGCGGCGCCGGAGATGTCTCCGCCGATCCAGACGCGCTGGTTGAAATCGACGGTGATGCCATACGGCCGATGCGACATCGGGATGCGCGCCTTGATGGCCGCGTCGCATTCCACGCCTTCCGCCGTCGCCGCCACACACACCGGATCCGCACACGACGCCGCGTCCACGCAGCGCGTCGTGTCGAGCCGCCCCACCGCGGTGTTGCCGCGGCCGCTCACCCAGAGCTGACCGGACCCATCGAGCGCGAACCCGTACGGCGTGGCGGGCGCGGGGGTCACCAGCAGCACCTCGCCGGTGACCCCGTCGAGCTTCGCGACCTGGTTGGTGCCGTACCCGCCGACCCACACGAACTCCTGCAGGGTTCCGTCGAGACCCTCGACGTCCTGGGCGGCGACCGCGCGCACGAGGTTCTCGCCCGGCAGCGCGGTGTCCAAGTTCTGGTGCCAGAGCACGCAGTCGTCTTCGCCCCACGCGAGCATCTCGCCATCGGCCAGGACGGTGGAGATGACCCCGTCGCCGTTCAGGTCCACCGAGGTCGTGACGACCCCGTCGCCGTTGGTGTCGGGGCAGTCCGTGCCGAGCACACTGATGCGGGTCAGCTCGTTCCCGTTGCGGTTGCCGACAAACGCATCGCCGAGCGTGTTCACCGAGGTCCGCGAAGGATCGTTGCCGGTGAAGAACGCGCCGGTGCGGATCGCTTCGCCGGTGAAGTAGCGGCCGACTTCGACGTAGGGCGCGGTGGTGGTGAACCTCGAGATCGACCCTTCGGTCGTGTTGGCGATCCAGATGAAGTTCGTGTTGATGCGGCGGCTGTCGAGGATCAGTGCGCCGTCGTCGTCGAGGCCGACGCCGTCGGAATCCGCCATCTCGGGATCGAAGGGGTCGTCGTCGCCGCCGAGGCCATCGGACATACACAGGGGATCGCAGTCGCCGCACGCGCCCAAGACGCCGTTGTCGACGACCCCATCGCAGTCGTTGTCCATGCCGTCGCAGAGTTCGGTTCCGGTTTGGGTGGGATCGCTGTCGTCGCAGTCGGGGCCCCGCCGGCACCCCACGCCGTATCCGTCTCCATCGGCATCGTCGCAGTCTTCACCGGTGTCCGGCCCACCGTCGACGTCGTCGTCCATCATGCACCGTCCGTCCCGGCAGCTCTGGCCAGCGGGGCAGTCCGCGGTGGTGGCGCAGGTGCGGGTCGGCAGCCCACCTCCGCCGCAATCGCATGCGGCAAGCAGGAGGGTGGCGAGAACGGACAGGGCGCGCATGGCGGTTTCTCCGAGCGCCATGTCGGCGCACTGCGATGCCATCACAGCACCGCTTGATACGAATCACTCGATGAGGGGCGGACAGGTGTGCGTGACGTCCACGCCGAGCACGCGTGGCGTGATCACTTCGGTCGAACTCGAGCGCTCCGCACGCAGTCCGATCTCGACCATCAAGAACCGACCGGGGGTGATGCCCATGGCGAGGAACGCGTCGCGAATCGAGATCGGCGAGAGGTCGGGGGGCACGGTGGCGATGAGAATGAAGTCGGCCGCATCGAGCGCCTCGCGGGTGTCCGCGGTCTTCACGCGGAACGTCACGTCGGTGCCCGCGGGCGTCTCCGCGTTGAAGCGCAGGTCGCCCCAGTCGGTGCCGGTCGAACTCGCGCCGTCGCACCCCTCGAACACATGCCGGTAGTAACCGCGTGGGTTCGTCGCGAGCCGCAGCTGCAACCCCGTCATGTCCGAGTAGGTGTACGGGGTCACGATCGAACGCGCGACCTCGAGATCGACCGAGTACTCGTCGATCCCGACGCCCGGCGTGATGACGATCGCGCGGTCGCTTTGGGTGATCGCCCAGATCTTTCCGTCCGCGTCGACCGCCATGCCTTTGCACGAATGACCGATCGTGCCGGCCACGCTCGCCCAGTTCGTGGGGTTGTCCGCTTCGATGCGCACGACACCGCCACCGGTGTGGCCCGCGCCCCAGACCCAGCCCTCCGCGTCGGCGGCGATGCCGTTGATGACGTGGGTGCCGAGCGGCACCGGCACGGTGATCCACCGCGATCCAGCGGCGGCGGTCGGGTCGTAGCGGGCGAACCGAGGCACCCGCGGCGAGCTCCCGGAGCTGCCCCCGATCCAGACGCGCTGGTTGAAGTCGACGGTGATGCCGTAGGGGAGGTGCGGTGCCGCGATCGTCTGCTTGATGCAGGTGTCGCCTGCGCCTTCGCCGTCACAGACCGCGCCTGCACAGGTCGCGGCGTCGACGCATCGGGTGGTGTCCACGCGACCGATGCGGTCGGCGTCGCGGGTGCTGATCCAGAGGTTGCCGAGTCCATCGAGCGCAAACCCGTAGGTGCGGGCCGGGGCGGGCGTGACGAGCAGCACTTCGCCGGTGACGCCGTCGAGTTTGGCGATCATCTGGGTGTCGTAGCCGCCCACCCAGACGAACTCTTGAAGCGTTCCGTCGAGGCCTTCCACGTCCTGCGCGGCCACCGCACGGATGTGCCGCTCCCCAGGCATGTGCGCCTCGAGGTTGGTATTCCAGAGGACGCAGTCGTCTTGGCCCCACGTGAGGAAGGTGGCGTCGGAGGACGTGGTGATCGTTCCGTCCCCGTTGGTGTCCGGGCAGTCGGCGCCGAGCACCGAGATGCGGGAGACCGTGTTGCCCGCGCGGTTGCCGACGTAGACGTCGCCGAGCGTGTTGACCGAGGTGCGCGAGGGGTCGTTCGAGGCGCCCGCCGGTCCGGTGAAGTAGCGGCCGACTTCGGCGTAGGTCGTCGTGTCGAAGCGCGAGACGGTGCCTTGCCCGGTGTTCGCGATCCAGATGAAGTTGGTGTTGATGCGTCGGCTGTCGAGGATGAGCGCGCCGTCGTCGTCCAGTCCGACGCCGTCCGAATCCTCCCTCTCCGGGTCGAAGGGATCGTCGTCGCCGCCGATGCCGTCGCCGATGCAGCTCGGGTCGCAGTCGCCGCAGGAGCTGATCACGCCCTCGTCGGACGCGCCGTCGCAGTCGTTGTCGACGCCGTCGCAGACTTCGGTGCCGGTCTGGGTGTCGTCGGTGTCGTCGCAGTCGGCCCCGCGGCGACAGCCTTCGCCATACCCGTCGCCGTCCTCGTCGATGCAGTCTTCGTCCGGACCCGCGTCCTCGTCGGGATCGTCCTCGGGTGTACAGACACCATCGAGACAGAACTGGCCCTCCGGACAATCCGCGGTGGTCATGCAACTCCGGGTCGGGAATCCCCCGCTGCTGCAGTCACATCCCGCCAGCACGACGGAAAGGAGCAGGACGGGAGTCAAGATGGACAGACGCGGTTGCATGGAGCCTCAGGGAACAAAGGGGACGACGGACCCCAGCAGGTTAGCCGGAAACCCCGGCCGAAGCGACGATCGTCCGGCCGGAGCCGGTGGAGATGCCAAGTCCGTGCCAGCCCCGCGCACCGCGAGAACCATGGACCCAAAGATGCTCTAGCAGGTTGCTGAAGAACGCCCGCAGGGCGTTCTCGCAGCCTGCCCCTTGCCCCTGCCCTTGCCTTTGCCCTTGCCCGCGGATCAGCGGTCAGATCGCTTGATCAGCGCGACGAGCATCGCG
>JAXMNT010000027.1:0-103124 GCA_034670305.1 Deltaproteobacteria bacterium
TCGCGCGGCTGCGCCGCGTAGCACCGACCGATGCCCGGCGGCTTCGTCCGCTGGGCATCGCGCTCCGATTCGCGCCTCGCCGTCGCGAAACACACGGCGTCCACGACGCGGGCAAGGGCACGGGCAACGGCAACGGCAAGGGAGCAGGTCGCTTTTCAGCGACCTGCTAGCGCGATCGGGGTTCGGCCTCGGCTTCTGGGTCGGCTTCTGGGTCGGCTTCTGGGTCGGCTTCGGCCGCGCTCAGAACTCTTGCACTCGGCCGCTGCCGTCGGGGCCGGGGAACGCGGGGACGCCGCCGATGAGCATGCCGGTCATGCGCCACTGGCCGCGGTCCCGCGCGTAGTAGAGCGTCGCGCGGGCGTTGCCGGCCGTGGATTGGAGCGTGCACTCGCGCACGTGCACGTCTCCGCCGTGGGTCACGACCGAGTCGCAGCCGATGCTCTGGCTCGTGCGCAGGTACTGGTTGCGCGACACCGACGCGCTGAACCGCTGGAGCGGCACGCTGTCCCGGTAGGCCTGGGTCATCAGCCCGTACGCGAGGTCGTACTGGCCCGCCTGCACGTGGGCGATCAGCTGGTCGTCGACCTCCCCCGGGCTCGGGCCCCGCGGCTCCTGGGGCACGGGGACCGGGTGCAGATCGGTGTCGTCCTTCTTACACCCGCACGTCGCCAGCAGGGCGACCAAGACGACGCG
This sequence comes from Deltaproteobacteria bacterium, assembly GCA_034670305.1. Classification (GTDB taxonomy): domain Bacteria; phylum Myxococcota_A; class Polyangia; order Polyangiales; family Houyiibacteriaceae; genus JAXMNT01. The sequence goes on from JAXMNT010000027.1 coordinate 694, forward strand.
CAGCGCCATCACCCGAGTACGCAGACCAGGCTGTCGCCGGCCTTGGCCGCGCCTTCCAGCACGGCCCCCAGCTCTTCGTCCATGGCGCCGAGCAAACCGTCGGCTGCCGCCTTGGCCGCTTCGGGCGAACACACGAACGCCGGCCCATAGCCCGCGTCGAAGTCGAGTTCTTCGCTGGCGCCTCCGAGCTCGTCGAACACCACCGTGTCTTCGTCGATCTCGTCGCCCTGGGCTTCGGCCATGCCGACGAACGCCCCGTGGGCCAACTGGTAGTCGAACCCGGCCGTGTGTTCGGGTGCGATCCCGAGCGCGGCGACCTTGGCTTCCGCCGCTTCGTCGTCCCCGAAGAAGATCGCATCGATGAGCGAACCGTCCGCTTTGATCTTCTCCAGCGCTGCCTTGTTCACGCGAACCACGCTCATCCACATCGACATCGTTCACCTCTTTCAGTGGCTGAGTGTATCGCCGGGCACCGGCCTGCCCACTCGCATTTCAGACCCCTGGCAGGTTGCTAGATCCAGTCGGGGTCGACGGTGCGTGCGTTCTGCTGGTCTCCGGTGTTCAGCGTGGCTTCGGGTTCGAACAACACGACCCGCTTCGGCACCGTCATCTCAGGCGTCGTCGTCACCGGCACCGGCACCGGGTTCGTCCGGAGCCATCAGGAAACCTGCACCAGCCAGCAGGGCGCCGACCACGATCAGCCCGATCCGGATGCCCCAGCCGACGCCGGTGCCCCAGCGGTCGACCCACATCAGGACCACCAGCTCGTAGTTCACGAGCGAGAGCACCGAGGAGACCAGGCCCACCAGCGCCAACGTTCCGCCCAAACCCGACAACTTCTGAAGCATGCAATCTCCCTTGCGCAACGGTACACCGATTCGCCGTCCAGCGGCTCTTGTCGGCAGAGCTGCTACGATCCCATCGTTCTGCTCCCTCGTATCTCGACCATGCCCACCCGAACCCACCCGCCGCGACGATGGAACTGGCTCTTCGCCGCGCTCGCGGCGCTCGTGCTGGTGCAGGTCGCGTCGATGCTCGGGCGCGCGCAGGAGTCGCTCGCTGCGATCCAATCCGAGATCGGCGAAGCGTTCCCAGACGTGCCGTGGATCGAGCCCGAGGCGCTGGATGCCCTCGCGTCCCCGCCACTCTTGCTCGACGCGCGCGAGGCGGCCGAGTTCGAGGTGAGCCACCTGCGCGGCGCGGTTCGGATCGATCCCGAGCACCCGGATCTCTCCGTACTCGAGGACGTGCCGGCCGAGCGGACCGTGGTCGTGTACTGCTCGGTCGGATACCGGAGTGCGATGGTCGCCCGGACGATCCAGCACTCAGGACGAAACCGTGTGTTCAACCTCCGCGGCGGCATCTTTGGGTGGGCCAACGCCGGGCGGCCGATGGTGACCGAACAGTGCGAGGGCTGTGCCCCCCGCACCGTACAGCGCGCCCATCCGTACGATCGCCGCTGGGGCCAGCTCCTCGAGCCGTCCCGTCGCGCGCCGCTGCGCTGAGCACCGACCCGGGCTTGCGTTGCTTTGGAGTCGGGCCCCGGGTACCACTGCGCGGCGCGATGAAACCGTTTCAACGACCGCCGTTCCGGAGCGTGCCCGAGCGGCCGCGTCGGTCGCACGGCTTCCTTGAACTCCCGCAGTCAGAGACAGTGGCCAAGCTGGCGGGCGAGCAGGTTCGGTTGACGTACCGCGAACTCGGGTCGGGTCCGCCGCTGTTGCTCGTCCACGGGTTGATGACCACGTCGTACAGCTGGCGCTACGTGATGGAGCCGCTGTCCGAACTCGGCTTTCGAGTGATCGCGTACGACTTGCCCGGCGCGGGCGACAGCTCGGTGCCCAGCGGCGCGTGTACCGCGGAGTTGCTCGCGCGATCGATCGCTGCGTTCCAAGACGCGCTCGACATCGCGGGATGCAAGACCATCGGCAACAGCATGGGGGGTTACCTCGCCATGCGTCTGGCGCTCGACGAACCAGAGCGGTTCGAGCGCCTCGTCAACCTGCACTCTCCGGGCGTGCCGCTCAAGCGGCTCTGGGTGCTGCGCACTGCGTTGCGTCTGCCCGGGACCCGCGCCGCGTTGTCGGCCGTCATCGCGCGGGATCCCGAGCGGTGGGTCTACTCGAACGTGCACTACTTCGACGAGACGCTGAAGTCGCGCGAGGAGACCCGCGTCTATGCGGCGCCACTGCGTACCCGCGAAGGGCGCCGGGCGTTTCTCAGCTGGATGGGCGAAGCGCTCGACCCCGCGCTGATGCAAGAGTTCGTCGACGCGCTCCGCCGCCGGCGCGACGGCGCGAACCCAGGTTTCCCGGTCCCGCTTCAGCTCGTCTACGCGCGCCAGGACCCGATGGTGCCGCCACGGGTGGGCCACGCGCTGGCCGCTCTGATTCCGGACGCCGACGAAGTCTGGCTGGAGCAGAGCTCCCACTTCGCCCACGTCGACACCCCCGAGCTCTTCGTCGACACCGTCCGTTCCTTTCTGACGACCTGAGCGGCGACCGAGGGGGCGAACCACGTGATCCAGGTCACTGCGTGACGTGGATGGCGCGCAAGGGCACCATCGCGGGATGGGGACCACCGACCACGGGCCGCGTCGACTCGAGCTGACGACGTTGATGACACCCGACATGCAGAACTTCTCGGGCAAGGTTCACGGGGGCTCGCTGCTCAAGCTGCTCGACGAGGTCGCCTACAGCTGCGCCTCGAGGTACGCGCGCAGCTACGTGGTGACGTTGCTCGTCGACGACGCGATCTTCCGCGGGCCGGTGCACGTGGGGGAACTCGTCACGTGTCTCGCGTGTGTGAACCACGTCGGCAGGACCTCGATGGAGATCGGCATGCGGGTCGTCTCGGAGGACCCGCGCAGCGGCGTGCAGCGCCACGTGATGTCGTGCTTCTTCGTGATGATCTCGATGAACGAAGCGGGCGAACCGCAGGCGGTGTCGCGGTTCGAGTTCGAAGACGCCGAAGACGAACGGCGCTGGGCCGCGGCCGAAGAACGCCGCGAGGTCCGCACGAAGAGCATCGAGCGGTCCAAGCGCGGCGACCAGCTCGGACCCAGCTAGAGCGCGACGGTGCGGACGCTGGGGAACTCCATCGACGAGCAGCACTCGCCCATCGGTCCCCAGACCGCCATGACCTCGTCCATCGAATGCGCCCGGTTCATGGCGGCCTCGTCTTTCCACGGGAAGGTCTCCACGTAGAAGATGCCCTTCTCTTTGTCTTCGCCGCGGAAGATCAGATGCGGCACGTCGTCGCGCACGAGGCCGAGCTTCTGGAACGTGGGCCAGTGGATCTCGAGCAGCGCCACGAAGGCCTTCTCTTGGTCGGGTTTCACCCAGTAACGGCACAGCGTGATGGTCTGGTCGGTCATGGCATCGGGATAGAGGAGAACGGTGCGGGCCGTCAACGTCACCGGCTCGGTGTGCAGTCCGACGGCGCAGGCGACGAGACCAACCCGCTGCAGTCGGCCTTCGTTGCGGGGGTTCCGAAACCGCGAGAACGGATCGAAGCGCCCCGCGAAGCGCGCGTTCTGAAGGATGAGGGTTCGACTCAGGTCGCGAAGCGCCGCGTCGCGGAGCCCATCGGTGACGACGACCTTCCACTGCATCGGAGCACTGTAGCCCAGGTCCAGCGCGGATCAGATCGCGCCGCAGTTGCCCTGGCACGCGTAGCGCAGATCGGTGTCTCGAATCGCGCCGCAGTTGCCCGAGCAGTAGTACCGGCGGTCGTTGTCTCGGATCGCGCCGCAGTTGCCCTGGCACGCGTAGCGGGTGTCGTTGTCGCGCACCGCGCCGCAATTGTTCTGGCAAACGTAGCGGGCGTCGTTGTCTCGAACGGCGCCGCAGTTGTTCTGACAGAGGTAGCGCAGGTCGTTGTTGCGGATGGCGCCGCAGTTGCCCTGGCAGAGGTAGCGCAGGTCGTTGCCCGACGCGCCCAGCCGCTGGACGAGGGGCGCGTACGCGTTGCGCGCGTCGGCGGACAGCTCGGCGGGAAGCATGGCCGCGATCCAGAGGGTGGCTGCGAGGCATCCGCCGAGGAGACTCTTGAAACGTCGACCCATGCCCACTCTACGGCGTGCCGCCGGGGATCTCCCGAAGCAGTACTTCCACGCCCGCGTGGTCGCTCGCGTTCTTGGCGCGGCGGGTTCGGAACTCGGCCGGGGACCAGCTCGTGCTGAGTTCTGACGATGTCGTCTCGGGTTGTGCGAGCCACACCCGGTCGAAGCGGTACGCCCGCGGGCTCGACCCGCCCGGCGACCACGTCGCGCGCGCGTGCTCCGGGCGGCCGGCGAGTTCGAACGCGTCCTGCGACCGGAACGTCGGGGCAAGCATCTCCCACTCGCGGGTGCGCAGGTTGGTGTCGCCCGCGAACACGGCTGCCATTCGCGAAGACAGCGCTGCGGTTCTCGAGGCAAGCACAGGGAGGTCTTCCGATGCGCCTTCGTGCATCCAGCCGTCGATCTCGCGGGCTTGGACGAGCCGCGCCTCGTGTCCGCTTCGCAGGCTCTCCATGTGGGCGGTGAAGACGTCGAGGTGTCCGGAGGTCGGGTGTGCGAGCCGCGCGACCAGACACTGACGTCCGAGCGGGCTGTACTCGAACGCGCGCAGTGCGCAGGACACGATCGACCAGGGCGGCCGAACGGCCACCATCAAGTAGTCCTCTTCGCCGGCCGGCGGGCGTTCGGGCCAGAGCGTGAACCCAGCGGCGCGAAAGTGTGGACCGATCTGTCCGGTGTGGGCCCGCCGGGTCATCTCCTGGAACACCAACACGTCTGGTACCGGGGGCGTCGGCTTGCCTTCGATGGCGGCGCGCAGATCGCCGCCCACCAAGACCTCGAGGCAGAGCTTCTCCATCCGGGGCCCGATGCGTTTTTCCTCGAGCCCGTGGATGTTCCAGCTCAAGAGCCGCAGCGTCGTCGTCGCACCCACCGCAGCGCTATGGTTCAACCGCGTTCGCCGGCAAGCGGGAGGGAGCCGCCGAGGGGCTCCGACGTGCTCGGCCGGCTTTCGTCGCTGGGCCCGCTTGACAAACGATTCGACGAACATCAAAACGTTCCGGCCGATGGACGACGCGCGACTGGTTCGAATCTTCAAGGCGTTGGGGCACCCCAACCGGTTCCGGCTCTTCACCGAGATCTGGAAAGAAGGCGGGGCCTCGTTCGAAGGCGGCAAACTCGAGGCCGGCCATGTGTGCTTCCTGAACGACGTGATGGAACGGCTCAACATCGGTGCGCCTACCGTGTCGCATCACCTCAAGGAGCTGGTGGCGGCGGGGCTGATCTCGACCGACAAGCAGGGCAAGTTCGTCACTTGCCGCGTGAGCTCGAAGGCCCTCGAAGACCTTCGCATCTTCTTCGCGCGTTCGTAGCGCACTTCTCTGAAAAGGACCGCTCTTCGGTCCTCTTCTTTTTGAACGAACCATTCGATAGTTGTCGAATCATCGATGTGAACGAGGCGCGCCGCGCCCCAAGAAACCAGTTGAACAGTGAGGACCGCATGACCCAGGTACAGCCCATGACCCCCAGCCCGAGCAAGCCCACCACCAAGCCGAAGGCGCGCACGACCAAGATCGTGATCGACAAAGCCGGCTCCTACGACCGACTGCGCGTAGTCGATGCGAAGACGCCGGAGCCCGGCCCCAACGAAGTGCGGATCGACGTGGAGGCGGCGGGCATCAACTACGCCGATGTCATCGTGCGCATGGGGCTCTACGCCTCGGCGAAGGAGCTCGTGGGCTGGCCGATCACGCCGGGCTTCGAAGTGGCGGGGGTGGTCTCCGCCGTGGGGTCGAAGGTCACGGATCTCGAGGTCGGCACCCGGGTGGTCGCGGTCACACTCTTCAACGGGTACGCGTCCACGCTCATCGCGCCGCGCCACCAGGTCTTCGTGCTGCCGGAGTCCTTGTCGTTCGTCGAAGGCGCGTCGCTGCCGGCCGTGTTCCTGACCGCACACTTCGCGCTGCACAGCCTCGCCAACCCGCGCCCGACCGACCACCTGCTCGTGCACTCGGCGGCGGGCGGCGTGGGCGGCGCGCTGGTGCAACTCGGCAAACTGCATGGCTGCACCGTGACCGGTGTGGTCGGCGGATCGCACAAGGTCGAGACCGCGCTGAAACACGGCTGCGACCACGTCATCGACAAGTCGAAGCAGGACCTCTGGAAGGAAGCCGAGCGCATCGCGCCGAAGGGTTTCGACGTCGTGCTCGATGCCAACGGGGTGGCGACGCTGAAGGACAGCTACAACCACCTGTCGCGTCCAGGCAAGCTGGTGGTCTACGGGTTCTCGACCATGATGCCCAAGACCGGGGGCCGTCCGAACTACCTCAAGCTCGCGGTGGACTACCTGCGTACCCCACGGTTCAACCCGCTCGACATGACGAACGAGAGCCGGAGCGTGCTCGCGTTCAACCTGAGCTACCTCTTCGACCGCACCGACATCCTCGAGGAGGGCATGGCGGACATCATGCGCTGGCTCGCCGAAGGCAAGATCACGCCACCCCCTGCGACCACCTACCCGCTCGCGAAGGTGGCCGACGCCCACCGAGACATCGAGTCGGGCACGACCGTCGGCAAACTGGTCTTGATCCCGTAGCCGGCGAGGTTCGGGATCTCGTGGGCTCGCAGAGGCTTAGGGGGGCTGCAGGCCCGGCCTTCGTGCACGAGCCCCGCTTTGCCGGGCTTTGAAGACACTCCCTGGTCGAGGAGCTGTGACGACGAACGGTCTGCTGGACCGCATCCGACCGAAAGGGTCTTCCCGAGGCGCATCAGAACGTGTAGGGGGAGCGCATGCCTACCTTCCGCGAGTTGCTCACCGATCCGCCCGTCCTGGTGCTCTGCGACGATCCCCACGGCGTCGGACCCGCCTGGTTCACGCTGCTGGTCGACGATCAGGAGCTGAACGACGAGTGCGTCGAAGCGGTCGAGAAGGTCGCCGGCGGCATCCTCGAGCACGACGAGCTCCAGCTCATCGGCTTCTACAACGTGCCGGAAGACGAGTTCGATCCGGCGGGCGAAGCACCACCTGAGTTCGATGCGCTGCTGTTCTTTCGCGAGAGCGAAGGCGGCGAAGACGGGCCGGTCTACCTGCTCGAGCTGGAGGGCAAGAACCGCCACTTCGAGGTGTTCGCACCCAGCTTCGCCGACGCCGGCTTCCGCCAGATCGACGCGTAGCAGGTCGCTGAAAAGCGACCTGCTCCCTTGCCGTTGCCCTTGCCCGTGCCCTTGCCCGCGTCGTGGACGCCGTGTGTTTCGCGACGGCGAGGCCGCGAATCGGAGCCCGATGCCCAGCGGACGAAGCCGCCGGGCATCGGTCGGTGCTACGCGGGGCAGCGACGCGTAGGAGGTTGTATGCGGCGCCAGCCAGGTAGGCGGCGAACTGTGTCTTGTGTGTGCCTCGATATTCCTTGGGGGCACAGCCCCCAAGAAATAATATCGAACGGGCTCTCGCCCACCTCGAGCAGGTCGTCGCGATGCTCGTCGCGCTGATCAAGCGATCTGACCGCTGATCCGCGGGCAAGGGCAAAGGCAAGGGCAGGGGCAAGGGGCAGGCTGCTGAAGAACGCCCGCAGGGCGTTCTTCAGCAGCCTGCTACGACTTGCGGGCGACGAGGGCGGCGGACAGCCCGATGAAAGCGGCGCCGATCGTGATCCAGAGGCCGAAGCCGGTCGTCGCGAAGAACGCACGGATGACCTGGAAGCCCAGGTAGCCGAGCACGCCGAGTCCGAAGACCAGGCCTGCGGTGCGTCCTTTGCCCGAGAGTCCTCCGAACAACATCGAGAGCCCGCCCAGCGGAAGGCCCAGCAGCAAGAGGCGGTTGTACCAACTGGCTCCGTCGCTCGTCATGACGTCCCACCCGGAGGCCTGGAACAGCCCACCGATGTCGAGAAACGGGAGAAAGAACGCGACAATCGTCGCGAGTCCGGCCCCGGCGATGGTGAGTTCGGCCTTGCGTTGGGTGGTCATGCAGGAGGATACGCCGGAGCTCTGGGCTTCATTCCCTGGCTCGCTCAGCCGGCGATGGGTTCGAGGGTGACGGAGGTCACCGCGTCGCTGTTGCCTTCGCGGGTGCTGTCGAGCACCACATCGACGGTGCCTTCGAGCATCCGCTCGCCCCACACGTCGTCTTCGTAGGCGTCGCTGGTGGTCTGGTCGATCCTGCGTTCCTCGCCGTCGACCACGAAGAGCGCGTGGGCGGGGTTGCGGTTCTCGGTGTGACGGCTGCGGATCACCACCCGGTACCGGGCACGCACCACCGCATCGAAATGGAACACCGCGGTGCCGCGGCGGCTGCCGCCTGGCATGTAGCCGCCGTCGCAATCGGTCGGGTCGTGTTCGTCGCCGCTCGCAGTGAAGGCGTAGTTGCGAAGTGCGTTGTGCGAGGGATGGCCGGGCGGACAGGGGACGACCCAGGTGCCGCGGTTGGTGTAGCTGGCCTCCGAGAAATGCATCGTCCGGCGGACCGCGGTCGGGTCGGGTGGGTCGGGCGGAGAGACGCATTCCACGACCCGCGCCATGGCCACGATCTGCACCGCGCCGATCCGGAAGAAGCTCCGGTCGAGCGGACCGGCGCCGAACTCGATGCGGTTGTCTCCCGCCACCGTCGCGCCGGTGATCTCGACGTCGCCCGTGCCGTCCGCGTTGTCCCACGCGCTCATGGCGGGCAGATCGAACTCCGAACCGGCGATGCGGATCACCCCTTCTTCGCCCGGGTGGTCCGCGTCGTAGCTCGTGAACTGGAGCCGTGCGGAGTCGATGAGGCTCGGGTCGGGCAACCCCGCCACGTCGAACGCGAGCACGGTGGTCGAACCGCGCATGACATCGAGTTCGCGCGGGGACGCGTCGAACGTGGCCGAGCGGTAGACACAGGCGCGCGGTGCGACCTCGGGTGCATCGAACATCGGCGCGTCCGTGCCAGTGCCCACGTCGTCGACGGTGTCGCCGCCGTCCGTCGAGCCAGCATCCTCGGTCGCCGAGTCCTCGCGGGGCGCATCGGTGGCGCCACCGTCCATGCGGGTGCCGAGGCTGTCTTCTCCGCAACCGACCAAGCCCAACGTCACCCAGACGCAGGCCCACTGGAGCAGCACGCGGCGCATGGCTACGCCGCGGAGGTCAGGGCGCGGAAGTACCGGCCGACCGCGTCGGAGGCGAACCCGCGTTTCTCGAGCCAGGCGCTGAGGCGCTCTTTCTCCGGGTGGGTCGGATACACGACGTTGGTCAGGTACCGGAGCCCACGGGCCAACGCCTCGCGTTTGAGCCGCTCCATCACGAAGGTCCCGATGCCCTGCTGGCGGTAGTCGCGGTCGGTGGCGAGCAAGATCTCCGCGTCGCCCCAGTTCACGTCCATCCAGCCGTAGGCGATGACCTGTCCCTTGCCGCCGTTGGCGCTGGGGTCTTCGACCCGCCACCAGCTGCCCCCCACCAAGTCCCCGTCTTTCAGGTCGTGGTAGCGGTGTTCTCCGAACACACCGTCGCCGGCTCGACCGATGATCCGAGCCTTGTTGTTGTCCCAGCGCGCCGGCTGAGGTTCACGCGTCCAAGTCCATTCCGTTCCCACCCGCTCAGGTTGGCTGCGGAACGGCTGTGAGTCAAATCACTCTTGGCGGAAGCCGTCGACCGGGAGCATGCGCGCCGCGTAGAAGCTCGGAGCGATCGTCGCCAGGGTGCAGATCGCCAGGGCCACCAGCGCCGTGATCACGAACTCCATGCCGTTCACCACCACGGGCAGGTGATCGATCAGATACACCTTGGGATCGAGTGGGAACTCCACGTTCGCGAGGTAGCCCACGATGGCGCCGCCGAGCAGGAGCCCGACGGCGGTGCCTATCACGCCTATCACGCTCCCCTGCAGCACGAAGACCTGGAGGATGGTGGCGTCGGTCGCGCCCATCGCTTTGAGGATCGCGATCTCTCGTTTCTTCTCGAGCACGATCATGATGAGCGTGGCGACGACGTTCAGCGCGGCCACGAGGATGATCATCGCGATGATGAACCCGAGCGTGATCTTCTGGATCTCGAGCGCCGTGAAGAGGTTCCGGTTCAGCTCCGCCCAGTCGAGGGTGTGAAAGGGGCCGCCGAGCTCTCGTTCGAGCCGGCGCGCAATCGCAGGCGCCTCCTCGAGATCGTGCAATCGCATCTCGACACCGGTGACGGCGTCGCCCTGCCCGTAGAAGCGTTGGGCTTCGTAGAGGTCGGTGTAGACCAGCCGGGAGTCGTACTCCTGGAAGCCGGCCTGGAAAATCCCGATGACCCGGAAGTCGCGCGACTTCGGGGCGCGCGCTTCGGGCGCGACGAGGGACAGGTCGAGGCCACTGAGCGGCGAGACCAGCCGGACCCGGTCGCCGACGCCGAGCTCCATGTCCTGCGCCAAGGAGCGACCGACCACGATGCCGGGCAGGTTGGCGGTGCCTTCTTCGTCCTGGCGGGCGATCTCTTCGTCGTCGCGGAGGAGTTGTTCGTCCCACTCGTCGGGAAGGTCGAGTTCGCCCGGGTCGAAGCCGTCGAGCATGGCTTCGATGTCTTCGGGCGACGCGACTTCGACTTCCGGCAGCGGTTCGAAGTCGTTGGACGGAGTCGGCGCGCGGGGATCGATGCGCGCTTGCTCGGCGACGGTCTCCGCCTCGTGTGCGAGCGGCTCGTCCCAGGCGGCCCGTCGGCGCAGCGCCGGCCGGATGCCGCCGTCGGGGAGGAGGAGCCCTTCGTCGCTGGAACGGATGTGTTCGAGCACGGCGTCGACGTCGAGGTTCTCGAGATCGGGGTCGTCGCCGTCGTCGTCGTCCCCGTCGCCGTTCTCGTCCTCGTCGTTGCCGGTCAGCTCGTCGAGCCAGTTCCAGTTCTCGGTCGTCCGCTCGCCGCTGCCCAGATCGTCCGGATGGGTCGGCGGCCGTGCGCCCTCGACCCGGAGTCCGCGCAGCGACCCGTCCACCAGCTGACTCGGCAGGTCGAGCACGGTGGGCATGCGCTCTGGGTCGACGCCCTTGACCAGCACGCCACTGAGTCGGTCCCCCTTGGCGAGCATCATCTCGTTGATGAGAAAGGGGCCGACTCCGGCGACTTCCGGCATCGCTTCGGCGCGCGCCATCACGTCGCGGTACTCGTCGAAGTCGACGCCGTACTTCATCACGAGCACGTGTGCGTTGACCCCGAGGATCTTGTCTCGGAACTCCTTCTGGAACCCCGTGGTGATGCAGAGGACGGTGAGAAACGCTGCCACGCCCAGCGCCACACCGGCGACCGCGATGAACGTGATCGTCGAGATCGTGCTGCGTTTCTTGGACCGCAGGTACCGAATCCCGATCTGGTACGCGAAGTTCAAGGTGCCCAACTAGCAGAGTTCAATGCCGAAACCATAGGAACGTTGGGGTGTCGCGGGACCGAGGCGCGGGGTTTGGGGCTGCCCCCGAAGAACAGGGGCGGGTCGCGGGGGGCGCCGGCCGCCTTGAGTTTGGTTCTTGGATTTGGCGGATCGCCCATCGACTGGCTAAACTACCCGTCTAGGGATGTTTCTTCGCTTTTTGTCGTCCGGGTCCCCGATGGACCAGGACCGGCTCCCGAAACCGGGGGTCCGTCGCGTGTGGTCGTGGTTCGGTGCGTTGGCACTGGCCCTCTCCGTGTCCGCATGCGGACAGGTGATCGACGTGCCCGAGGTGGACGCCGGACCGGATGCTCCGCCGACCTCGCCGAACAGCCTCGAAGTGGAGGGCGACGCGAACCTCACCTTGGTGTTCGGGGAAGAGGTCGAGTTGATGGTTCGTTACCTCGACGACGACCGCGCGCCGATCGCAGACGCGCTCGTCGGGTTCGCGTTCGACGGCCGCGCCCACGATGCGTCGCTCACTGTGCTGCAGTCGCTTTCGAATGACGTGGGCCTGGCGACGACGCGGCTTCGAGCCGGCACGTCCGCGGGTGCGTTTCGGGTGCGGGTGAGCGCACCGGGTGCCGACGCGGTGTTCCTCGATGTCGCGGTGAGTGATCGCGGCTTCGGCGAGTTGGTCGCCGAGCCGGTCTACGAAGGCGAGCGCCCGGTCGTGACCATCGGCGCCGCGGTCTTCGCGGAACTCACCTGCGATGCGCCCATGACGCGCCGCGAGCGGGGCGACCGCTACCGTGCGCTCGGACCCGACGACACGTCGGTGACCATCGTCGGACTTCCCGCGGGTGTCCCCTTCGCCGTGGTGGGTCGGGGCGAGTCCGCCGACGGGACATTGCTCGCGTGGGTTTGCCGGGACGGAGTCGAGGTGCCGGCCGAGGGGTCGGTGTCGGTGCCGCTCGTGCTCGAAGACCTGCCCCAGCGCGCGATGGGCAGCTACGACGTGCGCCTTGGATTCGAAGTCGGCGGCACCCGGGATCGAATCACCGAGGCGGTCTCCGACTTGGACGGTGCCCTTCGGGAGACCGGTGGTTCGCTCCTGATTCTGGACGCGGCGGAGGCGCGGCTGCTCGCGGCCGGCGACGACGAAGCTGCTGCGGGGCTGGTCGCGGCGCGTGAGACGGGGCTGGATGTTTCGTTCTCGGGATCGGTGGCTCGCTCGCGGGTGGGTGTCGAACGTGCGTTGCTCGAGGCCGCCGAGGTCCTCACGAACCAGCTCGGGGCACTCGACGTCCATGGGGTGCTGCGGGTCAACGCCGACGGGGTCGAGTTCGACGTCGCGTCCGTGCTGACCGGCCCGACGCTCGATGCGGTGGAGCCGATCGACCCGACCGTCGGGTACGAGCCCGGGACCGAGGTCCGAGCCACGGTCTCCGAGCGTGGCGACCAGCTCGACGTCGAGGACATGAGCATCTTCATCCGGGCGAGTGGACTGACCCGCGCGGTGCTGCTCCAGGAAGCGGCCGGGAGCACCCGGGTCGCGTTGTGGGCCGAGTGGATGTCGTGCGGCGCGCTGCCCCACCCCGAAGAGCTCGCGGCCCACTGCGACGAGGCCTGCTTGCTCGACGCGTGCCTGGACGTGGCCGCAACCGTCTCGAGCGCGTTCGACGTCCGGCTCGAGTTGCTCGACCTCGAACGGGGCGTCGTTTCCCTGGACGGCGACGTCGTGCTCACCGACGAAGTGGGCGACCTCGACGTCGACCGGCTCGAGGCGGTGCTCTCGGGACGCTGGACCGGCGCGGAGACTCTGCGTCCCGAGACGTTCGAAGCCGAATTTTTCGGAACCCGCATCCTCCCCGTCCTCTGAGCGCCCCGTGACCTATCCGCTGCAGGCCGCTCGCGAGTTGCGAACCCGCGCGGTCGAGGAAGCGGAAGCCGCTTTGGCGCAAGCCGTCGCCGCGCACGCACGGGCCGCTCAGGCGCTCGAGCGCGCCGAAGCAGCGCGGTCGCTTCACGCGGAGGGCACGGCCGCGTTCGCAGATTCGGAGAAGCGGTGTGAGGCGCGCTCCATCGCCGATCTCCAGCGGGGCGATTCCTTTCTCCGGCGCCGAATGGCAGAGGCGGCGGATCTCACCGAGCAGGTCGCCGCGGCGTCGGCGGCCGTGGATGCGGCGGCGGGCGCGGTCGGTCAGGCACGCGCCCACCTGGGCAGCATGAAGGCCGAACAGGAGGCGGTGGAGCGCCACCACGCGAAGTGGCTCGAAGCGCGGCGCAAGACCCTGGAGAAGCGGGAAGAAGAAGAGGGCGAGGAGGTCGCTGCCGCCCGTCGTTTCCCGCGCGAGTCCTGAGGACGTGCTGCAACTGCCGCTCGAGTCAGCGGCTCGGCGGTCGGCCCGCCATGGCCGGAAATAACTTGGCGCCCCAGGGCCGTTGCATCGGTGGGAATAGGTGAAGAAGTTGCCCACGCGGATCACGCTCTCTAGGTTCGGCACCGTGGGTCTCGTACGTCAGTTGGGTGCAACGCTTCTCGCAGGCGTGATCGGAACGTGTCAGCAGCCGCAGGCCGAGCCCTCGCGCGCCCAAGCGCAAGCCGCTGAGACGGAGGCACCGCCCCCGATCACCTACTTCGATTTGGCGTCGATCGACGCGGACGAAGTGGTTCGGGCGGTTGCGGAGGCCGAGCCCGCCGAGGCGATGCGTCTTGGTGCGGCCGCCCTCGTCGGCGCCTCCCCCGAACGCGAAGGCAGCCTGCGCTGGTTGATCGCCGCCGCGGCCGATGTGCGGAACGATCGAGCCGAGGCCGAGGCGCAGCGGCGCGCGCTCGCCGCGAGTGGACATGCGCTCGCGCCGTGGGCGGCGCTCGCACTCGCGGAGTCCCTCGAATCCCAGTCGGAGTCCGCCGAAGGCGAAGAGGCGACCCGTCTGCGGACGGATGCGGTGGCGCTGCTACAACCGTTCGCGGCACTCGACTGGGCAGGCAAGGACTCGGCCGAGCGGCTGCGCCTTCGACTCGGCCTCGCGTCCGGTGACGCGGATGCACTCGAGGGCTTGCGCGCCATGCTTCGCGACACCCCAAGCCGCATCGGTGGTGCTTCGATCGCCATGCCGATGGCGGCGCATCTCGCCGCGCTGGACGACGTCGACGCCCGAGAAGAAGCGCTGGCCCTCTACCGCCGGGTGGCCACGCGTGCGCCGAAGGCCCGCGTCGGCATCGAAGCAGGCGAACGCGCTGCTGCCGTGCTCGAGAGTCTTCCCGCCGAGCGTCGACGCGCGCTGGCCGATGTGCCGATCGAAGACCGGTTCGCGGAAGCGGAAGCGCTCTACCAATCGATGCACCACCGCGACGCGGAGCGCGCGTACGGGGCCCTCGCGCGGTCCCTCCGGGAGGAGCCACTGCTTCGATGTCAGGCGGAACTCCAGCAGGGCAACGCGATGCTGCGTCGCCGCGCGCGGGAAGAGGGCGCCCCCCACATGCATGGCGTCGCCGAGCGGTGCGAAGACACCGATGTGCGCGCCTGGGCCCGCTACAAAGCCGGCCGCGCCTACACCCAGATCGATCAACGCTCGAACGCCCTGCGTGAGTACGCCGCCCTGGCGGTCGAGGCGCCGGACCACCGCTTGGCCGATGACGGCCTTTACCGCGCCGCGCTGCTCGAAGACGGTGCGGGCAACGAAGCGGCGATGATCGAGAACTTTCGCCTCGTGGTCGAACGACATCCCGACGGCGACATGGCGGGCGAGTCGCTCTTCCGTCTCGCACTGCATGCGTGGGGCAAGGGCGAATTCTCTGAGTCGCTTCGTTACCTCGACCAGTCCATCGGTCTCGGCTGCGGCGCGGGGCAGCCGCCGTGCGAACACGTCCGGGGTGAAGAGGACGAGGATCTGCGGGGCCGCGCGCACTACTGGCGCGCCCGCTCCCTCGCGTCGCTCGGCCGGGCCGACGAGGCGCTGGCGGCCTACGTCGAACTCGCCCGCGACTGGCCGCTCTCCTACTACGGCCAGCAAGCGGTGGCGCGGGTGCGGGAACAGAGCCCGGAGCGTGCGACCGAGCTCATGGCGGAGTTCCGCGACGAGGGCCCCGAGGCGCTGCGCTTTCCGATGCGGGCCGAGCACTCGGAACCATGGATGCAGCGAGCCATCGCACTGCTGCGCGTCGGGGCGACCTCGGAAGCCCGACGCGAACTCGAAGACGGTGGGGCCCTCGGGTCCGGCGCCGACGAGGACCTCGTGTGGTTCGCCTCGGCGATCTTGGCGCGCGCCGGCGCGCTGCCCGAAGTCACCCGGATCCTGCGCCGCAAACTGCACTGGTTCCGCAAGACGATGCCGCACGGCCGAGGCCACGCGTTGTGGCGCCTCGCCTACCCGCGCGCGTTCTCCCCGTTGATCGAAGACAAGGCCTCTGAAGCCGAGGTGCCCGCGGCGTTCGTCCGCGCGATCGCCCGAGAAGAGAGCTCGTTCGACCCGAACGCCGTGTCGTGGGCCCACGCCTACGGGCTCGTGCAAGTGATCCTGCCGACCGCTCGGGCCAACGGCCGCGGTCTCGGCCCCATCAACGCCCGGACGCTGCGAGACCCGGCGATCAACCTCGCGGTTGGCGCGCGGTTCATGCACACGCTCCGTTCCCGATTCGCGGCGAACCCCGCGCTCGTGCCGGCCGCGTACAACGCCGGCCAAGGCGCGCTCGACCGCTGGATCCGGCAACGCGGCGACCTCGACATGGACGAGTTCGTGGAGCGGATCCCCTACGACGAGACCCGTCGCTACACCCGCCGCGTGGTGCAGACCTGGGGCATCTACACGTTCCTCGACGAAGCCGAGTTGCCCGAGCTCCCCCGCACCGTCCGCTAACTAGCGCTCCATCACCGCCAGCAGGTACTCCCCGGCTTGTTCGGTGCTGCCGACGAAGGTGTCCAGCGAGAGGTAGTACGTGCCCGGTCCGACGTCGGCTTCGATCTGCCGGTGGGCCCTCGAGAGGCAGCTGCCCTCGGTCGTGCCCGACAACAGGTGCACGTCGATGTCGACCGTGCCGCGGTCGAACACCATGATGAGCAACGACATCGCGCGGTCCAGATCGAGGCGGTACAGGAGCTCCGGCCCGCCCTCGTTCTGATCCGCGCCGCAGCCGTCGTAGAGGTTCAGGTTGCGGTGGTCGCTGAACAGCGTGTTCGCGTCGTGGGTGAACGGAAGCTGCGGGATGACGAAGGGGTTGTCCGGGGAGCCGTCGCCGACCAGTGCCGGTCCGGCCGGGTCCGGTGCCGCTTCGGCCAAAGTCGTCGCGCGGTGGGCCCGGTCGAGCGCTTCGATCGTCACGAGGTTGCGCACGTTGTACCCGAACTGAAGCCCCGCTTCGGTGAACACGCAGCCCCGCGCGCCCGGATCCCGAAACACCGTCGGGTGGATGTTGTCGCCACCGAGACCGCGGTTGGGCAGCGGCGCCAGATCGCGGTGGTAGTCCACGAACGGCGTCTGGCGTGCTTGGGCGATGGCACGCGCGATCAGGTTGTAGACCGGCACCTCGGCGTCCGCGCCCGCGTCGTCGCCACGGGCGGGGATGCTGCTGAGGATGGGAATGACGCCGCGGTCGAGCAGCCCATCGGTGAGGTCCAGCATGTTGTTGGCGTATTGCTCGCGCGTCACGATGTTGATGTCGTTCGTGCCGTACATGATGGTCGCGAACGCCGGCCGCGCGGCTTCGACTTCGCGTTCCACGGCGGGAGGTGTTCCTTCGAGCGCGCGTCCGGCGTGCCAGCCAACGGTCGCGGACTCGCTCTCTCGGGTGTACGGGGTGGTGCCCGCCGCATCGCCCGCCGCGAAGTGGTCGATGGTGGTTTGCAGCCCGGTTCGTCCCGCGAGGTCGATGTCGCTTCCCGCGAAGCAGTGCATGAAGTTCGTACTCACCGTGATCGACGCGCCGAGCTTGGAGAAGACGTCGTTCTGCAGATCGTCGGCGCGTGCCCGCACCGCCCGCAGGTTCTCCACCACGAACGGCGTCATGGGCGAGTGGCGCGGACCCTCCGGATAGAGCGCTGGGTGCAGCGGCGTGCCCATGTCGGGCGCGTCCATGCCGGCGTCGAGCATCGCGTCCGTGGGCAACGCATCGACCGTGAAGCCATCCGGCGTGCCCGCGTCGAGCCCGAGCGTCGAACCATCCCGCGCGTCGATCCGCACCAAGCCGTCGTTGCATGCCAAGACGCACGCCAGAACACCACACCACACCAAGATCCGCATGCCCGCAGCATACGGCGTTTGGCGCGTCGGCGCGTTCGTGGGTTTGCTCTGTTGGGTTTGGATTCGGTTCGCTACAGTTTCGTGTGTTTGCCTGGACCCTGGCCACCGGCCCACTGAACGACGCGCGGCGCGAAGCGGGACGGAAGTGCGCTCGGGTGCTCGGCGACCGGCTCGGCGGCGAACTGCGCATCGACGAGATGCCTTCGTATCAGGCGCTGCGAACACACATGCTCGAGCGTCGGCCGGACTTCGCGTGGCTGCCGCCGGCGCTCTACGTCCAGACCGAGGCCGAAGTCGATCTGCTCTCGTGTGGGGTCCGTGCCCTGCACGCGCACTTCCATGGGGCGCTCTTCTGCCGGCCCGATTCAGTCCACGAGAGCATCGAGAGCCTCCGCGACCACACGGTCGCGTGGGTCGACCGCAGCAGCACCTCCGGCTTTCTCTTCGTCCGGTACGGATTGGACGAGTTCGTCGAAGTGGATGGGTTCTTCGCAGAAGAACGATTTCTCGGCGACCACGCAGAAGTCGTCCGGGCGGTGCTCGCCGGCGAAGTGGCGGCCGGGGCGACCTACTGCCACATCGGCGACGAAGGCGCCTCGCCGGGTGTCGACTGGCGTGCCGAGGCGCCTGCGCGGGTCGTCTCGAGCGCAGGCTGGGGCGATGCGGACGTGCGCGTGCTGCTCGTCAGCGAACCCATTCCAGCCGACGTCATCGTGAGCAGCCGAACCACCCCAGATGCCGACCGCATTCGGTTCGTCGAGGTGTTGCAGGCGTTGCACGACACCCTGGATGGGCAGGCGGCCCTCATCGACTTCTTCGGGGTCGACCGGTTCGAACCGGCGATGTGGAGCCGCTACTCGACCGTGCGCGCCGCCCTGGCCGAACACGTCCGCCGATCCACCCTGCCGGCGGCCCCTTAGTTTATTGGCACTACGGGCCTGGCTCGCTTCGCGAGACTGGCGGCCTGCGGCCTGCGCAGGTGCACGAGTGGAGCCGCCTGACTCGCTGGCGCTGTTCGTGGCCAGGCTCGCCTCGCGAGCTGGCGGCCCTATGCATGCGCTGCTGTGGAATATCTTCGGGAAAGCGGCTTGATCCTGCACAACTCGAACTTATCTTGCCGCCTCGTCTCTCCGATTCGCGCTGCATTTGACCGCAGGTGGCCTGAGTGGGACGAACGCCAGCCGCAGGTATGAAGCAGGACTACTACGAACTCCTCGGGGTCGACCGCGCTGCGGACGCCCCCCAACTGAAGAAGGCCTACAAGAAGCAGGCCGCCAAACACCATCCGGACCGCAACCAGGACGACCCTGGCGCGGAGGATCGGTTCAAGGCGGTCGCCGAGGCCTACCAAGTCCTGAGCGATCCGCAGAAGCGCGAGCTCTACGACCGCTTCGGCTTCGATGGCCTGAGCGGGGCGGCCAGCGGCGGTGGTGGGGTGGGCTTCTCGGATGTCGGGGACATCTTCAGCCACTTCCAAGAGATCTTCGGAGGCATGGGCTTCGACATCGGCGGTGGATTCGGCGGCCGCCAGCGGGCCCGACGAGACGCACCGTCGCGGGGCGGCAACGTCCAGACGGTGATTGAACTGTCGCTGCAGGACGCGGCGTTTGGCTGCGAGCAGGAGATCACCCTCAAACACCCCACGCCCTGTGAGCCGTGTCAGGGATCGGGTGCGAAGGACGGCAAGGTCTCGCGCTGCGCGGTCTGCCATGGCAGTGGCCAGACGACCTCGCGCAGAGGCGCCTTCGTCTTGCAGACCACCTGCCCGAGCTGCCACGGCCGCGGCGCCCAGATCACCGACACCTGTCCTGCATGCGTTGGCTCCGGCGAAGTCTCCAAGGAACGCAGAGTGCGCATCTCGATTCCGGCGGGCATCGATCACGGACAGACCCTGCGACTGGCAGGCAAGGGCCAAGAAGGCCGGCGAGGGGGACCCGCCGGCCATTTGTATGTCGAGGTCCGCGTGCAGCAGCACGAGCACTTCGAACGCGATGGCCAAGACCTCGTGTACGAGCTCCCGGTCTCGTTTCCGCAGGCCGCGCTCGGCGCCAAAGTCGACGTGCCGAGCCTGCATCCAGAAGAAGATCCGGTTTCGCTCCAGGTGCCTGCGGGCGTTCAGCCGGGCGAGACCCTCGTGGTCCGCGGAAGTGGCGTGCCGCGGCTCGATGGGCGTGGCCGCGGTGACCTCGTCTGCGTCGTGCAGGTGGAGGTTCCCAAGGAACTCTCACCGCGCGCCCGCGAGCTCGTCGAAGAGCTCGCCCAGTCGATGAAGTAGCTCGGCTCGCCCAGTCGATGAGGTAGGGCGGCTCCCGCAGTCCCATGAAGTAGGGGGCGGCTCGCCATCACAACTGGGCGCTGGCTACGTGTGCTCGGCGAGCACGGCGTCGACGTTGGATTGCCAGGAAGGCATCGGGCCGACGAGGGCTTCGGTCGGTGCGAGATCGAGCACGCTGTACGCCGGCCGCGGCGCCGGTCGCGGGTACTCGTCGCTGCCGCAGGGGCTCACGGTGCAGCCACCGTCGGGCCGCACCTTGGAGACGACGTAACTCGCGAGATCGAACCAGGTGCAGTCGCCGCCGTCGGTCGCATGCAGGATGCCGCGCGCGTTCTTGCGCAATAGCGCCAGCGACGTCGCCGCCAGGTGCTGCGCGCTCGTCGGCCGACCGCGTTGATCATCGACCACCCGCAGCGCGTCCTTCGTCCGACCGAGCTTCTTCATGGTGAGCACGAAGTTGTTCGCCCACGGCGCGTAGAGCCAGCTCGTGCGCAGAATCAGGTGCGCGTCGAGCGCTTTCGCGATCGCCTCTTCCCCGACCGCCTTGCTGCGTCCATACGCGTTCAGCGGCGCCCGCGGCGCGTCGATGGGGTAGGGCGCGGCCGCGTCGCCCGCGAAGACGTAGTCGGTCGAGTAGTGCACCAGGGTCGCGCCGATGGCGGCGCAGCGTTCGGCCAGCCGCGCGGAGCCGTCGCCGTTGATGCGGGTCGCTTCGGCTTCGTGCGTCTCGGCGCCATCGACATCGGTGTACGCCGCGCAGTTGATCACCGCGGTCACGCCGGTCTGCAAGAACGAGGCGACCGAGTCCGGCTTGGTGATGTCGATGTCGGGATACGACCTCGAGACGTACGGAACCGCCTCCCGCTCGAGCAGCTCCACCCAAGCGCGGCCGAGCATGCCTTCGGGGGCGATGAGTGCGATCTTCATGGCGCCTCGTAGGTCGGCAACCGCGCCGGGTCGATCTCGGAGAGCTTCTTCGCGTCGCGGTCTTTGTCACTCAGCAAGGGATCGCCGAGCGGCCACTCGATGCCGATCGCCGGGTCCGCGTAGTGCACGCTGAGCTCCGTCTCCGGGTGGTAGAGGTCGGTGCACTTGTACGCGAAGAGGGCGTGCTCGGTGAGCACCTGGAACCCATGCGCGAACCCGGGCGGCACCCAGAGCTGCTGGTGTTTCTCGGCGTCGAGCCGCGCGCCGACCCACTGGCCGAACGTCGGCGAACCGACGCGCACGTCGACGGCGACATCGAACACCGCGCCTTCGGTCACGCGCACGAGTTTGCCCTGTCCGTGTGGGTGCTGCAGATGCAGCCCGCGCAAGATGCCCTTGGCGGATCGCGAGAGGTTGTCCTGCACGAACGCGCCGTGGCGTCCGGGGATGCCGGCCTCGTCGTAGCGCTTCTTCTGATACGACTCGACGAAGAACCCGCGGTGGTCTCCGAAGACCTTCGGGGTGATGAGGACGACCTCGGGGATCGCCAGGGGCGTGCACTCCACTACTCGTCCATCTCCGGGAGTTTGAGCAGGTACTGGCCGTAGCGGGTCTTCTTCAGCGCGTCGCCTTGGGCGCGGACCTGATCGGCGTCGATCCATCCGCGGCGGAACGCGATCTCTTCGGGGCACGCGACCATCAGACCTTGCCGGGTCTGCACGGTCTGGATGAACTGCGCGGCTTGCAGGAGCGCTTCGGGGTTGCCGGTGTCGAGCCAGGCCACGCCGCGTCCGAGCTTCTCGAGCCGGAGCGATTCCTTCTCGAGGTAGAGCCGGTTGAGATCCGTGATCTCCAGTTCGCCGCGCGGCGAAGGTTTCAGACCCTTGGCCAGTTCGACCACGTGGTGGTCGTAGAAGTAGAGGCCGGCGACCGCGTAGTTCGAGCGCGGCTTCTCGGGTTTCTCTTCGAGCCCGATGACTCTGCCGCTCGCGTCGAACTCCGCGACCCCGTAGGCCTGGGGCTCGTCCACGTAGTAGCCGAAGACGGTCGCGCCTTCGGTGCGGGTGCCGACTTCTTTCAAGAGGCCCGAGAGACCGTGGCCGTAGAAGATGTTGTCGCCGAGCACGAGCGCGCAGGGATCGCCGCCGATGAAGTCTTCGCCGATGACGAACGCTTGCGCGAGCCCGTCGGGCGAAGGCTGCACCGCGTATTCGATCTTCATGCCCCACTGGGAGCCGTCGCCGAGCAGCCCTTGAAAGAGCGCCGACTCGTGCGGGGTGTTGATCACCAGCACCTCGCGGATGCCCGCGAGCATCAACGTGCTCAGCGGGTAGTAGATCATGGGCTTGTCGTAGATCGGCATGAGCTGCTTGCTCACCGATTTCGTCAGCGGGTGCAGGCGGGTGCCCGAGCCTCCAGCGAGGATGATGCCTTTTTGGATCACGTCAGCGGTCTCCGTAGTTCTCTTCTATCCACTGCTTGTATCCGCCAGAGCGCACATCGTTCACCCAGGCTTCGTTGTCGAGGTACCAGCGCACGGTCTTGCGCATGCCGGTCTCGAAGGTCTCGGCCGGGGTCCAGCCGCATTCCTTCTCGATGAGCGTCGCGTCGATCGCGTAGCGAAGGTCGTGGCCGGGGCGGTCTTTGACGAAGGTCTTGAGTGCGAAGAGTTCCTGCGGGTCGCTCTTGGTCTCTTCGGCGACGAGTTTGCAGAGCGCGTCGACCACGTCGATGTTCCGCATCTCGTTGTGGCCACCGACGTTGTAGGTCTCGCCGATCTTGCCCTTCTCGATGACTGTCCAGATCGCTTCGCAGTGATCGGTCACGTAGAGCCAGTCGCGCACGTTGAGACCCTCGCCGTAGATGGGCAGGGGTTTGCGCGCGAGCGCGTTCATGATCATCAGCGGGATGAGCTTCTCGGGGAACTGCAGCGGGCCGTAGTTGTTGGAGCAGTTCGTGATCTTCACCGGCAGCCCGTAGGTCCGGTGCCATGCGCGCACGAGGTGATCACTCGCGGCTTTCGAGGCGCTGTACGGGCTCGAGGGATCGTAGCGGGTGGTCTCGTAGAAGAAGCCGGTGTCGCCGAGCGAGCCGTAGACTTCGTCGGTGCTCACGTGGTGGAAGAGGCCCTGGCCGTCTTTCCAGAGTTGGCGACACTGCTCGAGCAGGTTGAAGGTGCCCTCGATGTTCGTGCGCACGAACTCCTTCGGGCCGAGGATGCTCCGGTCGACGTGGCTCTCGGCCGCGAAGTGCACGACCAGGTCCGGCGTGTGGGCTTCGAAGACCTCGCCGAGTTTGTCCGAGTCGGTGATGTCCGCGTGCACGAACTCGTAGTTCGGCAGCTTGGCGATCGGAGCGAGACTCTTCGGGTTGCCCGCGTAGGTCAGCGCGTCGAGGTTGACGAAGTGGTGCTCCGGGTGCCGGGGCACAAGGAGGTTGAGGAAGTTGGCGCCGATGAACCCGGCGCCGCCCGTGACGAGTACCCGCATGCGCGGGCGGCATATCACATGGACCCCGCCGCGCGAGCCGGTGGTTTCGTTTGGTCCAGGCGCGCGCAGGCTTCCGCAGGGGTGTGGAGCCGCTATGCTCCGCGGGTGACGCGCGCGATCTCTGCTGGGCTGCTCTTGACCATGATGATTGGCTGCGGAGACGACGACGTCGTCTCGGATGCGGGCGTCGATGCGGCGCTCGACGCGGGCGAAGACGTTGGTCCCGACGCAGGGACGGATGGCGGTCCCCTTCTGATCGAGGGTTCCAGCGCCCGGGAGGCGTGCGCGGATCGCGATCCGCTCCGCCGCGCGTTCTTCGGCGACCTGCACGTGCACACCCGCTACTCGTTCGATGCGGCGTCCTACGACGTGCGGAACGGACCTCGGGAGGCGTACCGGTTTGCGCGAGGCGAAGAGGTGGGGCTGCCGCCCTACGACGCGGCGGGTGAACCGACCCGGCGCATTCGCCTGGACCGCCCACTCGATTTCGCTGCGGTCACCGACCACGCAGAGCTCATGGCGGCGACCTCGATCTGCACCGACCCCACGTCTCCTGGATACGAGTCGACCACCTGCGTGAGCTACCGCGAAGGCAACGCGGCCATCGCGGACTTCGGCGACTTCTTCGTCTCGATCGGACTCGCGCGCCCGCAGCAGGTGCGCATGTGCCGGGCCGACCCGACGCTCTGCGGCGCGGAGCTCGCGAACGTGTGGCGTGAAACCATCGACGCTGCCGAAGAGGCGTACGACCGGACCTCTGGCTGCGGGTTCACGTCGTTCATCGGCTACGAGTGGACGGGCTCCGCGGGCGGCGGCGGCGTGAACATCCACCGCAACATCCTGTTCCGCAGCAACACCGTGCTCTCGCGTCCCATCAGCTACGTGGACAGCAACACGCCGGAGAAGCTGTGGGATGGACTCGAGTCGATCTGTTTGGCGAGTGGCACCGAGTGCGACCTCTTGGCGATCCCGCACAACTCGAACATCTCCGTGAACAACATGTTCGTTCCGTTTCGCGAAGACGGAACGCCCTACGACGCCGCGTTTGCTGCGCGGCGTGCGGCGCTCGAACCGCTCATGGAGATCTACCAGCACAAAGGCGCGAGCGAGTGTGTGAGCGGCGTGACCGATCCGCTCGGGAGCGAAGACGAACTGTGCGGGTTCGAGCAGGTGTTCGAGAACCTGTGCACCGGACCCGACGACCCGCGCGAGGACTGCACGCCGATCTGCGACGAGACCAGCGGGTCGAGCTTTCTCGATCCGTGCGTGACCCCGCGCGACAACTTGCGCGGTGCGCTCCGACGCGGACTCGCCGAGTTCGTGCGCAATGGCGAGAACCCGTTCCGCCTCGGGGTGGTCGCGAGCACCGACACCCACAACGCGATCGCGGGCGGTGTGGAAGAAGACTCCTGGCCCGGACACACCGGCGACACCGACGACGATCCCGCCGAGCAGTTCGATCCGCCGGGGGGTGTGTCGGTCTCTTTGAGGACGTCTTCCCCGGGCGGCCTCGCCGTGATCTACGCGGAGGAGAACTCCCGGCCGGCGCTGTTCGATGCCATGCGGCGGCGCGAGACCTACGGCACGAGCGGCCCGCGCATCGTCGCGCGGTTCTTCGGCGGCTGGGCCTACGCCGCGGATCTGTGCGACGCGGTCGATCGGGTCGCGCAGGGCTACGCGTCGGGTGTGCCGATGGGCGCGTCGTTGCCCGAGCGCGGCGACGCCACCGCGCCTTCGTTCTTGGTCAGCGCGCTGCGGGACGCCCTGGGTGCCCCGCTCGAACGGATCCAGATCATCAAAGGCTGGGTGGACCCCGACACCGGGGAGACCTTCGAATCGGTGGTGCACGTCGCCGGCAACGAGACCGGTCCGGATGGGGTGGCACCGGTCGATCTGAGCACCTGCGAGCGCGCGCCCGAGTGGGACGCGGCGGGCGCGGCGGAGCTGTGCGCGGTGTGGACCGACCCCGACTTCGATCCGGCCGAGCCGGCCTTCTACTACGCGCGGGTCGTGGAGAACCCGACCTGTCGGTGGAGCCAGCGCGTGTGTCTCACCGAGGCGGTGGATTGTGACACAATCGGAGCCGAGGACCCGCTGGGACCGGTGTGCTGTGACGGGGCCCTCCCCCAGACCATCCGCGAGCGCGCCTGGACCAGCCCCATCTGGTACACCCCCTAGCGGCCCTTGCCCGTGCCCTTGCCCTTGCCCTTGCCTTTGGGGTCAGGGCGAGAATTCACCCTAGGGCATCGTTCGCCCCTGTTTTGGTGGGCCCCCAATTCTACCTAGGGCATTGTTCGGCCTGTTCGTGTGGGCCACCTAGACCATCGGTCGGCCGGGTTTCAAGCCACGCAGAATGGCTCCACACACCGATTGTGACACAATGTGTTTGACATGAGTTCATTCGTGTTACATCGTCTCACCATGCAACACGAACTGATGGACAGCATGCGCCCCTGGGTGATCTTGGCCGACGCCGGACTCACCGCCCTGGAGCGCACCGCTTGGGAGATCCGGCGCTCGGTGGAGCGGGTGGTCGACGCGGCGTCAAGCGACGCGTCCGAACTGCGCGACATCGGCCGGCGGACCAAACGCCTCTTCATCGCCGCGGGCACCCTCGGCCGCATCGCCGGGAGCTACCGGCTTCACCGCACCCGCGCGGCGTTCAGCACGAAGGCCAGCGCCGCCCGCGCGCTCGAGCGCCTGCACCAGAAGAACGCGCTGCGGGCCCGCGCGCTCTGCGAAGACCTCGGCGGCGCGATGCTCAAAGTCGGCCAGCTGCTGAGCGCGCGACCGGACCTGCTCCCGCACGCGTACGTCGAACAACTCGCGCACCTCCAAGATGCGGCCCCGACCGAACCCGTCGAGTCGCTTCGCGCCCTCATCGAGTCGGACCTCGAGGGCACGCTCGACGAGCTCTTCCACTCGTTCGACGAGAAGCCGATCGCTGCGGCCTCGATCGGGCAAGTGCACCGGGCCCGCGCCCGTGTCGAAGGCGTGCCCGAAGGGGTCGACGTCGCCGTGAAGGTGAAGCGCCCCGGCATCGCAGAACGGGTGAGCGACGATCTCTTGCTCCTCGGTCACTTCCTCGACTCGCTGGCGGCTGAGCTGCCGCCGACCGACCTCGACACCATCCGCGCCGAGATCGCCGAAGCCGTGTCCAGCGAACTCGACTATGTGCTCGAGCGCGAGTCCATGGAGCGCCACCGCGACTTCTTCCGCGACGACCCTCGAGTGGTCGTGCCGACCTCGCTCCCCTCGCACTGCGGCGAACACGTGCTCACCGCGAGCTTCGAAGAGAGTGTGAAGATCACCGATGCGCTCGACGCTGCGCCATCCGAAGAACGCGCCCGTCTGCTCGGCAACCTGCTCGACCTCTACGTCCGGCTGGTGATCGACGCGGGCTTCTTCCAGGCCGACCCCCACCCAGGCAACCTCCGCGTCGCCGACGACGGCGCCATCGTGCTGCTCGACTTCGGGTGCAGCCAGGACGTGCGTCCCGAACGCCGCGCGGCCTACCTCCGCGTCTTGCGGGCGGCGATCGTCCGGGACGAGGCCGGCATGAAACAGGCGCTGGTCGAGCTCGGCTTCCGCACCCAGAGCGGCAGCCCCGACACCATCGCGCTGATGGCCGACAGCTTGCTCCAAGAGGTCCGGCAAGCATTCACGGGCGACGAACCGAAGTGGCGAACGAAGGACGAACTCGTCGCCGAAGCCAAACGCGCCATGAAACTCGCCTCCGACGATCCGGTCGTCTCGGTGCCGGGGGACTTCGTGATGTTGGCGCGGGTGTTCGGCACCCTCGGCGGCCTCTACCTCACCCACAAGCCCGAAGGCATCGCCTCCTACCTGGCGCCGACCCTGGCGCACTTGCTCTCGGCGCCGGTCGCCGCCTAGCCGCTGCGCTCCGACCGAGCCGCACCCCGACGTGCTCGACGGCGTTCTCGCTTCGGGGACGCCGTCGACGCGTCGAGTGCTCAGCCGTCGGAAGCGCTCAGCGTCGGAAGCGCGCGCGGAGGGCGTCCGCGAAGAGCCACGCGGCGAAGGGCAGGTCGTCGATCAAGTAGCGCCGCACCAGCCGCTTCGGATCCTGCGTCATCCGGTGGACCCACTCGACCCCTGCCCGCTGCATCCACTCGGGCGCGCGTTCCACCTGGCCGGCCAAGAAGCCGAAGCTGATGCCCACACCCATCAGCCATGCGCACGGAAAACGCTGCTTGAGCTTCTGGATCACGTACTCCTGTTTCGGTGAACCGAGTCCCACCAAGATGACGTCGGGCACGCCTCCCTCACCAGCCGCCTCCCGGATCTCTGCTTCGATGTCGTCGATCTCATGAACCGTCGCGGGGTTCGAGACCCACGGGCTCGAGGTGCCGACGATGCGCAGCGCGGGATGACGGCGTTCGAGCTCTGCTCGGCACCCTTCGGCCGCGCCCGGATCACCGCCGAGCAGGTAGAGGCTTCGTCCCTCCGCCGCCGCGCGTTCGGCGAGCACCGCGGTGATGGTCGAACCCGCCACGCGCTCGGGGAGTGGCGTGCCGCCGAGCCTCGACGCCCAGACCAGCGGCATGCCGTCCGCCACTCGAAGATCGGCGGCGTCGTAGGCGGCGCGTGCGTCCGAATCCAGCACGTGGCGGCGCAGGATGTCGAGGTTGGCGGTCACGACCCATCCGCCTTCGCCACGCGCCAAACTCTGGAACAGGTGGTCGAGCAGTTCGTCGCCATCGATGCGCGCGAGCTCGAGTCCGAGCAGCGTCAGGGTGGGAAAAGACACGCGCCGCTCTAGCAGCTGAACCGTGGGGGCGCGATCATCGCCGAACGGTTTGCCGACGGTGGGCGAGCGCGCGACCGCGGCGCATCCAGAGAAGGCCGACGATCCCCAGCGGCCAAGCCGACGTCGACGGTCCGGGCGCCGTGCATCCGCAGCCGGCGCCACCACCCGATCCGGCGCCGGCGTCGGGTCCGGCTTCGGGTCCGGCGTCGCTCAACATCAGGTCGCGGTCGATGTCCGCGTTCGAGACCTCGCAGGTGCCCGGCACCGAACTCGACGCGTCGCACTCGACCGGCCCATCCATCTCGTCGTAGTCGAAGACCCGCTCGAACGTGACTCCGTCGTCCGCGCTCCGCCCGATCGCGAACCCCGCGGCGAAGGTCGACGCGCACCCCCAGAGTTCTCCGTCGCGCCGCGCGAGGCAGGCGAGCGAGAGCGTGGTGTTCACGTGTTCGAGCTCGCCGCCCGGGCGTTTGCGCCACAGTCCGAAGTCCCGGACCGGCAGTCCCGGGTTGCGCGCGCTCAGGTAGTAGGTCCCGTCCGGTCCGAAGACCATCCCGGTCACGGTGTGCACGGTGAGGATCGGCGTCCAGGTCTCGCCACCATCGTCGCTGCGCAGCACGCGGTCGAAGAAGTCGTCGCGAAACCGGTCGTGTACTTCGCGCACCCAGAGCCGGTCTTCGTCCGCCGGGTCGACCGCCAGCAGCTCCAAGCTGAAGCCTTCTTCGCTCCGCTCGAATGGGAACCGTTCCCAGGTGGCGCCGTCGTCGTCCGAGCGGTGCACGAAGGTCTCGCGTTCGGTGTCGCCGGTCGCCGGATAGACGCCGCTCAGGTAGATGCGGTCCGGGTTCGAGGGCGCGATGAGAATGCTCTCGAAGAGGATCGGCTCGATCGGCGCACTCGTCGGGGTCCACGACACTCCGTCGTCGTCGGTGACGGTGACGAAGTTGGTCACACCGCCGGAGCTCGTCAGCGCGTAGAACCGGCCCTCGTCGTCCGGCGCGAAGATCCCATCGATGATCACGATGCGCTCGAGTTCCGGCACCGGGTAGTTCCAATCGCAGCCCGAGGTCGGCCCACGCTGCAACCCTCGAAAGGTCGCGGCGAGGAAAGTGCCTTCGGGGGTGAGGAACGCGGGCGGATCTTCGGTCGCGGCGATGTTCAGCGCGGTGCGGCACACCCAGTGGTAGGTCACGCCGCCGTCCTGCGTGAACACGATGCCGAAGGTGGTGTTGAACGCGAGCACGTCCGCGTCGGCGGGGTGCTGGATGATCTGGTAGGTCGCCGCGAACCGGCCGTGCGCCGACGCCTGGCTCGCCACCATCCACACCAAGAGGCCACACACGAGCGCACGCATCGAGCCCACCGTAGCAGGCCCGCCTGAGCGCGCCCGCGCCCCAAAGCGGGACGTCGGATCAGGGAACCGCGGGGGCCTCAGATGCAGGTGCGTCGAGGAACGGGGCATAGGTGGCGCGTCCCAGCCTCGCGTCGTCCAGGTCGTCGATGATGAGCGCTTCGATCTCTGCCGGGACCGTGGTGCACCAGTGGTTCCCGGAGAGATCGAGGTCTGTAGAGCGGGTGAGTTCGACCACCGCAGCGCCATCGGTGCGGCACAGGTTGCTCTCTAAGATCACGGTTGGGCCGAGCAGCAGTCGCGAATCCACCACGGTGCTCTGTACGAGGGAACGAACATTGGTGCCCTCCATTCCCCGGATGAGGCTCTGGTGTGCCGCGAATCCGAAAGTGCGGCCGCCTGGGCCCGTCACGCAGTTCGCCAACTCCGAGTCCACCAACGTGAGGTCGTCGAATCCGCACGCCGCCTGGTCCACGAGCGTCGAGCCGAAGACCTCGACCCCGCTCCCGATGCCTGCACCAAAGGCGAGGTTCCGAGTGATGTTGTCGTTGTTCTCAATGCGTCCGCCGCGGAATGTCGTTCGGGTCGCGCCGCGCGGGGCTGGCGTGATGGCCACGAAGTTGGACTGCAGCACGGAGTCTGTGGTCGTTCCAGCCTCGACCGCGAAGGTGTTTTCCTCGAACAGACAACGGGCGATGGTCGCTCCCCTCACAGCCTGGGACGCGTGTCGAACCTCGCAGTCCGATAGGGCGACCTCCCCGCTCGAAGAGATACCGAACCAATCGCTGCGGGTCGGCGTGGCGGAGCTCGATTCGAAGATCACCGGCGCCACCTCGGTGCCCATGGCGACGAGCGCGCCGGTCACGGTGATCGTCACACCCGGATCGATCTGAAGGTGGGTGCCCGGCCCGAGGATCCAGCGTGCGTCCACGTCGACGAACACGTCGCCGGTGATCCGCACGAGTCCGCCTTGCCACACGGTGTCGGTCTCGATCGACCCGCTGAAGGTGGCCGGCGCGGTGCTGGTGGGCGCGCATCCTCCAGCCGCGCCGACACACAACTGCCCGGCCGGACACAAGGGCCCCTCATTGACGGCGCCGTCGCAGTCGTCGTCGATGTCGTTGCAGACTTCGGCGGCTTCGGGGCTGCGCGTCGCGTCGTCGTCCGCGCAGTCCGAGTACGTCGCAACGTAGTCGATGCCGAGACACGCGAGGTCGGGCGGCACGAAGGCGCCGTGGCCGTCCGCGTCGCTGTCGGGGTAGACCCACTCGAGCAGGCCTTCGTCTTCTTCGCCGTCGCAGTCGTTGTCCTCGTAGTCGCAGGTGACTTCGTCCGCTTCGTACATGGGCAGCAGCGCGTAGTCCGGTTCGACTTCCACGCCACCTGCGCAGCTCTTGCGCGCGCCAGAGCACACGCCCAGCTGCACATCGGCCAGCGCGGTCTCGGCGTCTTCGTCGACGGTCACATCGCAGTCGTTGTCGACGTTGTCGCAGAGTTCGTTCAAACCGGGCGCCCGGTTCGGATCCCCGTCGTCGCAGTCGCCGTCGACGTCGGCGTACCCGGCGGGCGGCGCGCACGCGGTCGTGGTGTCGGTGTCGACCCCCACGCCGTCCCCGTCCATGTCCAAGAACCACTCCAGGTCCGGGTCTTCGTCGACCGCTTCGTCGCAGTCTTCGTCGCGGCCATCGCAGACGTCGAACTCGACGTCGGGGTTCACGAAGCGGTCGCGGTCGTCGCAGTCTCCGCCGATCGCCACCAGCATCACCGTTGGACTCCCCGGCAGACACTCGAGGCCCCCGCGTCCGCCGTACCCGTCCCCGTCGGCGTCTCCGAACCAGCCCATGTCGTTCTCGTCGACCACCGCGTCGCAGTCGTTGTCGAGCGCGTCGCACCGCTCGACCGCGCCCGCGAACACCGTCGCTTCCGTATCGTCGCAGTCGTCGGCCGGCTGCGTGCCGCCGGTGCAGCCGGTGGAGTGCCCGTCGCCGTCTTCGTCGTCGTTCACCCCATCGCAGTCGTTGTCGACGCCGTCGCAGAGCTCTTCCGCGTCCGGGTGGATCGCCGGGTCTTCGTCGTTGCAGTCGCCGATGCGTTCGGTGAAGCCTTCGGGTGCGACGCACGCGACGACGGAGCGCCCCAATCGGCCGTAGGCGTCTCCATCGTCGTCTCGGTAGTACGCCTGGCCGCGGAGTCCTTCGTCGATGACCCCGTCGCAGTCGTTGTCGATTGCGTCGCAGAGCTCGGCGGCGGTCGGATGCACCTGCGGGTTGTCGTCGTCGCAGTCTTCGAAGTCGGTCCACCGGTCTCGGTCGGCGTCGGCGCCGGTTGGGATCGGACGGCACCCGATGTTGGCATCGCAGTATTGCTCGGCGGTGCAGTCGGTCGCCTCGTCCGCGTTCGCGTAGCAGAACCCATCGAGGCACGAGAACGATCCGCACGCGGCTTCGCCGCAATCCGCGTCTCCCGCACAGGTGGGCGCGCCGCATTCTTCGGGCGCTTCGAGCGTGCAGCGTGGGCTCACGCATTGACCGGCCAGACACGCCGTCGCGGTCGGGTTGCCGACGGTCGGACACATCACGCCGCGGCAGTCCCGGGTGATGAGCGCGGTCAGTCCGGTGTCTCCGCGCACGATGGCCACGACTGGTTGCCGGATGACCACCGCGTCGCTCGCGTCACGCAGCCGCACCTCGAGTTGCCAGTCTCCGTCGGGCAGTTCGAGTTGTCCGACCCGCACGCCGGTCTGGTAATCGCCCTCGAGTTCGGCGGGTCGCTCGGTCCGCGCGCGGACTTCGGATCCGTCTTCGTGGAAGAGCACGACCTCGACCCGGGAGAACTCGATGCCCGCCAACATGTCGGTGCGAAGATCCACCAGGAGCCGACTCGACTCCGTCGTGCATCCCACACAACCCAGCACCAAGAGCCCCACCCAGCATCTCGAAAGCATCCACCATCGTATCACCCGAATTGGGGAGGCGGCGGGGATGGGAATCGGCCCGCGTGCGACCCGATCACTTCAGTCGTTCCGGTTCAGCGGTAGGAGTCGATCAGGTCGAGTGCGAGCGGGCTCGACCAGTCGAAGGCGCCGTCGTAGCGGAAGCGCACCACCCCGTTGCGGTCGATGATCCAGGTCTCTGGGTAGAGTTCGGAACCAAAGAGCTCGTTCGAGACGTGTTTGTCGGGGTCGAGCAAGTACTTGAGGGCGCTCTCGGGCCGCCCGCGCCGCAGGCTCAGTCCCGACAGGGCGGTCCACTGCGGTTCGTGTCGTTCGATCTCGGTTTCTTCCCAACTCGGGTCGGTCGCGATCGCGAGGACCTGCACGTCGCCCCACTTCCGCACCAGGTGCGCCAACCGCTCGAGGGAAGGCATCTCTTCGATGCACGGCGGGCAGTCGGAGCTCCAGAAGTTCACCACCACCACATCGCCACGGTGGTCCGCCAGGGACCAGCGCTGGTCGGACTGCCACTGCTCCAGTTCGAAGTCTGGGGCGAGTCGGTCGTGTCCGAGGTAGTGCGGGAACCCGGACTCTCCGTCTCCGTCGGTCAGCTCGGCGAAGCGTCCTTCGCCCACCATCGACCGTTCTTCCGAGGTGGCGTCGAGGGAGACCCCGCTCGAAAGCGCGGACGCCAGCCCGACGGCGAGCGGCACACCAAGCACCGCGGCAACCGCCAGCGCCGCCAATTCCGCGCGCCGCTTTCGCTCGGCGCCATCGCTGCGCTTGGACGAGTCGGCCTGGGGTTTGGCCTTCGACTTCTTGGTCACGACTTGCTCGTGCGGGTGGACGCCATGGTTCGAGCCTGCTCCACATCGCCCCGGCTCGCATCCCAACCGATCAGCGGGTCCGAGACCTCCGGTGGACGCACCCGGGACCCGTCGACCTCGAAGTACAGGCCGAGGTCGTCTTCCCCAAGGCGCTCGGCCAACCGCCCGGTGGCGTGGTCGTCGAATCGAGCCGGCACCCGGCCCTCGCGCACATCACACCACAGGCCGTCCTCGGGCCCGCGCCTCAGCGTCGTGGGGTCGAGGCGTTCTTCGGTGTCGCCCGACAGGGTGAGCCAGGCCTGGGTGCCGACCCAGCGGACACTTCGGACGAAAAACGGCGGCCCCTCGATCTGAACGAATGCCCAGTTGATCTGGTTGTTCAAACACAGTCGTCCGTCGGGGGCGCGGTCGATCCAGCGGTCGAACGCTCGGCTGAGCGGCGCATGGTCGATGGGCACGTCGCCGTCGTACCACGTGCCCCGCGCGTCTCGGCGGATGGCCGTCTCGCGGGTGAACCCCCGCCGCAACATCTCGGCCGCATCCATCGGCGTGTTCTAGCACCGCTCTTGGTGCGAAGCACTTTGCGCGGCACCGCGCCTTCGACTCTGCGTCGACCGTCGGTCCGAACGGAAGTTGGGGCTTCGTTCTGGAAGTCGGACCGGAAGAGAGGTGCATGCTACGGTGTTCGGTGGTCAAACCCCGGTAGTTCGACCTTCTGAGAGACGTGGCCGCCCCGATCGAGTCGCCCGACGAGGGGCATGAACCGGTGACGTCCGCGGACGTGGCGGCCGGCACCGATCCATCGATCCAATCGGGCCCGCTGCCGTCTCCGAATGGCGAGGCGAACGGCGAGGGAAATGGGCACACGAACGGTCACCCGAACGGACATGGGCCGCTCCTCGATCCGTCCCCGCCCCAGAGCCTGCCGCCCGCACCGATTCCCCTCGCACGCTCCAAGAAGCGGACCCCTCCGACCCCGCTGCGGCCCCCGCCTTCGCTCCGGCCTTCGCCCTCGATCCGCCGGGCCACCCGAAAGGTCCGACAGAAACTCGCCGGCAAAGGCGGCGGGCCGATGCGTGTGCTGCGCATCCTGGTGCTGCTCGTGCTCGCCGTCCTCGGCGTCGCCATCGTCGTCACCCAGACCGAATGGGGTGAGCGCAAGATCACCGACGCGGCGACCGACGCGATCCGCGAACAGCTCGGGCTCGAGGCGACGTTCGGTGCAGTCGAGGTGCGGGTGCACGTCTTGCCGCCGGGCCTCGAGTTGCACGCGACCGACATCCAACTCGACCACCACACCCACGGTCGCTTCGCGCAGGCGCGTTCGCTTGGAATCGAACCCTCGCTCTGGGCGCTGATCACCGGCCGGGTGGACCTCGACCACATCGAGCTGGTCGAGCCACAGGTTCACCTGCTCATCGAGGACGGGGTGATCGTCAACCTCCCCGAGTTCCCCGAGTCCGATGGCGGCACGACCGAGTTACCGTTTCAGCGGCTGGAGATCCTTGGCGCGGCGGTCACGTTCGATGCGTTTCCGTTCCTCACCGGCAACCTGCGGGATCTCGATCTCACGCTCGACGTCGACGACGATCTCACGCGCATCGAGCTCGCCTGTCACGGCGGCACCCTGAACCACGCCGGCGGCGAAGAAGAGCTGGTGCAGCTCGACGTCGCGGCGCAACTCGATCTCGGCGGCGAGCGCCTCGCGGTGGACGAGGCGACCCTCGCGCTCTCCGATCTCCGCATCGAGGTGTCCGACGGAACGGTGCCCTTCGATCTCGAAGAGCCGTACGGCGGGCGCATCTCGGTGCGGGTGGATCTCGCGATGGTCCAGCGCCTGCCCACCGCGTTCGAGATCCCGCACCTCTCTGGGGTCATCCTCGTCGAAGGGGATCTGAACGGCGCGGGCAGCGCGTGGCCGACGGGTAGCGCGCACGTCCGTGCCGAAGACGTCTGGATCAACCAACGCTTCGGCCTCGGCGACTTCATCGATCTGCAGCTGCAGATCAACGAAGACACCGTGGAAGTGCTCGAAGAGAGCCACGCGCAGCTGGCGCGCAACGGAGGCGACATCGGCTTGAGTGGGGTCATCGAGCTCGATGAAGAAGCCGGGTTCCCGACCCGCGTGCGTACCGACATTCGTTCGTTCCAGATGGTGCACCTCATGCACCAACTCAGTGTCAGCTCGCACTCGGTGGCGTGGTTCCCGCTTCAAGGCGTGGGCGACCTCGAAGGCACCCTCATCCCGTTTGGCATCGAAGGCCCGCTGCGGCTCACCACCCACGACTTCTCGCTGACGGTCGACTCGTTCGATGTGCGACCGAGCCGAGAAGTGCTCGGCGTCGAGTCCGGCCGCATCCACGCGCGCTGGCGGTTCGACGAGGAGGCGACGAAGTTCTTCGATCTGGTGCTCGACACCCCGAACAGCCGCATCGACGTGCCGGTGGTGCACCTCGGCTACGACAACTCGCTGCGCGTGGAAGCCAAGTCGACCCGCATCGATCTGGCCGACGTGACCCCGCTCGCGGGATTCGAGCTGGCGGGCCGGGGCGGGCTCGATGTGCGGGTGGAAGGCACGTTCGACGACCCCGTCGTCTTCGGGCACGCGGCGATCGACGACTTCCACTTCGACTCGTTCCCCATGGGGGACATCGACACCGACTTCCGGGTCCGCGACGACTACTACGCGGTGAGTTTTCCGAACCTGACCGCGGAGAAGAACCAGAGCCGGTACCGCGTGGACGACCTGACGCTCGACTTCGCGAACGACCAGGTCGAGGTCACCGGCATGCTGCACGCGTCGCGGATGTCGCTGCAGGACGTCTACCACGTGTTCCACTACGAGAACGACCACCGCTACACGCCGTACCAGGCGCTGCTCCGTGGCCAGATGTCGATCCACTTCACCCACGACGGTCCGAACGATGGTCCGAATGGGACGTTCGACAGCGACATGCGCTTCGAGGTCTTGCATGCGGACCTGGACGACCTCTCGTTCCACCACGGCATGTTCGCGGGCCGGTTCCTCTGGCGCGACTACACGATGGGACTCGACGGCGGGGAACTGCAGATCGACGAGCTCCAGCTGAGCAAGGGCGCCGGCAACGTGCTGATCGCGGGAGACATCCGACCGCCGAGGCGTCCTGGAGCGGCGGACAGCTTGGGTGCGGCCGGGTACACGGGACCAGCGCAACTGCACCTCAGCGTGTCGGCGGA
Source organism: Deltaproteobacteria bacterium (assembly GCA_034670305.1). Classification (GTDB taxonomy): domain Bacteria; phylum Myxococcota_A; class Polyangia; order Polyangiales; family Houyiibacteriaceae; genus JAXMNT01. The sequence continues at coordinate 37,019 of JAXMNT010000027.1, forward strand.
TCAGATCCAGATCCGCGAGACCGAAGGCATCGGCGACAGCATGGCGCAGCTCGAAGGCATCTACTCGGTGCTCGGCGAGATCCGCGGGACGCCGGATGTGCCGCGCATGCACCTCGACCTCGCGTTCACGGGGCTCCGATGGGAAGACACCTACCTGGGCGACGCACGGACCTACGTGCGGTTGACGGACGGGTCCGATCCCTGGGTCGCGGCTGCTGGGCGCACGGACTTCGATGTCGAGGCCGAGTCGTGTGGACACGCGCGGCATGGGCTAGCCCACGCACGCTGGGCGAAGTCGCCGGACGTCCAGACGATCGACGGTCCGCAGGAGCGGCTCGACCGACGCATGGCGTATCTCATCTGCGGTTCGGGTCTCGGTGGCCAGCTCGAGGTCGATCTCGCGATGGGCTGGACCGATGTGTACCCGCTGCGCGGCGTGGTGGACATCGCGGGCCTTCAGCTCGACCGCTACGTGTCCGAGTACTTCCCCGACCGCCGCCTCGGAGGCGAGATCGCGGGACGCATCGCGCTGCGCGACGGAGCGTTGCTTCGACCCGACACGATCGTCGGGGACATCCGCCTCGACCGCGCATTCGTGGCGGCGGAGAACGACGGCGGCGACCGGTTCGAACTGGTTGCCGATGGACCGGTTGAGATCGAACTCGCGCGGGGCGGGTTCGAGGTCAAACGCGCCAACCTGGTCGGCCTCGGCGGGACGGAGCTGCGCATGCACGGGGGCGGCGACTCCCGCGGGCGGCTCGACTTGCACGTGGAGGCGAGCCTCGACCTCGACCTGCTCGACACGCTCTCCGCCGCGGTCTCGGACTCCGGCGGTGAACTCGGGGTCCGGGTCGACATCGAGGGCAGCTTCGACGACCCGCGCGTGTTCGGGGAAGCGCGCGTGCGCAACGCCCACATCGCCATGGCCGGCGCACCGGCCACCATCGACGACCTGGACGGATTCGTGCGGTTCAACTCGCGCCGCGTGCTCTTCGAGCGGTTCGAGGCGGAGATCGCGGGCGGTCGATTCGGCATGGAGGGCGCCGCCACGCTCGCGGACGGAGGCATCGAGAACTACGAGTTCGACCTGCGACTCGACGGCGCGCACATGCGGCCTCAGGACGGCCTCGACATCGCGCTCACGAGCCGCGCTCAGTTGGCCTGGAACCGCGGCGACCGGCTGCCGTTGTTGTCTGGGGAACTCCGCCTCGACCGCGTACGTTTCACCCGCAACATCCAGCTCAGTCCCACCCTCGGGCAGCTCTACCGCCCGCAGCGCGAAGACGTCGAACGGTACGATCCCGAAGCGGACCTGGTCGAACTCGATGTGCGCGTGGTCGACCGCACCCCGGTTCGGGTCAGCAACAACCTGCTCGATCTCGACATCCGCATCGACGACGGCGACCGGCCCTTCCGCATCGTCGGCACGGACCAGCGCTACGGGGTGGTCGGCAACCTGATCATTCCACGGGGCACAGTGACGTTCCGCGGCACCGAGCTGGCGGTCACCCGCGGCACCATCCGCTTCGACGACGAAACCCGCGTCGACCCGCACTTCGACATCCTCACGGAGACCGAGGTCAGGCGGCAGCAGTCCACTGCAGACCTGACCGCACCGGCATGGCGGATCCAGGTGCGTGCCCACGGCAGCATGGATGCGTTTCGCCTGGACGCGACGAGCCAGCCAGCGCTCTCCCAGGAGGACTTGATGCTGCTGCTCACCGTCGGCATGACCTCGGCGGAGGCGCAGCAACTGCAGGCCGGCGATGTCGGCGGCACCGCGCTCGAGGCGCTCAGTGCGCTCGCGGGCGTCAACGAAGAGGTGACCGATGCGATCGGCGTCATCGACGACTTCGCGATCACCACCCGGTACTCGCCGACGACCGGCCGACCGGAGCCCATGGTCACCATCGGCAAGCGCATCGCGGACCGGGTGCGACTGAGTGCGTCGACTGGACTCACGGGTGCAGAGCGCACCTTCCAAACCGGCGTCGAGTGGCAGGTCGGAGACCAGACGAGCTTCCAGGTCGGCTACGACAACATGAACCGGGAGAGCTCCTCGTCGTTCGGAAACGTCGGCGTCGACTTCCGCTGGCGGCTCGAGTTCGAGTAGCGGGGTGCGGCGAAGCCGAGCGAAGCGAGCAAGCCTTTTTACGAACGGGGTTTCGGTGCCCCCAAGAGTTCCGCGCACTCGGCGCAGTTGTCGGTTTCGACTCGCTTTTGAGAATTCGGAGTAGGGTGCGCGTACTGCCGTGTCGCGCGTGTGGACAAGAGATGGGTGCGTTTGTCCGAACGGATTGTTTCGGAGGGGTGGGGCAGTCGAGCGGAGCGAGCGGTCGACCCCCGCAGGAGGCATCCGACGAGGAGGTCGAGCCCAGCCCCGCAGCAACCATCCCCATGCAGAAGGATTGTTGCGGAGGGGTGGGGCAGTCGAGCGGAGCGAGCGGTCGACCCCCGCAGGAGGCATCCGACGAGGAGGTCGAGCCCAGCCCCGCAGCAACCATCCCCATGCAGAAGGATTGCGTGCGTGTCCACGCCCCACGTGCACGAGCATCTTCTCAGCCGCTGCGGCCGGCCTCCTGATCGCGGCCACGCTGTGTTCGGTGCCGGCGGTGGCCCAGCAACCCGAGAGCCACGTGCGGGGGTACTACGGTCGACCCGTGCACGAGGTCGTGCTCGTTGGTTCCGAGTCCCGTCGGGCGCAGGTGCGCGACGTGGGCATCCCGGTGGGGGCCCGGCTCAGTCGAGGTCTGCTTCGGACCGCGATCCGGCGGCTGCTCGAGAGCGGCCGCTGGGCCGATGTGCAACTCGATGTCCAGCTCGACGAGACGGGCGGGGTCGTGATCCTGGCGAAGCTCGTCCCGCGCCTCTTGCTGACCCGCGTCGACATCTTCGGCAACGACGTGCTCGACGAAGCCGTGTTGCGTCGAGAGCTGGGGCTCGGACCGGACTCGGAGATCGAAGCCGGCGACGTACCTGGGATCCTGGCTTCGGTGCGCCGGCTGCACACCCGGCGCGGCTACGAGCAGGTGCAGGTCGAAGCGGAGCTGCGCGACACCTCCGACCCCGCCAAGAAGGTGCTCGTGCTGCGCATCGAGGTCGGTCCACCCACCGAGATATTGGCGGTCGTGTTCGAAGGCGAACCCATGCCCGAAGGGTCGCGGGTGCTGCACGCGATGGAGCTCGACGCGGGCGACGTGCTCGACCGGACCCTGCTCGAAGACGCGGTGTCCCGCGGAGAAGCGCGGCTGCGCGAGCGAGGTTGGTTGCAGGCGGCGCTCGGCGCCCCGGAGGAGCGGCGTGGCGAAGCGGGCGTGGTGCTCGTGGTGCCGAGCTCGGTCGGCCCCCGCTTCGATGTGGCGATCCGCGGCAACGAGCCGCTCGATCGGGGGGAGGTGTACGACGAGCTCCGGATCGGATCCGAGCGGCTGACGGTCGCGGCGGCCAGCGCGATGGAGCAACGCGTGGTCGACCTCTACCAGCGTTCCGGCTTCCCGGACGTGTCCGTCCAGATTCGGCGCGTGCCGGCACCGCGCCGGCCCGATGGGACCGACGACGAAACGCGGGCCGTGCTCGATGTACGCGTCGCTCGAGGCGTCCCCCTGAGTGTGGTCGCCCGCTCGTACCCCGGCTCACGACACTTCGACCAGGACTACCTGGACGAGCAGGTCGACTCGATCCTCGACGAGGCGCTCGACACCCAGAGCATTCTCGAGCCGGTCGACGAGGAGACCGCCGAGCGTCTTGTGGCGGATAGTCAGCGCGGCCTGAGGGAACGTCCCCAGCCGGTGGAGATCGACGCGTCGCGGTTGTGGGTGCCGGCGGCGTACGAGCGGGCGGCGGAGCATCTGCGGGAGCTGCACGAGGTGGCGGGTTTCCTCGATGTTCGGGTCGGCACACCGGAGCTGCAGAGGTTGGACGAGCGACGCGCAGTGGTCGTGATCCCGATCACGCAAGGGCCGCGCTCTCTGCTCTACGGGGTCGTGTTGACGGGCAACGACGCCCTGACCACCCGCGAGGTGCTCGAAGCCGCCGGACTGCAACGGGAGCAGCCGTTCTCTTATCTGGCGCTCGAGGACGCCAAACGCCGAATCCTCGATGCCTACCAAGCCCGCGGTCACTACTACGCGAGCATCGACTCCGACGTTCGGTTCAGCAGCGACCGCACGCGTGCGGAGCTGGTCCTGCGCGTGAGCGAGCGGTTCCCGGTGCGGGTCGGCGATGTGATCGTTCGCGGACTCGTCGAGACGAACGAGCGGCTGGTGCGCCGCGTGATGCCGCTCGAACGGGATGCGCTCCTGACACCTGCGCTGCTCCGATCCACGCAGGAGCGTCTTCTGGAGCTGGGTGTGTTCACGAGCGTGAATGTGGCGCCGCAGGATCCAGAGCTGCCGGCGCGCGTGAAGCCGGTCGAGGTCACGTTCGCCGAGCGCAAGACCCAGTACCTCGACTTTCGGGCGGGTGTGTCGACCGGACAGGGCGCGCGGTTCGGGCTCAGCTATGGGTACCGGAACCTGTTCGGGACCGCGATGTCCCTCACCTTGGCTGCACAGTTCGGGTACCAGTTCTTCTTTCTCGACGACGAGGTCGAGCGGCGGTTCCAGTCGCTCAGCTTGCAGGACCGGCTCGAGCGGCGCGTGTCCGCCAGCCTCGGCATTCCGTACATCGGACTGCCGAGCGTGCGCACCACCCTCGGTCTGATCCACCAGCGCGAGAACGAACGGAACTTCGGGCTCTCTCGAAACAGCATCGACCTGACGTTTGCCTGGCGGGCCCACCGCACCGTGAACGTGCAGTTCAGTGGCGACGTCGAAAACAACGATGTCGATGTGCTCGGCGGACAATCGTACGAGGACGTCCTCGAGGCGACGTCCGGCGATCCACGCCTGCGCAGCTTGCTGCGGGTGCCCGAAGGCGCGAGCACGCTGGTGGCGGCCGAGATCTCTGCGACGCTCGATCGGCGCGACAGTCCCTTCGTGCCGACGCGCGGGTTCTTGCTCACGGCCTCGACCGAATGGGCGCGCACGATCCGGTCCGAAGCGATCGAACGGTTCGATGAGATCACGCGCTTTTACAGCCACCATCTTCGCTTTCAGCTCAGCGGCAGCGGGTACGTGCCCTTCGGTCCGCGCAACCGGTTCGTCTTCGCGACCCAGCTGAAGATCGGCCGCGTGGTGCATCTCGAAGATCAGTCGGACACCTACCCGAACCGGCAGTTCTTCGTGGGTGGCGTCGGCAGCATGCGCGGGTACCTGCAGGACGCGATGGTTCCGCAGGACCTGGCCGAGGAGATCGAGCGCAACCCCGAACTCGGCAGCGCGCTCGTGCAGGGCGGCGACACCTACTTGGTGGTGCGCGGCGAGATGCGCTTTCCCATCGCAGGCGACCTGCGCGGAGGCGCGTTCGTCGACTTTGGCAACCTGTGGATCGAGCCGGGCCAGCTCAACCCGCTCGAGCTGCGCCCGACGGCCGGGCTCGGTCTGCGCATCGGCACCCCGGTGGGCCCCATCGCGCTCGACTACGGCATCTTGCTCGCGCGCCGGAAGTTCCTCGGAGAACCCTTCGGCAGCTTCCACTTCAGCATTGGGCTTTTCTAACTGCATTACGGGCCTGGCTCGCTTCGCGAGACTGGCGGCCCTAATTCGGCGTCCGTTGTTTCTGAGGGGGACGGGTTCCCCCTCCGGCCTGCGGCCTCCTCCCCACCTGGGCACATCGACGTGCTCGCCGCCCGCGCATTTGGACGCACTGAAGAAGCGATTGGAACAACTGGCGGCTGCGCGCGGTGAAGGCACTCCCGCCGCCTCTACGACGCACTTGGGGAGTGCACCCGTTGCTCGGCCTGCGGGCTGCGCAGGTGCACGGGTGGAGATGCCTGACTCGCTGGCGCTGTTCGAGGCGGCTCCCCACCTGGGGCTGCGCGCGTTGTCGAATCTTCGCGTCGAGAGGACCCGGGCTACTTCTTTTGTTCGCGGGCGCGTTTGGCGATGTAGCGGACGACCGCGCCGGCCACGTCCTGTCCGGTGGCGCGCTCGATGCCCTCGAGGCCGGGCGACGAGTTCACCTCGATGAGGAGCGGACCGTTCTCTCCCCGCAGAAGATCCACCCCGGCGAGTTTCAGGTTCAGCGCTGTGGCCGCGCGGATGGCGACGTCTTTCTCCGCTTCGGTTGCTTCGACCTTCGTCGCGACGCCACCGCGGTGCACGTTGGACCGAAACTCGCCCGGCGGCGCGGTGCGCAGCATGGATGCGACCACGCGGTTGCCTACCACGAAGCAACGAATGTCCTGCCCGCGCGCTTCTTTCACAAACGCTTGCACGAGCATGTGCGCGTTGAGATTCCGAAACGACTCGATGACCGCCTCGGCGACGTTCTGGGTTTCACAGAGCACCACCCCGACCCCCTGGGTGCCTTCGAGCAGCTTCACCACGAGCGGTGGTCCGCCGACCGCGCGGATGAGGCCCTTCACGTCCTGGCGCGCATGTCCGAACGCGGTGACCGGCATCGGGATCTCGTGCCGGGACAGCACCTGCAGACACCGCAGCTTGTCGCGGGAGCGTTGGATGGCGACGGCGGTGTTGGGCGTGTACACGCCCATTGCCTCGAGTTGGCGCACGACCGCGGTTCCGTAGAGCGTCTCCGAGGTCGGGACGCGCGGAATGGCGGCGTCGAACCGAGGGAGCGGCGCGTCCTGGTAGAGGATCGAGGGTGCACCGGTGACCACCTGCACGTGGCAGAGCAGGTAGTCGACAACCCGCATGTCGTAACCGGCGCGCTGGCCCGCTTCGACGAAGCGTTTCGTCGAGTAGAGGTAGGGATTCTGCGACAGGACGGCGATGCGCATGGCGGCGGCAGCGTACCTTCGCGTCGGCCCGGTCCGGTGTACAATCGCCCCCTTGCGCCGGTGGGGATCGACACGCACCCTCTCCACGCTCGTTTCACCTGCTCGCCGGAGAGTCTTCGATGACCCAGCTCCAGACCGGTTCCGCCGCGATTCCCGAGGCCGAACACCGCATCCCGCCGACCTCTCACGACGACCTCGACGCCGCGCTCGCGGTGCTCAAGGATCACGCCGAGGAGTGGCGCACGCTCTCGCTGTCCGAGCGCATCACGCTGCTCGAGCAGCTGCTCGACTCGACCTTCGCGACCAGCGAACGGTGGGTCAGAGAAGCCTGCGCGGCCAAGGGCCTCGAGATGGGCGGGCCCTACGAAGCAGAAGAGTGGCTTGGTGGCCCGGTGGTGGTGCTCCGCAACCTGCGCCTGCTGATTCGTTCGCTTCGGGAGATCCAAGCGTCCGGCAAACCGCAGCTTCCCGGCAAACCCACCGTGCGACCGAACGGCCAGGTCATCGCGCCTGTGTTCCCGACCGACGGCTGGGACAAGTTGCTCTTCACCGGGTTCACCGGTGAGGTCTGGATGGACCCGAGCGTTACCCCGTCGACCCTCGAAGAGTCGATGGCCGTCTTCTACGCCAACCCGCAGAAGGACGGCCGGTTCGCCGAAGCCAAGGTCGGCCTCGTGCTCGGCGCCGGCAACGTGAGCTCCATCGGTCCGATGGACGCGCTCTACAAACTCTTCGCCGAAGGCGAAGTCGTCGTGCTCAAGATGAACCCGGTCAACGAGTACCTCGGGCCGATCGTCGACGAGGCGTTCCGGGAGCTCGTGCGGCGCGGGTTCCTCCGCGTGGTGTACGGCGGTGCCGCCGAAGGCGACTACCTCTGTCAGCACGAGAAGGTCGACTCCATCCACATCACCGGTTCCGACAAGACCCACGACGCGATCGTGTGGGGACTCGGGGAAGACGGCGAAGCGCGCAAGCGGCGGGGCGAACCGCGCAACGACAAGCCGATCTCGAGCGAGCTCGGAAACGTGAGCCCGATCATCGTCGTGCCCGGACCCTGGTCACAGGCCGACCTCGACTTCCATGGCGTCAACCTCGCCAGCTCGTTGACGAACAACGCTGGGTTCAACTGCAACGCGACCCGCGTCGTGGTCACCCACGCCGGCTGGGCCCAGCGCCAGGGTCTGATCGATTCGATCAAGACCGCGTTCGCGAGCGCTGCCCCGCGCGCGCCCTACTACCCGGGCGCGGAGAGCCGCCACGAGCGCTTCGTCGAAGAACATCCCGACGCGCATCAGTTCGGGCCGCGGGGCCAGGGCCGGGTGCCGTGGACGTTGATCACCGACCTCGATCCCGAGAAGGCAGACGAACTGTGTTTCTCCACCGAGGCCTGGTGCGGGGTCACGAGCGAAGTGCCGCTCGGTGGTTCGGATCCCGTCGACTACATCGAACGCGCGGTCCGCTTCGCCAACGACACCTGCTGGGGCACGCTCAGCTGCTCGATCATCGTGCACCCGAAGTCGCTGAAAGACCCGCGCACGGCACGTGCTGTGGAAGAAGCGATCGCGGATCTCCGATTCGGTTCGGTCGTCGTGAACCATTGGGCCGCGCTCAGCTACGCGTTCGTCTCGACCACGTGGGGCGCGTTCCCTGGCCACCCGAAGACCGACATCCGTTCCGGCAAGGGCGTGGTCCACAACACCTACCTCTTCGACAAGCCGCAGAAGTCGGTCATTCGTGGACCGTTCCGCGTGTCGCCGCGTCCGCCGTGGTTCCTCGGCCACAAGACCGGACCGGCGCTCGGTCGGAAGCTGACGAAGTTCTACTACGAGCCGGCGCTTCGACGGATCCCGTCGCTGCTCTTCAGCGCGATCCGCGGCTGACTTCGGCTTCGCACACCCTTCGGTACGCGCTGGCCAGTCCATCGAGGCCGGGCGCACCGTCGGGGTGCGCCCGCAGGTAGGTTGCGATGGCGTCGACATCCGCGTCGCGCCGGTAGGCGACCTCGAACTCGTACTCCGATGGACCCGCGTGCAGTGCATCGCGGATCCGGAGTTCGAGGGCGTAGGCTTCGGCTTCGCGGCCGAGGGCCGCGTCCACCCGCGCCTCGCAGTCCAGACCTGCGCCCCGCGCGGTCGGGCGGAGTGGCGGTCCCTGGACCACGTGGTCCAGCAGGTGCGCGGCGCGGGCCGCGACCGCCGGGTCCGGATCGCTCCGCCGCAGGATCAGAAACCGTTGTGCGACCACCACCGACGAGTCCCCGTCGCAAAAGCACCAGTGCACCGACTCGGTGCCACGGAGCAACGCCGCGGCTTCGGTCTGCGCCAACATCGACCTCAGGCGATCCGCCCTTGGAAGGTCGATCGCACCACACGGGCACGCGGCCGTCTGCGCGGGGACTGGCTCCGCGCCGACCGAGGGCTCGGAACAACCCGCCAGCGCAAGGCTCAGGAGCAATCGCGCCCAGTGGGACGGCGAGCGCGTGACGAATGGGCTCGGCTGGGGCAGGCTACCCATCTCGATGAGGACGATCGCACGACTCGCGGCCCTGTGGGGCCTGACCTTGGCTCTCGGCTGCGGAGGCGGAGACATCGGGGACACCTGCGAGAACCCCGACGACTGCAGCTCCGGACTGACTTGCTACGCCTGGCCCTGCCTGGAGGGCGCCAGCTGCGTCTTCACCTGCGAGCAGGAGTGCACCATGGACGAAGAGTGCAACGGCCGGACCTGCAGCGGTGGCCTCTGCATCGTCACCGTCTCTCGTTAGCCAGAGCCGGCACTTGCACCGTCTGACGGGCACACGTACCGTACGCGGCGATGAAAACCCTCGGACTTATCTTTTCGCTCGCGCTCTTCACCCTCGGTGGATGCGCCAACGAAGTCGGCACTCGTTGTGAGAGCGAGGGCGACTGCAGCGACGGCACCATCTGTGCGCACGACGTGATCTGCGCCGATCTCGACGACTGCGTCGGCGTCTGCTCCGATGCGTGCAGCACGGACGAAGATTGCTCGAGCGATGCGCGCTGCTTCCGCGAAGCGGGCAGCGGCCGCGGCTACTGCCGCTTCTTCGAAGGCGGCTAGTCAACCCGCGGAGCGGGGTGACTCCCTTGCCCCTGCCCTTGCCCCTGCCCTTGCCCTTGGGTGGCGAGGGGAACGCGTGGAACGACTCAGGCATCGGCTCAGCTCCATGGGCTCGATGGATGCGAATCCTTTGAATCGACTACCGCTGAATCGCCTGATCCTCGGCGGCAAGGCGGGCACGGGCACGGGGTAGGAAGAACCTCATTCTTCCTACGTGTGGATCGACTCCAGCGCGATGTCGCGGAGGCTGATCGCGTTCACGACCCCGCTGAACGCCAGGAACGCGGCGAGGTTGCGCACGTTCGCTGCCCACGGCGGAACGTACTTCGGTGCGCCAACGAGATTCTTCTCGAACAGCGGCTCGAGCTCGAAGATGTCCGTCAGCGTCAACCGGCCGACGAAGAGCCGCGAGATGAGTTCGGGCCGTCGTTCGGTGATCACCTTCCGCAGGAACGTGTGCACGGCGAAGAGGCCGCGCAGGTACACGACGTCCTTCGTGAACGGGAACCGGCCGCGCACGTCGCCGCCCCGGAAGATCCGCGCCGCGGTGCGTGCCGCTTCGCCTTCGGGTTCTTCGATGGAGACGAGCCAACGGAACACCTCGATGAAGTCGGCGCCTTCCTCCGCGAGGTGAATCGCGTGCACTCGGTACGCGAGTCGGCGCAGCCGAGCGAGATCGATCGAACCGGTGATCAGCTCCGCGAAGGTGGCCAGACCCTCCTGGGTGGCGGTCGTCCGCGGGGAGCCCAGGCTGAGCGCCGTCAACACCGGTTGTGCACGCCCGTTCCGAGACGTCAGCGAGTGCACGCCGATCTCGTGTTCGCTGAGCTGCGCGATGTCGGTCTCGCTGAAACAGGTCGCGTCCCGGAGCCGGACCCGGTGCGCGCTCGCAGCCGCTTTCGCGCCGAGCTTCGGATCCACCACGATGCGGATGGGCTTCTCGAAGAACCGCTTCCAGCGTTTGCGCAGTGCCGCCGCGACGGCCTCGGGGGTCAAGCAGTACTCGTTCTCGTCGTCGGGCGTGGCCGCCGCGAGCGCTTTGGTGGCTGCGAGTAGCTTGTTCGCCGCGTCGAGCTGGTTCATCGACGTGCCGTGGAGTGGCTCTTTCGCGCCGCCGTAGATCTCGCGCGAGAGCGCGTAGGCCGCTGGCGTGCCCGCCACTTGGATCATGCCCGCGATCTTCCGGTAGCTCTCTGCGGTGCGCTGCAGAAACGCGCCGGTCGGACTCTTCGGGTCGGCGCGCTCTTGGAGCGCCTTGAGCGGCTTGTCGACCGACCGAACCTTCTTCACCGGCGGCGGCTCCGGCAACCGCACATCGCCGGCGCGGTACCGCTCGAGGAACTGATCGGTGACCGAAGGCGGCCAGCTGATGACGCTGAGGACTTTGATCTTCTTGGCCACGCGAACGAGCTCGTCGCTCTGTTCGCGAACCGCATATGCATCCATGGCCCCACGATACCAGCGTGCCCCAGCGCGCAAGTGCAAGATCGCCCGGGCTGTGGCCATGGGCTATCGTCGGGTGTGCGCGAAGAACATCTCGAAGACGAGGCCCTGGTGAGCTGCCCGTGGTGCTTCGAGCAGATCGAACTCTACGTGGAGCCGGGCGATGTCGGCCGCAGCGATCGGGACTGCGACGTCTGCTGCCGCCCTTGGACGGTTCACGTCTCCCGCGAAGACGGTCGGCTCTCGGTCTTCGTCGAGCGGGCCTGACCGGCTCGGCTCCTGGGTCGCCCGGAACCCGTTCGGGCCTTGACCCGGTGGTTGCCCACACTACCGTGCCCGTCCCCGGTGAATTCGCCGGGCGCACAGATTCGGAGACCTTAGGTGGCGCGCTTCATCGACGAGTTGAAACGAACACATTCCTGCGGAGAGCTGCGGGACGCACAGATTGGCGAGGAGGTCGTCCTCTTCGGCTGGGTGCAGAACCGGCGCGACCACGGCGGCTGCATCTTCATCGACCTGCGTGACCGCGAGGGCCTGACCCAGATCGTGTTCGACCCCTCCGAGGTCAAGGGCACCGACGATGTGTTCAAGCTCGCCGAGCGGGCCCGCAGCGAGTGGGTGCTCGGGGTGCGCGGCATCGTGCGCGACCGGGGCGAGAGCCAGCGCAACCCGCGGCTCGGGACCGGCACCGTCGAAGTCATCATTCACGAAGCCTGCGTCTTCAACGAGTCTCTCACGCCGCCCTTCGCGATCGAAGACGGGGTCGAGACCAACGAAGACAAACGGCTCGAGTACCGCTACCTCGACCTTCGTCGTCCGGTGCTCCAGCGCAACCTTCTGCGCCGCAGCCGCATGAACCACGCGGCGCGTGGGTATCTTCACGACCTCGGTTTCACCGAGGTCGAGACCCCGTTCATGGTGAAGTACACGCCGGGCGGCGCGCGCAACTTCCTGGTTCCGAGCCGTCTCTCTCCGGGCAGCTTCTACGCCCTGGCCGAGAGCCCGCAGCTCTACAAGCAGATGCTGATGTGCGCGGGATTCGACCGCTACTACCAGATCGTGCGTTGCTTCCGGGACGAAGACCTTCGCATCGACCGGCAGCCCGAGTTCACCCAGGTGGACATCGAAATGTCGTTCATCAACCAGGACGACCTGTTCACCGTGCTCGAAGGGCTCGTGGTCCGGCTCTGGAAAGAAGCGCTCGGCGTCGACCTGACCGAGCGGTATCCGGGCGGCAAGTTCCCTCGACTTCCCTTCGATGAGTCGATGCGGCGTTTCGGCAACGACAAGCCGGACATGCGCTTCGGCCTGGAGCACGTCGATCTGACCGCGCTCGTCACCGAGCACAAGGGCGGCGGCGTGCCGTTGCTCGAACCGCTCGCGCAGAAGTTCGCGGACGGCACCTACCGAACCGAACTCCCCGCCGAGATCATGAAGGGCATGTGCGTGCCGGCAGAGCACACGCTCAGCCGCAAAGACACGGACGCGCTCGAGAAGTTCTGCCGTCAGATGGGCAGCGCGGGTCTGGCCCGCGCCAAGGTGGCCGAGGACGGATCGTGGACCCAGTCCCCGTTCGCGAAATCGATCACGCCGGAGATGCGCCTCGCGATCAACGAAGCGTGTGGCGCGAAGCCGGGCGACCTCTTGCTCTTCCAGTTCGGACAGACCCAGAAGGTCCAGACCGTGATGGCGAACCTGCGGGTGCACATCGCGCGGAAGCTCGGACTCATTCCACCGGTCGGCACCGAAGGCGACTGGAACTTCCTCTGGGTCATCGACCCGCCCCTCTTCGAGGAGAACGAGGACGGCACCTGGGCGGCCGCACACCACGTGTTCACGCGGCCGCACGACGAAGACATCGCGAAGCTCGGCACCGACCCTGGCCTCGTGAAGTGTTACCGCTACGACCTGGTGCTCAACGGGTTCGAGATCGCGGGCGGCTCGATCCGCCTGCACGATCCAGAAGTGCAGCAGAAGGTCTTCCAGGTCATCGGCCTCGAAGAAGAGAAGGCCCGCAGCTTGTTCGGGTTCCTGCTCGACGCGTTGAAACACGGTGCACCGCCCCACGGCGGCATCGCGTTCGGCATGGACCGGGTGGCGATGCTCGCGTGTCAGACCGAGTCGATCCGGGACGTCATCGCGTTCCCGAAGACCCAGCGCGCGAACGACCTGCTCACCGGCGCGCCCAACCCGGTGGATGCGGAGCAGCTCGCGGAACTCCGCCTGCGGGTGGAAGCACCCGAGAAGAAAGAAAAGAAAGAGTAACCAGCGACGCGGCGAAGCAAGCCGTGTCACCGGGGACGGGTTTGGGGGCGCTGTGCCCCCACACGCCATAGGGCCGCTGGGCGGGAACCCGCACCCGGAATCAGCTGGGGTGAATCAGCCGGGGGGAGGGATCAGATGGTCCCGGACGTCGCCGGTGTATTCCGGCAACGTCTCCGACTCGACCGAGCGCGTGCGGCACTCCGTCGTGCCGGCCGGATCCGCCACGCATCGACCGTCGCATCCGAGGTCCGCGCAGGCGCCGTAGAGGTGGGCTTCGATGACCCGTGTCTCGAGCGGCACGAATCCGGTGTCGATCTCGAACGCGATCACGCTTCCGTCTCGAAGCGTCCCGGTCACTTCGACGGTCAGCGGCGAAAGGGTCGGGCCCTCGAGCACGAGCCCGATCGAGAGCGGCAAATCCGATGCGTTCGGCTCGCGGAAGTCGTTGGTCGAGCCGAGCACCATCGCGCCGGTCGGCCCGGTGACGAGCACGTCCACCTTCTCGAAGTCCGCTTGCGGCACATCGGAGCTGATGACGACGACGAGCTCCGTGAGCGGATCGGCGCAGCCGAAGAGCGCGAGCAGCGTGAGCGGCAGGAGCATGAAACGGCGCGTGGTTCGAGTCGGGTTCATGGGACCGGCACCGACATGCCACCAGGGTAGTTGCCTTGGAACGCATCGGGGGCCCGTCCGGCGACGAACACGATCGCGATGACCGCAGCCACGACGGCGAGGCCTGCCACCACGAGCCCGACGACCAGGCCGGTGTTGCCGCCCCCCGCCTCCTCTTCTTCGCTGGGACCCGTTCCAGCGCCGATGGCGACCTCTCGGGGATCGAGGGGGTCCGGTGCACGCAGCTGCACTTCTTCCGTGCCCTGCGGTTCCACGTTCACCCGGACCTGCGCGACAGTGCGGCCGGTCCGCTGGACTTCGACCGAGCGCATGCCGGGGTTGGTCTCGAACGCCGAGCCGAGCCGCTCGACCTCTTCGCCGTCGAGCAGCACCCGATCTCCGTCCTGCAGATTCTCCACCCGGATGGTCAGCTGCGGGATCAGGTTGATCACCTCCGCCAGTTCCGCCTCGACCGTGCGGCGCAGGTCGCGGTCCTCCGCGTCGGTCAGAAACCGCTGGTAGGCGTCGCGGGCTTCGAGCAGTTCACCGGTCTGTCGGTACGCACTCCCGAGGTTGACCAGGATCCGCGGGCGTGGAGAGAGCTCGTAGGCTCGGCGAAAGCGGTCGCGCGCTTCGGGCCAGCGCTCGGCGCTCGCGGCTTCGATGCCTTCCCGAAATGCTGCCCGAGCGGCCGCGACATCGGCGTTGTCCTGCGCATCGACGGGGCCGGCGATCGCGAATTCACCTGCAATCAGCGACAAAACCACAAGCGTTCGAGCCAGTCCTCGGACAGGGGCGCTCGCGGAACGAACGCAAGGATCGGGGGCCACACACGGAGTCCGCATCCCGGAGAAGCTACCACCTCGCTCGTCGTTTCGGCATGCCCAACCGCGACCCCATCGCACAGCGGTCGTACAGCGTGCGAATCCTGGGCCGCCACAACGTTGTCCGGATCACGTTTGGTCCACTACACTGGGCAGTCACGTGCGGGTCGGTGAGACAATTGCGGGTTACGAGGTCGTGGCCAAGCTCAAGCCTGGGGGCATGGCCACCCTGTACCTCGGAAAACGCGAGCGTGCCGGTGGCTTCGCCAAACACGCCGCCATCAAGGTCGTGCACGAGCACCTCGCCGACGACGAGAACTTCGTCACGATGTTTCTCGACGAAGCCAGGCTGACCGCGCGCATCGAACACCCGAACATCGTGCACGTCCACGACCTCGGCGAAGCGGAGGGTCGCTACTTCCTGATCATGGAGTACGTGCCGGGCTGCAGCCTCGCGCAGTTGCTCCGCAAGATCGGCAGGATGGGTCGGCGGCTCTCGCCCGAGTCGGCGTGCTGGATCGCCGCGCAGGTCGCCGCTGGGCTCCATGCGGCGCACGAGGCGACCGACGACACCGGGACCTGTCTCGACGTGGTGCACCGCGACGTCAGTCCGAAGAACGTGCTCGTCGCCTACCTCGGGTACGTGAAACTCATCGACTTCGGCATCGCCAAAGCCGGCGGCCGCTCGACCCAGACCGCGACCGGGCTCGTCAAAGGCACGTTCCGGTACATGGCGCCGGAGCAAGCGAAGGGTCTCGACATCGACGCGCGGGTCGACGTCTACGCCCTCGGCATCTGCCTTTGGGAGATGTTGACCGGCCGAAGACTCTTCGACGCAGACAACGACCTGCGGCTCCTCGACATGGTGCGTGATCCGAAGGTGCCGAAACCGAGCGAGTTCGCGTCGGTCTCCCCGGCCCTCGACGCCGTCGTGATGAAGGCCCTCGCGCCCGACCGCGACCAGCGGTACGCGAGCGCCGACGAGTTCCGTGCGGGCTTGGCCGAGGCGATCCCGGCGGCACTCGCCATGACGGCGCGACAGATGGGCGAGCTCGTCAGCGTGGCGATGGGCGAACCCGAGATGAAGGGCGCCGATCCCTCGGTCATCAGCATGCTCGGCAAACCGCTCTCGGTCGCAGAACCGGATTCGGTCATCCAGAAGCTGCTCGTCGATCCCAGCGCGACCCCACCTCCGATCGATGGCTCGGCAGCCCTCAAGATCGAACCCTCGCCCGTCACCGTGACCCCGAGCAATCCCACCGGATCAGGCATCGTCGCCTCGCCGATCGTGCCTCCGCTCGGCGCGGCGGCGGAATTCGACGATGCACCGACGTTGTTCACGCCGAGTACGCCGTTCGGCTTGCAAGCAGCGCCGGTCGAAGTGGTGCTGCCCGACGCCCTCCCACCGATGCCTCAGGCTCCGGTGGAGTATCCCCACCCCAAACGCTCGCGGGCGATGCTGGTGGCGGCCTTGGGGGGGCTGCTCTTGGTCGGCGGAGGCGCGCTCGTATGGGCCACTTCGGGAGGCGCCTCCGAGCCCGTCGTCTCCCCTCTGCCTCCGCGCGCCAACACCTCTCCGGTCGCGGTACCGGTCGAGCCCCCGGCCGAACCGGTGGTCGAACCAGTGATCGAACCAGTCGCGGAAGTCGAACCGGAAGTCGAACCGGACGTCGAGCCGGACGTCGAACCGGACGCCGAGCCGGAAGTCGCGGTCGCCATGACGACGGCGATGACCCGCCGGGGCATGCGCCGCGTCGTGCGGGAAGAAGACCCCGACCCGCCCGTGATGACGCGCATGCGCCGCGTCCAGATGCGCGTGACCTCCACGATGACGGACAACCCGCTCATCGTGGACGACGTGTTCTGAAGGCCTCAGTTCGCTTCGACGACCTGCTTGATCGCCTGGTCCCGCAGGTACTTCGCCGCGCGTTCGACCAGCGAGCCGAGCAGCAGCAGATCGTCGCCTTCGATCACAGCCCCGCAGCCGAGCGACTTCTTCATTCTCTTTTGGAGCGCTTCCAGCGCCCCCGGCTCCAGACCGCTGATCCGCGTCACGGTCTTGCCCTTGCGTCCCTTCTTCTCACGCCGGACCACGACCTTGCCGGTGGCCAGGGTCGAGACGGACGCACTGCCGGTTTCGGCGGGCTCGGGCTCGGAACGGTCCGGACCGGGGGGCAGGTCGCCGCTTGGGGCGAGCGCGCCGAACGGGTTGTGTGACAACGCGGGCGTGCCCTTGGGCGTGGGTTTCTTGGAGGCCACGGCCCAAGTAGAGCACACCTGCCGCGGGTCGCAGGCGCTCAGCGCAGGTCGGGATCGTTGGTGGACGGTGCCGGCTCGGGAGGGCGCCGGCTCAGGGACTCGAGCCGCCGGTCGCACTCCGCCCGCCACCCGTCGAGCTCGATGCCTTCGCGGACCCCCATCTCATGACAGACCTCGAACGCCTCCACCGCGAGCCGTCGCAGACCGGGCACGAACGAACGCACTTGGTCGATCCCGTCTTCGGAGAGGCGGCTCAGATCGACCTCGGCCAGCTGGCTGGCCGTGCGCTCCAAGATGGCGCCATGCAGCCCGACGCCAACCGCCCGTTCACGCGCTGGTTGGGTACGCAGGGCGCGGCGTGCACGGGCGGCGTTCTCGAGCGTCTCGGTGCGCGCAGCCATCCAGGGTGCATAGACCCGCGAGGCCCATGAGGCCGGCGCGGCGTGAGGCGGCGCCAAGGGCGGGAGCTCCTCGGTGCACCGCACCAGCAGGCGCAGCGCTTCGCTCGCGGTCGAGGCCCCGACCGGCGCGGGTGGCCAGCCGCTGACATGGAGCGCCGGCGCGGGACCTTGGGGCGCCAGGGTGCCACCGCAGCCCAGCAACGCTGCGACACAGAACACCTTCACCCGTCTCCAGCCATGTGCCCGGCCGGACAAGACGGTTCGGCCGGACAAGACGGTTCGGCCGGACAAGACGGTTCGATCCGAGACCACTACTCGAGGTCGGTGCCACAGGTCGCGGCGAAGTCGTCTTCCAGGTGCACGCCCAGCATCAGGACGAGTCGGTTGACGAAGTTGAAGTAGCCGATGGTCAGCGTCGCATCGAGGATGGCGCGGTCGTCCAGGCCTTCGGCTTTCAGCCGGCGAACGTCTTCTTCAGAAGCCTCCCCCGGCAACCGGGTTCGATCGATCGCCCACTGGACGAGCGAGCGGTCGGGTTCCGCTTCGGGGACCCCTCCGTCTTGCAAACGGGCGATCACGTCCTCCTCGTCGCCGAGGTTGCGAAGGGCCTGCGCGTGGTGGGCGCTGCAGTACGCGCAACCGTTGGCGATCGACACCGCGACCCCAAGCCGCTCCCGTTGAATCCGGCTCAACGTCGACTTCTGGAACAGGATCGCCTTGTACATCTCGAGGTGCGCCTGCATCGCTTTGGGGTTGAGCGATTGCACCTGGTGCACGGTCGCGACCCCGCCGCGCGCGCCCGCGATCCGCTGGTAGAGCGCCGCAAGGGCGCCGGTCGCGTCTTCCGGGGAGACCACATCGATGAATGCCATGAGCGCGTTATGGCACTTTCTCGCCGCGGTCCGAAACGCTCCCCGAAACCCGTTCCGGAACGCCCTGCGAAACGGCAGGGGTCTTGGAAACACAGCTCTTGGAAACACAGCGCGTTCCGTCAGGTGGGGTAGACTGCGCCCATGCCGAGTTTGAAGTGGATCCTGCCCGAGGGGCGGCCCCGAGTCTTCACGATCTACAAGAAGATCACCTCCGTGGGCCGCGGCGCCGCCACCGACGTCGCGATCGACGATCGGTCGATGGAGGAGCACCACGTGAACCTGGTGTTCGACGGTCGCGATTTCAGCGTACAGCTCGTCGCATCGGGTTCGCTCCACATCAACGGCAAGAAGAAGCGCAAAGCGAAGATATTCCACAACGACAAGATCCAGCTCGGGGACGCGGAGCTCGTGTTTTCGGTGTACGACGAATCGTCGGACTCGAGCGCGACCGAGGACGACCACAGCGCCGAACTCGCCGGCATGCTCCGGCTCAGCGAGTTCAACCAGCGCCTCCTCGAGATCCGGTCGGTGACGGATCAGATCTCCGAGCTGCTGGACGCGGTCATCGAAGTCACCCACGCCGCCAAGGGATTCATCATCTTGCTTCAGGATGACGAACCGCGCGTCGCCGCGGCCCGGAACGTGGACAAGACGAACCTCCCGGACGGCGTGCAGTCGCTCTCGGACTCCATCATCCGACAGGTGGTCGAGACCAAGAAACCCATCATCGTCAGCGACGCGCTGCACGACACGATGTTCCGGTCCGCCGAGAGCGTCATGAACCTGAAGCTGTGCTCGGTGATGGTCGCGCCGCTGATGACCCAGGGTCAGCTGCTCGGGCTCATCTACGTGGGCAACGACAACGTCGTGAGCCTCTTCGAGCAGTCGTCTCTCGACGTGCTCACGATCTTCGCCGGGCAGGCCTCGCTGATCCTCCAGAACGCGATCCTGCTCGACGAGCTCGAGGTCGATCGCAAGCGCATGGCCGAGGAGCTGTCGGACACACGGTTCGGAGAGATCATCGGGAGCTGTCCCACCTTGCTCGAGGTGTTCAGCAAGGTGGAGAAGGTCGCCGGCACCGACATCAGCGTGCTCATCACCGGCGAGACCGGCACCGGCAAGGAGCTCATCGCGCGCGCGCTCCACCGGCGGTCGCAGCGCAAGGACGGGCCGTTCGTGGTCGTCAACTGCGGCGCGATCCCAGAGAACCTCATGGAGAGCGAACTCTTCGGCCACGTGCGCGGCGCATTCACCGGCGCGGTCGCAACCCGGGAGGGCAAGTTCCAGCAAGCGGACAAGGGCACGCTCTTCTTGGACGAGATCGGTGAGATGCCGGTTGCCCTTCAGGTGAAGCTGCTGCGCGCGCTCCAGGAACGGGTCGTGATCAAGGTGGGCGATGGCAAACCGGAACACGTCGACATCCGAATCGTGGCCGCGACCAACCGCGACCTCGAGCAGGAGATCCAGAAGGGTGGGTTCCGGGAGGACCTCTTCTACCGTCTCAACGTCGTGAACCTCCACCTGCCTCCGCTCCGCGAGCGCGGAGACGATGTGGAGGTGCTCGCGAAGTTCCTCCTGCAAAAGTACGCGCGCGAGTACTCGGCCAAGGTGCGCGGGTTCACCCCGGGCGCGGTTGCCGCGATGCGCAAGTACGACTGGCCGGGCAACGTTCGCCAACTCGAGAACCGGATCAAGAAAGCGATCGTGCTCGCCGACAAGACGCTCGTCGGACCGGAGGACCTCGACCTCTTCCCCGAAGCGCTCGCGCCGATCGTGCCGCTCGGCGAAGCCCGGGAGGAGTTCACCCGGCGCTACATCATGGAAGTGCTCGAGCGGAACAACGGCAACCGCACGAAAACCGCCCGCGATCTCGGCGTCGATCCCCGGACCATTTTCCGCTACCTCGAGCGCGAGCCGGACGCCCCGTCGCCGGGCGGCTGAACGCAGGTGGCCCGACGCTATGACATCGATGTCCGGCATCGAGGGGGGTCGCCCTCGCGGATCTGGCGCAAAGGGCGGCGCTGCCCAATGATTCCGTCGTGATCGGTTCTTCCCACCGCAGCGGCACGCCCATTGCTTTGTCCTGGGTCATGCGCTGCCTTCCGCTGGCGGGGCTGCCCCTCTTCATGAGTTGCCTCGTCACCGAACCGATTCAGATCCCCGAAGAGGTCAACCTGCCTCCGTCCATCATGAGCGCGCCCGAAGCGCGTGCGATGGGCACCGCGCTCGACCAGATCGTCGTCTTCGACGAAGGCGACGGCGCGATGGAACAGGAGTTCCAGGTGGTGGTGCGCGATCCCAACGCGGACCAGTCGCTCGAGTATCAAATCTGGGTGGACTTCAACGGCTCGCTCGACTCCCTGGTCGGCTCCGGAACGATCGAGCCGACCGGCACCATGGACCGCTCGTTCGCCTTCACGGTGCGGAGCGACAAACTCGGACCCGCGGCCGCATGCCGCAAGGTCGAGTTGCTCGTGAGCACCGAGTTCGACTTCAACATCGACACCATGCTCCGCCAACCGGTCGAGGCGCTCGACATCGCACAGGCCGTCTGGTGGGTGCGCGTCATCGACACTGGAGAGGTCGACCGTCAGGCGATCGACCTGGACTCGTGCCGATGAACGCATCCACGCATGGCTGGTCTCTCGTCCTCCTGCTCGCCTCTGCGTGCAGCTTCGCCCCCGCGCAGCCGTCTTTGCTGAACGCGTGCGGCTCGGACGCCGAGTGCGGCTCGGCGCGATGCGAAGTCGAGGCCGGACGCTGCGTGAACGACGCCGTGGGTTACCCGCTGGCGCTCGAGGTGGTGCCCGGCTCGAGTCTCTCGGAAGAGCCGCTGCCCACCTGGACCGCGACGCCCGAAACGCTCACCGCGCCGATGGAGCGGGACCTGACGCTTCCGCCTTACGTGGATCTCGTCGGTCGACTTCGCTGGGGTGGCGCGCGGGTGCCGGCCGAACTCGTCTTCACGAGCGTCGACGTCATCGGCCGCACGACCAAGGTGCGGGTCCAGACGTTCCGCGAGGAGCAACGCATCGGGGACGTCGACGCGGACTTCCGAGTGCGACTGGCCACGAACCGCATGTACGAAGTCGACGTGCGGCCGTCTTCGGAGTCGATGCCGGACGCGAGCATTTCGTGGCTCGAGGCGCTGCCTCCGCTGCGCGTGCTCCAGGTGGAAACGCCTCCCTACGATCCAGAGCGCCCTGCCAACTTCGTCTGGCCGGTCGAGCTCGGGTGGCCGGAAGACTTCTCGACGCCGTGCGGCGGCAGCCTGGTCGCGGCGTGCACGCTCAGCGGCCTCGTGGTCAGCCTCGATGGGGAAACCGAGATGCCCGAAGGCGGTCTCCAGGTGCGCGCGGTGGATGCCGAGACCGGCCGAACCGTCTCGTCCACCGCCGTGACCACCGACGAAGGCGTGTTCTCGATCGTGACCTCGCCCGACGTCGAGCGGTACCTGCTCCGGGTCAACCGAGGCACCGACCGAGAGCTCTTCCCGACGGTCACAGTCGACCCCGCGTTCTTGTTCGGTGGCGACGCACGCATTCGAGTGCCGACCGTCGACGTGGTCACCTACCGCGGCTTCGTGCGCACCCCGGGCGACGACGACATCGCGGGCGCCACGATGCGTTTCACGTCCACCGACGTGCTCGACGAAGGGGTCGGGCTCACCGGCAGCTACACCACGACCATCGAGACCAACGGTCGCGGAGACTTCGACGTCGATCTGCTGGCCGGCAGCTACCAGGTCGTCATCACCCCGCCGGAAGGGTCGAGCAGCGTCTTCACCGAAGTCGCGATTCCGCTCTCGGCCGGCTCCGGGGTGATTCAGGGGCAGCGCTTCGAACTCCCGGATCGCTCGCGCTTCGGCGGTGTCGTGTCCACGGCGTTCGGCGAGGTCGTCACCTCGATTCCGGTCAACGCAGCCGCGCTTGGCTGGGAGCCGGGTCCCGACGACTCCCTCGCGTTTCCCTTCAACCGGTCCAACGACGCGGTCTCGGACGAGACCGGTCAGTTCGAGTTGAGGCTCGACCTCGGCGCCTACGACGTGTTCGTCAAACCGCCGATGGACTCGAACTACAGCTGGGTCGTCGCGCCCTCGGTCCGCGTCGGCAGCCTCGAGCGCACCCGCATGGAAGACTTTGTGCTTGAGGCACCCGTGCCGGTCCACGGCCGGGTGGAACGCACCGAAGGAGCGCTCGAGCCCGGCGGCGAAGTCCGCGCGTGGGCCCAGACCGAAGACGGCCGCTTCATCGAAGTGGGCCGCGCCCGCATCGACGAAACCGGCGCCTACGAACTGCTCCTCCCCCACAGCCTGTAACGCCGCCAGGTGGGGAGGAGGCCGCAGGCCGGAGGGGAACCCTTCCCCCTCAAGAAGTCTGGACGCCGAATTAGGGCCCAGTCTCGCGAAGCGAGCCAGGCCCGAACAGAGGCCTGCGAGAAGGCATCTCCGCGTGTGCACCTGCGCAGCCCGCAGGGCGAGCAACTGGTGCACTCCCCAAGTGAGTCGTAGAGGCGGCAGGAGTGCATCGACCGCGCGCAGCTGCCAAGAGTTCTAGGTGCCTTTTCAGTGCACCCAATGAACAGGCAGCGAGCACGTCGATGTGCTCTGGACGCCGAATTAGGGCCGCCAGTCTCGCGAAGCGAGCCAGGCCCGTAGCGCAAATAGGGAAGTGGTAGCTTCCGGGCCGTGCGCAGGAACCTCTACCTCCACTACTTCGGTGACCGCGGCCGGCTGCACATCTCGGAGTCGCAGCTTCGCGAACTGATCGCAGAGGAGAGTGGGCCCGCTCGACGCCTCGACGAAGCAGGCGACGGGTTCTCGCTCAGCTTCGACGACGCGCACGCGTCCTTGAACGAAGTCGCGCCGCTGCTGCGCGCGCTCGAGGTCCCCGCGACCGTGTTCGTGCCGACCGCCTACGTCGGCAGCAGCGAACACTTTCTGACGTGGGACGACCTGCGCGCGCTTCGCGACCAGGGCTGGACCATCGGAAGCCACTCGGTCAGCCACGCGCTGATGTCATGGCACCACGCGCATGAATCCTCGGCCGAGTATGCGGCGCGACTCGACGAGGAGTGCGGCCGCTCCCGAGAGACGCTTCAGCGCGAACTCGGCATCGCCGCGGATCTGTTCGCGTACCCCTACGGCGATGCCTGCGACGCCGCGCGCGCAGCGGTGGAGCGGGCGGGCTACCGAGCGGCGTACACGGTCGCGTCTTCGATGGACTGGGACGGCGATCCACTCCGCACCCCGCGGCTGGATGCGTTGCCGGCGCCGCCGGTGAAGACCACCGAGCCGGTCGGGTTCACGGTCGTGGTGCCCGCCTACGAACGCGCCGAGATCCTGGCCGAGGTGGTCACCCGCCTGGCCTCTCAGAGCTATCCGGATACCCACTACGAAGTGCTGGTCGTCGACGATGGGTCGTCGACCGACCTGCGTCCGATATTCGAGGAGATGCCCGCCAACGTCACGCTGCTGCGGGGCGATGCCGACGCGTCGTTTCGCGCTGGGCAAGCGAGGCAGTTCGGAGCGGACCGGGCGCGCTTCGAGTACCTGGCGTTTCTCGACGCCGACGTCGCCGTTGGCGAAGACTACCTGTGGCATCTGGATTGGGTGCACCGCCAAGCCGGCGAAGCGGTCGTGCTCGGCTACCTCAGCGGATACAACCTGCACGATCTCGAGCCGCTGACCGGCCGCACCGACAGCCACACCCTCGACAACGTCGCGCCGCTCGGCGCTCCGACGGACGCCCAGCGCGTGATCCTCGACCGCCAACGGGAGCCGCCGCTGCGCCGGTGCCTCGACAACCTGGACTGGCTTCAGGACCCATGGCGTCTCTGTTACACCGGCAACCTCTCGGTGCCCAAAGCGCTCCTGGAACGCATCGGCGGCTTCGCCGAGGTGTTTCGCGGCTGGGGCCTCGAGGACGTCGACCTCGGCATTCGACTGCACGCGGCGCTCGAGGCCTCCCCCGCGAGCGGAGGGGGTCGCTGGGTGATGAGCCGGTGGGCGATGGGGTGGCATCTGGTCGATCCCGAAGAAGAAGTCCGCAACCCGTTTCGCAAGCCAAAGCCCGTGCGCGCGGACTTCGAGCGGTACCTCACCAACCTCGAACTCCTTCGCACCCGCCACCAGGACGACCCCACCGTGCAAGCGTTCGCCTCCGGTTCCCGGGCCGACGTCGAAGAGACCTGCTCGCGTCCAAAGACGGTCGGTATCGAGTGCGGCGGCCAGGCCCGCTTTCGATCGACCGTGCACCGAACGATGCATCGGGTTCAGCCGGGCGGCATGCCCACGAACGAACTGCTCGACCGGGTCGCGTACGGGAAGAAGGTCGGCGCCGAGTACGTGTACTTGCTCGGCGGTGAACCGGCGGAACGCGACGACTTGGCCTCCGTGCTCGAGGCCGCCTCGTTCGCGGACTGGATCTCGATGCAGTCCTCTGGCCACGCGCTGGCGGACCCGGCCTGCGTGGCCCGCTTGTCCGCAGCCGGCCTGCGCGGGGTGACGCTCTTGCTCTACACCCTCGACGAGACCATTCACGAGACCGTCTTCGGTGAAGCGGGCGCGGGTCTTCTGCGCACCGCGCTCGACGCGCTCGCCAGTTCCTCCCTCGAGGTGGACGCGCGCCTCGTGGTGATGCCCGACACCGTCGAGGGACTCGAAGCACTCGCCGCGGAGCTCGCGCGCCGCGGCATCGATGTGGGCGAAGTCTGCACGACCGACCCCGCGCTCGACGCCCGGGTGCGCGCGCTCGGATTCGACCCGATCCCTGCTGCCCCCTAGGTTGCGCCCCCTTGCCGTTGCCCTCGACCGTGCCCGCGGGATCATCAACACTGCCCACATGAACCGCTCCCTCTTGACGTGTTTGGTGTGTGTCTGTCTGGCCGGCTGCAGCGAATCGGTGGGCTTGGATGCTTCGGTCGATGGCGGCGGACGGGACGCGCCCGCGGTCGATGCGCCGATTGGACGCGACGCCCCGACGGAGGACGCCCCCCGCTTCGTGGACACCGCGGTGGCGATCGACGCTGGGACCGACAGCGGCGGAGACGTGGGCGAAGTGGATGCGATCTGCGCGGACGTGGAGCGGATCAACGAGTGCACCGGCGAACCGTTCGACTTGCGTGAGTGTCGTGAACAAGTCGAGTGTTTGTGGACGGCGATTCGGCGCGACGTGCTGGACGACATCGCGGCGTGTCAGGTGGAGGTCGCGTGCGCAGGCGGCGCCGACGACGCGTGTTTCGACGAGCGCCTCGGCTACGAACCGACCCGAGCCGCCCGCATGGCCCGCACCGCGTGCCAAGAGGTCGCCAGCCGCTGCGGCTTCGGTGCCGAGAGCTGCGAGCTCACGTTCTTCGACGACGACATGCAGGCCCAGTTCCAGTCCTGCTCCGGAGACTGCGACCGCTACTTCGGCTGCCTGGAAACGGCGATCAACGGAACCCTCGGCGGCTGCGAACCGTAACCACGTCTTCGTGGTTCGTGGCGGCCGCCAGTCTCGCGAAGCGAGCCAGGCCCGTAGCGGCAAGTCAAAACGACATGTGCATCTGGAGGCCGCCCACGTCGCGGCTCACCATCGGCGCGACCTGCAGCGTCGCGATGCCGTTGGCGCGGTACCACGCGCGGCGCTTGCGCAGACGCATCGGCAGCGCGAGTGACATGGAGAGGACGCTCAGGATGCCGCCCATGGTCATGAACGTCATGCCCGCGATCTCCTGACCGGAGAAGTCGCTCGACCCGAAGGAGTCGTAGCCCGTGATGAAGAGGGGGACGCCGAGCCCAATCGTCAGCGTGACGCCCGCCATCAAGAGGTAGAAGGGCATGCCCATCCTCGGCCGCCCCACCATCGACGGAGGTTCTCGCCGTGGAGGAGGTTCTCCTTGGGTGTAGGGCCGGTAACCGTAGGCCTGCACCATCGGACCCTGGGGTGGACCCATCGGGGGTGGCGGCACGAGATCGGCGGAGCGCTCCGGCGCCACGTCAGGCCCCCGCTCGGCCAGCGTCTCTTCCGTCGAAGACGGGGTCACTTCCGCGACGCCGATCTCGACCCGCGCGATCTCCGCCTGCGCGATCGTGATCTCCTGCTCCGTCGCCAAGCGCAGCACGATTTGCACGCCCGGTTCATACGAGACGAGTTCGCCCGCGATCGCGCTGCCGTCGCGCAAGTGCACGACGCCGCGATCGGCCAGTGCCGACTCGTTGAACCCGACAATGCACAACAAGACCAAGAGTCCAAAGGAGAGCTGATGATGGCGCACGCCTGAACTCTACCCGAACCACGCCCGCTTCGCCGTCTGCTCAGAACGTGCAGACCCGCGTGCCGTCCCGGAGCTCGGAGCACGTGGAATCCGCGGGGCAGGCGAGTCGGTCGCACTGTTGCAAACACATGAACGGGTCGCCGGCGCTCGGCGATACACAGAGCGCGTCGGCTCCGCACACGCCCACAGGCAGGTTCGTCTCGGGCTGGCAGTCGACCAGCGTGCAGTAGCCGCGCAGGCAACGGCTCAGGCCAAACGGGGAGTAGCACTGGCTGTCCATGCTGCACGCGCCGCCCATGGGTGTCGTGCCCGTCATGCGGTTGCCTGGTCGACACACCCCGTTGTTGATGCCGGTGGTCTCTCCGTCCCAGAAGCAGGTGTAGCCCTCGCGGCATCCGCCGTTGTTGCCCGGCCAGGTGCGGGGTGCGCCGGCGCCCTCTGCGATGGTGCATTGGGCCAGGCACTCCGGTGATGGCGACAGACGGTCGTAACACTTCGAACCATCGCGGCATTCGAACCCTGGCAGGTCGCAGCTGTACTGCACGCAGGTGCCGCCCACCCAATCCGGTTCGTCGGTTTCGCGTCGGCAGACTTGGAGGTCGCCGCAGTCGTAGTCCTGCTGACAGGGTTCGCCCGGAACGACCGCGAACGCGCCGAAGTCCTCGCAGCGTCCGGTCTCCGAGTTGCAGGTCGCCGTGGAGTCCGGGTCGTACGCGCGCTGATCGAAGTTCTCCGGGTCGTCACCGCAGAGGGCCGGAAAGTTGAAGCAGTCGGCGAACGTCTGGATGCCAGCGATGCCGTTGGTCTCCACGTTGCGGATGCGACAGCCGGTGTCGTCGAAGCACCCACCCGTGCAGCCCCGACTCTCGAGGCTGCAGGTGTAGCCCTCCCGGCAGCCGCCACCATCGACGAGCGACGGCATGCAGCCGCGCAGGCAGAAGTTGAGCTCGCCGCAGACCGCGCACTCACCGTCGCACCCATGAAACTCGCAGCCACCGCCCCCCGGGCGCGGCGTGCAGTAGCCACCCACGAAGAAGCTGAAGTCGAGGGGCACTCCGTCTGGAAGCCCCATCGTCATGTTGAGCTCGTCGTCGTACCGGCCATCGGCCTGGGGGAGGCACCGTTCGCTCACGGGGCAATCGTCGTCGTCCTCGCAGGCGATCCCCAGGTCGCCACAGATCGGATCGATGCCGCTGTCCGGCGGTGCGTCGATCGTGGCAGCGTCTTCTTCCACGGGAGCGTCGAGCGGTGAACTGTCCAACATCGCCGCATCGGTGGGATCGGAGGCGTCCACCCCCGCGTCCACCGCGGCATCTTCCGTGGGCGGATCTTCTTCATCGCATCCAACGGTCCCCAACAGGAGGCCACAACTGAGGATGCCGAACCCGAAGGTGCGGCGGAGGCGCGTGGTGATGCTCGGCATGGGCGGAGGCAACGCAAGACGCGTGCCTCCGCGTGCGGCCCGACCCAAAGGCATTCTCGCGCAACGGGTGGGGTGGGCGTGCACACGATGTGCACTCTCGCGGATTCAGATGCGCGTCGTGTGCACTTCCTTCGCCCGGTCCCAGCGCAGTGCGTGGGTTCCTTGGGTGGCACAGGCCGTGCTCTGGGTGGGTGCGATGGTCCGCCTCCAACTGCTTCTGGTGTTCCTGCTCCTCGCGCAAACCACGCGGGTGGCAGCGCATCGGACGTTTGCCGACGATCCCGATCTCGGGACGTCGACGCCGGTCGCGTGGCGGGGTCCCATCGTGCTCGAGGTGCCGGCTGACTTCTCGGAGTCGGCGATGGGTGCGCTCCAAAGCGCGGTCTCGGTGTGGGCCTCTGCGGAGTGCGCGCTCTTTGAGCTGTCGATCGAAACGCAGTCTGATCCGAGCGCGAGCGGCGATGGACACAACCACATCGTATTCGTCGAAGACCTCGACGACGACATCGGCGCGACGACCGACGTGCTGCTCGAGCGGGACGCCGACGGTTGGTTCATCGCCGAAGCCGACGTGTTCGTGGACGCGTCGGTGGCGTGGCGTGAGTTGGGGGCGTCTTCGGGCGCGTCGCTCCGCGATGCACTCGTGCACGAGCTCGGTCACGTGCTCGGGTTGCTGCATCCGTGCGAGGGGGGCGCCGCGTGTGAAGCGGAGCACGGCGACAGCGCGCTGTACCCCGTGCAGCGTTCCACGGGAACCCTGACGTTGAGCGCGGACGACCAAGCGGGTCTCTGCAGCGTGTACCGGGGCGCCGAAGGGTGCACCGCGGACTGCGAGAGCGGACCCTGCGTGGCGGGCGTGTGCGAGGTCGCGTGCGCGGAGGTCGCAGACTGTGACGCGGACCAGGAGTGCGGCCCGCTCCACACCTGCCGAGCCGCGAGCGTGGATCGCGGCGCATGCGACCGGGGTGAAGACTGCGCCACGGGGTTGTGCGTCACGACCACGGACGCGAGCGCCTGCACGAACGAGTGTGGCGGATCCTTCGAGTGCCTCGCGGGCGAACAGTGCGAACTGGTCGGCGGCCATCGCGTGTGTGTTTCGGAGCCGGCGCCCGCGGGTGGCTGCGCAGCGGCACCCACTCATCTCCGAGCGCAGCCGACTTGGCTCGCGCTCTTCGGCTGGCCGCTCT
Source organism: Deltaproteobacteria bacterium (assembly GCA_034670305.1). GTDB lineage: Bacteria > Myxococcota_A > Polyangia > Polyangiales > Houyiibacteriaceae > JAXMNT01. Next base: position 66,480 of record JAXMNT010000027.1, read on the forward strand.
TGCGCCGCCCAACTTCCCGTCGGCTCCGCCGGCGATCGAAAGAGAACAAACGATGGAGTCGACGATGAGTGTGGGGACCAACCGGGTGCGGTGGACAGGGATCTGTGCGTTGAGCGTCGTGCTCGCGACGTCGTGCATCGGCGACATCGCCGACCCAGAGCTGGACGTCGCATCGCTCGACGAAGCCAACGAACGCATGCGGCGCCGCATGAACATCCGCATCACGCGGGGCGAAGGCGACACGTTCGAAGAACGCGAACTGACGCCCGACGAGCTGGTCGGCGCGTTCGAAGAGCGTTGCGATGAACTCATCGGGCGCGCTTGCCTGGATGTCGGCGGCGACGTCTGCGATGCACTGCATTGTGGCAGCGAACGCAGCCTCTGCATCGCGAATGAGTTTCTGAACCTCACCACAGACACCGTGGAGACGATCGACCTCGAGGTGGATGGCGTACTCGGTACCTGGGACCTCCCGGCCCAGTCGGTCGGCGCCAAAGCGGCGCTGACGCAAGCGGCGCTCGATGCCGCTGGGTCGGGTGCCGACAGCGCGTATCAGTTGCTCCTGTTGTCCTACGTCTACCGGCAATCACCGCCTCCTCCGAGTCTTCGACGCTGTGCGCAGAATCCGATCGTGGAAGGTGGCGTCCGTCGCGACGAAGCCGCGGCCACCCTTCATCGCGCATTGCTCGACGTGGCGTTCGAGGCCGCGGAACAGACCAACCGCTGGTCGCTCGCGTTGGCCGATGGGCAACACTCGGACCGACCGAACATCGACGAGTCGGCGCGGGACGCTCTACTTCTATCGGCAGGATCCCGCAGCTCGGCCGCCAGGGCTTGGGTGGACGGAGAGCCGGGCCTCGACGCGATCAACGAGGTCTCGGAATCCGGCTTTTGTCCCGAGCCACGCCTCTCCCCCGAGGCCCGGCGCGCTTTGGAGCTGTTCCGCCTCAGCGGCCTGCCCCCTGCGCGGGTGCTCGACTTCGACATCCCTCTCGCGGATCTGGTCGAACAGGATGTGTTGCCACGCCTCGCGCTCTTGCTCGGCGCGCCGCACCTGGACGCGCCCCCTCCCGACAGCATTTCCCTTGATGAGTTCCTCGAGGGTTTTGGTCTGGGCCGCGCAGCCGTGCTCGAGGCCAGGACGATGCTCGCGGGTGAGATCCGGGCGCATGGTCGTTCGTTGACGGCTTTGGTGCCCGAAGACTCGGTCCCGGCCCTCGAGGGGCTCGACTACCACGCGGCGACCGCGACTGCACCGCCGCCTCCGCTGGCGTCCTACTGGGCTGCGGTCGCCCGCTATCGAAAGCGGTTCGCCACGACAACGATCCCCGACTTCGGCAGCGCTGCCAGTGAGAACAGCGTCTCGAGCATCACGGCGGGCGTGGTGGGCCAGTCCCGGCTGCTCGCGCACCTTGTCAACGCCGATGGCTCCGAAGCGTGGGAACGCCACGTCCAAGAAGTCTTCGCCACCACCTATGGTGACAACGCGGCGCTGCGGTCCGGCCTGGCCCGCGTGTGTGTGGGCAACTCGGCCGATCCGACCCTGCAGGTGCGTTTCGACAGCGACGTCCCCGGACAGACGGTGCGGGTGGTCCTTGGTCACGATGGACTCCAGTGCGCAGTCCGCGGCAGCGTGGATGGTGCGCCGTGCGACCTCGACCAACACATGCTCCCGGGCGCACTCGTCGAACGCGACAACGGTCTGCTGTCCCCCTACGCCCACCGCTACGCCGCGAACTTTGCGGACGGTGTGGGTTCCGAGCGTTTCGAACACGCGGCAGACAACCCTCTGTACGCCAACGACGAACGTTTCGTGCTGCCCTTCTTTCTCGTCGCGGAACAGAGCGGTGATGGGCCAGGCGCGTACCGTGAAATCAGCGGCACGTTCGTCCATGTACCCAAACCGTTCGCTGCCTCGTCGGCTCGGTACATCTGCGACGAGTTCGCGATCGTGCCTGAAGCGGACCAGCGCGTGCTCGAAGCGCTCGCACCCAGCACTGGCTACTGTGGCGCCAGCGCCCAGAGTTGCGCGGGGATCCCAATCGACCAGCGTCTGCCGCTCGAGAACGAGCTCATCTCGGACGGAGATGCGTTTGAGTCTTCGTGGCGCCACTACCTGAACCTGGCTCAAACCTCCGCCGAGCATGCCGACCGACTCGGCGAGGACCTGATCCGAGCTGGGCTCGAGATGGATGTGCGTGCGGAACAGGCGATCGATGAGCTGGAAGAGCTGTGTGGCGTCTCGATCAACGTGTCCGACATCGGAGCGATGGTTCCGCCCGGCTCGGACCCCGTCGAATATGCGATGACCATGGTCGACGACGCCGACCAGGCGCGGCTTGCCGCATGCCTCGGCGACAGCGCCACGGTGCCGTGGGTCACGCTTGGCGACCAGCCGATCTGCTTCACACACGACGGCACCCCGCAGTCCTTCTGCGAAGGCGTGGACGGGTGCCCGAGTCCGACGAGCGGCGCGTGCCCGACCGACTGGGTGAAGGCCGAAGCGCTCGGCTTCTTCACGCTCACCGAAGAGGGCGCCGCCGACATGGCGCAGGACCAGACCGTCGATCCTCCGCCCTGCGAACAGATCGCTGCCCTCGGGAACCTTCCGACCGAGGCGGCCCGGATCTCGGCCACGGACGCGATCCTCGCGCACCCGATGTTCGAGCTGGACAACCTTCAGCGGCTCGCCCGGCAGCTCGGGTGGGAGGCGTACCCTGGCGACTACAGCACCGTCACCTTGGACGGGTCGAACTGGCTCTCCACCGGCAACTACCTGGCGGAGCCCGGCGCCGGTGAACCGGCCTGGCCCTGCGGCGCATCTCCAGCGTCGTACGACTGCGACGTGACCAACGGTGGGCTCTTTTGCGAGCAGCTCGGCGACGCGTGTCCTGGCGCTGGCGCGGACCCCTACTTGAACTCCAACCGATACGAGCGGGCGCGCATGAACGACCGGCTCGCCCGTGCGGTGTTGGCCGCGAAGATCATCGCGGGTGTCGAACTCAACGACATCCGGGTTCCGTACTACCCGCGCACCAACACCCCGAAGCTCCAGTACACCGACGGAGACTCGGATCCGAACGTGGAACCGTGGCCGGCCCACTTCCCGGAAGTGATGACCCGCAACCACGGCTCGACCACCGACAACCTCTTTGTGAGCCCGTCCGCGGTTTTGCGCATGGACAAGAACGGCGACTTCGCGGGTCCGGTCGACCTGGCGCTCTTCGAGATGGGCCGTGGGCGCGCCTACTCCGTGCGCACCCTGACCACAGGATCCTGCGCGCCGGGTGGGCACAACCGAGGCATCGAGTGGACGTTGTTCCCCTGGCATCTGTCCGGGGACACCCCAGTCGAACGCTTCGACGACGCCATCGACGACTGCGACGACAACAACCCCGACGGGAGCGCGGACCCGCTGTTCTACGACCGCGACCTTCCGATGGTGGTGCGCACGATCAATGGCGACGCCGCGCTCGGCAACGACGTCACCAACGCGTTGTCCGCCCTCTGGGTACTCGAAGAGGACAGGGACTCTTACTCGTTCACCAAGTTGGTCCGCAGCGTCCTCTACGGAGAAGAGATCTCTTTCGGGCCGAACACCGAAGACATCGACGCGCTGACGGGCTACTGGAGACGCACCACGACGACCACCATGGGCATGCACGGCGCGCTCGACGCACTGTTCCTCGAGCTGACGGGACGGTGCTTCAGCAACCTGGTGCTTCCCGGTGGCGGTGGGGACCTCGGCTGCCAGGACGTGGTGGGCTGTCAGGGCTACTACCCCGATTGTCAGGCGAACGCGGGCGAAGATTTCGACTTCGACGTCACGTTCGACGGCAACCGAGCGTTCATCGCGAGCGACGGGCTCGACCACAAGGACGTGCTCGCTGGGTTGGAGATGCTCTGCGCCGCGGCGGAAGAGACGAGCGACGGGACCGGCTCCGACTGCACCTCGATGCCCGAGATTCACAGCGTCGGGGATCTGTTCGCGGCCCAAGGCTACTTCGAGTGTCAGGCCGACAGCGTCCGCAACAACGCGGCGGGCATGATCCTGCGGGACCTTCCACGACAGGTCGTGACCTTGCTCGGCAGCGGCGGCACCAGCGGCACGACCGGTGCTGGCGTCAGCGGCGAGATCGCGGCAGCCACCGACGAACTCCGCGCGGCGCTCATCGAACTCTCGGACTCCTCGACGCAGATCGGCGCGACCGTCGACTCGTTGGGCGCTGCGGTCGGCGGGCTCCGGTCGCGCTCTCAGCAGATGTCGATCAAGGCGGAGATCGGCCGGTGGCAGCTCGCATCGACGGTCCTGAACCAGGTCACCAGTTGTGTCTCCAAGGTGTCCGAAGCCGCCGGCGGCATGAACGCGGGTGCGGGCGTCTCCGCCGGCGCGGTGTGCGCCAACTCGGCCGCACAGATCGGCATCGCCGCCAGCATGACCACGCTGAACGAGGACCTCGATGAGGCGGTCCTGCGCGAGTCGCTCTACCGGTTCGAGCAGGAGTTCAATGGTGCCGTCGCTGCGCTCTCCGGGGCGGACACGAGGCTGCGCGCTTCGGTGGCGCGCATCGAAGCCGCGATCACCCGGATCAAGAACCTGCAGCGCCGCGGACGCCGCGCGCTCGCGAAGGCCCTCATGCTCGACTCGGACCCGGGGACCGCGGGAGAGGAAGGCGCGATGGGCCGCCGCTTCTACGTCAACACCGTGATGCGTCGCCGGATGAACACGCTGCGGGCCCGCTACGAAGAAGCGCACCGCAACGCGGTGCGGACCGCGTTCCTCGCGAAGATTGCGCTCGAGCAGCGGCTCGGCATGGCGATGGATCAGATGACCGACCCGCTCACGCTCGTCGACGAACCGCCGGCCGGTTGGCACATGGACGTGTGTTCGATGTCCGGCATCGACTACGACCGGATCCGCGACACCACCGTGCCGCCTGGCGGGGCGGAGGCACCGGCGGAGGGCGTGGATGCGCCCGAGGACTACGCCGGTGAGTACATCGGGGACTACGTGCGCCGCCTCGCGCTGGTGTACGAGTCTTACAGCATCGACTTCCCGTTCCAGGACGGCACCGACACCACGGTGCTCTCGCTTCGGGACGAGATCTGGCAGACCCGCGCGCCGTGTTCGGTGGGGACGCCGAACCTGCTCTACGAAGCGGGACAACTCGACCAGATCGGTGGCGACACCCGGTACGGCTGGGAGGTCGAAGGGTGCGGGATCTACGAAGACTGGAAGGAAGAGGACCTCGGTCCGCAGCCGGCGTGTGTGAGCGCCACTCCCATCCGTGAGGACACCGGTGTGTTCGGCCGCTTGGTCTCAGGCACCGACGTGCTGCCGATCCCGGTCACCAGCACCGAGTCGGGCGCGGTCCCGATGTACGACCTTCGGTTCGGGGTGGAGAACCCGCCGATGGACGGCACGCTCGAACTCCAGACCCGCACCCGCGATACCCACGTGGTGCAGTGGACGGACGAGGTCTTGCCCGTCGGCCGCTACCGGCTCTCGTACTTCGAGCGCACCCCGTCCCGCCGGCGTGGTGACCCGGATTTCACCCCAGAGGTGCGGGTGCTCGCCCGTCGATCGATCTTCGACGCAGTAACGGGCACATACACCCACGACAGCACGCCCATCGCCCTCGAGACACCGGTGCCCTCGCCCATCGAACGACGGGCCAACTGGCAGCGGCGGTACTTCTTCGTCGACCTCGAGAGTCCCACTCGGGTGGGCATCTCGATCCGACCCCGGCGGCCGATGGATGGTTTTCAACGGGTGCAGGTTGGCGCGCTGATGTTCGAAGACGTCACGTCGACCGTGGTCGGTTCGTTGAGCGAAATCGTCAGCGACTCGCCTCGGTTGACGCGGGCGAACGCGTCCCCGCCGCCGCTCTTCTTCAACACGACCCAGACCCGCGACCGGGTGCAGACCGTATGCACCGACACCGACGGCAGCGTCTTCCGCGACAACGCGTGGACCCGGCATTGCGTGGGTCTGTGTCCCGATGGGTACGGCGACTGCCCCGGTGCGCTGCAGCAGCACTGCTACTACGAGACCTCGTTCACGCTCGACCCGGAGCGGCTGCAGCGGCAAGGCGTGCTCGATGGCGCGGGCTTCGCGTTCGGCAACTTCAACTACCGCGTCGAACAGGTCGCCCTGAACGTCGTGGGCACCAACGTGCGTGACTGCGAAGCTGGGGGCGGCGGGGCGACCTGCTACGCGTCGGGCAACGTCAGCTACTCGATCGTGCACGACGGGCCCTACCCGGTCCGCAACCACGGCGGCGGGCTCTACGACGCGCCGCTCTTCCGCGGCCGGGTGGAACGCGCGCGCGCACTGGCCGCCGAACGCTACCTCTCGAACCCGATGAGCGGCACCGACCGTTCGCTCATCGAACCGTACCTGCGCAGAGAGCTCGTCGGGCGACCGCTGAGCGGCACCTACTCGGTGCGCATCTGGGACGACCTGGCGCTCGCCTGGTCGAACATCGAAGACGTCCAGCTGATGCTCAAGTACCGCTACTGGACCCGGCAGGAGTAGTGGTGCAGGGGCGCAGGCTTCGGGCCGTCTCGCTGTCCTGTGCGGCAGCTTTGGCTCTGTGCGGTTCGGGGTGCGACCCGGACGGTCCATTCGTGGACGTGGGTCCCGCTCTGGATGCGGCCCCCGATGGGTACGCAGCGCCGGACGGGGCCGCCATGGACGCACCGGTGGCGGTAGACGGTGCGCCACTGGATGCTGCGCCCGACGGAACGATGGCGGATGCAGGTGCGGACGCCGCGCCGTGTCTGTGCGTGGAACGCGCGTGTCACGTCTCGTTCTGCGAAGACGCGGTCTGCCGCTACGAGCCCCTGGACGGTGTCGCTTGCGGCGAGGGGGTATGTCACGCCGGCGCTTGCGAGCCGCATCGGTGCGGGGACGGGGTGCGCGCGCGCACCGGGGCGGCGCGCGAAGGATGCGACGACGGCAACACAGAGGACGGCGACGGGTGCGACGAGGTTTGCGTTCCGACGCCTCTGGCCGTCGCGCACGAAACGGAGGCCGTCGCGTTCGAAGACCTCGCGGTGGTCGCTCCGCCGGGCGCGCTGGTCGCCGTCTGGATCGAGCAGACGCGTGCGATTGCGCAGCGCCACGTGCGGCTCTGGTGGCGCACCCAGCGGGCGGGCGCCTTCGAGTCGAGCGTACGTACGCTCCGGACCGGCTTCGACGTGCTCGGGGTCGAGGCTGCGCGCAGCGGGCCGGACGAAGTGGTGGTCGCGGTACAGACCGTGGCCGGTATCGAGCTCTTCGTGGTCGGTGCCTCTGACATCGATTCCGTCCGAAGCACCGGCGATGCCGACGACCGCGAGGTGGCATTGGCGGGCACCGAGACCGGCCACGTCGTCGCGTGGCGCCGGCGGAACACGGTTTGGCTGCGCGAACGCACCCGGTTCGTGAGCGCCGACCAACTCGTCGCTTCCGATGCGGTGGGGGAGGTCGCGGTGGGCACACGCCGCGATCCCATGAGCCGGCGCGGTGCGGTGGTGTACGAGTCGGAGACCGGCTTGCGACGTCGCAGCTTCGTCGACGGAGTTCCGACGAGTGAGGCCCGTGCACTCGGGTCCGATGCAACGACACCCAGGGCGAGCGCGTCGAGCGATGGCGTGGCGTACGGGTACACCGAACACGCGGACGACTTCGAAGGCGACGTGCGCGTGCAGTTCGAGGGCCGTCACACCGTGGCAGCAACCGGGGCACGCGAAGTCTTGCTCGAACTCGCTCCGTTCGAAGACGGGTTCGTCGCCCTCTACGGAGAGGGGGCGTTCGAGTGGCCCAACATCGCATTCGACGACGCCGCGTTCTTGCCACCGGAGGTCGACGACCTCCGAGCGCTCTTCACCCACGCCACGACTGGACACCACGCGGCGCTTGCGGCCAGTGGCGACGGAGTGGTCGCAGGACTGTTCGCGCGGATCGACGACAGTCCACACCGACAGCTCGTTCTCTACTCCCTGCCAGGCACCTGACATGACCTCGCTGACCCTCCGGTTGCTCATCCTCTCTGCGCTCTTCGCGTCGAGTCTGCTTCTGCGTCCCGGCACCGCGACCGCACAGCCCGCCGACCTCGGGACCGACCCGGGGCTCGACTCCCGGTTCGAACAAGGAGCGGCGCTTGAGTCCGAACTCGAACCCGAGCTCACCGAACCGATCGACCGCGAGCAGCGCGCTCGGATGGAGGCCGCCGCGGAACTCGGCGCAGACGCGCCGGGAGAGATCGAACCGGTCGCGCTTCCATCCGGTGAAGCCAAGAGCGCGGTCGAACCTTCGCGGGTCTCGTTGCCCGCGACCGAAGGCAGCGTCGAAGGCATGGGGGAGTCGTTCACGCCGCATCTCTCGAGCGGCACCGGCACCTTCTCGGTGCCGATCGCGCTTCCGGGTGGACGCAACGGGGTGCAGCCGTCGCTCGGTCTCGCGTACTCGACCGGCGGTGGCAACGGCGACGTCGGCTTCGGTTGGGGACTCGGGGTGCCCTTCATCGCGCGCCAGTCCGACCGCGGTTTGCCGCGATACTTGGACGGCGCGGCGTGGACCGAAGAAGAAGACCGCTTCGTCTACAACGGGGGCTCCGAGCTCGTGCCGGTCGACTCGGCAGGCATGGCGGAGGTCGATGCGTCGGGCCTCGGGTACGACGCGGCCGGGGTGCCCGAGGACGTTCGCGGCTGGCAGCAGTACCGCGCGCGCATCGAAGGCGGCTTCATGCGCTTCTTCCGATCGCCGGACGCGCGGCAGTGGGTGGTGCAGTCTCCTGACGGCACCCGCTTCGACTTCGGTGCGCTGTCCTTTGGCGACGGACCGGCGGACATCGACACGCGGCTCTCGCTCGTGAGCGAGCGTCCGGATGGCGCCGGTCGCATCGGCCGGTGGCTGCTCACCCGGACGAGCGACGCCAACGGTTCGACCATCTACTACCGTTACGCCCGGAGCGCCGGCCACCACACCCTGCGCGACATCTTCTACGTCTCGCCCGCTTCGTGTGGGTCGACCGCGGGTGACCTCGTGGAAGCCGCCGACGCGCAGCGCCGCTGCCGGGAGCCGCTCTCCGACTACGCGGTGCGGGTCTCCGTGCGCTACGAACCGCGCGACGACGTCTTCACCCGCTACGTGCTCGGCTGGGCCGAGACGATCGGCGCGCGGGTGCGCGAAGTGCGGGTGACCGCGGCGCAGGACGTGGTCGGTCAGCGCTACCTCGTGCGGCGCTACCACCTCCGCTACGACCCGAGCTCGTACCACGCGCTGCTGGCTTCGGTGCAGGTCGAAGGCCGGCCGGAGACGATGGACCCGCACGCGAACGTCCCCGCGTTCGAGCTGCTCGCGGAGGACGCCGTGCCGGCGGGAACCGGCAGCGGCCGGACGTTGCCGCCGATGCAGTTTCACTACACCCAGGGACCGGCCGGCGGACCGGCGGGCTTTCACGCCTTCGACCCGACGGTGCACGCGGTCACCGACTCGCCGGATGTGTCCGTCGACGAAGCGCGCGCGGATCTCTTCGACGTCAACAGCGACGGGCTGGCGGATCTGATCGTGACGGACCCCGCGCGCTACCGGACTGCAGGCGGACAGCCCGCGGTGGGCGTCTACTTCAACGGCTTCGCCGGCACCGCGGCGGATCCGGCGGGTCACGCCGCGATCTTCAGCGCGCCCGTGATGGTGCCGATGCCGCCCGCGCTCGCGGGCTCGCTCGCACTCGGCAACGCGAACATCGTGCCGATGGACGCGGACGGCGATGGGCGCAGCGATCTGCTGCACATGCCGCGGCGCGACACCTACGGCTACTTCACCGCGGCCCGCGGCAACCCGGACCCGAACGCGATTCAGCCCACGGAGCAAGACTGGCGTTTCGTCTACGCGCAGGTCGAGCTGGATGGCGCGGCCGACCCGCGCCTCGACTGGCTGCGCGACGGCGGCCGCACGAAGGTGATGGACGTCAACGGCGACCACTTGATCGATGTGGTGCAGACGACCGGCACCGCGATGCGCACCTGGCTCAACCTCGGTTGGCTCGCGGGCGGAGAAGGCCGCTTCGGCTCGGCGACGTTCGACGGCGACACCTGGACGCTCTCCACCGCGCCGATCGAGACGTGCCTTCTGCACGACGGACGCCCGCTCGACTTCTCGGACCCGGACGTGCGGGTCGCCGACATGAACGGCGACGGCATCCAGGATCTGGTGCGCCTGGCACGCGGTCAGCTGCGCTACTGGCCGGGCCGCGGACTGAGCGACCGGGGCGGCGCGCTCTTCGGCGTCGGTCCCTCGAGCTGCGGGCGCGGCGAAGGCGAAGGCCGCGAGATCGAGATGACCTCGGCCCCGACCGAGTTGAACCCGGACCTCGGCGGTGTGTTCGTGACCGACGTGAACGCGGACGGCGCTTCTGATCTCGTGCAAGTGCGCTTCGACGAACTCGACGTGTGGTTCAACCGCGGCGGCAGCTCGTTCACCTCTCGGGTGACGTTGTCTGTGCCGATGGCGCCGGGTTTCGCGCCGCGGGTCCGGTTCACCGACATCGACGGCTCCGGCACGACCGACTTGGTCTACGCGAACGCCGGCGGCTGGGTGTACTTGGACCTGCTCGGTGGGCAGCGGCCGCGGCTTTTGACCGAGGTCGAGAACGGCCTCGGCGCCAGCACCGAGCTCGAGTACGAGTCGAGCGCGGTCGACTACCTGCTCGACCTGCAGGACGCGACCGAATGCCCCGGCTGCGAGACCTTCGCCTGGCAACGCGACGGCCGCACCGACAGCGCGATGGCCGGCGGCGGTGGCGGCTCCTGCGACGGCGACGCGCAGCTCTACGAGCGCAGCGGCGAATGCGTCTACCGCAGCTCGGGCTCTCCGGTGATCTCCACCGTCGTGCGCGCCATGCGCACCCGCGATCACTTCGACCTTCTCGGCCGCGAAGAGAACGTGGTGGAGACCCGCTACGCGTACCACGACGGATACTACGAAGGCATCGAACAGGAGTTTCGCGGCTTCGGCGCCGCGGACGCGGTCGCGGTGGGAGACGCGGACCACCCGACGCAATACACCCGGACCTGGTTCCACCAAGGACGGCGTCCCGACGCGATCGCGAGCGACCGCTTGGCCGACAACCCACGCGAAGCACTCAAGGGCCGCACCTACCTGACCGAGAGCTTCGACGAAACGAACGTCTTCCTCTCGAGCGCGCACGCGAGCACCGCAGTGCGCCGGCTTGCGACCGGACTCGACGGCCGCGGCGTGTGGTTCACCTACGGCTTCCGAACCGACGAACTCCGCTACGACACCGCGCCCTTCGAACCCGGCGGTGGCGCGCTCGAGTTGCCTCGTGTGCGCTTCGAAGCGGTGGTGGGCGGCGGCATCCCCGAGGGCGGTGACGTGGAGATGGGCGATCTGCCGGTGCGTGGGTCCCGCTGGGCTTGGATCGGCGGCTCGACCGACGCGGTCGACAACCTCGGCCAGGTCCTGCAGTCGACTGCGCACGGCCGGCTCAAAGGCGAGGACGACGACGCGCCCCGCAGCTACGACGAAGCCATCGTCTCGCACGCGTCGCACACCGTGCGAAACGAACGCGGCCAGTGGATACGGCTTGGGACCAGCGGGTTCGTGACCGGGCACGGCGCAGCGGGGCGCTTGTCGGAGACCGAGACCGACTACGACGCACTTGGACGCGTGGTCGCGACCCGCGCCTACGCCGGGACCGACGGCGCCGCGTACGACTTCGGCGCGCTCACGCTCACCGACCAAGTGCTCGAGTCTTCGTCCCGTTACGACGGCTGGGGCAACGCGCGGGTGGTCTGCTCAGGAGCGGATCTTCGCGGCGCCGCGGCCACCGAGTGCCTTCGCTACGCGGAGATCGATTTCGAGGAGACCTACCACCAGCTTGCCCAATCCGAGCGGACCGCGCTCGATGGATCCAGCGCTTCCTACTGCGCGGGCACGAGCCCGTTCTGCATGCTCGAAGCGAGCGCGACCTTCGACCGTGGCCTTGGCGCGGCGCTCTCGAGCACCGACGCGAACGGCCTGCAATCCCGCGTGGTGCTCGACGGAGTCGGCCGTCCCACCGCGAGCTTCGTACCCGCCGTCAATGGCTGCCCGGCCAACGTGCCGAGCGTTCGTATTTCATACGACCTGGCCGAAGCGGGCCGGCCGGTGAGCGTGGTGCAGACCGAGCAGCTACTCGACTGCGAGGACGCGAGCGCGACCATCACCGCGCGCAGCTACACCGACGGCGCCGGCCGCCCGCGCGCGTCGCTGACCCGGGCCGGCGCGGTGCGCTGGGAGCAGAGCGGGTTGGCCCGGTTCACCGCGCGCGGCACCAGTCGCGAGGTAAAGACGATCCCTGAGTGGATCGATTCGCCCACTTATGTCTCCGCGGTCGCCTGGTCGGTGCAGCCTTCGACGCGCGTGCGCTACGACGCGTTCGGCCGGCCGCGGCACGCGTTCGCAGAAGACGGGTCGCGGAGCGAAGTCCGCTACCACGCGCTCTCAAGCGACGCGTGCGATGCGCTCGACCTTGGCACGAACCCTCAGTTCGCCGGCACCTGCGCGACCGAACGCACCGACGGCCACGGCCGCACCATCGACGCGGTGCAGCGGCAGCGTCGGTACGGCGGCGGCGACGAAGTGCACCGGTTGCTGACGACCTACCGCGCCGACGGCCACCCCCTCACCATCACCCGCGCGGAGACGGCGTCGGGTGCAGTGGGCGCATCGGTGGTGGACGGGCACTCGAGCACGCGAACCTTCACCTACGACAGCGCCGGACGCCGGCTCGGCTCCACCGACCCCGACACCGACAACCTGGGCGCGCCAGCCGGCGCACAGACCTGGCGCTACCTCTTCAACCGGGTCGGCGACCTCGCCGCTGTGCGGGACCCGCGCGGCTGTGGCCAAGACTTCTACTACGACCGGGCCGGCCGTTTGCTCGGGGAACGCTACGTCGGATGCGCGGAAGCGATGGCCGTCGAAGAGACACCCGACGAGTCCGTGCCGGCCGGCTCGGTCGGGCTCGAGGTCCTCGCCAGCGCGGTCCCGGTCGACGTGCGCAGCGTGTACGACCAGCGGCCCGACTGGGCGGCGACTTTCGGCGCGCCGGCGAGCTTCGATCTTGGGCGCGCGGTCGCGGTGAGCGACCGCGGACAACGTTCGGTGCTCGCGGTGGATGGCCGCGGCCAGCCGGTGTGGGAAGCGCGCCAGATGGCGTTGCCGAACTTGGCGCCGGACGTGCCGGTTCGGCTGACTTCGGCGGAGCTCTTCGACGCCGAGCCGGTGGCGCCTCGAGTGCGGCGGTTCGACGAAGCCCACACCTACCTGTCGACGACCACCTACGACCATGCATCCCGGGTCGTCTCCCGCACTCTGCCCACAGACCCCGACTGGGAGACCCTGGGCGGCGCAGGCGCGGCGCCCGCGGTGGCCGGCGCGATCACCTACGACGTGCTCGGTCTGCCGCTGACGATGGCGGTCGACATCGGCGGGGTGCGCCACGGCATCGTCGACGCGATCGACTACACCCGGCAGCGCAGCCCAAGCCGCGTCCAGTACGGCGACGGCACCGTGAGCACCTTCGCGTACGATGTGCGCCAGCGGCCGCGCACCGCGCGGACCATGCGCGCCGCGACCGGCGCGTCTGGACTCAGCGCGGTCACGACCGCGTGCGCGCACAGCTACACCTGGGACGCGGCGAACAACCTCGTCGGCCGCACCGACGAACGGAATCCGAGCGAGTGGGGACCCGGCTTTCGGCCGCGCGCGGAGATGATCGGACACGACGCGCTCTACCGAGTGAGCAACCTGGACGTCGCGTACCGCGAGCCAGACTGGCGCTGGAGCAGCGTGGATGCTTCGACCGACTGGCGCGACACCCGCGCCGCGGAAGGCGCGGCGGACCCGATGCGCCGCCGGCCCGCGCCGATGGCGCCTTCGTTGCCCGACGAGCGGGTGGTGAACTTCGCATACGAGTGGGACTGGCTCGCCAACCAGACCGAGTGGACCGACGACGCGCAGAACTTCTACGAACGAAGCCTGGGCGAAGGGCTCGGCAACGGTTTCGGTGAGACGGTGGACGGCGCGCCCGCGCGCCCGAGCGCGCTCTACTTCGCGAGCAACGTGCGGCGCAGCGGCGGCTTCGACGCAGCGGCCGACCGCGGCGGCTACCTGCGGGTGCGGTACGGGGTGAGCGGCAACGCGGAGACGCTGACCGTGCGCGCGCAGTGCCGGGACCGCTCCGCGTCGTCGGTGTGTGTCGACCCGGGTGCGGGCTCCTTCGACGCGCGGGAAGCCGCGCTCGACAGCGGCTGCGTGTGTGCGAGCGAGCAGCACACCCAGTACCGCTGGGACGAACTGAACCGTCTCGCGGAAGCCCGCCGCTACGACCGCCATTCGGCCGGACCGGTCGACGGCGCAGACTGGATCCTGCAGGTCCGCCAGCGCATGCGCTACGACGGCGCGAACGTCCGCACTGTGAAACAGACCCTCGACGGCTACGGCGGCGCCTCGGTGCAAGAGCGCGCCGCGCTCTACGTCCTGCCCGGCGACTTCGAACGCCGCGGGCTCTTGATTGGCACCGACCGCTACCGCGCGAGCACCGCGCTCGGCACCGAGAGCCAGTACCTCGTCGGCGGCGCCCGCATCGTGCACAAGCCGGCCTCCGAGACCGCGCCCGGCGCCTTCGCGCGCGACGCCCGCATCACGTACGCCATCACCGATCTCCTCCAGAGCACAAGCTCCGTCGTGGACTTGCGCTCCGGCGAGCTGCTCGAACACACGACGTTCCACCCGAGCGGCGCGCGCGAGACCCACATCGTCAACGAAGATGTCGAGAACTTCGCCACCGAGCCGAACGGCTTCACCGGCAAAGAAGCCGACGAAGAAGTCGGCCTCGTCTACTTCGGCGAACGCTACTTGATCCCAAGGCTTGGAAGATGGGCCTCACCCGACCCGCTGCACGTACACGCGGTCGGAGGCGGAGAAGCGCTGAACTCGTACCACTACGTCGCGGGCAACCTGTTGCAGGCCCGGGATCCGGATGGGCTGCGGTTGGTGGGGGCAGCGACCACGATCGCGGACGGTACCGGCGCGAATCCGCCAGCAACGGTTTCGGCGGATGACTCGACGGAGATGTTCGAGCAAGACATGAGGTCCGGTCTAACGACCCGTGAGAGCGGCTTCATCGGTCGTGAAGGCAACGAGTTCTACCTAACAGAATCTGGACACGAGGCGCTCGCTTCGATTCAGAACGGCATGCTCACGGTCGGCCAGGACGTTTCGTTGCATGCTGCGAACTGGCTCAGGATGATTGCGTCCAGCGTCATCTTCGAAGCCCACGCGCTTCCGTTGATGGAGGATGGGCCTTCGGGGAACAACTGGGAAACTACGCGATATCTCACTGCCGCGACTGCTCAGAATCCGGTTACATTCTCGATTGAGACACATCCAGCAGCTGGGTCCGGGCTGGCGCAAATACCCAATCGCCCGTCTTCGATTGAACTGAGTGCCCGGAGTCAGGTTTGGGGATCTACCCCTGTTCCCGGGACCTTCAACGCACCAGCTGATGCGAACCGAGCGTTCTTTTATGCGACATCTCGTCCAGGTCACATGTCCGCCCGAGTGGTGGCGCGGTTGAGTGCACTGACCGGGCTGTCCAGCAATGCCGCACACGCCGCTCTAGAAAGAAGGCAGAGTCTGGCGGCGGTCCACGAGCCTCAGGTCCATAGCGCCCGTGCCGCCATGGGTTTGCCCTTTCGTCACGGCGCACCGGGGGTGAATCAGAACGATCAGATGCTGCGGCGGTCGCTCGCCCGAACGCCCGACCGCGAGATCGCGGAGTTCATTGAGGACACTTTCTCAATGGGACTGTAACTCACGGTCCGTGCGCATCACGTGTGCGTTCGACCCGTCGCAGTTCACACGACGTGCACCGCCCGCACGCACTGTCGAACATTCCCATCCGGCACGCCGATTGCTCTTGTCTCCGGCACTGGAGGCCACGTTGGGTGGGCTCCGAAACGGAGTGATGAAGATGAGAGACTTGGGGAACCGGCGCGTTGAGCGCGCTGGAACAATTGGGATGGTTGCGCTCACCGTGGTGGCCGCGGCTGGATGTATGACGGCGCCGGTGGACGGCACGGTGGTGGCCTCTCGAGACGCGCGGGTGCGGTTCGCGGGCTACATGAACGAGACCGACAGCACGGTCTCGGTGGAGGCTTCGGCGGACGGGCGATCGTTCCGGGAAGTGACGACAGCGGTGTCGGGCGGGCGCGCCCATTCGTACTGGGACACCGACTGGTACGAGTGGTCTGCGTACGAGCCCATCCCGGCGGATCTCTGGACGGCGGGTGCGACTGGCTTCCACACCTACGTGCGGGCGCAGAGCGGCGTGCAGCTCTTCAACACCAACCAGAACCTCTGGAAGTGTGTGGGCCAGTCCGGGAAACTCGCGGACTTTCAGCGCGACTGCACCGAGCCGGTCGCGATCCTGTGCACGGAGGACTACCTGCCGAACGGGAGCCGACGTTCGCTCTGTCCCGGACGGGCGGTCGTGGCACGGCGGACCAACGGCGATGAACGACTGCACCGGCTGCAGGAGACGACCGACACGATCAGCTTGGTGAACCCGGCGGTGGAGATCGACTACCGAGGGGACAACGTGAGCTTCATCGACGTGTTCGATCAACACTTCAACGACGCAGGCACCTCGGCCGGCGGCGTGAACGTGGTGCGGTTTGCCTACAACGCGGACCGCACCAACCATGTGATGCGCAGGAGGCTGGACCCCGCCGTGGCCGCGGACGGTGCCTCCAGCATCATTCCGCCCGGCTGGCTCGGGGCCCGGACGATTCGCCAGTACGACATCGGCGAGTGCTCTGCATCGGTGAACTGGCGCGGCGCGCTCGACGACATCATCGCGGCGGTCGAGAGCCGCTTCCGGTCGATCATGGTCGGCCGCCGGCGGGTGGAGTTGCGGCCCCAGTCCCGCGCGGCCCTGCGGCCAGTGCTGCGGGCGAACGGAGACGACTCGGTCTACTTCGCAGAGGACTTTGTCTTGTACGCGGATGCCGGCCGGCTCGGCTCGGTTCGGCTGGGCCTGGACATTCGCCTCGGCGTCGACGGCGGCCGCCTCAGCGCGACGGTGGATCCGAAGTCGACCGTGGAGTTTGAGGCTTCGCTGATCGCGCACCTCTCCGCCGCCTTTGGTGGCCGAACGCCGGAGGAGATCCGTGAGCAGATTCGCATGCGCATCGACGCCGCGGTGCCGCTCGCCATCGCCGGCATCCTGCCTACGAACGCGATGTTCGTAGAGTTCGAGCGGATCAACATTCGGGCCGATGGGCTGGATGTGATCTTTGCCGACGACCAGTTGGACCCAGACTTTGCGCGGGCAAGCGATACGGACATGTGCGACCGAACGGGGCCGCCCGTCACCGACGACGCGGGCATCCTCTTCACGCTCTTCGATCCGCCTTCCCCGAGAGACCACTTCCCACTCGGCGACGGCGGCTGAGGTCCACGCTGCAACCAACGACCGAGCGGCGCCGATCGGGGGTCGCTCGGTTGTTCTTGTTCATGCCCGCTTCACTCCACGTCGTAGACGCAGCGGAAGCCCATTGTGGCGAGGAAGGCGTCGGGGCCTCCGACTTCTCGGCGGGCGGCGCTTCGGATCGAGGGCTCGGGGTCCCAGTACTCGCCGCCGCGGACGGCGTGTTTGTCGGGGTCGTCGGCGGCGGCGCAGAAGGGATCGGCGCCAGCGCCGACCCAGCAGAACCCGCTGTAGAGATCGAAGACGTCGGCGGTGAACTCGCCGACGTTGCCAGCCAAGTCGTAGAAACCTTCGACCGGAGGACAGGTCCCGACCGGGAGCGGCAAGCCGGTGCCGCGGGGCACGCCAAAGTAGGCGCGGTCGCCGCAGACGTTGGCGGCGCCTTCGGTGGGGACCTCGTTGCCCCAGGGGTAGCGGCGGTCGGTGACGAGGCCGCCTTCGGTGCGGCCACGCGCGACGTACTCCCACTCGGCTTCGGTCGGGAGGCGGCCGCCGTCCCACGCGCAGAACGCGAACGCGGTGTCCCAGTAGAGGCAGTTCACCGGGAACCGGTCGGGGCCCCACGCGGTGGTGGGATCGGCCGGCACCGAGACGCGGTCCCAGACGCAGCCGACCCGATCGTCGCGCGGCTGTTGTGGGGTGGCGTGGGTGACGAGGGTGCCGTGGTAGTCGACGGAGTACGTCTCGGTCGCGAAGTCTTCGCTGTCGAAGAAGTGCCGGAAGCGGGCGACGCTCACCTCTTGGGTGTCCATGCAGAAGTCGCTCACCGACACAGCGGTGCGCACCGGCTCGGCGTTGAGTGCGCCGGTCTCGCCGAGGGTGAGTGTGCCGCCTTCGACGCACCGGACTTCGCAGCCGGCGGGCATCGGAGAACGGTCGCAGCTGCGCGGCAGGGGCACGGTGGGCACGGCGGCATCCATGCCGGCGTCGGTGCCGGCATCGAAGGACGCGTCCGTGCCCGCATCGAAACCCGCGTCCGTGCCCGCGTCCATGCCCGCGTCCATGCCCCCGTCCATGTCGCCGGCGTCGGTTCCACCGTCGCTGCGGTCCGCGTCCGTTCCCGCGTCCGGCAACTCCGCGCCGACATCCGAACCACCGTCACGCAGCGCGGCGTCGAGTTCGGTGCCGGGGTCGACGACCATCGCCATCGGCGGGTCCACGCACACACCGCCCGAGCACGCCTGGCCGCGGTCCGCGCATTCTTCCCAGCGGCTCGCGCAGGTTCGGTCCAAGAAGATCTGCACGAGCAACGTCTCGCCGCGCACGAAGCCGGTGCTGATCGAACCACCGACGAGTGGCGCTCCGTCGGCGTCGAAGGCCACGACGCGCGCGCCGACGAGCGCATCCACTCCGTCCGCTTCGGGTGCGAGCCCGACGCTGAACGGGATCGCGACCTGGTGCGGCGCCGGTCGGCGCGAGACTTCGCGGGTCGCGACGTCGCCCGCCACGCCGACGATGTTGGCGTTGTTCACGCTGAGCTCGACCGACGCGATTTCCGCTTCCGCTTCGTAGTTGCTGTCCACCAAGACGACGAGCTGGGTCGGGTCTTCGGCGCATGCAGCGGTGAGGAGCGCGCACGCCACCGCGGCGCGGAAGGCGAAATGCCGGTCCCGACGCCAATGGGACCTCATGGCGACCCCGGCTGCACGTCGTCGCCAGGGAACGTGCCCCCGTAGAGCTGTGGGTCGCGCCCGGCGAGCAGGACCGCGGTGACGATCACCGCTGCGACGACCACCACACCCGCGACGACGCCGGCGATCCACAGTCGTCGCGGCGGCGGCTCCTCCAAGATCACCTCGGGTGTTGGGTCCGCTTCGTGCGCTTGCGCGGCCACGGCGTCGGGTGCGGCGCTGCGGAGCTCGAAACGTTCGTCTGCCGAGGTCCCGGCCAGGAGGGTGACCGAGCGCCGTTCGGTGAGGTGGCCGGTCGCGGCCACGGCGATGCGGTGGCTGCCGGGATCCAGCAGGACCGTGCGCTCGCGGCCTTCGGACGGAACCACTTCACCGTCCACCGTGAGCTCGGCGGCCTCGGCGATGTCGGTGGGACCGATGCGGACGATCAGGGTGGCGAGGCTCGGCAGGATGCGTGCGCGCAAGGTGCGCTCGTCGGCGCGGTCCTGGTCGGACGGCGAGAGCTCGGGGAGCGCGTCGAGCACCGCGAGTGCTTCCCGTCCGCGACCGAGCCGCTGGAGCTCGATCGCGAGGTTGAGCGCGGTGCTCGCGCGCGGGACGAGCTGCATGGACTGGCGAAAGAGTTCGAGCGCTTCCGTGTGGCGATCTTCGCTGGCCAAGTGCAGGCCGCGGTCGAAGAACACGCGCGCCCGCGCGTCGTTCGACATCGCGCCCCCCGGTTCGGTGATCGGGTCGGGTTCGGCGGTCGCGTCGACCGCGTCCTGCGCGACCGCGCCCGAGACGGACCCACACACCAGCCCGAGCGCAGCGATCATCGTTCGCATCCACCGCATCTGCGCAGACCCTGACCCACCCCGCCACATCCGCCAAGCGAGAGATGCAGCGCCTCACCACTCGGTGCGGAGACTCGGGTTCATCGCAGTGACCTCGGCGTCATCGTCCGGCTCCGCCATCGACGTCATGGTGGAGGCGCGGCGTCCGTAGTCGCTCGGCGCGGTGCGGCTCCAGGTGAAGTAGAGGAGGGCTTGGCCTGGGTGCGTCACCGATCCGAGGGACGCGTTCTCGAGCGCCCGCTCGACGCAGGTGATCACGGAGGCCGTGGTCGGACAGTGTCGGACAGGCTCGACCGAGGTGACGCGTCCTTCGCGGTTCACCTGGGCCCGCCACTGCCACCCCCCAATCGGGGCGTCCCGGTAGCACTGGGTGACGGCGCGGGAGACCGACGCGTCCACCAGCCAGCGGCCAGCGCCGGTGACATTTCGCACGCCGTCCAGGCGCACCCATTCGCCGGGTCGGAGCAGGGGCCGGGTGGTCTGGCCACCGTTGCAGGAGACGCGCACGAGCATGGGGCGCCCCGGCTCGTCTCGTGCGACGCCCACCGAGGGGCGGTGCGTGGGCTCCGTTCGAGTTGGCACGGAGGTCTCCGTCGTCACCTCCGACATGGACGCCGGTGCGCCAGACCTCTCCGACATGGACGCCGTCGAGTCGGCCATCGTGGTCATGCGAGAAGTCGTCGTGCGCATGGGCGTGGTCGCCTGGGTGACTTCCGCTTCGGGCGGCCGCACGGGGGGCTCGGTGGACGTGGCGAGCGAGGTGGTGTTGGGGGACGCGCCGACGGCGATCGGCTCGGTCGTCTGCGGGGCCGTGTCCGCGGGTTCGGTTTCGGCGGTCTCGGTTTCGGCGGTCTCGGTTTCGGCGGTCCGGGTCGGAACGGGATCGGAGCCGGCCACGAGCGTCCACGCGAGCGCGCTGGCACCGACGAGCGCGACCGCACCGAACACCAAGCCCAAACGTCGCCGTCCGGGCGGCATCGTGGGCGCGGCGGTGGCGGACGGGGTCTCGGCGAGGGTGCTCTGCGGCTCGGGCCGAGCGGCGCTGCCCTTGGGAATCGCAGCACTGTGCGCTGTGGGGGAGGGTGCCCCGGACGCAGGCGCGCCAGCCGGTGACGCCGCTGCGTCTGCGCCGAAAAGTCCATCGCGCTGCGCCGCATCGGAGAGCGCTGTGCGGAACGCGCGGGCGTCGACGAAGCGGTCGCCGTCTTTCGACAGCGCCCGCATGACGGCCTTCGCCACGTGCGGCGCATCTGGGAGGTCGAGCGCCTTGGCCGGGTGCCGAAGCACGTTCATCAACACGCCGGTCGCGGATGCGCCGTCGTAGGGCAACCCGCCGCTCAGGCATTCGTAGAGCACCACGGCCGCCGACCACACGTCGGTGCTCGGTCCGGTGACGACGTCGCCCGCGGCGGCCTCCGGCGACATGTAGTAGGGCGTGCCGAGGATGGCGCCGGTCGTCGTGTGTCCGTCGCCCTCCCGCATCTTGGCGATGCCGAAGTCGAGCAATGTCGGCATGACGGCGTCGCCCTTGTGGGCGAGCATGAGGTTGCTGGGTTTGATGTCGCGGTGCACGACGCCAGCGGCGTGCGCGACCTCGAGCGCTTCGAGGATGGCGCACATCCAGCCCACGGCTTCGGCGTGCGAGACCGGTCCGCGTTCCAGGCGCTGCTGGAGGTCTTCGCCTTCGAGGAACTCGAGCGCCAGGTAGAGGCACCCGTCGACCACACCCATGTCGAGCACGTCGACGATGCCCGGGTGCTGCAGGCCGCCGGCGGCGCGCGCTTCGGTCATCAGGCGCGCGGTGCGTTTGGGGTCTTCGCTGACCTCGGGCCGCAAGAGTTTGATCGCCACCCGGCGGCCTGTGTAGGTGTGCACCGCGTCGTAGACCACGCCCATGCCGCCGCGCCCCACGATCGAGCGGAGCTCGTAGCGTTCGGTCAGCTTGGTGCCGACGCGTTCTTCTTCGGTGGGGATGGGCATATCGAGAGCGGGGAGGACGACGAAGCGCACTGCGATCGGACAGCACCGCGTTTGGGAAAGACAGCACCGCGTTGCCCGAAAGCAGCACAGGACGCCCCCCAAAAACGAGAGGCGCCCGCAATGTTGACGTGGCGGCTTCGGCTGTCATCGTAGCGCCGGTGCACTCAGACGACGACAATTCGCCCCGCGCTTCCTCCAGCGCGCCCCCCAGCGGCGATTCCACCGTCACGGTCCGGCAGCCGATCGACACGAGCGCCTGGTACGTGCTCGTGCTCGAGGGCACGTCTGCCCGCACGTTGCGCTTGCCGGCCGCTGGCCCGGTGGACGTGGGGCGGGACGACAGCTGCTTCGTCGTGCTCCGCAGCGACGGGGTGTCGCGTCGCCACGCCAGGCTGCACGTCTCGGAGGCCGGGGTGCAGGTCGAGGACCTCGAGAGCAAGAACGGCTCCCGCCTAGACGGGGAAGCGCTCTCGTCGCGCGTACCGATGCGCCCGGGTGCGCTCCTCGAACTCGGGGGCTCCACCCTGCTCGTGCAACGCGGTGCGCCGCCTCCGTCGCGACCCTTGGAGGCGGTCGAAACGGAGACCAGCGATGCGATGCAGAAGGTGTTGCGCGCGGTGCGTTGCGTGGCGACGGACGACATCACCGTCTTGCTTCTGGGCGAGACCGGCGTCGGCAAGGAAGTGACGGCAGAGCGCATTCACGCCGGTTCCAATCGCAAGTCCGGGCCGTTCGTCCGGGTGCACTGTGCGGCCATCACCGAGGCGCTCTTCGAGAGCGAACTCTTCGGGCACGAGAAGGGGTCCTTCACCGGTGCGACCGGGACGCGGGTCGGGCTGCTCGAGTCGGCGCACGGCGGCACCGTGTTCATCGACGAAGTCGGCGAGCTCCCGCCGCATGTGCAAGTGAAGCTGCTGCGGGTGCTCGAGGACCGCCGGGTCCGGCGGGTCGGCGGCGGTACCGAGAAGACCGTGGACGTGCGGTTCATCGCGGCGACCAACCGAGAGCTCGAAGCCGAGGTGGCCGCCGGCCGGTTTCGACAGGATCTCTACTTCCGGCTCAGCGCGTTCACGATCTGCATCCCTGCGTTGCGCCACCGGGTCGAGGAGATCGATGGACTCGCGCGCACGCTGTTGAGTGAGATCTGCGCGGAGAAGGGGCTCGCGGAGCCGCGGATCGAACCGGCGCTGATGGACGCGCTCAAAGCGTACGGCTGGCCCGGCAACGTCCGCGAGCTCAAACACATCCTCCGGCGGGTACTCATCGTGGGCGACGGCGAGACGTTGAAGGCGTCGGAT
This sequence comes from Deltaproteobacteria bacterium, assembly GCA_034670305.1. Classification (GTDB taxonomy): domain Bacteria; phylum Myxococcota_A; class Polyangia; order Polyangiales; family Houyiibacteriaceae; genus JAXMNT01. The sequence continues at coordinate 89,768 of JAXMNT010000027.1, forward strand.
CTGCCGGGCGAGGAGATGGCCCGGCGCGCCGGGTTGATGCTCGGGGAGGCGGCGACGTCCGCGCCGGATCCGCTCGAGAGCGCCGACGAAGAGACGCGCATTCTCGCGGCGCTCGAGCAGTGCGGTGGCAACCAGACCGAAGCGGCGGCGTTGCTCGGGATCTCGCGCCGCACGTTGATCAACCGGCTCGACAAGTACGGGCTCGCCCGTCCGCGCAAGAAGTAGTGTCGCGCTCGAAGCCGCCTCGCGCTGCCGACGAGGGCCTCGATGAGGACCTCGGGTTGCCCGCGCCGTACGCGCTTCAGGCGCGCGCCGGCTCGGGCGGTATGGGGGTGGTCTACGACGGCCGGCTCGAGGGGCGGCGCGTGGCGGTGAAGGTGCTGCGGGCCGAACTCGCGCTCGACCCGGAAGCCGCGCGCCGCTTCGAACGCGAGGCGATGGCGGCGGCGCGCATCGAGCACCCCCACATCGCGGCGCTGCTCGACGCGGGGACCACGGCTTCGGGGCGCCCCTACCTCGCGTACGAGTGGATCGACGGGCAGACCGCGCACGATCGGGGCCCGCAATGCACGCGGGTGGCGCAGGACTTCGGCGTCGCGTTGCTCGATGTACTCGCGACCGCGCACCGCGCCGGGTTCGTGCACCGCGACGTGAAACCGAACAACGTCATGGTGCCGATCGGCGAAGACGCGTCGTCGACGGAGCTGCATCTCATCGACTTCGGGCTCGTGGCCAACCTCGAACGCAGCGTGGACCACGCGACGTGGACGCGGCTCACCGGCACGGGGTTCGTGGTGGGCACGCCGCCCTACATGGCGCCCGAGCAGATCGAGGGCGCGGCCCTGACCCCGCAGACCGACCTGTGGGCGGTCGGCATGTTGCTCTACTGGATGGTCACCGGTCGCGAACCGTTTCTGGCCGACACCGCGACGCTGCGCATGCTCAAGTCCCTCTCCGATCCGCTCGAGCCGATCGCGACGCACGCGCCGCACGTGTCCGCGTCGTTCGCGACCGTGGTGTACCGTGCGCTCGAGAAGAACCCGCAGAAACGCTGGCTCGACGCGGAGGCGATGTCGTCGGCGCTCGCGGCGGCGGAGACGGATGAACATCCTGCGCCGGGAGGCGTGATGCCCAGCCAGGCGACGCGGACGTTGGTGAAGAAGCGCTGATCGGGGAGACGGCCGTTGCCGTTGCCCTTACCTTTGCAGGCGAAGCCGACGCCGAAGCCGACGCCGATACCGACTCCGAAGCCGAAGCCGAATCCGAAGCCGACGCCGAAGCCGAAGCCGACGCCGAAGCCGATGCCGACGCCGAAGCCGACGCCGAAGCCGAACCCGAATCCGAAGCCGAAGCCGAAGCCGAATCCGACGCCGAAACCGAACCCGAAACCGAGGCCGATGCCGATGCGGATGCCGATGCCGCCGGGCATGGGCACGGGCACGGGGAGGCCGGCTTCTGCCGGACTCAGGGGAGGGTGGCGTGGCGGGGGGGGCGGTGGCGGGAGAGGCGTCTGGTCCAGGTGGACCAGCCGGCCGCGACGAGGGCGAGGCAGGCGGGTTCGATGAGGAAGCGGAAGCGGTTGTTCTCTCCGACTTCGACGAGCGTCGAGACCGTCAATACGTAGAGCAGTGTGCCGAGCACGAGCGCGACGGTGCCGCGCAGCGCGGCGTTGGCGCGTCGCCGGGTGAAGACGAGGCGGGTGCCCCAGAGCGACACGAGGATCACCGCGAGCAGCCAGCCCCACGCGACGTCGGTCGACGACTTGTGCGCCCAGCGCGCGCGCATCTCGTCGGTGCCGAGCGCGGAGGGCACGCCCCAGAGCGCGTCGTACGCGCGGTCGATGGGTTCGAGCTTGAGCCGGTTGGCTTCGAGGAAGGAGTTGCGCGCGGTGCTCTTCCAGAAGATCTGCGCCGAGGTCCGCAAGTTGTTCAAGTAGGTGTGCGGGTAGACGTCGAGCAGGGTGCGCGCGTCCGACATGTACGCGTCCGCGATCGGGATGTAGGCCGCGTGGTGGTAGTTCGGGTGGCCGGTCGACCGCATCGACTCACGGACCGAGCGGTGGTCGGGGGTGCCCTCGGGAACCTCGCGCCAAGGGGCCGGGTAGTATCGAAGTTCGGCGAAGGGCGGGATCGACGAGAGCGCCGAGAGCCGGCCTTCGGCGCGGAGCCGGCGTTTGAGCGCGGTGGGCGCTTCGATCACCGCGAGTTTGGCGAAGCTCATGCCGAGCCATGTACTCGACACCGGGTGGTCGTAGAGCGCGAGGTTCTTGGCGTAGACCGAAGTGGCCAGCAGGAACGGCACCAGCGCGCACACGATCGCGCGGCGCCGCAGCCGTGAGAACGCCACCACCGTCAACACGATCGCGAGCATCCATACGAGGTGGAACAGACTCCGGCCGAGCAACACCCCCGCAGCGCAGAGAAAACAGTAGATGTAGTCGCGCCGGCGCGCGGTCGAGAGCGCGCGGTGTCCGAACACGAACACGCCCAGGAGCAACGTGGCGATGGGCGCCGAATAGAACACCCAGTGTTCGTAGAGCACCGAAGCGGGACTGAACGCCCAGAGCACGGCGACGATCACGCCGGCGGCGCGGCTGGCGCCGAGTCGGCAGGCGAGTCCGAACACCCCGACGTGCATTGCCGCCCCAACGCACCAGACGCTGAGTTGGAACACGCGCGAGGGATCGACCCCGAGTCCATCGGCGAGCTTCAGGTGCATGCCGAGCCAGAGGTTGAACAGCGGCGGCTGCGCGTGGTCGTAGAACACGGAGCGCCAGAGATCGTGACGCAAGAGATCGAGGTCGAGGTACTGCCAGAAGTACGGCAGGGTCGTCAGGTCGGGCGCCACGCCGAGACCGGCGTAGAACACGCGCGAGAGCCCGTAGCCGATCAACACGACCAGCGTCGCGTTGCCGACCGGGAGGCCGGGTGTGCGAGAACTGCGACTCACCTGGACTCGCCGTTCACCCTGGACTTGTGGGGGGGGTGCTGGCGTGGAGCGGCTTGCGCGCGTGGGCGACCACGCCGAGACCCACCGGCACGCGCAGATGATCTTCGAGCCGAACCAACGGAACGAGCCGCTCGAAGGTGCGGACCTGTCGTTCGTCGGTGGTCTGCTTCCGCAACAGTTTGCCGTTGACCCACCAGCCGAAGAGCCCGAGCAGGTTCATGTACTCGAGCCGCTCCACGTCCAGGTCCGCGCCCTTCAAGAGGCGCTCGAACGAGCGGGTCGAGTAGCGGCGGTGGTGCCCGAGGTTCTGGTCCATCGCGTTGAACGCCCAGTTGCAGGCGGGCACGTAGGTGAGCATCCAGCCGCCCGGGCGCAGGAGCTTGGCGAGCGCGCGCACCGCGCCGAGGTCGTCGTGCACGTGTTCGATGACGTTCATCGAGATCACGACGTCGTACTGCCGCTCGGCGACTGCGGCCGGCGGCGGGGACTCCAGATCGAAGCGGGCCACCGACACGTGATCCACCTCTGAGAACTCCTGCCGCAGCGCGTCCAGGTACTCGTCCTCCACGTCGGTGGCCATCAATGTTCGGGCGTCTCGCGCCAGGAGGCGCGAGATGTTCCCGATGCCGCTCCCGAGCTCCAGCACGTCTCCCGAGACGCGGTCGCGGAACTTCGAGTAGTACCAGTCGTTGAGCTGCGGCGTGCCGGCGAACATCTCCAGCACGCGGCTGCCCGTCGCGTGGGCGCCGGTGCGGATCTTCGCGGCTTGGTCTTGCTCTTCGTTCACCTCGGCGGTCCTTCGTGGTCGATGACCCAGCGCCTTAGCGCGGATCGTGGCGTCAATCGAGGAAACCGCCATCGACAGCGACGACCGCGGCGCGGCCCTCGAGCTCCAGCTCGATCGACACGAGCGCGCCCTCCAGAGAACCACTCGAGAACGACCGCGCGTGCACCCGCCCGTCGGGTTCGTTTGGAAGCGGGATGCGCGCGAGCTCCTCACCATCCAGCCGGACGATCAGCACCGCGGGCTCGACGGCGTTCGTCCGCGCAGCCGGGGTCGCCGGCCGGGTCGGGGTCGCGGGCCGGCCCTCGTCGTTCTCCCCGCCGTCCTCCACGTCCTCGTCCGGCCCGTTCCGTTGCGGCAGTCGTCCCGTCCGTCGCGGTCGCGGAGGGGCGTCGTCGGGCACCGCCCATCGGATCCGAAACCGCTCGCTCGCGCGAAGCCCATCCCACCGCACGCGGCGGTTCTGTCGTCCGGTGTTCGGGATGCGCATCAAGGTCCGTTCTTCGCCCCCGACGAGTACCCCATCGGTGACCTGGAGACCGACCATGTTCTCGGTGCCGTGATCGCGGGTGGTGCATTCCCAGTTCATGTGCTGCCAGTTCAGGAAGTCGCAGGGCGCCTCCCCGAGGAACACCTTGGCTTCGCGCAGACCCCGGTAGCTCGCGAACGCGACGGGCGATCCCGCGGCTTCCACGCGGGTCACCGCGCCGACCACGAAGAGCCCGAAGAACAACGCGCTGACGATGCGCACCCGCCGCCCGACCGAGAGTTCGGTCCACCGTTCGACCCACGCGCCCCCCCGGCGGACGAACTCAGGCCAGCCGAGACTCAAGAGCGCGAGTACGAAGAGTGGAAGCGGCGAGGTCGCACGGACCGAGGGCCAGAGCACCGCGAGCACACAGATCGCGCCAAACGCCACCAGCTTGCTGCGGCGTGCGCCGAGTGCGCCGATGGCAAAGAGGCCAAGCCACGCGAGGCCGGCGCCTTCGGTGAGCAGATCCCAGGTCTGCGAAAGCGGTGGGCCGGCGATCGCGACGCCTTGCACGCCGCCTGCGATCAGCACTGCATCGTGCGCGGTTGCGAGCGGCGATCCCCAGAGCCACGTCGCGACGCCCATCGCCGAGAGCGCGACCACCGCGATGCCGGCCGCCGCATCCGTGAGCTGTTTGCCACGCGGCGCGAGCGCGAGCACCGCGAGCGCGATCGGGATGGGCGCGAGTGCGGTCCACGCGGCGAGCGCCCCGACCACGCCGGCGGAGAGCCAGTGTCCGTAGGCTGCGAGCGCCAGAGCGCCGACCACGAACGTGGCGGTGAAGAGTTCGGGGCCGCCAAGCGCGATCCGCTCCCGCACCCCGGGCAAGAGCAGCAGCGCGAGCGGGGCCGCGAGGGAGATGGGACCGGGGCTGACCCGTTCGGCCAGGCGTGCGCAGCCGAACGCCAGCAGACCGGCGAGCAACATGTGGAGCAGGACGAACCCGGGCCGGCCGGCCCACGCGAAGGGGGCCGAGAGCACGCTGACGATGGGAGACACCCGCGCGACCCAGGTGCCGCGCTGGGTCAGGCTCACCATCGAGCTCTGCCCGCCCATCAAGGGCGTCATCGCGTCTTCCCCGAACGCCTCGCGCAGGTCGAAGGTGCCTTGGGACACCGCCGTGGCGCCGAGGCTGCTCGGGCTCTGGGGCAGGCGCGCCTCCAGGTCGCCGCCCACGGCGAACCACGCCCCCACGAGCACCATGGCGCCGAGCGCGGCTGCGATGCCTGGCCGCAACACAGGCCGTCGCCGCACCGCCGCGCGCAGGTTGCGCCCGAGCACGTCGAGGCCGACCGCGAGCCCCGGCGTCAAGAGCGCGAAGGCAGGCCAGAGAAACCGATCGTGGTACCACTGGTACCGCGCGAACACCGCGACCGCGAGGCCGACCGCGAGCACGGTGGCGAGCACATAGCGCCAGTGTTTGCGGGTCATCCAGAGGAGCCCGGGCAGCGCGAGGAGCATGACGGTGAGCCGGCTGCGCACACCGAGCGGTCCCTTCCACAGCACCTCGAAGCCCTGGTCGAACGGGATGTTGAACGCACTGCCCACGTCGAGGACCTGTGGCTGACCGGCCACCACGACGAGCACGCGGTTGTAGCCAGCCCACCAAGGTTTGCCGAAGAGCCACCAGTTCGAGATCGCCAGCAAGCACAGCACGAGGGTGCCGCTCAGCAGACTCCGCCAGAGCGCCGGCCAGCGCTCTTTCGTCGACGCGATCAAGACGAGCGAGGGCAGCCACATCAGGGTGGTGGGTTTCAGGACGACGGCCCCGCCGATCAGAAACCCAGCGAACCACCCTCGCCGTGCATGGAGCGCCGCGACCCCCGACGCGAAGAAGCACAGCAAGAGCACATCGACGTGGTAGTCGTACGCGTAGTCTCGAATGCTGGTCGCGAACACGAAGGTGAGCGCCGCGATCGCCGCCGCAGAGGAAGACGCGTACCGCCGCGTGAACAAGAACACCGCGGTGGCCCCGAGTGCGAAGGCCAAGATGTTGAAGAGCAGCGTGCCGTGCATGCCGAACGCCCAGAAGAACGGGGTCGACACGATCGGCATGAGCGCCGGATGTTTCGGCAGGCGGCGATCGTTGCGCCCGACCGCGACGTTGCTCCAACCCGCGTCGAGGTGCCGGTTCCACCCTTGTTCCCCGTCGTACCAGCTGGCGCAGAACTCATCTTGTTCGAGGCTGAGCGACTCGGTCAGCGTCACGTTGGTGTTCGTGTAGAACCGGCCGTCCCGGTTGATCCAGGTGTTCGGCACGTAGCGCGCGAACACCTCGAGCAGGGTCAAGAGCAGGGTCAGCACCAAGAAGGTCGTGGCGGTTTGGCTGCCGCTCGTGCGCGGGTTGGCGGCCGCTTCGACCGAGCCGGTCGAGCGTCGGCCCGCGGTCCGGAACCAGGGCCAGCGAGGAAGTCTCCACCGCCGGGTACCGGGCGCCTTCTGCGGGGGGGTCTGTTCGAGTTCCGGACTCACGGGGCCCCGAAGCTAGCAGCAAGGCGCCAAAGTCCCAGGGTGTGATCCACGGGCTGTGCGCGATCGGGCCCGGGGCCTACGTTCGCTTGGCCGGCTTGCCGGCTTTCGCAGGTTTGGCGGTGACGACCATGTTCCGGCCGCCGCGCTTGGCGACGTACAACGCCTGGTCGCTCGCCTCGAAGAGGCCGCCCGAAGAGTCGGCGTGGATCGGGTAGGTCGCGACGCCGATGGAGCACTGTACGGTCAGTGGGCCGTTGTCGGTCTTGAACACGGACGCCCCGAGTTCCTCGCGGATGCGTTCGGCCAAGAGCTCGGCGCCCTCGGTCTCGGTCTCCTCGCACAGGACGCAGAACTCCTCACCGCCGAAGCGGGCGACGATGTCGGTCTCGCGTTTGGCGCGGCGCAGGATGGCCCCGAGCTCCTTGATGACGACGTCGCCGGTCGCGTGGCCGTAGGTGTCGTTGACCGCCTTGAAGTGGTCGATGTCCGTGACCAGGAGCGAGAGCGGGCGTCCGAAACGTTCGGCCGAGCGGAGCTTTCGTTCGAGCTCTTCGAGGAACGCGCGTTTGTTGAGGCAGCCGGTCAGACCGTCGGTGGTCGCCATCTGCTCGAGCCGCTCCACGGCGTGCGCGTTCGACATGGAGACCGCGAGCTGGTTCGCGAGCACCTGCAGGGTGGGCCGCACGCCGTCGCCGAACGCGCCCTTGCGCCGGGCGGCGAGGACCAGCGTGCCGATCGCGTCTTCACGCACGACGAGCGGGAGGATCAAGAGCGAGCGCATGCCGAGCAACTTCGCGCGTTTGGTGAACACGGTCTGCTGCCGCGGATCGAAGAGCCCGCGGTAGGGGAGGTAGTGGCGGTTCTTGACCGCCATCGAGGTGAGCGAGTTGTTGTCGCGGAACGTCAGACCCTCGATGTGCTCGGCCCCGTCGCCGACCACGCGCCGCACCCGGTGGCGCCGGTCGTCCACGTCGTAGAGCGTGAGCGCGCCGAAATCGAACGCGGCGATCTGTCCGGCGGCTTCGAGGCCGGCGGTGATCACCGCTTCTTCGCTGAGGGCTTCGCCGAGGCGCTGGGACGCGCGGTGCAGCACGGTCTGCTCTCGTTTGGTGCGCTCGAGCTGCATGAAGACGCGTTCGTTCTCGAGCGCGCGCAACACCTGGGCGAGCGAGCCTTCGAGGGCCGACTGTTCCTTCTCGGTGAACGGCCGGTCGTCGATCCGGTCGACGCAGAGCACGCCGCGCACTTGGCCTTGCTCCAGAATCGGAACGCCGAGGAATGCACGCACGGTCGAAGGTCCGTCGTAGTAGCAGAGGCCGCCGTAGCCATCTTTGAGGTTCTCGAGGCGCATCGGGACTTGCCGTTTCACGACGGCGCCAACCGCGCCTTCTCCCGATCCGAAGGGGCCCGCCGCGATGGCGTCGCTCTCCGTGACGAGCTCGACGATGCGCAGCGCGCCGCCACCTGCGGACTCGTCCCGCATCAGGAGCACACACGTGTGCAGGTCGAGCGTGCGGTGCAGAAGCTGCAGGATGTGGAAGAGCTGGTGCTGCACTTCTTCGATGCTCGACCGCACCAGTCGGTCTTCGTCGCTCACCCCATCCGCGGAGGGCGCCGAGACCAGGCGGAACATCCGCGCTTGGTCGCTGAGCTTCTCGCGGTCTTCGTCGAGTTCGCGCTGCGAACGTTTGCGCACCCGGGCGATCTCCACGCGGGTGAACAGGAGGCTCATGCCGCCGAACGCACAGGTGAAGAGCGCGTGGGTGGCGAGTGCGGACCAGTCGCGCCGGCCTTCGGCGAGCAGGTGGACGGCGACTTCCAGCAGAATCGCCATCGGCACGAGCGCGTGGCCCATCGGGCGCCGCGCGAAGCTCGCGAGGATCGCGACGACGACGTAGAGCAACGGGTGCAGTGGACCGTCGAGGCCGCCGACCACCTGCACGACGGCGTGAGACGCGACGAGCAGCAGGACGCCCAGTTCGAGGTCGATCCACGGAGTCCGGTCCGTGCCTTCGGTGCGGCGGCGGGCCGCGATGCGGAAGCCGAACACCGCAAGCCATCCCAGGCCCACCGCGCCGTGCTCGAGCCGCAGCGAACCGACTGGCCCGTGGAACACCCCGAGCAGCACGAGCGTGGCCATGATCGCAGCGACGGCGAACGCGTACGAGCCGCGCACGGTGCGTCGCAAGGTGAGCGCCGCATGGACCAGAGTCGCCATCCCACTCTGGTACGGAATCCGGAGCCGAGTGCGCAACAAACTGGCAGCGCTTTCTTTCCTGACACTACGGGCCTGGCCCGCTTTGCGGGACTGGCGGCCCTAATTCGCGCCCGTCGCCCGGCGGAACGTTGTCCGGTTTTTGGGCGTTCGGGGTGCGGTTGGGCAACATGGGGCGTCCTGTGCGCCCCTTCGCTCACACCGCCGCATGGCTCGTTCCGTTCGCACTGCTCGTGCTGGCGATCGTTGCCGTGCCGCTGCGCATCCTCGACGACCAAGGTCTTCCCCGCTACCGGGTCCTCGACACCGAGCTGCGCGAGCTGACCGCCGAGAACGAACGACTCGACCGCGAGGTGCGGGCGTTGCAGCGGGAAGTGGATCAACTCGGCAACGATCCGGCCGCGATCGAGCGGGTGGCCCGAGACGAGCTCGGCATGATCCGCTCCGACGAGATCGTCTTCCAGTTCCCAGAGTAGGGGGAGAGTCGTGGGGCCAGGCGTCGCAAAGCCCTGCGGCTTGTCCTCCGGCGGGCTGCTATAGTGTTCGCTGGTGATGCATTGGCCGAGCTGACGTTTCGCGCACGAAGGATTCTGTACGCGACCGTGACGGAATACATCGCGACGGGAGAACCCGTCGGCTCGCGGCGGTTGTCCAAGCGGTACGGGCTGGATCTCTCCCCAGCGACCATCCGAAACGTGCTGGCCGACCTCGAGGAGCAGGGATACGTCCAGCAGCCCCACACGAGCGCGGGCCGCATCCCGACCGATCTCGGCTTTCGGGTGTTCGTGACGGCGCTGGTGCAGATGCGGGAGGTCAGCATCGATGAGCGGGCTGCGGTGCTGGAGCGCATGCGGCACATCGAACCGGGCGGCGACGTGCTGACCGAGGCGGGCGAACTGCTCAGCTCGCTGACCGGGGCCGTGGCCGTGGTGACGAGCACCCGCCCCGAGCACGAATCGCTCAGTCAGCTTCGGTTCATGTCCCTGAGTGCGGACAAGCTGCTCGCGGTCCTGGTGACGCGCGGCGGCGTGGTGGAGAACCGGGTGGTCACGCTCAAACGTCCGTTGGACGCGAGCGAACTCGAACGGGTCAACAACCTGGTCGCCGAGCTTCTGGAGAACGAGGCGCGCAGCCTCTCCCGGATTCGTGACCAGCTCGCGGACGAGACCACGGCGGAGCGCGGCACCCGAGACGCGCTCCAGAAGCGGGCCAAAGAGCTCGTCGATGCGACCGTGAGCGACTCGAGCGCGGTCAAGATGGTGATCGAGGGCCAGGGGCGGTTGTTCGAGCGCCCCGACTTCTTCGACGCCGACAAGATCCGAAGGTACCTGCGGGCGTTCGACGACAAAGAGCGGTTGCTCAGTCTGCTCGAGCGTACGATCGACAGCGGCGGGGTCCGGGTCCTGATCGGTTCCGAGGCCCAGCTCGACCCGGCCACCGACGTCAGCGTCATCACGACGTCTTACTCGGGCAGCGGCACGGGCACCGGGTCCATCGGGATCATCGGTCCCACCCGGCTGGACTACGCAAAAGTAGTGCCTCTGGTGGGTTTCACCGCGAAGGTCATGAGCGCCGTGCTCGGAGGGGACCTGGACGGCGCCGGCCTCGAACTCGAAGAAGATCCACCCGAATCTTGAAGCGGTGGCGAGCGCGGCATAACCTCGCGTTCGCGTATCACGCGCAGCCCGTGGCCACGCCACGAGCGCACCGACACGAGAGTGTGAGGACGACCCATGGGTCCCGACAACGAAGACGAAGCGCAAGACACAGCCCCCGAAGTCGAAGATGCCACCGAGGCGGAAGCCGATCTGGAAGGCGCCGTTGGTGAAGAGGTCGACCCGGTCGTGGCGGAGCGCGATGCACTGAAGGACAAGTTGCTGCGGGTCGCCGCAGACTTCGACAACTTCCGCAAACGCACCAAACGGGACCTCGAAGAGACCCGTCGGCGGGCGATCGAAGACACCGTCCGCGAAGTGCTGCCGATCATCGACAACCTCGAGCGTGCCGTCGCCGCGTCGGGCGAAGCCGAAGACACCGAGGCCGTCGTCGAAGGCGTGCGCATGGTGCTCCGGTCGTTCGAAGACATCGCGGGCCGGATCGGCGTCGAGAAGGTGGTGACCGTCGGCGAGCGCTTCGATCCGAACGTGCACGACGCCGTCCAGCAGGCCGAGAGCGCAGAGCATCCCGCCGGGACGGTGCTCGCGGAAGTCGTGCCTGGGTACAAGCTCGGCGACCGATTGATTCGTGCGGCCCTCGTGGTCGTGTCGCGGGCGCCTTCGGGCTCGTGATGCGCTTCCCCGTCCCGACGGAGTGCGGCCGGTCGCATCCGTCTCACCCAGCCCCGAGATTGCGCTAGAGTCGGCTGCTCATGGGCAAAGTCATTGGTATCGACCTAGGCACGACCAACTCGTGTGTGGCATTCGTCGAGAATGGCGAGCCGGTGGTCATCCCGAACGCGGAGGGATCCCGGACCACCGCGTCCGTCGTCGCGTTCACGAAAGAGGGCGAACGCCGGGTCGGTTCGGTCGCCAAACGGCAGGCCGCGACCAACCCCGAGAACACGGTGTTCGCGGTCAAACGACTGATGGGTCAGGAGTTCGACTCCGAGGACGTGCAGCGCCACAAAGAGCTCGTTGCGTACCGGGTGATCCAGAACACCAACGGCGATGCCTGGGTGCATGTCGCCGGCAAAGATTTCTCGCCGCCTGAGATCAGCGCGATGATTCTGACCTTCATGAAGGAGGTCGCGGAGGCGTACCTGGGCGAGGAGGTCACCGAAGCCGTCGTCACGGTTCCGGCGTACTTCGACGATGCCCAGCGGGCAGCCACCAAGGCCGCGGGCAAGATCGCCGGGCTGGAAGTCCGCCGGATCATCAACGAGCCGACGGCCGCGGCGCTCGCCTACGGGTTCTCCGAGAAGGAAGGGAAGCGGGTCGCGGTGTACGACCTGGGCGGCGGCACCTTCGACATCTCGATCCTGGAGATCGCCGGCGGCGTCTTCAAGGTGCGCTCGACCTCGGGCGACACCCACCTCGGCGGCGAGGACATCGACAACTACTTGGTCGAAGAACTCGCCAACCGCTTCGAAGCGAAGACCGGCATCGACCTCAAGGGCGACCGGGTCGCGCTCCAGCGACTCCGAGAGCAGGCCGAGAAGGCCAAACACGAGCTGAGTTCCTCGCTCGAGACCGAGATCAACCTGCCGTTCATCGCGGCCGACGCCAGCGGTCCGAAACACCTCGAGACGGTGATCAAACGAAGCGAGCTCGAGATCCTCGCACTCGACCTGGTCGAGCGCAGTCTCGTCCCTTGCCAGCAAGCGTTGACCGACGCGGGTCTGAGCATCGGCGACATCGACGAGGTGCTGCTGGTCGGCGGGCAGACCCGCATGCCGTTGGTCCAGAAGAAAGTCAGCGAGTTCTTCCAGCGGCAGCCCCACAAGGGGGTCAACCCGGACGAAGTCGTGGCGGCAGGCGCCGCGCTTCAGGGCGCCGCGTTGAGTGGGGAAGTGGACGAGGTCCTGCTGCTCGACGTCACGCCGCTGAGCCTCGGCGTCGAGACCGGTGGTGGCGTGTTCACCGCGCTCATTCCGCGCAACACGACGATTCCCACGCGGGCCAGTGAGATCTTCACGACCAGCGTCGACAACCAGCCCTTCGTGCCGATTCACGTGCTCCAGGGAGAGCGTGAGATGGCGGCCGACAACAAGAGCCTCGCCAAGTTCGAGCTCGCACCGATTCCGCCCGCGCCGCGCGGCGTGCCGGAGATCGAGGTCGCGTTCGACATCGACGCGAACGGCATGGTGGATGTGAAAGCGAAGGATCTGCGCACCGGCCGCGAACAGGCCGTTCGCGTGGTGGCCTCCAGCGGGCTCAGCACGGACGAGATCGAGCAGATCATCAGCGACTCCGAGGAATACCGCGAGAGCGACGGCAAGCGGCGCGAACTCGCCGAGCTGCGCAACAGCGCCGAGGCGCTTCTCTACACGAGCGAGAAGGCGGTCGAAGAATGCGCCGAGCTCGTCTCGGCCGACATCATCGAAGAGGTCTCCGGCGACATCGAACTGCTCCGCACCTTGCTCAAAGGCGAAGAAGGCGACGCGGTCGACATTCGGGAAGCGCTTCAAGCCCTCGAGCTGAGCGCGTACCGAATCGCAGAGTCCATGTACGGCACCGGCGAAGAAGAAGCCGAAGCCGAAGAGCTCGATTAGACCGGACGGGTCCGGTCGACGGGTTCGTGGTCGCGACTGCGGAGACGTTCGCGCGGTCCGGCGCGGACCTGCACTAGCAGGTCGCTGAAAAGCGACCTGCTCCCTTGCCGTTGCCCTTGCCCGTGCCCTTGCCCGCGTCGTGGACGCCGTGTGTTTCGCGACGGCGAGGCGCGAATCGGAGCGCGATGCCCAGCG
>JAXMNT010000028.1:0-100105 GCA_034670305.1 Deltaproteobacteria bacterium
CTTCGGCTTCGGCTTCGGCTTCGGCTTCGGCTTCGGCTTCGGCTTCGGCTTCGGCTTCGGCTTCGGCTTCGGCTTCGGCTTCGGCTTCGGCTTCGGCTTCGGCTTCGGCTTCGGCTTCGGCTTCGGCATCGGCTTCGGCTTCGGCTTCGGCATCGGCTTCGGATTCGGCTTCGGATTCGGATTCGGATTCGGCATCGGCGTGCGATTCGGATTCGGATTGGGGCGATCGGGATGGCAGAATCAGTGCGTCGAATCACGCAACCTTCCGTTGCGCGCGCCACCATTGTAATGATGATCGAACTCTCCCTGCAGCGAACGCACGTGACCAACGTCATCGAAGCGCTGAGCGCCGGTCTCGGGATCACCCTCGCGCGCACAAGCGAAACGCACTGGGAGGGTGAATCGTCCGGTGGGACCTCGTACCTGGTCGAGGCCCATGAGAACACCGTCGTGGTCTCTTGGAAGCCAGACCCCACCCATCACCTTCATACCGACGAGCGCCGGTCCACGGGTGACCTCCAGTCACTGCTCGTGCTCGTCCTGGGCCCCTGGAACCCTCGCATCTCTGGCCAGTGTGGTTAACTGCGCGCGGGAGATGTGGCGAAGAAACTGGCGAAGGTGTTCACCGAATCGTCCTGGGCCGCACCATCCGGTTCAATGCCCTTGATCGACTACAGCGAGTTCGCAGCCACGGGCGTCGTCGCCGGGATTGGTCGCAAGGCCGACGCCGCGCTGGTCTCGAAGGTGTTGGGCGTACCCGAGCACACCTCCCGCGCATCTCGCGGCGTCACCATCCTCGGCTACTGCAGCCTCGACCTACAAATCACGGTCGCGCATGGGTTCGTCCATCACATCGGAGTCTATTGGACGCACGGCTTCACGGGCGGCCTCGTGTGCTCGCGAACCGACCGCCTACTGACCTCCCAAACAACCGAACCAGACATGGTCGCATGGCTTCGTGACGCCGGGATTTCGTACTCGGTGAAGGACGCGCGCATCGTGACCGAAGGAACCGTGAGCCCCTACTTCTCCGACCCAGAAGGAACGCTGGAGAGTCTACAGACCTGCGCACGCTACGACCCCTAGGCGAGAACGACTTGCGGCACCGGCACCGGCATCGGCTTCGGCATCGGCGTCGTCGGCTTCGGAATCGGCTTCGGCTCCCCTGCGGTCCTGCGACGGAACTCCCCCCCACTCACCCACAACTCCCCCGAACTCTCCCCAAAACGGAGAGGCCCCTCCAAGTCACGCAACGCCCGCAGGCATGATCACGTGAACGCCAGCGGTCGCGTGGACACCCCAGAACCGCTGTTCTGTTTCTCGCTGGCGGGGCTCTCCTGCTTGGTGGCCGGTTCTCGTCGGCGCTTGGTTTGGTTTCGGGAGAGTTGGGGGGGGAGTGGTGGGGGAGTGTGGGGGAGGAACCGCAAAGTCGAATCAGTGGCAGATTCAGCGGCAGCATCAGCGGCAGCATCAGCGGCAGAATCAGCGGCAGAATCAGCGGCAGCTTCGGCATCGGCATCGGCATCGGCATCGGCATCGGCTTCGGCTTCGGCTTCGGCTTCGGCGTCGGCTTCGGCTTCGGCGTCGGCTTCGGCGTCGGCTTCGGATTCGGATTCGGCTTCGGCGTCGGCTTCGGCGTCGGCTTCGGCGTCGGCTTCGGATTCGCCGTCGGATTCGGCTTCGGCGTCGGATTCGGAACTCGGGCACGGGCACGGGCACGGGCACGGGCACGGGTCCACGCAACCCGTGTCGAGTTGCCCGTCTCGCTACGGCAGCTCGACTCGGAAGGGAGGCAATGTTCCGTTCGGTGCGTTCTCTCCGCCGCGCACCGCGATCCCAATCCCCACCGCCGCGCCCACGACCACCACGCCGACCAGCGTCCAGAACCACCACTTCCGGTAGAACGCATCCTCCGCCAGCCGCTCTCTGAGCTCGACCACCAGCGGCGCGAGCGGCTCACCCGCGCGCGCGACCACGCGGTCCTGCGCGTCGCGCGCTTGCACATAGAGATCGAGCGCGCCGGGGGTCGCCGCGACCTCGACCTCGCCCGCGAAGTCGAACCCGTCGCCGCTCAGCCGCACGCTCCGCCACACCGTCTCTTCGTCGCCGCGCAGGAAGAGATCGAGCCGCGCCATCGGTCGGCGCCCGCTCCCCCGCACCTGCACGCGTAGATCGAACGCGCGCCCCACCCGCGCCGCGCGGGGCAAGAGCGCGTGCAGCTCGACGCTTGGGTCGAGCGCGGCGTCGGGGACGAAGCTGCGGCGCTCGTTCTCGACGAAGCGTTCGATCTTCGGCGAGCCGCTCGGTTCCCGGACCCGGTGGTAGGGATCGATCTCGAACATGGACCGGAACGCCGCCGCCGCGTCGGCTTCGCGGTCGAGCACGACGAACGCCGCGCCCATCGTCTCGTAGGCCTCGAGCCGGTGGGCATCGAGCACGCCAGGCACATCCAACGCGCGCTGCATGGCTTCGACACAGCCGGGAAAGTCGAGCTGCCGGTACAGCTCGTGTCCGCGTTCCAGCAGGCGCCGCACCGAAGCCGCGGCGCTCGGCCGTTCAGACGGAAGCTGCTGGGCCCGGATCGTACGCGCGGGTGCGGGGGCCGCCTGCGCGTACGCGGGCGCCGCGCACAGCAACGCGCTCAGCAACGCGCTCAGCACGCACGCGCTCAAGCTCAGCACACACGCGCTCGGCACGCGCGCGCTCAACACACACGCGCACCGGGCCCACGCACGCCGCGCCTCACCCGGCGCACACAGGCCCGCGGCCGACTTCGGCGGCGTCATTCGGCCCACGTCGTCACCCCGCCCGCGGCGTCGAGCAGCAGCAGCTCGGACGCGCCATCGCCGTCCACGTCCGCGCGCGTCGCCGCCACGACTCCGTCGAGCACCGGACCCGCGCGCAGCGTGCCGAGCTCGGCTCCGAAGAAGAGCGCGCAGCTGCCGGCGCCGAAGACCGCCACGTCCGCGGCGCAGTCCCCGTCGAAGTCGCCCACGACGAGTTCGGTTCCAGCGGCGGCCACTGCGAACGCCGCTTCGAGCAGCCCGTCGCCGCGGTTGCGCGCCACGCGCAGCATGCCTCCGTCGAGCACGACCAGGTCGAGCGTGCCGTCTGCGTCGATGTCACCCGCGGCCGCTGCGTCCCCGAGCCAGCCACTCGGCGTCGCACCGTTGACCCGCGTCGGTCCGGAGGTGGCGCCGACGAAGAACGCGATGCCCGCTTCGCCAATCGACACGACGTCGTCGAAGCCGTCGCCGGTGAAGTCGTCGACGACGAGCGCCGCGACGGGTGCGCCGTCGAGGCGCCGCAACGTGCCCGTGCCCCAGCGCAGACCGTCCGGACCACCGAGCGCCACCGCCCTCCCCTGGCCGGCGTCGCCGAACGCGACCGCGCTCGCGGTGCCGACCAAGGTCGAGCCGACGATGACTTCTCCCCCCACGCGGCGCACGAGCATCGCGTCGCAGGTGCCATCGTCCGGCAGGCCGGCGGCGCCGGACGACAAGACCGCCCCCAGCGGCACACCCTCGGCGACCGATGCGCCGCTGGCGACCTCGCGCACTTGGTCCCCGACAGATGCGAACACCTCGTCTCGGCCGTCGCCGTTCAGGTCCGCGCCGAAGAGCCCGGTCGCGCCAGGCACGCTTCCCATCGCAGCCACCGTGCGCGGCCCCATCAGGGGGTGGCAGCGACGGACCTCGAGGCGGTGAAGCGGGCCGCCCGTTGCGAAGGGGGCGTCGACCGAGGCGCGGGCCACGGGACGTCCGCCCCGGAAGAGCCGCGCCGACACCCGCACTCGATCGGCCACCCGCGCGCCTTCGACGAAGGTGAGCGTGCCGCGGGCCTCGGCGGGGTCGAAGCGGGTGCCGAAGACGCGCGCGCCGTCGGAGATCTCGTGGGCCGAGAGGCACAGCGCGCCGCGTTCGGGCGCGACGTCGACTTCCACCCGCACCGCCCGCTCGTCGGCGCAGCCAAACGCCGCCGACGCGAGCGCCCACACCAGCGCGGCGCGTGTCGATCGGCGAGTCGTGCGGAAGAACCCCGTGGGCATTGGGGGGACGGTACAGTGTGGCGTGCCCGACGGCATCCCGCTTGGTCCCTACGTGCTGCTGCGCCGTCTGGCGCGGGGCGGGATGGCGGAGATCTTCCTGGCTCGGAAAGACGGCCCGCAGGGCTTCACACGCGACCTCGTCGTCAAGCGGGTGCTCCCGCATCTGAGCGAAGCGGACGAGTTCCAGCAGATGTTCCGGGAAGAAGCGCGCATCGTCGCGCGACTCACCCATCCGAACGTGGTGCAGGTGTACGACTTCGGCGAGGTGGGCGGCACGGCGTACCTGGTGATGGAGCTCGTGCGGGGCGTGGATCTGCGGGCGCTCATCGATCGCGCGATGGCGGTGGCCCACGTGCACGGCGCGCCCGGCGCGCTGCCGGCCCACCACGCGGTGAAGATCCTCTCGTTCGTCTGCGAAGGGCTCGCGCAGGCCCACGATCTCGCCGACGAAGAAGGTCGGGCGCTCGGGCTCGTACACCGCGACGTCACCCCATCCAACGTGCTGATCTCCTTCGACGGCGCGGTGAAGGTCGCCGACTTCGGCATCGCGAAGCTGCACCGCCGCCGCGACGAGACCCAGGTGGGCAAGGTCCGGGGCAAGTTCGCGTACCTCTCGCCAGAGCAGGCGCGGGGCGAGCCGCTCGATCGCCGGAGCGATCTGTTCAACGTGGGGAGCCTGCTCTTCGAGTCGCTCACCGGGGACACCCTCTTTCCACACGAAGACCAAGCGCTCGCCCGGGCGTGCGCGGCGGCCGGCAAGATCCCGGACGCCGATCGCCTCAAGCGGGTGCCACCGGGGCTCTGGCGGGTGCTCGAGAAGGTGCTCGCCGCCGACCGCACGAAACGCCACCCAGACGCGCTCGCGCTCCGACTGGAGCTCGAAGCGTTTCTGCGGAGCGGCTCCGAACCCTCGGACCAAGTCGAACTCGGCCGCTACGTGCGGGGGCTCTTCCCCGACGTGCTCGCCCAAGACCGCGCCGCACCGCGCGCGGCCGGCACCGTGCCGCTCACCGCGCACGGCACGCCGATCGCCGAGCAGACCGTGGAACTGCCCGCGCCGCTCTTCGGAGCACAGGCCGACGGCGACGACCCGTGGACCGAAGCGACCGGTCGACTCTCCGCGCCTTCGGTCCCCGAGTCGAAGCCGGTCCGGACTTCTCCGTCGCGCTGGCCACTCGCCCTCGGCGCGGTCGTGCTGCTCCTGGCTTCGATGGGCTTCGGGCTGTACTGGTTCGACTCCGGCGGTCCGCCGGCCGCACCCGCACCAACGCTGCAGCAACCCACGGCAGGAGGGATCCGCGCACCCACTGTGGTCCCGAGCACCGGGCGGCTGCGCATCGCGACCGAGCCCGCCGGCCTGACGGTTTGGCTCGATGGCGAGGCGCGCGGCCAAGCGCCGCTCCTCCTGGAAGCGGAGGCGGGGCTGCACCAACTCGAAGCGCGTCGCGACGGCCGCGTCGTGGCCGAGACCAGCCTCACCTTGGCCGCTGGCCAAGACGTCGCCGTCGAACTCTCGGTGCCGACGCCGGCCGTCCTCACGATCGCCAGCATCCCGGCCGGCGCACGGGTGCGGATCGCATCAGAGCTCGTCGGACACACCCCGCTCGAACTCGAAGTCGAACCCGGAACCCACCAGGTCGAGATCTCCGAAGTCGGGTTCGAACCGCACCAAGAAGCGGTGTCGGTGACCCAAGGCGGCCGCTCCACCCTCTCGGTCGCCCTGCGTCCCGAGCGCGCCGCGTCCAACGACATGGCGGCGATGTCGTCCATGATGGTCATGCGCCGGCCCGGCCCGCCCGGCACGCTCGCGATGGCGACGACGCCGTGGTGCGAGGTATGGCTGCGTGGCCGCAAGCTCGGCACGACCCCGTTCACGAACGTGTCCCTTCCCGCGGGCCGACATCAACTCGAACTGCGCCGCCCCGGCGCCGCCCCCGTGCGCCGCACGGTGGTGATCCGATCGGGCGAACAAACCCGCGCCCGCTTCAGCCTCTGAGCTGAAGCCCCATGCGGTTGGTGTAACTGCCGGTGCGGCTGTCTCTGCCGCTGTCTGCTGCTGACTCTGCTGCTGTCTCTGCGGCTGACTCTGCCGCTGTCTCTGCTGCTGACTCTGCTGCTGACTCTGCTGCTGACTCTGCTGCTGTCGCTGCTGCTGACTCTGCTGCTGTCGCTGCTGCTGACTCTGCTGCTGACTCTGCTGCTGACTCTGCTGCTGACTCTGCTGCTGTCGCTGCTGAGGCCGAAGCCGAAGCCGAACCCGAAGCCGAAGCCGAAGCCGAAGCCGAAGCTGAAGCCGAAGCCGAAGCCGAAGCCGACGCCGAACCCGACGCCGAACCCGAAGCCGAGGCCGAAGCCGAGGCCGAACCCGAGGCCGAGGCCGAACCCGAGGCCGAACCCGAGGCCGAACCCGAGGCCGAACCCGAGGCCGAACCCGAGGCCCGCGACTCGCGCGGGCCTCGCGCCGCTCTAGCGACTCAACCGATACAACATCGCGCAAACCTCATCGCAGCGCTGCATCACCTCCTCGCCAACCTCGGCGTACCCAAACAGCCGCACCAATCGAAGCGCCGCTTTCAGTTCGCTCGCCTCACCGTAGGCAATGGAGAACCGGTCCACGCTCCGCTTCCCGCGAGCGTTCTTCGCTTCCGCGCAGTTCAGCACGACCGACTGAGCCGCCCGCCGCATCTGCTCACCCAGCGAACGGTCCTTGCGAGAAACAGCCGCCAGCACCCCGCGCAACTCACCAACGAGAACGAAACTAGATTCGAGAACAATCATCAGAGCCTCCTCGCGCCGAAGAAAGTGAGCAACGTTGCTCGGCGGCGCACCCCGTGCGCCCCCGGTGGAGAGCGCAGGGCGGGTCCAGGGCGAAGCCAGCCTTCCGAAGGCTGGGGCCGCAGGCACCCTTGACGCGACCGAGCACTCCTTTGCCGAGGGGATGGGACATCCCCTCCGACCTCCGGGCAAAGCCCCTCCGGTCTCCTCCCAATCTGGGCCACCATCGAAATCCCGCCGAGCCAGCAAGCCCACCCAAGCATCTCCAAGTCCGAAGGACGAAGGAGCCGACTTCCGAAGGAGAGGCTACAAACCGTGCGACTCCGAAGGAGAGCATGGCTGGGAGCTGCCGCTGTTGCTGTCGCTGCCGCTGTTGCTGCCGCTGTTGCTGACTCTGCCGCTGCCGCTGTCTCTGCCGCTGACTCTGCCGCTGTCTCTGCCGCTGTCTCTGCCGAACCCGACGCCGAAGCCGAACCCGACGCCGAAGCCGAGGCCGAAGCCGAAGCCGATCTCAGCCGTCGACCGCCGCCGCCACCACCACCGGCTGCGGTTGTTCGCGCAGCCGCACCACCACCCGGTCGGGGCGGCGCACGTTGTCCAGGAACACGTACACAGGGCGGCTGTCCTGGGCGTCGAGTCGATCGAGCACCCGGCGGAGCTTTCGGAGTTTCTCGAGATGCGGTCCGCGACCAAGGCGCACCTGCATCGCGTCTTCGCCGACGAAGAGCGTCGTCTCGTCGGTGTCTGAGAGCACGATCTCACTGATCGGCTCGCGCCGCCAAAGCCCCGCCGCCCGGTAGTCGTGCAAGAGCGCGACGACCTCGAGCAGGAGCGATCCCCGGTACGCGCGGTCGGCCACGAAGCGGTCGTGGTCGACGCCGGTCAGCAGCGGAAGGTCGATCGGGTCGCCCTCTTCCACGCGCTTGAACACGGTCGCGTCCTCGCCGATGAGGTACGGCCCTTCGGGCGCAGTGGCGACGCCCTCTCTCGCGCGCTCGTCGGGCGCGCTCGGCGACAAGACCAAGAGGGCGACGGCGTGGCGTTCTTCGATCTCGAGTGTGAATGCGCCGGGCAGCCGGCGCTCGACCCGCGCCCGCGCGACCCAAGGGTGCCGTTCCAGCGCTGCCCGCACCTGCTCGGGGCCGTGTTCGAAGACGTTGCGGCCGACTTCGAGGCCTGCCGCCACCCGCACTTCTTCTTCTCCGAGCCGGTCGGCGCCGCGCACGGTGATCTGCTCGATCGCGAACGACGGCGAGGTGTGCAGGTGGTCCCGCGCCAGGCGGCCCACCGCCACCGCACCGAGCAACCCGCACGCCACCGCCCCAAGCTTCAGGCCGCGGACCACGATCTTCTTGGCGCGCGCGAACGAGGCGGCGCGACCGGGCGGCGGCATCGACGCCAGCGGGGTGGCGGCGCGGCCGAACTCCTCGAGGTCTTCCTCGGGTTCGACGTCGTCGTCCAGTGGCTCCAGGCGCCTGTTTCGTTTGGTCGTCAAGGGGAAGGCAACAGCGCCAGCAACTCTCGGCCGGTCTTCGTGATGTCGCCCGCACCGAGCGTGATCACGATGTCTCCGGGCTCGAGTCGGGCCCGGATGGTCTCTGCGAGGTTGGTGCGCTCTGGTACGTGGGTCACGTCGCGGTGTCCGTGCGCTCGAATGGCGCGCGTGAGGTGCTCGGAATCGGCACCCTCTATCTTCTTTTCGCCCGCCGCGTACACATCGGTCAAAAAGACGACATCCGCGCGGTTGAACGCCCGTGTCAATTCCTCGAAGAGATGGTGGGTCCGCGAGTACCGATGCGGCTGGAACGCGACCAGGATCCGCCGCCCATACGCCCGTTGCGCGGCCTCCAGGGTCGCCACCACTTCGGTCGGGTGGTGGCCGTAGTCGTCGACGACCGTGATCACCCCATCCCCCACCGGCGCTTCGCCCACGACCGTGAACCGCCGCTGGACCCCGCCGAACGTGCGCAGCGCGTCGCGCACTTTGTCGTGCGGCACTTGGAGTTCGTCCGCGACCGCGATCGTCGCGAGCGCGTTCATCACGTTGTGCACGCCCGGCATGCGCACTTCGAACCGGCCGAGCGCCTCGCCCCGCCGCTCGACTTCGAACGAGACGCTGAGGCCCGTCATCTCGAGGTCGCGGGCGCGGTAGTCCGCCTGCGCCGCCAATCCGTAGGTCGCCACCCGCTTGTCGATCCGCGGGAGCACCGACTGGAGGTTGGCGTTGTCGAGACATCCGACGACGAGTCCGTAGAACGGCACCCGGTTGGCGAACTCGACGAATGCGTTCTTCACCGACTCCAGATCGCCGTAGTGATCGAGGTGTTCTGGATCGATGTTGGTGATGACGGCGATGGCCGGCGTCAGATGCAGGAACGATCCGTCGGACTCGTCCGCCTCCGCCACGAGCAGGTCGCCCGCACCGTGGGCGGCGCCGCTGCCGAGCGCGTTGAGCTTGCCCCCGATCACGACCGTCGGGTCGAGTCCTGCATCGCGCAGCACGGTGGCCACGAGCGAGGTCGTCGTGGTCTTGCCATGCGAGCCCGCGATCGCGATGCCGTCTTTGAGGCGCATCAACTCGCCGAGCATCTCCGCCCGCGGAATCACCGGAATGCCCTGCACGCGGGCTTCGACGAGCTCTGGGTTCGTGCGCGGCACGGCGCTCGAGAACACCACCACGTCGGCGTCTTTCACGTTGGCGGCGGTGTGGCCCCGATGAAGCGTCGCGCCCTTCGACACGAGCCGCGCGGTGTACTCGTTCTCGCGAAGGTCCGACCCGGTCACGGCGAAGCCGTGGTCGAGCAGAACTTCGGCGATGCCACTCATGCCCACGCCGCCGATCCCGACGAAGTGGATCGATCGAATGCGTCCTCGAAACACGGAACCTCCTCAGTGCCGAAGCGTCTGCTCGGCCAATCCTTGCGGCATCGTGTCCGCAGTTCGCGTCGCCGCAACGGGCCACGCATCGAGCCGCGGCTACCGCAGCGTGATCGATCCGAGCGTGCCGTTCGGCGCTTCTTCCCGGAACAGGAAGTAGCCGCCCACCCCAGCCGCAGCGACGATTCCGACGACGATGAGGGCGATCCACCACTTGGAACCGCCCTCTTCTTCTTCGACGACCGGCACGTCTGGTCCGACGACCACGTTGCTCTGCCCGTTGCCCTCGCCGGACTGCGCCGGAATCGACAGCTCGAGCGGCTCCGCTTCGTCGCCGAGCTGCCCGAGCGGCGTCATGGAGGGGGCGAGCGCCAGGATGAAGTACTGGACCTCTTGCTCCGCGTTGGGCGCCCCCACGAGCGGGATGCGTCCACGGGCGACGCCGCGCTCGTCCAGGTTCATCACCAAACGCGCAAACCGTGGTGCGCCACCCGTTCGGTAGGCCAGGCGCACCTCTTGGACCGCGTGCAGGCCCGCGCCGACCCGAACCTCGACCATCGGAGACTCGCGCTGGGCCACCGAGGGCGGCTCGTGGATCAGCGTGACCTCGACGGTCTCGGGGTGCCGCTCACGCGCCCGCTGGAAAGCCGCCTGAACGAGCGGACTCGCGTCGGCGTCCGAGAGGCGGTGTCCCGGGTCCCGGGCATAGAGCTCCGAGAGGACCGCGTCGGCGCGCTCCTGGTCGCGGTGGGCCACATGCGCGGTCGCCAGCACCTCGAGCCCGATGTTGCGATCGTTCGCGTCCAGATCGCCCCGCTCCAGAAAACGGCCGGCCGCGGTCACGGCGTCGTCGAACCGAGCGAACTGGATCATCTCGCGGATCTCCGCGATCACGACCGAAGGAGAGTCCTGCGCGTCCGCCAGCTGGCTCGAGGCCAGGCTGGTGAGCAGGATCGCGGAAATCAGCAACAATCGCATCGCGACCGAAGATAGGCCGACCGGGCCCCCCCGTCGACGGGTCTTTCTTTCCCACGACGGGCCCTGCGTTGCTCGCGAGTGCTGTCTCGGAATGGCCGTGCCGCCAAGGAATATTGTCTCTCGCGAGGGAGGCTCTGCTTCAGAGCCGTTTCCCAGGGCCCCAAGAAAGCCGAAGGCGTCTGGGCCCGCAGGAACCCCGCGAGAGACCAGCAATATTCGACAGCGTGCAGCCTCGCGAAGCGAGCCAGCGGTGTCATCGGGACGGGGTTTGGGGGCCGTGCCCCCAAAGGAATACTGCTATGATGCGGGGGTGACCGCCGAGCGCAGCATGGTGCGCAACCTTCCGGCGATTTGCCCCTTTGGCCGGTACGAACTCCTCGGACGCCTCGCGGTGGGCGGCATGGCGGAGATCTACCTCGCGCGGGAGCGGCCCACGGTCGCGGGCGCCGAGGCGCGGCACCTGGTCATCAAACGCATCCTCCAGCACGTCGCCGACGACGACGTGTTCCTCCGCATGTTCCTCGACGAAGCCCGGCTTCAGATGCGGCTGCGCCATCCGTCCATCGTGCACGTGTACGAGTTCGGCGAGGAGCAGGGCTCCTACTACCTGGCCATGGAGTGGGTGGATGGAGTCGCGCTCGGCAAGCTCATCCGGCGCGCCCGCGAGCAAGGCAACCTGCCGCCGCCGGTGGTGGTGAAGATCATCTCGCGCATCGCCGAAGCGCTCCACCACGCCCACATGGCGACCGACGACGACGGCTCCTCGCTCGGCATCGTGCACCGCGACGTGAGTCCGCAGAACATCATGGTCAGCTACGACGGCGCCGTGAAGCTGCTCGACTTCGGCATCGCGAAAGCCACCATTCACCACACCAAGACCCAAGAAGGTCAGGTGAAGGGCAAGTTCGCGTACATGGCCCCCGAGCAGTGTCTTGGCGAAGCGATGGACGGACGGGCGGACGTCTTCGCGCTCGGCGTCTGTCTGTACGAAGCGCTCACCGGTCGACCGCTCTACCACCGCAAGACCCAGTACGAGACGATGCGCGCCGTGATCGAGTCGCAGGTGCCCTCGATTCGAAAACTCGAACCGGACCTGCCCGAGGCGCTCGACCTGATCGTGCAGAAGGCGCTCGCCAAACACGCTTCGGATCGCTTCAGCAGCGCCGGCGAGATGCAGATGGCGCTCGAGCGCTGGCTCCAGTCGGAACAGCACATCGTGGCGCCGCCGCACATCACCTCGGTGCTCGAGGGCGTCTTCGGCGAGGAGATCCGCCGCGGCCCGATGGTGAGTTCCACTCCATTCGGGGAGTCCTTCAAGATCGGCGAACGCCCTTCTCTCCCGGGCTCCGATCCACCGCCTGGGCTCGCGTTGCCACCGGCCACCCCTTCCGCCGAGCTCATCAGCGCAGACCTCATCTCGGCCACGCCGGCGTTGATGGATCTGGATCCGTTGCCTTCGCAACCGCCCCCCAGCAACCGGACCCCACTGATCGTGGGGCTCGTCGTGCTCTTGCTGCTTCTCGGCGTGGGTGGCGTGGTCGCCTGGCAGTCGATGACCCCTGAGACGTCCCCGCAACTCGGCGTGGTCACCCAAGGGGTGCCGCCCACCGTCGGGGGGCCCGCCGAATCCGCGACGTCGGGGATGGCCATGCCGGTCCCGGTGCCGACCCACAACCCCGAGGCGACGCCGGCCGCGCGCGGCAGCATCACCTTCCGGAGCGATCCACCAGGGGCGGTGGTCTGGCTCGGAGACCGCCAAGTGCCTGGGGTCACGCCGACCTCGCTCGGCGACATCGTGCCCGACCGCTACGAGACTCGACTCGAGCTCGAGGGGTACCGCGACTGGACCGCGACCGTGGATGTGCAGCCCGGCCGAGAAGCCGAGATCTCGGCCGAACTGCGGCGGCGCCGCGACCCATCGCGCATGGTGGCCATGATGCGTGCGCAAACCACCGGCGCCGCCGGGAGCATCTCGATCAACACCCGCCCCTGGTCGAAGGTGTACGTCGGCTCTCGACTGCTCGGCACGACGCCCATCGGCCGGGCGGAAGTCCCGAGTGGTTCCGTGACGCTCCGCATCGTCGACCGAGACGGGAACGAACACCGGCGCCAGGCCAACGTGGGCGCCGGCGAAGACACCCGCCTGTTCTTCGATCTGAGCGGCGTGCAGTGATCGCTGCGGCGTCGTGACCATGCATCGGCCCCTCGTAACGCGTCGCACGCGGGCCCGTACGTGCTCCATGACCCTTCGATTCTTGTTCGTCCTCGTCCTCGCGGGCTGTACTGCAGACCCTGCGTCCGAGGACGCCGGATCCCGTGGCGACAGCGGTGCTGCGGACGACAGCGGTCTCGCACTGGATGCGCCCGCCAGCGATGCGGACGACGGTGTGGACGCGCCCGGTTGCCGGCCGTTCTGCGGCGAGACCGAATGCGGTGACGATGGCTGCGGAGGAAGCTGCGGTACCTGCGAAGCCGGGGAGTCCTGCGCGGAGGGCATGTGCGGACCCCGCACGTTCGGGTGCCCGCCCACCGCGCCCTTCGGCACCGCCGAAGGCGACGTGGCCGCCGACGCGGTCCTCTTCGATTGCGACGGCAACGAAGTCGCACTCCACACCCTCTGCGACGCCGACGTCTCGTGGGTCTTCGAGTTCGCCGACTGGTGCCCGCCCTGTCGCACCTTTGCGCGCGACGACGTGCAGCGCATCTGGACCGAGTACAGCGCGCGCGGCGTCGAAGGCTACTTCGTCGTTTCGGCGGACGGCAGCTTCAACGCGCCGACCCAGTCGCTCTGCAACGAAGTGCGCGACCGCTACGGGCTGACGATGCCGGTGCTCTTCGACCCGACCGGTGCACTCCAGACCGCGCTCGGCATCAACGCGAACGCCTGGAACATCCTCTTCCAGAAGGGCATGGTCATCGACTGGAAGGGCAAGTACGCCGAAGCCGAAGTCGAAGGCGAGCTCGCCGCCCGCGTCCCTGAGTAGGCGTTGACGCGGTCCCAAGCCTTGCGGTGCGGGTCGGCTGTGGACGCGTTCCTGCTTTGGATTGGCGCCTACGACGGCACTCGCGCCGCTTTCGTGCCGATGGTGACGCACGCACTCTGGATCGCGCAGTTGGCCTGGGGCCTACACGCCATCTTCGGCTGACCACTCAGTGCCAGAGCGGCGCGACGTCTTCGAACCGGCGTCGCAGGTCGGTTTCGTCGAGGCCGAAGTCGGCGAGCCCGTACTCGTGTTTGCCATGCGGATCTCTGGGTTGTGCACTGAGCGTCGAACGAAACGCGTCCGCGAGCGAAGGCTCGAACGGCAAGCCGAAGTGGTCGTACGCCTTCTCCAGCGCCGCACCCACGTCGGCGGTGAGTGACTTCAGCGAGAGGTCGAAGAAGGGCGACGGGTTGTTCGAGGCCGCGCGACACGCGAAGTAGCGGTCCATGCCGAGCCGGTAGTAGTCCCGCCAGAACACGCCGAGCGCTTTCTGGTCGACCGGCCCGCCCATCCGGCTGGTCATCGACGAGAGGCTGCAGTTCGAAGGGAGCGACTTCACCACGTCGCGGTGGGTGACGATCACACAGGCGTCCGGGAACACCCGCAGCAAAACGTCGAGGTTCCACAGATGCCATGGGCACTTCATCACCCAGCGCGGACGGCCGCGGCTGCGTCGCGCCCCATGGCCGCGCCGCTCGGCGTCCCAGGTCAGAAGCTGCATCTGAGTGCGCAGGAACTGGTACGTCGGCTCGAGGTCGGTGGCCAGCACCTCGAACCCGTAGTCGTACCCGCCGAAGGTGTTGAACAGGGTGGTGGAGACCATGTCGTTCTCCAGCAGGAAGAAACACTCCTCGGGTCCGTCCGGCGTGATGTGGTGCGCCCGCTTCTGACCGGGCACGAGCCGGTCGTTCCAGCGGAAGGTGCGCTCGGTGCGGGCGTAGCGAAGCTCTTCGTCCTTGCGCGGGTCCGGATGAAGCGGTGCCGGATGGCTGAGCTCCCAGGTGAGCGGGATGCGGCAGCTCGGGTCCGCGGCCATCAACCGATGCAGCAGAGTGGTGCCGGTGCGGTACCAACCGGTGATGAAGATCGGTCGCTCGATCGGCACGTGGCGGATCTCCGGCACCCGCTCGAGTTGCTGTACGACCCGCAGCCGGTTTTCGAGGTGCCACCGGTAGTAGGCCCGCGCCATGAACCGGCCTTGGAAGCTCAAGTTCGCGCGTTCGAGCACGCCGCAGACGGTCCGCAGATGGTTCAGGACGCGCCCGTCGCCCCAGTCGGAGAGCCCGGTCGAACGCTCGGCCCACCGCCGAAAGCTCGGCTCGTCCAATCGGATCAGTCGTTCAGCCCACATCTGCCATTCCGTACCGCGGTCCAACTGCGGATCGTGAAGCGGTGCGCCGTGTCGGTTCGTCGTTGGGCACGGAATCAGAAGAACAGCAAAGAGACCGCGAACTCGAAGACCGGGTACGCGATGCGTCCGAACACGACCCACGCGACCACGAGCCCGACCATGGCCGCACCGCGATCGCGAAAGAGGTCGTGCCACTTGTGGGTCAGCCGTTCCGACAGGAAGAGCGGCACCACCGCGTGGCCGTCGAGTGGTGGCACCGGGAGCAGGTTGAAGAGCCCGAGCAAGAGGTTCACGGAGAACAGCACGCTCACAAAGGTGGTGGCCACGGTCGCTTCGCCGGTCGCGCCGACGACCACACCGTCGAGCATGAACCCGCCCCGCGTCCAGCCCCACCAGGTCAGACCCGCGAAGATGACGCCGGTCGCGATCGCCGCGAGCACGAGGTTGGAGAGTGGTCCCGCCGCCGCCATCCACGCCGCACGTTTGGGGTGGCGCGCCGCCCAGCCGGGATCGAAAGGCGCGCTCGCGAACGCGATCATCCAGTGGCCGCCGTTGAGCAGGAACGACGCAATGGGCACCAGCAGCATGCCGAAGGGCGAACGTTTGATGTGCGGGGTCGGATCCAGGGTGACCTGCTCGTGGGCCGTGTCGTCGCCGCCGAGTTTGCCGGCCAGCGCGTGGGCGGCCTCGTGCAACGTCACCGAGAACAACGTCGCCACGAACCACACCGGCAACGCCCGCAGCATGTCCGCGTCTAGGTTCGGCACAGTCGCTCCGGAATCGCCACGGGGATTCCTACCAAACCCCCCGGGGCTGGGCCACTCGCGCGACGTTCTGCATGGACGATGCCGCGGACCGAAGAAACCGGCGCCAGGCACGGCGCGGCCGCACCCGGTGGCGCACATGCGCAAAGCCCGCGAACGAGAACCCGATGCCGACCGCCGAGCCGAGCAGCATGCCGACCCCGAACGCATCGCCCCCTCCGCCGCCCCGCGCGATCGTCAACGACCCGAGCACCGCGGCCGCCAACGAGAAGAGAAGCCCGACCGGCGCCGCATACGCGCTTTGAAACGACGCGGCGCCCACGACCGCCACCACCAGCCCCATGCCGAGCCCGTAGCCACCAAAGATCCAGTCGGGCGCATCGGCGCGCATGAAGAAGGGCAACGTGGCGAGCAACGACGCAGCCAGCACCAGCCCCGCACCCACACCCACCGCGCGCACGGGCGTGAGGCTCCGTCGCGGCCACCGTCGCGCCACCGCACGCGGCGGCCGGGCCTGCCGCCACAGCCCCAACACATCCAACCAAGACCCCCACCCCCGCAGCGGCGCCACCGCCTCCGCCCACTGCTCGAGCAACGCCACCACCTCCCGCGCCTCCCCATCGAGCTCCGCCCGCTCCGCCACCCCCGCCAGCCGCCCCAGCTCCGCGATTCGATCGACCAGCGCCGAAGGAACAACCCGCAACCCACACCGCCGCCGCCCACCGGCATCGACTACCGCAACCGCAACCGAGTCGGATTCGGCGCCAGCGTCGGATTCGGATTCGGATTCGGATTCGGACTCGGCATCGGATTCGACATCGGCTTCGGCTTCGGCTTCGGCTTCGGCTTCGGCTTCGGCTTCGGCATCGGCTTCGGCTTCGGATTCGGCATCGGCTTCGGCTTCGGCTTCGGCTTCGGCGTCGGCTTCGGCGTCGGCCTCGGCATCGGCATCGGCATCGGCATCGGCATCGGCATCGGCATCGGCATCGGCATCGGCATCGGCTTCGGATCCAACCGCCAACGCCTCGACCATCGCCGCCGCCGTCTCCCGCAGCTGCCGGGGCGTCGTCACCGATCGCGCCGCGAGCTCAGCGACCTTCACGTTGTCGAGCGCACGGGCCAAACAACGAAGCGGCAGCGGCGAAGGCCGACCCTCTGCGCGCAGACGTCTCACGCGATCGGTGGCGGTCACCAGGGACTGATCCTCGATCGCGCGCGCGAGGTCCTGGTGTATGCCGAGTTGTGCGCGCGCCGGGGTTCCGCTGACGAGCGTCGCCAGCACGAGCACCCACCCTGCCCCACGGGCTATTCTTCTGCGCATTGGCGCCTCCGAGCGAGGTCGGTCGAGGCGCGCCGACAGCGCACCACCCGCGCGATGGCGCCGAGCGCGAGCGGGGCGTCGGCGAGTGCGCCCCCGAGCACGCTCTGACCGAAGACGCGCAGCTCCTGGCTCGCTCTCGGCGCGAAGGCCGTGAGGGCCCCGAGCGCCAGGCCGACGCCCCAAGCGAGCACGCCGCGCAGCAGCGGGGTGAGCGAACCGCGGCGCCACGCACGACCAAACCCCAGACCGAGGAGCGCGCCGACGGAGATGCCTGCCAGGCCCAACACATGCCGGCGGTCTCCCGTGCGTTCCCGCAGCAACACGAACTGTCCGAAGACGCTCGCAAACAGCAGCGGCCCCGCGGTGAGCTGCGGCGTGTACCGCCAAGTCTTCATCGGCGGGCGACGCAGCCGCCGCGCGTCATGGAAGCGGCGCACGTCGTCCCAGTCGGTTGGAGGTCCCACCGTCGGCAGGGGCCGCCGCGGGTCCCAGTCCTCTAGGGCGGCGGCGCGGTCGCCCATCGAGGGCAACCCGAAGTCCGTGGACGCACAGATCTCGTAGGTCTGTCGGGCCACCTCGGCGTGGGTCCGGAGCGTCGCCCGGAGCGCGCGGTCGAGGTCGGCGGCAAGCTCCGAGGACTCGTCGAAGGGGGACCAGGCTTCCGTCAGCGCCTGGTCGTGCACCAGGCCGAGGACGCATGCGAGGAGGGGGTCACTCTGTGCCGTTTCGAGCGGAGTGGCCAGCAAGCTGGCCCGATCGTGGATTCGGATGTCCCGTTCGAGCGACTGCGCGTGGGCGCGGAGGGGGGTGACACAGGTCCACGTGAGAAGGAGAACAAGCAAGTAATTATGAAGCATCTTGACGTCCAGAACCAAGGCAGAAGCCAAGTGGACGTTGGAACATGGCACTAGATTCTCTGCTCAGGCACAGAAAGACACTATTCGACACGAATCGGCCATTTTCGGCGATGCGATGCCCTTGCCCTTGCTTGTCCGAAGCCGAAGCCGAAGCCGAAGCCGAATCCGAAGCCGAAGCCGAATCCGAAGCCGAAGCCGAAGCCGAAGCCGAAGCCGAAGCCGAAGCCGAAGCCGAATCCGAAGCCGAATCCGCTGACCGCTGCCGCTGACCGCTGACCGCTGCCGCTGCCTCTGCCGCTGCCGCTGCCGCTGCCTCTGCCTCTGCCTCTGCCGCTGACCGCTGCCGCTGCCGCTGCCGCTGCCTCTGCCTCTGCCTCTGCCTCTGCCGCTGACCGCTGCCCCTGCCCCTGCCGCTGACCGCTGCCGCTGCCGCTGCCGCTGCCGCTGCCGCTGCCGCTGCCGCTGCCGCTGCCGCTGCCGCCGCCGCCGCCGCCGCTGACCACGGCGGGACGCTCGATCTTCGGCCGAAATTAATGCCGACCCGCCTTCTACGCTCTTGTCTTGGGGGGTCCGAGCGGGGAAGACGGGTCGTTCTGAGAACCGAAGAGAGTGCCGGGTTGGTGGGCCCGACACCCAGTCACTTTGCAAGGGGAAGGCCAAGTGCAAAGGCCGGCATTTGTTGGTGTTTTGGGCCCTCGAGTGTGGGAAGAAACCCACATCGGGGGTGGTCTCCATCCTACGAACGGAGCCCTCAGGGATCCCAGTCGAAGCCGATGCGGGTACCGAAGAGGATGCCGTGTTCGATGGGCAGCCCATGGGCGGCGGGCACGACGCGGTAGCCCACCCAGAGCACCGCGTAGGGCATGAAGCTGGAGACGCGTGGAGTGGTCAGCCCGTAGCCCACGGTGAACCGAACCCCGTGCCGTGTGTCGTCCGCGAAGCGCGCCGTGTAGGCCGCTTCGAAGTCGATGACCCGATCGTTGTTGGCGATCCGCAGCAGCAGCGGTGCGCCCGCCGCAAGGACCGCCTGAAACGACCGACGGCCCCCCGGCTCCTCCGGAAGTTCTCCATCCACCGCCACCTCCGCGCCGACCGCCAAGGTCAGTCGCGGGCCGATCCCGCCACCCAAGAAGAGTCGGCCGCCGCCGCCGCCGCCGATCGCCGCCTCCCCATCCGCGAAAAGCAGCGACGCGCCGCCCCGGCTCTCGAGCAGCACGACGAAGCGCCCCTCATCGCCCTCGAGGCCCGCGAACGCCTCGTCTTGCGCGATCCAGTACGGACACCTGCGCGCCTCGTCCCGTCCGCGCCGAAGCACCTCGGTGATGCGCTCGAGCCGCCGAGTCTCCCGGATCGAGCGGTTCAGCGAGGCGCCGTTCCGCTCGAACTGAAGACGGGAGGGGCCGCCTCGGCGTTCGATCTCGGTGGCGAGCCAGAGTTCGAGATCCTCGCGCGCTGCCTCTTGTGTCGAGCAGATGCTGCGCATGACGCCGCTGAGCGCATCGGCCACCTCGAGGTCGTCGATGACCCAGTCGTCGTTCTCCCGGAACTCCACCGTCTTGCGCAGGTCGCGGTAGAGCCCGCGCGACGCGGTTTGAGGAGGCAACGGCGCGCACCCGAACAGCACCGCCCCTACCAGAAGCGACACGAAGCAGCGGAGGCGGGGCGAAGGGCTCGACGACATGGGCGGAGCATAGTCGCCGCCGTCGATCCCGCTACGGGGCGGGTTCGGCCAGCAGCGTCTGCACCACCCGCTCGAGCTGCGCCATCTCGTTCGCACCCGCGCCCGAACCCACGTGCCGCACCTTGCCACTTCGGTCGATGACGAAAAGCGTCGGCAACGCCCGCACCGAATAGGCGCGGTGCGTGTTGCGTGCGTTGCCCGCCAAGGTGTAGCCGACCGGATGCGCACCGGCGTGCCTTCGAACCGTGGCGGCGGACTCGTCGCTGAGCCCGACCACAGTCAGCCCTGCGGCGTGGTGCTGCTGGTGCAGTCGCTCGAGAACCGGTGAGATCATGCGGCAGGGTCCGCACCAGGTGGCCCAGAAATCGAGCACCACCACGCGGCCCTGAAGGTCTTCGAGGCGGACCGGATCGGTGCCGCTGACCCGCTGACCGTTGATCTCCGGCGCGACGCTCCCCTGCTGGACGAGCGAAGGCTGCGACGCACCGGTGAAATGACCGGCGCGCGGTGGAGCGGCTTGCGCCACCGAGACCGCCGCGACGACGAGCACCAGGACGCCCGTCCTCGTGGCCCTCGTCCCGCGCCCTTGCCGAAACCCCATCGTTCGAGTCTACCGCACCAAGGCCCGAGGGGCTCAGCCGGCCTGCGCTGCTTCGGGTGCGGCTTGTCCGTTCGCCCACAGTCCCTTGCGGAGCGCGGCCATGCGCTGCTCCACGTCGATGAGGCGCGCGAGGCTCATGCCCGTGCTGGCGCGCAGCTCCTCGGAGGCGTCTTCGCCGCTGGTGTGTGCGTCGCGCGCCACGCGGACGAGCTCCGCGATGCTGCGGCTCATCTCTTCGTTGGCTGCCGTGACGAACTCGATCAGCTTCTCGCCGAACTGATCGATGCGTTCGTCGAACGCGTCCGCCATCTTGCCGGCCGCGTCGCGCACCGCCTTCGGAGCCTCTTCCTTCGCGCGCTCTTTGACCTGCTTGTCGGCGCGGCCACGGAACACGTACGCGAGCACCGGCGCCGCGAGGGTCAGCGCGCCGCCGACGAGCACGTTGGAGAGCACCATCAGCGTGACGCCAAAGGCACCGACCGCGAACACCCCGACGTCGTAGGCGAACGTATTCACGTCGAGGTCGAGCGCGGGTGCATCTTCGCCGAGCACCTGCTTGAGTTGGTCGACCCGGGCGCTCGCGTCTTCCGTGACGAACGCGATCGCCTCTTCGGCGACCTTCTCGAGTCGCACCGCGATCTGCTGCGCCTGACCTTCGGCGAGCTCTTTGAACCGCTCCTCGATGAACCCGCTGAGGTACTTCCGCAGATCCTTCGCGTCGCTCTGTTCGATCTCGTCCGGCAACTGCTGCGCGAAACGTTTGGCGAACCCTTCGACGTCCGCGCGCACCACCGCTTTGACGGCGCTGAGCGACTCTCGAATGCGCACTTTGCGCTCGGCCATGCGGGCGTCGCTGCCTTCGAGATCGGCTTCGAGCGTCTCGAGGCGCCGCTCGAGTTCGCCCTGGTCCATCGCGAGCGCGCGCTTCTGGATCTCGATGCCGGTGCGCAGCGTGGCGGCGGTGCGAAGACCGGCGTCGAGCGCGTTGTCGAGCAGCACTCGGCCACGCTCGTCTTGGAGGAACCGCTTGAGCTCCGCTTCGAGCGCTTCCATGCCCGCACCCTCGCGGTCTCCGTCGAGCGCGCGTTCGGCGCTGATGCCGAACACCTTCGGATCAGGGATGAGCTTGCCGAGGTTGAGCCGCGCATACGCCAGCGCCTCTTGGCGCTCTTCGTCGTCGAGCAGATCCATCTTGTTGACGATGAAGATCACCTTGTCCCGGGACTGGGCGAGCAACTTCGTGGAGACGAACTGCCGCTCGCTCTCTTTGAGAATCTGCCCCGCGTCGAGCAGGAACAGAATGGCGTCCGAGCGCGGAATGTACCCGTAGGTGATCTCCGCCCGCGCTTCGTTGAGGTCGTTCACGCCTGGCGTGTCGACCAGCACCACACCCGCGGCCAAGAACGGGGCCGGGTAGTAGACGTCGAGGTGCTGGACCGACTCCGCGAGCGCGGTTCCGTCCACTTCGTACTCCTCGAGCTTCTCCATCGGCACGCTCTTCTCGCTGCCGTCTTCTGCGAATGCCTTCGCGGACTTCACCTCACCGTGGTGGATGCGGTGAATGATCGCGGTGGTCGGTGTGACGCCCATGGGCAGCACCGGCGCGCCGAGCAACGCGTTCACGAACGTCGTCTTGCCGTGGTTGAACTCGCCGAGCACCACCAGGTGAAACCGCTCGTCCTCGAGTCTCGGGATCCGATCCTCGCGCAGCTTCTTGGCGAGCGTGATCGCGCCCGCCTGTTCGGCAAGCCCCGCAACCTCTCGCAGACCACCCAGGGCCTTCGCCTTCTGTTCCCCAAAATCCGACAACCTGACCTCCGGTATCTCTCTGCATCGGTCGCCCGATGATGTGAATGCGGCTCCGTGGAGCCAGCCCCTGTGGGCGGATGTTCTGGCGCGCGTGGAGGCTACCCCCTCCGCCCACCCGTCGTCACTCGGCACCCTCGCCGGCCGGGGCCGCGTCGCGTCCCCGGAGGATCCGCAGGATCTCTCCCGTCTTGGCATCGACCGCGTCGAGTTCGAGTCCGCCTTCGAGCCCGAGCTCGTTCCGGTAGAGCCGGCTCTCCGCGAAGAGCTGCAGCGCCCGGATGCGTTTGGGCAGGTACGGATGCGACGCGAGCAGCTCACCGAAGCGGCCGAGCCCATCGCGGCCCGCCTCGAGCTGCTCGATGTACGTCTCCACGTTGAGCTCCTCATAGAGCGTGGTGGACCCGCAGGCCATCTTCACGAAACTCGACATCGCCGCGTCGAGGTTGCGGCAGCAGATGAGACCCGCGCGGTCGCAGGTGATCTCTGCTTTGCGGGACCAGTCCTTCAGCATCGCTTCCGCAGGCGGCATCAGGATCCGGAACAGCATCAGCAGGTTGCCCTTGAGCAGCCGAAGCGCGGTCCCGTAGACCACATGGTTGTTCTGCACATGGCCCATCTCGTGGCCGATGACGAAGCGCAGCTCGTCGTCGGAGAAGTCGTCGACCAGCCGCGCGTGCACCACGATGAACGAGTCCTCGTTGGTCCCGAACGTGTACGCGTTCATGAACGGACTGTTCGCCACGTAGACCGTCGGCATCGGCACGCCGAGCGTGAACGCGCACTCTTTCGCAATGGTGTGGATGCGAGCGAGCTGGTTCGGCCCCACCCGCACCGTGGTGCCGAGGTACTGGTTGCGCAGCAGGTCCTTGTAGGTCCGCACGACCGCACTCACCGCCAGCTCGATGGGCGGGATCTTCTCGAACGTGCGCAGCATCGCCAGATCGGCCCCGTACGCGTAGCGCCGATCCTCCCGCGTTCCGCCACGGACCTTCGCCTGCCGATCCTGGACGTACCCCGCAAAGCCCGAACCCAGGATGGATGGAGTGTCTGGGGTGGGGTCGCTCATCGGGTCACGGTACGCACGTGCGCTCGAAGGAGCAACGGCTCTCGCCCGCGAGATGTTTCACGAGGGCGCACGAACGAAGGTTCCGCGGGCCCGGTCTTTCACCACGCCTGGGAACGCCAGCACCTTGTTGTGCATCACGACGTACACCCCCGGCGACGCGAGCTGCACCGCCAGCAGCGCCTCGGTCAGATTCTGCATGGCGTCGGTGTTGCGGAGCTGGAACGGACGCATGGCACCGGTGAGTACGATCGGCACTCGAATGCCCTTGGCGGTGGCGGCGATCCGCTCGCCCGTCACATGGAGTCGATCCGTGCCATGCACGATGACCACCCCGTCGTGCTGCTGGCTCATCACATCCGCGGTCTCGGCGATGAGCGCATGGTCCCCCTCGGACATCTCGAGCGAGTCCTTGTTCATCAGCGGAATGCGGACGATCTCCACCCCATCGAGCTCCAGCTGCGCCAGCATGATGTCGAGGTTCGAGAGGTTCTCGTTCACCAGCACGCCTTGCAGCTCGTCGTAGGTCTTCTCGATGGTCCCACCCGTCGAGATCATTGCGATTCTGGCGCGTTTCACCGGACGAGCCTAGCAGCCGCCGAGGCGGAAGGAATGCGTCGTTCGCGCAACGCCGCCAGGCAACGGACGACCGGCCGGGCAAAACCCGACCCACGGCTGACCTTCGCCGGGTGTGGGGGTTATGATGCGGGGGCTCGTGTCGAAGAAACCAGGCAACATCGTGGTCGGCCGTTCCCGCGACTGCGACATCGTGCTCCGCGACCCCACCGTGTCCGGACGGCATGGCCGGCTCGCCTGGGAGGGCGACCGCATCCTGGTCGAGGACCTCGGGAGTGCGAACGGAACGTTCGTCGACGACAAGCGGATCGAACACGCCCACATTCGGCCGGGCGACGACGTGCGGTTCGGGCGTGCGCCGTTGCGGTGGAGCGAACCGGTCCTGCGTCCGTTCTTGAGGCGGGGTGGCAAGGACACGGTGCTCGGCGAGTCGATTCCGGGCCGCCGCTTCATCTGCGGGCAGTGCGGCACCCGAGGGATCATGCCCGGCGGCTTCCGGGGCGGCGTGCTGCGCTGCGGCGCCTGCAACCAGCGCCTCATCGTCTCCAAACCGAAACGGCGCAAGGGCGGATGGGTCGGGGTCACCCTACTCGCCGCGGTCGCAGCCGTCGGGCTGCTCTTCTTGTTTCGCTCGGGCGGCGACCAACCGC
The DNA here is from genome assembly GCA_034670305.1 of Deltaproteobacteria bacterium. GTDB lineage: Bacteria > Myxococcota_A > Polyangia > Polyangiales > Houyiibacteriaceae > JAXMNT01. The sequence continues at coordinate 24,336 of JAXMNT010000028.1, forward strand.
TTCGGCGCGCCGCCGAACGACTCGGCATCCCGGACCCGGGGGCGCCGTTGTCGGCAAGCCCGCAGGAAGCCTCGATCCGGATGCACACCCTCTCGCAGGTCGTGGGCGCGATCGACGCGAGCACCCCTTCGACCCGCAACGCCGCCGCACAGATCGCAGCGGAGGACGAAGGCCCGTTCCACATCGAGCAGGTCGCACGGATCTGGAGCCGGGTCCGTTCCGAGTGGCGCTATGTCAACGACCCGCGCGGCGACGAGTACTTTGCCACCGCGAGCGAGAGCATCGACAACGGCTACATCGGGGACTGCGACGACTTCGCGATCGTCCTGGTCGCGATGATCTCAGCGATCGGAGGCGATGCGCGCATCGTCATGATGGACGGCCCGCAAGGCGGCCACGCGTACGCCGAGGTCTGCATCCCCGAGGACTCCGACACGATCCGAGACCGCCTCGCCACCCACTACCGCGCGCACCGCGACCAGAACCTCGGCGTCCAGCGCGTCACCGCAGTGCACTACCGCCCCGGCCACGATTGCAACGTCTGGCTCAACCTCGACTGGAACGCCGGCGTCCCGGGCGGCGAGTACGAAGCCGAACAATGGGCCGTCGCCATCTACCCCGACGGCCGCACCGAAACCCTCGCCCCCGCCGGCGTCGCCCGCCCCTCCGCCGGCTCGTCCAGCGCCAGCACCGGCATGGTCGCCGCCCCCCCCTGACCCAAGCGAAGTAGCGGCATCCAGCGCTTCGGATTCGGCTTCGGATTCGGCTCCGGATTCGGATTCGGCCTCGGATTCGGCCTCGGCTTCGGCGTCGGCTTCGGCCTCGGCTTCGGCGTCGGATTCGGCTTCGGCGTCGGATTCGGCTTCGGCGTCGGCGTCGGCCTCGGCGTCGGCTTCGGCTTCGGCTTCGGCGTCGGCTTCGGCGTCGGATTCGGCCTCGGCCTCGGCGTCGGCCTCGGCTTCGGCGTCGGCCTCGGCTTCGGCGTCGGCCTCAGCGTCGGCCTCAGCGTCGGCTCCGGCGTCGGCCTCAGCGTCCGCTCAGACCGGCTCGTCTTCGGCTTCCGGGACGTCGGGCGGAACCGCCCAGCGCTCCCGCTGCGACGGCGTGCCGAGGTCCCGGTCAAGAAGCCAGTGCACCAGATCGTCGTCCAGAAGATCCACCACCGCGTCGGCCCGTTCGACCACGCTCGCGCCGAGCGCGTCGAGGTCCGCGCCTTCTTCGGCATCGAGGTCGCTGTGCACGAGCAGGTGACCGCTCGCATCGATCCCGGTCTTCACATCCCAGTACTTCGCGTTGAGCGCGAGACACCACGCGAGAAAGCTCCGCCCCGCGCCCGCCGGCGGGGGCACCGCGGCGCTCACGCGCAACATCTGCTCTTCGGGATCGTGTTCGATCGCAACCGACACCTCCCCGTATCGACCATCGAACACCGCGATCAATCCGTCGGGGGTGATGGTGAGCCCATCGAGTTCGTCTTCGATTCGGTCGAAGAGCTCCGTGAGCAAGTCGTTCGCCATGCTCAGCTATGCGGCCGCTCGCGGTCCGGCGCCAGCCGAGCGCGGCGACGGGCTCCCTGAGCTCACATGCGCAGCAGGGTCGCGCCCCAGTTCAGACCGCTGCCAAGCGCGAGGAAACAGATCAGCTGCCCCTCCTTCACCTTGCCGTCTTTGCGCAGCTCGTTGAGGAGGATGCCGATCGTTGCGGCGGAGGTGTTGCCGTACCGCTCGATGTTCGAGGGCACCTTCGATTCTGGGATCTTGAGCGCCTGTCGGACCGCGGCGTTGATCCGGTCGTTCGCCTGGTGCGCGAGAAACCAGTCCACCTCGTCGAGGGTCACGGAGTGCTTCGCGCAGAGTGATCGGACGGTGCGGGAGAGTTCGGTCACCGCCGTTTTGAACAAGTCGCGCCCCTGCATCCGGGGAATGTGTTCTTCGCGCTCGAACATCTCCGGCGTGAAGTACGGACGGCTGCGGAACCCGCCGGACGGAATGTAGATCCGGTCGAACATGCGGCCGTCGGTGTGCAGCTCCGCGCCGATGAAGCCCGCGTCGCGCGGCTCGCCGGTGTCCGTCGTCGCTTTGCGCAGCACCATCGCCGCGGCGCCGTCGCCGAAGAGCACCGCGAGGGCGCGGTGCCGCGTGCCGCGGTCGAAGGCTTCTTTGGTCACTTCTCGGTCGGACTCGCCGTAAAGCACGTCCCAGTCCTCCCAAGGCATGAACCCGGCATGCGCGTCCGCACCGACCAGCAACACGGTGCTCGCCGCGCCCGTCTCGACAAGACCGCTCGCCACCTGCAGCCCAAACGGCATCGCCGCGCATTGCTGCCGGATGTCGAGGGCCGGGATCCGCGGAATGCCGAGCTTCGCCCCGAGCAGGCCACCCGATCCGGGGAACACGTACTCGGGGGTCATCGTGGCGAAGATGATGAAATCGATCTCCTCCAGTTCGATGCCCGAATCCTTGACCGCCCGCTGCGCTGCGATGAGGGCCAGGTCGCTGACGCCTTCGCCCTCGCTCACGAAGTGCCGCTGCCCGATGCCGGTGCGCGGGCGGATCCACTCGTCGTTGGTTTCCATGACCCGCGAGAGCGAATCGTTGGGCACGGGTGGTCCGGGAACGTAGTGGCCGGTACCGATGATGGTGATCCCCATCGACGGCCCATAAACGATTCACGCCCCGGAGCAATGACGCATCGCGGCATCCGGGCATTCGGGTAGTGTTCCGGCGTGGACTTCGTGGTTGCGATCGGCCGACTGGCGCTGAGCGTGTGGAACTACCTCGCACGTTTTGCGGCGCTGCTGAGGCGCACGCTGAGCGGCAGCCTGGGCATCGGTCGCCACAACCTGCCCACGGTGCTGCGCATCACGATGATGCAGATCTTCTTCACCGGGTTTCAGGCCGTCATCCCGGTGACCGTGGCGGCGGTGGCGATCGGCATCCTCGTGCTCACGGTCGCGCTCCAGTACCTGCCGGTGGACTACGTCCAAGGCGTCGCGTCGCTCGTCATCGTCCGGGAGGTCGTGCCGCTCATCTTGGCGTTCCTGATCATCGGACGGTCAGGCACCGCGATCACGATCGAGATCGGCCACATGCAGTTGCACGACGAGCTGCGGGCACTCGAGGTCATGGGCATCCCCATCGAGCAGTACGTGATGCTCCCGCGGTTGGTCGGCTGCGTGGTCGCGTTCCTCATGCTTCAGATCTACGCCGACCTGTTCGGACTGATCGGCGGCTACTACGGGTCGGCGATGATCGACATGCACCTGCCCGCGTACCCGGTGGCCGATCTACTCAGCGGCATCGAACCATCGGACTTCGTGCTCGCCTGCGTCAAAGCCACCCTGTTCGGCACCGTGGTCTCGATCACCGCCATGCAGCACGGCATGGAGGTCACCCATTCCGCCCGCGAGATCCCCATCGCCACGAGCCGCGCGGTGGTCCGGTCGCTCTTGCTCTGCCTGCTGTTGAACACGGTGATCTCCGTCAGCGCGTGAGCGGGCGGGTGGCGCGGAGACTCAGCTCGGGGGCGCGCCGAGCAGGCTCGGCCGGTCGAGTTCGAGCACCGCGCCGTGGTCCACGAGACAGAGCCGGTCGGCCACGCCGAAGTCGTCCGGCGCCGCTTCCATCACGAGCAGGAACGCGGTCTCGTACGCTTCGCGGGCGAGACCGATGGTTTCACTCATCCGATGAAACGCATCCGCGTCGGTGCCGATGAAGTAGTCGTCGATGAAGATGAGTTCCGGCTCGTAGACGAGCGCACGAGCGAGCGCGACCAGTCGCTGGCGGTCCCGGGTCAGCTGCCAGGGAAGCTGTTTGGCCGAGCCGTCCATGCCGGTCACCGCCAGCACCTCTTCGACCTTGGTCCGGATCTCCTCCTCGGATCGGTCGGTGTGAAACCGGAGCGGAAGCGCGATGTTGTCGTACACGCTCAGGTTCGCGAGCAGCCCGCCGTCGCCTTCGAACACGAGCCCGATCTTCGGCGGCACGCGCGGCAGGTCGGAGAGCCGTTTGCCGCGGTAGACGACCTCCCCCGCGGTGGGTTCGATCAGCCCCGCCCCCGCGTAGAGCAGATGGGTCTTGCCCATGCCTTGCTGGAACACGAGCCCCACGATCTCCGCCTCGTGCACCGTCAGCGACACCTCGGTGAGGATCGGCTCGTCCCCGTCTCGGATCGAGACGCGGTGAAACTCGAGCAGGGGATCGCCGGGCACCCGCACGTTCTAGCAGCACTCAGCCGGCGCAGGCGAACCCGACACCGACCGCAGCGGTGCCGAGCGCTCAGGCCGCGGCCAATCCGAGCATCTCTCTCGCACGCGCGGGTGAGGCCACTTCGCGACCGGCGTTGCGGGCGCAGGTCGCGAGCGCTTCGATGAGCGCCCCGTTGCCGCTCGTCTTGTCGCCGTTCGGAAGATAGAAGGTGTCTTCGACGCCGGTCCGCAACATGCCGCCGAGCTCCGCCGTGCGCTGGTGCACCGGCCAGATCTCCGCACGTCCGATCAACGTGCACTGCCACGGCGCGCCCTCGCGTCGGTACTCGAGCAAGAGTTCCAGAAGGCGCGCGTCCACGGGCATGCCGGACGCGACCCCCATCACGAAGTTGTAGTGGGTGTGCTCGGTCATGCCGCTGCGGCGGTAGAGATCGATCGACCGGGCGATGCCGACGTCGAAACACTCGAACTCCGGAATCGCGCCGATCGCGTCCATCGCCGTGATCATCTCCTGGACCTTGTCGACCGTGTTGTCGAAGAGCATCGGCGGCCACGCCCACTGTCCGTTGCTGCGCAGCTTCAGGTAGTTGAGGCTGCCGGCATTGCAGGCCGCGATCTCAGGGCGCACCGTCTGAAGGCACGCCACCGGGCCGGACACATCGCGGCCGAACACACCCGTCGTCTGGTTGATGATCACCCCCGGACACGCCGCGCGGATCGCCTCGCTGCAAGCCCCCGCGACCTCTGGGTCCCACGAGGGGAAATGACCTTGGTCGGGCTCCTGGCGCCGAAAGTGGATGTGCATGATCGACGCGCCCTGGTCGTAGGCTTGCTTCGCCGAAGCTGCCATCTCCGCGGGGGTGACCGGCACCGGGTGTTGTTTGGGGTTCGTGAGCACGCCGTTGAGGGCGCAGGTGAGGATCGCTTCGTTCATCGGTCTACGCTTCGCTTTCGTCTGGGGCGGGTTCGTCGGTCTTGGGCAGCGCGGACACGTCTGCGTCGGGCAGCGGGGTCGGCTTGGCCTCGGGCACAGCGGTCAGATCGGCGGGCGCCATCGGCACCGCGGCGGCGCCGCCCGCAGGCAAAGGCGCGATCGCGCCGGCCATCGGGTCGCCCAGCGCGGCCGCTTCCAGCGCGGAGGGTCTCCAACCGGGCGCGCGCTTCGCAAGAAACGCCCCCATACCTTCGGCCGCTTCGGGTGCGCGGGTGCTGGCCGCGAACACCGCCGCCGCGTGTTCGATCTGGGCCTCCGTCACGCCCTCGCAGAGGCGGTGCAGAAGGCGCTTCGTCGTCGCGGTCGCGTGCGGCGCACACCGCAGGATGTCGCCGAGGGTCTTCCCGAGGGCCGCCTGAACCGCCGATGGCTCCACCACTTCGTGCACGAGCCCGATGCGCAGCGCCGCATCCGCCGAGAGGCGCGCGCCAGTCACCGCGAGCCGCTTGGCTTCGCTGTACCCGAGCCGCTCGATGAGAAACGGCGCGATCTGGGCCGGGACGAGGCCGAGCGAGGTCTCGGGCAGCCGGAAGTCCGCGGTCGTCGATGCAAGCACCACGTCGGCCACGCATGCGAGTCCGAACCCGCCGCCCATCACCGCGCCCTCCACGACCGCGACCACCGGGATCGGCGTGCGGGCGTAGGCGCGGGCCAGGTGTCCGAACTGGGCGTTGAGCTCCGCGACCGCGTCCTTCTCCGGCGTCGCCGCGCCGCGCGCGCCGGCCATGTCCTTGATGTCGCCACCCGCGCAGAAGTGTCCGCCCGCGCCCCGCAACACGATCACACGCACCCCCGAGTCGTCGGCTTCCGCCTCCGAGAGCGCGGCACGAAGCGCGTCGACCATCGCTCGGCTCATCGCGTTCCGCGCTTCGGGTCGATTCAGGGTGATGTGGAGAATGCCGCCGTCGGTCCGGGTTTGAATGCTCACGCCGCCAGGTTGGGCCGACTTGACGTATACGTCAAGCGAGAGCATCCGCGGCAAGTTCCTTGCCCATGCGTCCGTTCGCGGCTACTGCGTTGGAATGGCCGCGACCACGACGCTCTCCGATGCCCAACAGCCTCGGGCAGAAGACGCGATCTGGGGCATCGGCGAACTCGCCACGGAGCTCGGGGTCACGGCGCGCGCGATCCGTTTCTACGAGTCGAAGGGGCTGCTCTCGCCGAGACGGGTCGGCACCACGCGCGTCTATGGCCGCCGCGAGCGCGCCCGCCTGATTCTCATTCTGCGCGGCAAGACACTCGGACTCTCGCTTCGGCAGATCCAGGAGTACTTGGAGCTCTACGGAGAGCGCGGCTCGGGCCGGAAGAAGCAGCTGGAGCACGTGGTCGAGAACACAGAGCGGTGGCTCACGAAGCTCGAGAAGAAGAAGCAGGACCTCGAGCGCACCATCGCGGAGCTGCGCACCATCCGCCGCGAAAGCAAGAAGAAGCTCGCAGGGTTGTAGCCGAGGAGCGACGCGCCCCAAAGAAGCGTGGACACTCAGAGCGGGAACTGGGCGATGAGCGCCTCCACCCGCGTCCTCCAGTCGTCGCCGACCGGGATCTGGTGGAACTCCTCGAACTCCTGCAGCAGGCACGCGATGTGGCCGTGTTCCAGCACGGCGAGGTCGACCACCGCGTCCTCGTCGTAGGCCTCCTGCTCGACGGTCGAGTCCGCGTCCGGGTTGGCCAGATCCGGATGGGCGACCACGAGCGCTTCGAGAAACGGCACCACGGTCTCGGTGAACCGACCGCGGCTCCACTCGTGCCACGGGCTGCCTTGGCTGCGGCACGGTCCCATGAAGAACAAGAACCCGGCACCATGGCGGGATGGGACCGGATCGGCCAGAGCGCGTGCATGTCGTTGGCCCACGACTCGACGTCTTCGGCGAACTTGGCCGCGGTCTCGGCGCCGAACACTGCGTCGCCCGATGCCTCACAAGCCCGTCGTTCGACCTCCGTGCCGTAGACCTCGAGTACCTCGAAGTCGAACACGTCGCCCGGTGACTCGATTGAGAGCAACCCACCGGCGAAGGAAGCGAACCCACGGATCGGAGCCGGAGCTTCCGCCACCAACTTCATCCGAAGGTCGCGGGGCACCGGATCGACAAAGCCCACGTAGGCACCGTCACACCGGCCCATCGACTCGAGCAGCAAGCGACCGTGGTTCAAGTAGAGGTAGGGGTACTCGGCCATCAAGGGAGCATACACAGAGAAGGTTTCAGGAGCCGTCCGAACGCGCCTGCGGCGGTGTGGTCTGGGCTTCGAGGACGCGCAGTACGTTCTCGCCGAAGATCGGGCGCACCGGCAGGCCGCGCGCCGCGAGCGCGTCTTTGAGCGCGCCGAGGTCCGAGACGTCCCGCATCCCGACCGGCAACTCTGGCACCCCGTCGAAGTCCGAACCCAGACACGCGCCGCCGGGACCCGCCAACGCGACGACCTTCTCGAAATGATCGGCCAGCGTTTGTAAGGTCGGTGGGTCGAGGTCCGGGTCGAGTTCCTGCGCGAGTTCGAATGCGGCCTGCCCGCGGTCGACCCAGTTCGGGTACCGCGCTTCAAGCGGCTCGAAGGCGCGGCGCCGGCGGAACTCGATCGCGCGCCGCCGGCCTCGGTAGTCGGCGTCGATGAACTGGGTATAGAAGTTCACGCACACCGCGCCGCCGTTCTCACCGACCGCGCGGATCATCTCATCCCGCATGTTGCGGGGATGGTCGGCGAGCGAGCGGACCGAGGAGTGGCTCGCGAGCACCGGGCGGGTGGTGGTCTCCATGACGTCCCAGAACGTCTGGTCGGACACGTGCGAGATGTCGACGATCATGCCGAGCTCGTTCATCAGACGGACCGCGCGCGTGCCGAGTGAGGTCAGCCCGGCGGCAGGATTGCTGCCACTCGACGAGTGACCGAGCGGGCTGTCCACCGACCAGGTGATCGTGATGTAGCGGCACCCGAGCCGGTGCAGTTCCCGAATGCGTTCGATCACGAGGTCGGGGTCGTCCGTGCCGAGCGCGTGGGCGCCCTCCACCCCCATCAGCATCGCGATCTTGTCCTCGCGCGCCGCCTCGCGGACGCACGGCGCGTCGGTGCAGAGAGACGCTTGCTCTGGGTGTGCTTCGGCGACTTCGCGCACCCGCCCGATCAAGGCCAGCGCGCGCTGCCACGCGGCTTCGCCGCGGTAGTCCGATGGCCGCACGTAGATGCTGAAAAACGCTGCGGTCAGTCCGCCCGCACGCATCCGAGGGACGTCGAGGTGACCGCCTTCCAACGCAGAGAAGGGATCGTCGCCGTCGTCCAGCATACGCTGCGTGGTGTCCACGTGGGTGTCGATGGCCACCATCGGTGCGTCCGCCCGCGCTTGCAGCGCGGCGAGCTCCGCAGCCCGTCGCGCTTCTGCGCGCTCGTCTGCTGCGCGGGCCGCGACGGAGGCCAAGTCGAGGGCGGCTTCGTCCTCGGCTTGCACAGCGTCTTCGTCGCGACCGCACCCCGCTTCGCGACACCCCCCAGCGGTGCACAGCAGCAGCAGGCCAGCCAGAATCGAACCCCACGTGGAGCTCGGCGCACGGGCCCTCGACGGGCAAGAGGATTGGACCCACGAAGGCACCCTTTCCACTACCATGCCGCCGGACCCATGGTCGCGTCCAAGAAGCAGAAGCACACCCAGCTCGCCCTCTCCACCCTCGTGGTGGTCGACGAGCTTCCCGACGGAACGTGTCTCGTCTACCCGGTGGTCGAACCGCAGACGATTGCGGCGGGGCTCGAGGACAACGCCCTCACCGAGCTGCGTCTGTTTTTGAGCGAAGACCTCCAGGATGCGGAGGCCGAGCGCATCGCGCGATTCTCCCTGCCCGAAGATGCGTTCGAACAAACGTTTCAGATCGAGCTGCCTCAGCATGACGTCCCGAAGAACATGCGGCAGAGCGTGCGCGTTCCCGTGCAAACGGTGGTGGTGCCGCACGGCGACGCGCGGTGGGTGCTGATCCCGGCGCTGAAACACACGATCTACGTGAGCGCGACAGAGGCGCTCGAGGACATCGTCGCGAGCGAACTGGAGCGGCACCTGCTCGCCCGCCAACCCGACGCGTTCGCGCGACTCTCGCTCTTCGTGACCAGCCACCTGCGGGTGGAACGCATCGCGATTCACGTCGATCTGCCCGCCGCCCTCGCCGACGGCACCCGCGCGCTGCGATCCAAACTCGCCACCGCCCGCAAGCGGCGCCACGCGCTCGATGTGCTCGCCTCGGTGGGGGTCGCGGTGCACGACGAATCGTTCCTCGCGGGCCCGCCGGTGGTGGGGCGTACGAACGAGATCGCTGCGCTCGACGCGCTGCTCACTGCAGGCCGCCGCCAGTCGGTGCTGCTGGTCGGTCCCGAGCGCGTCGGCAAGACGAGCGTGCTGCTCGAGTGGTTGCGCACGAAGGGCGAGTCGCAACGGGTCTTCGGCACCAGCGGCGCGCAGCTGATCGCCGGCATGAGCGGACTCGGCCAGTGGCAAGCCAGGGTTCAGCGCGTCGTCGAAGCGGCAGAGACGCTCGACGCGATCCTCTACTTCGACGACCTGCGCGATCTGTTCGACCAGCGCGGCGCGAGTGGCGTCGACATCCCAGCCGCGATGAAGTCGGCGATCGAAGAGGGGCGGATTCGAATCGTCGGCGAGCTCACCGAAGAAGCGGCCGACTTGCTCTCCAGCCAGCGCGAGGGGTTCTTCCAATCGCTGCACACCATCCGCGTGCCCACGCTCGACCGCGCGGTCTCCGCGACGATGCTCGCGCAGCGCGCCGAGTACACCAAGACCCACCGCGACCACCTCCCCGAGGTTCAGCCGAGCGCGCTCGAGGCGATGCTCGCGCTGTGCGAGCGCTACCTTCCCTACCGCCCCTTCCCTGGGAAAGCCGCAGAGCTCTTCGATCAGGTCGTGCAGAGCGCCGAACGCCCCGGGGTGGTGCTCGACGCCGAATCGGAGATACGGGCCAGCGACGTCTACCGTCTGTTCAGCATCCAGTCCGGCATCCCGGAGTTCCTGCTCCGGGACGACCGCAGCCTCGACCCCGCACGGCTCACCGCACGGTTTCAGTCGCGGCTCATCGGCCAGACGAACGCTGTGTCGGCGGTGGTGGACACGCTCTGTGTGGTGAAGGCCGGACTGCAGCCCGCTGAGAAACCGCTCGCCACGTTCCTCTTCGTCGGCCCGACCGGTGTCGGCAAGACCGAACTCGCGCGCGCGCTCGCGGAGATCCTCTACGGCGCGGAAGACCGGCTCATCCGCTTCGACATGAGCGAGTACGCGGACCCCTCGGCTGCCCAGCGGCTGATCGCGGGTGGCGACGGCGGCCGCGACGGTCTGTTGACCCGCAAGGTCCGCGAGCAACCATTCGCCGTGATCCTCCTCGATGAGATCGAGAAGGCGCATCCCTCCGTGTTCGATCTGTTGCTGCAGGTCACCGGCGAAGGCCGGCTCACCGACGCCCGCGGGCGCACCGCGTTCTTCCAGAACTCGATCGTCATCATGACCAGCAACCTCGGCGCGACCCACCGGCGCACGCGGGTCGGCATCGAGTCCGCGCCGGACCTCGAGGGTCACTACCTCGACGAAGTTCGAAAGTGGTTCCGCCCCGAGTTCGTGGGTCGGCTCGACCGGGTGATCCCGTTCCGTCCCCTCGACCGCGACGAAGTCCGGACCATCGCCACGCTGATGCTCGAACGCATCCGCGGCCGCCGCGGCTTGCAGGATCGCGGCAGCGCGCTCGAGCTGACCGACGCGGCGCTCACCGCCCTCGCCGAAGGCGGCTTCCACGAAGCGTACGGCGCACGCGCGCTGCGCCGGCACGCCGAAGAAGCGCTGGTGGCACCCATCGCGACCGCGATCGCGCACGCACCGCGCGGCGCCCAGCTTCACGTCCGGCTCGAAGACGAACCGCCACCCGGCGAACCACTTCAGAAGGCGGTCCGCAACGGGCTGGTGGTTGAAGTGTTGCCCGCCGAACACAAGGTCAGCCTGAGCGAACTCCAGGTGCTGAACGAAGTGCTTCTGCTTCGTCGTCAGGCCGGTCAGTGGATGGAGCTGCCGGCGGTCGAAGCCCACCGAGAAGAGATGTTCACGACGCTCGCCCGGCTGAGCATGCCGCGCTCCAAGAAGGAGCAAGCCCGGGCTGGTCAAGAGATGGCGCGGCTGCAACACCGCCACGCGCAGTTGAGCGCCTCCTGGGCCCCGGTCCAGGCGGTGCGCGACGAGATCCACGATCTGGAGGAGCTGGTGTTCGCGGCGTGGATGGAACGCGATCGGTACGAGGGCGCCAAAGAAGAGATCGTGCGGCTGCGACATGAGATGCGCATGGCGCTCTTCCAGATCTACCTAGAGCTCGACGCGCAGCACGAAGCGACCGCCATGCTCGTCGAACAGGACGAGGGACGCACGTTGGAGCACTGGCTCCTCCCCCTCTACGCCGACGCCGAACGCCGTGGGTGGGAGATCGCGGTGCACCGGTTCAAGGATCCGATCGCCAGCCCGGACTGGCCCAAGGAGCGGGGTTTCGGTCCGCCCCGCACCCGGGCGGAGATCACCGAGTGGCTGCAAGAGCCCGCCCGCGATCGCGCGGTGCTCTTGATGCGCGTCCGCGGTCGCCACGCCGGCACGCAGATCGCCGCCGAGAAGGGGCTGCACCGTTTTCTGGGTGTGCCTCCGAAGGCGGCCGGCGCGCACCACATGGTCAAACTTCTCTCGATGCGCTTCGACCTCAAAGCCGACGACTGGTTGCGTGGCCCGATGCAACCGGACGCCCCCGGCGTAAGCAGCGCGCTCCTGAAAGGCGGCTGCACCCGCTACACCGACGAACGTCCGGACCAGAAGCTGCCCGACGCCTACGTCGAGGTCCCGCTGGACCAATACTGGTCTCCCTTCAACGCGGACGAACTCTGTCTGCGCGAACTCATCACGCTCGACATCTCTCCGAACCGGGACCGGAGCGGCCTCTGCGACGCGCCGCTCGACCGGGGGCCGAAGTCGGAGTCGGAGGCGAACGCATGAACGTCGTGCTCCACCTCTTCGAACGGAAGGCCAACGGGGTGTTGAGTTGGTCCACGGTCGGCCTCGGTCCGCTGAACCAGCAGCTCACCATGCGCAGCCAAGCGAAGATGCGCGCGAAGATGACCGAGGCCGTGAAGACAGCGGTGGGCGGCGCGTCCCACCACGCGCTTCGATTGCTCGCCGGGCCCTCGCCGAAGCTGCAGCGGGTGCGGCTCGAACTCGTGCTCAAGGGCGAGCGCGGCAAACGCAAGAAGCCCGGCGTCTTTCCGATCGTGTTCGACACGCGCCGGATCGGTGCCACCGAACGGGTGACCCTCGCGTACCACCCCATCCGTCAACAAGACGTCCAGGTCCTGGACCCCACCGAGTCGACCGAATCGCAGCTCAGCCGGTTCTTCTCCAAGCAGTGGGCCGAACTCGACGACGAAGCGATCACCGCGCTCGCGGGACGCAAAGGCGACCTCATTCGGGCGCTTTCGATCACCGTGCGGCCGAAGTCGTTGCTCGACACGCTCGAATCCCGCCGAGGACTGTGGGCCGATCTCGAAGTCGATCCTGACCGTCGGCGCGACGGTTCCAAGAAGTCGAAGAAGACCAAGTCCAAAGCGGCCGGCAACCCCTCCCTCCTTCAGCGCCTGGGCGCGGACCAGACCGCGCGGGCCGCCGACGAGTCCCTCGAGATCGGGCGGCCACGCGAACCACTGCGCGGACAGTTGGGTCAGCTTCTTGGCGGGCCCCGCCGGCAGAGCACGGTGATTCTCGGCGCCCCGGGCGTCGGCAAACGAACCGCGCTCCGGCACCTGGTCGCCGATCTGCTAGAACACGACGGCTACCCAAGCCACCGCAACCTCGACCGCGTCACCCACGTCTGGACGGTGCAAGCGAGCCACCTCATCGCGGGCATGAGCTACCTCGGCGAATGGGAGAAGCGCGTCGTCGAACTCGTCGACGAAGTGCGCGGCCGACCCATCCTCGTGTGGATCGAGGATCTGCATACGCTTGGCCGCGTGGGGCGCAGCCGCGACAGCGAGCGGTGCATGGCCGACGTCTTGCGCGGCCCTGTCCAGCGCGGCGAGGTCGTGCTCGTCGGCAGCTGTACCCCGTCCCAGTGGCACCGGCTCGAAGAGGACGCGCCTGGGCTCGCCGCCGCCTTCACGACGTTGAGGCTGGACCCGGCCACCGAACGCGAGACGCTGCAGATGATCTTGCACGAGGTTCGGGTGCTCGAATCCGAAGAGCGCTGCGTGCTCCCTCCCGCGGTCTTGCGCGGCGTCCTCGAGGAAGGCGCCATCCTCGCCGACCAGTCGCTGCCTGGACGAGCGCTCGACCTCTTGCGCTCACTCGGACGCGGACGGGTCGGCCCTGTGCACTTCGACGAGCTGGTCGGGGTGCTCGCGCAACGCACCGGTTTGCCGAGCACCATCCTCGACTGGGACGACGGCGAGTCCCGCGAGGAGGTGCTGCACGAGCTCGGCGAATCCGTGATGGGTCAACCGGACGCGCTCGAAGCTGCGGCCGATCTCATTCTCCGGATCCAGACCGGCCTGACCGATCCCAAGCGCCCCTTCGGCGCGTTCCTCTTCACCGGTCCGACGGGCACCGGCAAGACGCAGCTGGCCAAGACCATCGCGAGCGCACTCTTCGGGGTCAGCCGACTCGTGCGCTTCGACATGGGCGAGTTCTCGGGCGCCGATGCGGTGCCGCGCCTGATGGGCGACCGCTGGAACCCGCGGGGACGGCTGACCGAAGCGATTCGCCAGCAGCCGTTCAGCGTGCTCTTGCTCGACGAGATCGAGAAAGCCCATCCGTCCGTGCTCTACCTGCTCTTGCAGCTGCTCGACGACGGTCGGCTGACGGACGCCACCGGCGAGCGCGTCGACTTCACCCGCAGCGTGGTGATCCTCACCAGCAACCTCGGCGCACGCACACGTCCCTCGCTCGGATTCAAGGACGCCAACGACGCCGCCGGCCAGGCGCGCGAGGCCACCCGGACCGCGCAGGACGTCGACAAAGCGGTGAAGGAGTTCTTTCCGCCGGAACTCTTCAACCGGATCGAGAAGGTCGTCTCCTTCAACCCGCTCAGCGAGACCACCGCGCGCGCCATCGCCGATCGAGAGCTCGCGATGTTGCTCGCACGCCGTGGCCTGCAGGAACGGAACGTCTTCGTCATTCCGCACGAGTCCGCCATCACCCACATGGCGCGCGCGGCGTTCGACTCGCGCGCCGGCGCGCGCAGCGTGAAGCGCTACCTGGAGACCCACGTCGCCTCGCTCTTGGCTGAACACCTCGCCTCGCGGGCCCGCCCGGAGATGGAGCTCATTCGCCTCTACCACGAGGGCGACGCCTACCGAATTGCCGCGAGCGCGTTGACCGAAGACGAACCGCTCGCCGGCGACTCTCCCCTGCGCCCGCTCCTCGACGCCAGCACCGCCCAACTCGCGGCGCATTTGCCCGATGCGCTGTCCCGCATCGACGCGCTTCGTTCCGACGGTTCGTTGGCGGCGCTCTCGGACCGGCTTCAAACCCACCTCGGCAAAGCCACCTCCAGCGCTGGCGACGCAGACGCCGTCTACTTCATCGACGTGCTGCGCAAGGAGCTCGACGAGTTCCGCGAACACCTCGAGACCTGGGCGGAGGCAGACGCAATCATTGAAGAGCGCGAGCAGTTGATCGCGGTCGAGCAGTACGACCGCAGCCCCGCGAGTGAGGGGGACCCGCCGGCGCGGGTGCGCCTGCTTCACCGCCGGTGGATGCGCCCTCCCCTGCCGCGCCACGACCGCCGCGAGATGCTGGCCGCATTCGCCGATCTGGCGTTCCTCGAACGCGCCGTACGCTCTGGCGCTCCGCTCGGCGGGGACGCGCTCGCGAGCCACCGGGTGCACGTCGAACTGCTTCGCGTCGGACGGGCGTACGGCGGGAACGCCTCCCTTCTCCCGACCTTGGCCACCTTCTACGCATCGTTGCGCGGCGAGTTCGTCTCGGCCGCGTCCTGGGGACCGAACTCCGAACTCTGCACGGGCAGCCTGTCCAAGGTCACCCAGCACCACGCAACCACCTACGTGCTGGAGCTCGCCGGCATCGACTTGCTCACGGCGTTGTCGGGTGAGACTGGGTGTCACCTGCGGGTCTCGCCCGATGGAGAGTCCGAGGTGGTCCGGGTTCAGCTGCGGCCCGCCGCGGAAGGTGGACCGGGAGCGGCGATCGAGAAGCTCCTCTCCGACCGCGAACGGTACGCCTCCGCACTCGAGCGAGGTGTGCACCCCGACGTGGAGGATCCGGACCGACTGCTCCCCGTCGTGCGGCGCATCACGGGCGACCGCCCCACCCGCCAGCCAGCGCTCGTCCAGGTCGAAGACTACCGGGTGCAGCACGCCGAGCAGGGCCGGGTCCTCAAGATCGAAGAGCTGCTCTTGCCCATGACCTGGCTCCATACGACGTGGTCCGCAGATGGGGTGCCGTCGTGACCGAGCCGAACAGCAAGAGCTCGCTGCGGGTCTACTTCATCGAACACGCGGATGGTCGCCGGACCGGGCATTTGATGCGGCGGCTGCGGACCTTCTTCGATCCCCCGGCGCCGACCGCGTACGGAGAGACCGAAGAAGAGGTGTACGGACGCATCGAAGCCGAGCTTCAGGAGCGCATCGTCCGGGGCGATGTGATCGAGCGGTACCTCTGGAACGAACACTTCGAGACCCGGACCGTGTCGCTGGAGGTCTACCCGGTCGCGATGATCGAGCAGCAACCGGTGGTCGGCGCACGGGAACTCCCACTCCGTCTGACGTACGCGTACGCCAAGACCGAGAGCGGCGCGTACCGAGTGATGCTGCCGCGCTTCGAGTGGTGGCTGGTGCTCGAGAGCCTCGACACCGCCAAACACGCGATCAGCCATGCGGTGGCCGCCGCGATGCTCGGCGCCGAACCGGCGTGGCTCTACGACTTCCGGCGCGAAGGCAACGAGTACGTCCGGGAGTGGGCGCCGCCCATGGTCCGCGACCGCAGCAAGAAGCCGGCGGCCCGCGCGCGCGAGGAACGACCCACGCTCGCGGCCGTCGCTGACGACTGGGTCGAACGCGCGTCGAAGGGCAAGCTGCCGAAGCCCGTCGGTGAGGCGCGCCTCAAGCCGCACTGGAACGCCTTCAAACGCACCCCCTACTCGGCGCTCCTCGTGGGCGGCCCCGGCGTGGGCAAGACCTGCGAGGTGCAACACCTCGCTCGGATCCTTCTTCAGGCCCGCCGCGCGAACGAGAAGGACGTGCCCGGCCTCTTCGCCACCCGGGCCGACCGCCTCATCTCGGGCATGATCTACGTCGGCATGTGGCAGGAGCGGATGCTGAAACTCGTGGAGGAGCTTCGCCACGAGAACGAGGTCCTCTACGTCGACCGGCTCGATGGGTTGCTCCGCCCGCAGCCCGACGGCGCGTCGCTCGCGGACATGCTCGCGCCGGCACTCGCCGCGCGCGAGATCTTCTTGATGGCGGAGTGCACCCCGGCCGAGCTGGTCGAAGCGCGCCGCTTGAACGCGTCGTTCGTCGACTTGCTCACGACCATCCACCTGCGCGAACCGCACGCGGCTTGGATGCTCCCACACCTCACCGAGTACGCGCGCCGCGGCAAGAAGTCCTTCGAACGCCGCTCGATGAAGCGCTCGCTGGAGCTTCTGGGCGCCTACCGCCGCGACCGGCGCTTCCCTGGCAAAGCGTTCCGGTTCATCGACGCGATCGAGCGGGACGACCAGACCCCGCGCGCCCTCTACCCGAACGACGTGGAGCAGGCGTTCTCTCGCCAGACCGGGTTGCCGATCGAACTCATCAGCGACAGCCACGCAGCGAGCGTCGAACACGTGGGCGCAGCCCTTCAGAAGTGGGTGATCGGGCAGGACGGCGCGTGCCTGCGCGCCGCCCGCGCCATCGCGCCCTTCAAAGCCGGACTCAACCCGCCCGATCGCCCGCTGGCCAGCTTGCTCTTCGCAGGTCCGACCGGCGTCGGCAAAACCGAGCTCGCCAAGACGATGACGCGCTACCTCTTCGGCGGCACCCACCGGCTGGTGCGCATCGACATGAGCGAGCTCAATGCCCGCGGCGCCTCGCACCGGCTCCTGGCGGCGGGCCGCGGTGTGCGAAGCCTGGCCGAGTCGGTCCGCCGGGAGCCCCTGTCGGTCGTGCTCTTCGACGAGGTCGAGAAGGCCGCCAGCGACGCGTTCGACGTCTTGCTCGGCATCCTCGGAGAGGGCCGCCTGACCGACGCGCTCGGGCGGTTCGTCGACTTCCGCATGACGCTCATCGTGATGACGTCCAACCTCGGCGTGCGGGCCTCGGGACCGGTCGGGTTCGGTGGAGCCGCCACCGGTGAGGACTTCTTGCGCGCGGTACGGGATCACTTCCGGCCAGAGTTCGTGGGCCGCATCGATCAGCTCGTGCCCTTCTCGCACCTCGAGCCCGAAGACGTCCGCAAGATCGTCGACCTGCAGCTGGCGCTCGTGGAAAAGCGCGAGGGCTTCGCTCGGAGAGGCATTCGCATCGAAGTCTCGGGCGACGCCCGCACCCGCCTGGCCGAGCTCGGCTACGACCGCCGCTTCGGCGCCCGCCCCCTCAAGCGCGTCATCGAAGCCCACGTCGTGACCCCGATCGCCGTCCGGCTCAGCGCCGATCCGAAACTCGCCAACACCACCCTGCACATCGGCACGACCAGCGCGGCGGACGTCGTCGTCTGACGCTCGCATGCACCCAGCGAGGGCCTCGTGTCGTGACCCGGGGTGAGGGTCGGATGTCGCCGCGCGATCCGATGTGGTAGACGCCCGCGCATGGAACTCGTGCGCCCGGCCCTCTCCCGCGATCCCCTCAGTGGCGACACCGACTGGTTCGCCGTCGAGTACGACCCCGAGACCCGCGAGGTCGTCATGCTCGAGCAGCGCGCCCTCCCGAGCGAGGTGAACTACCACCGCTACCGGACGGTCGACGAGATCGCCGATTCCATCCGGGACATGGTGGTGCGCGGCGCCCCGGCGATCGGGATCGCGGCGGCCTACGGGCTCGTGCTGCTCGCTGGAAAAGAGAAGGGAGACGCACCGACCTTCCTCATGGCGAACGGGGTCGCGGGCAAACACCTCAACGCGACGCGTCCGACCGCCGTGAACCTGGCCTGGGCCATCGCCCGCATGTCCCGCAAAGCCGCGGACGTGGCCGCGCTCGATCCCGACGCGCGCTACGCGGCGATGCTGGAAGAGGCCGAGAACATCCACCGCGAAGACGTCGCCTCGTGCCGCGCGATGGGGGCCCTGGGCGCCGCCGATGTCCCTGAGGGCGCGACCATCCTCACCCACTGCAACGCGGGGGCGCTGGCGACCGGTGGCTACGGCACCGCGCTCGGCGTCATTCGCGCCGCCCACGAGGCGGGCAAGAAGATCCGCGTGCTGGCCGACGAGACCAGGCCCTACCTGCAAGGTGCGCGGCTCACCGCGTGGGAACTCTTCGCGGACGACATCCCCGTTGAAGTCATCACCGACAACATGGCCGGGCACTTCTTCCAGAAAGGCGAGATCGACTTCGTCGTGGTCGGCTCCGACCGCATCGCCGCCAACGGAGACGTCGCCAACAAGATCGGCACCTACAGCGTGGCCGTGCTCGCCCGCGCCCACGAGGTCCCCTTCACCGTCGCCGCGCCCTGGAGCACGATCGATCTCTCGATGCCCACCGGCGAAGGCATCCCCATCGAACAGCGCAGCCGCGAAGAGGTCGCGGTGGTGGGTCAGCGCACCCTCGTCGCCGATGGCATCCCCTGCCGACACCCTGCGTTCGATGTGACCCCGGCCCGGCTGGTCGACGCGATCTACACGGAACGCGGCGTCATCCGCCCAGCCAAGGGCGAGTCGCCCGCCTCCGTGATCGCAGAGAAGAAGGCGCAGGGATGAAGCTGACCGAAGCGGAGGTCCGCCACATCGCGCAGCTCGCCCGCATCCAACTCGACGACGAAGAGATCGCCCGCACCGCATCCGAACTCACCGCCATCCTCACCCACGTCGCCGAGCTCGACCGCTTCCAAGAAGGCGCAGCTTCGCAGTCGGATTCGGCAACGGATTCGGCATCGGCTCCAGCATCGGCTTCAGATTCGGCATCGGATTCGGCATCGGCTTCGGCTTCGGCATCGACTTCGGATTCGGATTCGGATTCGGCATCGGCTGCGGCGTCGGCGTCGGCTTCGGCATCGGAATCGGCTTCGGATTCGGCTTCGGATTCGGCTTCGGCTTCGGATTCGGCGTCGGATTCGGCATCGGATTCGGCTTCGGCGTCGGCTTCGGCTTCGGCTTCGGATTCGGCATCGGCATCGGCATCGGCTCCGGCTCCCCCAGCAGACCCCGCCGCCCTCACCGCCGCCGCGCCCGCGTTCGTCTCCGACGGCTTCCTCTTCCCACGCGCGGTGAAATCGAAATGACCGACGCCATGACGGCGGCCGAGATCGTCGAAGAAGCCCAGACCGGCGACCCGTTGCGTTTCGCGATCGCCGCCCACGCGCGTCTGTCGAACACAGACACCCACCACACCACGCTCCAGATTCTCGAGCCCGAGCAGCCGCCCGCACCCGGCCCGCTGACCGGCGTCGCGATCGCGCTCAAGGACAACATCTGCCAACGCGGCACCCGCACGACCTGCGCGTCGCGCTTGCTCGAACACTGGGAAGCCCCCTACGACGCGACCGTCGCCAAGCGGCTGCGAGACGCCGGCGCGTTGCTGGTCGCCAAGACCAACATGGACGAGTTCGGCATGGGCTCTTCCACCGAGAACAGCGCGTTCGGTCCCACGACCCACCCGCTCGACGCCACTCGAGTGCCCGGCGGATCGAGCGGGGGCTCCGCCGCAATCGTCGCCGCCGCGCTCGTCCCGATCGCGCTCGGCAGCGACACTGGCGGGTCGGTGCGCCAGCCCGCGGCGTTCTGTGGCGTGTTCGGCCTCAAACCCACCTACGGGGCGGTGTCGCGCTTCGGGCTCGTCGCCTTCGGTTCCAGCCTCGACCAGATTGGGCCGCTCGCCACGACCTCGCGCGATTGCGCGCGCACCTTCGACGTGATCGCCGGACACGACCCGGCCGACGCAACATCCGCCAAGCACGCCCACGCTTCCACCGAACAAGCGTGCGGGCGCTCGGTCGTCGGTGAGCGGATCGGTGTGCCGCGCGCGCTCCTCGAAGGCGCGAGCGACGAAGTCCTTCGCGCGTTCGACGAGGGCCTGTCCGAGCTCCGGGAGGCCGGCGCCGAGGTGGTCGACATCGAGCTGCCGAACGCCGCGCTCTCGGTCAGCGCCTACTACGTTCTCGCCACCGCGGAGGCGTCGAGCAACCTCGCGCGCTTCGACGGCGGCCGGTACGGCCTGCGGGTCGACGCGCCCGATCTGCAGTCGATGTACGAACGCACACGCGCGTGTTTCGGAGCCGAGGTGAAGCGGCGCATCTTGCTCGGCACCTTCGCGCTCTCGGCCGGCTACCACGACCGGTTCTACGCCAAAGCGCAGGCGGTGCGACACGCGATCGCGGCCGACTTCGCGACGGCTTTCGCAGCGGGCTGCACCGCCGTCGCCACGCCCACGACACCCACGGTCGCGTTCGAACTGGGCAGCTACGAGGGCGACCCACTCGCGATGTACCTCTCGGACCTCTACACCCTGCCCGCGAGCCTTGCCGGACTACCCGCCTTGAGCGCGCCCTTGCGCCGACCCCGCGGCGCGCTCCCCGCCGGGTTGCAGCTCGTTGCGCCGGCGTTTCAGGAAGCGACGCTCTTCGCACTCGGGTCGGTGTTCGGATGACCGAGTTCGAAACCGTCATCGGACTCGAAGTCCACGCGCAACTCCGCACGGGCCGCAAACTCTTCTGCCGGTGCGCCACCTCGTTCGGCGCGCCGCCCAACACGCAGATCTGTCCGGTGTGTCTCGGACTGCCCGGCGCGCTCCCGGTGGTGGATCCAGCCGCGGTGGACCTCGCGATCGCGGCTGGGCTCGCGCTCGATTGCGAGGTGCGCGCCCGGAGCGTGTTCGCGCGCAAGAGCTACTTCTATCCGGACCTCGCCAAGGGCTACCAGATCACGCAGTTCGAGCGCCCCTTGCTCGAACGGGGGCACCTCCAAATCGGTGACCAGCGCACGCGCATTCTGCGCATCCACATGGAGGAGGACGCCGCGAAGAGTGGCCACTCGTCCGCGGGGACGGTGGTGGACTTCAACCGCGCGGGCGTCGCGTTGATCGAGATCGTCTCCGAACCGGATCTCAGGTCCGCCGAAGATGCCGAAGCGTACCTGCGCGCCCTGCGCGAGATCTTGCTCCACGTCGGCGCATGCGACGGCAACCTGGAAGAAGGGTCCTTCCGCTGCGACGCCAACGTTTCGGTGCGGCCCGCGGGGGATCCAGTGCTCGGGACCCGCGTCGAGCTCAAGAACATCAACTCGTTCCGATTCGTCCGACTCGCGATCGACAACGAAGCGGCGCGCCAGCGCGCCATCGTCTCGAGCGGCGGCACGGTCGTGCAGCAGACCCGCAGCTGGGACGAGGCGAAGCAGTCCACGTTCTTGATGCGCACCAAAGAAGAAGCGGAGGACTACCGCTACTTCCCCGATCCGGATCTGCCGACGCTCGTCGTCTCGCAGGGCCGCATCCGCGCCATCGAATCGACGCTGCCCGAGCGTCCTGCGGCGCGCCGCCTCCGCTGGCAGGCCACCTACGGCGTCTTGCCCGAACAATCCGAACCGCTCGGCGCCCATCCCCAGGTGGCGAACTACGTCGACGAGGTCGTGTCCAAGGTGCTCGAGTCCACCGAAGACAACCACGCCGACGCGGGCCGAAGGGTGCTGCTCTTCTTGCTCGGCGAGGTGCTTCGACACATCCCACTCGACGGGGTTCACGCGCGCTTCGCGGTGGACGCTGAGCGCCTGAGCGAGCTGCTCGTGCTGGTCGAGCGAGGCACCATTCACGTCGGCGTCGCCAAGGACGTGTTTCAGCGACTCCTCGAGACCGACGCGCGGCCAGCAGACATCGTCGAAGCCGAAGGTCTCGCACAGCTCACGGACGCGAACGCCATCGCGGACGTCGTCGCGAAGATCGTCGCCGATCATCCCGCGCAGCTGGCGCAATACCGGGCGGGCAAGACCAAGGTGTTCGGCTTCTTCGTCGGCCAGGTGATGAAGGCCACCCGCGGGCGGGCAAACCCGGCCCAGGTGCAGGCCGCGGTGCGCGCCGCGCTCGACTCATAGTCGCGCATCTCCGGGCGCGGCGTCGCGCGCTCAGAAACAGAAGCTCGACGCGTGGTCGCGCATCTCCGCTTCGTCGGGTGCGCTCAGAAGCAGAAGCCGACGCAGGAGCCGCCGGGGAAACAAGCGCAGGGTCCAGCGGGCGCACACGCGCTCGACGACCCGCACATGCAGTTCCCAGACGTGCACCGATCGGTCGAGTCGCCGTCGCACGCGCGGCCACACGCGCCGCAGTGGTCGAAGTTGTTGGTGGTGTTGGTGCAGAGCGTGCCGCAGCACGCCTCAGACGCCGCGCAGGTTCGACCGCACGCGCCGCAGTGCTCGACGTTGTTCTCGACCGTCACACAGCTTCCCCCGCAGCAGCGCTGCGTGCCCAGGCATGCGACGCCTGCGCCGCACCGGCAGACGCCAGCCACGCAACTCTCGCCCGCCGCACAGGCAGGCTCGCAAGGAACGTCGGTGGTGCACGTGCCCGCCAAGCAGACCTCTTCGCCGCTGCAGGTCACGCCGCATGCCCCGCAGTTCGCGGAGTCGGCGGACGTATCGAGGCACGCGCCGTCGCAGCAAGACTGTCCGGTGGTGCATGCCGCGCCCGCGCCGCACATGCAGGTGCGCGTGGTGGCTTCACAGGTCTCGCCATCGGCGCACGCAGGGTCGCAGGGAGGAATCACGCACGCGCCGGCCTCGCACACCTGACCCACCTCGCAGGCGCGCCCGCAGGTGCCGCAGTTGAGCGCGTCGGTCATGATCTCTTGGCAGCCGTCTTCGCAGCAGACGCTTCCGTCCACGCACTGAGGATCTTCGCCGCAGCGGCACTGGCCCGAAGCGCAGGTCGTGCCGCGCGTGCCGCACATGCGACCGCACGCGCCACAGTGAACCGGGTCCGTCGGCAAGCTCGCGCACACGCCATCGCAACACGACTGGCCACTCGGACACGGCGTGTCCGGTCCGCATCCCGGATCGACACACGTGCCGAGCCGACAGATCTGTTCGCCCACACAGTCGGGCACACACGCGAAGCCGGTGTCGGCCGCGTCCACACCCGGGACATCTTCGGGCACACCCATGTCGGGGGTGCCTGTGTCGGTGCGCGCGGCGTCGACGCGGGTTCCGCTGTCTTCGCGAATGGTGCCGGACGCACAGCCAAGCGCGAACAGCCCAGTGGCCAGGACCCCCACGACCCCCAGAAAAGAGGCCGAAGCCAGCGCAGTGGAAGGTGGGCGAGTGGAAAGAGAAGTCATGGCGTCCGAAGTGTGCAGGAAGGGTACGGGGCGCGCCTGTCAGTTGCTGCGACATTCCGCACGAACCTCATGTTTCTGAGATGCTCCGGAGCGCGAACGCTGCTCACCCGGCATTGACGTGTGGGTGAAACCCCGGCATCTTCCGTTCTAGGTAAACCTTTCCAGTGACCGATTCCGACGACGAGGCGCTCCGAGAGGGCGCAGCGCACGACATCCGCAACGTGCTCGCGACCATCGCGGGCTGGGCGGACCTCGCTCGCGCGAAGCAAGTCCCGATCGAAGAAGCGTTGGCCGCGATCCAAGCCGCCGCCCTCACGGGCCAGCGCACCGCCGACGTGCTGATGGGTGCGGCCACCGACGAGCCGGACGTCTGCGACCTCGGAGCGGTGGCGGAGGACGTCGTTCGGCTGCTCGGTCCCACCGCCCGCGCCAAGAAGGTGCAGCTCCAAGTCCGTTCCACGTTTGGTCCCGTCTACGCTGCGCTTGGCCGCACCGACGCGACCCGCATCGCGTGGAACCTGGCGCTCAATGCGATTCAGGTCCTCCGAACCGGCGAGCAGGTCACTCTGGTGGTCGAAAGCACCTCGCAGACGGGTTCGCTCCGGGTCGAGGACAACGGACCGGGCATGGACCGGCAGACCCAGGCCCGCGTTCTGCAGCACCGCCAGAGCGAACGCCCCGGCGGTCGCGGCATCGGCCTCTCGGCGGTGCGCCAACTGGTCAAGGCAGCGGGCGGCACGGTGAGTCTGGACTCTGCGCCTGGACGTGGGACCTCGTTTCGCATCGACCTCCCACTCGGAACGCCCGCGCGTCGAAGCTCGGCGAGCGGCGTGACCCGCGCGGTGCAATCGGTGCTCGTCGTCGAGGACGACGCCGGTGTGCGCGAGCTCGTGTGCACCACCCTCGCGCTTCGCGACCTCAACGTCGTCGCGGTGGGTTCGGCTTCGGAAGCCGCCAAGATGGAAGGTTCGTTCGACGTCGCCCTCGTCGATCTCACCCTCGGAGACGGCTCGGGCGACGACGTGATCGCCGACCTTCGTGCCCGGCGGG
Source organism: Deltaproteobacteria bacterium (assembly GCA_034670305.1). Taxonomy (GTDB): domain Bacteria; phylum Myxococcota_A; class Polyangia; order Polyangiales; family Houyiibacteriaceae; genus JAXMNT01. Next base: position 49,050 of record JAXMNT010000028.1, read on the forward strand.
TCGCGCAACGATGCGTGCTGATGAGTGGCATGCCGTCGAGCCCGACGCCGACCTTAGACGGCCGGCCGGATCACTGGCTCCGAAAGCCATTCGACTCCCGCCAACTGTTGGACGCCCTGGGCGTGGCCGCGGTCGAAGCCGCCGTCTGACCTCTCCGCCGTGCGCCCCCGAACTTCCGGGGTGGTCCCCCGGAAACGACCTGGTATCGTCGAACCCGTGCACTGCGACTCCCACAGCCAGCACTGCGATTCCCGAAGCCAGCACCGCTGCATCCCATGGCTTCGCCTCCCGCTGGAGCCGGCCGCGTGAAGGAACGTTCGGGGTGGACCACCGCCAGCGTGGAGGCGGTGCCGCGGTTGGATGGGGACAGCGACCCGACACCGGGTCTCGTACTGGTGTACTCCCGGCTGCACGAACACCTGCCCGCGGCGCTCCCGTTCACCGGCGCGTTGACGACGCTCGGGCGAGAATCCGACAACACATTGTCGATCCCGGAAGCGGCGGTCAGCCGACACCACGCACGGGTCGAGATGCGCGGAGACCGGTACTGGATCGTCGATCAGGGATCGACGAACGGGACCGTGATCAATGGAACCAAAGTTCCTGAGCACTGTCTCCGAGAACACGACATCGTGCGCGTCGGTGACACAATCTTTCGACACGTCGAGCGTGGCGTCTACGGGTATGGCGCGTACCGGCTCGATGGCACCACCGTCGACACCGCCCGCCCGTTTCCCCATTCGGTAAGCGGCTCGCCGATCGTGGGTGGGCTCCAGGTCGACGCGCTGCTGGCACAACTGGAGAAGGTCGCGAACACCGCACTGTCGGTGGTCATCCACGGCGAGAGCGGCACCGGCAAAGAGTTGGTCGCGCAAGAGCTGCATCGGCTCAGCCGACGCGAGGGGCCGCTGCAGGCGATCAACTGCGCCGCCCTTCCGGCCAACCTTCTGGAAAGCGAACTGTTCGGATACCGAAAGGGTGCATTCACGGGCGCTACTTCGGACAAGCTCGGACTGATTCAGGCGGCCCACCGAGGCACGCTCTTTCTGGATGAGATCGGGGACATGCCGCTGGACGCGCAGGCCAAACTCCTGCGGGTGCTTCAGGAGAAGAAGGTCCTCCCGATCGGCGCGACGAGTCCGATTCAAGTCGATGTGCGGGCGGTCTGTGCGACCCACCGCAACCTGGACCAGTTCGTCGCGGACGGGCGCTTCCGAGGGGACCTCCTCGCTCGACTGCGGGAGTACGCCGTGGTGTTGCCGCCCTTGCGCGAGCGCCGCGAAGATCTGTGTCGCCTGGTCGCGCATTTTCTCGAGCGCAGCGGGCACCCCAAGACGCGGCTGAGCTTTCCGTACATGCTCGCGCTCGCCCACTACGACTGGCCCTACAACGTGCGAGAGCTCGAGAGCGCTGTGAAGCTATCGCTCGCGCTCTCGGATGGGAGCGAACTCGATCTGGTGCACTTGCCCGCGGGCATTCAGGCAGCGCTCGATCGCCACGGCGAACCGGCGCGCGACAGCATCCGCCCGCCGACTCCGTCCAAGCCGCCCGCCAAGAAACCTCGAGGGACGACCCCGACCGAAGAGGAGCTGCGTGCGCTCTTGACGGAACATCAGGGCAACATCGCGGCGGTCGGCCGGGAGCTCGGCAAGAAGCGGATGCAGATCCACCGCTGGCTCAAGCGCTACGACATCGACATCGAAGAATACCGCTAGCAGGTCGCTGAAAAGCGACCTGCGCCGTTGCCCTTGCCGTTGCCCTTGCCCGTGCCCCTGCCCGCGTCGTGGACGGCACCGATACCAACCTACCGTCAAGATCCGCACAGCCCCCTGTCCGCCGGCCGTCGCCCTTGATATCGTTGGTCTTTTCGGGGGAACGGTTGTTGCTCTAGTCAACCGACGTGGGTGACGTACTGCCATTTCCGGGAGGGACGCTTGATGAGGTCCCCTCCACCCCCTATCTTGAGCGCCATCGACTCGGCTCCTCCGGTCCATCCCCCATGGCTTCCACTACCCACGGCCGCGCGCTGCCCAGTCCCGTTTGCGTTGGACGCGAACCGGAACTCGATCGACTGACCGAGTTCCATCGCGACGCAGAGCGCAGCGGGGAACGGCTGGTGCTCGTGGAGGGCCCTTCGGGAAGCGGCAAGTCCCGCCTGCTGGCCGAGCTCGCCCGCCGAACCCGCCTCGACGGTGGCGTCGTGCTCGAGGGCCGCTGCGATCCCGGCCGTGCGTTCGGTGCATTTGCCACCATCGTCGAACGGGCGCTTCGCTTTCTCGACGACATGAGCGTCACGACCACCGTCGACCTGCGCGACCTCGCGTGCTCGAGTGGCTGCCACCGGTTCTGGCATCAGCACGTCCAAGAGGCGGGCAACCGTCTGGACGAAGACACCCGAGAAGCGAAAGAGCGCAGGCTCCGCTTCTTCGATGCGGTGCGCGGTGTGCTCCGCGATGTCTCTCGCGTCCGTGCGCCACTGGTGCTGTTGCACGACCTCGAGCGAAGCGACGAAGCCACGCTTCAGCTCCTCCGCTTCCTCTTCGCCGGTGCAGGACCCTGGACCGACGGCGTCGACCCGGGCCAGTCGATGCACGCGCTCGTGCTCGCGAGCGTGGGCCCCGGTGAGAGCCGCCTGAACACACTCCGCGACCAAGACACCACGACCGTGATGAAGGTCGGGAAACTCGACGCCGACGGAGTGCGGGCGCTCTTGCAGAGCGAGACGATGGTGCGCCGGGTGCTCGAACGCACCGGCGGACTTCCAGAGCGGATCGAACTGCTGCTCGAGGCGGACCCGCTCAGCCCGCGCCAAGCGCTGACGCGTCGACTCGACGTGCTCTCGGACGGAGCGCGGGCGCTGCTCGAAGCCCTCTCGGTGTTGGAGCATCCGTCGGACCTGGAGCTCGTCGGCAAGGTGGCCGCGGTGGACATCTCGCCGGCAGACCGACAGGCCATCGCGCAGTCGGGGCTCGTCGACCAGACCGTGCTCGACGGCAAGATCCTCTTCGCGTTCAACCGCGAAAGCCAGCGGGCGCTCGCCTACGAGAGCATGCCCGAAGCGCGGCGCCGCGAGATGCACCGCACCTGCGCCAAACTCTTCGTGGACGAACACCGACGCGAACAAGCCGCGCGCCACGCGCTCGATGCGGGCGACTTCGAACAAGCCGTGCCGATGTCGCTCGAGGACGCGCAGGCACTCGCCGCCCGCCACGCCCACGCCGAGGCCGCCGCGCTGCTCGAGCGGGTGCTGGAACGCGCCCCGGCCGAGGCGATTCCGCCCGAACTGCGCGAGTACCTCTCCGAACTCTACCGAGTGGTCGGTGAGTACAAGAACGCCCTCACCCACGCGGAAGTGCTGCGGGATCAATTTCCGCGAGACGCCATGGCGGCCCACCGGGTCGGCCGGCTGCTCACGCTCTCCGGTCAGCTCGACGAGGCCGCCAAGTCTTTGCGCGCCGCCCACGAACTCGCGGTGCGGGTCGAGGTTCGGGTCCTGGTCGAAACGGCGCTTGCCGAACTCGACTACCAACGCGGCCGTTTCGACGACGCCGCGAACTGGGCCAACCAAGCACTCGAGGCCAAGCTCGAAGCCGAAGAACTGCCGCTGATGATCCACGCCCGCAACACGCTGGGCAAAGTGGCACTCGCGCGAAAAGAAGCCGCGAGCGCATCGGTCTTCTTCGAAGCGAACCGCCTCGCCGCGGAGGCTGCCGGCCTCGGCCACGAAGAAGCCCAGGCGCGCACGAACTTGGGCGTGGCACGGATGCGGGAGCAGCGTCTCGACGAAGCCCGGGAATGCTTCGCGCGGGCGATCGAAGTGGCCGCCGCGGTCAACGACTCGCGCGACTTGGCGATCGCCACCGAGAACCTCGCGGTCCTGGCCCACCTGCGCCGGAACTACAAAGAGGCCCTCGACAGCTACCACGAAGCCGTCACCTTGCTGAAACGCCTCGGCAACCGAGCGATGCTCGCGCGGGTGGGCATCAACTTGGGCGAGCTCTACCTCAGCCTTGGCGACGCCCGACGCGCCGGCGCGCTGTGCGACTTTGCCCAGCACATCGGGGGCCAAGACCTGCCTCCCGTGCGCGCTGGTGAATGTCTGTTGCTCCGCGGCCGCGTCGAAGCGCGACGCGGGGAGATCGACCGGAGCCGGGCCAGCCTCGAAGCGGCACACGCGTCCTTCGCGAGCGTCGAATCCACCAAAGCCAGCCAGCCGCTGGTGGAGCTCGTCCGACTTTCCCTGGTCGAGGGCGACCTTCAGGCGGCACGCAAGTTCATCGCTGCGCTTCCGGAGACCGAGTCCCCGAAACAGGCAGCCGAGCTCGCCATCCTCGACGCAGACCTCGAACGAGCCGCCGGCGGCGACACGCTCTTGGTCGCCCAGCGCGCGATGGCCGCCGCTGCTCGCGCCGAAGACGATGAGCTGCGGCTCGAAGCCCTCATCCGCCTTTGCAAAGCCCAGTGCGACGCATCGGATTTGAGCGCCGCCCATACCTTGCACGAAGCGTTCGCGCTCGAGGACGCGCTCACCGCCCGCGTGCCCGACGAAGCCAAGGACGCGTGGCGCGGCCGCCCGACCCGCCTCGAACTCTCCGAGCTCGACTCGCGAACCGCACGCCTCGGCGGACGGCGTCCCTCGCAGATCCCCACGCCGCGCACGCGCTCGGTGGAGATGGATCGCCGCTACCCGGTGATCGCCGGAACGTCGGATCGCACCGTCCACCTGCTCGAGGTGCTGGACAAGGTCGCGCCGAGCGACGCCACCGTGCTCGTCCGCGGCGAGAGCGGTACCGGCAAGGAACTCGTCGCGGACGCGCTCCACCGTCACTCCTCCCGCAGCGACCGCCCGCTGGTGAAGGTCAACTGCGCCGCCCTGGTGGAGACGCTGTTGCTCAGCGAACTCTTCGGCCACGAGCGCGGGGCGTTCACGGGTGCGAGCGCCCGCAAGAAGGGCCGGTTCGAGCTCGCCGACGGCGGCACCCTCTTTCTCGATGAGATCGGCGACATCTCGCCGAAGACTCAGGTCGCGTTGCTTCGGGTCCTCCAGGAGCGCGAGTTCGAGCGTGTCGGCGGCACCCAAGCCATCAAGGTAGACGTCCGCATCATCTGCGCGACCCACCGCAACCTCGAGGCCATGGTCCAGGACGGTTCGTTCCGCGAGGACCTCTACTACCGCCTTCGCGGCGTCTCCATCGATGTGGCACCCCTCCGTGACCGGATCGGCGATCTGCCCGAGCTGGCGCACCATCTGCTCACCCGAATTGCGGCCGAGCGGGGCGACGAGCCCCGACAGGCGTCCCCCAAGGTGCTGGAGATGCTCGAGCGCCATGCCTGGCCGGGCAACGTGCGGGAGCTCGAGAACGTGCTCCGCAGCGCCACGCTGTTCGCGGAAGGCGCCTGGCTAGAACCCAGTGATTTCGCGGCTTTGGGCGAGTCTTTCCTCCCGGTCGAGAAGCCGGTCGAGGTTCCCCAGAGCCAGTCGGTCGAAGACTCGATCTACGACCGCATCCGAAGCGGGGACAACTCGCTCCTCGAGATCAAGAAAGTCATCGAACGCGAGTGCATCGCACGCGCCTTGATGGATGCGGACGGGAACATTACCCGCGCCGCGGAGTTGTTGGGAATGAAGCGGCCTAGACTTTCACAATTAGTGAAGCAATACAGTCTGGGATCGTATAAGAAGGTGTGAAGATGAACCGGGTTAGGCACATCCTCGTCTTGACCATGCTGGCCGCCACGGCCTGCGCGGGCAGTGAGACGCAGACCGTGTCCGGGTCGTTTGAAAACGACGCGGCGCCGCTGCCCACGATCGAGCGGGACGTCTGGCAGACTGCCTTGGCTGGCTGCGAAGCCCAGCTCGAGGGCATCGAGTTGCAGTTCGGCATCGCGGCTGGCGCGCCCGAACTCGTGGTCGCGTTCGGCGAGGACAGCGTTCTCTGCGTCGACTCCTACGCCGCGGTCGAATCGGAACTCGACCTCGTCGATCCGCGACGCATCGACAGCCTCTGGCTCGGCTACGTGTCGGCGCTTCAGGAAGCCGAGCCGTTCTCTGGCGACTACGCCCACAGCGAAGAGTCGGATGCGCTGCCGGCTGAGATCGCCGAGCGGGTGCGTGCCGCCCAGGCCGATCCGCACCCGGAGCCCAACCTCGTCGGTGAGGGGCTGCCGGACCTGGGCGTCGTCATGGCGGATCCGCATCCGGTCCCGAACGACGATCCCAACTCCGAGGATCCGATGACCGACAACGGTTCGCAGCCGCCCGCCGGCCCCTAGGCGGCGTCGTCGGATTCACGATTCTGGATGGGCCACTCGGCAGCGAGTTGGCCCATCATGGTGTGTCGACCACCCTTCCCCGCTGGAGTGCGTCGGCACTCGAGACGGATCCGGAGGTGGTCCTGGCCATCCACACCGCCTATCGGGAAGCGGGCGCCACCGTCCACACCACCAACACGTTTCGCACCCGCGAACGAACCTGCGGCACCGGCTGGCGCGTACTGGCCGAACGCGCTGCGGAGCTCGCTCGGGCAGGCGCGGGGGACGGACGCGTCGCCGGCTCCATCGCGCCCCTCGAGGACTGCTACGAGCCGGAGCGGAGCATCGGCGCCGCATCCGAAACCGAGCACCAGCGCCTCGCGGAGGTGCTTGCGCCGCACTGCGACCTGTTGTTGTGCGAGACCTTTGCGCATCCGGACGAGGCGCTCGCCGCCGTCCGCGCCGCGACCTCCACGGGTCGGCCGGTGTGGCTGGCTTTGACGGCAGGGCCCGAGGCCTCGCTGCTCACCCCCGACCTGATGGCAGAGGTCGCGCGCCGGGCGGTCGGTCTCGGCGTGGGGGCCGTCCTCGTCAACTGCACGCCGGCGCTCGATACCCGGCGCTTCCTCGACGCCATCGCCGGGTGCGGCGTGCCCATCGGCGCGTACGCCAATGCCGGCCACGCCAACGATGAGATCGGGTGGACCGCGTCGCCCGAGCCCGGCGCCGAGCGCTACGCGGAGCTCGCGTCCAGCTGGGTGGATGCCGGCGCGGAGATCCTCGGGTCGTGCTGTGGGACGGGCCCGGCGCACATCCGCGCGCTGGCGGAGCGCTTCACGTAGTAGCCGAAACGGCGTCGCGGCGTCGGCGTCGACGCCGAAGCCGATCCCGAAGCCGAAGCCGAAGCCGACGCCGAAGCCGAAGCCGAAGCCGACCCCGACCCCGACCCCGAAGCCGACGCCGACGCCGAAGCCGAGCCGAGCCGAGCCGATCCCGAAGCTCGACTCGTTCGTTCAGGCGGCTTGGCGGGCTTCCGCTTTCGCGGCGAGGGCTTCGGCGGCGCGGTAGACGACGGCCATGATCGAGTGTTGCGGGTTCACGCCCATGTTGGTCGGGAAGATGCTCGCGTCCATCACGTAGAGGCCGCGCACTTCGTGCGACTGAAGCTCCGCGTCCACCACGCTTCGGCTCGGATCGCTGCCAGCGACCGCGGTGCCGAACAGGTGCGAGGCGACCAGGTGGACTTGGCCCCGCTTCCAGGGCGTGTTCTCGAGCGCGTCGACTTCGGAGACGTCGCGGATGATCTCCGGCACTCCGTCGATGCCGGGGTAGACCTCCACCGCACCGGCGGCGAACATCATCCGGCAGATGAGGGTCAGCGCCTCCTGCACCTTGGCGAGGTCGCGTTCGGTCGGTTCGAAGAAGATGAGCGGGCCGAAGGGACCGCCGCGGACGCGGCCCTTGGCCTCCATGCGGACCTGCGAACACCACTGCGCGAAGTGATCGAGGTTGGCCACGCGCTCTTGCCATGCGCGCCCCGCGCCGGGCAGCCGCGCACCCAGCATCTCAGGCGGCAGCGAGAGCGACTCGAGTTTGAAGCCACGGTCGCGCATCGGCACCTCGTAGCCCTGCGTGGCGCCGAAGCTCATGCGCACCGGCTCCGGAAAACGGCCCACGATCGCGGTGCCGGGATGCGACTGAAACCGTTCGCCGACGAGGCCACGCAGACCGCTCTTTCGGAGAATGATCGGCGTGTGCACGACGCCGGCAGAGACGATGACGTGTTCGGCGCGGACGCGGAAACGTCCCACCGGTTTGCGGGTCCGAAGGTCGATCCGCGATCCCATCACCCCGACCGCGCGACCGGCTTCGATCCACACCTTCTCGACCCGGCATCCAGTGGTCAGTCGCGCTCCGTCTGCAATCGCGCGCGGCACGTAGGAGACGTCCATGCTCTGGCGGCGTTCGCCCGAACAGCCCTGCAGACACTCGCCCTTGCCCTGACAGCGGCGGGCGTTGCGCTGCATCGGCTTGCCCGGCAGACCGAGCGCCTCGGCGCCCTTTTGCATGAGCAGCGCGTTGCCGCCGCGGACTTCGTCCTGGGTCGATTCGACCTCGAGTTCGTCTTCGATGACCTCGTAGATGCGGTTGAGCTCCGCGTCGTCCACGAGCCAGTCGAGTCCATGCTCGGCCATCCACTCGTCGCGCACGTCTTCGGGCATGCGCCAGATGATGCCGGAGTTGATCGCCGTGCTTCCGCCCACACAGACGCCCTGCAGGACCGGGATCGGCATCGTGCCCGTGGTGGTCTGCGATCCCGCCATGCGCATCGCGGAGCTCATCGCGCCGATGGCATCGCGGCGACGTTCGGCGTTGTCGAGCTTCGGCCCTTCTTCGAGCATCAGCACATCGCGGCCCGCCGCGGCCAACACCCGCGCCGCGGTCGCGCCGCCTGCACCGGTGCCGACGATCACGATCTCGGCTTGGTCTTCGTACACGTACTTCCGGAACGACTCGAACATCACGCCACCTGCTTCTTGGATTTGGATCCCACGAGGCGAAGTCGGACCGGAGTCTGCCCTTCGCGGTTTCGGTCGTACCCGGAGCGCGCCCGGATGCTCTTGGTGCCGAAGAGCGTCATCGACGCCTGCACCTTCATCAGCCAGGTGAGCTCGCGAACGAGACCCAGCCGGTGTTCACTCAGGGCGTCGAGCAGTTCGGCGCGTTCGTTCGCGCTCAACCGGTCGATGCCCTTGGCTGCCTTGCCGGTCCAGATGGGCGAGGTGCCCACCAGCGCACACGCGAACCGCATGCCCACCTTGGCGATGGGGCTGGCGTGTTCGTTCGCCTCCAGGAACCCGCCGACGTAGTCGACCTCGCCGGGCCGGGGCGTGAGCACCCGGTCGTCCGCGGAAGACTCGTCCGCAGGTGGTGCGAACCCTTCGAAGATGGCGTGCATCCAACGCCGCTCGATCCAAGACAATCGCATCATTCCTCCAGCTCTTTGGCGCGCACGGAGCGCGACGACTTCGGTTCGGCGGGGGCAGAAGGCGTTTTGGCCTCCGGCGTTCCTGCCGTCTTCTTGAGTTGGCCGGCGCCCTCGAGCGCGCGGGCGACTTCTTCCAGCCGGTCCATCGTGCGGCGATCGAGCGGCTCGAAGGCGGAGCGCGCGAACGCTCGGACCTGATCCGGGTCGCGGGACTCGAGCAGCTCGAGGACCCGGTCGTACGTCTTCAACGTCGCGGGTGCGTTGACCCCGAACGCGGCCTCGAGCCCAGGGTGATCCATCACCATGCGCTGCACCGTGTTGTAGAGCAGCTCGAGCGTCAGGTTGTGCGCCGCCCGAACGAGCAGGCGCGCGAACTGGAGGTCGGCGCGCATGAACGCGTCCGCGTCGCCGAGCAGCGGCCCCATGGTCGCGCGGTGGGTTCGGAGCCCGCGAAGTTCTTCCGAGGTCGCACGCGCCGCGACCAGACCGAGCAGCTCGGTCGCGATGAGGCGCCGAAACTCGAGCAGGTCGCCCAGCAGCGAGAGCGGCACCTTGCCGCCTTCGATCGCGTGCCGCGCGAGGTGGGCGATCAGCTCCACCCCACCCCGCTCCCGGTAATCGAGCACGAGGTTGCCCGACCCATGCACCTTCTCGATGAGCCCCTGCGCCTGAAGGTTGGCGAGCGCGCTTCGGAGCGTGAGTCGGCTGACCCCGAGCCGCTCCGAGAGGTCTCGCTCCCCTGGCAACGTGGTCCCAGCGGGGAACTCCCCACCCAGAATCCCCTTGCGAATGCGGTCTGCGGCTTGATCCGCGGCGTTTTGTTTGAGGGCCATAGATTGGTATTACCAGTAAGTGGTATTACCAGTAACCCACCCTTCTCCACCGCGCAAGATCATTTTCCGGCCACCCGGCCAAAAATCCGCCAAACGGTTCTGCGGTTCCCTTGCCAGCGCCAAAGGCGCGATGCCCTTGCCCCTGCCCTTGCCCTTGGTGCGGTTCTGCGGTCCTGCGGTTCTGCAGCTCCCTTGCCAGCGCCAAAGGCGCGATGCCCTTGCCCCTGCCCTTGCCCTTGGTGCGGTTCGGTCAGTTCTGAGGAAGGGCACGGGTCCGTAAGGGCAAGGGCAGGGGCAAGGGCAGGGGCAAGGGTCCGTAGCCCGTAACGGCAAGCCTCGACTTCGGCTTCGCCATCGGCATCGGCATCGGCATCGGCATCGGCGTCGCCTCCGGCTTCGCTGCTACGCTTCACCCCATCGATCTTCGCGTCCAGATCTCCCTCATCGCCGCCATCGTCTCGCTCGCGCTCGCGGGCAGCGTGCTGCTGCGTTCCGGCAAGCGGCGCGATCACTGGCCCTTCGCGCTCTTGGCGCTGAACGCGGGGCTCTGGTACCTCACCACGTTCTTCACGAAGTTGCTGCCGCACCCGTTCTTCACGCGGCTCAACCTCGCGTTCGGTGTGCTCTTGCCGCTCGCCGCGGTGCAGTTCTTCCGTGCCTTCATCGCGGACGAGAACCGGTTGATGCAGCAGATCAACCGCGCGGCGTTGTTCATCGCGGCGCTGATCATCGCGACGACCGCCACCCCCTTCTACCAACACATCGTCGTGCGCACCGCGGTGCTCGCGTACGTGATCGTGTTCCTCGTCGCGCCGCTCGCGATGCTCTTCGTGCGTTCGCGCCAAGCGACCTCGCGGTTCGAAGGCGGGCGGCTCGCGTTCCTCACCGCGGTCGGCGGCCTGGCCGCGTTCTTCACCCTGATCGAATACCTGCCCTACCTCGGCGTCGAGATCCCGCCGGTGGGCACCGTGCTGGTGCTGGTCTTCCTCTACATGCTCTACCAGTCGGTGCTGCAGTACCGGCTGATCGATCTGTACGAGCTGGCCGGGCGGCTCGGTGTCTTGACCGCGCTCTCGTTCACGCTCGCCGCCATCCTGTGGTTGCTCGTGCACTTCGGGGGTCAGCGGTACTTCCTGCATGCCGTCGTCGCGTCCCTCGCGGTGCTGGTCCTGGTCGATCCGGTGCGCTCGCGGGTGCGAGAGAAGATCGGCCAGGTGCTGTTTCGGGACCGCTTCGACCTCGAGGGCCACGTGCTCGCGCTCCGTCGCACGGTCGCGCACGTGCTCGAGAGCAACGATCTCTCCATCGTCTTGATGAACGGACTCGAACAGTCCCGCCGCGTCACGCACGCGAGCCTGTACCTTCTTCGCGAAGGCCGCCGGCACTACGATCTGGTCGGACATCTGGGTCCCGAACCGGTCCCGCGGCTCGAGATGGCGCCGGCGGGTCCACTGCTCGAACGGCTGAAGCGCGACGGATTCGTCATCCTCGAGAACGTCGAACGCGCCCTCTCGGAGCAGCGCCACATCGGCGAGGATCGCGAAGCCGAGACGCTCTACGAGATCGCCCAGACCATGCGCGCGATGCACTCCTCGGTGTGCTTGCCGGTCGAGTCGCAAGAAGGGGATCTCTACGGGATCCTCTCGGTGCGCGACGAGCGGCTGCTCGACGCGTTCAGCCCCGAAGAAGTGCAGCTCCTCGCCGGGCTCGCCGCGCAGGCCGCCATCGCGCTCGAGAACTCCCGCCAGTACCAGCAACTCAAGGAGCGCGACCGCCTCGCGGCGATGGGTGAGATGGCGGCGGGTCTCGCGCACGAGATCCGCAACCCGCTCGGCGCCATCAAAGCCAGCGCGCAGTTCCTCACCGAGACCGGGCTCAGCACGCCCGGAGACGAGGACCCGGACGAGTTCCTCGACATCATCGTCGAGGAAGTCGACCGGTTGAATCGGGTGGTCTCGACCTTCCTGGACTACGCCAAACCGAGCAAGGGCGACCCACGGCCGACCGATGTGAACCTGGCCCTGGATCGAACGGCGCACTTCATCCGGCCGGAGTGTCAGGCGGTCGGGACCGAGTTGACCGTCGAGCTCGACCCCGAGCTGCCGCTCGTGCGCATCGACCTCGAGCAGTTTCGTCAGGTCTTGCTCAACCTCACGCAGAACGCGCTTCAAGCCATGGCCGGCGGCGGCTCCCTGCGGCTCGAGACCGCGCGTGTGATGCGGGCCGGCGAGGCGTGGGCGGAGATCGCGGTGCGCGACACCGGTCCTGGCATCACCGACGACGTGCTCCCGAAACTCTTCGTTCCGTTCGTCACGACGAAGGAGCGCGGCACAGGTCTCGGGCTCGCGCTCTCCCAGCGCATCATCGCGGCGGCCGGGGGGCGCATCCTGGTTCGGACCCGGATTGGCGAAGGCACGACCTTCCTGGTGCGCCTGCCCGGCAGCGTGGAGCGCACGTCCCGGGTGGAGCTCCCCGAAACGGTGGAGCCCGAGGAAGCCGAAGCCGCGGACGTGGAACGCTCGGGCCGCCGAGAACCGGTGGAGACGACGCCGGACACCGCGGGCCCAGAATCACCGCACCCAGAATCACCGGACCCAGAATCACCGCACCCAGAATCACCGCACCCAGAATCACCGCACCCAGAATCACCGCACCCAGAATCACCGCACCCAGAATCACCGGACCCAGAATCACCGCACCCAGAATCACCGCACCCAGAATCACCGGACGCCGAGGCCGAGGTTCAGAGCAGGTCGTCGACCACGTCCAGCACCGCGTCGGGCCCCAAACCATCGGTGGAGAAGGGCGCGGGAGAACGCCCAACCGACGCGGTCACGAGCCGGTAGAACCGAAGGTCCGCGCGACGAAGGCTGTCTTCGGGGAGCGCGTTGTCCTGAAACAACTTCTCATAGGCCCGCACCGCAGATCCTTCGCCTGCCACCCGCGTGGCGTCCGGCAGTTGATAACGCCAAGCGCCGGGCGACTCGTACGCGACCCCGTGGTCCTCGTAGAACGCGCGTTCGACGAACGCAGGCGCCGTGACCCCGAGGGTTCCGTCTTCCTCGAGCAGCGTGACTTCGACGTCGAGGTGCGGAAGTCGTCCGTCGAGCGGGCCGCCGAGTGCCTGCTCCCGCTCTTCCCACCGCTGGCGCGCGACCACGGCGGCCGTCACCAAGGCCCGGCCCACCGAGCTCCCGCGGGCGCTTCGCCAGAGCCTGGCTCGGCCGCGGTCTCGGAGCAGCACCATCACCTCCACGCTTCGAATCCGGCGGAGAGGCTCTGGAAAACGGCTGACCCGCGGCGGGTCGTTTCCCTCGAGGATGGTGCGGGCCACCTGCGGCAACATGACCGAGGCCTCTTCGCCGAGGTCCGCCGAGATGGCCGGTTCGTAGAGCCCGAAGGTCGGCGTCAGGTAGATGCCGCGCAGCCCGTCCACGTGCCGGTACTGCACCAGGGCCTCACGCAGGGTGGCGGGTGTCTCCTCGGTCCGTCGGCCCGCCGCGACCAGGAGGGCGTCCAAGCCAGCGTCGGACATCGCCTCCCGGAGCGCGATGGGATCGTCGGCGTCCAATGCTTTGAGCATGGCTTCCGAATCGACCGGGCGCAGCGTCGTCTCGGGCAGTTCGAGTTCGAAGAGGTCCGGGGGCGTTTCGCCGAGCACGCCAATCACTCCGCGCCGCTCGAGCTGGGTGAGCAGCCCGCGGTCGATGTCCGGCCCAGACGTGAGGAGCACGAAGGCCGCCACGGTGGCGCCAAGCACCACGACGGCTGTCGCGGTCAGACCGCGGGACAACGACGCGCCCCCCGACTGCCAGCGTTGCCCGCCCCGACTCGCGCTGGACCACAGGCGTGGGCACCGGCAGAGGCGGGGGCAAACAACAGCATGCCTACTTCAGAACTTGGGACAGCGGGGTGTATTCCACCCCCACTCCGTCCGCGACCGCCTGGTAGGTGCACGCGCCATCCCAGCAGTTGACGCCGAGCGCCAGACCGGGGTCGTCCTTCACGCACTTCTCGACGCCGAGCGACGCCATGCGTTCGGCGTACTTGAGGGTGACGTTCGTGAGCGCGAACGTGCTCGTCTGCGCAACCGCGCCCGGCATGTTCGGCACGCAGTAGTGCACCACGCCCTCGACCACGTAGGTCGGGTTGTCGTGGCTGGTGGGGCGACAGGTCTCGATGCAGCCGCCCTGGTCCACCGCGACGTCGACGACGGCCGAGCCGTCTTCCATCGTCTTGAGGGCTTCTTCGGTCACGAGGCGCGGCGCGCGCGCGCCGGTGACCAGCACCGCCCCGATGAGCAGGTCCGCCCACTCCACCGCGTAGGCGACGTTCTTCGGATCCGAGTACAGGGTCTCGATCGCGCCCTGGAAGACGTCCTCGAGGTAGCCCATGCGGGTCGCGTCGATGTCGAGCACGGTCACATGCGCGCCCATGCCCACCGCGATGCGCGCGGCGTTGGAGCCCACGATGCCACCGCCGAGAATGGCGACGCGGCCACGACGGGTGCCCGGCACGCCGCCGAGCAACAGGCCCTTGCCGCCGTGTTCCTTCTCGAGGCACCACGCGCCCACCTGAACGGCCATGCGGCCAGCCACTTCACTCATCGGCCGCAAGAGCGGAAGCGATCCACCCGGTCCTTCGATCGTCTCGTACGCGATCGCGCGCACCTTCTTCGCCATGAGCTGCTTGGTGAGCTCCTCGAGGGGCGCGAGGTGCAAGTAGGTGAAGAGCGTCAGGCCTTCGCGGAAGTACTGGAACTCCGCTTCGAGCGGCTCTTTGACCTTGATGACCATCTCCGCGCCCCAGGCGTCGGCAGCGGTCGGAACGATCGTGGCCCCCGCGAGGGCGAGTTCTTCGTCCGAGAAGCCGGAGCCCAACCCTGCACCCTTCTGGACGAGCACTTTGTGGCCGGCCTGAACCAGGCCCAGCACACCGCCAGGGTTGATGCCGACGCGGTTCTCGCGCGGTTTGATCTCCGTGGGGACTCCAATGATCACGACAGGTTCCTTCCCGGGTTGCACACGGCCGAAGCCGAAGCGGGCGCCGACGTTAACAGCAGAGCCCACCGGAGGCGAGTGAGTTTGCGCCCTCCGCCGACATTCGGTCGGCGCGGGAACCCAGTGGCCACAGACACCCGGCGCATCAGGCCGGCGCGCGTCGCATGCCCAAGGCATCCAAGGCAGCGAGTCGGATGGCCAAGTCCTCTGCCAGCACGCCGACCGCCGGCTCCGAGACGATGCCGATGTGGGTGTCCGGCACGTCGACGACCTCCACCTCGCTCGCGTAGCCGGCCCAGCCCAGCCCATCGCCCGCGTACGACTCGTCGTAGTAACACTCTTCGGTTGCCCGGTAGATGACCACGGGGCCGTCCAGCGGCTCGATCCGGTACTCGAGACTGGCCTCGAGGTTGCGCCGCATGGCGAGCTGCAACTTCATCTCCGGACTGAGTGATCGCCCCAGGCGCTCCGACACCCGGACACGCGTGTCCCGAATCAGTTCGGCGAGGTGACCCAGACGTTGGCGGATCCGGCTTCCGATGTACTCGACGGGCGCGGCTTGGATCCCGCGCAGGTGGGTCGCCACGCGATGTCTCAACGCCTGGGGCGGCGGGCGCGGACCGAACGTATCGAACAACGCCAGCAGCTCCACAGACCGACCCATGCGGCGCAGCTGCTGCGCCATCTCCCAGGCGACCACACCGCCCAGCGACACCGCGGTCAGGCAGTAGGGGCCGCTCGGCTGGCGCGCGAGCAACTCGCGGCAGTACCGCCGTGCGAGTTCTTCGATGCCGGTCAGCTGATGGCTGGCGTCCGGACGCACCGGCGAGGCGAGGCCGATCACGGGCCGGGTCGATCCGAGACGTCTGGCGAGCGGTCGGAAGAACGCCGCGCCTTCGCCGAGCACATGCACGGCGTAGACCGGCACGCGTTCCGGTTCGCCTGGCTGGATCGGCACGACGAAGTGGGCGTGCTCTGTGTCCACCGCATGAGGGGCGGAGAGCCGGACGGCCAGGCGCGCCGCGGTGGGACACTGGTACACGCTGACCACCCGGATGCCCGCCGCGGGATGGTCGTCCGCGAGTCGTCGCGCAAGTCGCATGGCCATCAGCGAGTGGCCGCCCGACTCGAAGAAATCGTCGTCGACGCCGAACGTAGGGTTGTCGAGTTCTTCCCGCATCAACCCCAGCACCGACGCTTCGAGAGGCGTCCTCGGCGGCGCGCCCGGACGGGACGGGGCACGCAACGGCGGGAGCGCGCCCAGGTCCGCCTTGCCGGCGGCGGTGCGTGGAATGTGGGAGACGCGGCCGATCGCAGAGGGGATCATGTAGGTCGGCAAGGAGCGTCGGAGGTCCGCGCGGATCCGGCGTGCGTCGAACGTGGCAGCCGAGGCCATCACCACGTGCGCGACGAGCTGGGTGGTCCCGCCCCGCGGCCGCGCCTGAACCGCCGCGGCTTGAATCTCCGGCAAGGCCACCAGCGCGTTGCGGACCTCCCCGAGCTCCACCCGGTGTCCGCGGACCTGAACCTGCCGGTCGATCCGACCGCTGAGCCGCAGCTGCCCGTCCGCGTCCACACGAGCCAGGTCACCCGTTCGGTAGAAGCGCCCCTCCGACGTCCTCGGGAACCGCTCGTCGGTCAGGGCGACTTGACCGACGTACCCCTTGGCGACCTGCGGTCCGCCGATCCAGAGCTCGCCTGGGTAGCCTTGGGGCAACGGCTGCCCCAACCCATCCACCACCCGCGCTTCGAGGTTGGCGATGGGTTGCCCGATGGGCACAGAACCACCCCGGTCCACCGAGGCTTGATCGACGAGGTGCACCGTCGCGTACACGGTCGCTTCGGTCGGTCCGTACTCGTTGTACAAGGCGACCTCCGGGAGCGCTTCGAGCTGGGCCCGAGCCAGATGCGGGGAACAGGCTTCGCCGCCGACGATCACCGCTTCGAGAGAGTCGAGTTGGTGCACGCCCG
Organism: Deltaproteobacteria bacterium; assembly: GCA_034670305.1. Lineage (GTDB taxonomy): Bacteria > Myxococcota_A > Polyangia > Polyangiales > Houyiibacteriaceae > JAXMNT01. The sequence continues at coordinate 66,095 of JAXMNT010000028.1, forward strand.
CAGCCAACAGCTCGCCCCACGCGCTCGGCGGCACATCGACGTGGGTGCACCGATGTCGTGCGATCGCGGTGCGCATGGCTTCGGGGTCGCGCCGCGTATCGGCGTCGGCGACGTAAAGCGCGCCGCCGGTGGTCAATGACCAGAAGAGCGCGGCGACCGCAGAGTCGAAGGCCAAGGAGTGAAACGTACCGATGTGAGGGGCGCAGTCGCCGTATCCGTACAGCCGCGCATCGAGCTGAGCGGCGAGGTTGCGGTGGGTGACCTCCACGCCCTTCGGCCGTCCCGTCGATCCCGACGTGAAGATGACATACGCCGCGTCGTCGAGGTCGGGCCCCTTGGGCACCGTGTTCCGACGGCCCAGTTCGAGCAGCGACGCCAGGTCCTCCAACACGGTGTCTGCCGCGGGGGCCGTCCTTGGTTCATCCACGATCACTCGGGCCGGGCGGGCGACCTCGAGAATGGCTTCGGTTCGAGCGTCGGGCAACTCTGGGTCGATGGGGATGTACGCGGCACCGCAACGCATGCTCCCGAGGAGCGCCACCACGAACGGCGCCGGAGACCGGCACATGATGCCGACGCGGCTGCCCGGCCCCACACCTTTCGCCGCGAGTCCGGCGGCGACCGCCTGCGACTGCTCGAGCAGACTCGCATACGTCGTGCACCCATCGGCGACGAGGAGGGCCGGATCGGACCCCCGCTGGCGCGCGGCTTGTTCGAACCGCGTGGCGACGGTCGTCCGCACGCCAACCACCCGTGGGCCGCGCAGCACCGAAGCGGTCTCGGACATCGCCGCGGACGCGGGCAGCGCACCGGCCGCCAGCTCGCCCGCAAGGTGTCCGACGTTGGCGTCGATTTGAAGCAGCGACGCGTCGTCGAAGGTTCCGTCGGACCTCCACATCGGCTTCGGACCCGACAGGTCGAGCACCAGCGGCGCCGGCTCTCCACCGGTGCTCTGGTCGATGCGCACCCCAAACGAGTCGAGCGCACCCGGCCCGCCCCTCCATCGCCGCGCGAGGTCGCGCATCGGTGCGCCGCGGGACCGGCAGCGGTCGAACTCAGCGCGCACATGATCCGTGATCTGCCCGAGGGTGGACTCGAGCGCAGGCAGCCTCATCGGCACGGCGGAGACGCGGTGGTCGGGCAGGTCGACCTGGCCCGGACCGCGGTGTCCAACCACCCGCGGTGTCACCCCGCCGCCCGACCCCACCCGCACCGCGTAGATGCAGAAGCTCACCGCCGCCGCCCGCGCGATGCCCGCCCGGTCCGTGGTGTCCCTGGTGAAGTGCTCGTGTTCGCCGAGCGCGGCCCAGGCCTGGCAGGTCTCGGCGGATGCCGGCCGCTGGACAACAGCGGGCGTCGGCGCGCGCTGGGACGTGAGGAGTGGATGTTCGAAACGCGGCATCCACCAACGCTTCCACCAGAACCGATCGTAGCGGCCAAGCGTCGCATCCCGTTCGATCCACCCATCGAGCGTTGGCTGCGCCACCAGCTCGAGCGGACAGGCGTCGAGGGAGACCGGCTGTCCCTCAAGGGTCTCCAGCCGGGTCAATCGAAGTCCCCCTCCGCGCGCCGGAAACCAGAGTCCCGATCCGTCGCGGGTCAGTCGGGAGACCTCGCCGGGCGTCGAACCGCCCGCTTCGACGTGGGCCTCTCGAACCACGAAGACACCGTCCGTCGTAGCGAGTTTCGCCAGCGCCACCGGATTGGGGGTGGGCCCGAACTCGAGCGATCGGATCAACCGTTCGAGGGTGGCGGCCGACTGACGGGGGTCGAGGAATCCACCGCCCAGCGGTCGGTGTCTTGCACCGAAGTAACTCCGCTTGCCCACCTGCGGTCTGGTGGCCACTTGCCCGTCACGCAGTCGATCCAACAACTCGTCGAAGAGTTCGAGCCCCGCTTCGAAACACTTCGCGTTGAGAGAGACCGCGGTTTCCTGAGCCTCCACGGAGATGGCCCGCTGGAGCAGGATGCGTCCGGCATCGATGTCCGGGACGACCTCATGGAACGTGACCCCGTGTTCGGATTCTCCGGCGGCGACCGCCCAGGTGGTCGCGTGCAGCCCGGCGTACGCGGGCAACATCGAGTCGTGGTAGTTGACCGCCAACCCCGACACACACGCGAGCATCTCGGGGGTGAGTACGAGTGGGTTGTTCAGACTGAAGAGGTAGTCGACCGAGTGCTCCGTCAGGAACTCAGCGAGCGCCTCTCGGGTCCGAAAGTGAGGAACTCCGACGCTTGTCGCGAACGCCTCGAGCGATCCATCCGGAGAGGCGGCGGCCGCGGGCGTGCAGCCACAGGAGGCCATCTCCGCACATTGCTGTGCGAACGAACCTTCCCCCACCACCAAGAACTCCCGCTCCATTCCCGAACATCCCCCCGGCACACCTTTTACCAGAGTGGTGGGGGTTTAGAAGGAATCCTTGGACCCCTGGATGAGGACTGAGGAGCCATCCTCCGTACCAGACTCCAACGAAAACTGCCCTGCCCCCTCAAAGGGGACAGGGCAGCTCGGTCACTCGAGGCTCTCAGGTCAGCGGCAGATGGCGTTGATGCAGCTTCGGCCGTCGGCGCAGGTGCGTTCGTCGGCACACTCGGGGTCGACTTCGTTGCTCGTGTAGCAGAGGTCGTCGGCGGCGCAGACCGTGAGACTCACGTCCGTCATCATACACTCGGTGGCGGTCATGCTCGGGCACGGCGTCCGGCAAGCGCCATCGATGCACACGCTGCCTTCGGCGCAGTCGTCGCTGGTGGTGCAGAAGGGGTCGCGGGTCCAGTCCGGATGACAGAAGTCGTCCGCTTCGCAGAGCTCTCCGCCTTCGCAGGTGCTGGTCGGTCGGCAGTCGGGGAGACAGCGGCCTTCGACGCAGTGTCCGCTGGCGCAGTCGCCGGTCGTCGTACACTCGGTCGTCGGTCGGCAGAACCCACCGTCGCAGCTGGTGCCCGAGCCGCAGTCCGCTTCGCTGCCACAAATCGGGGTGCAGCCACCGTTGAGACAAGCGCGACCCGGTCCACATTCGTAGTTGAACTGGCAAGTGTCGGCGGGTCCGCGACAGAAGCCTTCGACGCAGAGTTCGTCGGTGCCGCAGTCGTTGTGGTCGTCGCAGTAGTTGCTCGGCGGGGTGCAGGTGCCGCGGTAGTCGCAGACGAACCCTTCGTCGGTGCAGTCCTCGTCGCGGCTGCAGGTGCCGCTGTCGGTGCAGACGTCGCCTTCGCCGCAGTACTCGCCGACCGGACAGTCGCCATGGGTGCGACAGGCGTCGGGGAGGTCAGGGACGCACATACCGGCCGCGGAACAGGTCTCACCCGTGTCGCAGTCGCTCGGGCGGGTGCACTCGGGCTCCTCGCCGATGCAACGGCCCAGCGAGCAGGTCTCGCCGGAAGGACAGTCGCGGTCGGCGACACATTCCGGCGGCACCTCGCAGAAACCGTCGTCGCCGCAGACCGTGCCGGCGCTGCAGTCGAAGTCGTCGAAGCATGCGCAGCCGAGGCCAACGCACGTCATCGGGCCGTCATCGTCCCCCCAGACTGGACAGCCGGAGAGAATGACGGTGAGGGGGAGAGTGAGTAGTAGTGCGCGAATCCGCATCGAGAGGGCTCCTGTGAGTGGACGGGTGTCACTCTTGCGATGATCGTGCCAGGGATTGAGCGCTGGCGCCACGAGGCCGAACGACACGATTTCCCCTGGTTTTCTCTTCGAAACACCGATCTCGAGTTGGTCAGGTAGTCGCGATCGGTCCACGATCGTAAACCTCGGTTCACGGGCCGTTCTGCGCCCGATTCCGCTCAGATGGCGTCGTCCTGAAGCTTTGGGTGGTCCAAGGCGCCCAGTTTGCGCAGCGCTTCGTAGACCACGATCGAGACGGCGTTGGACAGGTTGAGGCTCCGAACCGGTCCCAGCGTGGGGATGGCCCACACCCGCTCCGGGTACCGCTCGAGCAGTTCGGCCGAGAGCCCGACGCTCTCTTTGCCGAACACCAACCCGTCGCCTGGACGCACGTCCATCTCGAGATGGGAGCGGGGCGCATTGGACGTGAACAGGTGCAGACGAGCCTCTGGGTGGGCGTTCTCGAAGGATCCGAGGTCGGGGTGCTGGTGCAGGTCGACCAACGGCCAATAGTCGAGACCGGCCCGCCGCACCGCTTGTTCGTCGATGCGGAACCCGAGTTTGCCCACCAGGTGCAGGGCGGAGGCGGTCGCCGCCGCGGTCCGGGCCACTGCCCCGGTGTTCGGGGGGATCTCAGGCTCGACCAGCACGATGCGGAGCGGGCTGGGGAGTGGCGAGGCGCGGAGTTTCGGCGTTCGGGGCATTCGAGGCGGTTGAAGCGGGGTCGGCGCGGGCCAGTCGGGGTCGGCGCAGGGTGGGCGTTCGAGCTTGACCCCAAGGTGCTCTACTCGCTACACACGATGTGTGCGGCGTACCACGGGAATCGGGCGGGGCCTTTGTCTGGCCACGCTTCTGTCGGTGGCCGGTCTCGTCGTCTCTCCGCCGCCCGCCGCTGCGGATGAGATGGACCTCGCGCTCTCTCGACTGCGGCTCGAAGATCCGATGTCGCCGGGGTCGTTCTCCCCGGACCAGGACGCGTACCGCCGCTTGATCGCGCAACTCGGATTCGCGGTCGCACCCACGGTACTCACGCCGGCCCGCACCAACGGGACGCGCGGGTTCTACGTCGGGTTCGAGACCAGTGTCGTCGGCATCACCGAGAACTCCGCTTCGGACTTCTGGCGCAACGGCACCGAAGGCGACGACATGTCCGACTACGCGACGGGCAACCGGTTCCTCCAGAACCACTACTACCTCTCGCGCTTGATGATCCGCAAAGGGCTCCCGTTCGGGTTCGAGCTCGGCCTCAATGCGGGCCACGCCTACAACACGGATCTCTGGATCTGGGGCGCGGAGATCAAGATCGCGCTGCTCGAAGGTTTCCGCGAAGGCATTCCGGCGTTCTTGCCGGACATCGCCATTCGCGCTGCGGTGTCGACCGTGACCGGGGACGACGAGTACAGCCTGACGGTTCCCTCGTTCGACCTCATCGTGTCCAAGCGGCTCGTGGCAGGCGGCTCGGTGATGATCACCCCCATCGTCGGCGCCCAACTTCAGTGGACGTTGGCCGATGGGGAGTTCGTGGACCTGACGCCGGAACGCAACGCCTTCGAGGAGTGCGCGCCCGCCCCCGGTTGGCCGGATCCGATGATGCCGCCCGCGTCCTCCACGTTCAGCTGCACCGGCTCCAACCAGGACTACGGCAACTACGGCTTGTTCGACAAACTGCGCCAGTTCCGAGCCCGCATGATGGTCGGCATGGAGATCCGCTACCGGATCTTCGCGGTGAACTTCGGCATGCACTGGGATCTTCGGAACCCTGAGGACTTCGACGACGACGTCGCCGGACTCGACCTGCAGCGCCAGTGGAACTTCTCGTTCGGCTTCGGCCTGCACCACTGACGTCCCCATCGCTCGAGCGACCCGTGAGCCGGCGCTGACCAACCTGCGTGGAGCGAGGCGCCCGTGAGCCGGCGCTGACCAACCTGCCCGGAGAAGCGCCCACCCGCGGGCGCATGCGCTCGCTAGCGTTCGCTCAGGACCGACCGCACCGCGTCTTCGAAGCTGTACTTGGCTTCGAAACCCATGACCTCGCGCGCGCGGGTGTCGTCGACCATGCAGACGTAGCGGATGAAGTCGATCTCCGGCGCCGGGAAGCTGGTGAGCCGGAGCGTCCACAAGCGCTCGAGCGCGAGCTTGGCCATGAACGCGGGCACGGGACGGGACGTGCGGCCCAGCATCCGAAGCACCTTGTTGAGCGGGAGCTCGCCCGGCCCGCGCAGGTTGAAGATGCCGCGCACGCCGGGGGTCAGGGCGCGTTCGATCGCACCCACGACGTCCCGCTCGTGAATGACCTGCACCATGGGATCGAAGCCCATGATGGTGATCGGGTTCTCGAGCCTCAGGTAGTTGCTCGGCGCGTTGCGCACCCCACCCAGAATGTGGACCGGCCGCAGCACGACCGTCTCGGTGTCGGGGTGTTTCCAGAAGAAGGACTGCGCGAGCATGTCCATCTCCACCAGGTCGCGCATGTTGCGGAAGGTCTGTGAACCGAGCAGCGGCGCGTCCTCGGTCAAGAACTGCGGGTTGTCCGGCTGAGGGCCGTACACGTTGGCGCTCGAGAGCACGACGAGTTTGGGCACGTCGTATTCGGCCACGTACTCGAGCAACTTCTGGAACGCGACGACGTTCCATTTGTGCCGGTCTCGGTCGCTCGCCCGCGGATCGTGCAGCACCCCGAGGTGCACGACCGCACGCGCGCGCACCTGGCGGAAGACGTCGCGGGTCTTCTTGCGGCGCAGGTCGATCGGATGGTGGACCACATCCTTCGGGCACGACGGGAACTCGCGCCGGTCGATGCCCACCACCGAGGATTCACGGTGCAGCACCCGCACGAGGAGTTGCCCCAGCCGGCCGACCACGCCCGTGACGATGATCGGGCCTTCTTCCGGCGAACTGGTCTCGGCGTCCGGCTCGGACTTGGGCGTGCGCCGCTTCGCCGACGGGGTCCGAGACTTGGGTTGGGTCTTGGATGCGTCGCTGCGGGACGCTGCATCGGCGCGGGAGGAAGGTCGCTTGCGTTTCTTGGCCGCCGGCTTCGCGCCGGACTTGCCTGACTTCTTCCGCCGCGCTTTGGGAGCTGTGCGCCCGCTCGACGTCGTCGAAGAGCGCGCCGAAGGTCGGGACCGAGGAGGCGTGGGGTCGTCCCCCTCAGCCACCGTCCCCAGCCTCGGGGTCCGCCAGCGGCTCGGTGGTGCCCTCTTCCGCGGCATCCGCTCCATCCGCGGCGGGAGCGGCGGCCGCGTCTGCATCGTTGGTGTCCAGCGCCTGCGGGGCCGCACTGCCAGACTCTTCGGTCGCACCCTCGAGGCCTTCGACCTCGATCTCGGTGTTCGTGATCTCGATCGAGGTCTCGAAGATCTCGCCGCCCGCGATCGTGAAGCGGTTGCGGCCACCGAAGGGCAGGTCGAGCCGCGGGTCCATGTACTGCCAGTTCATCACGTAGGCGCCCGGGGTCGCCCCTGGTTCCACACCAGTGACGTTCAGGCTGAGCCACGGCGTGTTCTCGAACGCTTCCGCGTACCACTGGAACACCGCCGCCCGGCCGTCGTGCCGGGACGCGTGATCCTCGGGCGTCCGGTTGAAGGGCTCGACGAGCGACCCCTGGTCGCTGAAGAGTTCGGTCAGCCGCCGGGCGTCGCGCCGGTTGAAGTGAAGCGCGTAGCGGCGCACCAGCACGTCTTCGGCGCGGGGCTCGTTGGTCCGTGCGTAGACCATCTTGGCCTCGTAGCCGTTGCACCAGAGAGAACGCTGCACGTAGATCTCCAGGAACTGTCCACGCAGTCGGAGATCACCGGGCCGGTCGGGTTCGGGCCGGGTCGGACACTCGCCGATCGTCACCCGGGCTTGTTCGTGCATCTGCCACTCGGCGTCGACGCTCGCGCCGGGGGTCGCCTGTTGCGCGATGGACTCGGTGCAATCGCCGAAGGTGTGGTCGTAGATGAGCACGAAGCTGCGATCGCCCGCGGTCAGTTCCACGGTCCGCTGCATCTGCGAGGCGTCGACGGGCAACGGTCCCTCGGTGCAGGAACCTTCGACGAACTGCCAACGGGTGTTGACCAGCTCCGGGCCCACCGGCTGGGTCCCCGCCAGATGGGAGACCTGGGAGCCTCCCGACCCAAGGGCCAGATCGTTGGACTCGTCCGGCGTCGTACGCTCGTCGTCTCCGCCGCACCCGAAGGAAGCGAGAGCCACGAGAAGCGTTGCACAAAGGGGCCACAGAGCGCGCATGGGCCCAAAGGCAGCGCACCTGGGTGCCCGCGTCAAGGCGTTTCCGCTCTTTGCCCGACCAGCAGCCGCAAAACCTGGGCAGGCCGACGCGTGTCTGGGCGCTCCGTGGTTGTCAGCTGGCTGCCCCGCGGGTCCCTACCGGACGATGACGCGGCCGGGGCCGGTGTAGCCGCGGGGTTGGGCCGCGGTGACGTTGGTGACCACGTCCCCGTTGAATTGCACAGTGACCTCGCCGGCGTCGCCCCAGAAGACCCAGACCGGACCGTTCAGGTCCGGGGTGCGGTGGGTGGGCGGGTAGCCAACCGCCAGGAGCACACCGGTGCGGGTCATGCCCGGCATGGGTCGACCTTGTTGCAACCCCGCCTGGTCCGCCTGGGCGAGCTGGCCGGTGTTGGTGCACTGACCGCCGAAGTAGCGGTTCACGTGCTCCTCGATCGGGATGCGGGAGGCGCGGTGCATGATGTAGCGGTAGCGGCGGTTGGTGCCGGTCGCGACGAAACGGATCTCACGAGGGCGCACCAGGGTGATGCGCACCGGCGTACACGCCGGGACCACGCTCGTGCCGCGCCACTGGTTCAGGGACGAGATCGTGCCGCGGGCGTCTGCCCGGAGGTTCGTGAGCAACACGAGGTCTTGGTTGCCTTCGATCACGTACGCGACGCGAGAACAGCTACCAAGACAGAAGACAACCGCGATCAAAGCCAACCAGCGCATGAACTCTCCAGGGGCAAGATGTCCGACCGAGTCGAACGACGCCGCCAGCCTCGCGCGAGCGGCGCCTGGATGCAAGACGGACGGAGCGACCGGTTTCTTCTACCGGCTTTGGAGACGCGGCGCCTGAGACCCGCGATCCGCAGGCTCCGAGGGACGTTGGGTGTCTTCTCAGGCGTCCGGGCGCTGGGTCAGCAGGGGCTCCGGATCGACCACTTCGCCCCCCGATCGCAGCTGAAAGTGCAGGTGGGGGGCGCCGCCGCCCGAGTCGCCCACACGCGCGATCCAAGCGCCCCGCAGGACCTCCTGGCCGACCTCGACATGGGTCTCGGCGTTCGAGCCATACAGACTGACCCACCCGTTGGGGTGCAGGACGGCCACGCTCTTGCCGAGCCCCCGCAACGCCTCGCCCACATACACCACGACGCCATCCGCGACGGCCCGCACCGCGGTGCCGGCCTCCGCCTGGAGGTTGTAGCCACGACCGCTGCGGGTCATCCGCGCCTCGCCGCGAACCGGCCAGAGCACGTTGCGGAAGTGCCGCCCGGGCACCCCCCGCAGATCGGCTTCGGTGGCCCCGCGCGTGAGCAAGCGCCGGACGAAGGTTGCCCCGCCGATCGTGCTGTCGTCGTCCGCGTCGTCGGTCGTGTCGCGGCCGGCGGTGCGGGTCGCGGGCGCACGCCGCGCGTTGCGCCCCGAAGCGCGATCGGGGGGAAGCACAGCACGCGTGTGCACGGTGGGCGCCTCGTAGGTCCCGGCGTCGGTCTGCGCGCGCCACGCGCGGTACGCGGTGATCCACGGCCGGCCGTCGAACTCCCGGAGCGGGTCGGTGGGGCGTCCGTTCTTGTGCAACTCGAAGTGCAGGTGGGGCCCGCGGGAGATGCCCGTGTTGCCGACGAAGCCGATCCGCTCCCCCTGCCGCACCCGCCAGCCCGCCTGGACCGTCGTGCGGTAGCAGTGCCCGTAGGCCGACACCCAGCCGTTGGGGTGCACGATCAGCACGAGGTTGCCGAAGCCGCGCACGCCGTTGTCGCTGTACGCCACGATGCCATCGGCGACCGCGCGGATGGTGGAGCCTTCGTCCGCGACGATGTCGACTCCGTCGTGCCGCAGATCGGGCCGCGTGACCCGCACGAAACCGAACCCGCGCCCAAAGCGCCCGAGCTCGACCGGCCACTGCAAGTGCTCCGGCATCGAACCACCGGCGGCTTCGACCCACCGCGGATCGGGGCGGCCGTGAAAGAGCCGGCTGGCCGCCATCTTCGTACCGAGGCCAAGCGCCGCAGCGCGGGTGGCCGAGGCGCCACGAGCGGCGGGGACGCGGCGGGGCCCATCGCTGAACCGGGAGTAGTCGTGGCGGCGGGTCCGGGTGGGTCGCGCTTCTTCTTCGCGGTCCGGCGTCTCGTCTTCGAGGTCGTCGTGCTCGCGGTCTCCGACATCGTCCGCCGCTGCGGTGTCGACCGCCGTCGGCGCCATCAGCGCGATGGCGAGCACCGAGGTTCGAAACGCAGGAGCTAGAGAACGCATGCTTCGGCATCGTTCGAACGGACCGCTGCGGTCAACTTTTCGGCGGAGCGGCTGGCTCCTACCTACCCGAACACCGACGGCCGTTCTTTCAACCCGCGGGCGATCAACGCTTCGATGCTCGAGCGCACCGTGGCGACCTTCGCCTCCACCACGGCGTCGTCGTCGTCTGGATCGCCTTCGAACCGAAGCGGTTCCCCGAAGTAGAGGCGGTAACGCACCGGCAAGGGCGCCAGCATGCCGAGAAAGAGCTGGGGGATGAGGGGGAAGTTCGGCATGCCGAGCAGCTTGGCGAGCGGCTTCACGTCCGCGACCGAGACGTACTGTTCCTCCGCGCCCACGATGCCGACCGGCACGATGGGGGTGTTGGTCTCCAGCGCGAGCCGCATGAACCCGAGACCGAACTCGGTGAGCTGGTAGCGGTGGTCGTAGGTCTTCGCGATGCCGCGCGCGCCCTCGGGGAACACCACGAGCGCCTGCTCCTGCTCCAGCAACCGGCGGGCGTTCTCGGGCGAGCCGACCACCTGACCGAGCCGCGGGAAGATCACGGAGATGAACGGCAGCTCGGCCGTCCACTTCTCCACCATGCTCCGAGGGAAGCGCGGCGGCTCGGCGTCCAACATCAGCGCGGTGCCGAGCATGACCCCGTCGAGCGGCACCTGACCCGAGTGGTTCGCGATGAGCAGCACCCTGCCCTCCGGCACCCGCTCGATGTCGTGCACGATGCTGCGGAAGTAGCGCCGGTGCAGCACGGCTGCGACCGCGAGCGCGTAGCGGCTCGCTTCCGGATCGAATCCGAACGGGTCGTGCCCGACTTCGTTCGCATAGGACGGGATGCGGGCGAGACGCTCGTCGAGGTCTTCGCCCATCCACTCTTCGACCGCCTCCACGAAGCGATCACCGAGCTTCTCGAGCAACGACGGATCGGGACTGGCGGACGCACGTTTGCCGAACCCCGCGAACGGAACCGGCCCAGCCTCCGAGTCGTCGTCCTCCCTCACGCGCCGATCGTGCCGCGAGGTTGCAGGTGTCGCAATCGGAATGGTCGGCATCCAGCGGTCGAAGGTTGATCGGGCGCTCGAGCCGACGCCGACGCCGAAGCCGACGCCGACGCCGACGCCGACGCCGAAGCCGAAGCCGAAGCCGAAGCAGGAGCCGATGCCGACGCCGAAGCCGACGCCGAAGCCGACGCCGAACTCGGCGCCACGACCCCGATGCTGGGGCTTTCGGCCCCATGTGGACGGGCGTGGTTGAGAGATCCGGCCGGGAGGGGTATGCCGTGGCACCTCTTCTCCAATCAGGAAACACGATGGGCTACTACAAGCAGATCGACGGCAAGAAGTACGACGGCGAACTGATCGACGCGGCCGAGAAGGCTGTCGCCGGCCAGGGCGATGGTCGAATCGGCAAACGCGACGCAGCGGCGCTGCTCAAGTTGATCATGGATGGCGGCAAATACACGGACGTCGAAAAAGACTCCGTCGCCTACATCCGCGAGAAACTGAACTGGACCGACGAGGCGGACGAATGGTTCCGCACCGAGGTCCGCAAGTGGGCGGGCACCCGCGGCGCGAAGAAGAAGCCGACCCCGAAGCCGCTCGCCAAAGCGGACGCCACGACGCCGATTCGGCGCGTGGGCGTCATCGGCGGCGGCGTGATGGGCAGCGGCATCGCGGCACACTTCGCGAACGCAGGCGTGGAAGTCGTCCTGCTCGACATCGTGCCGCCCTACCTGAAGGGCGAAGAGCGCAACGACCCGGCGAAACGCAACGCGTTCGCTGAGGGTGCGCTCGCCAAGACGATCAAGGCGCGGCCGGCCCTCTTCTTCACCAAGGAGAACGCGAGCCTGGTCTCGACCGGCAACCTCGAAGACGACCTCGACCAGCTCAAGGGCACCGACTTGGTCGTCGAAGCGATCATCGAGAACCTCGACATCAAGAAGGGGCTCTTCGAGAAGCTCGAAGCCACGCTCGACGCCGGCACCATCGTCGCGTCGAACACCTCCGGGCTTCGCATCCACGACATGGTGGCCGGACGCGGCGAAGCGTTCCGGAACAACTTCCTCGTGATGCACTTCTTCAACCCGGTCCGGTACATGAAGCTCCTCGAGCTCGTCGTCGGACCGGAGACCTCGCCCGGCGTGCTCTCGCGCATCGAACTCTGCGCCAAAGAGCAGCTCGGCAAGGGCGTCGTCGTCGGCAAGGACACGCCGAACTTCGTCGGCAACCGCATCGGGTGTCACTCGATGATGCTCACGATGCACACGATGTTGGAGATGGACCTTCTCCCCGAAGACATCGACGCCATCACCGGCAAGCCGATGGGCCACCCGAAGTCCGCCAGCTTCCGCACCGCGGACATGGTCGGTCTCGACACGTTCAAACACGTGACCGACAACTGCTACAAGGCGCTCACCGACGACGAAGAGCGCGACGTCTTCAAGGCGCCGGACTTCCTTGGCCAGATGGTCGAGAAGAAGATCCTCGGCAACAAGACCAAGGGCGGCTTCTACCGGAAGTCGCGCGCGGGCATCGAGACGCTGGACCTGAAGACCTTGGAGTACCGCCCGAAGGCCGGCGACCAGGACCTCAAGAAGGCGATGAAGGGCATCCGCGGAACGGCCGCGGAGCGCGTGAAGAAGCTCGTGGCCACGCCCGGCAAAGCCGGCGAGTTCGCCTGGAAGGTGCTCTCGCGCTCGCTCGCGTACTCCGCGCGCCGCATCCCAGAGATCACCGACTCGGTGGTCGCCGTCGATGAAGCCATGAAGTGGGGCTACAACTGGGAGCTCGGCCCGTTCGAGACCTGGGACGCCCTCGGGTTCAAGGAGACGACCGAACGCATGCAGAAGGAAGGCATCGACCTTCCCCGCAGCATCACCGCGATGCTCGCGGCCGGCGCCGAGTCTTTTTACAAGGGCCGGGACGAAGTCTGGGACCTGACGAAGAACGAGTACATCAAGCGCGACCTCGACCCGCGCGAAGTACCGCTCGTCGCGGTCCGGCGCGGCGACAAGCCGGTGCTGAGCAACGGCGGCGCGGACGCCTGGGACCTCGGCGACGGCGTCCTCGGCCTCACCTTCAAGACGAAGATGAACAGCATCGACGACAACGTCATCAAGATGTTGCCGCTCGCGATCGCGAAGGCGGAGTCCGAGTTCCGCGGCCTGCTCATCTACAACGAAGGCGAACACTTCTGTGTCGGCGCCAACCTCTTCGGTGTGGTGACCGCAGCGGCGCAGAAGCAGTGGGACCCGCTCCGAGCGATGATCCAAGACCTTCAGGCTGCGACCCAGCAGATGAAGTACTCGAAGATCCCCGTCGTCGCCGCGCCCTACGGCATGGCGGTCGGTGGCGGCGCGGAAATCTGTCTCGCATCGGACGCCGTCCAGGCCGCGGCCGAGACGTACATCGGACTCGTGGAAGTCGGCGTCGGTCTCGTCCCCGGCGGCGCGGGCCACGTGAACATGCTGCACCGGGCGCTCGAGGGCATTCCCAACGGCACCATGGTGGACCTGCAGAGTTTCGTCGCACGCACGTTCCAGAACATCGCGCTCGCGCGGGTCGCCACGAGCGCCGTCGAGGCGCAGAGCTTCGGCTACTTCCGCTGGACGGACGGCATCTCGTTCGACCGCGCGCGCCAACTGCACGAGGCCAAGGCCAAGGTCATCGGCATGGCCGACACCGGCTACAAGCCGCGCGCGCCACGTGCCTACCGCCTTCCCGGCGCGAGCGGCATCGCGACGTTGTCGTCCATGGTCGAAGACATGGTCCTCAACGGGCACGCGAGCGAACACGACGGGCTCATCGCCAAGAAGGTCGCGACCATTCTCTGCGGCGGCCCCGGCGGTCACACCCGCAACGTGACCGAACAAGAGATCCTCGATCTCGAGTGCGAAGCGTTCCTCTCCCTCTGCGGTGAGAAGAAGAGCCAAGAGCGCATGCAGTACATGCTCATGAACAACAAACCTCTCCGAAACTAGAGGCGTAACCCAATGCATTCGAAAACGAACCCAAACAGCATGCCGTCTCTGGAGAACTGTCATGAGTGAAGTCGTCATCGTCGACGCCGTCCGTTCCGCGGTCGGCCGCGCCCACAAGGGCACCCTTCGTTACCGTCGTCCCGACGAGCTCGCCGGCGAGGTCATCCGTGGCCTCATGGCGCGCAACCCCGGCGTCAAGGCCGAGACCATCGAGGACTTGATCCTCGGCTGCGCCATGCCCGAGGGCGAACAGGGTCTGAACGTCGCGCGCATCGCGGGTCTGCTCGGCGGTCTGTCGGAAGACTCTGCCGCCATGACCATCAACCGGTTCTGCTCGAGTGGCCTGCAGGCGATCGCGATCGCCGCGAGTCACATCTCGGCGGGCTGGATGGACATCGCCGTCGCGGGTGGAGTCGAGTCCATGTCGATGGTGCCCATGACCGGCAACAAGCCGAGCATGTCGCCGGAGATCTTGGCGACGCACCCGACCGCGCTCACGCCCATGGGCACCACCGCGGAGAACGTCGCGAACAAGTTCGGCATCTCTCGGGAAGCCCAGGACGAGTTCGCCTTCCAGTCGCAGCAGAAGGCGCAAGCCGCGCTCGAAAGCGGCGCGTTCAAGGACGAGATCGTGCCCGTGCACGGCATCTTCTACGAAGGCAGCGAACGCATCCTGAAGGAGTTCACCGTCGATGAGCTGCCGCGCGCCGGCACCACCGTCGAAGGCCTCGCCAAACTGCGCCCGGCGTTCAACGCCAAGGGTTCGGTCACGGCCGGCAACGCCTCCCCGCTCAGCGACGGCGCCGCCGCATCCATCGTGATGAGCAAAGCGAAGGCCGACGAACTCGGCCTCGAAGCACTCGCCACGTTCAAACACTTCACAACCGCAGGCGTCGACCCGTCCATCATGGGCATCGGTCCGATTCCGGCCGTGAAGAAGCTCCTCGCCCGCACCGGCCTCAGCATCAACGACATCGATCTGTTCGAGCTGAACGAAGCGTTCGCGAGTCAGTCGATTTACGTGCGCGACACCCTCGAGATCCCGTCGGAGAAGCTGAACGTGTACGGCGGCGCCATCGCCCTCGGCCACCCCCTCGGCTGCACCGGCGCCAAGCTGACCGCGACCGCGCTGCACGAGCTCAAACGCCGCGGCGGCAAACGCGCCATCGTGACGATGTGCATCGGTGGCGGCATGGGCGCCGCCGGCCTCTTCGAGCGCAACTGAGCGCTAGTACACGAACCCTGACAACGGCCCCGACGCACCACGCGCCGGGGCCGTTTTCGTTATTGGGTGAGGCGCGGCGGGCTTCGGCGGTTCGGCCTTGAGGCTCACAGCGGGCTTCGGATCGGATTCGGATTCGGATTCGGATTCGGATTCGGATTCCGGCTTCGGGGTCGGCTTCGGCGTCGGCTTCGGCGTCGGCTTCGGCTTCGGGCGTCGGCGTCGGCTTCGGGGGTCGGGTTCGAACCAGAGCCAGAGCCAGAATCAGAATCAGAACCGGAACCAGAATCAACGACAGCCTCAGCCTCAGCCTCAGCCTCAGCCTCAGCCTCAGCCTCAGCCTCAGCCTCAGCCACAGCCACAGCCACACGCGGATGTCGCCATTGAACTCCGCGACCTTGCCGAGAGGATCGAAGCCGACCGCGCGTACAGCGGAACGAACGGCGCACAGCTGTCACTGATCGGCGGGCTCGCCGTAACGAGCCGGCGGATGCAAGAAGATCTAGCATAGACGTCCGTCAACATCCCTTGGCAAGTGGAGGAGGTTCGGCCTCAGAGCGGCACCCTGGGTTGGCCGGGCGTGACCGGGGGCGGTTCGATACACTCTCCACCAAGGCCACAGCACAGCGACAAACACTGCAGGTGGCTTAGCTCGGGCGAGACGGCTGTGCGGCTCGGAGGCGGATGCATGCCGCATCTGGATCCCAGGGCCAGAGCTGGTTGGCAAACGCGATCCAGGCAGTACAAACCCGGACGACAGCTGCTCAGAACGCAGGAAGAGCCGAGACTACCGTCACCCCACGCCACACACCTGTTCCCAACGCAGTCGTAGCGTAGGGAAATATCGCACATTCTCAGATCCGGATATCTACAATCGTCGCCAGCCTCAAGCGGAGTCCGATCCACATCCGGAACGGCAACGCACCGACCCCTATCGCACATCTTGCCGTCCGGACATCGATGCAGTTCCGCTCTTGTATCCCCGTCAACTTCCCAACCACAGCGGTCAGGAGTTGGCTCAGCAGCCAGTGATCCCACACGACAGCGCCCAATCGAATCAATTCTTGGGAAGAATGACATGCCCGTACAAGCGGTGAAGGTGTCGGGGTCGTTGTCGCCCGCGCATTGTGTCGAGTGTGTGCACGCTAGACCCGGAGGAAGTCGGGGTCGACACTGCGGTGGTCCGCATTCGCGGGTCGACGGGCCGGCGCAATAGTTGCCGGTCGGACACTGGAGACGAGATACACACTCGTCGTTGGATCCGACGCGAGGCACGCGGAACACCTGCCAGCATGAATCCGGCTCGCGGTTTAGCCAATGGGCCAGTTGCGGCCCAAGCCCCACCGCCGGGCACTCACCCCGAAGCTGTTCAAGGCAGGCCTCCAGTTCAGTTGGACTCCCGCGTACCGGCATCACCCCCACAAACAACTCAATTTCATACGGGAGAACCCGCCGAAACCGCCGGATGTCTATCCCGGATCGGCACTCCTCCATGGTCTCCCACGTACGAGCACCGCACAGCATCAAGCCCTCACAGGCCGCACTGTCCATGGCATCGACGTATTCCGCGACTTCCGCAGCGGAGAGACCCACGTGATCGGATGACGGAGCCGCCGGAGGTCCGGGCGATACCGGCACAGGGTCTACCATGTGGGTCGCGTGACAGGCGTAGAGCGACAGCGTAAGTAGCGAGACACTACCGCGGCGGATACGGCGGCGGCGAAAAGTGGTTGAAGTCGACCAGCCCGCGCATCCGCCGACCCGTTGTCGACTCGTCTGCTGGGTCGGCCTGCCACCTCCACCACTCATAGCTGATGCACCGTACGGGGAAAAAGGTGAAGATGAATGGCGCCGCAGAATCCCGGGGGGCGATAAGCATCGTGCTGTACGCCATGTTGACGATGTCGCGATTGGATTGTCTCCACAACCACTGCCCCATCTCATACACCATAGGTTCGAACCACCCGCTCCTGCCCTTTCGCGGAGGCAGGCCGCACCTGTCCGCAGCGCAGCCAGGATATACGTCTGGGAAGTCCTCAAGCTCGTCACCAAGGTGATTAAGGAACGAATCCATGCTGCGGCTGGCCTCCGGATATAGAGCGAGTACCCTCTCGGCATAGTACACCATGCAATGAGCCTGGATGTCGTTCACGCGATGGTTGCAGACAGTGGCGGTTGGCATATCCCCAGTGCACCATATGTGGCCGCAATGCTCATGTCGAAGGGCCGGAGTACGTAGTCAATGCATGGACCGGCAAGGGGCGAGAAGACGTCAAACCGAGTGTCGAACCCCACTGGAACAGCGCCATCAGGCAAGCCGCCTTGGCATCCACACGACCCCGGCGGTTTTGGGTGGGGTAAGAACGGTTGCCTACGTCTTGGCGGGGTCCGCACGGAAGGGTGCGTCATGTGGCTAACCGGCGCGGCTCTTACCGGGGCCGCCACGGGCTTCCCGCAACCACAACCCGAAGGGCCCGCAGACAGAGCACTCTCCACGAGGCGAGTTGAGGGGTAGTAGACGACCGGCGGGCTCTTCTGCATCTTAGAACTGCCTCAGATGCACGTCCATGCTGAACGTCCCGTCCAAGGCCCCCACGGTAGTGGTGCGTGAAATCGTGATGCCAATGGCGATCATCGCACCCATCGTCGTTGGATCGAGCGAGGCGACCATCAGTGTGGGCGCCACGCTTTGATCGTCGAACTTCACCGTCTTCACCGGAGCGGAAATGAAGTCGAGCTGAGGATCCTCCGCGCTCGGCGCCTCGGAGTACACGGCAAACTCGAACTCCCCACCGGTACTGATATCGAGCTCGTGTGCTCGCACCAATAGACCCACGTGTGCGAAGTCGGAGATGTTCACCCGCCTCATGATCGAGTAGCCAACGCTCTCGTTGTCCTTCAGCGCAGTGCCGTAGTCGCTGTACACAGTCCGTTCAAGCACCTTCAAAATTGGCATACCCCCACCTTTCGTCCTCATGATTGATCATTGAGTTGACGATGTATACCGCATCATTGGAACCAAACTGACCCACGGCATACGCGTGGTGGACGTGCCTCGGCGAACTGGTTGACCGCTGCAATGCGACCCTCTGCCAGCAGTGTGCTGAGCGCCTTCTTCGTCATGTTCTTCTCTCCACGAGTCGACGAATCAACGCCCATCAGGTTGGCCACAGCCACACAGCCACAGCGCCGCCACAGCCACAGCGCCGCCACAGCCACAGCCGCATCCTCAGCCTCACGCCCAGCCTCAGCCTCAGCCTCAGCCTCAGCCTCAGCCTCAGCCTCAGCCTCAGCCGCAGCCTCAGCCTCAGCCGCAGCCACACGCGGATGTCGCCATTGAACTCCGCGACCTTGCCGAGAGGATCGAAGCCGACCGCGCGTACAGCGGAACGAACGGCGCACAGCTGTCACTGATCGGCGGGCTCGCCGTAACGAGCCGGCGGATGCAAGAAGATCTAGGATAGACGTCCGTCAACATCCCTTGGCAAGTGGAGGAGGTCTAGAGCGGGGGCGGCGCCCTGGGTTGGCCGGGGATGAGTGGCGGCGGTTCGATACACGTCTCATCCTGCCCGCAGCACTGGGACAAGCACTGCCTGTGACTTAGGCGAGGGGAAAGGTAGCGACCGCCCCCACCACACGCAGAACCTAGTGGGAGGGCTGGGCGACACTCCCGATCTGAACAATACAAGCCGGGGAGACACTCGTTTAGGCAAGAGGACCCAAGGCTTCCGTCGCCCCAGGGAACGCAGAGATTGTCAACGCAGTCGAAACGGAGCGAAAGGTCGCATATGGTCAGGTCTGGATAGCTGCATGGGTCGCCGAGTTCCCGGTCCCTGATGAGCTCACCGTCGGGAACCTCGACGCATCCTTCGCGACCACATGTCTCCCCGTTTGGGCAGCGACGGAACTCGGCGCGAAAATCCCCAAGTGCTTCCCATCCGCAAGTCCCAGACGGCGCATCTGTGGAGACGGAGCCAATGTGGCAGACACCGATCGAGCCAAGCCGGGGGTTGTACGGCACGCCAATACAAACGGCGAATGTGTTTGGATCGCCGCCCCCCTCGCACTGGGTTGAGTGAGTGCATGGCTGGCCCGGGGAAAGCCGAGGTCGGCACACCGGCGGTCCGCACTCACGAGTCGGTGCGCCAGCACAATAGTCTCCTCGGGGGCATTGGAGGCGAGACACGCATGGGTCGCCCGAAGCCACCGGAGGAACGTGGAACACCTCCCAGCATGAATCGTTTGGTGCCCGGTTTGGCCAGTCCGCGAGTTGAGGGCCCAGTCCCTCGGCCGGACACCTTTCTCGGAGCTGCTCCAGACAGCGCTCCAGCACCGAACGACTGCCGAGCACCCCCCCTTCCAACAGACCAACATCGTATGGAAGCACTCCTCGGAAACGCCGCAGCGCCTCGCCGACACGACACTCTTCCACAGAGTCCCAAGGGCTCGCCCTGCACAGTAGTAGGCCCTCGCACACCGCTGCGTCCATCATGTCGAGGTATTCGGACACGTCGTCTGCCGACAAGAGTGAGTGAGAAGACGGCGGCATCGGCGAGAGAGGGTCGGGGTCAACTCGATGAGCAGAGGTGCAACTCAGCGCAACAAAAACCCCGACAGCCAGGTGACGAGGCAGAACCCTGTGACACATGGATCGCACAATAGTTCAGTTCTAGTCCTGCCGCGAACCGAGCTTCTACGGCCATGGAAGGGAGGGCGTGATAGTCGACGCGGGGTGAGGAGCCCACCGATTGCATGCCCAACAGTCGAGTGGCTGCTCGTACCGTGGCATCATCCCGCTATCAAGCGGGAAACTCTCCAACGCGTCCATGTTGTCCTTGAGGTTGACGAAGTTGAGGCGCTGGCCAAGTATCCACCGCGAGGGCGCCAGGTGGTCCGCCACCTTGCGCGCCATGCAGCCGTTGAGCGAGAAGGGCCGGGGGATATTGCATGCGAAATTCCCCCCGCCACATTCCGGGGTCGGGTCGCGTGGTCCAAAATCTCGACGACTCCAGAGAAAGGCCACTTGGGCGACGAATTCCCTGATGAACTGCTCTCTACTGAGGGTCACTGGTTGTGAGTAGATCATATCGGCGAGCCTCCACGCACAGGCACCGTCAATGTCTCCTGGACTCTCCCTACATAAATAGTTTTTCATTGGGTTTCCCGAGGGCACGGGGACAATCGTCATTAGCTGAGTAAACTGCCGGTGGCCCAGACAAGGTCCCAGTACGTGGCTCGGTGTGACTATGGGAGGGAGGTTTGTGCGTGCCCTCGCGCCGCGTAGATCAACGACAGGGGTGCGCTGTTCGGGAAACCGGTGGCCACAGTCACACCGCCCGCTACAGCCGCCGTGGCAGCCACAGTTGCAGCCATCCCTTGGCTCTCCCAGCCGGGTCAGGCCTTGCATGCTCTCGCTGGGTTCGAGCCGGGTGGAGGGGTACACCACCACGCTTGGGCTCTTTAGTGCCATCTCAGAATGTCCTCAGATGCACGTCCATGCTGAACGTCCCGTCCAAGGCCCCCACGGTAGTGGTGCGTGAAATCGTTATGCCAATG
This sequence comes from Deltaproteobacteria bacterium, assembly GCA_034670305.1. GTDB lineage: Bacteria > Myxococcota_A > Polyangia > Polyangiales > Houyiibacteriaceae > JAXMNT01. Next base: position 86,921 of record JAXMNT010000028.1, read on the forward strand.
GCGATCATCGCACCCATCGTCGTTGGATCGAGCGAGGCGACCATCAGTGTGGGCGCCACGCTTTGATCGTCGAACTTCACCGTCTTCACCGGAGCGGAAATGAAGTCGAGCTGAGGATCCTCCGCGCTCGGCGCCTCGGAGTACACGGCAAACTCGAACTCCCCACCGGTACTGATATCGAGCTCGTGTGCTCGCACCAATAGACCCACGTGTGCGAAGTCGGAGATGTTCACCCGCCTTATGATCGAGTAGCCAACGCTCTCGTTGTCCTTCAGCGCAGTGCCGTAGTCGTTGTACACAGTCCGTTCAAGCACCTTCAAAATTGGCATATCCCACCTTTCGTCGTCATGATTGATCATTGAGTTGACGATGTATACCGCATCATTGGAACCAAACTGACCCATGGTATACGCGTGGTGGACGTCCCTCGGCGAAGTGGTTGACCGCTGCAATGCGACCCTCTTCCAGCAGTGTGCTGAGCGCCTTCTTCGTCATGTTCTTCTCTCCACGAGTCGACGAATCAACGCCGATCAGGTTGGCCACAGCCACACAGCCACAGCGGCCGCCACAGCCACAGCGCCGCCACAGCCACAGCGCCGCCAGCCACAGCGCCGCCACAGCCTCAGCCTCAGCCTCAGCCTCAGCCTCAGCCTCAGCCTCAGCCTCAGCCTCAGCCTCAGCCACAGCCTCAGCCTCAGCCTCAGCCTCAGCCTCAGCCTCAGCCTCAGCCTCAGCCTCAGCCTCAGCCTCAGCCTCAGCCTCTGCGCCGCGTCACGCTCGCGCCGCTCGCGCGTCTACCCCTCCATGTCCCGCATGCAACAGGAGCCGCTTCCGCGCGTCGCTCGCGACGCTTGGACGCACCACCCGAACTTCCCCCATCAGACGTTGTTGTTGGGCTCCCACGCGAACTTCCGGTCGATCAATGCGCAGCTCGTCGAAGTCGCCCGTGGGCAGTCGCAGTCGACCGACGCGATCGAGCGCTACTACCGGCGCTGGATCTCCGCGATGCGAAGTCACGAAGCCTACGAAGAGCACAAGCTCTACCCCTACCTCGCGCGTCGCTACGGCACCTCGTTCGAAGACGCGGAGGCGGGCCACCACGCGCTGCATGAGAAACACGCGGCGGTTCTGAGCGCGGCGCAACATGCGCGTGCCTCCGACGACCGGTCCGAACTCGTGGAGGCGCTGCGGGCACACGAGCAAGTACTCAGCGCACATCTCGACCTCGAAGAAGAACGCGTGATCCCGCTCCTGCTCGAGCTGACGCGCGAAGAGTTCGACCGCTTCACGCACTCGTCGATCTCGACGCTGCTGCGCGAGATGGACAGCAGAGCCTAGCCGCCAAAGCCGAAGCCGAAGCCGAGGGCTGTCGCTGTCGCCGTCGCTGTCGCTGTCGCTGTCGCTTCCGCTGCCACAGGCTACGGGCAGTACCGAACCATCCGCAGATTGTCCTCGTCGTTCTCTCGGTGAAGGATCGTCACGTAGCCGCCCGGACCCGCGGCGATCGCGGGCTCGTCGCCGGAGCTGCGGTAGCTGTCGAGGGTCTGTTCCATCGATGCGACGCCGCCCTCGACCCGCACGTAGCGCAGGTCGGCGATCGGCACGGTGACGGTCCCGAACGGCACCCGGGTGTCGTCGCGCGCGACCACGTGGGCCACGCCTGCGCTGTCCACGGCGACGGCGGTGCCCTCGCCGATGGCGCGCGACGCGAACAGCGTCATCGGCGACCAGAGGCCGGGGCCGTCTTGGCGCGCGTAGAGCACCGAGTCCAAGCTGTTGTCCCACGCGACTGCGTGCAGCACTCCGTCGCTGCCGCGCGCGAGATCCGCGAAGCGTCCGACGTCGCCGCTCGTGGCGATCGCGCTCTCCGAGAACACGCCGCCCGGCGTGCCCGCGCTGTGCCGCAGATCCCGCGCGCCCGTGTCGTGATGCACGATGTCGACCGTTCCATCGGGTGCGGGTTGAAGGCTGGCGTAGTCGCCCACCGTGCCCGCCTCCATCACGGTCTCGATCGTCCACGCGCCCGCCGAACCGACCGCGAGCTTCAAGTCGTCCACGGTCTCGTCGTGGTAGGCGATCGCGATGCGGCCATCGGCCAGCACCCCGATGGACGTGTAGAGGCCGGTGTCGTTCATCGCGTCGACCGTCTCCGCCACCCAGGCGCCGCTCGCGGGCGTGGCGTAGATCAGGTCACGCACGCTGTCCTCGTAGTAGGCCGCGTGCGGAATGCCCGCGGCGTCCACCACGATGGAACCGAACTGCCCTCGGCGCGGCACGTCGATGGTTGCGGTGCGCCAGACCCCGACCGTGGGCATCGTGGCGTACGCGAGGTTGTCTGCCCCATGACGGTCGAATGCGACGTGCACGTCGCCCCGCGGCCCGATCGCGATGGACGGATCTTGCCCGGTGTTGTCGTCCGCATCGAGCGGTTCGATCAGCCACCCCGTCGCACCGGACGCGCGGTACGCGTAGCGCAGGTCCTGGTAGGTGGCGTCGCGGTACACGATGTGAAGGCCACCCTCCCCGTCCATCGCGATGTCCGGCTCGCGGCCCAGGTCCACGTCGGTCTCCACCAACTCACCGCTCCAAGTGCCGCCTCGGCGGACGGCGTAGCGGAGGTCGTTCCCGCTCGCGTCGCGGTGCGCCACATGCGCCGTCCCGTCGGCCTCCACCACCATCGAGACGCCGAGTCCGTAGTTGCGACCGGTCTCCGCGAACTCGATCCCCCAAGCCCCGGCGGCTGGTCGAAACGCGTACTTGAGATCGTTGCTGGTCTCGTCGCGGTAGACGATGTGAAGTCCTCCGGTTCCGTCCAGCCCGATCGACGTGCCGACCCCGACGTTGTTGTCGGTGTCGACCACCTCGTCGCTCCAGGTGCCGTCGGGTGTGCGGGTCGCGTGCAGCAGCTGCGCGGCGCCGTTGTCGTAGCAACTCACGTGCACGGTCCCGTCCGTTTCGAGCACGAGGTCCGCGTAGCGGCCCGTGTTGCCCGCTTCGATCGCGACCTCGCGGGTCCACGCGCCGCCGTCCGGCCGGTAGGCGTAGCCGAGGTTCTGACCGGTCTCGATCCGGTACGCGACGTGGACTCCGCCGTCCGCATCGAGTGCGATCGCCGGCGACCGGCCGGTATCCCCGGCCGTGTCGACCGCCAGCACCGACCATGAGGTCTCACCAGGCGCGCGGTACGCATGGCGCAGGTCGCGGTTGGTCGCGTCGAAGTGCACGACATGCACGCCCCCATCGGGCGCCACCGCGACCGCCGGCTCGTTGCCCGCATCGCCCGTCGCCTCGATGTTCTCGGTCCGCCAGAAGCCGTACGGCGGGTGGTAGCCGTAGCGCGGCTCACGCGTCGCCGCGTGGTACCAGAGCGCGTGAAGCCCGCCCTCCGCATCGGCGACGATGGCCGGCTGGTGACCGGTGTCGCGAAGCGTCGCGACGGGGCTGCGCAGGAACGCCCCGGGCAGACATCCGCAGTCCTCGTCGGTGGTGCCGTCGCAATCGGAGTCGTTGCCGTCGCACCCGTCGGGACGATCCCCGCCTGCGCACCCGCAGACGCCCGCCGCACACGCGCCGCCCGGGCAGGCCGTGCCGTCCATCGCAGGCGTCTGAACACACATGTCGTCGAGGCAGCTGCCCACGGTACACGGGTTGCCGTCGTCGCAGTCCCCGCAGCCGGGCGCGTCGGTGCCGGCCGCGTCGCGGGCAGCGTCGAGTCCTGCGTCGCGGGGCCCACCGTCGAAGGACATCGTCGGCACGCACCCTGCCGCCGGGTCACACACCTCGTCTGCGCCGCAGCGGGAATCGTCCGGCACCGCCAGACACACCGCTTCGAGGCAGCGCGCAACCGCGCACGCGCTCGCGGCGCACTCGCTGTCCATTCGGCATTCGGCGTCTGGGCACGCCGCTGGATTCGCTTCGGAACATTCGCTCGGCACACAGCGGCCACCGAAGCAGGTGTCTGCCGCCGCGTCTTCACACCGCACGCCGCCGCAGTTCCGGGTCACCACGACCGTCAGGGCGAAGTCGCTGTCGGACAGACTGAGCGACACCCGTCGCTCTGCCAGCACCCCGCCGGCGGCGTCGAAGAGCGTGACCTCCACTTCGTGCGCACCAGCCGAGAGACCGCCGAGCTCAGCGATCCGAATGCCCGACACCGCGTCGTCGGTGGCCGTGACGGCTTGCTCAGCCCGTCGCAAGATCCCGCTCGCCACTTCGACCAGTTCGGTCCGGACCTCCGCCAGCTCACGCCCAGGAACGAAGTCCGTCCGCAGGTCGACCACGAGTTCGGGACCAGACGCCCCACCGCAGCCGAGCAAGAAGACGACCAACCCAGACCAGAAGCGAACCATGCGCGATTCTACCGCATGCCCGCGAACGCCGCGCTTCGGCGTTCTGATCAGCGCGCCGCGACCGCAGGGGGCGGAAGCGGCGGAAGACCGATCGTGAACCGCACCGTGCGAGGCATGGCGAGCGGCTCTTCGGTGACCGGAGCGTTGAGCAAGGGTGCGATCGCACAGTCGGCGAGTGGCGTCCCGGCCGGAAGCGCGCGCTGGATCCAACCCGACGAGACACGGCCATCGACGCCAACGGTGAGTTCGACCGACAGGATCGCTTGGCCATCGCGATCACGGTTCGCCTGACAACGTTTCATCCTCTCCTCGAGCCCCCGCACCCCCGCTTCGAAGACGGGATCGATGGCGCCCACCACCGGACCGAGCCGGCACGTGTCCGTGGAGTCTTGCGCACAGAACGTGAAGCGGTGGTCCCGTTCGATCGCCACGGCCGGGGCTGGATCAAAGTAGAGGCTGGCGATGCGGCGATGCACGCACGCCGCCACCTCCGCGCTGCCGGAGGTGTTGCGGTGCACCTCGGTGCCATGCACCCGGCCGTCGGTGCCGATGGCGAACCGGACGTCGAGAAGACCCGAGCCGTCGCCCAGACACGATCGCACCCGCCCCAGATGACCCTCGAGCTGTGCTTCCACGAGCGCCGGCGATCCGGTCGATGGGAGCCGGGGCGCGTCGTCCGGACGGTAGGATCGCTGGGCGCATCCCATCGTGATCACGAGCCCAACACCAAACAAACCAAACGTTTTCAGAGACATACCCTGAGTCGGAAGACCCCCTCGGATTTTCCAACCCACCAAGAATTATGTCACTGAACGAATTTTCCTTGCATGAGGAACGCCCACGCCGGACACTCATCGACGACGGGAGTCGATCCAAAGGCACGCGCGTCCGAAAGGCGCGTTCGCAAAGTCCCTGACCTACCGCGCTTCGCGCCATGGTTTGAAGGATCGCATCGACTCGAGGAATGGCTCCCGCTTCTGCCCACCGCAAGAAGAGAGAAGTGCCATGAAGAAGTTCGTCCAACCGTTTGCCGGTGTCTTGATCACGTGTGGTCTGCTGGGCGCGCCCCTTCCAGGACACGTTCGCCCGGAGCCCCTGCGGACCGAAGATCGTGAGGTCAGCCGCCGCCTTCGTCGCACGAGTCTTCCTCCTGGCGCCGGTGGCGAGCGCTTCGTTCTGCGGGTCGACATGCCTCGGATTCCGAAGGAGTGGCGAGGAGACGACAAAGCCTGAGCCCAATGGGAGAGCGCGCGCGGACGCACGTTGACCCACACCGCTCGGTCTATAAGATGGCGGCCGCATGACCGCCGACGATCCACACCTCGGGCTCTTTCAAGTCCTCCGCGACGACGGATCGGTCGACGAAGCACGCGAACCCAAGCTCTCCGACGAGAAGCTTCACGAGATCTTCCGCCACATGCTCCGCATCCGCCTCATCGACGAGCGCATGTTGATGCGGCAGCGCCAGGGCAAGGTTGGTTTCTACGGCGCGAGCACCGGGCAGGAAGCCACACCCCTCGCGACGGCACTGAACCTCGAGAAGGACGATTGGGTGTTTCCCGCGCTTCGAGAGGCCTCGATCATGCTCGTCCGCGGCTTCCCGCTCACGACGTGGCTCGCGCAGATCTACGGCAACTCCGGCGACGTCATGAAAGGCCGGATGCAGCCCATGCACATGGCCGGTCGCGCGGTGAACCAAGTCAGCTGGTCGTCCTGCCTGGGCCCCCAGTTGCCGCAAGCCGTCGGCTGCGCTTGGGCAATGAAGATCCGGGGCCACAAGGGCCGCATCGCGGTCGGCTTCACAGGCGACGGCGCGACGAGTGAACCCGACTTCCACAGCGCCATGAACTTCGCCGGCGTGTTCAAACCGCCGGTCGTGCTGATCTGCCAGAACAACCACTGGGCGATCAGCGTGCCAAGCAGCAAGCAGACGGCGTCGGCCACCTTCGCGGTCAAAGCGAAGGCGTACGGGATCCCGGGTGTCCGCGTCGACGGGAACGACGTGCTCGCCCTCTACTCGGTGATCGGGGACGCGTGCGCGCGTGCGCGCACCGGCGAGGGCCCTACGTTCATCGAAGCTGTGACCTACCGCATCGGAGCCCACTCCTCGAGCGACGACCCGACGCTGTACCGCTCGGAAGACGAAGTCGAGATCTGGCGACAGCGCGACCCCATCCAGCGGTTCGAGCGCTACATGCGCGCCAAGGGACTGCTCTCGGACGCTTCGAGGGAAGCGCTCTCGGAAGAGCTCACCGCAGAGATCCTCACCGCGATTCGGGCAGTCGAAGACCTGCCTTTGCCGACACGCGAGACGATGTTTGAAGATGTCTTCAAGAAGGTGCCTTGGCATCTGGAAGAGCAACGCGACGAGTTGCTCGAGCACCCGCCCGCCCCCACCCACTGACCCTTTCCAACGCGCCCGAACGGCGCGGCGAACCGACCCCCGGAAGAAGACGAACATGGCTGAGACCAAGACCTACGAAGCGATTGTCATCGGTGCAGGACCTGGCGGATACGTCACCGCGATCCGACTCGGGCAGCTGGGTGTGAAGACCCTGTGCATCGACAAGGAGTACTGGGGCGGCGTGTGCCTCAACTGGGGCTGCATTCCGAGCAAGGCGCTCATCGCCGCGAGCGGCCTCGTGCACAAGATGCAGCACGCCGCGCACATGGGCATCACCGTCGAAGGCGTGAAGATCGACGTCGAAGCGATGCAGAAGTGGAAGGACGGCATCGTCAAGAAGCTCACCGGCGGCGTCGCGAGTCTGGTCAAAGGCAACGGCGCGGAGCTGCTCAAGGGCGAAGCCAAGTTCGTCGCCAAGGACACCCTCGAGGTCACGACCCCTGAAGGCGAGAAGGTCCGCGTCAAGGCGAGCAAGGCCATCGTCGTCGCGACTGGCACGAGCATCATCGACATCCCCGGCTTCACGCCGGACGGCGAGACGATCATCAACGCGCGGCACGCGGTCAGCCTTCAGGAGGCTCCGAAGCGCATGGTGATCATCGGCGGCGGTGTCATCGGCATGGAACTCGGCATGGTCTACCAGAAGCTCGGCACCGAAGTGACGGTGGTCGAGATGATGGACCAGCTGCTTCCCGGCACCGACAAAGACGTCGTCCGTGTCGTCGAGAAACACTTCAACAAAGCCAAAGAGAACCCGGCCACGGTGCTTCTCAAGGCGAAGGCCCAGAGCTGCGTCGTGAAGAACGGCGTGGCGCAGGTCACGGTCGAACACGAGGGCCAGGCCAAGGTCATCGAAGCGGACAAGGTGATGGTCTGCGTGGGCTTCCGGCCGAACGGCAAGGGCATCGGCCTCGAAGAAGTCGGCGTGAAACTCGACGACCGCGGCCACGTGGTCGTCGACGAGTACCTCCGCACCAACGTCGAGGGCATCTACGCCATCGGCGACGTGAGCGGCGCGCCGTACCTCGCCCACAAGGCGAGCAAGGAAGGCGAGATCGCGGCGGAGGTCATCGCAGGCCACGCCGGCGCGATGATGGATGTGGTGGCGATGCCCGCCGCAATCTTCACGCACCCCGAGATCGCGACCGTCGGCCTCACCGAGACCGACGCGAAGAAGCAGGGCCGCAAGTACAACGTCGGCAAGTTCCCGTTCTCGGTCTCTGGACGCGCGATGGCGGTCGACATGACCGATGGCTTCGTGAAGGTGCTCACCGATCCCGACAACGACGACAAGACCCTCGGCGTGACCATTGTCGGCCCGGAAGCGGCAGACCTCATCTGCGAGTGCGCGCTGGCGATGGAGATGCACGCGTTCGCGCAGGACGTCGCGCTCACGGTCCACCCGCACCCCACACTCGGCGAAGGTGTGATGGAAGCGTTCAAACACGCGCTCGGCGAAGCCGTGCACGTGATGAACAAGAAGTAGACGCGTGGCATCGTTGCGCCTCCTCCATGCGTACCGCGTCGGTCGCATTCCGTATGGAGAGGCGCTCGCTTTGCAAGAGCGGGTCGCCGACCGGGTCAAAGCCGGGGAGTCGGAAGACACGCTCTTGCTGCTCGAGCACGACCCGGTGATCACCCTCGGGCGCGGCGGCAAACACGCGCACATTCTCTTGAGCAAGGATGCGCTCGCGGAGCGTGGCATCGAACTGCACGAGATCGGGCGCGGCGGCGACGTGACCTACCACGGCCCGGGGCAGCTCGTCGGGTACCCGATCGTCGACTTGAAACCGGACCGCATGGACGTGCGCAAGTACGTCGCGTCGCTCGAAGAGACGATGATCCGTTTGGCTGCGGACTCGGGGCTCGAGGCCGAACGGCTCGAGAAGTTCAACGGCACCTGGCTCGATCCCCACGGCTTTCGTCCCCGCAAGATCGGCGCGGTCGGCGTGCGCATCTCCCGCTGGGTCACCACCCACGGGTTCGCGTTCAACGTCGCGCCGGACATGGCGCACTTCGGGCTCATCGTGCCGTGCGGCATCGAGGGCAAAGGCGTGACCAGCTTGGACTTGGAACTGAGAGCCGAGGACGAGGACGCACCGGTGCCCTCGGTGGACGAGGTCGCGACGCGGGCGGCGGAACACTTTGCGGCGCTGCAGGACAGCGAGCTCGTCTGGCATGTGGGGCGGCCGGACTAGTCGAGCAGGGACTTGGCGGCGGTGGCGAAGATGTCGCCGAGTTCTTCGTAGAGCGCGTGGCCTTCGGCTTCGGTCGCGTCGGCGGGCCAGCCGAAGTAGGCGTGGGGGCCGCCGGCTTCGCCGAACGTCTTCTTGCCGGCGCGGATCGCCACGCTGAGTGAGTTTGGGTTCGGTTCGAGCGCGTCGCTTAGGTCCCGTTTCACCAGGAACGGTCCGGCGGCCATGACCAGGCTGGTCTCGTAGCGGCCGGCGTGGCAGGCGCCGGATTTGAACTCTTCGCCGAGTCGCAGCGCGTGCGGTCTGCGGGTGACGTCTGGAAACGCGGCGCGCACTGGGGGCCACCCTTCCCGTAGGGCCGCCGCGCGTTGCATGCCTTCGGTCAGCGCCTGGATGTTGCCCGGTTCGAGGTGCGCGTTGCAGATCACGACAGCGCCGAACCCCGCGCGCGCCGCCCCGCGAAGCACGTCTTCGACGAGCGCGGTCGCGGTCTCGAGGGTGATGCCGATCGTTCCGTGAAACTCGGCGGCGAACTCCGTCACCGCGTAGGCGAGCGGCGGAAGCACGACCGACGGCACGCCATCGCGCCGCAGCATCTGCACTGCGCGCTCGGCGCCGGTGCGGCTGATGACGACATCGGTCGCGAGCGGCAGGTGCGGCCCATGCGCTTCGGTGGCCCCGGTCGGAAGCAGGGCCACAGCGCCCGCTTCCACCAACCCGCGCGCGTCTTCGTAAGTCATCTCGCCAAGATGAAGCGGCGTCTGGCGGCTCGGTTCGGTCACGGGCGCATCCTAGTTCCTGGCGGGGGGTGGCGCTTCCGGTTCCGAAGCCTCGATCACCGAAAGCGCCCGCCGGTAGCCTTCGACGTCGGCTGCGATCGAAAGATGGGAGAGATCGCACTCAATCGAGAGTGCCCGACCTCGAACCTCCGCGAGGGCCTCTCGTGTGTTCGCGGTGGGGTCCATGTTGGCCGCCAGCCGGAGCACTTGCTGGGTCTGCATCCCGAGCCGTTCCGCGCACGCCACCGCTTCCGGCGACGGTGGTGCGGGCGACGTGCCGTTCGTGCCCGGAAGCGGAACGAAGTCGAGCCGTTCGTTGGGGGACACGGTGCCGAGCCACGAGTCGCCGTCGAACTGCGATCGCACGAACACGGTCGGCAAGTGCTGTGCGAACCGAACCAGCGATCGGTCGCCCATGCGCTCCCCGACCGCCGCGACATCGACGGTCAGGTCCCAGCGCCCGGCTGGGAGGCTCGGGTCCACGGACGGCAGCGGCTGCTCCGCCCCGTCGCCCCAAAGACCGACGCGCGCTGCGAGGCGTCCGTACCCAAGCGGCGACGCCATCGTCTGCAGATAACAGAACCATCCACACGATTGAAACGCCTCCGCGGCATCGCTCGCCTCGACCGCCCCGTGGAAGCCGTGTGGGATCTCGGCCGCTTGCATCGCGGCTTCGAACGAGAGCGATGTTCGAAGCGCGAACCCTGGTTCGGCGCTCGGCGCTGGGGTGGCCGTCGCGCCCTCCATGCCAGCCGCGACGGCGGCGGCGCCGACCGGGGTCAACTCGCCAGCCCACACGATCGACGCGGTCTCGTCCGTTCGCAACGCGAACGCGACATCGCGCAGCTCGCGGGTGTACTCGCCCGTCCGGAGGTACATGCCGGTCATCTCGCTCAACCCCATCTGACGCATCGGCGGGCGGTATTCCTCCGAGGCGCCCTGGAGCGCCTGGGCGATGGTTCCCGCCGCGATGTGGGCGCCCGCGGAACGGACCGCGCTGCCGCGGCCGAACACCGCCACCGGGGCATCGACTTCGGTCGCCCAGCGGAGGGTCCGTGGCAGTGCCGCCGTGGACCGCAACCCCTCGATCACCTCGCTCGGATCGTTGAGGACCACGAACAAGACATCGTTCGAGGGTTCGAGCCGAACATGCCGAAACTCGAGACAGCGGAGCCCGCGCCCTGGCCCCTCGCGCCGCTCGCAGCGTTCCATGCGTTCGATCAACACGTCGGCGAGCTGCTCCGGCTGGCGGGTGGGCAGCGCCACCACATGCCGAACCGTCGGGACCGATCCGTCGCCCATCGCCACGTCCACCGCGCCGGCGAGCCCAGTCTCGGGCGGTTCCCACAGCCGAACCACGATGGGTCGGTCGGGATCCAGACCGGGCAGCTCCCGCGCGATGCCTGCCCAGGTCCGGCTCTCGACTTGCAGCCACTCCGCAAACGACTGCGCGTCGAGCAGCCGCTGGAGTTCGCGCGGCATCGGCATCTCCGTTCCGAAGAAGGTGCGGAGCGCGGACTGGGTCTCGGGCCAACGGTTGGCGCGCACGAGCACCGTCACGAGGGCGCGGTCCCCGAACACGTGGCCCGCATGGGGATCGCTCGCAGGCGCCGTCACGACCGGCGTGGGAGTCGGCGTGACCTCCGCCCCGCCGCAGGCACTGCAGGCGCTCCACAAGAGCGCCAAGGAGAGGAGCGAGCGGAATCGTCTCACGAGGACACCAGGGTTCGGCGCATGATCTTGCCTCGATCGTTGCGCGGCAGCTTGTCGACGAAGGCGACCTCGCGCGGGAACTTGTAGCGGGTCAGGCGGGTCTTGGCGTGCTCCTGCAACTCGAGCACAAGCGCGTCGCTGGCGACGAACCCTTCTCGGAGCGCGACGAACGCTTTCGGGATCGTGAGGCCCGCGTCGTCGTCCACGCCGACGATCGCGCACTCGCGGACCGCTGGGTGGGTGGCGAGGCAGTCCTCGATCTCGAGCGGCGAGACGAACTGGCCACGCACCTTGAGCATGTCGTCGGCGCGGCCCTGGTAGTAGAAGTAGCCCTCGGCGTCGCGCACGAACAGATCCGCGGTGATGCACCAGTCGCCCTGAAACGTCGCGCGGGATTTGTCTTGGTCGCGCCAGTAGCACAGCGCGGTGCTGTCGCCTGCGATCCAAAGCCGGCCCGGTTCTCCGTCGGGCACGTCGTTGCCTTCCGCATCGACGATGCGCGCGCGGTAGCCTTCCACGAGGCGGCCGAGCGAGCCGAGTTTCACGTCGCCGAGGCGGTTGGTGATGTAGATGTGGAACATCTCCGCCGAGCCGATGCCATCGAGGATCTCCGCGTTCGGAAAGCGCGCCTTCCACCGGGTGTAGAGATCGGCCGGCAGCGCTTCGCCCGCGCTCAAACAGATGCGGATGGTGGACAGGTCCGAGGCGCGTTCCGCATCGAGCATCTGGCGGATCATGGCGGGCACGTTGGTCAGCACGGTCGCGCCGAACTTCTCGATGTGATCCATCAAGCGGTCCGCCGTCGGCTTCTCTCGAAAGAGCACCGCGTGTCCGCCGACCGCGAACGGGAACATCAGGTTGGTGCCGGTGCCGTACCCGAAGAAGAGGCGCGACACGGCCACGAAGACGTCGTCCTCCCGCAGCCCGAGCACGCCCTTCGCGTACACCTCGGTGTTGAACGCGAAGTGGCGGTGAAAGTGCACCGCGCCCTTCGGCTTGCCGGTGGTGCCGCTCGTGAAGAGCCAGCCCGCCACGTCGTCGCACGAGGTGTCGGCGTTGTCGGTGGTGTCGCTCGCCGACTCGAGCGCGTCCTCCCAGCGCTCCCAACCCTCCGCGGCGGCGTCCGCGTCCGCCCCGACCACCAGTCGAACCTTGCAGTGCGCGTGTTTCGCCATGAGGGGCCCAAGCCGTTCCATCGTCGTCGCGTCGGCCACCACCGCGCGGCAGCGGGTGTAGCCGAGCAGGTAGTCGAAGTCGTCGGCCGTCCCGAGCGGGTTGGCCATGCAGAAGGTGGCCCCCGACTTCAGCGTCCCGAACCAACACTCGACGAACGCGATCCCGTCGAAGAGCAACATCAAGACGCGGTCGTCGAAGCCGATGCCGCGTGCGCCGAGCGCATGCCGCGCGCGGTTCGCCTGCTTCTGGACGTCGGTATAGGACCAGGTCGTGTCGCCCACGCTGATGGCCGGGCGATCGCCGCGCCCTTCTTCGACGCGCGCGTCCAAGTAGTAGTGCGCCAGGTTGAACCGCTCGGGAAAGGTGGGGCCAGTCATCGCCGCGGAGGGTACCGGCTACGCCGCCAGCGGGGAAAGCCGTGTCGCTGGACTCCGCCGGGGGTCGCTAGCAGGTTGCTGAAGAACGCCCGCAGGGCGTTCTCGCAGCCTGCCCCTTGCCCCTGCCCTTGCCTTTGCCCTTGCCCGCGGATCAGCGGTCAGATCGCTTGATCAGCGCGACGAGCATCGCGA
>JAXMNT010000029.1:0-95115 GCA_034670305.1 Deltaproteobacteria bacterium
TCGCGATGCTCGTCGCGCTGATCAAGCGATCTGACCGCTGATCCGCGGGCAAGGGCAAAGGCAAGGGCAGGGGCAAGGGGCAGGCTGCGAGAACGCCCTGCGGGCGTTCTTCAGCAACCTGCTAGCTAGAAGTTGATCCCGCTGCCGAGGTGCAGCCCGATCTCGTGCACGCGCAGGTCGGTCTGCGTCGTGTCGAGGATCATGGCCGGGTCGTCGGTGTCGTTCACCACCACCGCGCTCGCGTCTCCTCGGCCGTACGCGTAGCGTGCGCCGATGGTCGTCGTGAAGGTGATCGGCGCGCCGGTGTCGAGCCGCCGCGCGGTGCGCGTCGCGATGCCCACGGTGCCACCGTAGAAGTCGATGCCGCCTGCTTTGTCGGCGGCGCGGTCGGTGAAACCGCCCACCCCGAACGTGACCGCGTCGCTCAGCTCCACCATCGCGCCGACCCGGGCGTTCCAGCGCCAGTCGAGGTGCACGTTGCGCTCGTCGATGTCGAGCGGGTGCTGCACGTCGCCGTCGATCGAGATCCATCCCCGATCGAACCGAAGCGCGATCGCGAGCCGGGCCCGAAGCGGCGCCGTCAGATCGAACCCGAAGTCGTTGGATTTTACGTTCGTCGTCGTGAGCGAGACCCCCGTGGCGGCGCCCACCGACGCGGCCCCTTGGACCGAGTTCGACTCGAGGTGGGTGAACACACCGAACACCGGGCTGCGTATCGAGAGTCCCACCGACACCCGGTCGTGGGGCCGCCACTGCATGCCCAGGTCGATCTCGAGGCCCACGCCGGCAAAGAACGCGCTGGACGACTGCACCAGAAACGCGCCGTCGCTCAGCCCACGGATCAGTCCACCGCTCGACTGCGAAGAGATCGACGCTTCCTGGTAGTCGACGACGAGCGACGCGCCGAAGGTGAAGTCGTCGCCGACGCGCGCGCCGAATCCACCCGCCAACCGGTAGTGCCGGTAGCCGAGCGAGTAGACCAGGCTCAGGTCCACCGGACGGCGCGGGTCGAGGTAGCTCGTGCGGACCTCGACCGACTCCTGTTGCGGCACGAACACCCCGAGCGCGATCGAGAGCCCCGGCCGCAGACGGCGCGAGTAGCTCAGCGAGCTCGGCACGCTGCCGAGCGCGGTGACCGCGGCGTCTTCGTTCGGCTGCCCCTCCGGCTGGATGAAGTCGTCGATGCGGAACCGGCGCAAGACGAAGAGCGAGGCCGAGCCGTCCACCTGATCGGAAGCCGCCCACCCGATGCCGGCCGGGTTGTGGTGCAGCGCGTTGCCGTCTTCCACGGTGGCACCGACGGCGCCGCCGGTCAGCGCGGCGTCGTTGCCGACGGGGATGCCTTCGTCGTTGCCCGCGTGCGCAGTCCGGGGACACGCGGTGGCCGACACGGCGGCGACGAGGAGGAGCAGGCCGATCCGTAGGGCGGGGCGCATGTGGGGGAGCATACCCAATGCGAGTGGGCGCCACGCTCAAATCCCTCTAGCTTGTCTTCCATGCGATGGGGTGTGTGGTGTGCGGTGTGGTGCCTCGCCTGCGGCGGGGATCCCATGCCCGGTGTGGATGGCGGGCTGCCGGTCGAATGCGTCTCGAGCGAGGACTGCGACGACGGGCTCTTCTGCAACGGCCCGGAGACCTGCGATCCGGGCGCGCCAGAAGCGAGTCCAAGGGGCTGCGTGCCGGGTGTGCGCCCGTGCCTCGACGGTCAGGTCTGCGTCGAGGACGAAGAGATCTGCCGCACCCGATGCGACATCGAAGCCGACGCCGACGGCGACGGGGCGATCGCCACCGAATGCGGCGGCAGCGACTGCGACGACGCGGACCCGAACCGTTTCCCGGGCAACGTCGAGCGGTGCGACGGCGCCGGCCACGACGAAGACTGCGACCCGGACACGCTCGGAGACCAGGACGCCGACGGCGACGGCGCCATCGACGCGCGCTGTTGCAACGGAGACAACTGCGGCGACGACTGCGACGACTTGCGGGCGCAGGTCAACCCCGGCGGCACCGAGACCTGCGACGGGCGCGACGACGACTGCGACGGCGAGGTCGACGAAGGCGTGCGCATGGACGGCTTCGTCGACGCCGACCGCGACCTGCACGGCGATCCCGATGCGCCGCGGACCGCGTGTGCCGACACGCCCGGCTTCAGCGTGGTCGGCGACGACTGCGACGACGCGGACGTCTCCCGCCACGGCGCACAGGTGGAGCTCTGCGACGGCGTCGACAACGACTGCGACGGCACCGTCGACGAGAACCCGCGCGCGGTGCCCTGGTACCGCGACGCCGACGGAGACGGGTTCGGCGACGGAGACGGCGGCGTGGTGATCTCGTGCGCGCCGGTGCCGGCGCACTCCCTCCTCGCCACCGACTGCGACGACACGCGCCGCGGCCGCAACCCCGCTGCGACCGAGGCATGCAACGGACTCGACGACGACTGCAACGGCGTCGCCGACTACGATCTGGGGCCGAGCGGTTTCGAAGACGACGATGGCGACGGCGCGGTCGACATCGCCTGCCCGGGCATCGGCACCGACTGCGACGACACCGACCCGCTCGTCGCTACGGGCGCTGTCGAGCTCTGCATGGACGGCATCGACGACGACTGCGACGGCCTGATCGACGAGACGAGCGAAGACCTCGACTGGCACGTCGATCTCGACCGCGACGGCTACGCGCCGACCGGCGGCACCGCGGTGGTCTCCTGCGGCCGCGTGCCCGGCCGCACCTACCGGCTCGGGGACTGCGACGACAGCGCGCCCGACATCCACGCCGGCGCGCCCGACGGCTGCGACGGAGTCGACGAAGACTGCGACGGGCCCATCGACGAAGACAGCCCGCGCCAGAACTTCTACGAAGACGTCGATGGAGACGGAGTCGGCGCGGGCGCTGCGGTGCTCGCCTGCCTCGCGCCGCCCGGCTTCTCAGCGTTCGGCGACGACTGCGACGACGCGTCCCCGACCGAAGGCCCCGCGACCGCGCGTTATGTGGACGACGACGGCGACGGAGTCGGCTCGAGCGTGGTCGCGTCGGTTGGTTGCGGCGCGCCCGCATCCGGCACCGCCGTCGTGCCGGGCGACTGCAACGACATGGCCGCGAGCGTCGGCGACTGCGACCTCGTGATGGGCGCCACCGCGTCCTGCGTCGCGGGCGCGTGCGTCATCGACAGGTGCGACGACATGCGCGTCGACTGCGACGGCGTGGTCGCGAACGGATGCGAGTCGGATCCCGAGACCGACCCGCTCTCGTGCGGTGGCTGCGCGATGCCCCGCTGCGGACTCGGCGCGGAGTGCGTCGCTGGCGTCTGCGACGAGACCCTGACCTCACTCGCCACCAGCACCGCCGGTGCCTGTGTGACACGCAACGGAGGCGCCACGGTGTGCTGGGGCCTCGGGCTTCACGGAAGCACCACCGTTCCGGAGATCCGCACGCTCCCGCCCGCCCGCGCCGTCATGATGGGCGACAACGGAAACCACGCCTGCATCGTGCCGATGTCCGGCCCCGCGCTCTGCTGGGGCGCCAACTCCCCAGCCGGTGTGCTCGGCATCGGCAGCGGCGACGCGATCTTCCACGACCCGACCCCCATCGCGGTCGCAGATGCGGTGATGGTTCAGATCGGCGCCGTCTTCGGCTGCGCGCTGAGGCCGGGTGGCGAGGTCGCCTGCTGGGGATCCAACAGCCGCGGCATGCTCGGCAACGGAACGTTCGACGACTCCGCGACCCCGGTCGCCGTGGCCGTCTCCGCCGCCATCGACATCTCGGTCTCCCGCGATCACGCCTGCGCGATCCTCGACGACGGCGACACCAGCGACGGTGGTCCTGTCCGGTGCTGGGGCGGCGGCGCGTTCGGTCGACTCGGTGCCGGCACGAGCACCGACTCCAACCTGCCCGTGCCCGTCACCGGCATCACCGATGCGGTGCAGGTCGCGCTCTACAGCGACGGTGGCTGCGCCCGCCTCGCGGGGGGCACCATGCGGTGCTGGGGCTACGGCGCGAACGGCACCCGCGGCGAAGGCACGTTCCCGCCCACGGTCCCAGCGATCCGCCTCACCCCGGGACCCGAGGTTGCTGGCATCGACAGCGCCACGGACCTCGCGTGCGGCACCAGCTCCTGTTGTGCCGTCGACGCGAGCGGGCTCATCTCCTGCTGGGGCCGAGGCGCCTCCGGTCGCCTCGGCAACGGCTCGACCGCCAGCGAACCGGGCCCCGTCTCCATCTCCGGCCCCGCCGACTACGTCGACGTCGAAGTCGGCGACGCCTTCGCCTGCGCCCGCACCACCGATCACCGCGTCCGCTGCTGGGGCTACAACGGCAACTACCAACTCGGCAACGGCGACAGCACCGACAGCCACATCCCCATCGAAGTCTTCCGCCTCTCCCCCTGACGCTGCATCCCGCGCATCGTCCCTTGCCCCTGCCCTTGCCCCTGCCCTTGCCCTCGCGGTTGCCCTCGCGGCCCTTGCCCCTGCCCTTGCCCCTGCCCTTGCCCTCACGGCCCTTGCCCTCGTCGGCTCCCGACCTCGCGCCCCCCGTCCGCCCTCGCGTATAGTCGCGGCATGACTTCCGCCTCCCGCGCGCTCCTCCTCTCTCTCCTCTGCGTCTCAGGCGCGTTCTTCACCGCCTGCGGAGACGACGACTCGTCCACCGCCGACACCGGCGGCGTCGACGCCTCGACCGAACGCGACACCGGCACGACGGAAGACACCGGCACGGCCGAAGACACCGGCACGGTTGAGGACACGGGCACCGAGGACACCGGCACCGAAGACGCGGGCACCGAAGACGCCGGCACCGAAGAAGACGCCGGCACCGACGCCGGTCCGCGCGCCTGCGGTGATCTGCTCACCGTCTCCACCGTCGAAGAGCTCGTCGCGCTCGCCCCCGACCCCTACGGCCGGCCCGAGTTCGAGAGCGACTGGGAAGGCACCCTCGACATCACCACCACTGCCGCGTTCATGGTCCGGTCCAGCGACTTCCCGCGCCCGAGCGACTGCGTCGACTTCTGCGAAACCAACGTGACTCGGCGTGGCGGCATGGGCGTCGCGTTTGCAGAAGGCGGCATCGCAGTCGAAGCCGGCGCCATGTTCCGGCTCCGCTTCGCGACCCAGTTCCTCGCGCCCGCCGGCGACTTCGCCATCGTCGCCTTCCACGACCCCTGCACCGCCGAGTGCGCCGACGGCGCGCGCCGATGCGACGACGACAACGCCTGCTACCGCGCCGGAAGCTCCTACTGCCAAGCCTGCGACCACGAGTCCCAGCAGCGGTGCGCATGCGTCGGCCCCGACGGCGACCGCCCCGAAGGCTCCGACTGCACCATCATCACGGGCGACATCGCCGAAGTCGGCACGTGCAGCGCCGAAGGCACCTGCGAACGCACCGACTTCTAACCGCGCTACCCTGGTGTGATGTGGCGGAGCATTCAGGATGAGGAGTTGTTCGAGCGCCTCCGGCGCGAGCGGTTGATTCCCCTCGAACCGGTCATCGAACGGGCGCTGGCCGCGATGGCGGTCGAGTTGCCGTGGTTGTTTGTCGTGACCTCTCTTGGCTACGTCCGAGTAACGGTCGCGGGATACTCGGACAGCCCGCTCGACCCGCCCGCGATACACATCGCGGCGCAGGGAGAAAGCGTCTGTCTGTCGTTCGTTGGCCCCAAGGAACGGATTGCCAGCGACGAGCGCGAAGTCTCTCCGGAGGACGCTGGGCGGGTCGCGCGGGAGATGTTCACGGGCTTCGAACCGGCGCCGTCCTGACCAGACCCCGAGCATCTCGACGTGCTGGGGTCGGGCACGGGCACGTTCGGCGGTCGCGCGCTCAGGTTGGGTGGGCGGTGTAGTCGATGGCGACGGTGCTCTCTCGGAAGTCGGCGAGGGACTGGGTCCACATGCCGCCGGGCCAGCAGTACTCCGCCGACCGCGCCACCGGGTCGTAGACCGCGGTGTAGAGCGTGCCCCAGCCGCCCGGGCGGAAGACCTGGTAGGTCGGCGGTTCGAGGAACCGGCGCCGGAACCGTTCGGCCGTCTCCGCCGGCGCATCGACGTGGGTGTCGAGGATGTTGAACCGGTCGATGCTCGCCACCGCGTGCAGGTACTGCGACCAGACCGCGCGCGGTTGGTGGTTGGTCGCGACCCGGCGGCGGGAGAGCGTCGTGTTGCGGTCCGGCCCGACGTAGGCCGTGACGAACGCGCCCTTCGCGTCGAGCACCGTGATGTTGTACGCCATGTGGCTCGGCACCCGGGTCAGCACCGCTGCGGCTTCTTCCGTCGTCGAACAGGTCTCGAGCAAGTAGCGCAAGACCAGTGGGATCCCAAACCCGTCGCCCGTCACCCTCTGGCCTCCGAACGCGAGCGACACACTCACCCCCGCGGCGTTCACTCCGTCGAGCGCACCCCACCCGCAATCGCTCATCGCGACCACCGGCTGGATCCACTCGGTGCGCAAGAGCAACGCCTCCCAGAGGCCGGGCGCGTAGTCGTAGTTGCGCAGCAGACGCGGCCCACCCTTGAGCCAGACCGCTTGCGAGCAGCCGTGCACGTAGGGCGTCGGGCGGTAGAGGGAGAGGCAGCGCGCCACCGCATCGCCGCCGCCCGCCAGCTCCACGAGCTCATCGTAGATGGGCACGAGCTCCGGCATGTAGCGCGCGAGCATCTTCTTCGACGCGCCATAGCTCGGCCGCGCCGCGTCCCCTTCGCGCAGGAACCAGCGGCGGTAGGCCGGCCACATGGCGCGAAAGGTCCGGCCCCAGCGTTCGCCAGGCTTCGCCTCCTCGACCGCGCGTAAGACGACCGTCACGTGGGGTCAGAGGATCTTGAAGTTGCCGAAGTCGGCCACGGGAGACGCGACGGCGTGGGGACCCTCGGGCACGTGGCTGACGTAGCAGCCGTGGATGGCGTCGATCCACCGGCGCGCGCGATCGTTGAGCTCGAACTCGTCGGTCATCAGGCGCCCGGGCGTGATGAGGATGCCGAGGTCGGCGCCTTCGTAGAGCCAGTCGCCCGGCTTGGTGATGCGCAGGAAGAACCCTTCGTCCTCACGCTCCACCGTGCGTCGGTGGGTCTGCACCCGGATGAACTCGGCGGTGCCGTCGGGCATGAGGCGGTACACCCCCGAGCGCGGCGCGCCGGTGACGATCTGGGCGACGTCGCCCGTGTGCTTCATGACCAGCTGGCCCCATCCGTCGATGTTCGAGGGGTCGCTCCAGCGTTCGTTGATCTCGTCGACGTCGAGCTCGAACGGCACGCCGGAGAACTCGAGCAGGTGGAAGAGAAAGAGTGGCGCGTCCGCGTGCGCGAAGGCGGCGAGGTTGGTCATCGCGCTCGCGCCGGTGATGCGCGGGTTCACTTCGCCGAGGTAGAGCGTGTCGGTGTCGAGGTCCCGGAGGAAGTCGAGCTCGAAGTAGCCGCGGTAGCCGAGCTCCTTGAGCTCGTTGCCGAACGCGATCGTCATCGCGCGCGCTTGGTCGCGCACGTCCTGGGTGAACGAGTCGGCGAGCACTTCGTTGCCGCACCAGCCGCCCTTGTACGGCGTGAGCGACGGGAACCCGACGAGCTCCGTCATGAGCGGTCCGACGATGGTTCCGTGCCGCGTGACGCACGCTTCCTGGGCCGCGCCGCGGCACCGGATGCGCTTCATGACCTTGACCTCGGGCGCTTCCAAGATCTCGGCTTCGTGCCGCTGGTACTCCTCTTCGTTCGAGACGAAGAAGGTCGTGTGGCCCGAGTCGCCGAACGCGGTTTGCAATACGAGCTGCTCGCCGAGCTCCGCGGTGCTCTCGCGCAGGTGCGCGTAGCTTTCGACCTTGGTGAGCACGTTCGGCACCGAGGCGATGCCAGCGCGGTTGCCGATGCGGGTGGTCTCGATCTTGTCGTCGACCATCGTGCGCAGCTTCGCGGGTGGGAAACACACGTCGAGGCCGAGCTCCTTGCAGAGCGCCTCGGTGGTCTCGTCGAAGAACAGGAACACCGCGCGACCGCGGCCTTCGCCGAGCCGCTGCTTCAAGTAGTCGACGACCTCTTTGTGCTCGAGCAGGTAGTTGTTGATGTCTTCGATGCTCGTGAACGGGCGGTGCGGCGCCTCGCTCGGCACGAACACGCTCGGGTGTTCCCCATCGAAGCAGTCGATGTAGTTGATGAACCGGAACGAGCGGACCCACTCGTCGATGCCGATGAGGTTGAAGTTCGTCGCGCTGATGAAGAAGGTCGGCGTCTCGTTGCGGTAGAAGTACCGCCGAATGTCGGAGAGCCCGTGCAGGGTGGGCTCGTCGTTCGGGTTCGTCATCGGCTGGCTCCGGTCGTGGGATGTGCGGGATCGAGGGGTGCGCGCGGGCTCGCGTGTTGGAGACGCGCGTCGAGTGCGGCCTCGGAGAAGATTCGGAAGCCGAGACGCGGGTCGAACCCGTGGATCTCGGTGACGTCGAGGGCGGCGAGGTAGTCGAGGATCTCGGCGGTGATCACCTGGCCGGGCACGAGCACCGGAAAGCCAGGCGGGTAGGGCGTCACGAACGACGCGGCCACCAGATCGCGCGTGTCGACGAAGGCGCGTGCGTCGTCGAGGCGGAGGTGTTCACACTGGGTCTCGTCGTAGGCGAGGAAGAACGCCGCGCGCAGGTCGCCTTCGGGGGTGTCGACGGTTGGGTCGGGCCGGAACGCATCGTGGAATCGGCTGAAGTCGGGCAGCGGCGGAAGGTCCACCGTCAGCGACTTCACTTGCGAGGCGTGCAGCCGCAGCTCGGTCTCGCTTGCGCGCGTGAGCCGCGCGTCGAGCTCGGTCGCGATGGTGTGCAAGACCTTGAGCAGGTGCGCGATCGTGCCGCGGGTCATGCCCACGTGCACCAGGAAGAGCAGCGTGTTGCGCGAGGTCTTGTTGATGTGGATGTCGAAGCGCTCCATCAACAGGTGCTTCATCGTGTCGCCGTCCATCCCGGTCCGGCCGATGTGCACGGTCACCCGGGTCGGATCGAGCACCAGCTCGTCCTGTGCCCAGGCCGGTTCGATCGGCGCGAAGCCGGTGGTCTGGTCGTAGTAGGTCTCGAGCCCGCTCGGCCGGTACCTCTCGGGCACCATGGCGCCCGGTCCGAGGACCTCGAAGTAGCGCGAGGTGAGCTCGTCTTCTTTGATGCGCTCGCGCAAGCTCATGGCGAGTTCGATGCTCTGCGCGACGAACGCGTGCCCTTCGAGTTCGACCTGCCGGCGACCCACGTCGAGCGACGCCAGGATCTGGTAGTTCGGCGACGTCGAGGTGTGCGTCATGTACGCGTCGTGGAAGGGCTCGGCGACGCGCCGATCGAAGTCCTGATCGAACACGTGGATCATCGATCCTTGCCGGAGCGAGGTCAGCGTCTTGTGGGTCGAGTGCGTGGCGTAGACCCGCACGCTCGCCTTCTTCGGGTCCGGCATCAGCCGGTGGTCGAGCCAGGTCGCGTCGTCGTCTGGATCGAGCGCGGCCCGCTCGGACTGCCACGCGGCGTGTTCCTCGGCGTAGGCCGGGCTCGCCAGCCGTTCTTCGAGCCGGCGCGAGGCTTCCATCGCGGTGCGCCGGCGCAGCACGGGCGAGAACCGTCCGTAGGCGAACCACGCCTCGTCCCACACGAACGTAACGTGCGGTGCGATCGCGAGGACCTCTTCCATCACGCGGAGGGGGTCGTAGGTGATGCCGTCGAAGGTGAGGTTCGTGAGCAGAAGCACCCGCAGCCGATCCAGCTTGCCCGCCTTCTTCAGGCGCAGGAGCGCGCGCTTGATCACCCGCAGCGGCACGCCGCCGTACATGCTCAGTTCGCGCAGCGGGTAGCCATCCAGGTAGATGGGGTAGGCGCCCGACAAGATCACACCGTACGGGTGCGACTTGTGGCAGTCGTGGGCGAGCATGACGATGTCGGTCGGCCGCACGAGCGCCTGCATCACGATCTTGTTGGCGGTCGAGGTCCCGTTGGTGACGAAGAAGCTGTGGCGCGATCCAAACGCGCGCGCCGCGAACTCCTGCGCGTACTTCAACGAGCCGGTCGGCTGGTTCAGAGAGTCGAGCCCGCCGGTGGTCGCCGAGGTCTCCGCGAGGAAGATGTTCTCTCCGTAGAACTCCCCCATGTCGCGGATCCAATGCGACTTCGTGATCGTGCGCCCCCGAGAGATCGGCAGCGCATGGAACATGCCGGTCGGCTTCTGGCTGTACCGCCGAAGCGCATCGAAGAAGGGCGTCTCGTAGCGCGCGTGAATGCCCTTGAGCACACTCAAATGGGTGTCGAGCCAATCTTCGCCCCGGTAGTAGGTCCGGCGGAAGTGGCGTGTGACGAGTGGGCTGAGCTGTTCGACCGGTGCGTTGGTCACCAGGTGCAGATCGATCTCGGGCCGCAACCCGGCGATCGCTCCGCCAAGCGTCAACGTTCGTTGTCCCGGCATCAACGCCGCGGCGTCTTCCGGCGACGCGTCGAGCACGGTGTAGATGGAGGCGAGCAGCGGCGGCTGCCACGCGGACTGGGTCGCGAACGAGTAGCGCAAGAGGCACGCCTGCACGTCCGGGTTGAGCGCGGCCGCGATCAGCGCGTCTTCGTAGGTGCGCACCACCACGATCTCGTAGACGTACGCGTCCGTCGCGCGCCGGCAGGCCCGAAGCTCGCGCCGCAGCTGGGCTTCACCCTCGGCGTCGACGTCCGCGACGACCAGGAGCTCGAAGTAGGGCCGCGCATCCCGACCGGCGACGAACTGGGATTCTTCCCCGTCGGTGCCGAGCAGAAGCTCTGCGTAGTCCTCGACGCTGGTGAGCGTCAGGTCGAGGCCGCGGTAGGCGTCGCCGGTCCAGAAGCCCACGACGCGGGCCGTCTGCGCTGCGAGCGCGGCGCGGTCCTCGCTGTCGAACGTCGCGCGCAACCGCTCGAGCACGGTCGCTCCAGGAAACGCGAAGTAGAGCTCCAACGGTTCGAGGAACTCGAACGCCGCGCGGATGGCGCCCGCGAGACGCGTCGCCTCTTCGGTGTCCGCGTCGACCCGCGCAAGCCGTCGCGCCGCATCGCGCAGGCGGCTCCAAGTGTCGGTGCGCAGACGCTGCGCGTTGTAGAGCGTCGCGCACGCGACAGGCGCCGACTCGACGTCGGTGGCCGCCTGGCGTGGGGTGCCGTTGGCGGTCGAATCGTGGGAGGTCATTGCCGGCCTTTGTGTCGCCCCGGCTTCGTCAACGGTCCGAGCGTGGAGAGGTACGCGCGCTCTTTCGAGTCGCGCATGCCGACCTGAAAGTCGATCGGTGCATCGCGAAAACTCTTCAGTGGTTGTCCGAGGTTTCGCAGGCCGCGCTCGCGACCACGCGCGACCCGGTCGAGATCGATTTCGATCGGGATGATCTCTTCGGTCGGGCCCGCCTGGTGCAGCACCTCTCCGGCTGGGCCGCATACGATCGAGTGGCCGACGCCGCCGGCGCCGAGCCCGTTGATGTCGAAGAAGAAGCACTGGTTGGTCGCCGCCGAGGCGCGCGCGATCGAGAGCTCGACGTCGCGGTCGATCGTGCCGGTCAGCGACGGGTGCAAGATCACTTCGGCGCCCGCACACGCGAGGGTCCGCGTGGTCTCCGGCATCCACATGTCGTAACAGATGGAGACGCCGAACTTTCCGACGTTGGGCACGTCGAACGTCACGAACTCCGTGCCCGGCTCGACGCCTTCTTCGTAGGGCATGAACGGGAACATCTTGCGGTAGCGCGCCACGACCTCGCCGTGCGGATCGAACACCGAGCAGGTGTTGTAGACCTTGTCGCCCTCGCGCTCGAAGACCGATCCGTTGACCACCCAGATCTTGTGGTGGGCGGCCATCTCGGCGAACGCCTGCTGCGCTTTGTCGGCGGCTTCGGCGTGCTTCAGCGCTGGACCGAAGGCCGCCAGTTCGCTGAACACCACCATGTCGACCCATGGAAAGAGCATCACCGCGTGGTCCACGCGCGCACGGAGGTAGGGCAGGTTCTCGCGCAGGCCGGACGTACCGAGCTGCAGACCTGCGATCGCGAAGGGTCTCATGAAGGAAGTTCCTTGCTGGCTTCCGCCAGCGCGTCTGAAAGGGCATCGAGCGCGACGTCGAGGTCGGCGTCGGAGATCACGAGGGGCGGGAGCACCCGGAGGACGTTGCCCTCCACCCCTGCGCCGAGAACCAGCACGCCGCGCTCCAAACACTTCGCGGCGATGGCCTTGGCGAGTTCGGGCGCGGGGCGTCGAGGGTCGCCATCGAAGCTGAGCTCCATGCCCATCATCGCGCCGAGCCCCCGCACGTCGCCCACATGCGGGGACGACGCGGCCATGGAGAGGAGGCGTTCTCGGATGCGTGCACCGAGCGCCGCGGCGCGGGCGCACAGGTCGTCGCGCTCCATCACGCGCAACGTCGCGAGCGCCGCGGCGCACGAAACGGGGTTGCCGCCGAAAGTGCCGCCGATGGTGCCCGGCACCGCGGCTTGCATGACTTCGTCTTTGCCAACGACGGCGCCGATCGGCAGGCCGCCGCCGAGCGCTTTGGCCCAGGTCGAGAGATCCGGCACGACGCCGGCGTGTTCGTACGCGGCCCATCGGCCGGTGCGGCACAACCCGCTCTGCACTTCGTCCGCGATCAGCAGGATGCCGTGTTCGTCACAGATCGCGCGCAGCCCCTGCAGGTACGCCGCGGGTGCGGGCACGATGCCGCCTTCTCCGAGCACCGGTTCGATCAGGATCGCCGCGAGTTGTTCGGGCGCCACCCGGTTCGTCAGCGCTTCCCGCAAAGCTGCCAGCGCCTGTTCCACGAACACCGCTTCGTCCGCGACGCCTGCGTGGTACCGGTGCGGGTAGTCGACTCGGTAGACCTCGGGCGCGAACGGACCGCAGCCACGCTTGTACGCGACCTTCGAGGTGAGGGTCATGCCGAGCAACGTGCGGCCGTGGAACGCGCCGGTGAAACACAGCACCCCCGCGCGACCGGTCGCTTGCCGCGCGATCTTGACCGCGTTCTCCACCGCTTCGGCGCCGGAGTTCACGAGCATCGCGCGCGTCGGCCCGCCGTGCGGCAGCAGCTCGGCCAGGCGCTCGCACACCGCGACGTACGGCTCGTAGCTCGCGACGTGCATGCACACGTGCAGCAGCGCGCCCGCCTGTTGGCGGATGGCTTCGACCACCTCGGGGTGTCCATGCCCAACGCTC
Source organism: Deltaproteobacteria bacterium (assembly GCA_034670305.1). Classification (GTDB taxonomy): domain Bacteria; phylum Myxococcota_A; class Polyangia; order Polyangiales; family Houyiibacteriaceae; genus JAXMNT01. The sequence goes on from JAXMNT010000029.1 coordinate 13,136, forward strand.
ATCACACCGATGCCCGCAGCGAGATCGATGATGGAGCGTCCGTCCGCGTCGACGAGCCGGGCGCCGCTGGCCGAGCGGATGTCGAGCGTGGTCGCGCGCGGCACCCCTTGCGCGACCACCGCGGTGCGCCGATCCACGAGCCCGGTGTGTGCGGTGCTGGCCTCGACAGTCGCAGTGCTGGCTGTGGGAATCGCAGGGGTGGTCACGCGAGACCGCGCGAGTTGGTCAACATCATGAACGCGACCTCCGGGTCATTTTCACTTTTCACAAAAAGCTCTTACCATATTTCCAATCATCGTTCAAGATATTGAACACATGGATGGAACAGACAGCGGACCCGAAGAAGACGATGTGGGCGTGCGATTGCGCGCGCTCCGTACCTCCTACGGCATGAGCCAGCGCGAGCTCGCCCGGCGCACGGGGGTTCCGAACGGGACCATCTCGATGATCGAGAAAGGCCGCGTCAGCCCGTCGATCGCCTCGCTGAAGCGGATCGCTGCGGGGTTGTCCATGTCGCTCGCCGAGTTCTTCTCGGTCGAAGCCCAGCCCGAGGCGGATGTCTTCTTCGACGCCTCCGAGCTCGAGGAGATCGGGGGCGGCAAGGTGTCGCTGCGCGCGGTCGGCCGCACCGGAGACGGCGGGCAGCTCCAGCTCCTGCACGAACGCTATGAGCCAGGCGGCGACACCGGCGCCGAGATGCTCACCCACATCGGCGAAGAGGCCGGGGTCGTCGTGTCCGGCGAGATCGAGATCACCGTCGCCGGCATGACGCGCGTCCTTCGCGCCGGCGATGCGTACCGCTTCGACAGCCGCCTCCCCCACCGCTTCCGCAACGTGTCCGACGAACTCTGCGAGCTCGTCAGCGCGTGCACCCCTCCCACCTTTTGAGACGCCTTCCATGACCGACCGACACACCTTCTTCTCTCCATTGCTCGACCGCCTTGGGGGGTACGTCGACGGAGCGTGGATCCTCGCCACGGACACGGTGTCGAAAGGGAAGCAGCGCCCCACCTTCCGCGTCACCGACCCGGCCACCGGCGCGCTGCTGGCCGAGCTGCCCGAACTCGGCGCCGGGGAGACCACCGCCGGCGTCGAAGCCGCGCGCAGGGCGATGACCACCACGCCACCGATCGCACGGCGCCGCGCCTGGCTCGAGAAGATCGTCTCGTTGCTCGAAGCGAACGCCGACGAGCTCGCCCGCATCGTCACCGCCGAAAACGGCAAACCCCTCGCGGAAGCGCGCGGCGAAGTCATGTACGCCGCCGGCTTCTACGCCCAGGCCGCCGCCGACATCGAACACCTCCAGCCGCACGTCGTCGACGGCCAGCCCCGCGGTTCCCAAGGCCAACACCGCGGCCACACCTGGACCGTGTACCACCGGCCCGCCGGCGTCGCCGCGCTCATCACCCCGTGGAACTTCCCCCTCGCGATGCTCGCCAAGAAGCTCGCCGGCGCGATCGCCGGCGGCTGCGCCGTCGTCGTGAAGCCGGCCGAGATCACCCCGCTCAGCTGCATCGCGTTCTTCCGGTTGCTCGAGCAAGTCGACCTGCCGAAGGGCTTCGTGAACCTCGTGTTCGGAGACGTCGTCCCGATCGGCGAAGTGCTCTGCACCCATCCCGCCGTGCGCGTCCTCAGCTTCACCGGCTCGACCCCCGTCGGCCGCTTGCTCGCCGCACAGTGCGCCCCGCACCTCAAGCGCCTCTCGCTCGAGCTCGGCGGCAACGCCCCCTTCCTCGTCTTCGAAGACGCCGACCTCGACGACGCCGTCGAGCGCCTCCTCGCCAACAAGTTCCGCGCCGCCGGCCAGACCTGCGTCTGCACCAACCGCGTCCTCGTGCACACGTCGGTCGCCGACGCCTTCGCCACCAAACTCGGCGCCCGCGTCTCGAAACTCGTCGCCGGCCCCGGCACCGAAAAGGGCGTCGACCTCGGCCCCCTCATCGACGGCCGCGGCTGGGACAAAGTCCGAGCACACCTCCAAGACGCCCTCGACCTCGGAGCCAAGATCGTCAGCGGCGAAGTCCCCGAGGCGCGCCCCACCGAAGCCGAAGGCTGGTTCTTCCGCCCCGTCGTCCTGCGCGACGTCCCCGCCGAAGCCCGCTGCATGAACGAAGAGACCTTCGGCCCCCTCGTCCCCATCCGCACCTTCGAGACCGAAGCCGAAGCCCTCGAGATCGCGAACGGCGTCGAAGCCGGCCTCGCCGCCTACGTCTTCACCAAAGACCCCGCCCGCGGCGCCCGGGTCGTCGCCGGATTGAGGTACGGCCACGTAGGCCTGAACACCGCCACCGGCCCCACCCCCGAAGCCCCCTTCGGAGGCATGGGCGCCAGCGGCTACGGCCGAGAAGGCGGGGTGGAAGGGCTGATGGAATACACAGAAGCCCAGACCGTCCCGACGCCGTAGCCCGGCTGTTCACTCGGTCTCGTCCTCTAGTTCCAGTTGGAACAGCCGCGCCAACCGCGTCGCGCCCACGGCCCCGATCCCCGGCACGGCTTTGACCTGTGCGGCATCGGCTGCGAACAACCGAGCCAGTGACCCGAAGTGCGCGAGCAACGCAGACGCGCGTTTCATTCCGACGCCCGGAAGTTGAGCGACGACCTGGGCACCAGGGTGGCGGTGCTTCGCGCGGGGCTTTGACCGCAGCCTCAAGCGGGAGTCCTTCGCGCCGATCCGTTCACCCATGCGACGCAGCAGCCACAGAAATGCTTCGGCCGATGGCACGTGAATCGTCGGCACCCCGTACGACAGCGCCAGCGTCAGCTCGGCCCCAAGTCGCGAAGACACGCTCAGCCCACTCGCTCGGGACTCCGAGTGCTCCACGATCAGCAGCGGAACGTACTGTCCGCGCGCGGCCCTCATCCGCCACGCCTGACGCCACAGTCGGCCGTCGGCGAGGCTGTTGGTGAAGTCGGTCACGCTCTTGCGCTCCACCAGAAACCGGTCTTCGACGATGTAGTCACCGACCGGCAGCGACTTCATCTCGAGAGCAACCGCTGGATCCTCGAACAGCAACTTCCACAGCGTCGAGTTTCTCTCTCCGACATCGACGACCACGCGCACGGGTGGTTGTCGCAGTGGACGCAGGACAGTTGCGGCACGTTTGCCCAGCTGGCGCCGGACATCCGATTGGTCCGCGCGACAGACTGACCAAGGTTCAAAGGTCTGCAGCGCTGCGCGCAGGACAGACACTTGTTCGTCGAGCCGCAGCTACCCAGCTGCGACCTTCACTTCTTGGTAGAAGCTGGCCGGCATAGCGTAGTTCAGGGTCCATTCGATTTGCATCGGCCGTGCGCCCTTGTGGGTTCGGTAGGTGCAGGGGCCGAGGAAGCGGTAGGGCATCGTTTCTCCTCGGGCGTCCTTCTTTCGTTCGCGTACGAAGAGCAGGACGTGTTGGCCGCTTCCCGTGGTGGCCTTCGTGTAACGGCGGCCGGTCTTGGTGCCGGCGTGGCAGGAGCTCTGGCTCTCCCAGTGGAAGCGCGTCCGGCTGATCGGGTAGTCGTTGTAGAGGGTGGTGGGGCTGTAGTCCTTCTCGCTCTTCTCCAGGGTGACGAACAAGAGATCCGCCTTGAGTCGCTCGACGTAGTAGACGCCGGTCTGGATCTTCTTCACGCCGCCCTTCTTGGTGCGTTCGTCGACCGCGGCCATGACCTCGAGCAGGCCGTAGGTGGCGTGGAGGCGAAGCGCCGGGATCGTCACGCCTTCGAGCGGCGCACTCACCAGGCGAGAGCGGTCGTCGAGCAGTGCGAGGAGTTGGCGGAGTTCGTCGAGCAGATGAGGCCTGGCCCAGAGGCCGTCCCAGTAGTTCTGCATCTCGGCGTAGGGGCCCATCTCGCCGAGCAACACGTAGAGCAGACGTTGCCAGTGGTCGCTGGGGTTCGCCTTCGGTGCCGAGGTCTTGCCGACCAGAGAGCGTAGGCCACGGAGGCGGTCGACATCGTCGATGTGGAGCAAGCGGGCGAACGCGCGCTCGAGCTTCTTGTCGGCGGCGGTTCGTTCGCGCGTCTCGAGACCGGCGGCCCGCCGCAACTGCGTCCACGTCCAGCCACCGCTGCTCGCGTAGATGTCTTCGAGTTCGGTGCCGGTCTCCGCAAGGAATGCAGCGAGCGACAGGCCCGGCGTCTCGCGGCCGAGGACCCGCAGGTCTTCGATGAGCCCTCGGTGTCCGCTGCCGAGGGCGTCCTGAATGTTCTTCAAGACGGCGTCCTGCGATGTGCGGTCGAGCGACATGAAGCAGCCGGTGGGGAGGGAGGGAAACCCTGCCTTCACCTGCGCCTCGATGCTCCGGCGGGTGCCGCCAACGATGGCGCGGTACCGCACGTCGAAGCGGAACTTGCGGTGGGCACCCCCGATGAAGTCGAGCACGGTGCAGCAGGCTTTGCCCTCGGCGATGCGAAGACCGCGCCCGAGCTGCTGGAGAAAGACCGTCGCGCTCTCGGTCGGTCGCAAGAAGAGGAGGGTGTCGACCCGCGGCACGTCTACGCCTTCGTTGAACAGGTCGACGCTGAACACGATCTGCACTTTGCCGGCGTCCAGATCCCGAAGGGCCGCGTCGCGGTCAGCGGAGTTCGTGCGGCTCGAGACCGCATGCGCGTGGATCCCGTGCTGGTTGAACTGCTCGGCCATGAACTCGGCGTGTGCGATGTCCACGCAGAAGCCGAGCGCCCGCATGGACTGAACGTCCCCAATCTTTCCTTGCAACTCTTGGAGCACCCGCTTCACGAAGAGGTGGTCGGCGGTGTAGACGTTGCTCAGTTCGGACGCGTCGTAGCGGCCGCGTGACCAGGTCACGCCGCTCACGTCGGGGCCCGCGAGACCGAAGTACTGAAATGGGCTCAAGAGCCCCTGATCGAGCGCCTTCCAGAGCCGGATCTCGCTCGCGATGCGTCCGTCGAAGTGGTGAAGGATCGACTTGCCGTCGGTCCGCTCGGGCGTCGCGGTGAGACCCAGGAGCACCTTGGGTTTCAGGTGTTCGAGCAGCCGGTCGTAGCTGTCCGCGGCCGCGTGGTGGAACTCGTCGACAATGACGACATCGAAGTGGTCGGGTGGGATGTTCGCGAGCCGGGCGGCCGGCAACGACTGGATGCTCGCGAACACTTCGTTCCATGTGTGCGGCACGTCGCCCTGGAAGAGCGCCTCGCCGAATCCTCCGTCGCGCAGGACGACCCGGAAGGTGTTCAGGCTCTGCTCCAGAATCTCGCGCCGATGCGCGACGAACAGGACGCGCGGGTGATTCTTGCGGAGCCGCTTGTAGTCGAGCGCCGCGACGACGGTCTTGCCGGTGCCTGTGGCTGCGACCACCAGGTTTCGGCGGTGTCCGCGTGATCGCTCCGCCGCCAGGTCGTCCAGGATCTCGCTCTGGTGTGCCTTCGGCGCGATGTCGAAACGCAGCAGGCCAGCGCTCCGCTGTCGTTTGTGTTGGGTGACGGCTTGGTGGAACTCGTCGGCATCGAACGGACGAAACTCGGGGTCGGCCCAGTATTGCTCGAAGGTGGTGTGGAACTTCTCCAGGATGGCCTGGTTGTCGACCTGCGAGAGCCGCACGTTCCATTCGAGGCCGTCGAGCATGGCAGCGCCACTCAAGTTGGAAGAGCCAACGTATCCGGTCGAGAATCCCGAGTCCCGATGGAAGAGCCAGGCTTTTGCGTGAAGACGCGTGCGCGCCGAGTCGTAGGACACCCGAACCTGCGCGCCCATGTCGGCCAGTTCCTTCAACGCCCGAAGTTCGGTGGCGCCGGTGTAGGTGGTCGTGAGAACCCGAACCGATTCGGGATGGCGTTTAAGGTGCTTCTTGAGCTCCGCCTCCACGATGCGCAGCCCGCTGAACTTCAAGAAGGAGCAGAGCAGATCAATGCGGTTGGCGGACCCGATCTCGCGCCGGACCTCGGGCCCAATGGACAGATCGTGGCGTCCGTTGACCAGCAACTCGGACGTCGAAAGCGGAATGCGCGGGCGCTCGGGCGCACTGGGCAGGGCTGGAAGCGCGACGGGTTCCAGCACCGCCTTGAGAAGCTGGCCGGGCGAAGCGACTGCGTCCTGCTCGAGCACGACGCCCCTGGTCTTTCCGCGAACCAGCGCCAAGACGGCGTTGGCGAGTTCGATCTGAGCGTCGACTTCCGCGAGTGAGTCGAGCGCCGGGACCAGTCGATCAAAAAGAAGACGTGCAATCGCGTGCGCGCTTCCATGTCGGTCGAGCGCGACGAGCTCCGCGAGCTCTTTCGCCAGAGAACGGCGCAGTGACTCGGTGATTGGTGTGTCGTAGAGACCGGGCTCGAGCGGCATGATGGACGAGACAACAGTCCTGTGTCGTTGGCAAGTCTCGAGCCAGAGTCCGGCCGCCCGTCAGCGGGTGAGGCAGACGATGTCTACGCCGTCGGCTCTCTCCGTGGATTCGATGGGGCCGTAACCTCCGAACGCGCCACGCAGGGCGCGTCCAAGGTGCGGTCGCGCAGCCCTCCCGCTCGTGGGGAGACCGGACGTCTTAGAGGAAGGTCTGCTCGACCCGTGTCTGGACGCGCTGCATCAGGTCGCTGCGCGCCTGCGTGTACTGGGTGGAGGCTTCGGTGGCGGGGGCGTCGGGCGAGGAGGACAGTCCGCCGAAGCGACAGCGTTCCGGCGGCGCGTCGAGCAGGCACGTCGCGCCTTCGGTGGTGAGGTGGTCCCAGTCGTGCGGTCCGTGGCCCTGGAGCGGGAGATCCCGCCCGTTGCGCAGCGCGTCCGCGTGGGCGTTCAAGACATCGAAGATCGCCTGCGCGTCCTCAGCGGAGATCGGTCGGGACTCCACGATTGGTTCGCCGATTTCGTAGTGGATCTCCGCGACCGGGCCGGCGTCGGTCAGGGCGATGGCGAAACGGGCCCGCATGCGCGGGGCATCGGGCTGCTGCGCGTGGTTGGGCGGCAGCGACGGCCGCGCGAGGTTCTGGGGCTGCGCCACGATGCGCGTGTAGCCGTACCCGTTCACTGCGACGGGGGCGGCCGGTTCGGCCGGTGCGGCTTCGCCACCAGTGCCGGAGACGGCTGCTTCGGTCGGTTCGGCCGGGCTGGATGCGTCGGACGCGCCGCAGGCGAAGAGGGTGAGGAAGAGCGCGCAGGCGATTGGTTTCGTGTGCATGACTACCAAGAGACCCACCGGGGAGAGAGGGCCTTGGGATCGGCGATCGAAGTCACCGGCCGGGGTCGGCTTCGGGACCGGCTTCGGGTTCGGGTTCGGGATCGGCGTCGGGTTCGGCTTCGGCTTCGGGATCGGCTTCGGCTTCGGCTTCGGGGTCGGTTTCGGCTTCGGGATCGGCTTCGGCGGTCGGCTTCGGCTTCGGGGTCGGTTTCGGCGTCGGGGTCGGTTTCGGCGTCGGGGTCGGCTTCGGGATCGGTTTCGGGGTCGGCTTCGGCTTCGGGTTCGGCTTCGGGATCGGCTTCGGCTTCGGCTTCGGCTTCGGCGTGCTTCCGCTTCTCTTACGTCGGGCACGGGCACGGGCACGGGTCTTCTCAGTCGATGTGCCTGAACGCGAACACGCTCAGGAGATGCGCGCCTTCGGCCACGACGTTCACCGCGCCGGGCAGCAGCTCCACGTCGGTGTTGCCCACGTCGCCGAACGGTGCCGGCTTCAGTCCGCACTCGAGCAGCGCGCGGTACCAGAACTGCCAGGACTCGTGGCGTTCGAACCGCTTCGGCTGGTCTTGCATGATGTCCCCGACTTCGCGCGCGAAGAAGTCGAGCAGGTGTGACTTGGCCACCGCCTCGATCTCTGGCGTCGCATCGATGGCGCGCCGGACGGCGTGGAAGTGCGCGAAGGCGTGCACGAGTCGGGTGAGCAGATCCGCCGACCAGTGGTTGCTGTGCGGCTCGACCAGCGTGCACACCGCCGGCTGCAGCGCCGCCGCCAAAGCGAGCACGCGGCGTTTGCCGACGAGATCCAGGTGGTGGAGTGCGAAGGCGGCGTTGAGGCAGACCGGGCCGCCGTGCGCGAGGTCGCGCAGGCCCGCTACGTCGAGTTGTTCCATGGGCCGCGCGATGCCGACGAAAGGCACGCGCCCGCCGAACCGGCGCGCGGCGGCCTCCACGTTCGCGACGTCGAGGTCGACACCGACCACGCGCGCGATGCGTCCCTCGCACGCGCCGACGATCGCCTGGGTGAGCGAGCCGCTGCCCATACCGAGATCGATCAACGTCGTGCCAGGCGGCGCCGCGTGCGCATGGGCTTGCTGCACCAGCCCGCGGGCAGCGCGAAAGAACCCAAGCCGGTCGAGCTGTTCGAAGAGATCGATCTGTCGCGCACCGTCGGGTGCCGCGTCCCCGTCGTAGAGGTTGCCGCCCGCCGCGGCGGGTCCGAGGTTCGCGCGGAGCGACCGTGCGAAGACCTGCACGAGGGGGTCGTCGGAGTCTTCGAGCCGGGACCAGTGCGCTTCGGCGCCGGTCCGGTCGCCCGCGTCGTAGGCCTGCACGCCGGAGACCAGGTCGCAGAACTCGGCCGCGAGGGTCGCCGGCAAGGCATCGGTTGTCATGCCCTCGATGGAGCAAGTTGTATGCCCCGTGTTTGCCGGGGGTTTCGGCGCGGCGGTGCGGTGCGGCGTGCACGCGAAGTGCATGGCCGCGACCGTGGTGTGCAGCGGCCGGGGGGGAGCCGGAGCAGAGGGGAACCCTGAGGGCAAGGGCACGGGCAAGGGCAGGGGCAAGGGGCAGGTCGCTCCGCTCCCTGCTCAGAACGTGATGTTGTACGGGTCCGCGAAGCGTTCGCCGGTTTCTAGGGCGTCGATGCGGGCGATGTCGGCTTCCGGGATCTCGAAGTCGAAGACGTCGGCGTTCTCTTGGATGCGGTTCTGGTTCGTCGACTTCGGGATCGTCACGAAGCCCTTCTGCACCGCCCAGCGCAGCACGACCTGCGCGGCGGACTTGCCGACGCTCTGGCCGATCTCTTCGAAGAGCGGCTGCTCTTTGAACTTGCCCTGGATGAGTGGGCTCCATCCCTCCACGACGATGCCCTTGGCTTGGCAGAACTCGACCACGTCGCGCTGCTGCAAGTAGGGATGCAGCTCGACCTGGTTCACCGTCGGTGTGCCGCCGTGGGCGATCAGTTCCTCGAGGTGCACGGGCATGAAGTTGCTCACGCCGATGGAGCGGCACAGCCCTTCGTCGCGCATCTTCTCGAACTCGTCCCACGCGGCGAGGCGGCCTTCGACCGGCCAGTGCAAGAGGTAGAGATCCACGTAATCGAGGCCGAGCCGCTCGAGGCTCTTCTCGAGTCCTTGCCGCGCGTTGCCTTCGCGGATGTCCTTCGTCCACAGCTTGGTGGTCAGCCAGATCTCTTCGCGCGGCACACCCGACTCGCGGATGGCGCGGCCGACGCCTTCTTCGTTCTTGTAGATGGCGGCGGTGTCGATGTGGCGGTAGCCGGCTTCGAGCGCCCAGCGGACAGCATCGACTTCGTCGCCACCGCGCGACTGCCAGACGCCGAGCCCGTAGATGGGGAACTTGCGGCCGTCGAGGAGGGTCTGCGTGGAGCGGAGCGTGAGGTCGGTCATGGCCAGCGTCTAGCAGGTGCCTCGGACTTTTGCAGCACCCGTGGTTGCCCTGCGCGCATCCGCTCGTGCTTGATAGATTCTCCGCGTGGAACCCGACCCGAAGTCGACGCGCGAACTGGTGGCGCGCATGCAGGTGCTCGACACGCCGGACTCGGAGTACGTGAAGAAGCCGTGCACGGTGATTCCGCGCGGGCGCGACATCGAGACGGAGCCCTGTCTCTCGTGGGCGGCGCGGCTCGCGGAGCGACGTCCCGAGCTCCGGCCGGCGGTCGGCATCGGTCTGCAGCACGTCGCGCGCGGGACCCACCGCTGGAGCCAGGTCGCGGTGGTCGACCTCGCGTCCGCGTACCGGTTCGGGGAGCTCTTCGTGCCGTGGCTCGCGCCGCTTCGATCGAAGCTGCGCGCGGTTCGGTCGACGGACCAGAGTCCGCGGGGGTTCGGTCGCACGTTCGGCGAGGTGATGTCCAAACTCGTGCCGCTCGCGGCACACCGGGCCACCCAGGTGATTCTGGCGGGCACCGGCGGGCAACTCTTCGGCCCGATCCTTCCGCTCGAGAACGTCGCGCATCTTCGTGCGGTGGTCCGCGCCTCCGTGCCGCGCTCGGACCTCGCGTGGCTCGACCGGCCGCTCCTGTGTCAGCCGTGGGTGGCGGACGCGGCGGCCACAGTGCTCGAGGAAGAAGTGCAGGAGGACGCCCATCTGCGCACGGTGCTCTACTGGCTCGCCCACGCGCCGGACGCCGCCCGCTTTCTGCCGTTGCTCGAGACCTGGGCGCCGCGGTTCGCGGAAGGGAACGACCAACGCGTGTTCGAACAGGCGCTCACGCGGGCCCGCGCAGCGGCCGGCGCGGCCTTTGAGTTCGACCTGGACTGACCGCCCACCGACTCGGTGGAAGGAACGCGACCCGCGCGCGTAGGATGCGGCCATGGACCAAGCCCTTCTCAAAGCGCCACCTTCCCAACACGCGTGGAAACAGATCTGCGACGCGCTCGATGCGCTCGAAGGCCGGGAACTGGAGAAAGCGATCGCGGATGTGAACGCCGCGCTCGTCGATTGGCCGGACAGTCAGCGCTATGGGAACCAGTGGGCGCGCAGTCTGGCGGCGAACGGCGCGGAGCCGAGACTTCGGGTCGCGCGGAGCCTCAACCTGACCGGCTGTCGCGGCAGCAAGACGGTGATCGATTCGGTCGCGGGCTCGGCCGACATCGCGGGCCTCAAGACGCTCATCTTCTCGCTCGTCCCGATCTCGCCGAAGAAGATGAAGATCCTCGCCGCGTCCCCGCACCTGGCCGACATCGAGACGATGCGCTTCTCCATGTGTTTCATGAAGGACACCGGGTTCAGTCACTTCTCCAAGTCGACCACGATCCAATCTCTGCGCCGGCTGGAAGTCGGCAACAACGATCTCGGAGAGCGCGGCGGGAAGATCGTGGCCACCGCGAAGACCGAGGTGTTCTCGAAGCTCGAGTCGCTCTCCTACGCGAACAACAAGATCGGCACCGCCGGTTGCGTGCACTTGGCGAAGGCGAAGCTGCCGACGCTGCGCAGTCTGGATCTCTCCCGCAACGAGGTCGGAAGCGAAGGGCTTGCCGCGCTCGGCGCATCGAAGACGTTGACCGGCTTGTGTGAGCTGACGTTGTCCGACTTCGATCAGACGCCAGCGATGCTCGACGGGCTCGCCGGCACGCCGCTTCTGTCTCGGCTCGAGGCGCTGCGCTGGACCGGGGACTCGGAGGACGGCGGCGCCATGTTGCCGCGTTTGTTCGCGCTCGAGGGGTTCCAGGGTCTGCGGGTGCTCGAGGTGACGTATCAGGGCCTGGTCGACGACGACTTGCTGGCGCTGGCGTCCCTGGAGAACAGCACGCTCGAGACCCTGAAGATTGAGAACGCGAAGTTCACGAAGAAGGGGATCGAAGCGCTCGCGAAGTCTGCTGCGCTCGCGAACCTCACGGTGCTCGAACTCTCGAGCTGCGGACTCGACGACGCGGCGGCCACCACGCTGCTTCGCTCTCCGCATCTGAAGAACCTTCGCCGCCTTGGACTGTCGGGTGACGCGGTCGGCGATGCGGTCGTGGACGCCGTGCTGAACGCGCCCTACGCGAAGTCGCTCAAGCGGCTCTCGTTGTACGAGACCTCGGTGGGCGACGCGGGGGCACAGGCGATCGCGAAGTCGAAGTCGCTCTCGACGCTGGACTACCTCGAGCTCTCCCAGACCAAGATCGGTGACAACGGCGCGACTGCGATCGCTGGGGCGGACGGCCTCCCGAAGCTCACGTACCTGGGCCTGCCGACCGACGCACTCGGAGCCGCTGCCAAGAAGGCGCTCCGGCATTCGAAGCACTTGAGCCCGTCTGCCAAGAGCGGCCTGCGGCTCGACTGAGACCGCGAGCCTGCGCCGCGGAACGGTCGAGCTTCTGGATCGGGCACGGGCACGCAGCCTGCCCCTTGCCCCTGCCCTTGCCTTTGCCCTTGCCCGCGGATCAGCGGTCAGATCGCTTGATCAGCGCGACGAGCATCGCGACGACCTGCTCGAGGTGGGCGAGCCCGTTCCGGCTGCGGAGCTGCGCCGCGTAGCACCGATGCCCGGCGGCTTCGTCCGCTGGGCATCGGGCTCCGATTCGCGGCCTCGCCGTCGCGGAACACACGGCGTCCACGACGCGGGCAAGGGCACGGGCAAGGGCAACGGCAAGGGAGCAGGTCGCCTTTCAGCGACCTGCTAGCGCAGGACGGAGGTGACTTCGCGGTAGGGGCGGCTGCCGGGGCCGAGCACGCGGCCGGCGCCGTACGCGCTGAGCATCGTGTTGTAGAGGTCGAGGCCTTCGGCGCCCGCGTCGATGATCTCGCCGGTGCGGAAACGTTCGTTGCCGCCGCTGATGGCGTGGAAGATGCCGCTCAGTTCGCGGCGCACGTCGTTGTGGCGTCCGTCGCCGCTCTCGGTCGAGATGGTGATCATCGAGTTCTCGAGAATGGTCTGGCCGTTGGCGTCGGCGTGGTCCGGGTCGTCGAGCTGCTCGAGGAAGTACCGCACCTGCGCGAGTTTCATGCGGAGGTGGGCGCGCAGTTCGGTGTTCGCCGCGCTCGCGTTGAACCCGTGCCAGAACTCGTGGCTGCAAGCGGCGGCGCCACTGCGACCTGCGCGGTCGCGTCGGTCGTCGAAGCTGTAGACCATCTCGCCTTGGTCCATGAAGTTGCCGGTCAGTCGGATGCGTTCGCCGGCCGAGAGGAAGGTCGCGCTTCCGAAGCGCACGGTGTCGCACTGGATGCCGAGGGCGTAGAGGTCGGCCATGAGGCGCCACTCGCTGGCGAGCGCGTCGAGGGTGATGTCGATGCCTTCGCCGCCGGGGTCGGCCGCTTCGCCGTGGGGGATCGAGCTGCCGGAAGGCATGCCGGGCGCCACGCAGCCCATCGGCATCTCGGTGTCGTCGAACACGCGGCGCTCGTGGTCGCGGATGCGATCGAGGTGCACGCGGACGCGTTCCCGCGACGCGGCGCCGAGGTTGCTGCGCTCGCTCATGAGCGCCTCGTACTGGGGCACGACGCTGTCGAGCACACTGCGGCGGCGCCGGAGGCGGAGTTCTTCGGCCGGGTCGCCGGTGGGGCCACCGGTGGTGCCGAAGAGCCGATCGAAGAGCTGCCGCGGCGTCTCTTTCGGGAGGTCGGCGGGGGAGCCATCCGGGTTCCAGGAATGCAGGTAGCGGTAGGGCCGGTCGTTGCGGCGGAAGAAGGTGCCCATCACCACGCTGTCGGCCACGCCGGGCGGCAGGCCTTCCGGATAGGCAGCGCGGCGGAGCGCTTGGTCCATGGTCTCGCCACCGCTGCGTGTGGTTCCGTCGGGCGGCATCGCGCAGAAGGACGCGCCGGAGCCGTCGTAGTGGGCGTTCAGGCCACCGACGTCGCAGCGGAACTGATCGACGCCGCGCACGATGCAGAGTTTGTCGCGCAGCGGTCCGAGCGCGCCGAGCGGGCCGGCGTAGCCTTCGCTCTGAAGCGGGGTCGGAAAGCCGAGCCCGAAGAAGACGTTGAACGCGCGCACGGGCGGTTCGGGGGGGGCCGCGTAGAGTTTGCCGCGCATGGCGCCGAGGAGCGGCAGACCGATGGCGACGGTGCCCGCGCCTCGAAGCATGAACCGCCGAGACATTCGTTTCGACATCACTCGACCTCCGTGCGGATGGTGCGCAGCAAGGGGCTCTGCGCGAGGGCGACGAGCATGTCGCGGTAGCTGGCGTCGCTCTCGAGGATGGCGTCGCGCAGGCTGGAGAGCGCGCAGGCGTCGCCGGTCCGAAGACGACGGCCCATGCTCCACTGCGAGAGCTTCAAGGTCAGGCAGTCCTGCACCCGCTCGCTGCCCGAGAGCACCGCGCCGAGCTCGCCGACGTTCGTGTAGGTCTCCGGCTCGGTCCACGGTCCGAAGCGCACTTCGCCGTCGGCGCGGAGCGGGTTGCCGAACTCGTCTTCGGTGCGGTAGCGGCCGGTCGCATCGAAACGTTCGAGCCCGTAGGCGAGCGGCTCCATCTGGCGGTGGCAGCCACCGCAGGCGGGGTTCTCGGTGCGTTCTTCAGAGTAGAAACGCTGCGAGCGTCCTTCTTCGAGCGGTGGCGGCGTGGTGTCCACGCCGTCGGGCGGCGAGTCGAGATCCAAGCAGAGGAAGACGTCCATCAAGAAGAGGCCGCGCTGCACCATCGAGGAGTCGTTGCCGCCGATGGTGAGGATGGCGCCCTGGGTGAGGAGGCCACCGCGCTCCGGCACACCGCTGACATCGACGACGCCGTCTTCGTCCGGTGCGTCGAGCCCGTAGTATGCGGCGACGCGCGGGGACATCTTCGCGACCGTGGTGTCGAAGAGTCCGGTCATCGGCACTTCGAGATCGAAGAGCAGGTGTTCGGCGGTGTCGAGCGTCTCCGCTTTCATCTCGGCCGCGAGCGCGAGGTCCCAGTCTGGAAAACGATCGCTGTCGCGGGTGAGTTGATCGAGCCGGCTGAGTCCGAGCCAGTCGCTCAAGAAGGCGCGCGCGGCGACGTGGGCGCGTTCGTCAGCGAGCATCCGGTCGACGGTGGCTTCGATCGCCGCGTCGGTGCTGAGCGCGTTGGCTTCGGCCGAGTCGAGCAGCGCGTCGTCGGGCGGTCCACCCCAGACGAGGTAGGAGAGTCGGCTGGCGAAGTCGTAGGGATCGACCTCGACCGTGCTGCCATCGCCGCGCTCGTGTTCGACGCGGTAGAGGAAACGGGGCGACTGCATCATCGACGCGACGGCGAGGCGGGCGCCGTCTTCGAACGACTCGTCGGCGAAGACGGTCCCGATCGCGGTGCGTTCGTCGGTGGTCAGCGGCGCGCGAAAGAGGCGGAGGCCCAGGCTCTCGACGAAGGCGTCGGGCGTCGATCCGTGGGCGGCGATCAGCGCCGCGATGTCGACGCGCTCGCTGGCTTCGAAGGCGAGCGTCTCGTAGCCGGCCACGTGTTCGAGCGTGACGATGAGTGTCGCGGCGGTGTTCGAGAACCCGTCGGAGGGCGGTTCGGTCGGCAGCGCGGAGGTCGCGTCGGAGAGGTTCACCCCGAGGACTTCTTGGGTGGTCCGGAGGTATTCGCCCAGGGTCAGTCGGCGCACCAGGTTGGGGCCCGCTTCGTGGGCGCCTTCGCAGCGGAACTCTTCGCCGACGGGGATGGCGTCGTCCGGTTCCACGATCGGCGGTTCGTCGCCGGTTGGGTCGCCGATCAGACCTGAGCAGCCGACACAGAGGAGGAGGAGGAAGGAGCGCACGGCGGCGTGTACTGCAACGTTCGATCCACCCCTCGAGTGGGTTGTGTGGACGCTGTTCGGAGAGACGCGGGGGCAATCGTCGGGCTTTTCGTGTCCGAACCGGACAGTGACTGGGGGCAGCAGACCTGCGCTGGGGACCAGACTCCGCCAGAGTGGGGCCTCCGCCCCCCGAAAGGTTGTCCGGACGAGCGCCGCGTGGTGGCTCGCTGCCAGCAGATCTGGCCGCGTCCATGCGCACGGACGACAAAGGGTAGAGTGCCCGCATGCCGGCCGAGTTCGACGAGGTGTTCGATGGGGTTCGCCTTCAGGTGGATCTTGGTCCGCTCGTGGAGGCGGAGTCCTGGCGCTCGGCCGAGTACGGCATGTGTGCTGCGCTGGCGGTCGTCTCCATCGGGCTGGCGTTCTCCCTGCGCAGCGCCCGCCGGGAAGCCTGGCTCCTGTTCGTCGTGGCGGTGTTCGGCTTCGGTCTCGGCTGGGGACGCCACCAGGTTCGGTCCAGCGATCCGCGTTCTGCGTCGCTGTTGGACCTGTTCCCCGCGCTGCATTCGAGGTTCGATGCGTGCGGCGGTTGGGCGACCGCGGCGGTTCTCGGCGCGGGCGCGGTGGTGCTCGTGCTGCTCGCCGATCTGCCCGGGTGGAAACGCGGCTGGCAGGCGCACGCGGTGCGATTGGTCGTGGGTGGGGCGCTGCTGGCGGCGGCTGGGTACGTGGCTTCGGTCGCCTCCGAGGTCGACGCGTTCGCGCATGAACTGAACGAAGCCACCCCGCTTCCCCGGCTGGAACTCGACGCGACCCAGCTCCACGTCAATCAGTCCCTCGACGTGTCGCTTCGGGTCACGCGGCTCGGGTGGCGGGCGCGCCCCGGGTTCTTCAGCGGGTACTACGTGGAGCGAGACCCGGGTTCGGCCGCGGATCTCGCCGCACTGGACGCGAACGAAGCGTACCGGGAGCGGATGGTTCCGACGGCATTCACGATCCACGCGCCAAGGCGGCCGGGGCCGTTCGAGGTGCTCGTGCCGTTACAGGTCGGGCCGATCCGCGCGACCAGCACGGTTCACGCGAGGGCGATCTCGGACGACAGCGACGCGCTCTTTCCGCTCGTCGCGGGCTCCGCGTACACCTGGTCGAGGTCGGACCGGACGGGACGTGGGCCGCTCCGCGAGGGCGAACCGATGACGCTTCGGGTCGACGGGGTCAGCGTGCGCGATGGGTTCGTTCGACTCTCGGTGACGATGGGCGAGCAGCGCTACGAGTTGGTTCCGTGGGAGGGCACGTTGCGGCTCGGCGCCAGCGCGGACGCGACTCGATTCGTCGAACGCGTCGAGCGCCCCGACCCCGAGCAGCAGACCCTCTCCGCACCCGTGCAAGCGTTGATCGACCTTCCGCTCGAGGGTCCGCTGTGCCGCATTCATCGGCACCCGCGGAAGGTTTGTCGGTGCGGCGCGGATGGGCCACTCGTGTGTGTGTCGAGCAACGCGCACAGCGGCGAGAACTTGATGGTGCTCGGCCTCGGTCTTCTCACGCTGGGGGCTTCCACCGCGAGCGGGGTGCGAATGCGGGGCGCGACCGTGACCGAGTGGCGTCTGACCGAAGTCGATGGGCGTCCGACCGAAACCCCCACCATCTTCGAACCCTGAACCGAGGGCCGCGTTCTCAGTCGCGGAGCAGGCCGAGCAGGGTCTCGAGGTCGGCGCTGGCGCCGGCGCTGGCGAGGAGTTGGTCGGCGAGGTCGCGCTTGCGTTCGTGGAGCTCGAGGATCTTCTCTTCGACCGAGTCGGCGACGACGAGACGGTAGACGGTGACCGGGCGGGTCTGGCCGATGCGGTGTGCACGGTCGGAGGCCTGGTCTTCGACGGCCGGGTTCCACCACGGATCGAGGTGGACCACGTAGTCGGCGGCGGTGAGGTGCACGCCGGTGCCGCCGGCTTTGAGGCTGATGAGGAAGAGTTCGCCTTCGCCGCCCTGGAACTTGGCGATGCGTTCTTCGC
Organism: Deltaproteobacteria bacterium; assembly: GCA_034670305.1. GTDB lineage: Bacteria > Myxococcota_A > Polyangia > Polyangiales > Houyiibacteriaceae > JAXMNT01. Next base: position 30,393 of record JAXMNT010000029.1, read on the forward strand.
GCGCCTTCGCAGGCGTCGAGCCGTCGAGGTACTGGTAGCTGACGCCGTCTCGGTCGAGGACCTCGCGGACGAGATCGAGGTGCCGGACGAACTGGCTGAACACCAGCGCGCGGTGGCCGCCTTCGCGCAGATCGTGGACGAGCTCGATGAAGGTTTCGAGCTTGGCGCTCGGCACGTCCGACTCCGGCATGATGAGCCGAGGGTGACAGCAGGCCTGGCGGAGCTTGGTCAGCGCGGCCAAGACCTGGATGCGCGAACCTTCCTTCATCGCAGTGGCGAGGCCTTCGCGACGCACCGCTTCGATAAGATCGCGCTGAGACTCGCCGGGCTCGACGCGCAGGACGACGTCGGTGCGCGGCGGAAGTTCGGTGAGCACTTCGGACTTCGTGCGGCGGAGGAGGAAGGGGCTCACGCGGTGACGCAGGCGCTCGAGCGCGAGCGGGTCGCGATCCTGTTCGATCGGCGTGGCGAGTTCTTCGCGGAAGTGTTTGAGCGAACCGAGCAGACCCGGCTGCAAGAAGCGGAAGAGGCTCCACAGCTCGCCGGTGCGGTTCTCGATCGGAGTGCCACTGAGCGCGACGCGGCTCGCACCACGCAGCGCGAACGCCGCCCGTGCACGCGCGGTGCGCGGGTTCTTGAACGCTTGGGCTTCGTCGAGCACCACCGTCGACCACTCGCGCGAGGCGAGCAGCTCGCGTTCGCGCGGCAACAGGCCATGCGTGGTCAGGACGACATCGCCCGGGCCGGCCTCGGTGACCCACTTGCGGCGCTCCTCGGTCGAGGAACCCGCTTCGAGGCGGCGCACCTTGAGGGTGCCAGCGAACTTCTTGGACTGTTCCGCCCAGCCGGACACGACACTGGTCGGCGCGACGACGAGCGCCGGGCCCGACGACGCGCGCGCGAGGAGCAGCGCGAGGGTTTGCACGGTCTTGCCGAGACCCATGTCGTCCGCGAGGCACGCGCCGAAGCCGAGTTCGGTGAGCCGGTGAAGCCAGACGAACCCTTCGTCCTGGTAGGTCCGCAGCTCGGCGGTCAGCTCTTCGGGGAGCGTCGGCCGGGTGTTCATCACGTGCAGCATGCGCTCGCGTCGTTCGGCGGCGCGGCCGAGCAGTTCCGGTTCGAGCACACTGCGCTCGAGCGAGAGCAGCAGCGATGGGTGGAGCTTGCCCTCCACCCGATGCGCTTCGATCCGCGTCAGTTCTTCGCGGAGCTGATCGCTCAGCCGGACCAGTCGGCCGTCGTCGAGCGTGATGTACCCGCGGCCATCGCGGGCCGCTTCGAGCAGTTCGCCGAGCGCGACCACGTGGTCCTCGTCGACCTGGACCTCGCCCTTGATTTCCAGCCAGCCGCCGGCGCCCATCGCGATGCTCGCGCGCACCCCGAGCACGCCGACTTCGCCGGCGACGCGCAGCGGACGATCCTGGCGCCAGTCGACGGCCACCCCGGCTTCGGTGAGTTGCGCGAGCAGCTCGAGTGCCTGTTCGAGGTTCTCGGTCTGGCCGCGGGCGTCGCCCTTCATGGAGAGGCACTGGTCGAGCAGCGCGGCTGCCAACGCCGTCTCTTGGTCGAGGGCACGGCGCACCGCGCGCGGGCCACTCGGCTCCGCGATCATCCAGGAGGTGGAGCCTTCGCCGGGATCGGCGACCGGGCCACCGGGTCCGAAGGGCGAGACGACCATCTCCCACGCGACGCCGGTCTTGCAGCGGCGCAAGCGGACCCGCGGGGCGGGGTCGCCATCGACTTCGCCGGGGAGCGCGGTGTCCGCGCGCAGGTCGACCGCGCCGACCAAGTTCACGGCGGTGTCGACGAGATCGCGTTCGGCTTCTTCGGGCACGCTGCGCATGCGGCTGGCCAAGCTGGCGAGGCGCGCGTGGGCGGCATCGAAGGTGGTGACGACGAAGTGATCGCCTTCGTCTTGCACACCGGGTTCGGTCGGCTCGAGGGTGAGCGAGAGGCCTTCGTCGGTGCGGCGGATGCGGAGCGCGATCCGTCCACGACGGACCGGCATCGGGCGGGACGGATCATCTCGCGAGACAACTCGGGGATGTCCGATCAGCACATCGAGCACGGCCGGGTCGAACTTTGCGGCGTCCTGATCGCCGAGCGCGATGTGGTCGACGATGGCTCGATCCTCGGGGCCGGCTTTGTCGGCCAACCGATCGCTGGCCATCGCGCGGCCGCGGGTCCACGCGCCGTCGCGGCTGCGGGTCTGCAAGCGCGGACGAAGGGAGAAGCCGGGCGCTTCCCGTTCGGTGCGGAGTTCGTAGACGACGCGCTCTTCGACCGTCTCGGTTTCGAGGGACACCGCGAGCGCGCCGAGTTCGGCGAGCGAGGTGCGCCAGGAAGCGGGCGGACGGAGAATCGACGCCCATCGACCGACGGCTTCGTCGTGCTCCGCGTCGCGAATGATCGCGCGGGCGGCCGCACACTCTGCCGCCACGCCGAGCCAGCGCGCTTCGGTGGCGCGTTCTTCACACCGACGCAGGGTCGGTTCGAGGTCGGTCTCCCAGACGTCTCCGCGCCACACCCGGACCAGCGCGCCCGCGAGGGCGGCCCATCCCGGTTCGGTGACGAGCGGAGAGAGCGGCACGTCTTCGCCGAGACACGCCCGCATCGAGCCAAGCTCTTCCGGGAAGGCGGAGCCGGCCTGGACCGAAAAGACGCCACGGGCGTCCTCTTCTCGTTCGGCCGCGATCAGAAGCGCGAGGTGCAGCAGACCGTGGATGTCCGGCAGCACCGCGCGGCCGCCACTCATCTCACGGACAGCGGCGCTGTAGGCGGTGTCGAAGTTGTCGAGCGCCGCGTCGCGTCCGGCGTGAACCTGGATCGAACCGCGCAGGGCCATCAGGTCGACGGTGCGCGGGGCGGCCAATCGGAGGGCGGTCTCGTGGCGGCCTTCCACCCACGCGTGGAGCGCGAGGCCGAGGCGCACGTCGTCCCAGTCCTCGAGCTCTGCGCCTGCTTCGAGGGCGTCGTCGTCGCGGCGCCAATCGTCGAATGCTTCGACGAGCAGAACGCCGACCGCCCATGCGCGCGAGTCCGCGGGGAGCGTGTCGACGCTGCGGCCATCGAGATCGAACAACGAACGCAGGCGGAAGGTGGACTCTTCGGAGCGCAAGCTGGCGCGCAGGCGGCGCGCCTCGCGGCGGCGTCCGAGCAAGAGCGCGGCGCGGAGGTGGGCCCGGGCGGACCGCACGTTGTCGGCAGGTTCCCCGAGCGCCTTCTTCAGCACCGCCGCGCGGGCTTCGAAGTCACCGTCCTCCACGAGCGTGTCGGTGCAGGCTCGGAGGAGGTTCGCTTCGAGTGCGACGTCGCGCCCGTCGCGGGTCAGCGCGCGTGCGGCCTCGAGCTGTTCCACGATCCGCTTGGCGCGGTCCGCGTTCAGCAGGCTTCCACTGCGGGCACGCACACCGGCGGCCGAGAGCGCGTCGCCGAGCACGGACAGCGGCACCGGCACACCGATGACTGCGAGCAGCTCGCACACCGAGCGTTGGTCAGGCGAGAGCGCCCGCGTCACGATGGGCGCGGACTGAAGTTGGTCGCTCAAGAACGCCGCCCCTGTCCGTGCGCGAGTTCCAGCTGTCCGCGCTCCTCGAGGAGCTCCACGACCGAGTCGGCGGCCTTGTCGATGCGTACTCGGTGCAGTGCCAAGGTCAGTTCCGGATGGTGCGGGGGTTCGAATCCGTCGAAGTCGGCGTCGGGCCGGCGTTCGCGACAGAGTTCGGGGTCGGTGTTCACGTAGATCTCGAAGAGGCGGTCTTCCGCGATGCGGGCGCGGAGCTGGTCGCGCTCCTGTACGGAGCGGCTCGGGAATGCGCAGATGCACACGAGTCCCGCTTCGCTGCAGGCTTTGGCCGCGGAGATCATGGAGCGAAGGTCTTCGCCCGTGGGATCGAGGACCGTGGCGGTGCGGCCGAGGTCGAAGAGCCGGCGCTCGAGCGCATAGGCCAGGCTCCATCGGCCGGAGCCGGGAAGTCCCACGAGCCACACGACCGCGCCGCGCTGCCCAGTCCGGTCGAGGCGCTCGGTCGGGCTGACCTGCGTCTTCGGGGTGAGCCCCGAGCCAGCGCGAAGTTCACGGAGCGCGGAGTCGAGGTCCTGGGCGTCCGCGCCCGAACGACCGATCATGCCGGCGGCGACCGTGTCGTTGGTCAACGAGTCGACGAGAATGAACGCGCCGGTCGTCGGATTCTGCGCGTAGGCATCGTAGAACAACGCCCGGTGGGCGCTGAGCCGCACGAGGCCGATGTCGTTCAGCCCGAGTCGGTCCGTGTCGACCTCTTCGAGCGTGTCCATGTCCTTGCGCCAATGCACAGCGTCGACCTGCACCCGGACGGACTGCGTCGTGTGCTTGAGCAGGTAGGTCTTCTGCGGGTCGAGTTCCGTCTCCGCCATCCAGACGACGTGTGCGTCGAACGCACGGCCGACGCGCGGCAGGTCTTTGGGCGAGACGATCATGTCGCCGCGGCTGCAATCGATCTCGTCCGCCAGGCGGATGCACACGGACTGAGGCGCGAACGCTTCCTTGAGTGGCCCGTCGAAGGTGTCGATCGAGCGGACCGTGCTCCTCTTGCCACTCGGCAAGACCATGATCTCGTCGCCTTTGCGCACGGCGCCGCTCGCGACCTGGCCGGCGAAGCCGCGGTAGTCGAGGTTGGGGCGCACGACGTACTGCACCGGGAACCGGAAGTGATCGAGGTTGCGGTCTCCGGCGATCGGGACGGTCTCCAAGTACTCGAGGACCGAAGGGCCGTCGTACCAGGGGGTCTCGTCCGAGGGGCCGACGATGTTCGCGCCCTTGAGTGCGCTGATCGGGAAGAACGTCACGTCGTCGATGCCGCCGCCGGCATCGCGCAGGCCCTGCATGAACGCGCGGAAGTTCTCGCGGATGCGTTCGAACACACCCTGGTCGTACCCGACGAGGTCCATCTTGTTCACGCAGACCGCGAGGTGCTTCAGTCCGAGCAGCGAGGCGATGTAGCCATGCCTGCGGCTCTGCTGGAGCACGCCGAGACGCGCGTCGATCAAGATGAGCGCGACGTTCGCGGTCGACGCGCCGGTCACCATGTTGCGGGTGTACTGAACGTGTCCCGGGGTGTCGGCGATGATGAACTTGCGCTTGTCGGTCGAGAAGTACCGGTACGCGACGTCGATGGTGATGCCCTGCTCGCGTTCGGCGCGCAGACCATCGGTGAAGAGCGAGAAGTCGATCTCTTCGCCCTCGATGCTGGAGGCGCGCTTCACGGCTTCGAGCTGGTCTTCGTAGACCATGCCGGTGTCGTGCAGCAGCCGACCGATCAACGTGGACTTGCCGTCGTCGACGCTGCCGACTGCGACGAAGCGCAGCAGCTCTTTGTGCTGGTAGCGGTCGAGGTAGGCGCCGACGTCCTTGCGAAGGAGCGCGTCGTCTTCTTGGGTGAACGAGGTGCCCATCAGAAGTATCCCTCGCGCTTCTTGCGCTCCATCGAGCCGTCTTCGTCGAAGTCGATGAGCCGACCCTGCCGTTCGGAGAACGTCGTCATCAGCATCTCTTGGATGACGCCTTCGACTGTGTCGGCTTCAGACTCCACCGCGCCGGAGAGCGGGTAGCAACCGAGGGTCCGGAACCGGACCGATTTCATTTGCGGCTTCTCGCCGTCCTTCAGCCGCATCCGGTCGTCGTCGACCATGATGAGCGAACCTTCGCGCTCCACCACCGGGCGCTTCTTGGCCAAGTACAGCGGCACGATCGGAATCTCTTCGCGAAGGATGTAGAGCCACACGTCGAGCTCGGTCCAGTTGCTCAACGGGAACACCCGGACGTTCTCGCCCTTCGTGATGTTGCTGTTGAACAAGGTCCAGAGCTCGGGGCGCTGGTTCTTCGGATCCCACTGATGGAACCGATCCCGGAACGAGTAGATGCGCTCCTTGGCGCGTGAACGTTCTTCGTCGCGGCGGGCGCCGCCGAACGCGCAGTCGAAGCCGTGTTTGTCGAGCGCCTGCTTGAGCCCGACGGTCTTCATGATCGTCGTGTACTTGTTCGATCCGTGGTCGAACGGGTTCACGTTCTGCGCTTTGCCCTCCTGGTTGGTGTGAACAATCAGGTCCAGGCCATGTTTGCGCGCGGTGTGATCCCGGAAGGTGATCATCTCCCGGAACTTCCAGGTCGTGTCGACATGCAACAACGGAAACGGCAGCGGGCCGGGCGCGAACGCCTTCAGGGCCAGCCGGAGCATCACCGAAGAGTCCTTCCCGATGCTGTACATCATCACCGGGTTGTCGAACTCCGCGGCGGCTTCGCGAAGAATGTGGATGCTTTCCGCCTCGAGTTGCTCGAGGTGGGTGAGTCGTCGTTGAAGTTCCGTCATCGGGAGGGCCGACGTACGTAGCCTCATGCCCGGTCCCCGGCAAGTGGGCGGGGCCGGAGTCGCTCAGTCGCCCGCGCCCACAGGCGGATCGTGCTCGGGGCCTGGCTCTGGGTCGGCCACCACAGGCAGCGAGAACCCGAAGGTCGCCCCGGCGCCTGGCGAGCGCGCCCAGACCTCGCCTCCGTGCCGCTCGACGATCTTCCGGACGATCGCCAGTCCGATGCCGGTGCCCTCGAACTCGGTGAGGTCGTGCAGCCGCTGGAAGGGCTGGAAGAGCTTGCCGGCGTATGCTTCTTCGAAGCCGGCGCCGGAGTCGCGGACCTCGTACCGCAGCATGTCGCCTTCGCTCCATCCCCGGACGTGAACGACGGGATCCTCGGCCTGCGCGCTGTACTTCACCGCGTTGCCCACGAGGTTCGCCCAGACCGTGGCCAGCAAGGTGTAGTCGCCCTGTGCCGATGGCAGGGGCTCTTCGACGTTCAGGCGCGTGTCGACCCCCTCGGTGGTGGCCAGGTTGAACGCCTCCCGGACGAGGCCGCCCATCTCGATCGGTCGCCTGCGGATGGCGTCGCGCCCTGCACGCGCGAGCGCCAAGAGGCCGTTGATGAGTTCGCCCATCCGCTGCGCGCCGCCGACGGCCTTCTCCAGGAGGAGGACCGCGCGGGGGTCCAGGTCCTTGCCGTAGCGCTCGAGCGCCAGGGTGGAGTAGCCCTGCACCGCGCGCAGAGGGGCCCGAAGATCGTGCGAGACCGAGTAGCTGAACTGACGGAGCTCCTCGTTGACGAGTTCCAGCGCAGCGGTGCGTTCCTCCAGCGCGGCGCTGGTGGCTTCCAGGGTCTTGCGAGCCTCCGCGCGCTCGGTCACGTCTCGGGCCACGATCGCGACGCCGCGTTTGCGGTCGAAGTCGAGCGGCGAGAACCCGAAGCTCAGGATGCGGTCCACCACCCGTGCGTCCTCGAGGGTGGTGCGGACGCCACTCTGCGCGATGTCGAGCGCGCCGCCGATCGTGAGCGCCGCGGGGGCGGCGAAGAGGGAGGGGAAGGGCCGACCGACGGCTTCTTCCTCCGAGTGGTCGAACAGCCGCTCGGCACCGCGGCTCCAGCTGGTCACGAGTCCCGCCGCGTCGACCGATGCGATCCCGTCGTCGGTCGCATCCACCACCGCCGCCACGAGGCGACGGGCTTCGTTGGCCTGGGTCTCGGCGGTCACGTCGCGAATGCAGCTGACGAGTCCAGCGGGGCGACCGTTGTCGTCGCGGACCATCGACGTGGACTGGGCGACTCGAATGCTCGTTCCGTCCTTGCAGGTGTGAATGGCTTCCCCGAACCACTCGCCGCCCATCTCCACGCTCTCCCGGGTGGGCGCATCGCCCGGTCGCACCGGGGTGGCCTTCAGCACCTCGGACAGGGGCAGTCCGAGGACCTCCACGGCCATCCACCCATAGAGCCGTTCGGCCGCTGGGTTGAAAGTCTCGATGACGCCGGTCTCGTTGGTCACGATGATCGCATCGGAGACCTGGCTGACGATGGCGGCATGCCGGCGGAGCGAGGACTCCGCGCTGCGCATGTCTCGGATGTCGCGCCACACCAGGCGCGTGGAGACGATGTGGCCTTTCGCATCTCGGACCGCGGTCGCGTTGAGCAGCACGGGGATCGGCGGTCCAGAGCCTTTGACCTTCAGGTCGAGTTCGGCGTTCCGGACCATGCCGCGCGCTCGAAACATCGCGGACAAGTTCTTGGCTTGTGGATGCGTGCTCGGTGGGTACCGCTCGAGCACCGATTGTCCGACTACTTCTTCGCGTCGGAACCCTGTGACCCGCAGAAGCGTGCGGTTGCACCGAGTGACGATGCCCGCGGCGTCGACGCTCGCGTACATGTCCGGTGCGTTCTCATACAGGTCTTCGTAGTCTCGCTCCCCGGCGGGAGCCTTCGCGGCCGATCCCTCACCCATCGCTTCCCCCCACCCAACCAGTGCTGCGAACTCGAACTCAGGCGACCCTGCGGTCCCTCGCCCGCAGAGCGTGCAACACCCCAGAGAGGATGTCTTTGGGCGTGACGGGTTTTTGTACGAACATCGCCATCTCCCGCTCGAGCGTTTCTGCGATCGGCCCGGTCGGGCGGAACCGCGAAGTGACGACGAACCCCGCGTTGGGACACACCCGCTTGAGTTCCCGGCTGAGCTGAAGTCCATTGGCGCCGGGCAGCACGACGTCGGTCACGATGACGTCGATCTTCTCGCGGTGTTCGGTCGCGAGCGCACGTGCTTCGTCGGCGGTCTTCGCGACGAGCACCCGCAACCGACAGTGTTCGAGCGCGCCGAGCGTGATCTCGCGGGCCAACTCGTCCCCGTCGATGATGAGCACGGTCTCTCCCGAGGGCACCCGCGCAGCGACGATCCCAGACTCTGCCGGCCTGTCGGACCGGCGGGCCACTGGAAGGATCACCCGGAACGTGGAACCCACCTTGGGTTTGGACACGATCGACACATAGCCCCCGCTCTGTTTCACGATGCCGTACACCGTGGCGAGGCCCATGCCGGACGCGTCCTTTTTCGTGGAGAAGAACGGGTCGAACACGCGCGGCAGAATGTCGGCGCGGATCCCGCTGCCGGTGTCGGTCACACTCAGCACGGTGTATTCGCCCGGTGCGATCGTGAACCCGCCGGGATCCACATAGGCCTCCCGGACCTGCAAATGATCGGTGCCGATCACGATGCGCCCGCCGTAGGGCATCGCGTCGCGTGCGTTCACCAGAAGGTTCATCAGGATCTGCTCGAGCTGCGTGCGGTCCAGGTGCACGTCGTGCACCAGGGCATTCAGTTCGTGCGCGAGCTCCACGTTCTCCCCGAGCACGCTGCTGAGCAGTCGTTGCGTCTCCTGCACGACGTCGTTGAGGTCGATGCGTTCCAGCGTTTGTGGTTGGCGCCGGGAGAACGCCATCAGCTGCTGAATCATCGACCGGCCACGGCCCACGGCCTCAAGGGTCGCGGCGGCGTCGGTCTGGACGTTCTCGTCTTCCACCGCGCTGTGGATGCGGCCGGCGTACGTGCCGATGAGCGACAAGATGTTGCTGAAGTCGTTGGCCATGCCGCTGATGAGTTGGCCGATCGCCTCCATGCGCTGAGAAGCGTGCAAGGCCCGCTCGAGGTGTCGTTGCTGGGTGACGTCCACCATCGTGACCACCACCCGCGCGAGGTCCTCGACCTCGGAGGGCAGCCGCGCCGAGATGGTGAGGTTCGCGCTGCCCTCTGCGGTCATCATCGTCTCGGTGAACTGGACTTGGCGCTCGCCTACCATGAAATCGCAGAGCAACCGGGTCCAGATGCGGCGCAGCTGCATGCTGCGAGAGCTTCCGCGCACCATGCCGCGTGCCGCGTCGTTGGTGTGCACGGTGACCACTCTGCCGGCCGCAGACGCGATCGCTTCCTCCACCCGAACCCCTGCGCTGCGGTCTCGGCACAGCGCCGTCCACGCACCGCGGGCGTCGATTTCCCACACCCCGACGCTGAGACTCTCGAGGATCTGGCGGTTCCGTTCGGCTTCTTGAGCGAAGGCTGCCTCCGCTTCCCGCACGCGCTCCCGCCCAGCCTTTTCGCGCAGCGCGCGTCGGACCGCGTCGCACAACCGGCCGGTTCGGTTCTTGTCCACGAAGTCGCTGACGCCCGCGCGGATGGCTTCGACCGCCCGCTCTTCGCCGATGTGCCCGCTCACCAGAATGAAGGGGACCTCTTGGCCCAGCTCCTCGAGGATCTGAAAGGCCTTCAGACCGTCGAACCGCGGCATCGAGTAGTCGCTCAGGATCACGTCCCACGGCTGGCGGAGCGCCTGGCGGTAGTCGGTTTCCGTGCAGACCTGGAGGCGGCCGTCGATTCGAAACTCGGCCTGCAGGCACTGCAGCAGGAGGTCGGCGTCGATGGCCGAATCCTCGACCATCAAGACCCTGAGCGATGTTTGACTCGACTTCACCTGTATTCTCCGTCCCCCCAAAGGCAGGTCCAATAGACCACCGGTTGCACTGTGAGCGGATTATAGCGTCATTTGTGTAATATGCAGCCCAAGGACTGGCGATTCTGGATCTTTTTTTCACTGACCTCGGAATGTCGACCCTGGGACTGGAATCCATGCGCCCCCGTTTGGGGACACCCACCCGCCGTGAACGCGAACGGCCCAGTTCGCCTATGATGGAACGATGTTTCGTGTCGCCGTCTCCCTCAGCCTGCTCTTGATCGCCCAGTACGGGCTTCTCGAAACCCTGTCCGCGTCTGCCCAGACGCAGGTCAAACCGCGCTTCATGATCCTGTTCGACACGTCGGGCTCGATGGCGGTCGACCTCGACGGCAACCCGACGTTCGGAGACGGGGTGCCCGGCGTGACCGAGGGACTGGACACGGACTGCGACGGCGAAGCCAACGACAGCCGCATGTTCGTCGCGAAGGAAGCGCTCACGAACATGGTGCTCGCGTTCGGCGACATCGAGTTCGGACTCACTTCGTTTCCACGGTTCGCCGCCGACCGCGTGGCCTGCACGAACGACCCGGGCCACGGCATGCCCTTCGCGGTCACACACCGCATCCAGGACCAGGAGTGCAACATCGCGTCCGGTCCGTTCGTCGGCGGCATCGGCGACCCGACGCTGAACACCGGCACCGCGCTCAACAACGGCAACTGCGGCGCCGAGTGGAACGGCATGCCCGGCATCGACCTGCCCATCGACGGGATCCCCGCGGCGTGTCGCCCCGGTACGCCTGGCAACCCGGCGGCGCGGCTCTGGGCGGCGGGATCTCCGAGCTTCTGCACCAACTACCTCGGCGCGTGTCCGGACACGGTCTTCCCCGGGCTCTACACCTTTCCCGACGGCGACGTGCTGGTCGGCTTCAACGGCTTCGGTTGGCCGACCACCATCGACAACCGGGTCGGCATCCTGCGGTGGATCGACAACGAAGAGACGCTCTTCGATCCGTCGACGACGACTGGCAACTACTGCAACCACGCCACCGGCCGCGACTGCGAACTGCGCAGCACTGGGCCGACGCCGCTCGGCGGCACCCTGCGCGCGGCGCGCGACTACATGCTCCCCATCCGCGCCGGCGATTCGGTGGGCAGCTGCCGTCCCTACACCGTCTTGTTGCTCACCGACGGTGCCGAGACCTGCGACGCGGCGACCGCGCCGGTGACCACCGCGGGGGAACTCGCGGCGGCCGGCATTCCCGTCTACGTGGTCGGGCTCAGCATCGGACCGGGTGGGCGCACGCTGCTCAACGACATCGCCACCGCGGGCGGCACCGACGCTGGCGCTGCGGGTGGCGACACGGCGTTCTTCGCAGACGACTCCGTCACCCTGGCGGCCGGCCTCTCGGACATCGTCGCCGACTCGCTCTTGATCGAAGAGTGCAACGGTGTGGACGACGACTGCGATGTGCTCATCGACGAAGGCTTCGTGAAGTTCTGCAACCGTCCGGCTGGGGTCACCACGCAGAGCCTCTGCGCCAACCCCGGCGAGACGGTGTGCGATGGCGTCGACGACAACTGCGACGGCCGCATCGACGAGGGGCTGCTCAACGCCTGCGGGGCTTGCGGTCCGCCGCCGGCCGAGGTGTGCGACGGCGTCGACAACAACTGCAACGGGGTCATCGACGAAGGCGACGTCTGCGCGATGTGTCGTCCCGAAGCGGAGATCTGCGACAACGACGACAACGACTGCGATGGCTTGATCGACGAGAGCCTCTCCCGCGCATGCGGCGTGGATCTCGGCGAGTGCCGCGCCGGCACCCAGGTGTGCACGGCGGGCGTGTTCGGCGCGTGCGACGACGTGGGCCCGACCCCCGAGATCTGCGATGGGCTCGACAACGACTGCGACGGGTTGCCCGACAACCTGACGCGGCCGTGCGGTTCCGACGTCGGCGAGTGCAGCCCAGGCATCCAGCGCTGCATCGCGGGCGACTTCGACACCACCTGCGAAGGCGAAGTCGGACCGGAACCGGAGAGCTGCAACGGGCTCGACGACGACTGCGACGGCCGCACCGACGAGATGGTGCCGGGCACCGGCGTCGCGTGCGGCGTCTCCGAAGGCGTGTGCATGCCGGGCATGACCGCCTGCGTGGACGGCGCGATCGAATGCGCGGGCGGCACCGGGCCCACCGAAGAGGTGTGCAACGGACTCGACGACGACTGCGACGGCCTCGTCGACGACGGCATCTTCGTGGGCACGCCCTGCGGCACCGACGTCGGTGAGTGTTCGCCCGGATTGAACCGCTGCGTCGATGGCGCAGTGGAGTGTGTCGACGCGATCGGTCCCACGAGCGAAGCGTGCGACGGACTCGACAACGACTGCGACGCGGCCGTCGACGAAGGCCTCGGCATCGGAGAGCCGTGCGGCGCGGACGACGGACTCTGCATGGCGGGATCGCTGCAGTGTGTGGACGGACTCGAGACCTGCGTGGGCGAGGTGCCACCGGGCCGCGAGACCTGCGACTGCGACGACAACGACTGCGACGGAGCGATCGACGAGGAACCGGAGCTCGGTTCGCTGTGCCCCGACACCAGCACCTGCGTGGAGTGCCAGTGCGCGCTGCCGTGTCAGGTCACCGAGTTCGGGTTTGGATGTCCGACCGGCCGCGCGCCGCGCGAAGTCGGCGACGAGTGTTTCTGCGTTGCCGAACGGTGCTCGCCGGAGGTGTGTGAAGGCGAGACCGTCGAACGCGAAGGCGACGTGCTGTGCGCGCCGGGCGACGACGGCGTGAGCATCTGCGTCTGCAAGAACAACGAGTGCACGTTCCCCTGCGACGGGGTCGTCTGTCCCGAAGGCACCGTCTGCGACCCGCGCGATCCGGCGGGGCGCTGCGCGGAGGACAGCTGCCGCGGGCTCGGGTGTGCGGCCGGCGAGGTGTGCAACGTCGTGACCGGGACCTGCGACGAGGACCCGTGTCTGACTGCGGACTGTGAAGCGACCGAGGCCTGCCGCGAAGGCGTGTGCGAACCGTCATGCGCCGAAGTCGAATGCGCGTCGGGCGAGCGCTGCCGTTCGGGTGTGTGTGAGGTCGACCGCTGCGTGGACGTCTCGTGCGGTGGCCAGGTCTGCGACCCAGCGACCGGGATGTGCGTCGACGATGCGTGCGATGGCGTCCGTTGTCCGACCGGCTCCTTGTGCGATCCGGTGAGCGGCGACTGCGAGGTGGATCCCTGCACGCGGCTGACCTGTCCCGACATGCAAGTGTGTCTGGACGGGGAGTGCACGAGCCCGATGGAGAGCGACGATCCGCCGGACGCTGGGCCGCCGATGGAGAACAGCCGTGTGCTCGCGGCGGGCGGCGGCGGCTGCGCCTGTGAGACGGCCGGGACGGGCGCGGGCCACGGGCTGTCGATTCTGTTCCTGCTCGGGTTCGTCTTCATCCGGCGGACGGGGAGGGGGCGCCGTGGCGCTCGCACCTTTCGCCGGATTGGAGCGGCGGCACGGCGCGTCGGGCCGATCGCCGCGCTGACCTTGTCGCTCGGTTTGTCGAGCGGCTGCGACGTGACGCCGTTCTGCCTCGACTGCGTGGACGCCGGCGTCGGGGCGATCGACTCCGGTCCCGACATCGACACCGGCGTGCGAGACGCGGGCCCACCGGACAGTGGACCGGCCGACACCAACACGGACACACCATGCGTGGAGGGTGCGACCGAGTTGTGCAACGGCATCGACGAGGACTGCGACGGTACCGTCGACGAGGACGCCGACACGAGCAGCGACCCGAACAACTGCGGTGGCTGCGGTGTGCTCTGCGCACCGGCCGGCGCGTTCGGTGTGTGTGAAGACGGGACGTGCAGTCTCGGCCCGTGCGACGTCGGGTTCTTCGATCTCGATGGCGACCCGGACAACGGGTGCGAGTACCGCTGCTTGCCTTCCGCGGTGGACGATGCGGTGTGCGATCGCCGAGACGACGACTGCGACGGCACAGTCGACGAAGACGTGGATCTCATGACCGACGCGGCGAACTGCGGCGCGTGTGGCCGCACCTGCCGGTTCGCCCGAGGCATGGCCGCGTGCGTGGATGGCGCGTGCGAGCTGGCGGGCTGCGACGAGAACTTCTTCGATCTGGATGGCGCCGATGGGAACGGGTGCGAGTACGCGTGCGTCGTGGCGTCGCCGGCGGTGGAGACGTGCAACGCGCGCGACGACAACTGCGACGGCGTCGTCGACGAGGGCAACCCGGACGGTGGCGGCGCCTGTGGTTCGGTGGTCGGCGAGTGCACGAGCGGCACGGAGCGATGCACCGATGGGGTGCTGGTGTGCGTCGGGTTCGGCGGGCCGACGGCGGAGTCGTGCAATACACGCGACGACGACTGCGATGGCGCCACGGACGAAACCACGAACTTCCAGAGCGACCCGAACAACTGTGGTTCGTGTGGCACCCGCTGTGCGGAACCCAACGCGGTGACCCGATGTCAGACCGGAAGCTGCGTAAGGCTCGCCTGTTCTCCCGGGTTCGTGGATCTCGATCCAGGCGTGGCCGGCTGCGAGTACGCGTGCGACCCGCGCGGCGCCGAAGTGTGCAACGGCGTGGACGACGACTGCGATGGGGACGTGGACGAAGGGCTCACGCCGCCGAGCAACTTCTGCAACGCCAACGGCGTGTGCGGCGGGACCTCGCCCACGTGTGACGGGGCCGCGGGCTGGGTGTGCAACTACACCGACGCGAACTACGAGGAGAGCGAGACCGCGTGTGATGGACGCGACAACGACTGCGACGGCGGCATCGACGAGACCCACCCGACCAAGGGCGACTCGTGTGCCAATGGGCTCGGTGCGTGTGCGCGCACGGGCACCGTTCGATGCACCGCCGACGGGCTCGGTGTCGAGTGCTCCGCGTCGATGGCGGGAACCCCGACGGCCGAGGTCTGCAACGGGGACGACGACGACTGCGACGGCCGCAGCGACGAGGGCATCTTGCCGGGCGTGTCGGGCTCGGGCGTGGTCACCACCCTGGTGAGCGGCGGCGTGCACGTCATGCGCTACGAAGCTTCGCGCCCCGACGCGACCGCGGGCGCGGCCGGGTCGGGCAACACCGCGGCGTGTTCCCGGAACAACCGCATCCCGTGGACCACGGTGACCTGGCCCGATGCCCAAGCGGCGTGTTGCGCGCTCAACGACGGCGGCGCGTGTTTGGGGGGCGGGCGCGGCTGGCGGCTCTGTGATGGATCGACCTGGCAGGCGGCGTGCGAAGGGCCGGCCGGCACGTGCGACTGGTCGTACGCGAGCTCGTGCTCCACCTCGCAACCGACGGTCTGCAACGGCGCGGAGTTCGACTCCGATCCGGGCATGAGCGGCGACCAGGACGAACTGCGCGGCACCGGCACCTTCGGCAGCTGTCGAACGGCGTGGGGTGGTGCCGGTTCGGTGAACGACCTGAGCGGCAACGTGAAGGAGTGGGTGTTCGAAGAGGTCGCGCCGGGCATCCACCCGCTCCGGGGCGGCTCCTACAACAACGTCGAGGACGGGCGCATGTGCGGCTTCGACTTCACCGTGGGCGACGAATCGTTCGCGTTCCCGAACACCGGCTTCCGCTGCTGCTGGCACCCGTAGCGCCTCGCCGCCTCCCTACTACATCAAGACCTCGAGGGCATCGGCCCCGCACTGGCTGAACACTTCGACGTGCGCCGGGGAGTCAGCCGGTCGCGGGGTGCAGGCGAACGCGTCGCCGGCGTTTGACGGTGCGTCCGAGCTGGTGGCTCAGCAAGATGAGTCCGAAGAAGAAGAGCGTGTTGCCGAGGAAGGGCAACGGGCGCGGCCGGAGCGGTAACGAGTCGATCCATCCGTAGCCGCCGCCCCGTCGGCGCAGGGGTTTGACCGGGGTGATGCGTGGGTCGATGGAGAGGCCCCCGTGGAGGGTGTTGCGCTCCTGCTGCCAGACCCGGTGCGATTCGACACCGAGGAACGGCAGGCCGCCCTGTTCGACCTTGAGGTTGAGCATGTCCGGATCGTCCAGCCGGGTCGGCGGGTGCGGTCCGCTTTGGAGATGCCAGCGGGTGTAGCCGATGAACTCCGAGTGATCCCGGACATGAAGCACCTCGCCAGCGGGCGTTTCCACTCGGGCAGCCCAAAGCGCCTCGGCTCCCGCGCCTGGCGTGCGGCCGTACGAGTAGGCGGGCCCGGGCGGTCGCTCGATGCAGAGCCAGGCGACCGGCCAGTTGAGGAGCATGGCGACCAGAAGTCCGCCCACGATGTCCCGTTTGGAAATCACGCCCCGTGATACGGACAGAACCGAACCCTCTTCCCACACCAATGCCCTTGCCCCTGCCCTTGCCCCTGCCCCTGCCCTTGAGTGCAGGCCGAAGCCGAATCCGAAGCCGATGCCGATGCCGAAGCCGAATCCGATGCCGAAGCCGATGCCGAAGCCGACCCCGTTTGCCGACCCCGTTGCCGACACCGTGGCCGACCTCTTCCGCTCAGGCGGGCGGGTCGCGGAAGAAGGCGCTGCGGTAGTAGCGGAGCTCTTCGATGCTCTCTTTGATGTCGTCGAGCGCGCGGTGGTTGCCTCGCTTGAGGGGCCGCTTGCCGTAGGCTTCCGGGTACCAGCGTTGGCCGAGTTCCTTCACCGTCGAGACGTCGACGATGCGGTAGTGCAGGTGGGCGTCGATCTTCGGCATGTACCGCACGAGGAAGCGGCGGTCTTGATGCACCGAGTTGCCCGCGAGCGGGGCTTCGCGCGGCGGACAATGTTGCTCGAGGAACGCCATGATCTGCGCTTCGGCCTCGGCGTCGGTCAGGGTCGATTGGCGGACCCGCTCGGTCAGGCCGGAGCCGCCGTGGGTTCGGGTGTTCCACTCGTCCATGCCTGCGAGCACGTCGTCGCTCTGATGCACGACCAGACTCGGGCCTTCGGCGACGATCTCCAATTCACTGTCGGTGACCAGGGCCGCAATCTCGAGCACCCGATCCGTTTCGGGATCGAGTCCCGTCATCTCCATGTCGATCCAAACGAGCATCCGAGACCATACGACGTGGCAGGTCGGCTGGCCATCCGGGGCCAGGCCCGTAGCGGCAAGAAATGTACAGTGAGTCACGCTGGCTTGCCGGATTGAGGGTCTTGAGCGCGAACCACGCAATCAGCTGGGCGCCGCGTCCGTGAGGCGGGGGCTTGTTTGCTGGATAGGGCGGCCGGGTTCCGGCGGGCGATGTGCGCTCAAGCGGTGGGTTGCGCGGCGGCGCGCGGACGGGGCTGCTTTGCCAATGCAGCAGCATGCTGCATTGGCAACACCCCGCATCCGTGCCGCTTGGTCTCCACGGCGTTGGAAGCCCCCACTCGCCGGAACCCGGCCGCCCTATCCAGCAAACAAGCCCCGCCTTCGTAGACACAACGCCCGCAGTCGATCACCCAGGTGGCGCGCGTTCAGTTCTTGCCCTGTCTCTCGCGCAGGAGACTTTGGGCAGGAGCGAAGCGACGATCAGTTCACCGGGGCGGTGGGGTCGATGATCCAGGCCGGCGGGTTGTTGTTGTTGCTGCCGGCCCACTCGGTCACGTGCACCAGGTCGCCGTTGCGCCACTCGTACAGATGCACTTCGCCGTGTCCAGCGTCGCCTTCGGCCGGCCGCCGTTCGGTGAACACCACCAGCACCCCGTTCTCCCCGCGCGGGATGAGCGCGAGGCTCGAGGTGCAACAGGGCGCTTCGAACCGCCGGAGTTCGGCGGGTTGCACGGTGCGGTTGAGCAGCAGGATGGGGCGGCGGCCATCGCCTTCGGCGTGCTCCACCCGAACGGAGAACAAGAGCGGTGTGCCATCAGGCGCCCGCCAGCGTGCCTCTCTCAGGGTGCTTCGATCCCAGACCATCACGCGCTCGTGCAGCAACGCCGGTCCACCCGCCGGGATCTCCGGGTCGGCGACCGAGTCGATCATGACGTTGCCGGTGCTGTTGTTGAAGACCTGCACGGCCATCGGTGTGATCACGACACCGCGCTGGTCGCCCTCCGTCCATTCGGCGCCGAATCGAAACACGACGCGCAGCTGCATGCGCTGCACCGAGTTTCGGTTGAACCACCGCTGCGCGCGGTCTGGCGGGATCCGGTAGAAGCGCTCGCCGATCGCGTAGCGGGCCAGGACGCCGTTCTGCGGCGCGCGGGTCGTCAGCAGACCGCCCTCGGCCGGAAGAATGAGGTCGGCGACCCGCATCAACAGGCCCTCGCGCACGTGTTCGTACGGGCCGGCTTCGACGTGACCGGCGGCGGGCACCGAGAGAAGCCACCGCCCAGCTTTGAGCGCACGAATGTCTCGGCGCCGGTGCCGCTCGCAGGTCCGGCGCTCGGCGCCGCTGCCATCGCAGGTCCGAAAGAAGGGCGCGGCGAAGCGGCCGATCTCTCCAGGCACCTCGCTGGCCTCCCGCGCGACGTCGTTGAAGCGCTGGGCGGACGCCGTCGCGGTCCAACCAAGGGCCATCAGAGAGGTGGTGAGCAGGAGAGATCGCACGGGAACCTTGGACGCAGGAGGCGCGGGAACATTTACCGCACCGTCCCGCCCTGGTCGAGACCGGTCAGAGTCCTTCGTCGATGCGGCGCATGCCTTCGAGCAAGAGCGACTCCGCACCGGCGTGGATCACGCGGGTTTTCGGCACATAGCTTGGGTCGAGTTGGAACTCGCCGGCATGGATCGAGAGCAGCGCGTACACGGCGACCTCGCCCTTCTTGCCCTCGCAGACCGCGTCCCAGACCTCTCCGCTGTGGAAATGGATCTCGCCGCTCCGGTTCGTGCCCTTCACCACGAGCTTCCCGCTCCGCCGTCCGTTGCTGAGGATCTGAAGCACGTCGGGCAACGACATCTCTTCGAGCGAGCCGCTGACCCCGCGCGGTTGCAGCGCGCGCTCGAGCAGCTGGCGCACCTTCGCGACGAGCAGGTCCGGCGAGGCGGGTTTGACGACGTAGTCCGCGGCCCCGACCTCGAAGCCGCGGTCGACGCTGTCGCGGTTGCCGCGTTTGGTGAGAAAGACCACCGGCTGCTCGTGTCCCCCCGCCCGCATCTGTGCGACGAGGAGAAAGCCATCGTCGGCGCTGTGCAGGTCGACTTCGGTGACCACGATGTCCGGTTTGGAGTCTTCGGCCTCCAGCAGCTGGAGCGCGTCGGAGGCGCCTCGCGAGATCTTCACGTCGAAGCCCGCTTCCGCGAACCGGAGGTCCAGCACGGCGGTCTCTTCGGGATCCGGGTCCACCAGCAGGCACGTGCGCCGACCCGCGAGCTTCCGTCGGAGATCGTCGCCGCCGACCACCTGGCGCAGCGCCGCGCACACGGTGGGGTCGAAGATCGTCGCGCCGAACTGTCGAATCACATCCACCGCTTCGGCGGGCGTGAGGATCCGTCGGTAAGGGTTCTTGTCGTGGGTCGTGAGATCCAGATAGGTCTCCGAGAGCGCCAGCACCCGCGCGGGCATCGGAATGTCTTTGCCCGCCAGCCGGTCGGGGAAGCCGGACCCATCCCAACGCTCGTACATGTGTTCGAGCGCCTTGTGCGTGGCGCTCGGGAGATCGGCGCTCTCGAAGAGGCGCAGCGGCGACGTCACCGACTTCTGCGCTTGGGTGCGGTGGCCTTCGTAGCGCGCGACGTTCAGCGCGGTCAGGTGGTAGGTGCTGGCTTTGCCAACGTCGTGCAGGTGTCCCGCCAGCGTGACGCCGTACACGTCCAGATCGCCGAGTCCGAGCCGCTCGGCGAGCTGTTTGCAGAGCCGCGCGACGCGGGCCGAGTGTCCTCGCAGCTCGCCGCGCTCACGTTCCAAGAGCGCGACCAGCACCTGAATCATCTCGAGGTGCCGACCGCGATCCACCAGCGCGGGGGTCATCGAGCCGGGGGGTTTGGAGAACGGGACCGCGGCGGGACCGGGCAGTTTGGGCGGTGGGTGGACCGACTCTTTGAGGTCGGCCGCGATCTCGGGCGCGCTGATGACGATCTGTTCGAGCGTCTTGGCGGAGGGTTTCTTGCGGGTCGCCGACGCGCTCGCGATGAACCCCTCGAACGGACTGAACCCACCGGACCCGTAGTCGTCGAGGGACATGTCCGGATCGACGGCGGAGGTCGTGCGCTCCATCTGTTTGCGCCGCAGAAGCGACGCGAGCACGCGGGGGTCGCGGTCGTAGTGTTTGGCGATCAGCGCGTCGACGGCGGCCGGCCGGGCGACGAGTACGTGCACGGTCGGCACCTGCGCGACCATCTGCACCTGTTTGGCGATGTCGGGTCGACCGGGTTCGGCGGCCACCACCGCGAGGTGCTGGCTCACCCGCTTGTAGCGCACGGGGAACACCCGCAGCCGGAGCGCGAGCCGGCGGGGGACCAGCTGGGTGAGCACCGAGTCGATGTCGGCCTTCGCAAGCTTCTCGGTGCCGACGAACTGGGTCCGGTACCAGGAGGCCATCTTCTTCAGCAGGTCGTGTTCGGTCATCACACCGACGGCCAGAAGGGCCTCTTCGATGTGGTCGCCACTGGAGCGCGCACGCACGATGACCGCCTGGTACTGGTCGTCGGCGATCACCCCTTCTTGGTGCAGCCGGTCCAGCACCGCCATGCCCGGTGGCATCGCAGGGTCTGTCATCGGTAGACGCTCACGGGCCCAGTTTACCAGGTCGAGGTCGCACCCAACCCCCAAATGCACGCTCCAGTTCGGCGGCGACAGCGAGCGTGACGTGGTCGTTCCCGTGACGCCCGCACACCTGCACCCCAAGAGGCAGCCCCCGCGGATCCAGCCCGAGTGGGACCTGGGTGGCGGGCATCTCCATGACGTTCAACAGCGCGGTGTACACCCAGCGGGTGGGCGGCAAGAGCGGCTGCAGGTGTCGCGGCGCGACGGACGCGTACGAGGGGTAGAGCATGACGCCGTCGCCGATGCGCTCGGCGAGCTCTGTGCGCAGCGCCTCGCCGCGTCGGATCATCTCGTCGGCCCGCCCGGTCAATCGATGCAGCACACTCTCCGCCACGACCAGCCCAAGCGAGGGCAGGGTGTGGGGCGATCGCCCGAACGCCCAGCGCAGGAGTTCCGAAGCGCGGACCTCGCCGTCGCCTTCCGCGAGCATGCGGCCGTACGCGACTGGGTTCTCGGCGCCGAGCATCGCGCTCCAGATCTCGAGTCCATCCCGCAGCCCTGGGATCATGACCTCGACCACGTCCGCGCCGCGCTTGTGCAGGTGGGCCGCGGCGCGGGCTTGGGCTTGCTGGAGATCGCGACTGACCGGGGTGACGCCATCGCTGCGCACGTCGAGCACCCGCAGGCCGGCGAGGTCCACCTGGTCGGGATCGCCGAGACGGTCGCTGTCGCCAGCGAGCACGCGCAGCAGCACGTGGAGATCCTCCGCGCTTCGAGCGAGTGGGCCCGTGGTCAGGTAGCGCAGCGACTGCGGCGTCTGCGCGATTGGAAACTGCCCAGTGTTCGGGACGAGTCCGCCCGAAGGTTTGTGACCGAACACCCCGTTGAAGAACGCGGGCATGCGGACCGAACCGCCGACGTCGGATCCGAGACCGAAGGGGCTCGCCCCGGCACCGATGATCGACCCTTCTCCGCCGGAGCTGCCCCCCACGATTCGCGACGGGTCGTACGGGTTGTTGGTGCGGCCGTAGACGCGGTTGTGGGTCTCCATCCACATGCACAGCTCGGACACGTTCGTGACGCCGAGCGGGATCGCACCCGCCCCGCGCAACCGCTTCACCGCCACCGCGTCCTCGGTGGCGCGGGTGCCGATCCGGGAGACGAGTCCGCTCGTCTGCGGCATGCCTTCCAGCCCGAAGCACTCTTTGATCGTGCACGGCACGCCATGCAGCGGACCATTCGGCTGGCCGTTCGCGCGTGCGGCGTCGGCCGCGTCCGCTTCCAGTCGCGCCACGACGAAACGGTCTTCGACCACCGCGTTCAGCGCACCGTTCACCCGCTCGATCGCCTCGATGTACGCATCGACCGCCGCGCGCGAAGTGGTGCGTCCTTCTCGAATGGCCCGCGCGAGCTCGACGGCAGACAGGGTGCGCAGGTAGGCGCCGTTGTCCGCGCGCATCGGGCTACTGGCCGCGGGGGCCGTAGTCCGGCACGCCGCCGAAGGCTGCCTGGGTGGTCTCTTTGCGGAGGTAGAACGCACCCCACAAGGAGAAGAGCACCTTGCCGGCCGCCCATCCGCCGCTGATGCAGAGCGTCAGACCGAAGCCCATGCTCGCGATGTTGCCCATGGCTTCGGCGCCGATGTCGCTCTGGCCGCCCATCACCCCGCTCAGCTTCTGCATCTGCTGGTACTGCATGACGAGCTCGATGGCGGTCATCACGATCGTGAGCACCGCGATGCCCCCGAGCAAGGGCGTTCCGATCTTGGGCGTGGCGGGGTTCCAGGTCAGGACCAGGATCGCGAGAACGAACATCATGATGGCCGCGACCACGCCGACGCCCAGTCCGGCATAGCTCACCGCGAGCATCGTGCTGTCCGGTTGCATCTGCCGCATGAACTCCGTTTGGGCGCCGGGCATCTGTTCCAACTGCGCAGCCGTCTGCTGTTGTTGAACCACCCCCCACGAACCGAAGGCGCCGCCGCAACAGCCCATCAGGCCGAAGAAGAGCGCGCCGACCGCCAGGGTCCAGAGTCCGCCACCGCGTTGCCGCTGCTCAGAGGTCATCGCGTGCGTATACCACCGGCTGCGGCTCTGCGACACCGACGTGGCGAAGCGGAGCGAGGCATGTCCCCGGGACGGGGTTTGGGGGCCGTGCCCCCAAGAAGCACCGCGTCGTGTCCGTCGGTGTTGCGCTTGTGGCCGGCGCCCTCGCTCGTGCAGACTCTCTGCGGCTGGCTGCTTCGGCCCGCCCAAGGAGTCCCGTTTGATCTCGCCACTCACCTCGTCCCACAAACACGCGTGCTGCGTTTGCCATCGGTACTTCGCCGACGCGGACCTGCAGTGGATTGGTGGACGGACGTTCTGTGCGGTGCACCACGAGCGTGCGATCTCCGCCACCGAAGCGAAGTGGTCCCGCGCGGGTCTGCTCGAGGCGGGGCTCGTCGTGCTCTTCGTGCTCGGTGTCTCGCTCGCGTTCGCGGGCGGCTCGCTCCCCTCCGGGGGCCCGGCCGCTTTGCTTCTCGCGCTCGTGCCCGCCGCCATCTGGCTCGTCTACGTCTACCGGCAGGATCGGGTGGAGCCCGAACCGCTGGGTTTGGTGCTCGGGGTGTTCGTGCTCGGCGGCCTGCTCGAACACGCACTCGGGGACCCGCTGGTCCACACGCTGCTGCAACTCGACACGTGGCAGCACCGCTCGGACCTGTCCGCTTGGGTCGGTGCGGTGACCATCGAAGGCACGGTGGCTGTGCTCTGTGCGTACCTGGCGGTCCGGTACAGCGTGTACCTCACCTCTGAGTTCGACGAAGCCATCGACGGCGTCATCTACGCGACCGCAGCGAGCCTCGGTGTGGCGACCTCCCAGAACTTCGACCTCGTGGCACACCACGATCACCTGCTGCCGGTGGCGGGCGCGACTGCGATGGCGTCGACGACGCTCGTGGCCGTCGCGGCTGGTTCGCTGCTCGGGTACGGACTCGGCCGGCGGCGCTTCGACGCGAAGGAAGGCGGACGCTGGTTGGCGGGCGCGTTCTTGATCGCCGCGGTGGTGCACGGCGTCTTTCATGAACTCATCGTTGCGGCGGGCACGAGCGCTGGCGAGCACGAGCCGCTCCTCGGCTTCGGGGTCGCGGTGGGGCTGACGGTGTTCGTTCTGGTCGGCGTGCACGCGATCACGGTCGGCTACGCGCGGAAGATGTTGGCGGACGGTCGAGGCGACGACGTGGACGAAGACGACGCGTTCGAAGACGAAGAGATGGAGCTTGCATCGTGAGTCTCGGCGAAGATCTCAAAGTTCGAAGTGCACCGCTCGACGTGGGCGTGTGGTTGGTCGTCGCCGTGTTGCTCGGCGGCGGGTACGCCTACGCCCGCGCGATGGCGCCCAAAGCGCGTGTCGTGCGGGCGTTCGACGGCGCGGTGAGTTTCCGGCTGCCTGCCGGATGGTCCGGCCACGAACAGGGCGCGGCGGTCCGCGACGACGAATCCACGGAGTCGGACGAGTCGTGGCTGGACGCGGTGGACGGACCCGAAGCACACACCTTCGTCGCCCAGCTGCCCACGCTCGATTCGATCGTGCCGACGGTTTTGGTCGAGCGCGCGAGCGATCCCGCCGAGCCGCTCGGCCCGCTCTTTCACGACCTCGAAGTGACGCGCATGCAGACCGCGCGGTCCGACAGCGGCACCGCGTACCGCACCCTTCACGTCGATGAGCGTCCCGCGTTCGGGTGCGAGAAGACGACCTGGGTGTGGTTCGCCATCGTGCGCGATCCGCCCCACGCCGCCCCCGGCGCAGCGGTGCTTCCCATCGTGGTGACCGGCGTCGACGTGCTCGCCGAGACGGCTTCGGGAGAAGCGTGGCACATCGCGGCGTTCGAACCGGCGCATGCGTCGGAAGACGACGAGGGCGAACTGCGCCGCATCGTGGAAGGGTTGAGGATCACGCCATGAAGAAGAGCCTTGTCACGGTCGGCGTCTGTCTGTTGGTGGGTGCACTCCCCTCGTTCGGCAGCGCGCAAGAACTGAGCAACGAGATCACCGACCGCTGCGTGCGGGCTTCGGTGAAGGTCGTGATGCTGAACGACAGCAACGGTGGCAGCACCGGTTCGGGCAGCATGATCGACACCCGCGGGTACGTGCTCACGAACTTTCACGTGGTCGGCCACATGCGACCGGAGACTGGCCGACCGGGCCAGCTCTACAACGCGCGCAACCGGGTGCACCTCGCGACCGTCGACAACGCGCGACAGTCCGCTCGGCCGCGCTGGCTCGGCGTGGTGGTCCGCGGCGACGTGCAGCTCGACCTCGCGCTCGTTCGCATCGTCTCGGACACCGATGGCCACGCCATCGAGGGCGCGCCCTTTCACGCGGTGCCGATGGCGCCCACCGATCAGCTGCGGCCGGGGTCGCGGGTGTGGGCATTCGGCTATCCGCTCGGGGTGCGCACCATCAACGTGACCGAAGGCTCCATCGCCGGTTTTCAGATGAACTCGGCCGATCAGGTGGCGTGGCTTCGCAGCGACGCGGAGTTCAACCCCGGCAACAGCGGCGGCATGCTGGTCGATCAACGCGGCCGGCTCGTCGGTGTGCCGACACGCGTCTTTCACGGGGAGGGCCGCGCGCTCGAGCCGGTGGAGCTCGCGCGCCCAGTGGAGCGCATGCCGGCGGAGTGGCTGGCGGCGATGCGGCACGGTCACATCGAGGACGTGCAGATCACCGGGGTCGGGCGGTTGAACGAAAACCACGCCCTGCACGCCACCGCGAACGGCGACCACGGAACGATCGGTTCTCCCGACCAACACTTCTACGAAGTGCCCGAGGCGCCCCGGCCAGCGCGGGTGACCACGCGGCGCGCGCTTCCGATCGCGCTGATGCATCGCGACGGCGTCATTCGCGAAGGCCGTGGCTCGGTGGAGGTTCGGGACGGCGACCCCGCGGACCCGATCATCTCCGTCGTCGTGCCCGGTGCCGCGGAGAACCCCGTGACCTACACGATCGACATCGAGTCCACCGCCCCCGCCACCGAAGCGACGCCGGCCGTCGCGGAAGCGCCGAATGGCGACGCACGACCGGCCAACCCCGCCGCCGCCTCCGGCGCGGGCGAAGAGGTGCGTCCCGACAACCCGGCTGCAACCTCGGGCATCACGGTGACGGGCACTGTGGTGGATGCAGCCAGCGGCGCCCCGGTCTCCGGCGCGTACGTGGTGGTCGGTCGGCCCGGGGTCGCGCTCGGGCCCATCGTCGACGGCTACCTCCAAGGCCGGATCAGCGAATCCGACTTCCACGCCCAAATCCTCGCGCTCGTCCGAACCGACGTGCACGGCGGCTACACCCTCACGGATGCGCGGCCCGGCGCGTACCCCGGCGCGGCACTCTCGCGCGGTTACCGCCCCGCGAGTTTGACGATCACCATCGCCAACCGCCCCACGATCCACCTGGGCGCCATCCGCCTCACCCGCTGAGTCGTTCCGCGGAACCCGGGAAGGTCGAACTCTTCAGCCGCCGGCGTCGAACTTGGCGACGCCGTACGCGAACGCGGCCTCGGCGCAGGCGTCGTAGTCGCGGTAGAAGTCGGCTTCGTCGGGATCCCGCGCTGTTTTGCCGGACTGGTAGGCGCGGCGCCACCGGCCGAAGCGGGCGGGGTCGATGTGGATCGGGTCGAGGATCAGCAAGAGCGCCAGCGCGCCCATGGCCGAGGCTTCGCGCACCGGGTCTTCGAGCACTTCGTGGTCTGCGAAGTCTTCGTCGACGAGATGCACGCAGTGGTCGGCGATCCCCTGGAGGAAGCTCCGCGCGGCGGGGTGTTCGAAACACCCATCGGGAGGACGCGCCCAGGTCTTCTGAGTCGCGAAGGTCGATGGGACAGGGCCATGGAGTGCGCGCTCGAGCCGCGGATCGAAGTTCATCATCGCGTAGGTCGGGGGCACACCCGACACGATGTTCCGGAGCAGTGTCTCGATCTCTTCCGGGAACGCCAGAGGATCGGGCACATGCGAACGGATCGCCTTGACGAGCGTCGCGTGGAACTCGTTCTCCGGGCTGAGGCTGTAGGGTGAGAACTGAATCAGGCACCCGATGCACGCGAGCAGCTCACCCGTGGTGCTGTCCTCCGGATGTCCGAGCGCGCGCACCCCGTCTTCGACGGTGTGTGCGATCGCGACCAACCCGTCCTGCGCGGTGTCGTTCTGAAGAATGCCTCTGCCCCAAGCGCCCATCGAGCGACCGTACCAGCTGGGGTCGCGAAGCGAGCCAGGAACGTGGCATCGGCGGGCCGCAGTCGGGTGGGTGTTCGGGAGCGGACGACCATCCAGGCTGCATCGGCCAATGGCGCTACTGCTGGACGAGGAAGAACTGAAGGGCCTGGGGCTGGGCCTGCGCGGCCGCCGCGTCGAGCCATTCGCCGAAGTTCTTCCGGGCGGACTTTGACAGCACCCGGCCGGCCGCCTCGCGGGCCTCCGTGTGGCGGGTGGGGTCGACGCAGATCACCAAGAGCCCCGCGACGGTGCCGCAGAACGAGGGCGCCTTCTGAGGTTCGCCGAGGTGGACGACCGCGCGTTTGTCGTCGGGGGTCCAGCCTTTCTGTTTCAGACTGTCGGCGAAGAACGAGCGGCCCAGCATGTCGGCGAGGGACCAGTAAAGCAGCCCGAGACCTTCGTGGCCGACGCCCTCGAGGTAGTCCCGCCAGACCCGCTGCGCAGTCCCCTTCGGGAGGTCCAGGTCGCGATCGATGTCGCGGGTGTGGTCTGCGAAGTACTGGTGGTAGTGGGCCCGTGACGAGGCTTCTTCCTTGGTGCCCTTCGCGAAGTCGAAGAAGCTCGGGAAGAGATCGGCCTTGAGCCGATAGCCGTACAGCTTGGGTTTTGGGCCCACGTTGAATCGGCGCGACGAGACGAGCGTTCCGGAACCAGGGATCTCGATGCGCGGTTTCTCGACGTGCGCGGCACCGCGTGCGGCGGTCTGTGCCCGCAGCTCGCGCAGCACGCCGGTCGGATCGATCGGTTCACGGGCCACCAGAGGGCCGTCGCTGAGCAGATCCCCGAACACGACGCGTGCGCTGCATCCGGTGTCGGCGGTCCCGAGCGCGCACGCGACGCGGGAGGTCGTGCGGTTGAAGCCCCAGTCGTAGGCGTCCCAGCCACCACGGAGGATGCCGTCGCCGTCCCCTTTCACTTGGAAAGGCTGCGCAGACGGGTACCCCGCCACACTGCCGAACGGGTAGGCATCGTCGGCGACCCACTCGCCGAGGTTGCCGATCATGCCCAGCAGACCGAAGGCGTTCGGGGCCTTCTGCTGCGCACGATCGCGGGTTCGGTACGGGAACTCGGACTTCGAGTTGGCGACCGTCCATGCGGCTTCGACGTCCGGGTCATCGCCCCAGTAGAAGATCGTGTCGGATCCGGCACGGCAGGCGTACTCCCACTCGACTTCGGTGGGGAGCCGCGCGCCGATGCGTTCCGCCCACGCTGCGACATCGGCCCGGTCCACGGCATCGATCGCACACCCATCGGCGAAGTACCGACCGAGCTTCGCCCCCTCGAAACGCGCCCAGGCGTATTCGGTCACCAAGTACTCGCCGATGAGAAACGGCTCGACCCGCACCACGCAGGTGCCCGCGTCCTCTTCGAGGTCGACTTTGTAGTCGCCCCGGATCCGCTCGGTGTGCGGCCCAGAACCCATCGCCACGGCTCCGCCCGGGAGGAGGTGAAACCGCATCTTCGTTGCGACGTGCTCGAACACGGCGACGGTGTGGCTCTGTTCGCCGCTGTCGAAGGTGTGCAGTCCCTCGTACTCGAAGCAGGCCGCGAGCTTTCGCGCGTGGAGCGCACGGGCAACGGCGTCCTGCTCGGTGGGTGTGGCAGCGTCCCACTTCGCGCAGTCGGTCAACAGGGCCTCAGTCATGCGCGGGTGATACGCGGAATGCTCGGATCTGTCCCCACCAGAGATGCGGTGCGACGCGACGGGACGCGGTTGGCTGCGGTCCGGAACGAGAAAAGCCTCGAGGTCCAAGACCTCGAGGCTCATCAGAAACGCGGGCCGAGGCCTAGCGCTTTTTGGCGGAACCCTGGCGCGCCTTGAAGCGCGGGTTCGACTTGCAGATGACGTAGACGCGGCCACGGCGACGCACGATGCGGCAGTCCGGGTGACGCTTCTTGGCGCTCTTGAGCGAGTTGACGACCTTCACAGTTCCACTCCAAGCTTCTCGAGCTCGCGCTCGGTGAGGTAGGGCAAGGCTTTTGCCATGCGACGGGGAACGACGACGGTCTGTCCGTTGAACTGGACTTCGACGAGCTCCGGCGCGCTCACCTTGTCGTGGTTTGCACGTCGCTGATCACGCTTCATGCGCGACATTCTTCGCTTCGGAACGGCCATGATGATTCTCGGGGTAAGAGGTCCGCAGCCCGATAGGGGTCACGGGGCCGGCGTACATACGGTGTCCGGGGGGAGGTTGCAAGCAGGGAAGTGATCAGCCGCGACGCGCCCCGAACTGAACGAGTGTTCGGATGGGATGGGCGAAGCGAGCCAGGCCCGTATCGGCAGTAAACTAAGAGTCGCAGACTCGGAGGACGACGCGCTCGGTCGAGTCCTTGAGCACGAGCTGGCAGCAGAGCCGCACGTGATCGTCGTCGCCGAAGATCTCGAGCACGTCGAGTTCGTCATCGGTCGGGGGGATGAGTGCACTGGCTCCCTCGATCACCTCGACCCGGCAGGTGCCGCAGGAGGCCGCCCGGCAGGAGAACGGCACATCGCTCTCAGGATACTCGTCGGTCACATCCACCAGCCGGGTCCCGGTGCGGATTTCGGTCTCGAACCCGCTTGGCTCGAACTTCAGCAAAGTCATGCGCGGCCGTGTAGCACAACTGCGGCGGCGTCGCCTTCGCCAACCCGGCTGAGCTTGGCCGGGTGCTCGTGCGGAGGCGCACAGGACGCGACGACGGTCCAACCATCGAGGTCACGGCGGGAACGGCGTCTTTCCGCGGGGTTGGGGATCTCGCGGGCACTTCCCAAGCGGGCGCCCAGGCCCCGAGTGCCCGGCGCTGCTGGCGAGTGAGCATGGTTCGCGTCATCGTCGTGACCCGATGGGTGGGGTGGACACGGAGGGGCGACTGGACCCGTCGCTGACGCGGCTCTTGGGCGATGCGTCCATCGATCCCCAAGCGACGCGTTTCTTCCAAGGCGCGCGCCTCGTGCTGGCGACGAACGACCCGCTGCGGGCCGATGCGATCGCCGGCCAGCTGCGGGCCCATGGCGCGTACGTTGGGCTCTGCGATGCGGAGGGCCATGGCATCGAGCGGCTCACGTTCCTCGATCCACACGTCGTGCTCTGCGATGCGCGGCCGGCCGATGGCCAAGTGCTGGAAGCAAGAACCGCAGTGCTCGAAGCGAAGCTTCGACAGAACCCGCGGCTGGCTGGCGCCCGCATCGCCGAAGTGCGGTGGAGTACGATCTGGCCGCTGGGGACGACGCCTCGACTGGTGAGTCTGGGACGGCTCGTGCATCCGCACACCGCGGCCGATCGCGAGATCCGATCGCTCGCCACGCGGGGCAAGAAGTTCGGCACGCCGATCGAGAGCCTGGGGGTGCCGCGGCTTCTGCGCGCGCTCGAAGACACCACCGACCGAGTGATCCGAGTGGAGCTCGAGTCCGCCGGTCACCTCGCGGTGGTCGAACTGTGCGGCGCCTTGGTGGTGCACGCGACGTTCCGGATGGACGGCGAGATCGTGCCACGCTACTCGGGGCGCCGAGCGCTCGCGGCCGCAGTGCAGATGCGCACCGGTCGAGCGCGCGTCGATTCCCGCGCGCTCGCGCGGGCGCTGACGATCATGGAGCCGGTGTCGCGGGCGCTCGACGGGGCGGAACATGGTCCGCACCTGCAGGCGGTGGAGATCTTCGACGCCATTCCGGAAGCGAAGACCGAAGAACACGATCTCGGAGTACTCGCCGCGAAGATGGCGCAGGCCCAGTCGATCTCGGGGTTCGAAATCGACCTCCCGGATGCCACCTCGCCCGATGCGCTCGCGGATCCCGACCCCGACCACACGACCCAGAAACGCGCGGCCGTCGACACCGGATTTCCGGACGCGCCCCCGTACTTCGAGGACCCGTTCCGCACGGTGAGTGGGCGGCCGGCGCCGCGGTTGCGGCCCCTGCCGCCGCCGCCGGTGGCGCCTGCAGTCGCGCGCGTTTCGATGCCACCGCCTCCTCCGGTCGGGCACGTGCGGTCGTCGTGGTCGCCGCCCAGACCGAGTCGGTCGCCGGTTCTTGCGGACCCTGCGAAGTCCCCCGCGCCGCCCGCCGCAGCGGTTGCGCCGGCGTCCGTTCCGGCGCGCCCGCCGGCCGCTCTGTCGGCGACGACTCCGAGTCCGCGCTCGATCGCGCCTGCGTCGGTCCCGTTGCCGTCGGTGGCGCCGCCGCCGAAGTACGCGCTGGGCCCCGACGAAGCCGGTGCCCACACCGCGCCGCATCTGAAGGCGCGTGGGTCGCGCTCGTGGATCTCGGTGCCGATGATCGCTGCGGCGGTGGGCATGGCGGCGGTGGTCGGGTTGAGTTCGATGACGATCGATGGACCGGCGGTGGTGGAGGCCGGCGTGTCGGTGGAGGACGTCGCTGTGGCGAACGGGGCGGCGAGTTCGGTGGTTGGAGAGACGGCTGGGGAGTCGACGCATGTGGCGGTGGCCGTGGGCGTTGCCGAAGGCGATGCCGTTGCCGAAGCCGAAGCCGAAGCCGACGCCGAAGCCGACGCCGAAGCCGACGCCGTAGGCGACGCCGATGCCGAAGCCGAAGCCGAAGCCGCTGCCGAAGCCGTAGCCGACGCCGAAGCCGACGCCGACGCCGATGCCGACGCTGACGCCGTAGCCGATTCCGATTCCGATTCCGATTCCGATTCCGCTTCCGCTACCGCTTCCGCTACCGCTACCGCTACCGCTACCGCTACCGCTTCCGATTCCGAAACCGCTTCTTCCGCTACCGCTTCCGCTGTCGAGCGGTTCTTGCCGGGGGAGTTTGGGCGGGAGAGGGATCGGGAGGCGTCGGATCGCATTCTCCGGTCGGCGGAGGGGCTCGAGGGGGAGGCGCGGATCGCGCGGCTGCACGAGGCGGTTCGGGCGTCGGTGGCGAACCCGCACCCGGCGTACGCGCTCGCGATCGAGTTGCGGGACCGGGGCGAGATGCGCGGGGCGTTGGCGTGGGCGCGGCAGGCGTTGCGGCTGAGGCGCAACCGCAGCCGGTACCGCACGCTGGTCGAACAACTCGAGTCGCGCGAGTCGCGCTAGGGCGCAGTCACTCGGACTCGAGGGCCTTGCGACGCAGACGTTCGTACTCGAACCGGAGCCCGTCGATCTGTGCTTGGAGCTGTTCGCGTTCGAGCAGGAGGCGGCGGAGCAGCACGCGCCGGCTTCGAAACAGCGTGCGCAACATGATGCGGTGGCCGTAGCGCCCGAGTCGCTGGCGGTAGCGCATGAACCACACCCCGCTCAGCGGCAGGCTCACGACGTAGAGCGCCAGGCCGATGGGCGTGGCACCGGCGCCCCACACGCCCGAACTGTGAAAGAGGTACGCGAGCGTGAAGAAGAGGGCGCCTCCGGTCACGGCGCGCACGCTGCGGATCGCTTCCTCGGGTGCCCGCAGCGCGAACCGGCGCGTGAGTCGGTAGGGCACGAAGTTGTGGAACAGACCCCACAGCGCGATGGGGGCCAGCGCGATCGCGTAGGTGGTCGCTTTCGCCGCTTCCCAGCGCGCGGAGACCTTGCGCGCCGCGCTCTCCTCGAAGCCGTGCCGCAATCGGAGCTGTCGAAGGTGGGCTTCGTACCGCTCGAGGTTGCGCGTGAGCCGCGCGAGCTCCTCGGGTTTGGTTCGTTCGTAGTGGTCGATCGCATCGGCGATCCACTGGCGGACCTGGCGCCGTCCTTCGAGGTCGCCCCGTTCGGTCCCGCGTCCGCTCACCCGCTGAAGGAACTTCTCGTCCAACGTGCGCAGGTCGATCGAACCGACGAGCTCCGCCTGCAGTTGATCCCCGACGAGCGCGTCGATCGCATGCAGCAGCACGGTGTGTTCTTCCCGGTGCACGTGGATCGCCTGCGCGCGCATCGCGTGCTGCAGGTCGTCCGTCATCGTGCGCGCGGCCGCCCGCGGATCGGCTTCGAACCGTTCGCGGTAGTCGACGGCTCGAATCGGTGGCCCGAACCGGATGAGCACGCGGGCGAGGAACTGGTCGCGTTCTTCGTAGTTCAGTCCGATGGGGATCACCTTCACGTCGAGCGACCAACCGTTCGCGGCTTCGGCGCCGAGGGCGATCCGCGCCACGCCGGTCTTGATGTCGCGGACGTGGCGTTCGGGCGCGTTCTGTCCTTCGGGGAAGATGCCGATCACGCCGCCGTCCGTGAGCACATCGAACGCGGCGCGGAACGCATCGTCGTTGCCTCCGGGCTTCGTGGGTGGGCCGTCCTGCCGCCGGAAGATCGGAATGGCGCCGGCGGCTTTCATCAACCGGCCCATCACGCCGCGGAAGAGTCCGCTGCGGGCGAGAAAGCCGATCGGTCGCCGGACCTGCGACCCGAGCACCATGGCATCGAGCACGGAGTTCGGGTGGTTGCTGGCGAGCAGGAGCGGCCCTTCGCTGGTCAGGTGCGCTTCGCCCTCGACCTGGAGGTCGAGGAAGTAGAACTCGACGCCGCGCCGGAAGATCCGACGGGACATCGTGTACAGCCAAGGCACGTCCGCGTTCTCTCACCCGACACCACGCCCGGCAAGTTGAAGGCACACACGCGGTCGAAGCGACCCAGGCCCGTGACGAGGCGAAAGATCCCTGCTACGGGCGCGCCATGAGCGACCTTCTCTCGGTGGGGCCGGCGGGCCCGACGTACTACGGACAGACCCTCGAGCAGCATCTGCTGGACCGTCAGCGGCGCGCGACGAACGCGACCGGCGACTTCACCGGACTCTTCCAGCAGCTCTCGCTCGCGGCGAAGATCATCAGCAGCCAGGTGAGCCGAGCCGGTCTCGCGAACATTCTCGGTCTCACCGGCGACGTGAACGTCCAGGGAGAAGAAGTTCAGAAGCTCGACATCTTCGCGAACAACACGATCGTCCGTTGCGTGCAGCAGGGCGGACACGTGTGCGTGATGGGCAGCGAAGAAGTCGAAGATCCGATCATGATCCCGCCGCAATATCCGAAGGGGAAGTACGTGCTGCAGTTCGACCCGCTCGACGGGTCCGGCAACATCGACATCAACGCGTCGATCGGCACCATCTTCAGCGTGCACCGCCGCGTGACGCCCGGCACCGGACCCGGTGGATTGAAAGACTGTCTGCAGCCCGGCACCGACATCGTGGCCGCCGGCTACGTCATCTACGGGTCGTCCAACATGTTCGTGTACTCGACCGGTGACGGCGTGCACGGGTTCACGCTCGACCCGGCGATCGGCGAGTTCTTCCTCTCGCACGAGAACATCCAGATCCCGAAACACGGGGACACCTACTCGATCAACGAGGGCAACTACCACAAGTGGTCGCCCGCGATGCAGGGCTGGGTCGACGCGATCAAGACGCCGACCGAAGCGCGCAAGGCGTACCGGCTCCGGTACATCGGCGCGATGGTCGCGGACTTCCACCGGACCCTGCTCTGCGGGGGCATCTTCTGTTACCCGGGCGACGCCAAGAACCCGAACGGCAAACTGCGCCTCCTCTACGAGGCGTCCCCACTCGCGTTTGTGGTGGAAGCGGCCGGCGGGCGCGCCAGCCACGGCAGCGGGCGCATCGTCGAGATCCAGCCGACCGAGTTGCACCAGCGAACGCCGCTGTACATCGGCAGCCCGGAAGACGTCGAAAGCGTCGAACGCGCGCTCTGTTAACTGGCACTACGGACCTGGCTCGCTTCGCGAGACTGGCGGCCCGCGGCGTGTTCGGCGGTCGCTCGTTTTTTGACCGGTGAGATCGGTGCCGGTACCCGTGGGTATGGACGCGCCCCAGTCGAAGCCACCGAAGTCTCGTCTCCGCTGGATCCAACTGCGGTGGATCAAGCGGGGCGTCACCCTCGCGTTGCTCTCGGTGGTCGCGGTGGTGATCGGCCAGCAGGAAGGCATCGCCTCGTTGCCCGCGCGCGCCGCGTCTGCGGATCTTGGTTGGCTCGGTCTGGCGCTCCTCCTCCCGCTCGTGGCGGTCTTCGCGAGCGTGCGCCGGTGGCAGCTCCTGAACGATGCGGAGGCGCGCGTCTCGGGGCATCGGCAGCTTGGGTTCCGCGCTCTGCTCGGTTCGTTTCTGCGGGGACGTTTCGTCGGGGTGTTCACGCCGTCCACGGTTGGGCTCGATCTCTACCGGCTGGTGGACGTCGCGAAGCGGACCGGCGACCGCGCCGCCAGCGCACGGGTGATCGTCGCCGAGAAGTTGTATGGCCTCGTGGCGCTCTCGCTGGTGACGTTGGTGCTCTTGCCGTTCGGCATTCACCGCTTCTTCGGCACCGGCGGCGTCGTCGTTGCAGCCGGGCTCGGCGTCGGTTCGTTGCTCGGTCTGATCGTGCTCGCGCGTCCCACCATGCTCCTGCGTTTCGCGCCGGCGGTGGTGCGGCCACGGGCGACGAAGTGGTGCAGCGCGTTGCGTTCGGCGCCGGCATCCCCCGCACTCGCGGTGCGGTTGCTCGGCCTCGGCGTCGTGAGCCATGCCGCGTCGAGCGCCGTCTTCGTGGGTACCGGACTCGCGCTCGGCGTGTCGACGCCGATGGAGCTCTTGATGGTGGGCAACGCGATCGTGATCGCGACGCTCGTGCCGATCAGCGTGGGTGGGGTCGGGGTGCGTGAAGGCACTGCGGTCGCCTTGCTGGCGGTGGTCGGCGTACCAGCCGTGGACGCCACCTTGCTCGCCCTGATGGGCTACCTCGCGATTCAGCCGGCTGCGTTGCTCGGCGGCTTGACCATGCTGCGTGCCCGAGTCTCCGAGCAGCCGACGGGCCGACCATCCCAGGATGCGGCGTTCGTCACCTCCGGCGGAACGTTGGTGGCTCCGCTGTGAGGTCCGCGAGGATCTGAACCGTCTCCCCCGCGCCGACTTCGATCGGGATGCGGAGCGTGCGGCCGAGCGGGTCGTTGGCGAGCACGAGTGTGTGGGCACCCGCGGGGGTCGACACCCGGCGCTGCGGCGTGTTGCCGAGGGCCCGTCCGTCGAGTCGCACCGCGGCCCATGGGGTCGCGTTGACGCTCACGTAGCCCCGCCCCGACGGTGCCCGCACCTCCATCGTGGCCATGTTCGCCATGCTGGCCATGCCCGCGGCTTGCATGGTCTCCGTCTGGGCGGTTTCCATCGTGGGCACCGCCTCCATGGTCTCCATGGTCTCCATGGTCGTCGCGGGCACCATGGTCGCGACGCGCTCTGTCTCGCCCATCTGGGTCTGCGACATGCCCTCCGCCCGGCGTGGCTCGACGACGGTCGGCTCGGGGTCGGGCGCGCCGAATCCGAAGGCCCAGATCCCGCCCGAGACCACAACCACCGCTCCAAGAATCCACGGCGCCGCCGCGCCCGTCCGACGTTGGGCACGGGGTGCTTCGGACATCGCGTGCATTTCCGCCGCAGCGACTTCGGTCGCTGCGGCGTCGGCGGTCGCCGGGTCTTCGGTCGCGGCTTCAGGCGTCGATGCGGCCGCAGGTTTCGGGCCGGTGATCGGCTGGGTGCGCGGCGCGTCGCTGTCGCGGTCGCGGTCGTGCGCGGCCTTCGATTTCGACTTCGGACCCGACTTCGGACCCGACTTCGGACCGGTCACCGATTGGGTTGGAGGCGCTTCGCTGATCGGCGCGGACTTTGGCCCGGTCACCGATTGGGTCGGGGGCGCATCGCTGACCGGATGGGACCCGGAGTCGTCCCGGCCGCTTCGTCCCGGCATGCGCTCGGTGAAGCTCGGGCCGTCCTCGGCCTCGTCCTCGTCCTCGTCGAGCGCGTCCCGAAGCACGCTCGACGTCGCGATGGTCCGAACCTCCCCGGCCTTCTTGCTCGTCACCGTCACCGCGCCGCCGCCGTCGCTCCGTACGGTGGCGGCAGCGCGCCGGGCGCGGTCGCCGAGCTCCGGTCCGACCCCCTCGGGGGAGAACGCGGACGACCACGAGCGCAGTCGCCGCGCCGCGTCCTCGCTCGTAGGGCGGGCATCGGCCGCACGCGCGAGCAAGCTGCGCAGCAGCGGTGCGAGGTCTCCAGCGAGCTCTTCCGTCACCTCCGGCGGGTCCTCCTCGAGCAGCTGGGTGCGCATCGTGTCGGCGTCGCGCGCGTACACCGGCTGGCCAGTCAGACACTGCAGGAGCACCACCCCGAGGGAGAAGAGATCCGAGGCCGGACCGATCGCGCCGCCGCAGAGTTGTTCGGGCGACATGTAGCCGGGCGATCCGAAGACCTCCCCGTCGGCGCCTTCGGCCGGTGCCGCGATGCCGAAGTCGACCAAGCGCACGTGACCTGCGGCGTCCACGAGCACGTTTCTCGGGGTGACGTCTCGGTGCACCAGCCCGAACCGGCTGTGCGCGTGGTGCAGCGCTTCGGCCACCTGGGCGCCGACGCGGGCGGTCAGTCCGAGCGGGATGGGACCGAGGGTCAACATCTGGGAGAGAGACGCTCCGTCCACCCGCTCCATCGCCAGGAAGTACACCCCATCGACGACCCCGAGTTCGTAGACCGGGACGATGTGCGGGTGGCTGAGCTGAACCAGCGTGTTCGCTTCTTGGACGAACATCTCGACGAACTTCGGGTCTTTCGCCAGCTCGGGTTTGACCTGTTTCACCACGAGCGGTTTCTCGAACCCACCCACACCGCGCAGGCGCGCATGAAAGACACGCGCCATGCCGCCTTCGGCGATCATCTCGTCGAGCAGGTAGTTGCCGAACGGGGTCGGCCCGCGGGCGGGAGATTTCACTGTCCTACAGTGTGCCGCGGAACGAGGGCGGAGGGGAAACCTGCTTCCAGGCTGGCCCTCAAAGCACCGAACCGGTCCAGGGGGCCGGGACCTGTTCCATGGGGGTGGTGCGCATGGTGGTGGTCATGCTGCCAGGCGGCGGAATGCTCCAGTCGATCCCATCTTCGGGAATCGGCCGTGGCGTCTCCGTCATCGTGTCGTGGGCGGGCATCGTCGGAGGCGCCATTTGCGGCTCCGGGTTCAGGTCGACCGCGGTCGAACGTTCGGACCGAACGACGGCCGGCGGGGTGTTGCGTCCGCGCCGGCTGACGGTGAACGAAGCCCGGAACTCGACCGGTTCGCGGGACTGGGCACGGAAGCGCACCTCGTGGCTCCCGAGCGTTCGAAAGACGTACGACGCGGTCCACTGACCTTCGAATGCGCCGGCGGCCGCCGGGATCGTGGCCAGGCGGCGTCGACCGCGCCAGACTTCGAACCGAGGTTCGGTCGCGGCGACATCCGCTGTGTCGACGACCGACACGAAACTCGTCGCCTCGTTGTAGATCGGGTCGTGCGGCAGCGTCGCGACACCGGGGTCCGGCCGGGCCGCACGTGCTTCTGCGTCCTCGATGTCGTGCAGCGCTTGCACGGCGCGCTCGTCGCCCGGGCTGAACACCAACACCCGCTGCCAGATCGCCCGGGCGTGATCGAAGTGGCCTTCTTCGAACTCTTCAGCGGCGCGTTCGCGAAGCCGAAGCACCGCCTCGCGCCGGACCTCTTGGGCGACCGGGTGGCCCGGCTCTCGCTCCAGCATGCGCGCGCTCAACTCGAGCACGTTCTCCCCCGGCGGCGCATCCAGATGGTCGGTCGCGAGCGCCGTCCGGGCCCGCGTGACGAGCATCTCCATGTCGTCCGGGCCGGGGGCGGTCAGGTGTCGGACGAGCTGTACCCCGCCTACGACGCCCGCGGCGCCCAGGACGAACGCGAGCAGCATCGCGAGCCCTTTGGGTTTGCGTCGGCTCAGGCCGGGCACCCGGAACTCGTCGTCGGGGGGGTGAATGGCACCGACCCCACTGGGGGTGGCGGACGGCAATCGGGGCGACCAGCTGCCGCGCGAGGTGTTGTTGGGGAGCGTGACGCCGCAGCGTTCGGCGGCGGACACGAGCGCCTCGGCGAACTCGCCGGCATCGGTCCACCGCGCGCTCGGGTTCTTGGCGAGCGAGCGCATGATCACGTCCGCGATCGGTTGCGGCACCCGATGCCCGTGCGGCCGCGAGCCGAGCGGAGGCGCGGTCTCGTGGATGTGTTTCATCAACATCGCGACTGGCGTGTTCGCGTCGAACGGGGTCACCCCGCACATCAGCTGGTAGGCGAGGGTGCCGATCGAATAGACGTCGCTGCGCGCGTCGGTCGGCTCGCCGCTCGCCCCTTCCGGCGAGATGTACCGCGCGGTGCCGAAGATGACGCCGGACTGGGTCATCGCGGTCTGTTCGTCCCAGAGCAAGCGGGCGATGCCGAAGTCGAGCACCTTCACGAAGTCTGGATCGTTGTGCTTCGTGACCAGCATGACGTTCTCGGGTTTCACGTCCCGATGCACGATGCCCTTCTGGTGGGCCATGCCGATCGCGCCGCAGATCTGGGTGGCGATGTGGATCGCGCGCCCCACGCTCAGCGCCCCGTCGGCCTGGAGCACCTGGGTGAGGCTGCGGCCACGCAGGTGCTCCATGACGAGGTACAGACCCGCTCCGTCCGGCAACTCTCCGAAGAGAAACACCCGCACGAGGTTCGGATGCTCGAGGCTGGTGGCGACTTTGGCCTCCCGGTGGAAGCGCCGGGTCGCGTCCGGGTTCGAGGCGAGCTCCGGGTGGAGGATCTTCACCGCGACGTCGCGGTTGAGGTTCGTCTGATGGGCCCGGTACACGGTGCCCATGCCGCCCGATCCGATCGCCTCTTCGATGCGAAACTGACCGAGCAAGATCTTGCCCACGAAGGGGTCTGGGTGGCCTTGTTCCGTGAGGCGCGCGCCGTCCTTCTGGCAGAACTCGGCCGCCACGTCGTACGGCGTGCCACAGAGGGAACAAACCTTGGCGGGGGCAACCATGGCGGAAGCGGGACTCATCTCGGCCAGAGCCGACAATCGAAACGGTGAACACGCGTCACCGGATCCGGGTGTGGGGGCCGTGCCCCCAAGGAAACCTTGTGGGTAACACTGCGGTGCCCCACCGTCGAGTTTGGCACCCATCTCCTCTGGTGCGTGCTGTGGGTCGGGCCCATACCGCCTCTGACGGTCCAACCCCCCGAAAGATTTGATCCATCCCCGATTCCAGCGATGGCGTGGAGGGTGTTCGGAACCGATTGCACCGCGCGCCAGCCTTCGCATACCCTGCCGGCATGGTCCGACCCTCTCGTGCGGCAGGTTCCTTCCTCGCCACGCTCACGCTGCTTTCGGCATTCGCGCCCAACCTCGCGGCTGCCCAGCAGACGTCTGTCATCGTCCTCGGGATTCGTTCCGTGGAGGGCGACGACACCGTCGCGAACAACCTATCCGGCGCGCTTCGAAACGCGGCCGGCAACGTCAACGAGTGGGACGTGGCCGACGCCGAGGTCTCCCTCGCGCAGATGTCCATGGCCCACGGCTGCGACGAACCTGATGCGGCGTGTATGGCCGAGATCAGCGGAGACCTTGGTCAGCAGCGCACGATCTATGGAACGGTCCGCCGGACCGGTGCCGGCGCCGAGTACGACTTCGCGCTGACCCTCTACTTCTACAACGCCGAGTCTGGTCAGATCGAAGACTCGCTCACCGACACCATTCCCCGCATCCAGCAGGACATCGACGATCTGCGGGCCCGGGCAACGCGCTACGTCTCGCAGTTCGCAGGTCAGGCGCGGTTCGGATCCGTCCGGGTCCACGTGAACCAGGCCGCAGCGAACGTCGAGTTGGACGGTGAGTCGGTCGGCATCACCGACAGCGAAGGCGTGCTCCTCGTCCAGGACGTCACCGAAGGCCAGCACGAGCTGCACGTGTCGGCCGATGGATACGACACCTTCATCGGCACCGTGCGCGTCGTCGCGGACGAGCAGAGCGACTTCCGCGGCAACCTCGTCGCGGAGAGCAGCGCGAACCTCGGCTGGATCCCCGGCGCGGCGATGATCGTCGTCGGTGGCGCGCTCGCGGGCGTCGGCATCTCGAGCTGGGCGCAGCGCAACAGCCGCAACAGCGATGGCGACCGAGTTCGCAACCTCTCGACCGACGAACAGATCCGGATCGCCGGAGAGATCGGCGGCGCGGGCACGGACGTGCAGTTCATGGACGGCACCAGCCTCTCGAACTGGCAGATCATGGTCGCCGCGGGGCAGGGCAGCGATGTCTGTGCCGAAGGTGCCGCGGGCGCAGCCGAGCGTCGGCTCGGTGCCACCACCATTCGCGACGAGTGCGATCAGACCGACAAATACAAGCGCAACGCGATCATCTTCAACGTGCTCGGTCTCGCGATCGGCGGCACGGGCATCGCGCTGCTCATGATGGCCCTCACGGGCGGCGGCGACGACGACTCGGAGACCGCGCGGTTGCGACTGACGCCGTCCTTCGGTCGACGTGGCGGCGGCTTCTCGGCAGCGCTCGACTTCTAGTTCGTGCGGATCGTCGGCGGGAGCCTTCGCGGTCGACGGCTCGATGCGCCGAAAGGCGACCGCACCCGACCGACCTCGGATCGGGTGCGGGAGTCCCTCTTCAACGCACTGAGCGCCCGCGACCTCGTGCGCGGGCGGGTGCTCGATCTCTACGCGGGCAGTGGCGCGCTCGGGTTCGAGGCGCTCTCTCGGGGCGCGGATCCACTGGTGTCGGTCGAACGCGACCGGGCGGCGGCCAAGCAGTGGCAGAAGAACGCCGACGCCTTGGGGCTCGACGCCCGTGCCCAGTTGCTGGTCGCCGATCTCACCGACCGCCAGACGCAGAAGCGGCTGTACGCGCTCGGTCCGTACGACTTGGTGTTTGCCGACCCGCCCTACGCTCAGCTTCGGGTGGCGATCACGGCGCTGCAGTCGCTCCTCCCCGCCTGCGCGGATCAGGCCACGATCGTCCTCGAACACGACGCCTCCGACAGCCCTTTGTGGCCCGTGCAGACTGTGCCCACCGACGCGACGCTCGAATCCCTCGCCACGTACCGGTATGGTGCGACCGCGCTGCAACTCTGGCGGGTGCATAGACCCGCCGCGTCCCCCTGATCCGACAGGTCTTCCAGATGAGCGAGTCCATCCCCGCATCGACTTCACCGCGCATCGCGGTGTACGCCGGCTCCTTCGATCCCATCACCCACGGGCACACTTCCATTCTTCGAAGCGGGCTCAAAGCGTTCGACAAGATCGTGGTCGCGGTGCTCTACAACGAGCGCAAGAAGGCCCTCTTCTCGGTGGAAGAACGCATCGAACTCATCAAGGCCGCGGTCGTGGAGATGGGCGAAGACCCAGCGCGCATCACCGTGGACAGCTTCGACGGGCTGCTCGTCGACTACTGCGAGACGGTGGGCGCGAACATCATCTTGCGCGGACTGCGTGCGGTCGCCGACTTCGAGTACGAGTTGCAGATGGCCAACATGAACCGCCACC
Organism: Deltaproteobacteria bacterium; assembly: GCA_034670305.1. Taxonomy (GTDB): domain Bacteria; phylum Myxococcota_A; class Polyangia; order Polyangiales; family Houyiibacteriaceae; genus JAXMNT01. The sequence goes on from JAXMNT010000029.1 coordinate 72,733, forward strand.
TGCGTCCCCACATCGAGACCGTGTTCATCATGGCGGACGACGCGTACTTCTACGTCTCTTCGAACCTCGTCAAAGAGGCCGCGAAGCTGGGCGGCGACGTGTATGCGCTGGTGCCCGAGGCGGTGGCCGCGGGACTCAAAGCCAAGCTGCTGACCGGGACCTCCGGACAGTAGGTGGGCGGCCTGAGCGCGTTGCTGTCGAGCAAGCGCTGCAGAGCGGGCAACGCACGGACGGAGACCCGGCCAAGTCGGAGTCGATGGAGCGCTTGCATCGGGCCCGCAGGGTGGGCGCGCACAGCCGTGCGCACGTCCAACCATCCGCGCAGGTAGCTGGCGTCGCGCGTCAGCCCGCCTCCGCGGTAGCTGCGCAAGGCGAGGGCGATGGCCGCCCCGGGCCGAAACCCGTACTCGCCCACCAGCAACCGGGCGACGTCCTCGAACGCGACATCCTCGTGGACCCGATCGGTGCACCAGACCCGCGCCGCGAAGGTGCGCACCCGCAAGTCGTCGAGCAGGTCGCTTTCGGCCTCGAGCTGAATCGCGACCCCTTCTTGGTCGGCGAACGCGCCGGCCGTGCCGACCTGCACCACGGCAAGTGGTTGCGCCCGTGCGTTGGCGGCGGCCGTGAGGTGTCCGAGGACTTCGTGCACCGCGAGTCGACGGGCTTCGCGCGGACCGAACCGGCGGTCGGCCAGAAAGACGGTGCGCTCCCCAGCCGCCGCATTGGCCACGAGACCCGGTTCGATGCGGATCTCCACATCGAGGCCCGCGCCTCGCGCGATCGCCTGAACCACTTCGGCGACGTCGGACGCATCGAGGGTGCGCGCTTCCATCTGTGGCTGCAGTTCGTCGAGGAGGGCGCCGGCGACCACGGCGAGGGGTACGTCACCGCCGCCCAGCCTCATCGTGGTGGCCCCGGTCGGGTACCGGCGCCGCGCGATGCTTCGCACCTGCCGACCGTTGCCGAGGCACTCCATCAGCTGCAGCTCCAGCTCGAGCTCGTCGAGTCGGTCCAGGTGCAGCTGGGTTTCCGCCACGTCGGTGGCGAGCCGGCGCGCTTCGGCCAGCGCCGTCCACGCGTGCCGTGGGACCTGCACCGGCAAAAGCTCGAGTCTCGGGTTGAGGTGACGGCCCGCTTCGAGTCCTGCGACCAGTTCCTTTCGGCTCGCCCTGGTGCCACGGGCGGTCAGCGCAGGAAGACCACGCGCGACGTCGCCGACCTGGCGAAGCCGTGCATCCAACTCCAGCTGGCTGTTCGACCGAGGCCGCGTGCGACCGGTGGCGCCGGCGCGAACGCGTCGGTCGCGCACATCCTGGCCACCGCTGGGCGGTTCGGACATCAAGCGGTCACAACAGCTGCGTGGCCCGCTCGGCGAGTTCGCTGCGCTCGCCCTTTTGCAGCATCACATGCGCGCCGATGGCTTCTTGGCGGAACCGTTCGGCGACGATCGTCAGGCCATTGCTGGCGGAGTCGACGTAAGGGTTGTCGATCTGGTCCGGGTCGCCGGTCAACACGATCTTCGTGTTGGCGCCTGCACGCGTGATGACGGTCTTCACCTCGTGCGGGGTGAGGTTCTGCGCTTCGTCGACGATGAGGTACTGGTTCGGAAGCGAGCGGCCACGGATGTACGTGAGCGGCTCGATCTGAATCACGCCGGACGCCAAGAGTTCTTGGTGGTCTCGGTGGTCGCTCATGCGGCGACGGGCGGCACCGAAGATGTACTCGAGGTTGTCGAAGATCGGCTGCATCCACGGGTTGAGCTTCTCTTCGAGCGTGCCGGGCAAGTACCCGACGTCTCGACCGAGCGGGAAGATCGGCCGGGAGACCACCAGACGCGCGAAGGCGCCTTCCTCGAGCACGTTCTGAAGCCCGGCCGCGACCGCGAGCAGGGTCTTTCCGGTGCCCGCTTTGCCCACCAAGGTCACGAGGTGGATGGTCGGGTCGAGCAGCATGTCGAGCGCGAAGTACTGTTCGAGGTTCCGAGGACGGATGCCCCAGGCACCCTCCCTCGAGACGCGAAGCGGTGCGATGACCTGCTCGCTTTCGCGGTACCGGCCGAGCGCGGTGTGCCGTTCGTGGTTCGAGTCCCGAAGCACGATGCAGGCGTTGGGGTGAAGTTCTTCGTCCGGAAGGTCGAGCTCCGAGAGTGGAACCGTCTCGCGTTTGCCGAGCAGGTCGACCAGATCCTTGGCGACGTCGAGCGTGTAGACGCCCGAGTAGAGTTCGCCCACGCGAAGCCGGCCGCCTTCGTAGTTCTCCGCGATGAGACCCATCGCATCCGCCCGGATGCGCAGGTTCGAGTCCATCGTGACGAAGACGATCTTGCTCTCCGGTTTGCTGTCCCGGAGCTCGAGCGCGGTCCCCATGATGGCGTGGTCCATCGCCCGGTTGTCGCGGTTGCGCCAGAGCTTGGGATCTTCAGGCACGAAGACGATGAGTGTGCCGCCCTCATCCAGCTGCACCCCGTCTTGCAGCGACGTGTTGCTCTCTCGCAGGCGGTCCAGCGTCCGCGCGAGCGAGCGTGCGTTGCGGCCCCGTTCGCTCAGCTCCTTCTTGAACTGATCGACCTCTTCGATGACGTAGATCGGAATCACGACGGTGTTCTCTTCGAACTTGAAGATCGCGTGGGGGTCGTGAAGGAGGACGTTGGTGTCGAGAACGAAGATCTTGGGTTGCTGCATTCAGTCGTGGGGTAGGGGCCACCGGGTGTTCGGGGCCGCCGACCGTACCCAGGACCGCGATCGGGCGCAAACCCCCGATGCCTCCCAAAACGCACTGGGTTTCGAAAGGTCTGCCGCACCGTTCGATGCGCCCTCAGAGCGGGCTTCAGAAATACGTGTCAGGCAATGCCGCTGGACCCGGTTTGCGACGGTGCTAGACCGAAGATTGAGAGAGAGCACGACCGTGGGGACGGCCAGGCTCACCCCAGGAGGCTCGTGATGCGGTTTGGATCGATTGGCGTACTCGTGTGCGCGTTTGCACTTGTGGCTTGTGGCGACGACGACCGGGCGATGCCCGACGGCGGCGACCCGCTGGATGGCGGCGGCATGGATGGATCCGTGGACACCGGGATGCCTCCCGTGGACACCGGAACCCGCGACGACGCGCCCGGCATGGATGTCGGAGACGACATGGACGCGCCCCCGCCAGTGGACGGCGGCACCGACGGTGGCACGGCCGACACCGGGCCGAGTCATTGCAGCGATGGGGTTCGGAGCGGTGACGAGAGCGACACAGACTGTGGCGGCGTCACCTGCGACATGCGCTGCCCCGCCGGCGACGATTGCGGCCTGAGCACGGACTGCGAAAGCCGCGTGTGCATCAGCGGCGAGTGCCAGCCCGCCCGCTGCACCGACGGCATCCAGAACGGCATGGAGACCGGCTCCGACTGCGGTGGCCCCTGCGCGGGCTGCGAACTCGGCGAAGGCTGCCTCATCATGGGCGACTGCGCCTCCGGCGTGTGCGATGGCGGGTTCTGTCAAGCCGCCCACTGTTTCGACGACGTGCGCAACGCCGACGAAGCCGACGTGGACTGCGGCGGTTCGGCCTGTGGCCCGTGTCTTGCGGGCGACCGCTGCGTCGTCCCGGCCGACTGCGCCTCGGGCACCTGCATGGGCGGCTTCTGCCTCACCGAGTCGTGCATCAACGGCACACTCGACACCGGCGAGACCGACGTGGACTGCGGCGGACCGGAATGCCCCGGCTGTGCCGACGGCGAGATGTGCGGGATGGACGACGACTGCCTGAACGATCGCTGCGAAGTCGACACCTGCTCGAGTTGCCGAGACGGCATGCTCAACGGCACCGAGTCCGATGTGGACTGTGGCGGCGACGACTGTGGCGGCTGCCCGGGTGGCCGTGCGTGCACGGTCGGAACCGACTGCGCGTCCGAGGAATGCGTCGACATGCTCTGCACCGGCGTGCCGGTCTTCTACGAAGAGGATTTCGAAGGCGACGACGGCGGCTGGACCACCGGCGGCACCGCCTCGAGCTGGGCGTGGGGCATGCCGAACGGTCCGTTCATCACGGGCGCGGGCGAAGGCACCCGGGCCTGGGTCACGAACCTCACAGGCGACTACAACACCAGCGAGAACTCCTACATCGAGTCCCCGCCCATCAACCTGAGCGGCGCCGCGAGCGATCCGGTGCTGAGCTTCGCGCACATCTTCGAGACCGAGTCCTGCTGCGACGAAGGCTGGGTGGAGATGTCGACCAATGGCGGCGTCACGTACACCAAGATCACCGGTTCGGGCGCCTCCAACTGGTACAACGACACGAGCTCCCAGTGGTGGGACGGCACCAGCGGCTCCTCCGGCGTGTGGCGTCGCGCGACGACCCGTCTGCTGGGCGCGTCCCGCCAGATGGACGTTCGGCTCCGGTTCTACTTCTCGTCGGACGGTTCGATTCAGAACGATGGCTTCGGCGTCGACGACGTGATCATCCGTTCGCCCTCGCCGCCCAACCTCTCCGTCACGCTGCGCCCGCAGCCGGAGACCTGTGGGCAGCTCTTGGCCACCATCGAGAACATCGGCGACATGGAAGCCGCCACGTTCACGATCGTGACCGACGTCGACGGCGTGATGAGCACCGAAACCGTGACGACCCCCCTGATGGGCGGCGGAAGCATCACGCGAAACATCGACGCGGCGTCTGCCACGACCATCTCGGTCCGGGCCACGGTCGCGCTCGATCCGGATCGGTCGAACGACTTCGCGTCGTTCTCCGGGAGCACGGTCTTCATTCCGATCGGGCCGGCGGGTTACACCACCGACTTCGAGACGGACTCCGGCTGGACCTCTGCTGGAACCAACGACAGCTGGGCCCGCGGTCGCCCGACCGGGACGACCATCAACTCGGCGGTCTCCGGCGAGTTCGCCTGGGTGACCAACCCCGAAGGCACGCACAACCGAAGCGAAGAGTCGATGCTGATCTCTCCGTGCTTCGACACCACCGGCAGCGCCGACGTCCAGCTCGTGTTCATGCACAACTTCGACACGGACAGCTCTTCGGAAGGCTGGATCGAGTACTCGATCAACGCCGGCATGACCTGGACCAAGTTGAACACCATGGGTGCGACCAACTGGTACAACGACACGTTCAACGATTGGTGGGACGGCAGCTCCTCCGGCTGGCGCATGGCCGCCGCGGTGATCCCCAGCTCCGGCGGGGTGCGTGGACTTCGCATTCGACACCGGGTGAGCAGCCCCTCGTTCTCCACGGTGCGCGAAGGCTTCGCCGTGGACGATGTGCGGCTCGTGCCGCTCCAGACCGACTTGGCCGTCTCGGTGGTGCCCGCGACCACCTGTGGCCAGGGCGAGGTTCGCATCGAGAACGTCGGCGGCAACACGGTGGACGGCACCACGCTGACCGTGCGCCTCGATGGGGGCGCGCCGTTCATGGAGGTCATCGACGGACCGATCGAGTTCGGCGAGGTCATCACGCGCATCATCGGGCTCGGTTCGACGACGGTGGAGGCACAGATCACCACGACCGGAGACGTCGTGGGCGCCAACGACTCCGCCCTCGTCAACATCGGCTCGGTGCCGATCGGCGCGGGCTACGCGGAGGGCTTCGAGACCAGCGCCGGCGGCTGGACCACCGATGGCACGAACTCGACGTGGGCGCGCGGCATGCCGTCGGGCGACTTCATCGGCAGCGCCGGTGCGGGCGCCTGGGCGTGGGTCACCAACCCGGCCGGCGATTACCGCAACAGCGAGAACTCCACCCTCACGTCTCCATGCCTCGATGCGTCGGCGCTGGCGACGGACCCGACGTTGAGCTTCGAGCACATCTTCGAGACCGAGGGTTGTTGCGACGAGGGCTACGTCGAGATCAGCACCAACGGTGGCAACACCTGGCGCCGGCTCGGTGCGATGGGCACCGGGACCAACTGGTACAACGACGGCAGCAACGACTGGTGGGACGGCACGAGCGGGGCCGCCAACGCCTGGCGCACCGCGAGTCACCCGATGACGGGTGTGGCCGGACGTCGAAGCGTGCGCATCCGCTTCGTCTTCTCCACCGACTCATCGGGCGTTCGCGACGGGTTCGGCGTGGACGACATCGCCATCACGCCTTGATCTGACGTGAAGCAGTGACCGGATGAACGACGGCCTCGGGGGACCACCTCGGGGCCGTTTTTCTGTGTGTTGCCAGCGTATTCTTTTGAACGGTCGAGCATTCGCCCGCATCCACCCATCCGGCTAGGATGGGCGCGATGTTGGCACTTCGATCGAAACAAGGCTCCTCACTCTTTGCTGGGATCTCCCTGCTCCTGTGTGGCGCGTGTTCCCAGATCGATGCCGCCGGCGCTCGGAGCGACCAGGTCGTCTATGGCGACGACGACCGCACCGACGTGTACGCGCACTCGAGCGCGGTCTGGCGGCAGCGCGCGATGGAGTCGATCGTGGCGCTGGTCCCGAGCGGCCGCGTGGACGAAACCGATCCGGACAACGTCCTCATCGAAGGGGACACGTTGGCCGTGGCGCGCAACCTCTGCGAAGGCGAACGCTTCCGCGACCAGCCGACCGGCGCGAACTGTTCGGGCACGCTGATCGATCTCGATCTCGTGCTCACCGCCGGTCACTGCATCGATGATCTGAGCGACTGCATGAACCAGCGCTTCATCTTCGACTACTTCTACGAAGCCGACGGAGTCCTCGCGACGATCGACGGTGCCGAAGACGTGTACGGATGTTCGGAGCTCGTCGCCCGCGTGAACGATGGCGACACCGACTACGCGGTGGTGCGGCTCGATCGGGTGGTGGACCCCTCGCACGTGCCGGTTGCGGTCCGCATGGACGACACCGCGCTCCCCATGGACACCCCGCTCGTGGTGATCGGATTCGGCAGCGGCCTGCCGATGAAGATCGACGACGGCGGCCAGGTCACGAGCCCCGATCCCGCGATGCTCCAGTGGTTCGGCGCGAACCTCGACACCTTCGGCGGCAACTCGGGCTCTGGCGTATTCACCGACGACGGCACCGTCGTCGGCATCCTCGTGCGGGGCGAACCGGACTACGTGTCGAGCGGCGACTGCCAGATCGTGAGCGACCTGCCGAACCTGCCCGACGACGGCTCCGAAGAAGAATGCACCTACGTGGGCCGCGCGCTCGAAGGGCTCTGCGCCACCGGCACCTCGACGGTGTTGTGCGGGGGCGGCGGCGGGGCATGCGACGCGTGCCGTGTGCCCGCGGACTGTTCGGATGGGTTCTCCTGCGTGGACAGCGCGTGCTTGCCCTCGTGCGGCGCGGCGATGTGTCCGGTCGGCTACGACTGTCTGGACGACGGCCTCTGTCATCCACCGACCACCTTCGTCTGTGACGGAGTGGACGTCGTGAGCACCCGCTGCGGCCGAGAGACGGGCGTCGTCGAGACCTGCGAGGACTTCTGTCTGGCCGGTGCGTGCGTCGCGGGACCTCCCGGCGACACCTGCGAAGATGCGATTGAAATCGAGCCGGTGACCCAGACGCTCCGCGGCACGAACTCGAACCGGCACTCGAGCGCCGGTCGCGGCGACTGCGTCACCGGCGCCGAAGGCGTGGACACGCTCTACACCTTCACCATCGACCGCACCCACACCCTCAACGCGTACGCCGACGGTTCGGGTGGCCTGGACCCGGTGCTGCACCTGCGGCGCGTCTGCGACGACGAAGACACCGAGCTGGCCTGCGACGACGACGGCGGCCGCCGGCGAGACGCACAGTTCGACGTGGAACTCGATGCCGGCAGCTACACGATCTTCATGGACAGCTGGGGCGACACCCTCGGCGACTACCAGCTCGACCTCACGTTCGTGGCGATCGGGCTGCCCGACGCCGGACCGCCCGATGCCGGCCCTGCCGACGCGGGCCCTGCCGATGCTGGACCGCCCATCGTGGACGCTGGCCGGGATGGAGACGCGCCCGTGCCGCCACTGCTCGACGCAGGACCGGACAGCGGCGGACGCGACGCGGGACCGGCACGGCGAGACGCCGGCATCGACGCGGGCCTCGACATGCGCTTCGACGCCGGGTTCGACGCGGGCGATCGGGAGTTCCGGACGGTCGAGTACGCCTGGTGCAACTGCCGTGTGCCCGGACCCGGCCAGGACGGTCCCTGGCCTGCGCTCACCGCAGGATTCTTGGCACTCGTCGCCCTCCGCCGCCGCACCTGACCCCAGCCACCCCAGATGCCGTTCATTCCATCAAGTGCAGTGGCGGCGAGCACGTGCAGGAGCCTAGGTGGGGAGCACAGGCGGAAGGCCGGAGGGGGAACCTCTCCCCCTCAGAAAAGACGGGCGCGAACTAGGGTCGCCAGTCTCGCGAAGCGAGCGAGGCCCGTAGCGGCAAGCAGGGAGAACCCGCGCCGTCTTGCTGCTACGGTGAATTCTGGGAAGAGGGGTTCATGGGTAGCTTTCAAGGGTCTCGGCGCCGGGTGGTGTCGAGCAAACGCGCGTGGTTCTGGGTGGTTTGTCTCGCGGTGGGGGTCGCTGCGTGCGGCGACGACGACCGGGCTGGCAGCGACGCCAGCGTGGATGCGAACGTCGATGGCGGCGGTACAGCCGACGTTCTCATCTTGGACGACGGAGACCTGCCCCGCGACACCTCGGGAGACACCGGCACCGACGCGCCGGTGGACGGTGGCCCGATGCACTGCACCGACGGCGTGCGGAGCGGTGACGAAGCCGACACGGATTGCGGCGGCCCCACCTGCGTGATGCGCTGCCCCGCGATGGGCAGCTGCTTCTTGAACGGCGACTGCGAGTCGGGCGTGTGCATCGGCGGACGCTGCGAACCGGCCCGCTGCACCGACGGCATCCAGAACGGCGACGAGACCGGCCGCGACTGCGGCGGACCCTGCGAAGGCTGCGGGCTCGGCGAGGGCTGCCTGGTCATGGACGACTGCGCGGTCGGCGTCTGTTCCGGCGGCTTCTGTCAGGACATGCACTGCTTCGACACCGTGGTCAGCGCCGACGAGACCGACGTCGACTGCGGCGGCAACGACTGCGCCCCCTGCGGCGGCGGCGCGGGGTGCGACCTGCCCCGCGACTGCGCCTCCATGATGTGCATCGACGCGGTGTGTCTGACCGCCGCTTGCACCAACGGAATCATGGACGGCGGCGAGGTCGGCGTCGATTGCGGCGGGCCCGACTGCCGCGCCTGCGAGGACGGCACCTCCTGCACCATGGACGTCGACTGTCTGTCGCGCCGCTGCGACGTGGATACCTGCACGAGCTGCACCGACGGAGTGCTCAACGGCGACGAAGCCGCGATCGATTGCGGCGGCGACTGCCGCGGGTGTCCGTCCGGCACCGCGTGCGACGCGCCCGAAGACTGCGCGTCCCGATCGTGCGTCGACGACGTGTGCGAAGCAGGCTCGACGAGCTGCCTCGAGCTGCTTCAAGCCGACCCCGAACTTCCGAGCGGCGTCTACGAGATCCAGCCGGACCCGGCCGGGGTCGGCTTCGAGGTCTACTGCGACATGGACACCGACGGTGGCGGCTGGACGCTCGTCGCATCGACCCGCGGCAGTACCCTCAACGACGCGGCGATCCCCTACCACGCGGAGCTCGCGACCCTGAACCCGACCCTCGGCCACGAAGGTGTGTGGGATGGCATGCGGGACCTGATGCTCGACCGCTCCGACATCCGTTTCGCGTGCAAACGAGACACCGGCGCGGCCATGCAGGTCGACATGTCGTTCTACGCGAACAACTGGTACGACGTGCTCACCGCGTCGGCCGACGACGCGACGGTGTGCTTCCACCCCGGCTTCGGCGACAACCTCGCGGATCTCACACCCGCGCGCCGGAACAACCTCACCGGCATGTCGCTCCCGATGGGGGACCCCTGGACCCGGTCCGGCGGCCTCGAAGGCGAAGACGGATGCGCGTCGACCGACGACTTCACCATCGACTTCGACGAAGGCGGCATGGACACCACCTCGACGACCGATTGGGGCGAGGACGACAACGTACCGCTCTGTGGCACGACCGCCGCCGGCGGCGCGTGGTTCGTCTTCATGCGCGAGGCGACCTGCTTCAACGGAGAGCTCGATCCCGGCGAGACCAACATCGACTGCGGCGGCGTCTGTCCCGGCTGCGCCGATGGCATGGCGTGCATGGACGCGGACGATTGCGCGTCGACGTTCTGTGACGACGACGTCTGCACCTCGTGCAGCGATGGGTTGCTCAACGGCGACGAGGTCGGTGTCGACTGCGGTGGGCGTTGCCCGGGTTGCCTTGGCGGCACGCCCTGCACCATCGACGAAGACTGCGCGTCGTTCGAGTGCGACGCGCTCGTCTGCACCGACGCACCCCGCACCTGCGTCGAGATCCTCCAGGCGAACCCCTCGGCCGCGAGCGGCCCGTACACCATCCTCCCGGACCCGGCGCTCGGGCCGCTCGAGGTCTACTGCGACATGGACACCGACGGCGGTGGTTGGACGCTGGTCGCGAGCACCTCCGTGACCACCCTCAACGACCAGGGCAGCCCCTACTACGCGGACCTCGCCACGCTCTCGCCGACCGAAGGCCACGAAGGCGTGTTCGAAGGCATGCGCGCGGTCGGGCTGACCAACAGCGACTTCCGGGTCGCGTGCCGCCGGTCGGGCGCCGGGACGATGGGCGTCGACATGTCGTTCTACGACAACAACTGGTACGACGTGATCACCGCCACCCGCGTCGACTCGAGCAACTGTTTTCACCCGGGCAGCGGTCTGAACGCCGCCTCGGTGAACCCGGAGCGGCGGAACAACATCTCCGGCGCCTACCTGCCCGCCGGCGATCCCTGGACCCGCGCGCTCGGACTCGAAGGCGAAGACAGCTGCGGTGACAACGGCGACTTCACGCTCGACTTCGACGAAGGCGGCATGGACACGACCTCGGACACCGACTGGGGCGAAGACGACTCGTCGGCCCAGTGCGGCGGGTTCGCGTCGGGCGGCACCTGGTACGTGTTCTGGCGCGAAGCGCTGTGCAGCAACGGCGAACTCGATCCGGGCGAAGTGGCCATCGACTGTGGCGGCGCGTGCCGCGGGTGCCCCGACGGAACGATGTGCACCATCGACGTGGACTGCGCGTCCGACCGCTGCGAGGTCGACACGTGCACCTCCTGCGAAGACGGTGTGCGCAATGGCGACGAAGCCGACGTGGACTGCGGCGGCGATTGTGTGGGCTGCCCCGGCGGCACCATCTGCACCGTGCCGGCGGACTGCGCGTCGCGGGCGTGCACCGGCGGAACCTGCGAACCGGTGGCCGCCACCTGCCGCGCGATCCTACTCAACGATCCCTCCGCGCCCGACGGCGTCTACACCATCCAGCCGGACAGCCGCGCGGGGCCCGTCGATGTGTACTGCGACATGACCACCGACGGTGGCGGTTGGACCATGGTCGCCTCGACCGCCGGCACGACCCTCAACGATCAAGGGAGCGCCTACTACGACGATCTCGCGACCCTTACCCCGCGCGCTGGACACGAAGGGATCTGGAACGGCATGCGCAGTGCCACGCTCGGCACCGCGGATGTGCGCTTCAGTTGCCGCGTCGGTGCGGGGACCGGCATGGACGTGGATCTCTCGTTCTACGAAGTGAACTGGTACGACGAGTTCACCGCCTCGACGCGCGACGCGGACGTCTGCTTCCACACGATCCGAGACGCGCACACCTCGACTTCGAACCCGCGACGTCGCGACAATGTCGCGGGCGTCGAACTCTCGGTCGGCACGCCCTTCACCCGCGAAGCCGGCTTCGAAGGGGAGAACAGCTGTACCGACATCAGCGACTTCACGGTCGACTTCGACGCGGGCGGCATGGACGTCACTTCGCCCACCGACTGGGGCGAGGACGATGGCAGCCGACTCTGTGGTGTGTTCACCACCACCGGCTCCTGGTTCGTCTGGGCCCGCGAGCAGGTGCCCGACCTGCGGGTCCGGGTGATCCCTGACCCGTCGAACTGCGGCGCCGCGTTCCTCGAGGTCCGCAACGTCGGCGGTTCGAGGTTCGACTCCTTCGACCTGACCCTCCGCGTAGACGGCGGCAGCGCGACCACCGAGACGATCAGCATGCCGCTCGAACCGGGCGAAGCGTACACGCGCTCGGTGCCGGGTTCGGTCTCGGTCGAAGCGAGCATCGCGTCGCCGATGGACGTGGACGCGAGCAACGACATGGACGGCACGATGCTCGCCATCATTCCGCTCGGCACCGGCTACCTGGAAGGTTTCGAGACGAGCGACGGCGGCTGGTCCGTCGATGGAACGAACGCGAGCTGGGAGCACGGCACCCCAGCCAACATGTTCATTCCGATGGCCGCTTCCGGCAGCGCTGCGTGGGTGACCAACCTCGACGGGCCCTACAACCTGAACGAGAACTCCCGGCTGATGTCGCCGTGTTTCGACTTCGGCAGCGCCGCGGTCGATCCGACCTTGAGCTTTTCGCACATCTACCGAACCGAAGCGTGTTGCGACGAGGGCTACATGGAGATCAGCCTCAACGGCGGCATGACCTGGTCGCGCCTCGGCGCGGCCGGCACCGGCACGAACTGGTACAACGACGCCCCCAACCAGTGGTGGGATGGTTCGAGTGGCACGGCCGGGTCCTGGCGCACCGCATCGCACGTGTTGACCGGCACGGCTGGGCTTCGACAGGTGCGGCTCCGGTACGTGTTCTCGAGCGACGACATCGTCGCGCAAGAGGGCTTCGGCGTCGACGACATCGTGATCAGCGAGTAGTCTCGCGCCATGTCCACCCTCGCCACCATCCGTGAGCACGGCCTGATCGCCGTGATCGACACGCCGATCCAGGAGTGCGTGGTGGCCTGGGGCATCGCGGTCTCGAAGGGCGGCATCGAACTGCTCGGCATCCCCGCGTCGCTCGAGAACGTCACCGAAGTCGTCAGCGATCTGGACGACGCGAACCTGACCGTCGGTCTCACCAACGTCACCGATCCCGCGCAGGTGTCGATCGCCGTCGCGGCCGGCGGCGAGTTCCTGATCTCGCCGATCACGGATCGGGAGATCATCGAGACCGCGAAGAGCCGTGGGCTCATCGTGGTCGCTGGCGCCACGACCCCGACCGAGATCCACACCGCGCTTTCGAGTGGCGCGGACTTGGTGGCGGTCCACCCCGTCGGCAGCATGAGCGGTGGCGAAAACTACTTTCGGGCGCTGCTTCGCACCTTCCGCGACGCCCCGCTTCTGGTGTCTGGCGGCATCGACGTCGAGAACGCGCCTGCGTTTCTCGAGCTCGGCGCAGCTGGCGCGATCGTCGACACGGGCGTGTTCCCTTCGTCCAACGAAGCATCCGCCACCGACGTGATCACGATGCGCGCGGTGGCGCTGGTCGAAGTCTGCGCCGATGCGATGGGCATCACGAAGCGCGCTTCGTTCAGCGAAATCCGTGCGAGCTCGATGCCGCCCGCCGGCCGCCTCACGATGGATCTTGTCGACGACGATTTCGAGGTCGTCGAGCCGAGCTAGCACTTGGACCTCGAGCCCTGGTCGCTCGTGGTGATGATCGTCGCGGGTGTGATCGCGGGCTTCGTGAACACGTTCGCAGGCGGCGGTTCGCTGCTGACGTTGCCCGCGTTGATGCTCGCGGGGCTTCCTGCCGACGTGGCGAACGGCACCAACCGGGTCTGCATCGTCGCGCAGTCGGCGAGCGGGGTGCTCGGGTTCAAGGCCAAGGGCAAGCTGCCGAACCCGGTGGGGCTCGTGCTCCCGACCTTTGCCGGCGCGCTCGTCGGAGCGTGGCTCGCCGCCGCGGTGTTGCCGCGCAGCTGGGCGAAGCCGGTGCTGCTCACGCTGATGATCACCATGGCGCTCGTGATGGTGTTCAAGCCGAAGGCGATCGCTCGGCCGGACAGCGACCCGGTCCGCGTGCGCGACAGCGCTTGGGCCGCGCTTGGACTCTTCGGCGCGGGTCTGTACGGCGGCTTCGTCCAGGCCGGGGTGGGGTTCGCGCTCCTCGCCGTCCTCGGCGGGCTGCTCCGCTACGATCTGGTCCGCGCGAACGCGTTGAAGCTCGTCTGCACGCTGGTCTTTGGCGTCGTGGCGCTCGCCGTGTTCGCCTACCACGACCAGGTGCGGTGGGGCGTCGGCACCATCGTTGCGGTGGCCACGGTGGTGGGCTCGCTGCTCGGCGTGAGGTTCGCCTCGAGCGTCAAACCAGCCACTTTGCGGGTGGCCCTGGCGGTGATGGTGGTCGGCGCCTGCGCCGCGGCGCTGTTTCGGTCATGATGTTCTCGAGATGGTGGGATCAACGAAGTGGCTGGTGTGCGGTGTGGTGTTCGCGTGCGCGTACGGATGTGCGTCCGGCGCGACCGATCGGCGCCGCCCGTTCGACGCCGGACCCCGCGCCGACGTACCGAGCGGCTTCGACGTCGGGCCCGGCGTCGATGCGCCGGGTCAGGACAGCGCGCCCGGACTCGACACCGGACCGGGCGTCGATGTCGGACCGGGCGTAGACACGGGCCCGGGCGGAACCGACGCAGGCACCGACAGCGGCCCGCCCGCGGATTGCACCGTGCCCGCCGACTGCGACGACGGCCTCGCGTGCAACGGCAGCGAGACCTGCGTCGGCGGCTTCTGCCAGCCCGGCACCGCGGTCGTCTGCAACGACAGCGTCGCGTGCACCACCGACTCGTGCACCGAACCCGGCGGCCTCTGCACCTTCACGCCCGTCGACGCGATGTGCGCGCCCGGCGAGACCTGCTCCGCGACCGGCTGCTCGAGCGCTTGTTCCGAGTCGCCGTGCCGCTTGGTCTCACCCCAGTGCGGCTGCGCCGCCGGCACCGGTTGCTACATGGACGTCGACGGCGTGCGCAGCTGCAGCGCCGCCGGCACCGCCCCGGTCGGCGGCACCTGCACCGGCACCACCAGTTGTGTACCGGGCGCCACCTGCGCCGGACTCGGCGGCACCGCCTCGGGCTGCCAGCGCTTCTGCGAGAACGACGCGCAATGCACCGGCGCCGGCGCGCTCTGCATCCTCGACTACACGGACACGATGATGCGCCCCATCCCGGCTGTGAACGCCTGCACCATCCACTGCGACCCGGCTCGGCCCACCGGCTCCGGCTGCCCGAGCGGCTCGACGTGTTTCCTCGGACAAGAACCCGACGGCCTGATGCGCGACCTGACCCACTGCACCGGCAACCCGTCGGGCAGCTCGGGCCAGGGATCGTTCTGCACCTCCAACGCCCAATGCCAGGCCGGCTTCATCTGCCTCGACCCCGACGGCTTCGGCGGCCAGTGCCTCCACTGGTGCAAGAACCCACCGCCGATGGGCTCCGGCATCAGCGCCGACTGCCCCGGCTTCTGGGAAGACTGCTACGACCTCGAACCCGCGATCTTCATCGGCACCACCCGCTACGGCGTCTGCTGGGACGGCTTCTAGGAGCGCCGCAACGCGCGCTCCCCCTTGCCAGCGCCCAAGGCGCGATGCCCTTGCCCGTGCCCTTGCCCTCGGGGTCTCGGCGCTCGTGCTGCCCGCCAGCAGCCACAGTTGAGTTCGCCGGACATCCGCCACGGCTTCTAGCCGAAGCTGCTGACTTCGTGGCGGCGACGGCGGATCAAGGCGCGCAGCTGTTCCCGGTAGTGGCGGTACATCTCGCTCGTCATGTTGTGGGCGTCGTTGGGGAAGACGTCCATGCGCACGTCGAGCCCGCGCTCTTGCATGTAGCGAACTGAGGCCAGGGTCTCTTCGGTCGGGACAACGGGGTCTTCGTCGCCGTTGACGATCCGCACCGGTGGGTAGATGGCGACGTCTGGGTGGCGCGCGAGTCCTTCGTCGATCAGGTGTCTCGGCAGCCAGCCGGCGAGTGGGAACGCGCCGTCGATGAGCTCGGGGTGAAGCATCGCGAGGCCCATGCTCATCATGCCGCCCTGGGAGAAGCCGGTGATGATCGGCCGGCCTTCGGTCGGGCGGCGGTCCGCGAACGTCTTGATGATCGTCGCGAGTTGGTCGACGCGCTCTCGGATGTAGTGGCCGAGGACTTTGTCTTCCTTCGGCTCGGTCACGCTGAGCGGGAACCACGTGAACCCGTCGCCGAGGACCTCGGGCGCCCAGGGCAACATGAGCCGCATCGGTGGCGTGCGGCGTTGGTCGCCGCCGGGCACCGTGGGGCGGCTCGAGCGGCCGTGGAACTGCACGAGGAGCGGCAGCTCGTCGTCGATGCCGGCTTCGCCGACCACGACTTCGGTGACGTGTAGGCCTCCGATCTCGTGTTCGCGGACCTGCACCGCCTGGGAGTTCTCGGGCGGCGAACCGATCTTCGACACGGGACTCTTTTCTCCCTCGAAGCGAAACACCTCGGCGACGTTCATCGACCCGGTCGTCATCCAGAGGAGCAACGAGAGGGCGAGGGAGGTGAACGCGCGGGTGGTCATGAAAGGAACGGGTGAGTTACAGCATGCGCACTCTTGGTCATTCCGCAAACAATGAGACTCAGCAGCGGGTGAGGCGGCCCGTTGCCCTTGCCCCTGCCCCTGCCCTTGCCCCTCCCTTGCCCCTCCCTTGCCCCTCCCTTGCCCCTGCCCTTGCCCCTGCCCTTGCCCTTTCTTGGACAGCGGCGGCGGCAGCGGCAGCGGCAGCGGCAGCGGTGGCGGAAGCCGCAGAAGCAGAAGCAGAGGCAGAGGCAGCAACAGCAACAGCAACAGCAACAGCAACAGCAACAGCAACAGCAACAGCAACAGCAACACCGAACTCCGCGCTTGGCTTCGATCCATCTGTTATCGTGGTCGCGTGTCGGGCATCGACGCAGAACGGGGCAGCGGATCGTGAGCAGCATGGTCGAGCGCATCGCGGCGCTCCAGGATTACGACCAGTACCGGGACCTTCACTGGGAGGGCTCGTTCGAAGACTATTTGCAGATCGTTCGGGAGCGTCCCGAGGTCACGCGCAACGCCTTCCAGCGGCTCTACGACATGGTCGTGAGCTACGGCGAAGAGGAGTACATCGACAACAAGAAACGTCTTGTTCGGTACCCCTTCTTCCGCGACCCCATCGGCGAGGGCAAAGACGCGATCTTCGGGCTCGACATCCCGCTCATGCGGCTCGTGCACGTGTTGCGGGCGGCGGCCCAGGGCTACGGTCCGGAGAAGCGCGTCATCCTGCTTCATGGCCCGGTCGGTTCCTCGAAGAGCACGATCGCGCGGCTCTTGAAGAAGGGCGCGGAGCACTACTCGAAGACGCCCGAGGGCGCGCTCTACACCTACGAGTGGGTGAACCTGGCCGAGACCGGGCTGGCTGCGGAAGACGACCGCTTTCCCTGCCCGATGCACGACGAACCGCTTCGGCTCATCCCGATCGACTGGCGCGAACGCGCGGTGCAGGACCTCAAGCTCGGCACCGACGGCCACCGGGTGACCATCAAGGGCGACCTGAACCCGGCCTGTCGGTTCATCTTCAAGGAGCTCTTGACCCGCTACGACGGCGACTGGTCGCAGGTCATCGAGAAGCACGTCCGGGTGAAGCGGCTCATTCTCAGCGAGCAGGACCGCATCGGCATCGGCACGTTCCAGCCGAAGGACGAGAAGAACCAGGACTCGACCGAGCTCACCGGCGACATCAACTACCGCAAGATCGCGGAGTACGGATCGGACTCGGATCCGCGCGCGTTCAACTTCGACGGCGAGTTCAACATCGCCAACCGCGGCATCATCGAGTTCGTCGAAGTGCTCAAGCTGGACGTCGCGTTCCTCTACGATCTCCTCGGCGCGACCCAGGAGCACAAGGTCAAGCCGAAGAAGTTCGCGCAGACCGACATCGACGAAGTGATCATCGGTCACACCAACGAAGCCGAGTACCGCAAGCTCGTGAACAACGAGTTCATGGAGGCGCTTCGCGACCGCACGATCAAGATCGACATCCCCTACATCACCAAGGTGAGCGAAGAGGTGAAGATCTATCAGAAGGAGTTCACCTCCGACCGGCTGCGCGGCAAACACGTCGCGCCCCACACGCTCGAGATCGCTTCGATGTGGGCGGTGATGACGCGGCTCGAGGAGCCGAAGAAACACCAGCTCTCGGTGCTCCAGAAAGCCAAGCTCTACGACGGCAAGATCCTGCCCGGCTACACCCAGGACAACGTCAAAGAGCTCCGCAAGGAGACCACCCGCGAGGGCCTCGACGGCGTCAGCCCGCGCTACGTGCAGGACAAGATCAGCAACGCGCTCGTGCGCGAAGGCGCGGCTGGGTACATCAACCCGTTCATGGTGCTCAACGAGCTCGAGAAGGGGCTCAGCCAGCACTCGCTCATCGCGGACGAAGACGAACGCTCCCGCTACACAGAGCTGCTCGGCATCGTGAAAGCCGAGTACGACGAGATCGTGAAGAACGAAGTCCAGCGCGCCATCAGCGCGGACGAAGAAGCGATCTCTCGGCTCTGCGCGAACTACATCGACAACATCCGCGCGTACCTGATGAAGCAGAAGGTGAAGAACCCCTACACCGGCAAGGACGAAGAGCCGGACGAGCGCCTGATGCGTTCGATCGAAGACAAGATCGACATCAGCGAAGCCCGCAAGGACGACTTCCGCCGCGAGATCCTGAACTTCATCGGCCACCTCGCGCTCGAAGGAAAGAAGTTCACCTACGACACGAACGACCGCCTGCGTCGCGCGCTCGAGATGAAACTCTTCGAAGACCAGAAGGACTCGATCAAACTCTCGAGCTTCGTCTCCAACGTCATCGACAAGGAGACCCAAGACAAGATCGACATCATCAAGGGCCGCCTCATCAAGTACTACGGCTACAACGAAGCCAGCGCGACCGACGTCCTCGGCTACGTCGCCAGCATCTTCGCCCGCGGCGACGTGAAGGACTGAGGCGCCGCTCCGATGCGGAGCGACGCCCTAGCGAACGAGTGCTTCGCGCCCTGCTGGGGGGAACCCTCGTCGGCGGGGTCAGGCGCCTGGCCCGCGCACCCGCTGCATGAACCACCAGTGATGCCCCTCAGGATCGATCGCGCGGTAGGAACGATCGGCCCAGTGGTCGTCGCCGTAGTCGTGGGTCGTGGGTTCGTCTGCGATCGTCGCGCCCGAGGCGCGCGCGTGTTCGCAGTGCGCGTCGGCGTCGTCGACGAAGAGGCAGAGCGCTTGGGTCACTGCGCCGTCGATCGACTGTGGGCTGCGGCATGGCATCGGCGCTCGACCCTCGCGTTTCGTGTTCGCGCCGCCGACCATGATCAAGCCATCCCCGAACGACAGTTCGGAGTGCACGATCTCGCCTGCGTCGCCTTCGACCTTGAGCACGATCTCGAACCCGAACGCTTCGCAGATCCAATCGATCGCGGTCGCTGGGTCGTCGTAGAAGATCGCGCTGGAAATCCGGGGCCAACCCGGCGGGGTGGCCTTCTTCGCTTGCGTTTCGTTGCCCATGGTCGGCACCTCCCGTGCGTGTGTCATCGTACACGGGCACGCAGTCGACTTGCAGAACTGCGTCTCGGATTCGCAGCGTTGGAGGCGGTGCTGGGTGCGGGCGGCGTCGCGGGCGGCCACCTGCTGTGCTAGACGGTGGCCATGACTTCTTCGCGGTGGCTCTTGGTGGGTGCGCTCTCGGCCGGTCTCTTCACGACCGGATGCGGTGACGACGACAGCGGCGTAGAGGACGACGCGGGCATGCTCGAAGACGCGTTCGTGGTGGGCGACGTGGGCGAGACGCCCGACGCACCCACCGCCGAGGACGCGCCGATGGGCGTGGACGCGCCCACCGCTGGACCGACGACGGTGGGCGGCGATCGCCCCACGCGGGTGTTCACGCCAACCGGCTACGACCCGGCCGTTCCCGCGCCGCTCGTGATCCTGCTCCACGGCTACGGCGCCGATGGTGCGACCCAGGACCTCTACTTCCAGGTCACGCGCAACGCGTCGGTTCGCGGCATGTTCGCGCTCCGCCCCGACGGCATCGTCGATGGCTCCGGCAGCCGGTTCTGGAACGCGGCGTGGTGTTGCGACTTCGCGGACGTGGGCGTTGACGACGTCGCGTACCTGGTCGGTCTCGTGGACGAGATGAAGGAGCACTACAACATCGATCCGAACCGCGTGTACGCGATGGGGCACAGCAACGGCCACTTCATGTCCTACCGGCTCGCGTGCGATGCGGCGGACACGTTCACGGCGATCGCTGGGCTCGCCGGGTCGACCTTCCTCGACGACGCGGACTGCACCCCGACACGGCCGGTCTCCACGCTTCATCTCCACGGCACCGCGGACACGACGATTCCGTACACGGGCTACCCAGGCCGTTACCCGAGCGCCATGGACACCGTCGAGCGGTTCGCCACCCGCGCCGGGTGCACCGGGACCGAGATGGGCGACGACATCGACGTGGAAGGCTCCATCGTCGGCAACGAGACCGAGGTGCTTCGGCACACCGGCTGCGACGCAGGGCTGAGCGCGGAGCTGTGGTCGATCCAAGGCGGGTCGCACATTCCGAACCTCGACCGCGAGACGATCCCGAACGTGCTCGACTGGCTCCTGACGCACTCGATGTAGTCGCAGGTGCGGGTACACGGAGGACGGTTTTCCGAAGCGAGCCAGGCCCGCAGTGTGTGCTAGGAACCCGCGATGCGTGACCTGGTTCTTCTGCCTTCGCTGACCGCGGAACTCGACGACTCGGGCCGCATCGGCATCACGGGGAAGTTTCTCAGTGGCGTGCATGCGTACGTCGAGGGCTGGGACGGACGGGTCCGCGTGCTCATCGAGGGGCGGCAGGGCGCGAGCGGCAACCTCGACGACGCGGCGGTGGACCCGGCGACGCTCCCCTTCGAGTTGAAGGTCGTCGACTACACCGATCCAGATTTCGGCAAAGCGCTCGAGGGCGCGGGCGTCGTGCACGGAGGCCTCGGCCACCGACAGAACGCGCTGCCGCAGTTGTGCGCAGGGCTCGGACTCCCGTTCGTGACGGCGAGCGAGTACACGCTGCGGACCCGGCGACAGATCGTGCGCGCCAACACCCGCAACCCGTTGCTCCGCGTGCGCCGCGAACTCTGGGAGTACGGGCAGGAGAAGAAGAACGTCGCGGCGATCTCCGCGGCGGCGGGCATCCAGTGCAACGGCACGCCGACCTACGATGCGTATCGGTCGCTGACCGACTCGATGCTGTACTTCGATACCCGCACGAAGACCGAGGAGGTCGTCGAGGAAGCCGCGCTCGAACGGCGACTCGCCGAACGTGTTCTCTCCGGCAAGCCACTCCGGCTCGCGTTCAGTGGCCGGCTCGATCCGATGAAGGGCGCCCACCATCTGCCGCCCCTGGCCGCTGCGCTCAAGCGGCGCGGCGTCGCGTTCGAGATGTCGATCTGCGGCGGCGGCACGGTTGTCGAGCAGATGAAGCGGGACATCGATCGGCTTCAAGTCGGCGACGTCGTGACCATGCGCGGCGTGCTCGACTTCCGCGCCGAGCTCGTGCCCTTCGTGCGCGAAGAAGTCGATGTGTTCGTCTGCCCGCACGTGCAGGGCGACCCGAGCTGCACCTACATGGAGACGTTCGCGCTCGGGGTGCCGATCGTCGGTTACGACAACGAAGCATTCCAAGGACTCGTCGAGCTCGGGCCCGTCGGTTGGCTCAGCCCGCTCGGCGATGTGGAGCGGCTCGCGGACCGGATCACCTGGCTCGACTGCAACCGCGAGAGCGTCGTCGAGCGCTCCCGCTTCGCCCGAACGCTCGCCCAGGACCACACCATGGAGCGCACCTTCACCCGCCGCCTCGACCACCTGCGCGCGCTCGTGCGTGCCTGAGGGTCCCGAGGTTCGGCGCGCCGCGGATCGGTTGACGCGCACACTCGGCGGGCGGGTGATCGACGACGTGGGCTTCGGTCACACCCGGCTGCACGCGAAGGCGGGCCGCGTCGCCGGTCGGGTGCTCGACCGGATCGAGACAAGGGGCAAGTCGACCTTGTTGTGGTTCGTCTCCCGCGCCGATGCGGGCGCGGTGCGCCGCCCCCTGGTGGTTCATGTCCACCTCGGCATGGATGGGCGCTGGTCTCTGGGCGAAGGAGGACGGGGTCCTGCCGAGCAGCGTGCGGGCGGGCGGCAGAGCCCATCGACGTCCCTCGGCTGGCCGAGTCGACCGAGCGCCTGTGCCGCCGAGCGTACGAACTCGCGGGCGTGACCCTCGAGCCCCGGCTCGAACGGCGCCTCTCCCGCGGACGGGCGCCGCTGCGTGATCGACGCCACTACGTGTACGACCGCGCCGACCGCCCGTGCCACACCTGCCGCACGTACATCGATCGATCGCAGCACGCCGACCGGGTGTTCTTCCACTGTCCGACCTGCCAGCCGGTCTAGCAGGTCGCTGAAAAGCGACCTGCTCCCTTGCCGTTGCCCTTGCCCGTGCCCTTGCCCGCGTCGTGGACGCCGTGTGTTTCGCGACGGCGAGGCGCGAATCGGAGCGCGATGCCCAGCGGA
>JAXMNT010000030.1:0-93025 GCA_034670305.1 Deltaproteobacteria bacterium
TCGCGATGCTCGTCGCGCTGATCAAGCGATCTGACCGCTGATCCGCGGGCAAGGGCAAAGGCAAGGGCAGGGGCAAGGGGCAGGCTGCGAGAACGCCCTGCGGGCGTTCTTCAGCAACCTGCTAGCTGGTTGCGCTGCTGTTGCTCTTGCCCTGCCACCCAGCCGCTGAGGTACCCTCCGCGCCATGACGAACGAGACCCTCCCCTACACCTTCGAAGGTGAGTCGTTTGACGTCTTCGTAGCGCGTCCGGCATCCACCCCGAAAGCCACCATCCTCGTCTTCCACGCCTGGGGCGGCCGCGACGGGTTTGCCGAAGCCAAAGCCAAGGACCTCGCCGGGCTCGGCTACGTCGGAGCCGCGGTCGATCTCTACGGCGTCGGCAAACGGGGCACCGACAACGCGTCGAGCGAAGCGTTGATGATGGCGCTCGTCGGCAACCCCCCGGTGCTGCGCGCCCGCATCCAGGCCGCCTACGACACCGTCGCCGCGCTCGACGGAGTCGACGGCCAGAAGATGGGCGCGATCGGCTTCTGCTTCGGCGGACTGTGCGCGATCCTCGGCGCGCGCATGGGGCTCGAGCTCGCAGGCATCGTGAGCTTCCATGGCTTGCTCAAAGTCGGTGAAGAAGCGCTCGAGACCAGGCCGAAGGCGCGTTTGCTGATCCAGCACGGACAAGACGACCCGATGGCACCACCGGCCGACGTGGGTGCGTTCGCCGAAGAGATGAAACGCATCGACGCGGACTGGGTGCTGCACGCGTACCCAGGCGTGGCCCACGCGTTCACGAACCCGGAAGCAAAGATGCCCGAGTTCGGGATGATGTACGACGCAGACGCCGACGCCCGCTCGTGGGTCGAGATGAAACGCTTCTTTCTCGACTGTTTCTCCTGACGCTACGGGCTGCGCAGGTGCACGGTCGACCACACGGTCGGGGCTAGGCTCAGGCCTGGCTCGCTTCGCGAGACTGGCGGCTTCTTTTGACTCGACGGGGGTGGCGGCTGCGCCCACACCTCCCCTGTGTCCTCGTCCTCCGCTGAACCCGCCGTGGATTCCGCTGCCGTCGCGCGGGTGCGTCGCCTGAGGGCGGTCGGCATCACCGAAGGCGTCTCGTACTTGGTGCTCTTGCTCATCGCGATGCCGCTCAAGTACATCTGGTTCTTCCCGCTGCCGGTTCGCATCGTGGGCGCGCTCCACGGCGGGCTCTTCGTGTGGTTCTGTTGGTGTTTGCAACAGGCCCACCTCGAACTGCGTTGGCCGCTCCGTCGCAGCGCGGCAGTCTTTGTGAGCTCGCTGGTGCCGTTCGGGTTCTTCCTGGTCGAGCGGATGCTGCAGCGTGAGATGCACGCGGGTGAGATGCCCGCAGGCGAGATGCCCGCGGGCGGATCTACCGACACGCCCTGAGAGTGTGCGAGCATCGCCGGGCATGACTCGGATGCGTCTCTCGAAGGACAAGGTCCTTCTCACGGTGGTTCGTTTGCAGCGGCGCATCGGCGAACGGTTTCCAAACGCTGGGCTGCTGAACGTCGCAGGCGAGATGGTGACGCTCACCAAAGAGGCCCACGACGACCTCGACACGATCGGGCGTCCTGCCTACGGCATGCGGATTCTGAGTGCGCTCTCGATCGGTGCGATCGTGCTCGGCGCGATCGGCGCGGTGGTGCTCACGCTCCAGCTCGAGACCCGGACCACGCACATCGGCATCATGGATCTCATCCAGGTCTCCGAAGCACTGGTGAACGACCTCATCTTGCTCGGCGCCGCGATTTGGTTCTTCGCGATGCTGGAGCGCCGCAAGAAGCGGGCGCGGGTCTCGGCCGCGGTGAACAAGTTCCGCTCCCTCGCCCACCTCATCGACGTACACCAGCTGCAGAAGAACCCGGAGGTCATCGGCGAAGAGAACCGCGCGACCGCGAGTTCGCCGGTGCGCGATATGACCCCGTTCGAGATGGGCCGGTACTTCGACTACTGCAGCGAGCTGCTTTCGTTGGTCGGCAAGATCGCCGCACTCTATGGCGACCAGTTCGAAGATCCGGTCGTGCTCGAGATGGTCAACGACCTGGAATCCCTGAGCATCGGTCTGCAGCGCAAGATCTGGCAGAAGATCATGGTCATGGAGTCCCGCGCCACCCGCATGGGGCTCAAGCTCGAAGCGCCGGCCGCCGAACCCATCTAGAGCCCTCCAGTTTCGATCGGCGGCGGCTACGGCGTCGCGGCGCGACGTGCTACCTCTTCGGGGTCGTGAGGGGCGCGCCAACGTGGGCCCTTTCAGCAGGGGAGAACGAGCAGCATGGACGCGAAGCACTTTGACGTTCTGATCGTGGGCGCGGGCCTCTCGGGCATTGGCGCGGGCTACCACTTGCAGACCAAGTGCCCAGGCAAGTCGTACGCGATCCTCGAGTCGCGCGACCGGCTCGGTGGCACCTGGGATCTCTTCAAGTACCCGGGCATTCGCTCCGACTCCGACATGTACACGCTCGGCTTCTCGTTCCGTCCGTGGACGAGCCCGAAGGCGATCGCCGATGGCCCGTCGATCCTGAAGTACCTGGAAGAGACCGCCGCGGAGTACGGCATCGACCGCAAGATGCGGTTTGGCCACAAGGTCGTGTCCGCAGAGTGGTCGAGCGGAGACGCGCGCTGGACGCTCGACGTCGAGACCGACGCGGGTCTTCAGAAGTTCAGCTGCAACTTCCTCTTCACCTGCGCCGGCTACTACAAGTACGAAGCCGGCTACACGCCGGACTTCGAAGGCGCGGACGACTTCGAGGGTGAGATCGTGCACCCGCAGCAGTGGACCGAGGACATCGAGTACGAGGGCAAACGCGTGATCGTGATCGGCAGCGGGGCGACCGCGATGACGCTCGTGCCCGAGCTCGCGAAGGACGCCGCCAACGTCACGATGCTGCAGCGTTCCCCCACCTACGTGGTGAGTGCACCGCAGGAAGACCCGCTCGCCAACTGGCTGCGCGGGCGCATCCCCGAGATGCCCGCGTACATGATCACGCGGTGGAAGAACGTAATGCTCTCCATCTTCTTCTACCAGTACGCGCGGCGGTTCCCGGCGCACGCGAAGAAGGGCATGGTCGGGCTGGCGCAGAAGGCGCTCGGCGAGGACTTCGACGTCTCCCACTTCACCCCGAGCTACGACCCGTGGGACCAGCGGGTATGTCTGGTGCCGGACAGCGATCTCTTCCGTGCGATCAAGGCGGGCGACGTCGACGTCGTCACCGACCACATCGAGAAGTTCACGAAGACCGGGATCCAGCTCCGTTCGGGCGCGCACCTCGACGCGGATCTCATCGTCACCGCGACGGGACTGCAGCTGCAGTTCCTCGGCGGCATGGCGCTTACGGTCGACGGCGAGTCGATCACTCCGTCCACGAAGATGGCCTACAAGGGCATGATGGTCAGCGACGTGCCGAACCTCGCCCTCGCGATCGGCTACACGAACGCGTCCTGGACGCTCAAGTGCGACCTGACGTGCGAATACGTCTGCCGGCTGCTCCAAC
Organism: Deltaproteobacteria bacterium; assembly: GCA_034670305.1. Taxonomy (GTDB): domain Bacteria; phylum Myxococcota_A; class Polyangia; order Polyangiales; family Houyiibacteriaceae; genus JAXMNT01. The sequence goes on from JAXMNT010000030.1 coordinate 3,508, forward strand.
ACATGGACAAGACCGGCACGCAGATCTGCGTGCCCCGGCGGGATCCTTCGGTTGAAGAAGAGCCGCTCATCGACTTCTCTTCGAGCTACGTGCAGCGCGCGATCGCGGCGTTCCCGAGGCAAGGGTCGAAGGCGCCGTGGAAGGTCTACCAGAACTACGTGCTGGATCTTCTGACGCTCCGCCGTGGGCGACTCGAAGACGGCATCCTGGAGTTCTCGCGCTCGACCGGCCGAACCGCGCGTGCCTCGCAGCCCGTGCAGTCCGAACTGAACTAACGCATCGAACTCGAGGGACCTACGGCGCGGCTTCTTCTTCGAAGAAGCTGTCGTCGGCCTCGTCCTCGACATGCTCGGGCTCGCGCGCTTCCGGTTCGGCGACGCGGGAGCGAATGCGGCGGGGTGGTTCTCGGAAGGAACTGCGTTTTGGGGCCCCCACCGCGCGGGTGAGTTCGGTCCAGATCTTGTGCATCGCGATCATGCGAATCCGGGTGCGCTGGCGCGCGCCGCGCTGTCCGTGAGCGATGAGGAAGATCAGCGGAATCACGGTGAGGATGGCCGGGATGAGGACGACGGTGATCGCAACGATCCCCGTCCCGGTCGTGTGGTGCTGGACCGAGACTTTGACCAGTGTCCCGTCGTCTGCCGGCGTCGCGACGACGGTCACCTCGAGCTCGTTCCAGAGGTTCGAGTCGAGTTTGGCGACCCACATGCCGTGCGCGAGCTCTTCGAGCTCGGCGTCGAGCGCATCGGTGATCGCCGCCTTCAAGAGGTCGTAGTTCCGCTCCATATCGATGGGGAAGAACTTCTCTTCCACCAGCAGCGGCAGCGCGGGGTTCTGGGCTTGGGCGTTCTGGGTCATCGGCTGGCCTTGGCGAGCAACGCCCGCAGCCACGCTTTGGCCGCCGCCTCCGCGTCGCTCTCGAAGAAGGCCGCGGCCGTGATCTCACTGGTCACGCCCTCGTCCTGTTCCTTCCGGTCCACGTACCAGGTCAAGACGGACGCGCCGTCGAAGGCGTAGCCCCAGGTCGCCCATTGATCGGATTGGGTCTCGAAGCGGGGCAGCTCGGCGACCTCGTCCGGGACCCGCATCAGTCCACGAACTGCGAGAAGAACGCCCACATCGCGTCGCTCCCGAAGTCCGGCCAGATGTGTCCGTCCGGGTGCTGGCAGTACGTCACCGGGGTCGCGGCGTCGCATCCGTCGTATGCGATGCACGGCGGATCGGGATCGGTCGGCGTGGACGTGGCGTCGCATCCGGCGCGGTCCCGGAAGAAGTCGCGGTAGGCCTCGCGTCCCGCGGCGAGTTCTTCGGTGCCGATGGTGATCCACGCGGCCGGGGTGCCTACGCAGAGATCCGGGTCGTCGAGGTCACGCCCCTCGGCGAAGTAGATCACCGAGCCGCCGACCGCGATCGCGCGGATGTCGGTGCGCCGACAGCCGAGCACGCCGGAGAAGGAACCGCCGCCGCTGAAGCCCATCGCGAAGATCGCCTCTGGATCGATGCACAGTTCGTCTTTGGCTTCTTCGATGATCTGGTCGAAGTAGAGCAGCTCGCTCTCGATGCGCGGGTCCCAGGTCTCGCGGCCCATGTCGTAGTCGCGCCACTGGTTGTCGATGGCCTCGGCGACGATGAGCACCGCGTCGTCTTCGAGCACGCCGCGAATGTTGCGGTCGCCGGAGGTGCCGTCCCAGTAGCCGGTGTTGCCGCCGTTGCCGTGGAGCGCGAGGACCAGCGGCCAAGCGCGGTCGCGGCTGTACCCGTTCGGGAGCCGGAGGATGTAGCGCCGGTCGTTGCCCTCGAGCATGAACCTGTGTTCGCCCTCGTCGAGGCCGGCACCATCCACGCAGCCCGCGCTGCCGATCGGTCCGGCGTCCGTGCCTGCGTCTTCGGCGGGGGCAGCGTCTTCGGTGAACGCGTCGACGCCTTCACCCACGTCGGCCGCCGGGGCATCGATCCCCATGCGGGCGTCGATGCCTCCCGCATCCACCGACCCATCGTCGTCGCCGCAGGCGACCGCGAGAAGAAGCACCCCAAGAACCGGCCATCGCATCATGGCCCGAAGTTACCGCGGCAGGCTGGGCACGTCGATGCTCGGAAGATCCCGCGCCCGTCAGTCGTCCTCTTCTTCGTCGTCGATCTCGATGGTCAGCGCGGACGCCCGCACATCCAGCTCGGTGATGGTGCCTTCGTCGGAGATGTAGGCCTTGTCGTCGCCCTCGTGGATCGCGAGGAAGGCGTCGGATTGGACCAGTTCACCCTCTTCGAATGCGCCGGAGACCCCGACGAACTCGTACCCAGGCTCGAGCGCGCCTTCGGGATGCAGGTCCTCGACGACCTCTTCGCCCATCTCCTCGAGCTCGTCCTCGGTGGGGATGTAGAAGGTGTGTGCGGCCTCGGCGACCCGGACGTGTTTGCCTGCGAACTTACGAAACTGGCTCATCTTTCTCTCCTGGGCCGAAGTGAAACGCCGACCGGGCTGGTTTTGTCACGAGGCCGATATTCCTTGGGGGCACAGCCCCCAAACCCCGTCCCGGTGACACCGCTGGCTCGCTGGGCGAGGCTGCGCGCTGTCGGATACCTCATTCGCAACCGCCGGTGCAACACGTAACCGGAGCGGGTGGTACGATCCGCCCGGACATGGGGTCAGCAACCATCGAACGGGCCGTTGCGCGGGCAGACGAAGCACTGCGCGCCATGGCGCAGGCGCTCGATCCGCGCAGTCCGTTCGCAGCGACGCTCCACCTCGATCCGGTCGCCCGCCAGAGCGCGCCGCCGGTCGCCGACACGGTCGCGTTCTGGGATGGGCGGACGCCCGGCAGCATGTTCAGCGAAGGCCGATATCGGTGGGAGGTCGCACCCGCTCGTTTGCCATTGACCCCGTGGGCCGGTGATTGGACCGAGTGGATGCCGTGGCGGCCCAAGGACGCGCCGGTGTTCTCGCGCGAGGGCAAAGAGTTCGCGAGCCGGCTCATCTTGCCGGTGGCGATCGCCGACGGAATCGAACTCTTGTCGACCGCCGACCACCCGCAGTGCGGAGCCATTCTCGAAGAGACCGAGACCGTCGCGCGACTCGACTACTCCACGTTCGTGCGCGGCGCGAACGCGTTCAACGAGTGTTTTGCGCTGCACGCCCTCTCGAGCCGGCGGCAGGCGCTCGAACGCATGGCGCCGTTCGCGATCGCGATCACCGCGTGCCACCTGCCCTCCGTGCGCCGGCATGGGCACGTGCGGGGCAGCCGGTTCCCGTTCCACGAGCAGCCCCTCGTGAGCGCCAGCTCCATGCTGGCGATGGCGCTTCTGACGCTGGGACGGGACATCGGCGAGGCGGCGACGCTGGCGGAGTTCGTCTCCGAACAACAACAAGACAACGGCTGGGGCGACACCGACCAACCGCCCGATCCGCTGACCACGTGGGCGGCAGCGTCGCTTCTCGCGTCGGTGGACCCGACCTTCGATACCGCCGCGGTGGCGGAGCTCTTTGTCGCTTGGCAACGGGAAGACGGCTGTTTTCGCGCGCTCGGCCCCGACGCACCCTGGTTCACCGCCGTGGTGGCCAAGTTCTTGCGCGCATCCCAGACGCCGTTCGCGGAGCGGTTCGAGTTCCCGCGCATCGCGGAGCACCGCACCGACCACAAGACCGGAGTGCCGTACTTCGCGTACTTCGCCTCACTCGCCGAGCTCTTCGCGGACGTGCCGGGGCTGGCGGGCGCGACCGTACCGCTCGCTTTCCTCGACCTCGCGGGCTTCCGCGACTTCAACAACACGTTCGGCCAGGACCTCGGAGACGAAGTGCTGCGCGCCATCGCGCAGGAACTCGCCACCATCCCCGGGTCGGTGACGATCCGCGACGGCGGCGACGAGTTCCTCGTGGTCGGCGCCCCGAGCAGCCCGTCGCTCCGGCAGGGCATCGACGCGTTCCGGGAGCGCTGGCCGAAGACGTTCCGGGAGCGCTTCGGGGACGATGCGCCCGTGGTCAGCGCCCGGGTGCTTCTCGCGACCTCGCATGGGCGCGATCTCCGCAAGGCCCGCGAAGTGCTGGGCCGCGGGGTGGGCGAACTCAAACACCGAGAGTCCCAACTGGGCCGCGTTGGGCTGATGGAAGACCGCGGCGCCCTCTTCGACGGCTCCTGACTCCTTGTCGCCGGCGCAGCGCTCGGCCAGGATGCCGCGATGGCCGACCTCGAAGACCTCCGCACCGCGCTCGAGCCCTTGCTCGCGACCATGGCGACGCTTGATCTCTCCGACCCCGAACACGCGAAAGCCGAACTCGATCGGACCCACCCGATCGACGCGGATCGGCTGCAGTCGGTGCGACAGTTGGTGCGCGAGGGCATGGACGCCGGATGGCTGGCGGACCGAGAAGCGGGCGGCATTCGTTTCTCTCGGGTCCGCAAAGCCCCAGACGAGGACGCGTGGTCGATCGAAGCGGTGCACATGGATCGACCGGGTCCTGGCCACACCCATCCTCGAGGGGAAGTCGACCTGTGTTTCGCCGTCTCCGGGGACCCGCGCTTCGATGGAGCGGTCGAAGGGTGGACCGTGTATCCGGCCGAGTCCTGGCACGTGCCGACGGTGACCGGGGGCGTCATGGACATCTTGTACTTCTTGCCGGGTGGCAAGATCCGGTTCGAACCCAAGCCGGACTAGACCCGCGCGCAAGGATGCGCCCTGGCCCGATCAGCCCTGGCTCGCTCAGCCCTGGCTCGATCAGCCCTGGCTCGCTCAGCCCTGGCGCAAGCGGCGGTCGACGTCGTCGAACCGCGTCTGGAGAAACTCGTTGCCCGGTTCGCTCTCGAGCGCGGCCTTCAGGTAGCGCCAGCATTTGCGCCAGTCCCCATCGTGCGCTGCCTCGACGCCTTGTTTGAAGTACGCGAGCGCCTGGGGCGACTTGATGGGCTGAGCTTTCTTCACGGGGACTTCGACCTGCGCGCGCCCCGCGCGGTCGCGTTCCTCTGCCGTCAGCCTCGTGCGCCCACGCGCCAAGGCGCGGTCGTACGCCTTGCGCGCTTCGGCGTCGGTCAGGACCTGGAATGCCTCGCTGCCCCGGCGGTAGATCTTCGCCGCCTGTTCGATCTTGTCCGCCGTCGCCCCGGCGAATCGGTCCGGATGGTACCGGCGGGCGAACTTCCGGAAGGCGCGTTTGATCTCCGCGACAGGCGCCTCGTCGGCGATGCCGAGCAGGGTGTAGTAGTCGAGCTGATCGAGTTTGTCCGACATGATTGTCTAGCTCAGCAGCGCGTCTTGCCGCTTCTTCATCGCCGCGATCTCGTCGTCGTCGGCCCCGCCGAGCAAGTTGATCTGAATGGCCTGACGCACACCGGTGTCGAGGTCGACCGCGGACACCGCCAGGGTGCCGCTCGCATCCAACATGAACGTGACGTCGATCTTCACTTCGCCACGGGTGGCCGAACGCAGGCCGGTCAGCTCGATCTCTCCGAGGGGATCGTTCGCGGCGAAGGTGCGCTGTTCGCCCTGACAGACACGGACGTGCACGCCTTCCTGTCCGTCGAGCGCAGTGGTGAAGACCTGGGACTGTTCGCTCGGGATGGGTGCGTTGCGTTTGATGAGCGTCTGGCAGTAGCCACCCGCCATCTCCACCCCGAGTGAGTGGGGCGTCACGTCCATCAAGAGCGGCATCGAACGCTCGGCCATCTCGAACGCGAGCCCCGCGTCGGGGGCCGGCTCCGGTTCAGCGGCTGGAGGCGGCGCGCTGCCGAAGAGCGCCGGGTCGAGTGTGTGGCGCCCACCATCCGGCTTCGGTTCGAGACCCGGCAGATCGTCCGGCAGCGAGGGCAGACCGTCCTCTTCAAAGGGCGTCGTGAACGCGGGGTGGCGCTCGGGCGGGCGCTCGGGCGGAGGAGGCGCGGGCCGGCCCACCGCGACCACACTCGCCCGCACCACACCCGGGATCGCGGGCATGTCGGCCGAGGACGGCGGTCGAGCCGGCGGCGGCGGCGGCGGCGGCGGCGCGGCGGGATGCACGCTCTCGAGGTCGTCGAAGTCGAGGTCTTCCAGGACCGACGATTCACGGGCCGGCGGCGCCGCACTCACCACGCCCGGCAGGCCTTCCGCGTCCAGCTCGAGCGGTCGCAGCGGGGGCGCCACGATCGCGCCTGGCAAGTCGGACGTGTCGAGGGAAAGGCCGGCTGGAGGCGCGCTGGGTGGACGGGCTGGGGGTAGCGCCGGAAGCGCGGGCGGCGGCTGGGTCGCGCGGCCTTCTTTGCGCGGAATGTCTTTCAGCTTCACGACAGGCGCCGGTGCGAACGCTGGCTGTTTCGGGAGCCCGGCCTTCCGACGTTCCCGTTCTTTCTTGAGCCGGTCGAGCTCCCCTCTGGAGATCTTCTTGAGCCCGACCCGGCCGAGCGCGGCGGTCGGCTTCTTCACTCCGGAGAGCGCGTATCCGTGAATCGCGGCGCCCTGCGCGACCACCAGGTCCGGGTCGAACTCGACCCTCGGTTTCGCGTCGAAGTAGAACTCGACCATCGAGCGCACGAGCGGGATGCGGGTGGATCCACCGACCAACACGACGTTGTCGATGTCCGAGGGTTTGACGAGCGCTTCGGCAAACGCCTGCTGGCAGACGTCGAACGCGCGCGCGATCGTCGGCCGAACGAGGGCTTCGAAGTCGGTGCGCGCCAAGGTGAACTCGAAGTCGGTGCTGCCTTCGGTCCCGAGGTCTTCCAAGAGGACGTGGGCGCTGTCGTTCGCGGACACTTGGCACTTGGCCCACTCGGCCGCGGCGCGGATCCGCTCGAAGCCCTGGTCGTCCTGCCGAATGTCCCACCCGTGTTTGGTCAGGAACGCCTCCGCCATGCGTTCGGCGATGAGCAGGTCGATGTCGTCCCCGCCGAGGAAGCTGTCTCCCGCCGTGGCGAGCACCTCGAACACGTCGTTCTCGAGTTCGAGCAACGTCATGTCGAAGGTGCCGCCGCCAAGATCGAAGACCGCCACCCGCTCCGGTTTGTCTTTGCCGTAGCCGTACGCGAGCGCGGCAGCCGTGGGTTCGTTGACGATGCGTTCGACTTCGAGACCGGCCACCCGCCCCGCGGCTTTGGTCGCGCTGCGTTGGAGCTCGTTGAAGTTCGCCGGCACCGTGATCACTGCCCGGCGGCACGGTTGTCCGAGCTGGAGTTCTGCGATCCGGCGAATCTCCCGGAGGACGAACGCGCTGATCTCGGTGAGCGTGTAGCTTTCGTCCCGCACCTGGACGACGACCCCGCCGTTCGGACTCCGGACCAGCTCGAATGCGAAACGGGTCGTCGCGCGACGCACCTCTTCGGCACGAAACGGCCGGCCGATCAGACGTTTGACCGAGTACACGGTGTGCTTCGCGTCGAGCAGCCGGCGCTCGCGCGCTTCCTCACCCACGACGATGCCGCCGTCCGGCTTGAACGACACCACCGAGGGAATCAGCCGGTGGCCGAGTTCGGTGGTGAGGACCTGGCACTGCGCACCGTCCGCAACCGCCACCACCGAGTTCGTGGTGCCCAGATCGATGCCCAACACGACGTCAGTCATGCGGGCCCTCGAGCAGAAGGGGGGACCAGGCGCGTCCCGAACCTCGCGTAGTGGGCGCGGCCGGATTCATCCAGACCCCCATGATGCCAGATGCAGACATCCGACGGAACCCGCCAGTGGCTCGAAGGGCCAAGCGTCACGCCAGGGAAGACGGGGTCCCCTGTCCCCGGTGGGGTTGGGACTCAGGGTCTACGGATCGTTCTGGATCCCCCGGGCTGTCGGTCGGTACGGGTCTTGCGTAGAGTGGTCCCATGGTTCGGAACATCATGGTCGTAGGACTCCTCGTCGGGTCGCTTCTCGTCGCAGAAACAGCGAATGCACAATCGGGCGTGGTGCTGCCCTTCACCGGGCCGAGCGCCGGTGCCGCACGCAACGTGGTGGTCCGGGCCGCCCGGGACCATCTCGAGCTGATCCCGAAGTCGCGCGTCTCTCGGGCCGCCCGCGAGCTCGGTGTGAACACCCGCTCCGCCACCGGCCGCGCGGACATCGCCGCCGAACTGAACATCGACTACTTCATCGCGGGTTCGGTCCGCGGCCGCCAGACCCGTTTGCGGGTGTACGGCGCCGACGGCGAGCAGCTCGCCCGTGGCAACGCCCGTCGGCCGATCGGTGCGGCGGGTCGCGCCGACGTGGCCCGAGTGGTCGGCGAACTCCTCGACGAGGCGATCGAAGGTGGCGGCAACCGTCGCGACCGGGAAGCGGAAGAACGCGAAGCCCGACAACGCGAACGAGACGAACGACGCGCGGCGCTCGACGCAGAAGAAGAAGAGGCGCTTGAGGAAGAGGACGAAGACGAGCCCCGGACCGGACCGCGCTCGCCGCTGGCGACGGTCAACATGCTCTTTGGTGTCGATGCCCGCACCCGCGACCTCGCCGTGCGCCTCACCGACGGCCGCCGCCGCAACTACGAAGCGGGCATTCACCCGGACATCACCCTGCAGCTGCAGATTCACCCGCTCGCCACGAAAGACGTCGCACGCGGGCTGTACGCACAACTCGACGTCGGTGTCGGGGTGGGGCTGAGCACCGTCGAGCGCGACCCGAGCGACCCGGCGATCGCCAACGAAGTCGACACCACCGCCTGGCGCTTCATGTTCCAGGCCGGCTACCTCGCCCCCTTTGCCGACGACAAAGCGCGGATCGGTGTGTTGCTCGGCTACGGACACGACCGCTTCGCGCTCGGCGACAACCAGACCATGCCCGGCGCGAGCTACAACCAGTTCCGCGTCGGCCTCGCTGCCAGCTTCGCGGGCTACGGCACGCTCATGCAGACCCGCATCGACCTCGGCTACCGATTCGTCCTCAGCGCGGGCGAGATGGCCACCGCGTTCGGTGAGACCATCAACGGCGGCGCCTTCGACGTGGGACTCAGCGTGGGCGGGTTCGTCGAATCAGGTTTCTCGTACGGCGTGCGCTTCGGCTACACCCGGTACAGCCTCGACCTCGCGGGCGACGCGACCGACTTCACCGCCGAGTCGGCGACCGACAGCTCGGTGAACGTCGGCCTGCAACTCGGCTGGGCATTCGAGTAGGCAGTGCCGGCATCCGCGTGACGAACCCGAACGCAGAACGAACACGATCGGGTTCGCAAGCGGCATCCGCGTGACGAGCCCCTCGCGTTGTGGCGGATGCGGATGCCGCCATCCGGCATCCGCCTACTGCAGGTGCAGCTCCCGGGGAGGGAGCACGGTCATCGCGTCCGGTCGATCCGCTGGGTAGCTCACGATCCCGAGTCCGCGCACGTCTCCGCCCACGCGCCAGCGAAGCGCGAGCGGCAAGGTGTGGGTGGCGTCCTCGGCCAGCGGGGTGAGGCGCAGCCGAACGAAGCCGGGGTGACGCGGGGTGGCTTCGATGACCGCGCCGTTGGCCTGCAGGGCGGCGAGCAGCTGTGCGTCGGCTTCGACGCCGGCGGGCAACTGGATCTCGACCACCGGTGCGTTGACGGCGCGCCGCGCAGTCACGGAGAGCTCGAACGCGGCCACGTCGCCCACGCCGCCAGACTCACCCTCGATCGTGGTGACCAGCGGACCGTCCGTGTCTGCGGCGAACGGCTGCCCGTACACGGCCTCGATGCGGGCGAAGACCACCGACTCCGAGCGGATGCGAATCGTGGCGCTGCGTCCGGGGCGCAGGTCGAGCGGGGTCGCACCGCGCCCGCCTTCGAGGACCAAGGGGCCGGCTGCGCCGCCGCCGCGCACCCCGACTTCGACCTCGCCGGTGTTGGCGCCGAGCGCTCCGTAGCTGCCACACGCGAGCCACCAGAACGCGGCTTCTCCACCGCGGCGGGTGAACGTGGGCGCGTGGGGCGCCGCGCCCGCGATGAGATCGAGCGCCCGCTCGGAATCGCCCATCTGGTGCGCCGCGATCGCGAGTGCCAGCGTGGCGCTGATCGACTCTTCGAGGCCAGGCCGGTTCTCGGACGGGGTGACTCGCCGGTCGTCGATGTGTTCGATCGCTTTGGCGTACATCGCGCGGCCGTGTCCGTCCCGCGGGTCCGCGAGAAGGAGCGCTGCAGCCGCACGCGCGAGCAGCGTCGGTTCCGCCGGGCTGTCGATCAGCACCCGGCGCAGCAGCGGGAGCCATTGCGCGAGCGTGGCCGAGACCGGGTCTCGAAGCGGGTTCCCCGTCGGCACGTCGGTGACACCGGAGGTCGCGAGCGCGGCCAAGGTGGCCGACTGCATTCGGATCCGACCGGCCACTCCGTCGCGGTCTCGCAGCGGAGGCAACCCGCCGAGCCGCTGGATCGCCTGCTGGCGCGCGGCTTGGGCTGCGACATCGGCGTGTCCTTCGTCGTTGAGCGCCGCACTCCATGCGACGATGGCCGACGCGGTGCTCAGCGCGGGTTCGGACCCACGCACGAGACCGCTTCGATCTTGCGAACGCAGCAGCCGGGCGGCGACCTCGGGGTCGACGCTGCGACCGGCGAGCGTCTCCGCCCACGCCACGAGCGCCGGGTCGTCGCGGCGAAGGTCGTTCAGGTCCGGGTCCGCGACAAGGCCCACCGCCGACATCGCGACCACCCGCGCCTGTACGTCTTGAGCATCGCTCGGAAGCGGGAACTCCACCTCCCATTCACCACGGACGAGGCCGGACGCGCGGCGACGCATCGGGTGCAACCCGCGGTCGACCCACACCCGTCGTTCGATGCCGCGCACGCGGGTGCCGCCTGCCGACAGATCGACGCGGGCGCGGTGCCGGCCCGGCTCGGTCCCGGTCAGCGTGACCGAGAGGCTCCGGGTCTCGCCTGCGGGGACGGTGATCGAAGGCTCGAGTTCAACCCGCAGTCCTTCGGCTTCCGATGAGAGCTGAAAGCTCCCCGTCTCCGCCGTGACGTTGGTGACGTGCAGCGGCACGCGCAGGCTTTCACCGACCCGAAGGCGGGACGGGATCTGCATGTCCGAGAGAATCGGTGCGCCGGCGCGGCTCGTCGCCGCTGCGAACGAGACAGAGCCGCTGGTGGTGAAACCGAGGCCCAGTGTGCGCCAGGTGCGCGGTTCGCTCCCGACCCGCAAGCGAATGGCGGCTGCTTCGCCGGCTCCGGTCTCCTCGACGTGCGCGAGCCGGCCGCTCGCCGGACGGGTCGGGCGCCGGATGGCGAGCGCGTAGGGGTCGTCCCGCAGCTGCTCGGGCAGGTTGCCGGGGTTGCTCGAGCGCGGCCCCTCGTCCGAAGGAGCGACGATGTTCGGCCCCGGCACGCCGAACGCGCGCGACGCCATCTCCACGGTGGCGCGGCCGAGCTCGACGCCGCGAAGCCGAGCGACGAGGGACTCTTCATCCACGGCCTGGGCGTAGAGCGAGTTCGACGGCAACACCGCAGCGGTGGGATCGAAGATGTCGTCGCGGTTGCCGTACCGGCCGTCGGGGCCGGCACTGATGAGTTCGTATCCAGCCACCGGCTGCACCCGGGAGAACCGAGCCCGCGCGACCGCGCGCAGTTCGAAGGGGCGGCCCCATCCGTCGACGAGTTCCCCAGGCCGCACGCTGCCGAGTCCGGGCGCGTGCTGGTGGCGCAACCGCTCCATCCACAAGGTCGCGTCGCCCGGACGCGTCCACGCGAGGTCCAGGGTGTTGCTCTGCACGAACTGCCGCATCGCGAGCAGCAACTTGAAGAGCCGGCGTCGAGTGATGCGGCGCGCGACCATGTCGTAGTTGAACGCGCGGTCGAGCGACTCGAGCCGTTCGATCGTCAGCGGCTCGCCGCCGAGACCGGTCGCGCCCTCGCTGCCGAGGCCGTCCGTGAGCGAGGCGAGCAACTGCCGGTTGAAGCGGAACCGTCCGCGTTCTTCGACCGCGATCTCGTCCATCTGCTCGGGCACGGCGGCGTCGACGCGGGCTTCGATGGCGCGGAACACGAGCGCGAGCCGTCCCTGGATGAAGCGGTGGCTTGCGCGCCACGGGTCGCGCAGCAGTCCGAGCTGCTCCGGGTTCTGCGGCTCGGGGGTGGGCTCCGCGTTGCGGCCCCGAAGCACCGCGGGCGCGCCGATGTCGCTCGGGGTGCGTTCCGCGAGCACCGCGGCGATGCCGGAAGCCGACCGAATGCGCGGGTCACTCACCGGCGCGGTCGCGAGCGTCCGAAGTTGTTCTTCGAACGCGGTGATGACCTCGATGGGAAGCGCGAAGCCGAGCACCGTCATGGTCTCCTGGGCACGACCTTGGAGCGCCGGCCCGAAGAGCTCCGGGCTGCCGTCGTTGCCTTCGAGCACCAGCCCAGGCCCTGGGGTCGGCTGGGAGAGCAGCATCGCCGCGCCGCCTCGGATCTCTTGCATGGAGCGTCCGAACAGCGGGCGCGCGCGCACGATGACTTCGCCGACCACGTCGTCGGGCAAGGTGATTGCCAACGAGTCCTGACGAGGCGGGAGGATCTCCGACGCGACGACTTCGAGCCCACCAGGGACCCGGTGAAGCGCGACAACGGCGACTGGCAACGAACGCGCGGCGGCCACGCGCTCGACCTCGACCGCGATCTCACCGCCAGGGTGGGAGAGCGCTGGCTCCAGCTGGACCCGCGCCGCAGCGTCGGGGTCCACGGCCAGACAGTGCTGGCTGGCGGGACCACCGGCGACGTGCAGATCGAGCGCGGTCGCGGCGTCTCCGCCACACCGATCGTCCTCTGGCGCGTCGCCGACCCGGCCGGTCAGCACCGCCACACCGAACGCATCCGTGGTGCCGGTCAGGTCACCCAGGCGGCCACCCGACGAACGCACTTCGACACCGGCCGGCGCCGGGTCGCCGTCGATGGTCACGACGCGCGCGAAGACCCGCGCGCCGAGACCGGGCACGAGCGAACCCCCCTCGGCCGAGATGCGCGCGGCGTAGCGGGCGGGGCTGACACGCACCGTCGCGCGGCCGGCGCCACGGCCAATGCCCGCGAGTCCGGCTTGCACGGTGACCGTCGCGTCGCTCCATCCCGCGGCGACCTGGGGTGCATCCCAAGACAACGTCACGCGTCCACGCGCGTCGGTCTGAACGAGCGGGTAGCGCCGGTCGTCGCGCTGCTCTTCTTCGCGGGTGAGCGGCACCGGTCGGCCACCGAGCCGCACCCGCGCGTGGGGTACGGGACGGCCGTCGGCCCGCCGCACCGCGACTTCGACCGGCACGGCGCCGTTCGGGCGCGCGACGCGCGGCGTCTTCACCTGGATGACCAGCGCCGGGTCGGTGGCCACGGCGATCTGACTCGCGGTGGCGGCGGACGCCGCCCGATGGTGGTCGTCGGCGTCGGTGCGGGCCGCGATCTGCAACGCGCCTTCCACCTCTCTCGGGATGCGGAACTCGTGGCTGAACACGCCACGCGCGTCGGTGCGCAGATGCACTTCGGCGCCGAGCGGTCCGCGGGCATCGCGCACGATCAGGTGCACTGGGGTGTCTCCGTAGGCCTGGCCCGAACGACGGGCGAGGCGGCCGAACACGGGCAAGCGGCCGGGCGAAGTCACCTGAGGAGACGCCCAGACCTGGAGGTTGCGCGGATCGGAAGTGCGGACCTGCAGCTCGAACCGACGCGAAACACCTCGGCGGGCGTGCACGTTGATCGTCGCGCCGAAGTGGTCGGGCGCGTCCTCCGGGATCGGGATCTCGACCAACACCCGGCCACCGAAGTCGGTGGTGACGTCGGCCTTCGCCTCTTCGTCGACGAGCGACGTGGCGACCTGGATCTGAGCCCCGGTCGCGGGGCGCAGTCCGTCGAGGCCCACGACCTCGTACGCGGTCATCGCCCATCGAAGACGGGTTCCGCGCACGACGTGAAGCGGCCCATCGAGCTGCAGCTCGACGCCGGTGACGTCGCCCCGGTTGACCGGCCGGGAGGTGCTGGTCTGCGCATCGGCGGTGGGGGTGTGCCCAGGTGCGAGCGCGACCAGGGCAAGACAGAGCGAAACGAAGAAGACGCGGTTCACGAGAGCACCTCGGTCGAAAGCACGGTCGCCGACGCGACCGGTCCAAAGGAGTCGAGCGGCTCGATCGGCAAGGGTGGGGGCGGCAGCGGCGCCGGAGAGGACTCCGCTTCCACCGCATCGGGTTCTTCGCCCTCGCGATCGATGACCAGTTCACGCGAGCCGAGCACTGCGGTGGCGCGGACCTCCGTGCCCGCTGCAGACGCATCGTCGAACGCCGACGCACCGAGCCCGCGAAGGGTTCCGCTGAGACTCCAGCGGAGCGGCAGGGGAATGCGCGCGTGGCCTCCGGGGGCCAGCGGGCGAAGCCGCAGTTGCAACGTGCGTCCTTCCATCGTCGGCTCCGAGACCGTGAGTCCGTGCAGGGCTTCGCGGGTGGGCTCGTCGAGTTCGGTGCCGGCCGGCAGATCGATCCAGACGATGGGCGCGGTCATCAGACGCGGTTCGCGGTTGCGCACCGTGAGCGCGAGACCAGCCCGTGCGTCGCGGGGACCGAGCTCCCCGTCGATCACCAAATCGATGCGCGCACGGCGGGCCGGTTCCGAATCCCAGGGTCGGCCGTAGCGAACGTCGGCGAACGCGAGCGCGAGCCCCGGTGCGCCCGCGATCTCCACGACGTGCGCGCCGGGTGTGCCCGCGTCGGGCAGCACCGCAACCCGCACCGTGGAGGTCGGTGCGTCGTCGGGCGCGGCCAGTTCGAGCGGGCGGCCGTCGATGGTGGCGCGCATCTGCGCGCCAGCGCCGCGACCCGCGAGCAAGCCGGCCGAAGCGGTCGCGTAAACCCGCGCATCGGCGGGCCAGTGTTCCGCCGTCTCGGCGAGACCGACGAGGTGGCGGGTGAACGGAAGTCCACGGCCCGGTTCGGACAGCGCGGCCCAGGCACCGGCGACGAGCGCCGTCGGTTCGAGACGCGCCCACGGTTGGCCGGCCTGGTTCGGTGCTTCGAGGAACGCCTCGCCGTCCGGACCGGAGCCGAGCGTGATCACGTGGCGCTCCACCCGGCGCAAGAGCTCGCGCGCCCTCCCGCTTTCACCAGCCAGCGCCAACGCGAACGCTGCGCGGGCCCACTCCACCGGCGCATCGGACATCTGCACCGCGCCGCTGCCGACCCGCCGGATCAGATCCGACTTCATGATGTCGACGGTGTCGCGGAGCGCGGCCCGTTGCTCGCGGTGGCGGGTGGCCACCGCGAGCGCGAGCAGCGCCGACGCGTCGCGGGGCGCGGTCCCAGCGCTGGCTTCGCCCCCGAGGATGCCGCTCACGTGACGCAACCCGCGCCGGATCACTCCGTCGGGCACCGTGGCGTCGTTCCAGGCCGTCGCGATCGCGCGCGCCGTCTGGATCGGGTTGCCTCCGATGTTGTGGGCTTCGTTCAAGTCCGTGACGCGCAGAACCGCCCGGGCATGCATCAGCATCTCCTCGGGGATCTCTTCCCCGAGCAGCGCCAGCGCCCACCCGGCGTGCGGGTTGCCCGCGCCGTACTCACTCGCCGCTCCGAAGAGCGCCGTCGCGGGCACGATTCGAAGTTCGCCCGCGCCGCGTGCCGTCGCGTCTGCTGGAACCTCGAAGCGGAGGCGCGTGGTGCCTTCGCCGGGTTCGATGAGTTGCGATCGACGGTCGCGCACGAGGCGAGCGTCCGGCCAGACCACGAGCGGACGGCGGACCGCATCGAGCGGCGCATCGTCGCTCGCGCGCAGGACCCGCACCATCACCGATCCTTCTCCGACCTCGTTGGTGCGCAGCTCGACGGGCACTTCGATCGCGCGGTGCGCCGGAACCTCGACGGTTTGCGCTTCGGGGCCTTGGATGCCGAGCCCCTCGCCGGTGAAGGTGACCTTGGCGTGGAGCACTCCGTCGGTGCGGTTCTCGACCCGCACCGGCACCGTGAGCACGTCGCCGATGGTGGCGAAGGGCGGGATCGGCGCGTCGATGGTGGCTTCTTGATCCACGCGAAGTTCCGTCGAAGCGCTGCGTACCCAGCCGGTCGCGGTCCAGGCGATCGCTTCGACCCGGTACGTCGTGAGCGCGTCGGCCAGCACCACCGGATGGGTGGTCGCGGTTCCGTCGAGCGGGATCTCACCGACGAACGCGAGCGTGGCTGGAAAGTCCTCGCGGACGACGTCGCGCATCGTACCGAACGCACTCGGCGGCGCAGGCGGCGCCGCCTGCTGCTCGTTGCGCTGTTCCCGGTGCTCCGTCGCGATGGCCTCCTCCGGCTCCGCCATGTCGGCGGCAGCGGCCTGCGGTGCACGGCTCCGCGCTCGGCTCGGGGCGGCGCCTCGCCCGATCATGCCCATGTTGCCGAGACCGATGGTGCCTTCGCCGCTGCCCCCACCCCCGCGGCCGGTGCCGCGCAGGCCGAGGCCCCCGTACCCGTAGGCTTCCCCGATGGCGTCGCCGTCGAGACTGCCCAGCGCGTCGTCGGCTTCCGAGAGGCTCGCCGTCACCGTGCGGGCGCGCTGCTCGTCGCGCGCCGCCAGACTGATGCTGGCGTACGCCTGCGCCATCGCGGCCAGCACCTGCGGCCCCGGCGCAAGCGTCGAGAGCGCCTTCATCAGCCGGTCTTCACCCGAAGCCACGGCGTAGGGAGACCCGGCCGCGACCACCCGGCCGAACGGGTTCGATACGTCGTCGCCGGTGCCCGCCCGGCCATCCGGACCCGGACTGACGAGCTCCCAAGCCGGCGCCCGATCGCTCAGGACGACGCGTGGCGACGTGGTGCGGCGAAGGGAGAACGGACGGCCCCAGGGATCGAGCAGGTGGGCCGAGGTCAACGTGCCGAGCTGCACGAGCCGCGAGAGCCACCGCTCCGGCGGCTGCCCAGCCGAGGCACGCGCCGCGTCGGCGTTGTCCGGATCCGTGAACCGTTTGATCACGAGCATCAGGAATACGAGGCGCTTGCGGGTGATGCGCTGGGCCAACGTCGCGAAGGAGAAAGTCGGATCCACTTCGCGCAGGTTGGCGATCGTCATCGTCTCGTTGCCGAGGGTCGCGACCTGAGACGCGGAGATGCGGCGGGCGTTGACGAGGTTGGCCAGCGCGTCGGGGTGGAAGCTGTAAGCGGCGCCGCGGCGAGACACGATGTTCTGCTCCACGAGGTCGTCGATGGTGGCGCTCTCGACGATGCTCTCGAGCATCACCATCAGGCGGCCGATGCCCCGGCGGCGGAGCTCGTCTCGGAGCACGATCGGGTCGCGCAGCACACCGGTCTGGCCACCGAAGTGCTGGGTCTCACGCCAGTAGGGCTGGGTGAGCGGCTGCGGTCCGGACGGGTCTCCATCTCTTGGAAGCGTGGCGGTGAGGGCCGCGCGCAACATCAGCTCCGCGCCTTCGGCGGCGGGGTTGGTCGCCGCTTCGTCGATCGCGCCGCGCAACCAGTCCATCGTCCACGGCACTTCGCCGCCGTGCATCGCGAGGTCGCGGACGACCAGTGCCGCCCAGGCGCGCGGAGACGCGCTCGTGGTGGCGAGCGAGACCTGTGCGGTCTGACGCACCTCGTAGCGCTCGGCGTCCGGTTCGAGCGCGAAGCCGAATGCATCGGCC
The DNA here is from genome assembly GCA_034670305.1 of Deltaproteobacteria bacterium. Classification (GTDB taxonomy): domain Bacteria; phylum Myxococcota_A; class Polyangia; order Polyangiales; family Houyiibacteriaceae; genus JAXMNT01. The sequence goes on from JAXMNT010000030.1 coordinate 20,955, forward strand.
GGTCGGACGAGCACCGCATCGAACGAACCGACGCCGAGCGATGTGCCCCCGTACTGGTCGAGTTCCGGGATGCGGTCGTGCGGAAGCAGCGGTCGCGCGCGCAGTTGAACGACGCCGCTGACGTGCGGCGGAAGCTCGAGGCTCGCGCGGGCGCCGGTCGCGAAGTCGGAGGCCACCACGACGCCGCGGGAGAGCGCTTCGACCAGCACCGGCCGACCGCGCACGTCCGGGTGTCGGCCGAGATCGACTTCCACCGTCCCGCCGGGCGCGACGACTCGCGTGCGCACCTCGGGGCGGACCCGCGCCTTCGGCTGCACGGCCACGCAGACCCGCGCGAAGGCCGGTCGATCTTCGTCGAGCACCGTCACGTCGAGCCGGGTCGCGATCCCGCTGCACCCTGAGGTCGCGCTCGCGCCGCGGATCGGGCCGGCGGCGCCGTCTTCCACCCGGAGCGGAACCACCGCGAGTCCGTGCGCGTCGACCGCGAGTTCGATCGTGCCGCGTGGCACCGTCGCGCCGACCACCCGGATGCGGGTGCCGGCCGGCGCGGGTTCGCCGCGTGGATCGGTCACAGCGAGGATCGCTTCGGCATCGACCTCGGGCACGAGGCCGCCCGTCTCGGCCGTGGCTTCGACCCGCCACTGCACGCGCGAGAGCAGGAACGCGACCTGGGTGTGGATGGTTCCGTGGCCCGGATGGGTCACGCGGATTTGCACCGCTTGCGTCGCGACGTCTCCCGCCAGGTAGCTCGGCGCGTCCATGCGAATGGGCACCTCGCCGCGGCTGTTCGTGGTGAGGGTCTGCTCGACCCGTCCGATCGAGAGCTTCACCTCGGCTTCCGCGATCGGAGTCCCCGAAGGCGTGTTCACCCGGATCAGGCCAGTGAGCTGGCCCGACGGGGGCACGACGCGCCGGTCGAGGTTGGCGTCGACGAGGATGCGTTCGACCGTTCGTCGCCCAACCTGGAAGTTCGCGGCACCGGACGCATTGGCGATCGAGTCGTCGACGCTCACCCGGACGCTGTACCCGCCGTCCACGGCGGAGGCCGGGAGCTCGACCGGCATCGTGATCGCGCCGCTCGGTGCGACCGGCAAGCGCTGGTCGGCGAGCGGCCGGCCCGAAGGATCGTTGACCACCACGCGCAACGTGCGGCCGGTCACCGGCGCACCGTCGGACTGCCGGGTCAGACGGACCCACACGTTTGCGGTCTCGCCGGGCTCGTAGCGCCGGCGGTCGAGCAGCACGTCCAAGTGGAGCGGCGACTGCAGCGACATGCCGTACTCGAACGTGCGCGTCTTCTGGCCCGAGCGGATCTCGAACTGGAGCTGCGGGTTCTGAAAACGTTGCTCCGGGATCACGATCGATCCAGCGAAGCGACCGGTGCGGTCGGCCTGGATCTCGACTTGTCGCACGACGCGATGGTTGCGCGCCTCGGCGTCGTACTCACGCAGTCGCAGGAACACCTGCGCGCCCGCCGCCGGCCGAAGCTCGGCCAGGTCGATGACGTCGTAGACCACCCCGCTGAACGAGAGCGGCTCGCCGTAGGTCGCGTTGGTCGCGCCGTTGAGTTCCAGCTCGAGGCCGGTGTTGCGTTGTGCGGAGACGGTCGCGGTGAGCGAGGCGAGCGCGAGCGTGAGCAGATGAATTCGTCGCATGCGGAAGACCAGACGCCTTGGAGGGCAAAAGGTTTTGGATCGGCGCCAATTAGACCGACAAGCCCCACCCCCTGCGGATGCTCTCGATCGTGCGCGGCCGGAGGCTACCAGCATCCGGCCGCTGGGGGAGGCGCAGCGGTGCGCTGCGGGAGCGCCCATGCACACGTGGCCATGAGGCACGATTTCGTGACCGTTCGCTCCGAAGTTCCAGGACCACGCTGTGGCCAGAGACCCGTTCATGGCATTCTGAGTGGGTGAACCGCCTGGAGACGCTGCCCTTGCTCGTCGACATCCAACCGGCGGAGCTGTTGGTGCACGACTCGGTCGAGCCGTGCCCCTACCTGGAAGGCCAGCGCGCGCGCATGCCGCTGCGTCTTCCGATCCGGCAGCTCGAAGGACACGAACTCGACGTGCGTCTGGCCCGGGGCGATCGCCGCCACGGGGCCCTGTTCTACCGGCCGACCTGCCCGGCCTGCCAGGCCTGCGAGGCGATTCGGCTCCCCGTGGACTTCAAGCTCGGCAAGACGCTGCGCCGCACCTTGCGACGCGGCGATCGGGAGATCCGCACCCGGCTCGGCCCGCCCCGGGCGACCTCCGAACACGTGCGGCTCTACGACCTGCACCGCAGCGCGCGCGGACTCGCGCGCGACGAGGGCGGTGAGATGACGGTCCTCGGCTACCAGCGCTTCCTGGTGGACCGGCAGTGCGATTCGTTCGAGCTGACGTACTCGGTGGACGGGAAGATGGTTGGCGCCGCCGTCGTCGACCGCGGAGAGACCTCGCTGTCCGCGGTGTACTGCTTCTACGATCCAGCCTTCGCATCACTCGGCATCGGCACGTATTCGATCCTCAAGCAGCTGGAGCTCTGCCGGACCTGGAACCTCGAATGGCTGTACCTCGGGCTCTACATCGCCGGTTGCGATGCGATGGAGTACAAGGCGCGGTTCCTCCCCCACGAACGTTTGGTCGCGAAGACCTGGACCCGCTTCGACTGACCGCTCCGGTTGCGTGGATCCGGCCGGTCGGACACATGCAGGCCGCAACTCGGCTGCCCGTGGAGAGGTTGGAGCGTTCGCGTTCTCAGTCCAGCGCCGGCCGCATGGAGGAATCATGAAACGATCTTGGAACCTGGTGGGAACGATGCTCTGCGCCTGCGCGCTGGCCTGCGGCGGTGGTGCCGAAGAAGCCGACTCGGAGCACTCGAGCGGTGGCGAGCATCAAGACGAGCACCATCAGCCGGGCGAGCCGCATGGCGAACACCACGCGCATCACCACGGCGAGTTCGGACCGGCGCTGACCGCGCTCCACGACGCATTCGCGCCGCTCTGGCACGGAGAGCGCACGGGCCCGGTGGTCTGTCCGGAAGCCGCCAACCTCGCGGAGCTCGCCGCGGCCGCAGGCGCCGAGCACACCGAACACCCCGACGAAGGCGCGGCCCTCACCGAGAGCGCGCAAGCGTTCCTCGCGCAGTGCCAAGCCACCCCCGACGGTGGTCCCGAGTTCGACGCGTCGTTCGACACGTTCCACAACGCCATGCACGCGGTGATGCACACCCCCGCGAACGACTGAAGCGCGGTCGGGTCAGGCGTTGGCTCTGGCTTGAAGCGCTTTGGCTTGGAGCGCGTAGACTTCGCGCTCCAGCCATTGCGCGATCGCGCCGGCGACATCGGCGCGGGTCGCCTCTTCGATCCCGACGACGCCCGGCGACGAGTTGACCTCGACCACGACCGGACCGTCCTTGCCCTCGAGCACGTCGACGCCGGCGATCGGCAGTCCGAGCACGCGGGCCGCGTCGACCGCGACGCGCGCATAGGACGCGGGAAGATCCACCGGTTCGGCGCTCGCGCCGAGGTGCACGTTCGAGCGGTACTCGTCCCCCTTCGCGACACGCCGAACCGCCGCGACGATGCCGCCTCCGACGACGAACGCGCGCACATCGCGCCCGCGGCTCTCGGCGATGAACTTCTGGAGCAGCACCGGCCGGTCGGCGTAGAGCAGCGCTTCGGCGATCGCTTCGGCGCCGCGCGCGGTCTCGGCGAGCAGCACGCCGCGCCCTTGGGTGCCTTCGAGCACCTTCACGATCAGCGGCGCGCCGAGCCGCGCGATGGTGGGACCGAGGTCTTTGCGCCGGCGCACGAACGACGTCTGCGGGATCGGGATCCCGGCCGCGGCCAACCGCTGCAGTGCGATCAACTTGTCTCGGCTCGCGACGAGGGCGTCCGCGCGTGGAAAGACGGGCACCCCCATGAGCTCGAACTGTCGCAGCACCATCGCGCCGTGCGAGGTCGCGCTGTGGCCAACCCGCGCGAGCACCGCGTCGTAGGTCTTCAGGGGCTGTTGGTTCCGCACCAGACTCAGGCTGCCCGTCGAGAGCTCCAGCGTGACCTCGTAGGTCCCGAGCACCTTCACGATGTGCCCCCGCGCCGCGATGGCATCGGCGATGCGCCCGGCCGATCCCTTCGGCTCGCGGGTGAGCACAAGCACCCTCAGCGGCTTGTCCGCTCGAACGACCTTGCCCTTCTTCTTGGCGGTCTTCGACGGCAGCGCCGACTTCGCGCGCTTTCCGGTGGCCGTCCCGGCGTCTGTCTTCGGCGGCTTCGCGGCCTTCGCGGCGACGGCCTTCGGCGTCTGTTTCGTGGCTGCGGCCTTCGGCGTCTTCGGAGACTTGGTGCCCTTGCGAGTCATCGAGCGACCCCCTTCACGCATCCACCCGCTTCTTCTTGTGGGCGTTGCCGACAACGTAGTCGATGACGGCCCCAGCCACATCGAAACCGGTCGAGGTCTCGATGCCTTCCAGGCCGGGCGACGAGTTCACTTCCATCACCAGCGGGCCATCCTTGCCGCGGAGAAGATCGACGCCCGCGACGCCGAGCTTCATCGCTTTGGCGGCCTTGATCGCAACCGACCGTTCGCGCCGGCTGAGCGTGGCGGGTTCGCCCTTTCCGCCCCGGTGAATGTTCGAGCGGAACTCGCCGGGTGCCGCGGTGCGCACCATGGCCGCGACCACCTCCCCCCCGACCACGAAACATCGCAGGTCCTTGCCTTTGGCCTCCGCGATGTACTGCTGGACGAGCAGGTTCGCTTCCAAGTTGCGGAACGCTTCGATGACCGACTCAGCGGCGCTCTTGGTCTCGCAGAGCACCACTCCGATGCCTTGCGTGCCCTCGAGCAACTTCACGATGAGCGGCGCCCCGCCGACGCCTTCGATCAAGCCGCCGATGTCCTGGGTCGAGTGACAAAACGTGGTGACGGGCAAAGGGAGCCCTTCCCGCGACAAGATCTGAAGGCTGCGCAGCTTGTCGCGAGAGCGTGCGATCGCCTGCGACGAACTCGGCGTGGACACGCCCATCATCTCGAGTTGCCGGACGACCGCCGTTCCGTAGAACGTGCTCGCCGACGCGATGCGCGGAATGATCGCGCCGGGGCGCTCGAGCGGCTCGCCGAAGTAGTCGAGCGTCGGGCTGCCCGACTTGATGTTCATGTGGGTGTTGAGATACGCGACGACGCATCCGTCGTGGCCGCGATCCTTCGCGGCCTCCAACAAGCGGCGAACCGAATAAGACTCTGGTTTCTGAGAGAGCACGGCAATGCGCATGCCGCGAGTATCCCCGTGCGCCCTCCGTGCGCACACGATTTATTTGGCTGCCTAAGAAAAAGGAGTCATCGGCACCGGACCCTTCGCGCTCCTCAGCGCCTCGACGTCTGCGCGGCGGGGGCAACCTTCGAGGTGATCGTTGACGATGCCCATCGATTGCATGAACGCATACGCGGTCGTGGGTCCGACGAAACGGAAGCCGCGCTTCTTGAGCGCTTTCGACAGCGCGGTGGATGCGTCGGTCGCGGTGAGCTTCTTCATCGCGGCGAGGGTCAGACGTTTGGGGCGCGTCTTGGGATCGGGCTCGAAGGCCCAGACGAACGAGGCGAGCGTGGTGCCTTCTTCCCGCAACCGCACCACCGCGCCCGCATTGACGATGGTCGCTTCGATCTTGCCGCGGTGCCGGACGATGCCCGCGTCGCCGAGCAGCCGTTTGACGTCCTTCTGATTGAACTTCGCGACTCGGTGGAAGTCGAAGTCGGCGAACGCGGCTCGAAACGCCGGCCGCTTGTGCAGGATCGTGCGCCAGCTCAGCCCACTCTGAAACCCTTCGAGGCAGAGCTTCTCGTAGAGCCGCACATCGTCCGTGACGGGCACGCCCCACTCCTCGTCGTGGTAGCGCTGGTACTCAAGATCGTCTCCGGCCCAGAAGCACCGAAGCACTCCGTCCGAGCCCGCGTTCAAACCCGGGGCCCGCTTCTTCATGCTGGCGTGCCCGATTGCGACGCACCGAGGCGGGCTTGATGGGCCTCGTCGACCGGGCCGCCGTAGCGCGCACTCATCCAGCTGAGCGCCAGGGTGAACGCCAGGAGCAGGAGCACCACGACGACGACCAGCGCGGGTCCGGCGTAGGGCGCGGGCTTGGCGTCCGGCGGTGGGGAAGGCTCACGGTACATGAGGCCGAGGTTGCCAGAGCGGCCTGGTGGGTGGCCAGGGTCGGCATGCGCGCCCTCTTTGCCGGGGGTAAGATGGCGCCATGACTTTGCGCCTCGTGCTCAGCGGCTTGCTTCTGATGGGTCTCGCTTGCTCCGACCGCGACCCGCCCATGGAGGAGGTCGACTCCGGTGCCTCCGACGCGCGGACGAGCGACGCGCCCGTGGCGGACGACGCACCCCTCTTCGACGACGCACCGATGTCTGAGGACGCTCCGTCGATGGACTCCGGCCCGGTCGACTCCGGCCCGGTCGACTCCGGTCCCGACGCCGACAGCGGCCCGGTCGACTCCGGTCCCGACGCCGACACCGGCCCGGTCGACTCTGGACCCGACGCCGACTCCGGCCCGGTCGACTCCGGCCCCGACGCGGACACCGGTCCGGTCGACTCGGGCAGCGGCAGCGGTCCGATGTGCAACGACATCTGCACCCCGACCTGCTTCCGCCCGGTGAGCTGCACGCTCGCCTGCGGCACCCGCTCCATCGACTGCGGCTGCTGCGGCTGCGTAGAGCCTGCGTTCGACGACATCTCCTGCGACGCGGAGAGCTGATTCACGAAGCTCAGGGGGCGTCGATTTCAGACACTTGGACTTGGCTGACCGCGGGCGATGCGGCGGTCCCCGCGCGGAGCTTCCGCGCGACGTCACGGCTGCCGCAGGCGGACGGAAAACAAACAGCCTGGCCGGGGCCAAGCTGTCTGCGGTGCGGAAAAGAGGACTCGAACCTCCACGGGTTTTACCCCACATGAACCTGAATCATGCGCGTCTACCAGTTCCGCCACTTCCGCAAGCGGACGAGCGATTTAGACCCGCGATGAAAGGGTGTCAAGGTTCGGTATGCCCACCTTCGACGAGTTGAAGGCTTCTGGCGCGCTGGACGTGAGTCTTCACGCCGGCGCCGAAGGCTATGCAGGCGTGCTCGTCACCGACGCGATGGTCTTTCCCTACTCCGGCTACACCGACCAAACCGAGCCAAGCGTCGGCGAGGGGATCCCACTCGAGGTGTACCTGGACAACCCTCGACTGGAAGACGCCGCGAGGCGTGCGGTACGCGAGAAGTTGCTCGCGCGCCGACGACGACAAGACAGCGCCCAGATGCGTGCGCTCCGGGACAGCGGCGCCGCCGAGTTCTTCACCGTCGGGCCCAACCCAAGCGGCGTCGAGGGCTTCTTCGTGGTCGACACCCCATTCGAGGAAGCGGTGTTTCGGTTCGACGGCAACGAACACGGCGTGTTCCTGAACCCGGACAAGATCCCCTTGAAGGTGTTCCTCGAGACCCACTACCCGGGCACGCTCGAGCCGGTCCAGAGCCACGTGAAGAAGGTGCTCTTCCAACTCGGCCAGAACCGCTACTCGGCGCTGCTCGACGCGGGCGCGACCGCGTTCGTGCTCGAGGGTCCGAACTCAGGCGGCATGTCCGGGGTCGTGGTGGCGGACGACGGGGTGTACGAGTTCGTGGCGGATCACGGTCTGGACCTGAGCGAGAAGGTGCCGTTGCAGGACTTTCTCGACGCACGGCGCACCCTCCGGGCGGACCTGCGGGCCTGCATCGAAGCCAAACTCGGCATTGCGTGAGGCTTGACTGATTCCCTCGTGCGTCGTAGGTCCATCTCGCTGAATGGTGATTCAGCACTGCGATTGCTCGCAGTTGCATGCGCACAACGCGCCGCCCCACCCTCAAAGGAGCCAGCCATGGCCGACGCCAAGACGTTCTTCGACCAGATCATCCCCGAGAAGATCAAGACCGATCCCGAGAAGGCCAAGCAGGTCGACGCGATCTTCCTGTTCATCATCGAAGGCGACGGCGGTGGAAGCTGGACGCTCAACCTCAAGGACGAGCTCGGCGTGACCGAAGGCGACGCCGGCAACGCCGAATGCACCATCGAGTGCAGCTCCGAGAGCTGGAACCAGATCATGGAGAACCCGCAGGCCGCGATGCAGCTCTACTTCGCGAACGAGCTCAAGGTCTCGGGCAACGCGATGCTCGCCACCAAGCTCCAAGAGATCCTCAGCTAGCCGACTGTGCTCGCTGGTCTCTCTGGATCCGCGCTCGAGGGAGTGCGGATCCTCGACCTCTCACGGCTCCTCCCGGGGCCGTTCGCGACGATGGTGCTCCGTGATCTCGGCGCATCGGTCGACAAGGTCGAAGACCCCCGCGGTGGGGACTACATCCGCAACATGCCCCCGCAGGGACCCGACGGAGTCAACACCGTCTACTCCGTGCTCAACCGTGGCAAACGAAGCCTCGTGCTCGACCTCAAGACCGAGGAGGGGCGCGGGGTTTTTCGTTCGCTCATCGGCCACTACGACGTGCTCGTGGAGAGCTTCCGGCCCGGCGTGCTCGCCAAACTCGGGCTCGGGTACGAGTCGCTCCGCGCCCTGAACCCGAAGCTCATCTACTGCGCGATCACCGGCTACGGACAGGACGGCCCGGACGCGCACCGCGCCGGCCACGACCTGAACTACCTCGCCCGCGCGGGTGTGCTCTCGTTCACCGGACCCGTGGGCGGACCGCCTCAGGTCCCAGGCGTGCAGGTGGCAGACATCGGCGGTGGTGCGCTCTACGCGGTCATCGGGATCCTGGCCGCGCTCTCCGAACGCACCCGGTCGGGGGAAGGTCGACTCGTCGACATCTCGATGTGTGAAGGCGCGGCGACGTTCGCGATGTTTGGGTTCGGCGGCGTGAGCGCGCAGTGGAAGCCGCCGCCCGGCGGCGACGTGTTGATGGGCGGCATCGCGCCCTACCGGACCTACCTCACGAAGGACGGCGGCGTGGTCGCGCTGGCGTCGCTGGAACCGAAATTCTGGATCGCGTTCTGCACTGCCATCGGGCGTACGCCGGAACTGCAGGCGATGGCGCCTGGCCCGCACCAGCCGGCGTTGATGGCGGAGCTCGAAGGCATCTTCGCCGCGCAGACCACCGACGCGTGGAAGACCTTCGCCGCGGCCAACGACTGCTGCATCGAGGTCGTGCCGCACGCCGACGAGGTCTTCGAGGACCCGCAGCACGTGGCGCGCGGCCTGTTCGAAGAACGCGCGGGTGTGACCCACATGCGCACCCCGGTCGCGCCGATGGCCCCTGGTCCCGCACCCACGCAGGGCGCAGACACGGACGCAATTCTCGAAGAAGCCGGCATCGACGCGACCGCGCGCGCAGCTTTGCGGACCGCTGGCGCCATTCGCTGACACGCCAAGTGCAACCTGCGGGTAGACTGCAGCGCATGGCACGGCCGGTAGATGCGGATTCCGCCGAGACCTACGAGTCGATCGTCGCAGCGGCTCGAACGCTCCTCGCGGAACATGGCGACGTGGACTCGGTGAGCCTGCGCAAGGTAGCGGCGGTGGCTTCGGTGAGTCTTGGCACCATCCAGTACTACTTCGAGAACAAGAACGCGCTGCTCGAGGCGTGCCTCGATGGCTACTACGCGCGGCTGACCGCGCTCGTGGGTCGGCTGATCCCAGCGTCGACGGATCCCAAGCGAACTGGCCGCCCGTTCATCGAGTACATCGCGCGCGAGCTGTTCGACTTCGCCTGTCAGGAGCGGGCGCTGGTCAAACTCCGTGTCTCGACGAACGCCAAACGGGGCGAGCTGCACCCGAAGCGCCAGGCGGAGTTCATGGGCGGCATGATCAAAGCCGCTGCAGAGGGCCTCGAGCCGCACATCGAACTCTCGGGACCCGCCGCGCGCCTCGCGATTCAATCCGCCGCGTCCGTCATGTCGCGCATGGCTGTGCTGACCGAGTCCGAACGCAAGACGCTGACCGACCGCACGGGTCCCGAAGCCCACCGGGCGATCGAAGAGCACGTGGTGGAGGCCGTTGTCGCGCTGCTTCGACCGAAGCGGGCGAGTTAGAGCGCGGCCGCCTTGGACTGGCAAGGCCTTGACCGAACGTCAGGACCCAGGGCAGGGGGCGCGACCACCGGCGCGATCTCCTGTAGGTTGCCACCGTGTTCTGGGTCCTCCTTCAAGCTCGGCCAGAGGCCACCCTCCCCGGAGGGTACGGCGCGGCACTCGTGCAAACGTTGCTGGCACTCGGTGGTGTGTGTGTGTTGGCGTGGGTGGTCCTGCGCTGGGCTTCGCGACGCGGACTCGGTGTCGGTCGTGGGCAGCGCATCAAGGTCGTCGAGCGCGTCCCGCTCGATGCACGCCGCGCGCTCTTTCTGGTGGAGGTCGGCGGCAAGATGTTGCTGGTCGCGACGGGCGATGGTGCACCGACGCTGTTGACCGAACTGGATCCCGCCGACGTGCCAACGCCCGAAAAGCCAGCGTCGTTCGCAGACGTACTCAAACGCATTCGCAAACCACTCGATGGCACCGAGGATCACAAGGGCTCGACCGATCCCGAAGACGAGGACTCGGAAGTTGACGATGTCTCCAAAGCGAGCTGACGTGCGCCTTCGGTCCTGGATCGTGGTGTTCTCTGCGCTCGCGACGTTGGGGTGTGGAGACGATGACGGAGGCGGTGTCGATGCGGGTCCGATCGACGCCGACAGCCTCGGGGCCGCAGAGCTCTTGCCGCAGATGACCGACCTCGACACGCTCGCGGCCGGCCGGGGCGACTACCGCTCGCTGCTCGCATCTTCCTACAACCGCATGTCGACGCGGCCCGGCGACGAGACCTGGTTCGCCAACGGCGACAAGGGCCACTTCCAGAGCCACATCACGGTCGACGGTCGCGGAGAACACGTCCTGCTCGAAGTGGAGGGCGCGGGGGTGCTGGAACGCATCTGGTCCGCCAACCCGCAGGGCACCCTGCGCATCTACCTCGACGACTTCGAGACGCCCGCGATCGAAGCCAACATGGAGGCGCTGCTCGGAGGCGACGACCCGCGCTTCCCCGAGCCGTTCGCGTACGTGGCCGCGCGTGGGTTCAACTTCTACTTCCCGATCGGGTTCTCGCAGCGGATCCGCGTGACCACCGACGAAGGCGACGTCGACCGAGAGGGCGGGATCGATTCGCTCTACTTCCACGTCGGCTACCGGCTCTACCCCGGCACCCCCGTCGAGACCTGGACCGCCGCCGCGCACGAAGCGCGGCTCTCGGAAGTGCGCGCGCTCGGCGCGGAGTTGCTGGCGCCGCCCGCGGCCACCAGCCTCCGGAGCGCGCTGCTCGGTCCGATGCCCACCGTGTTCGAAGCGACCGGGGGCGCCGCCATCCGCGAACTCCGCATCGAGGCACCCGTCGACGAGTCCCTGCTGCGGAGCGCGGTGGTCTCGATCGCGTTCGATGGACGCGAGACCGTGCGTGCACCGCTCGGAGACTTCTTCGGGTCCGGCCCGGAGCTGCAAGTCTTCAAGACCTACCCACTCGAGGTCACGGCCGACCGCGTCATGATCTGCCGGTTCGTGATGCCGTTCCGCGACTCGGCGGCGATCACGATCGAGAGCGAAGGCGACCTCTCGTTCCCGGCCGAAGTGGCGCTCGGCGGCTGGACCTTCGGACCCGGTCAGTACTTCCACGCGAAGTGGCGGGACTTCGGCCAGATCGACGCGCAGCCCCGCCGCGACCTCACCCTCGGCACCCTCACCGGCAACGGCCGACTGGTCGGGCTGCTCTTCGAAGTCGCCAACCCCTCGCTCGCGTGGTGGGGCGAAGGCGACGAGAAGATCTTCGTCGACGACGACATGTTCCCGAGCTGGTTCGGCACCGGCACCGAGGACTACTTCGGATACGCCTACACGGACCTCGAACTCTTCGACCGTCCGTACCACGCGCAGACTCGGACCGGCGCGGACACCCAGGTCGGCCACATCTCGAACCTGCGCCTGCACGTGCTCGACCCGATCCCGTTCGAGAGCCGCCTTCAGTTCGACATGGAACTCTGGCACTGGGCCGAGACCGAGCTCTCGGTGCAAGCGCTGATGTACTGGTACGGCGAGACCACGGACGACTTCGAACCCCTCGAACCAGGCAGCATCGCCATCCCGGTCGAAGCCCTCGTCGGAGGCTGACCTCAGCCAGCCCCTTGCCCCTGCCCCTGCCCTTGCCCTTGCCCTTGCCCGCGCCCAGCCGGTCCGCGGCCGCGCTTGCGACCTCTTACGAAGCCGCGTTCAGCCAGTAGGTTTTCATCTGGCCTTTGCCTTTGACTTCGATGACGCCGCGTTCTTCGATCTCGAAGCCATCGAGTTCAGCCAGCGCCAGTGCGGTCTTCTCGCTCACGTGCACGCGGCCGGGCGATCCGTGCGACTCCATGCGCGACGCGGTATTCACCGCGTCGCCCCAGAGATCGTAGGCGAACTTGGACTTGCCGATCACGCCGGCCACCACCGGTCCAGTGTGCAGTCCGATGCGGATCTGAAGCGCTTCGCCGGAGTCCTCGGCGTACTGGGCCAGCGCATCCCGCATCTCGATCGCGAGGCGCGCCATCTCAGCCGCGTGGTCGTCGGTCGGTTCGGGGATGCCGCCGCCGCACATGTACGCGTCGCCGATGGTCTTGATCTTCTCGAGCCCGCGCGCGGTGACCAGATCGTCGAACATGGCGAACACTTCGTCGAGCATCACCACGAGCTCTGTGGCCGATTTCTTCTGCGCGAGCCCGGTGAACCCCACGAGGTCCGCGAACAGAATCGTCGCTTCGGTGAACGAGTCCGCGACGACCCCGGGGGATTCGCGAAGTCGGTCGACGATCGGCTCCGGCAGGATCCCGAAGAGCAGCCGCTCGGTCCGTTCGGCCGACTCCGAGAGCGCGTCCTCGGCGATCTCCGCGCCCTTGCGGTAGAAGACGATGAACACCCAGAGGATCGCGAATGAAGAGATCGCGTTGCCCAGCCCGAGGTAGAGGGTGACCGTCTCCGGAAGGGGATACGCCGGGGTGTGGTCCGCGTAGTGATGGAGAACGAAGAGCGCCGCGAATGTACCCACCGGCACCATCGCGAACAGTGCCCCGATGCGGGTGCTGACCCGCGGCAGCATCAGACTCAGCGGCGCGACCGTCAGCAGGTAGAACTGAAACCCCACGCCCCAGCCGCAGTAGTACACACCGAGCGATTGGTGAATGACCACCTCGCCGACCGAGAGCGCGAGGCCGAACGCCAGTTGTCCGCGCTTCATGATCGAGCGCGCGAAGACGAAGGTGAGGATGCTCAGCACGTTGAGCGCGGCCATCGGCCAGATCTGCAGCAGGCTGAAGGTCACCAGCAAGGACGCATGGATCACGATCGCGACGCCGGTGATCGTCTCGTAGGGCAACTGGGCGCGGCGCGTCTCGCGCGCTGCCCCGATGAGCTCCCGAACCGTCTCTGGCTGCCCCACGCGCGCAGACTATCTTAGTCCTGTGCCGCCGCGCGAACCCGCGCTTCACCGCGCCTGGTTCCATGGGGAAGAACTCCGGCCATCCGAGGTATGACTTCGGCGATGGACCGACACGCCGCAGAAGCGACCCTCGCCGAGTTCGGCTACGACGCCCGCCAGCTGGACCTCAACGCCCGCCACGGGTTCCTACAGTCTGCGAAGAACGGACCGCTGCGACTCATGGAAGCGTTCATCGTGTGCGGCATCCCGATGCGCGCCGCGTCCGACCGAGAGCCACCGATCATCAAAGCGGCCGAGTCTGGACTGCTTGCCCACGTGGAACTGGTGCTCGCCCACGGTGGCTCGCTCGACACACTCGACATCGCAGGCGACACCGCCCTGCACACCGCCGTCAACTGGGGGCACGAGACGCTGGTCGAACAACTCTGCGCGATGGGGGCCAAGACGGATACATCCAACAAGGGCAACTGGAGTCCGCTGGGTCAGGCCGTGCACAAGGAGAAGGTCGCCATCGTGGAGACCCTGCTCGCGGCTGGCGCCGATCCGAACTTCGGGGGGACACCCAGCACTGTGCCGCTCGCATTCGCCAAGGACGCGGCGATGGTCGAACGGCTGCTCGCGGCCGGCGCGGATCCGAACGTCCTGCTCAGCCCAGCCACGGGCAACCACCTGCTGATCTCGCGGGCGCTCGGCGGCAAGTTGGATGTCGTGCGCGCGCTGCTCGCGCACGGCGTCGAGGACCGCCCGAACCGGGCCGGGTGGACCGCCGCGATGGTGGCGCACGATCCGGCGTGTTCCGTGAACGGGCTGGCGGCGCTCTTCCCAGAGGCGGAGCTGCCAGAAACGCCCCGCGCCGACACCCGGCTGCACCGCGCCGCAACCGCCGGTGCGGTCGACCAGGTGCGCGCGCTGCTCGACGAGGGCCTCGCGATCGACGGACCGAACGCATACGGAACCACCCCGCTCTTCAGTGCGTGCTCGAAGAAGCACTGGGGCGTGGCCGAGCTGCTGCTCGAGCGCGGCGCCGACGCGTCGATCGCCAACCACTTCGCGAACTCGGCGCTGACCTTTGCCGCCCAGGCCGGTGAGCCCCGCTGGGTGCGGACGCTGTTGCACGCCGGCGCGCCCGCCAACGAAGCGATCCCTCACGGGGAGGAAGCCCCGCGCTCGCTCGCGCTCGTGCTGGCTGCCGCCGCCGGTCACCTGGAGGTGGTGCGGGCACTGGTCCTATCGGGCGCGTCGTTCGCGAGCCGCGACAAGTTCGAACAGACCGCGGTGTTTCTCGCCGCGTCCAAGGGACACCCCGAGGTGCTTCGGTTCCTGCTCGATGCCGGCGCGGACGCCAACGTCGGCGGACGCGAGACCACGTCGCCGCTCCACATCGCGGTCGGCGCACAGCGGGTCGCCTGCGTGGCGCTGCTCTGCGAGCGCGGCGCGGATCTGGAGGCGCTCGAGACGCTCGGCCGCACGCCGCTGCACCGCATCGCGGACGCGTACAACAACACCAAAGTCGAGTACGGCGAAGTCGCACGCATCCTGCTCGAGGCCGGCGCCGACCATCTGCGTCTGGACGACTTCGGCCGGACCCCGTTGGACATCGCGATCACCACGAAGAACCAACCCGTCCTCGACGCGATGCTCACGTTCTTGCTCGACGACTGGGTGGCCGAACACACCCGGCGGAAGAAGGTGGACTGGGCGGCGCTGGTGCCCGACGTCACGCCCGTGCACCTCAAGGCCTGGATGCACCGCGACGCGAGCGACGCGATCGAGGCACTGCTGGACACTGGCCTCGACCCGGGCCTCTTTGCGGTCGGGAAACATCCGCTGCTGCACGCCGCGCTCGGTCGCAAGACTCCGGAGCTGGCCACGATGTTGTTGGATCATGGCGTGGATCCCTGGTGTGAGTCGGACACCGGCACCACGACATTGATGATCGCTGCGGGCAAGGGGCACCTGGCGCTCGTGGAGCGGCTCTTGCGACTCGGCCTCGATCCGAACGCGATGACGGTCGACTACGCGTCGACCCCGCTCACCCGGGCAGCGTCTTCGGGCAGCCTCGAAGTGGTCCAGGTCCTGCTGCAAGCGGGCGCCGAGGTGAACCCGTTGCGGGGTGGGTGGACGCCGCTGATGCGCGCGGCGCAGGCGAAGCACCCGGAGATCGTCCGGCTGCTGCTGGAGCACGGCGCGGACGCCAACGTCGTCAGCAGCCAGAAGACTTCCGCGCTCGATGTCGCGCAGAAGGGCAAGGCGGAGGACATCGTTGCGCTCTTGGCCGAGGTCACCCAGCCCGACCTCCGGGACGCGGCCGGCAGCACCGCGCTGCTGCGCGCGTGCGTGAAAGGAGACCTGTCGGTGGCGGCGCGGTTGCTCGAAGGCGGCGCCGACCCCGACGCGAAGAACGAGGACGGGGAGACGCCGCGCAGTGTGGGGGCACGACGGGCGAAGGTGGCGGCGCTTCTCGGAGAGACACACACCCCATGGTCGGCGTCCACAGTCGATGCCGGCGAACCGTTCGTGAATCTGTGGCGGAGCGAGGGTCGGTCCGAGTTCCTCTCCGACAGCGGGCTTCCTCCGGACGTCGAGGCGCGCAGCGCGCGGGGCGACACCGCGCTCCACATCGCGGTGTTGCTGCAGGATCGAGCCCTGGTCGTGTCCCTGTTGGAACGAGGCGCGGATCCGAACGCGAAGAACACCGTCGGCGACACCCCGTGGTCGCTGAGCATGCGAAACCGCGCCCTCGAAGAAGCCCTGCGGGGGCACGGCGCCAAGATCGACGTGAACCAGCAGGTCGTCACGGCGACGAGCGACGAGACCTTCCGGCGAGCGATGTCGTTGGGCGATCTGCGCCGCGTGGCGGAACAGTTGGTGGACCAGGCGGTTCATCCGCACGTGCTCGGGCGGTGGTCGACGCCGCTCTCCCTGGCGGTACGCGCGGAGGACGCCGAGATGGTGTCGATGTTGCTCGAGATGGGGTGCGACCCCTTCGCCCGCGTGACGGGCCGCTCGCTCCTGGAGGAGGCGGCCGGCAAAGGGAACGCCCCGGTGCTCCGATCGTTGCTGGCCGGTGGGGTCCAGATCGACGAAGCGGCCCTCTCGACCGCCGCGCGGTTCGGGCGAGCGGAAGCGCTGGGTGTGTTGCTGGAAGCAGGCGCGAAGCCGGTGCTGGATCTGGAGCCGCTCGGCGCCGAGGCGCTGCGGGTCTGGATCGACGTGCTCTTGGAACGGGATCTCTTCGACGAAGCCCGGGGGGCGACCGCTCAGCTGCGCACCGTCGCGGCTCGAGGTTGACGGTGCCGAGGTCGCGGCCCCTGGCGCGGTTGCCCGGACCTGGCTACAACCACCGACCCTCGTGAACCGAAACACCGCCAAAAAACTGGCCCACCTTCTCGCGGATGAGTCCCAGCGCGCGCTCGAGCAGATGCGCATCTCGGGTCATCCCAAACCCCACTTCGTCTCGCAGCTGCTCCGTCACGCCGAGGAACGGCGCATGGAGGCCCGCTTCGGCGCGCTGATGCAAGAGGACCACACGACGCGCCGCAGCGGGCTCGTCGATGTGCGCGTCGGTTCGTACCGGCGCGATCAGGTGCGCAACGGCGGGGTCAAAGACAACAGCACCGACCTCGAGTCGTTCGACATGTTGCAGCTGCCGCTCGGCGGCCCGGGCGATGGCATCCGCCATGCGCTCTGGAAGCTGACCGAAGCCAAGTACCGAGAAGCCTGCGACGACTTCCTGCACAAACGCGCGGTCGAGCTGAACTACCTGGACGAACACCGGGCACTGCCGGCGTTCGAGCGGGTGAAACCGGTCGTCGATCTCGACATCCAGACCCCGCCGCCCTTCGACGTCGATGCGTGGCGCGACTTCGTCCTGCGCGGCAGCAAGTCGATTCAACGCTTCCCGCTCGTGCGCGATGGCCACCTGCGGGTGCAGGCGACGAACATGGTGCGGATCTTCGCCAGCACCGAGGGCACGATGATCGCGCGCAGCCAGCCGCTGCGCACGGTGGAGCTGCACTTGTGGGTGCTCTCGCCCGACGGGTGGGCGGTGCCACAGACCCGCACCTGGTTCACCACCAACGACGACGAACTGCCGGACCTCGCGGAAGTCCGGCACACGATGAACGTGCTCTACTCGCGTTCCGTCGCGCTCGCGTCGGCGCCCATGATCCGCAGCTTCGCCGGGCCGGTGTTGCTCGAGCCGCTGCCGGCCGGGCTGATGGTGCACGAAGCGCTCGGCCACCGCCTCGAAGGCGACCGACTCCTGGCCGGCCAAGAGGGACAGACGTTCCGCGACCGACTCGGTTCCGAAGTGTTGCCGGTCGGCATCACGGTGCGCGACGACCCGCGCATGACGACGTTCGAGGGGCGCTCGCTGGTGGGTGCATTCGACTACGACGACGAAGGCGTGGCGAGCCGCGAAGCGAAGCTCATCGACGATGGCAAGTTGGCCGGGTTTCTGACCTCGCGCAGCCCCATCGGCAAAAAGCACAAGAGCAACGGACACGCGCGCAGCGCCCACCACGCGCGGCCGATGAGCCGCATGGGCGTCACGGTGGTCGAAGCGACCTCCGACGCGATGACCGAAGCACAGCTCTTCCAAGCGTTCCTCGAAGAGATCCGCGAACAGGAGGTCCCGTTCGGCATCCGCATCGTCGAGGCCTTCGGCGGCGAGACCTCCACCGAAGCCTACGACTTCCAAGCGTTCCTCGGAGAGATCGAAGTCGCCACCCGCGTCTACCCGGATGGGCGCGAAGAGCTCGTGCGCGGAGTCGACTTCGTAGGCACGCCGCTCAACGCGATGCGCGGCATCGTGGCGGCGGGTTCCAACCGGGTGGTCGACAACGCCTGGTGTGGCGCGGAGAGCGGCTACGTGCCTGTGAGCACGATCTGCCCGGCGCTCCTGGTCGACGAACTCGAGCTTCAGTCGAAGCCGATGCGGCCGATGACGCAGTACTCGTACCCGGTGCCTTGGCAGTCCAACGCGGAGCCGAAGAAGAAGCCGAAGAAGCCGAAGAAGCCCGGCACGCCGAAGAAGCCCCGCAAGCCGAAGAAGCCCCGTGGGCCGAAGCTCGCGACTGAATTGTCGCGGAGGGGTGGGGCAGTCGAGCGAAGCGAGCGGTCGACCCCCGCAGGCATCCGACGAGGAGGCCGAGCCCAGCCCCGCAGCGACGCTCCCAGTTCAACGGGGAAGTCCAAGTGATCGTCGTCACCGGATGCCGCCGCTCCGGCACGTCGTTGTGGATGCAGATCCTCTCCGAAGCCGGTCTGCCGATCGTGGGCGAAGCGTTCGCCCCGGAGCTCGAACCGCTCGCCGACGCGAACCCCAATGGGTTCTACGAGTCCGAACACCGCTACGGGGTGGTGGGCGAAGCGGACGCGCTTCGCGGACAGGTCTTGAAGATGTTCGCGCCCGGCCTGCTCGAAGTCGACGAGGACGAGCTCGAACGGGTTCTGTTCTGTCTCCGGCCCTGGCGCGCCCACGTCGCCTCGACGACCGCGTTCGAAGTGCTCGAGGCCGAAGCGCTCGGGGAAGAGATCCCGCAGTCGATGCCGCCCGCGCTCGAGTGGTGGTTCGAGAACTACTGCTTGCTCGGGGACTTCGCCGAGCGGGACTACCCGATGATGATGGTCGCCTACGACCTGGTCCTCGAGAAGCCGCTGGAGACGATCCAGCGGGCGCTGGTGTTCCTCGACCAGGACGAAGGGCTGGCCGAACACGCCGTGCAGGTCGTCGACCCATCGCTGCGCCACGCCGATGCCTCGACCGAGGTCGAAGTGGACCTCCCGGACGAGGTGCTGGCCACCTTCGATGCGTTCTACGACCGGGTCCGCAACCGCGACGCGTTCGACGACGCGTTCGTCGACCGACTCAGCGCGACCCACGAAGCGGTGATGCCGCTCATCGAACCCCACCTCGAATAAAAGTAGCGGCCGCAGTTCGTTGCGAGGTCCCGCGAAGCGGGCCAGTCCTCGAACAGCACCAACGAGTCAGGCGGCTCCACCCGTGCACCTGCGCAGCGCAGGCCGAGCAACTGGTGCACTCCCCAAGTGCACACAGAGCGCCTCAAGGAGCGCCTGGGCGCAGCCGCCAATCGCATCAAGAGGGTTCTCCAAGGACCCATCGAATGGCGGCGAGCACGTGCAGGCAGCGACGGGCGCGAATTGGGGCCGCCAGTCCCGCGAAGCGGGCCACGCCCGTAGTGGCAATTAAAAAGCGCGGCCGCAACGAGGGGGGTCGTTGCGGCCGCGAGATTGGGAAATGGCGAGCTGAGCGTAGGGGGGGGGAACGACGCTCGGGCGCATCGCCACTTCACCCAACTACCTATGCGATAATGGTGCCAACCGAAAAGGCGAATGATCTTCACGGATGGGATCCGCTCTGGTTTCAGACGCGCAATGGGGCCGTTTCAAGAATGGAATTTTCGTCTCATTTTCCTACCGAATGCAAAGAGCAGCAGTCCGCCCAGCGCGAACGCCGCCGGCCTGGCCCACTCCCGGATCCGGCCGGCATGCAGCCAGCTCTGACGGGGCGGCAGGGTCACGACTTCGGGTAGGTGCAGGGGGGCGTCCAGCGGCGCGCGCATCGGAGCCAACAAGCCCTCCATCGAAGGAGCGGTGATCGTGATGGCGTTCATGACCTCCCGCTCGACCCCCCGGACATAGACCATCTCGCGGCCCGACTTGGTGCGGCGCGACCGGCGGACCTCGCCTTCCTCGCGGCGCACCCCGAAGCCCAGCTGCTCTTCCCAGCGACTGCCGCTCGGCGCGTTCATGACGCCGCCGAGACGCTCCACGAAGAGGGTGCTCGAGCCGCCGCCGTCCAGGTTGAGGGCACGGTGGGCGCCGAGCTCCGCGAGGGTGCGCGCCAGCTCGTACATCGTGAGCCCGACGCTGTGCTCTTGCCGCCCGTCGGTGACGAGCAACCACAAGGTGTTGCCGGTGCGGGAGACGGCCGCGGCCGTTCGCGGCTGCCGCATGTTGGCCGTGGCGACCGGGTCGAGCGACTCGGTATCGACCTCGCCGTCGCGGACCAGCATCGGGCGGCCAGAGGTCCCTTGCAGGATGCGGTCGGGTACGGGATCGAGCACTTCTTCGGGTGGACTGATGAAGGCGCGGCCATTGCGACCGAACCCCAGAAAGCCGAAGACGTAGTTGTCGGCGGTGTCCTCCCACGGCTCGTCGTCTGTGACGTGCAGTCCGGCTGGCTGTGCGAAGGTCTCCCAGAACCCGCCGTTCACCGCGACCGCGGCCCCCTGGGTCCGCGCGTGGTCGCCCACGGTCTGCCAACGTTCGTCTCGGCCACTCACCCGCACGTCCACGCCGTCGTGGCGAAGGTCGATCTCCAGGACGTGGATGGTGCAGGGCGCCGTGGTGACGCGGCGTAGGTACCGGATGCCCGGGTTCGGCTCCGACCAGACGTCGTAGAACTCGACCGGGGGTCGTTCGCGCTCCTGGGCAGCGGCAGGCAGGGCGGACACAAGACAGAGAACGAGGATGAAGAGGCGCACGCAGGGTTGCAGTGCAAGGGCGGATCCCGGCGAAAACGTCAATGATTGCGGGATTCTGCGGCCGTCGTTCGCGTGTGTTCGGAGACACCGCCGCGTCTGCGCAGCCACGATCCGAAGAAGAAGAAGAAGCCGAAGCCGAAGCCGAAGCCGATCCCGAAGCCGAAGCCGAGGCCGAAGGCGATCCCGAAGCCGAAGCCGACCCCGTCCCGTTGCTCGCTCTCTACCATGTGGTAGGGAGCGGGATGGCCATCTCCACCCGTCACGTCCGCCACCAGTGGCCGGTGCTCGGCGCGCTCGCCCGCTCCGCGGTGTTGGCCGTTCGCAACCGCAACGTGTCGGGGGCGCCGCCCAAGACGCCGGGGCCTTGGTTTCGCGCCAGCCTGCCACCGCGGGATCCGCAGCTCATCCGCGACTACATCCGGCACGTGGGCGGCGATCCTTCGCTCCACAAACGGACGGTGCCGGCGCACCTCTTTCCGCAGTGGACGTTCCCCCTCCAAGCCCAGGCGCTCGAAGGGCTGCCTTACCCGATGCAGAAGGTGCTCAACGGCGGTTGCCTGCTCGAGCAGCACACGCCGCTGCCGCAAAACGAACGGCTCGAGGTCGCCACCCGGCTCGACCACGTGGACGACGACGGCCGGCGCGCGGTGCTCCGGTTTCTCGCCACGACGGGCACCAAGAGCTGCCCCGACGCGTTGACCGCCCACCTCTACGCCATCGTGCCGCTTGCGAAGAAGTCGGACGACGGACAGCCGCGCGCGAAGAAGGTCCCCGTCCGGGTCCCAGACGACGCGCGCGAGGTCGGCTGGTGGAAACTCCGCGCAGACGCCGGGCTCGACTTCGCGAAGCTGACCGGCGACTTCAACCCCGTCCACTGGGTGCCGCCCTACGCGCGCGCGTTCGGATTCCGGAGCTGCATCTTGCATGGCTTCTCCACGTTTGCGCGCACCTGGGAAGGGCTGCGTACCTCGCTCCGCCAAGAGCCCACCAAACTCGACGTGCGGTTCACCAAACCGTTGCTGCTGCCGGCGCGCGTCGGCCTCTACCTCTCCCCGGACGACGCCGAGCCGTCCGCGCCTCCCGCACACGCCGGACGCGTCTTCGTCGGAGACGCCCCAAGCGGCCCGGCCTACCTCGAAGGAACCTACGCATGAGCAACGATCTCTTGCTGCAACTCAGCAGCAACCCTCAGAGCCGGAAGATGATCCAGTCGCTCGGCCTTCCACTGCCGATGCCGCAGAAGCTCGCTCGCGCCCGCGGCGCGTACGAGGAGCGACCGATCGCGGACGCTTCGGTGCTGCTTGGCGGCGCGCTCACGGGTGAGGTCGGTCGGGCGATCGCCGGCACCGTCATCCGC
Organism: Deltaproteobacteria bacterium; assembly: GCA_034670305.1. Classification (GTDB taxonomy): domain Bacteria; phylum Myxococcota_A; class Polyangia; order Polyangiales; family Houyiibacteriaceae; genus JAXMNT01. Next base: position 43,258 of record JAXMNT010000030.1, read on the forward strand.
GCCGGTGGCGATCCGATCGTAGGCGACCTCGACGAGTCCGCGTCGGCGATGCTGGCGCGTCTCGGGGAAGCTTGGGGCCGTCCCGCCCGCGAGGTGTCCGAGCTCGGTGAGACCGGCCGCCTCGAGTGCATCGTCTTCGATGCGACGGGCATCGAAGAACCCGCGGCGCTGCGCACGCTCTACGACCACTTTCATCCGCACCTGCGGCGTCTGCTCCCATGCGGCCGGGTCGTGGTCGTCGGACGGCCGCCCGAAGAAGGCAGCGCCGTCGCGGCCGGCGCGCGGCATGCACTCGATGGATTCGTGCGCAGCCTCGCGAAGGAGGTCGGCCGCCGCGGGTCGACCGCGAACTTGGTCGTGCTCGAGTCCGGCGCCGAAGCGCGCCTCGAACCGGTCTTGCGGTTCCTGCTCTCGAAACGATCCGCCTACGTGACTTGCCAGCCAATCCGCGTCTCGCGGCTCGCGGCCGGCGCGAACGAGTTCCCGGCGGTGCGTCCACTCGACGGCAAAACCGTGCTCGTCACCGGCGCCGCCCGCGGCATCGGTGCCGCGACCGCGGAGATCCTCGCCGCTGAAGGTGCGCACGTCGTGGTGCTCGACCGGCCCGCGGACGACGGACCCGCGAGCAAGGTCGCGCGCGCGATCGGCGGTTCGGTGCTGCTGCAAGACATCACCGACGCGGACGCGCCGGCGGAGATCACCAAAGCGATGTCGGCCCGAGGCGGGGTCGACGTCGTGATCCACAACGCCGGCATCACCCGCGATCGCACCCTGCCCAAGATGAAGTCCGAGAACTGGGATCTCGCCCTCGACGTGAACCTCGGCGCGGTCGCTCGGATCAACGAAGCGTTGCTGGCCGCGGACGCCATCCGCGAGGGCGGGCGAATCGTCTGCCTGAGTTCGGTCGCCGGGCTGGCGGGCAACGTGGGCCAGACCAACTACGCCGCGTCCAAAGCGGGCATCGTCGGATACGTCCGGCGTCTGGCGCTCGACGTCGCGGACCGCGGCATCACAGTCAACGCGATCGCGCCCGGCTTCATCGAGACCCGGCTCACTGCGGCGATGCCGGTGATGATCCGGGAAGCCGCGCGCCGGCTCTCCGCGCTCGGACAAGGCGGCCAGCCCGCCGACGTCGGGCAGGCGATCACCTTCCTCTCGACCCCCGGTTCGGTAGGCGTCAGCGGCCAGGTGCTGCGCGTCTGCGGCGGCGCCTTGGTCGGCGCCTAGCCTTCGACCCCCATCGCGGCGATGGTCCACCTCGGCCGCGCCCAACCTTCCCTGCGTTCACGCGTCTCCATTCGAAAAGAAGCACCATGGCCACCCGAAAAAAGTCCGACGACAAGAAGAAGAAGAAGAGCTCGAGCGGCGACACCAAGAGCGAGAAAAAGAAGAAGAAGAGTTCTTCTGGGGAGATCACCGCGACCTCCAAGACCGCCGCAGGCGACAAGTCCGGCAAGACCAAACGAAAGCGCGCCGAAGCATCGGACGCCAAAGCGCCGCGTTCGCGTCGGGCGACCACCCGGAAAAGCGCTCGCAAGAGCACGTCGAGTGGCAGCGGCAATGGCCGACGCGCGGTGATCATCGGTGGTGTGCGCACCCCGTTCGTCAAAGCGTTCGGCGCCTTCCTCGAGCTCGACACGATCGCGCTCGGCGTGGCCGCGACCAGCGCCCTGATCGAACGCACCGGCGTGCCCCGCGACGCGATCGACGCCATCGTCTGGGGCGGCGTGATCCTTCCGTCCGCCGCACCGAACGTCGGGCGTGAGATCGCGCTCGACTTGAAGCTGCCGGCGAGCGTCGAAGGCATGACCGTGACCCGCGCATGCGCCTCGGGCTTGCAGGCGGTCACTTTGGCCGCGGCCGCGATCGAACGCGGCGAAGCCGATGTGATCATCGCCGGTGGCTCCGACTCGACCAGCAACGCCGAAGTGAAGTTGCCACAGAAGGTCGTGCACGCGATGGCGCCCATCGCGTTCGGCAAAGCCAAGGGCGCACGCGACTACCTCGGCGTGCTCTCCCAGCTGATGCCGATCAGCGAGATCCTTCCAAAGATGCCGAAGATCGCCGAGCGCACCACCGGCGAGGTCATGGGCGAGTCCGCCGAGAAGATGGCACGCCGCAACGAAATCACGCGTGAAGCCCAAGACGCGCTCGCCGCCCGTTCCCACGCCCGCGCCGCGGCCGCGATCGCTTCGGGGCGGTTCGACAAGGAGGTCACGCCGGTCACCACGCCGGATGGCAAGGTGGTCTATACCGACGACATCGTGCGCGACGACACGAGCGAGGCGAAGCTCGCCAAACTCCGGCCGGTCTTTGCGAAGAAGGGTCAGGGCGGCACCGTCACGGCCGGCAACGCGAGCCCCCTGACCGACGGCGCGTCCGCGGTCTTGCTCATGAGCGAAGAAGCCGCCGAACGGCTCGGACTCGTGCCGCTGGCCGCGATCAAGAGCTGGTCCTACGTGGGCGTGGACCCCGCCGACCAGCTGCTCATCGGACCCGCGCTCGCGATGCCCAAGGCGCTCGATCGCGCCGGCATCACGCTGGACGAGTGCGAACTCGTCGACCTGCACGAAGCGTTCGCGGCGCAGGTGCTTTGCGTCACCAAAGCGCTCGCCAGCGATGCGTTCGCGCAGGAGCGGCTCGACCGGCCGACCGCGGTCGGCACCATCGACGAAGCGATCCTCAACGTGCACGGCGGCTCGATCGCGATCGGCCACCCGTTCGGCGCGACCGGCGCCCGCATGGTCACCACGATGGCCAACGAGCTCCACGATCGCGGCGCGAAGTACGCGATCCTCGGCCTCTGCGCCGCCGGCGGCCTGGGCGCCGCCGCGGTCCTCGAACGGATCTGACCCGACCCGAACTCGCGGCGGGTTGGGTCGCGAGCGACCCATACGAACGCGCTCAGAGCGCGTTCGCTACTGGGCGAACTTGCCGCTCTGGAAGACGTGGCCGAGCAGCTGCTCCACCCGGCCGATCGCTTCGCGCGCCGGCTGGGTGCCGATCGCCTGCAGCGCGGCCTTGATCTCGTTGAGCGCCTTGAGGTGGCTGAAGAGCTGGATGTCGCTCATCGGTCGGTCGCTGGTGAGCAGATCGCGGATGCGGTTGATCTCTTCGATGAGCGCGTCCAGTCCAACGTCCGCGGCACCGAAGCGGCGCGCTTCGGGATGGTCGCGGTACCAGGCTTCGAGCACCGGGCCGACGATGCCTTCCAGGATCTCGGCCTGGTCGAGGTTGTTCCAGATGTGGCGGAGGATGAAGAAGTCGCTCGGGTCGGAGGTCGGTCGTCCGTCGAGCAACGCGCTGGCGCTGAAGAGCTTGAGCATCTTGATCGCGCGGCGGTCGCTGAGCGAGACACCTTCGCTTCGGATCTGAAAGACGAGGCCCTTGTAGGCCGCGAGGAACTCTTCGGTGAAGCGCATGCGCGGCGCGAAGTTCGCGTGCACCGCGTGCAGCTCCTGCGCGGTGAGCACCGGCTGGAGCTGGTCGTACTGCCCGGTGAGTTTGCTGACCTCGTGGTCGATGCCCTTCAGGAGCAGATCGTGGAAGTGGTAGCTGTCGAGGTTCTCGCTGCGGACCCGGAGCAAGAAGCGGTCGAAGACCGCCATGAGGTCTTCGTCGTTCGGCACTTCGTTCGACGCACCGAACGCGCTGATGAGCGGCACCTTCAAGACCTGACCACCGACGGTGTACACGCGCTCGTTGAGCACGCTCAGAAGCGAGTTCAAGATCGCCGAGTTGGCCTTGAAGACCTCGTCGAGAAAGACGACCTCGGCGGTCGGCAACATGCCTTCGGTGCGCCGGCGGTACTCGCCGCTGCGGAACGCTTGAATGTCGATCGGGCCGAAGATCTCGTTCGGCTCGGTGAAGCGGGTGAGCAGGTACTCGAAGTAGTTCGCCTGCATGAGCTTCGAGAACAACCGGATGAGCGCGGACTTCGCCGTACCCGGCGGTCCGATGAGCACCATGTGTTCGCCCGCGAGCGCGGCGATCAGCATCAAGCGGACGGTCTCGCTCTTTCCGAGGAACGTCCGTTCGAGGTGGCGGGCCACCTGCTGCAACTTGCGCGCGATCTGTGCGTCCTGGCTCACGTGTTCTCCTGAGACATAGGCGGGGGAGCCTATGCGTTGTGGTGGGCGAAAGTCGAGGGTGGCTGCAGAACCGACGCCACCGGCTGGGCCCGATCGAGGATCGACGCCGCGAACTGCACCGCGTCCTCGCCGGCCTGCTTGGCGCGTTCCACCGCGCGCGCCTGCACCGACGCCCGGTCTACGTCCTGCAGTTCGAGCAAATGTTCGAGCGGTCCCTCGTGGCGGAGCAGCGCCGGCAGAACCGCCGCGAAGAGCTCTTCGTCGCCCACGGCCGGCTCGTCCTTCGGGGTGTGGCCGGTGCGGGCGTCGAGGACCTCGAGCAGCTGCAACTCCGCGAGGAAGACGAGGGCCACGTAGAGGAACTCGGGCGGTGGGCCCAGCGCGTGCAGCACGCGGAGCGCGTGGCCGAACGGCTGCGCGATGTGGCCGGTGCCGTCCTTCACGATCGCCTGCACGATCCCGTTGCGCAGGGTCGCGTCGCTCAGACACGCGAGCGTGGCCTGTCCGAACTGCAACGTCGGCACCAGATCCGCCCGCAGCAGCTCCGTCACCGGCGACCGCGCGAGCAGCGCGCGCAGCTGGGTGTCCAACGTCAGCCCCGGTTCGTCTTCGCTCCAGAGCTGCACCATGCGCTTGCGGGTCTTCTCTTCTCGCACGAAGCGCAGGCGCGGCATGGCCGTCACGTTGGCGGGCGGGGGACGCCCGAAGAAGCGGTACGTGTACGCCCAGTTCTTCACGACGGTGTCTTCGCGCTCCGCCTCCAGCGCCCGTTGCAAGACCGCGTGTCGGGCCAGCGCTTCCCCGCGGGTCTGGGGCGCGGGGATCTGCGCGATGATCGCCGCCGTCCACTCCAGGATCGGCCGCCGCGCGCCCCGAGAGAACGTTCGGTCGAGCATGGGATCGGTGAGGATCGTGAGGTTGTGCAGCGCCATCGCCACCTGCACCGCGCCAGCGTCCGGGAAGGGGACGTGGTCGACCGCGGCGACCTCCGAGGCGAGCCGATGCATCCAGATCCGAATGTCCTGTTCGACGTTGGGGTCGACCGGCTGGGCGAGCGAGAAGTGTTCGGTGACGCTTGCGGAGAGCGGTCGCGTGAGCTGCGCGGTGCCGCCCACGAAGAGCGGGTGAAGAAAGCCGGTGACGAACTCCTCGTAGAGCGCGTGCACCTTGGTGGCGTCGTCTGCCACCGTCAGTCTTCCTCGGCGGTCTCTTCGCGCTTGGGCACACCCCACAGCGGGAACCGTCGGGGCTTGTCGTACTGGAAGAGCGGAAGCGGGGCCTCTTCGTCGATGGGTCGGTCCGCGCTCACCGGCCGAGCGCTGAGTTCGCGGAGCACCTTGCGGGAGACTGGGCCGAACGCCTCGGCGGACACGACGCGTGGTTCGGGCTGATCGGCGTCGAAGAACACGTACCCGCTGCCACGTTCGCGCACGAGCTCTTGCAGCACCGGGGCGCTCACCGCCGGCACCAAGGTCAAGCCACTCGGGACGTAGATGCGGGGCGCGACCTCGCTGTAGAAGGTGCCGAGGGGCACGCCCTCGATGCCGCTCGGATCGAGCAGGTAGAACCGGTCGTCGCCGACCGCGACCCGCAGCGCACTCAGGGTGTTCGGCGGGAGCGCATAGAGCAGACGCGAGAGCCACTCCCGCTGCGCGAGTGGCACGACCGTCGCGGTCACCGCGCGCCACGGATCGCTGCTGGAGGCGAGCCGAAGCGGCAACGACATGCCGAGTTGCCCACCCGCTTGGCCGTCGCGGCGTTCCTTGGTGGAGACGTCTTCTTCGAGCGAGACGTTGGTTCGGACGAGCGAGCGGACCGGCGCGAAGGGCGGGAGCGGGTGCACCACCAGCACTTCGCCGTCGCCGCGAAACAGATGGAGCGTGTCGTCGTCGAACAGACTCGAACAACTCTCGAGCGCGATCGGGTGGCGGTAGCCGAGCTCCACCGCGAACGCTTTGCCGAGCGGCTCGAAGACGTTCACGCCGGGGAGCTGGCTGAAGAGTTTGGCGACGCGCTCGGGCGTGTTGCTGATGTCGAACACGTAGAGACGTTTGGGTTTGTCGTCGAACGCGCTCTGCGACGGCCACTCGGCGAGCGCGGCGCGGGCTGGGATCTGCCAGCGGAAGAGGTACGTGAGGATCGCGCCGCCCACGCCGACCTCGCTCGTGGCCCACAGCCGCGTCGGGATCGAGCCGTCCATGCCGAGCAGGCCGGTGGGTTGGCGGTAGGGCGTGAGTTTGAAGACGAGGTCCCGGAACTTGAGCTCCCGCTCGAAGCCGTAGAGCTGGCGGAAGGTGTCGTGGTAGAGCACCAGGTCCGCCGGCCGGTCGAGGAGCTCCTGCACGTCGTAGCCGAGCGGGGATCCGGTGTCGCGGTACTTCACGAAATGGCGCGACGTGCCCGTGAAGACGAGGCCGCCCGCCAGCTTGGCCACGCCCGCGATGCGGTCCATGCGGTAGCTGGATTCGGCGTGCACCGAACACATGATCTCGCGGGTCTTGAGCGGCGTGACCAGCTGCCGGATCTGGATGGAAGGCAGCAGCTCGTCGAGGCTGCCTTCGTCTCCGTACGCACGGAAGAATGCGACCAGCCGGTCGACGGAGGGGAAGAGCACCAGGCCCCGCTGACCGAGTACGACACCACGCGCATCGGGCGAGACGCCGGGCGTTCGGAAGCGGGTCTGGTGCAGGGCAGCGCGCTCGAGCACGCGGCGACGGTAGCAGATCGGCCGGCGGATCGGAGCCGGATGTACGGTTCGGAAAGCCGAAGGCGTCCGGACCCGCCGACCCCGCGAGAGACCAGCCCTGATCGGGCGGTGGGCCGCACGATTTCAAGCCGCGGCTTGGCCTGCCGATCGGAGCCGTGGGAGAGTGGCCCATGGCCAGGCGCACACTGCTCACCGGGACGCTCGCAATGGGGTTGGCGTGGGGCGTCGCGACCCCGCACGCCCGCGCCTGCGAGGACGCCGATGCGGCCGAGCGGAGCCCCGACGCGCAGCTCGCGCGGCTTGCGGAGTCCTCTGAGCCCGAAGCCGCTGGGGCGATCGCGCAAGCGCGTCGGGCGCTCGAACGCGTCCGGGAACTCGCCACCACCGACCCCGCCGCGTCGCGTCGGGCCCGACAGATCGCATCGGCTGCGATCCTCTTGGCCCGCCGCCAGATCGAGCTGGTTCGTTCGCGTCAGGCGCTTCGCGAGGCCGAGGAAGAGGCCGAACGGGCACAGGCCAGACGCGCGTGGGCAGAAGGGGCGCTGGAGCGGGCCCGCGAACGCGCGCGAGAAGCGTCGGGAGACCCGCCCGCCACCGACTCCGAATCCGACTCCGACACCGAGGACGCAGAGTGACCGGGGTCTCGACTGCCAAACGCACTCGGTCTCGGTCTCGCCACGCGCAGTGGTGGGTGTGCGCCCTGTGCGTGGGGTGTGCGACCAGCAGCCCGATCCACCTGCATCTGATCGAACCGGCGCGGCTGGCCGAAGCCGAGGTCGAGGCGCCCGATCTGGTCGCCTGGTCCGTGTCTGCCGCCGAGTCCGCGCAAGAAGCCGCGGATGCCGGCGACGAACCCGCGGCCCAGGATCACGCGACCCGCTCGCGGCTCTACGCGGAGGCCGCAATCGCGGAAGCGCAGCGGGTGAAGTTCGACCGCGCCCGGATCGCACTGCTGGAGCAAGCCGAGGCCGATGCGCTGGCGGCGCGCGCCGCCCAGCGGGAGCGGGAGTCCCTGGAGTTCGCCGAGCGGCGCGCCGCGGCCGCCGCGCTCGCCCAAGGTCAGATGGCGCACGCGTTCGCCCAAGCCGAGATCGACGAACCAAGGCGGCTCCGCCGGCGCACTGCGGAAGTCACCCGAGCACGGACACAGGCCGCGGCTGCGTTCGTCCAGCGCACCCACGGGCTCGTGGCGGCTGTGCGGGCGATGCGGACCGAGGGACCCGATGAGGCGGTCGAGCGCGAGCTCGCCGAGATCACCGAGGCACTCGAAGGCGAGGTCGACCTGCCGAGCGCGCGTTCGCTCCACGATCGCACGATGGTGTTGCTCGGACGGGTCCGGGCGGCGCGACCGGTCACCGCGGCGTCCATCGCCGCGCTGGTCGAGGCCGCGTCCGAACGCGGACTGAGACCCGAAGCCACCGCCGCCGGCATGCTCCTGCGCGCCGTCGTTCAAGAGCGTCGATTGAGGTCGACCGTGCTCGGGCCGCTGCTGCGTGCCCATCCCCATGGAGACGTCGTGGTGCGCGGACCGCTCGCGCCCAGGATGGCCGCCGCCCTGCGCCGCGAAGGCATCCGCCCCGAGCGCCTGCAAACGGCCACCGCGACCACCGACGAGATCCTCCTTCCGGCGTACCGCGTCGAGTAGCGGCGGGCGTCGGGCCGGAGTCCTCATCATCGGCGTCGGAATGCGAAGCGGTCTTGGCGCGGTTGGGTGTAGCGTGGGAGGGCATGGACAGGCTGGACAGGCGACCTCAGCCGACGCTGAAGCCGAAGCCGACGCCGAACCCGAATCCGACGCGGTGCGCCGCCCCCGACCCGTCCTCCTCCGCCGAGCGGTGGTCGTGATCCTGCTCGGCTACCTCGGCGCCGCGCTTGCCCTCGACCGCTACGGGGCCCGCGAACCCGAACCGGGTTGCTACGACGCGATCGTGGTCGCCGGTTGTCGCGTGATGCCCGATGGACGCCCGAGCACCGCCCTCGCGCGGCGCACCGAGCGCGCGGTGCAGCTCTACGAAGCGGGACGGGCGGACACGATCGGCTTCACCGGGGGGATTGGCGACTACGGCGCGAGCGAGGCCAGCGTTGCGGCCGACTACGCCCACGCCCTCGGCGTGCCACGGGAGGCGCTGGTGCTCGAGGAGCGATCGACGTCGACCGACGAGAACGCAGCCCACATCGCGGAGGTGCTCGGATCCGACCAGCGCATCCTCGTCGTGAGCGACACCTACCACGTGTACCGCTGCCGCCGCGTGTTCGGACGGTACTTCGCGGAGGTCCACGGCGCAGGCTCGAAGGGCCATCCGTATGCGCGCGCGAAGGGCTCGCTCCGAGAGGTCGCGGCGGTTCTGATCTACGGCGCCCTCGGCCGGCTCTGAGCGCAGCGCGCGCTTACGCGATCCCCGACACTTTGGACCACGCATCCGAGGGCGGCGGCGCGATGGTGCCGGGGAGCGTCTGGGCTTTGCGCAGGGACGAGGAGATCGCGGGGCTCAGCGCGGCGCCGAGGATGCAGGGAACCATGGGCAGGAGGGCGAGTTCCCACGTCCCCATCCACATCCCGCTGAGGACGAACGAAACCACGACCGCCAAGTGGTGCAGGAGTGCATGCTTCGGGAGCGAAGCGACCTTCGCCAGATCCTCCCGCGCCAGCAGCCGCCGACCCGCCGCGATGAGACGGGCGGCCAGGAAGAAACCGTGCAGTGAGACCAGCAACACCAGCGGGGTCGCGAGCACGTTCTCCTGAAACCCCAGTGCGACGAACACGAGACCCGCAGGCGCAAAGGCGAGCATCGTCAGGATGCCCCAGATCCCGGTGCACACCGCCGTGGCGCGAATGGACCACGGCGCCCCGTTGGCCCGTTCGTCTTGTACCGGGCGGTCTCGGTACGGCGCCTGACCGACGTCCACGGGCGGGAGCTTTCTCTGGCCCCAGCGCTGCTCCGAGGCGCGCCCGACCGCCAGCGGGACGCCGACGCCCACGACGAGACACCCCAGGGCCAGGACCACGAAGTAGACCATGCCTAGACTACGCTCCAGGCGCGGCCGGCATTCCCGAGGTCAGTCGGTGAAGCGGAGCGTGACGACGGTGATGTTGTCTTCACCGCCGTTGGCGTTCGCTTCGGCGATCATCTGCTCGACGCCCGCCTCGAGGTTGTCTTGGGTCTCGGTGGCGATGTCGCGGATCCGCTCGTCGGTGATCATGCCGCTGAGCCCGTCCGAGCACAGGACGTAGAGATCGTTCGGCGCCGGCTCGTCCGGCACCATGTCGACCGCCACCGAGTCCTGCATGCCGAGGGCCCGCGTGATGACGTTCTTCGGGAGCTCGTCCTTCTGCTCTTCGGTCATGTCGGGCATGACGAGCAGGTAGTCGTTCAACAGCGAGTGGTCGCGGGTCAACTGGGTGATGACGCCGTCCCGGATCCGGTACGCGCGGCTGTCGCCCACATGCGCGACGTACAGCTTGCCGCGCTCCTTGGAGTAGAGCGCGCCGACCACCGTGGTGCCCATGCCGTGCACCTCGCGATGTTTGACCGACGCTTCGAAGATCTTCCGGTTCGCGAGCTTGATGCCCGTGATGAGCCGGTTCTCGTCCACCGAGAGGTGGGGGTCGAAGCTGAACGGCCAAGTCGCGTCTTCGTTGGCGGTCGCCTGAAAGAAGGTCGCGATGGCGTGGGTGGCCATCTTGCTCGCGACGTCACCGGCCCGGTGACCACCCATCCCGTCCGCGACGATGAAGAGGCGGTGCTCCGGGAGGATGCAAAAGCTATCCTCGTTGTGCTCGCGTTGGAGCCCGACGTCCGATAGACCTGCGGCGATGAAGTTCATGGGCGTCGGTGGGAGCCGCACCAGCGGTTCACGATCGAAACCTCGTCGATCGATGCATGGCCGATGGAACGGTAACGGAAGCGTAGGCTCCGCGTTGGGTGCAGTCATGTCAAGGTTCCCGTGGCGTTCGATGCCCCAGAAACTCAACTTCGATGGCCGGATGGCCCTGGCCGGCCTCGTGGCCCTGGTCCACTTGGCGGGCTGTGGCATCGGTTCGAACCCAGATCCTCGTACGATCGACGGCATGATGGGGTACGCGGCCCTGGCGATCGAACGGGACGACCCGGAGATGCTGTTCAAGGTGATCGACGAGCGGGCCCGCCACGCCCTCCTCTCCATCGTCGCCGACCGGCAGGCCGCCGCGGCGCTGATCCGGGCCCACTACCCCGCCGCCGACCAGGCCGGCGCCCTCCAGAGCCTCGGCGACGCCTTGGACGTGGGAGAAGCGTGGCAGCTCTTTGCGGCCCGCTGCGACCAGGCGTGCCGGCGGGCGTGGTCCACCGAACTCGGGGCCGTGCAATCCAAGACGGCGGAGGGCGAAGAGTGGCTGTTGACCACCACCCGCGGGGCCGAAGTCCGGGTGTACCGCGAGCACGAAGGGGAATGGTGGGGTCTGGTCTGGCGGACCGCGGAACTCGACGCCGAGCGCGACCGGGCCAACCGGGACCTCGAGATGATCCGCCAGAACGCTGAGACCTACCAGCGCCGCGAAGCGCTGGAGCAGCACTGAACCCGCGGCACACGGGGAACACGGGGAACACTGGGTCGAAAGCACTGGCTCGAAAGCACTGGGTCGAAAGCACTGGGTCGAAAGCACTGGTCGGGGCTGCGCCCAGCGGGCTAGCGGTACGCGGCGGCTTCGGTCTCCACCACCAGCAGGGTCTCGACCGAGAGACCAGTGCTGTTCACGGTGACGACCTGACAGCCCCGGACCCGGCCGGTGACGATCTCCACCACTTCGAGATCCGCTCGGATGCCGTCCGAGTTCACGTTGACGACATGGTGGTCCACGCCCGCGGACGAGAAGAGCCAGTGGCCGCCGTACCGAATGCCGGAGTCCAGATCGAGCACCAGCGGCTCGAGGGGGCGCACATCCGGCTCGACGGTGCCGAGGTGCCCGCGCTTGGATCCCTTGTAGAAACGCACCTCGACCCGATGGCCGACCGGAATGGGGGCACACAGAAGGAGGGGCAGCGTGCGGAGGGGCACGGACCGAAGCCTACCGCCCTGGTATCCGATGGCCCATGACGAAGAAGATCGCGGTCATCGGCGGCGACGGCATCGGACCGGAAGTGGTCGCCGAGGGCGTCCGGTTGCTCGAGACGCTGCGCGAGAAACGCGGCTGGGACCTGGAGTTGAAGTCGTTCGACCTCAACGCGGACCGCTACTTGAAGGACGGGACCACGTTCCCCGACGAGGTCGCCGCCGAGATCCGGGAGACCTGCGATGCGGTGCTGCTCGGGGCGCTCGGCGATCCGCGGGTGCCGGACATGGCCCATGCGCGCGACATCCTCTTCGGGCTGCGCTTCGGGCTCGATCTGTACTGCAACGTGCGGCCGATCACCTGCCTGCACGATCGGCTGATGCCGCTCAAGAACGTCGCGGCCAAAGACGTCGACATCATGGTGTTCCGCGAGAACACCGAAGGCATCTACGTGGGCATGGGCGGGCACTTCAAGAAGGGCACCCCGGACGAGATCGCCATCCAAGAAGACGTGAACACCCGCAAGGGCGTCGAACGCATCCTCCGCGCCGCGTTCGAGTTCGCCCAGAAGAACGGCAAGAAGACCGTGCACATGGCGGACAAACACAACGCGATGAAACACGCGCACGAGTTGTGGATCCGCGCGTTCCGGGAGATCGCGGTCGAGTACCCGGAGATCGAGGCCAAACACGTCTTCGTCGACGCCTTGTGCCTGTTCCTGGTGCAGGATCCGACGCCCTTCGAGGTCATCGTCACCTGCAACCTCTTCGGCGACATCGTCACCGATCTGGGCGCCGCACTTCAGGGCGGCATGGGCATGGCAGCGAGCGCCAACGTGAACCCGGGCAAGGTGAGCCTCTTCGAGCCGGTGCACGGCAGCGCACCTCCGTTGACGGGCAAGGACATCGCCAACCCGCTCGCGACCGTGCTGACGGTCGGCATGCTCTTGACCCACCTCGGCTACGACGAAGAGCCGCAGCTCATCGAGCTCGTCCGCCAGGCGGTCGACACCAAGCACTGCACCCGCGAAGTCGGCGGCACCCTCGGCACCCGCGCCACCGGTCAGTGGATCGTGGACCGGGTCTGAATCTCCTGAACGCCTGCCGCTCCGTCCCTTGAATGTCGCGGGCGAGCGGGCGTCCACGTTCTGACGGTGCTGCAAAAGGTCCCTCGCGTCCTTCGGCCCACGTCCTATACTTCCCTCATGTCCGCCTCTCTCCAACGAACGTTCGCGCTGCTCTCGGTGCTCGTGTTGGGTCTGGCCGGTGTTTCGTGGACCTCGGGCACGGCGTCCGCGTGCGACAAGTGCCAGATGGACGGCTCGCGCGAGTACCTGCTCGAGGGTGCGTTCGTGCGGTACCAGCGGGTGACCTTCACGTTGCATGTCCAGGTCAACGACGGGGAGCGGCCCTACGTCGACACGATCGGCGTGGTGCCGATGGCGCTCCCCGAAGAACAGGGCGAGCAGGTCGCATGGTCGTCGCTGCGGCCGGGCGACCGCATCGAAGTGACGATTCGAGAGAACGACGAAGAGCGCAAAGTGCACCGCCTCGTCATTCGCCGACGCGTCGCGCCGCCGAGCTGAGCCGGTGAGCGCGCTTGCGGAGCCCACACCCGGCGATCGTGGTTAGGCTCCGGGCACGATGACCTACCGGCTGCTCGACCACACCGCAGACATCGCGATCGAGATCGATGCGGCCGACGAAGCCGGACTCTTCGATGCGCTCGCCAAAGGACTGCTGCACGTGCTCACCGATGTGCCGGGGTGCGCGGAGGGCACATCGCACATGGACGCGACCGTCGAAGGCCACGATCTGGGCGCGCTGCTCGTCGCGTTTGGGAACGAAGTGCTCTTCCTCTTCGAGGTGGAGACGTTTCTCTGGAGCGGCGCCGAACTTCTCTCGATCGAAGACGGCGAAGCGCGGATTCGGATCTTCGGCGAGCGCTTCGATCCGGAACGCCATCCGATCGCCAGGCCATTCAAGGCCGTGACACACCACGACGCCGTGGTTACTCGTTTGCCCGCCGAGGGAGAAGCCCAGCCACGCTGGACGGCAGAGATCATCGTCGATCTCTGAGGTGCTTCCTCGGCCCACGCCTTCGGGCGAGCATTCAAGTTGGACGAACCGCACTGCCGCCTCCCGGCACGCAGTGGTCGTCGCAGAACAGGGCAAGCGTTCGATGAGTCGTCAGAAACGAAGGAAGAAGCAGAAGCAGGAGAAGCGCGACCTGGAGAAGAAGCAGGTCAAGGCGCGGGTGCCCTACGCCCCGAAGCCCTACGCGAGTCCGGTGCCGCTCGAGCCGTTTCCTTTTCCGGGAGACGACCCGGAAAGAGACTGTGTCCGTTGGCGCATCCCGCAGCGCGGCGCGATGAATGTGCCCGGCGTCGTGTTTGCAGACAGCACGCTCTTGCCCGACGTGCTCGCGGACAAGTCGCTCGAGCAGGTCGCGAACGTCGCCACCTTGCCCGGCATCGTTGGCGCGTCGTTCGCCATGCCCGACATCCACATGGGCTACGGCTTTCCCATCGGCGGGGTCGCCGCGTTCGACGCCACCCAGGGCGGGGTCGTGAGCCCGGGTGGCGTGGGCTACGACATCAACTGCGGCGTCCGCTTTCTCGCTTCCGACATGCATCTGGATCGGATCGGCAAACGCATCGAGAAACTCACCGACACCCTCTTCGAAGCGATCCCCGCCGGGGTCGGATCACGGCGCAAAGAGATCTCGCTCAGCGGCGGCGAACTCAGCGAACTGCTGATGGACGGGATGAAGTGGGCGAAGCGCAAAGGGCTCGCCAACAACCAGGACGAAGCCCACACCGAAGACCGCGGCAAGATGGCCGCCGATCTCAAGTACGTCTCGAACCGGGCGAAGCAGCGCGGCGGCCCCCAGCTCGGCACCCTCGGTAGCGGCAACCACTTCGCAGAGATCGGCGTGGTCGACGAGGTGTTCGACGAGGAGATCGCGGAGGCGTTCGGGCTCGAGCTCGGACAGATCACGTTGATGATCCATTCGGGTTCCCGCGGACTCGGACACCAGGTCTGCACCGACTTCCTCAAAGACATGTTCAAGGCGGTGGAGAAGTACGACATCCCGCTCGCCGACAAGCAGCTCTGCTGCGCGCCCATCCACAGCGACGAAGGCGAGCGGTACCTGAGTGCGATGGCGGCGGCGGCGAACTTCGCCTTCATGAACCGCCTCGTGATGGCGCACTGGGCACGCCAGGTCTTCGACGACATGTTCGGCGCGGAGCTGCGCACCGTCTACGACGTCTGCCACAACATCGCGAAGCGCGAGCAGCACGTGGTCGATGGGGTCTCGAAGGAGCTCGTCGTACACCGCAAAGGCGCGACCCGCGCGCTGCCGCCCCAACATCCGGACCTGCCCGAGCGCTACCAGAAGTTCGGTCAGCCGGTGGTGATCCCCGGCGACATGGGGCGCTACTCCTTCGTGATGGCCGGCGCCGCGCACTCGTCCGAGACGATGCACAGCGCGTGTCACGGCGCCGGCCGGTTGCTCTCGCGGTCGGAAGCCAAACGCCGGTTCACCGGCCGGCAGTCCGAAGTGCTCTCCAAACACGGCGTCTTCGTACGCGGCGCCTCCAAAGCGACCGTGGTCGAGGAGATGCCCGAAGCCTACAAGGACGTCGCCGACGTGGTCGGCGTGGTGGAGCGTGGCTTCATGGCCAACCCAGTGGTGCGCCTGCGCCCGCTCGGCGTCGTCAAAGGCTGAGGCGGCACGACGGCTCAGGCAGCTTCCTCGCCTTTCATCGCGAGGGTCTCTTCGGCGAGGTCGGAGAAGCTCATCGAACGAAGGCGGCGTTCGTCTTCTTCGGTGTAGAGCCGGTGAATCACGCGCGGGTCGACGCCCATGATGCGCACCACGAGCGGCCCGAAGAGGCGGCCGCCGATCGGGTGCACGAAGGTGTCTTGAAGAAACCGCAGGAACTTGTTGAACGGCTGGTCCTGCACTTCGTTCATCAGCCCGACGAGCTGGATGCGTCGGAACGCCTCGATCAATCGGGCGCCGGTCGGATCGACGCGGTCCATCGGCTCGAAGAACACCGCCTTGAGGAACGGCCGCGCGTGGAAGAGAAACTTGGAGAACGCGGCGGCGCCTTTGAGTCGATCTGCGAGCGGCGGCTCCGGTCGAGACGCGCGCCTGCGTTTGTACTCGGCCGACGCGTAGTACTCGACCATGTGGTGGTCGATCGCGATGTGCCGCGACTCGTCGCGGTTGATGAGGTGCATCGCTTGGTGGCTCATCGCGTCGTCAACGTAGTCGTTGAGGGAACGAAGGAGCGCGATGTCGAGCAGGATCTCGCCGCTCGTGATGTAGACGTTCGCGATCTCGGGTGAGACGTGCTGCACGACGTCTTCGAACGCGGCCGCGAAGCGCACCAAACTCGGGTTCTTCTCGTAGCGCTGGTACCGGTGCACGTCGTAGTGGCGCGCGAGCCGCAGCGCGACCACCGCGTGCCGCTCCTCGTCGACCACGAACGACTCGAAGATCGCGCGCAGCGTCTCCGTCTCCGCGTTGTCCCGCTGCACCGCGAAGAGCCGACCGGCGATGCGCTCGATGCCCGCCATGTCGGTGAAGTACTGGCAGATCGCGATCTCATCGTCCCGCGACATCGGCTTCGGCGCGACGGTCCAATCGAGATCGTCCGCATGCCACTGATGCCGCCGACAACGATCCAACATGCGCTCGAGGTCCATGGCTCCAAGGGTACACCCGGACGGTTTCCACCGCCCCTTGCCCCTTGCCGGTTGCCGGTGTCCGATGGAGGGCCAGGGTTCGACCGGCACCGGTGGCGGCACGGTACGTGCTCCATCGGCGGCATGCGCTCGCTCGTGTTCGTCTCGCATTCCTTGCCTCCCGACCGCAGTTCGCTCGAGAACGTGGGGGGCATGCAACGCGTCGCGGACGAGCTGCTGCAGGCGCTGCGGGCGCGCCGAGACGTTCGGGTCCGGGAGATCGTGCTGCGGGTGCCTTGGCGCCACGCGCATCGAAGGGCGCTGGTCTTCTTGGCGTCGCTCGTGGTGCGTTTGCCACAGGTCGTGACGCACGGTGACACCGTGCTCTTCTCATCGGTGACCTCGGCGCTGCCGACGGCGGCCATCGGCCGGGCGCTCCGCAGGCGAGGCGCCACCCTCGCGACCATCGCGCACGGCCTCGACGTGACGCAGCCGCATCCAGTGCACCAAGCCGCGGTGCGTGCGGCGCTCGGCGCGATGGATCTGATCCTGCCGGTGAGCCGCGCCACCGAAGCGGAGGTCGCGCGCCGAACCGACACGCCGACCGAGGTCGTGCCGAACGGATTGAACCTCGATCGGTTCGAGCGTTCGGAACCCCCGACGACACGCGCTGTGTTTCGAGAAGAACGCAATGAGTGGGGCGACGATGCGTTCGTGCTGCTCTCGGTGGGTCGGCAGATCCCGCGCAAAGGGTTCGCGTGGTTCGCGGCCGAGGTGATGCCGAAGCTGCCGCCGAACGTGCATTGGTGTCTCGCCGGCGACGGTCCGGAGCGCGCACGGATCGAACACGCAGTGCGGCGCGCAGGCCTGCAGAACCGGGTGCACGTGCTCGGACTGACCTCGGAAGCGGCGCTGGCTCGGCTGCGGGCGCAAGCCGACCTCTTCGTCATGCCGAACCTGCCCATCGCGGGCGACATGGAGGGCTTTGGGATCGTGATGCTCGAAGCGGCGGCCTACGGGGTGCCCACGATCGCGGCCGACCTCGAAGGCATTCGCGACGTCGTGGACGAGACGACGGGGGTTCGGGTGCGGGCGGGCGACGCCGACGCGTTCGCCACCGCCATCCGGGATCTGTGTTCCGATCGCGCGCGACGGACCAAACTGGGAGAGGGCGCGCGGCAACGCGCGAGGGGACTCGGCTGGGACCACGTCGCGGAGCGCTACGTGACGGCGTTGACAGACGCGCGGGCGAAGCGGGGACGGTAGGGCCAAGCCGCCCACACGAGGGGCAGCAACCCGAACGCGAAAACCAGCGCATGGGTCCAAAGGGACATGTTGTGGAAACGTTGGTTCACCGCAGAGAGCCCCAGGAGCCACGCGACCGCGAGACCCACCGCCGACATCGCACGCGCGACTTCGCGGTCGTAGGGTCGCCCACCGAGGTGCCGGGTCGCGAGCGCGACCAAGATGCCGACCTGGACCAGGCTCCCGACCCCGGACGCGAGGGCGGCACCGAGCACGCCGAACACGGGCGTCCACCACACGAGCAGCACCGCCTGTACGCCCAGCGCCCAGCACGAGGCGCGCACCGTGCTCCACGCCTGGCCGAGCGCCACCAGCACCGGGCCGGCGAGCGAACCGGCCGAGGCCACCACGGCGCACGCACTCATCGCCCGCACCGCGTCCACGCCCGCGCCGAAGTCCGCCCCGAAGAGGGGCAAGAGCCACTCGGCGAAGACCACGAAGAAGAGCGCGACCGGCGCGACGAAGAGGAGCACGAGGGTGGTCGCGTGCGAGAAGCCGGCGCGGATCGCGCGCGTCGACGGAGCCTGTGCGCGGTCCCGGCCCGCGACCACCGCGACGACGATCGGATCGAACCCCACGCGGATCGAGTGGAGTGTGTTCGCGAACTGTTTGGCGATCTCGTACACACCGACCACCGCGGGACCGGCGACAAACGCCAAGAGCAGGGTGTCGCTTCGTTTGAGCACCGTCGCGAGGAGCTCGCCGAAACCGATGGGCACCGCGTACCGGCGGAACGCATCGGGAACCGCGCCGCGCTCGAGTCGCAGATCGAGCTGGTGGGCGCGAAACACCTTCCGACACCCAACGACCGCGACGGTGCAGCCCAGCCCAACGGAGAGCACGTGGGCGGCCGCGAGCGCCTCGATCGAGTGCGCGGACCCCAGCGCGTGAAACAGGATCAGCGACAGCGGCAAGAACGAGAGTGGCACGACGATCTCTCGCACCGCGACCTGCAGCCCGAGGCGCTTGAGACCGATGGTCGCGAAGAGCGCGAGTTCCGTCATCGCCATCAGCGGCAGAGCACACGCCAGCGAGAGGAACAGAGGCGTCGCCTCCGGGGCATGCCAATGCTCGGCTGCGAACGGTGCTGCGAAGGCGAGCACTGCCGCGGCGCCGAACGATCGGCCGAGCACCCGCTTGGCGATCGCCCACAGGCCAGTCACCCCGGCGCCTTCGGCACGGCGGCCCACCCACCAGGGCAGCGCACGGTCGTCTCCCCAAAGCGAGAGCCGCAGTCCGATCCACGCGACCCCGACACCGGCCGCGTACAGGCCCCAGGTGCGCGCGCCGAAACTGCGAGTGGCGAACGCGAGCAACACTGGGTGAATCCATCGGACCACATGTCCGGCGAGTGACGCCGCTGCCCCGCGGGTGAGATCCCGACGATCTCCTGCGGTTTCTACGTCTTCGGCGCGCGAAGCGGCTCGGTCCGGGCTTTGCAATGGAGTCACTGCTGTGAAGCACAGCAACCTCCATGCCCACCCCTGAACCCCACGCACACCCCTTGGAGCGGTGCCTTCTGCGTCTGGCCGAAGTCACCACGCGGTGGCCGAAGGTCGTTCTGTCGATTGGACTGGTCGGGCTCGTGGCCGGCGGCGTGGCCAGCACCCGACTCGAGCTGGACGCGCGGCTGGAAGCGCTCTTGCCCACCGACACCCGCGCGGCGCACGCGATCGAGACCTACCGGACCCGGGTCTCCGCCGGTGCGCCGCTGCAGGTGCTGGTCGAAGGACCGCGGGCCGAAGTCGTCAGCGACGCGGTGCGGGATGCGCTCGCGGAGTGGCCCGACGTGGCGTGGGCACTCAACCGGCGCGAGACCTCGTCGCTCTACGAACGTCGCCTCCTGCTCCTCGGGGAATCCCGGATCGAGCAGCTCGCGGACGACCTCGAACAGAACGTCGAGCACGCGGAGTGTGAGTCGATGCCGGGGTGCGTGGCGTTCGAGGAGCCACCCGAGCTGCCCACCCGCGAAGCGCTCACCGACGAAGCCCGGTCTCTGCCGCTCCTGCGACGCCTGTCGCCGTTCGTCGGTTCATCGGAGGGAACGGAGGGAACGGAGCGGTCGACGTCCGCCGAGCTCGATCCGCGGCTGTGCAACGACTCGGTGCCGCGGGTGTGTTTGGTGCAGGCCGGACTGGAAGGCGACCCCGGCGACCTCGCGTTCGCGGCCGAGGTCGGCACGCGCGTCGACGCACTCGCCGAGCGATGGGGGGGCGGCGAGACCCGCATCGAACTCGCTGGCCGCTACCGCACGCTTCCCCAGATCCGCGCCATCGCCGCCCGTGATCTTCGCCGAACCGGCGCGCTCGGCGCCCTGCTCGTCCTCGCGATCGTGGCGTTCGCATTTCGCCGCCGAGGCCGGACCGGAGGGCTCGGTGGATGGCGCGCGCTCTTCCTGGTCGGGACGCCGCTCGCCATCGGGATGGGCGCCACGCTCTGCCTGTTGGCGTGGCTCCATCCGGTGCTGAACCTGATCGGCGCGTTCACGTTCGCCATCTTGGGCGGCGTCGGCATCGACTTCGGGCTGCACCTCGCGTCCCGACTGCGCGGCGCGCTGGCAGAAGGACTCGCGGTGGGTCCGGCGGTGCAGCGAACGCTCACCGACATCGGCCGCTCGCTCTTGGTCGCAGCGTTCACCACGAGTCTCGCGTTCGGCGCGCTCGCGGTCGCGGACTTTCGGGGGTTCGCGGAGATGGGGGTGTTGGCCGGGGCGGGGGTGCTCTTGTCCGCGGTCTCCTTTCTCATCTTCTTCGCACCGGCGGCGGTCCTCGTCGCCCAGCCTTCGACGGCGACCACGAACGCGCAGGTCCCGCGGTCCACGCCAGCCCTACCGACGGCGAGCCGGTCCGTCGCGTGGCGCGTCGTCCTCGCCGGGTGCGTGCTGGCCGTGGTCGGTGGGTGGGTCGGACGCGGGGTCTCGTTCGAGTACGACTTCCGGCGGCTGCGACCGACGGGGGTGAGCAACTCGATCTCCGCGGACGGCACGCAGTCGGGCACGCGCGGCACCCCGGTGGTCGTGCTCGCGGACTCGGCCGAATCGCTGGCGACACTCGACCTCGAGTCGTCCGGGCCACGCTCGGCATTCGGCGTCGCACCAGACGAGGTGGCGGTGCTCGCTCCGACCGATCTCGGCGCGCTGCTCGACCCGAGCGAGGCCACGTTGGCGGCGCTCGGCCGGATGGGCCGGGCGCTCGATCGAGCGCGCGACCATGTCGATGCCGAAGTGTTCTCCGAGCTGCGCCCCCTGGCGTCCGTCGGCTCGCTCGAACCGGAAACCTTGCCCACGTGGCTGCGGGCCGCTTGGCTCGAACGCGACGGGACCATGGGGCGCATGGCGCTGATCTACGTGCCGCTCCGCGGCTCCGATGCACGGGCGATGGAACGGCTGCATGGACAGATCGAGACCTGGCGCGATGCGCACCCGGACCTCGTGTTCGCGTGTCCAGAAGCCACCCTTGGAGAGATCGTGCCGGGGCTGCGACGCGACGCGCCGCGCATGATGGGGCTGGCGCTCCTCGGACTGTTGCTCGCCACCATGGGCATCGGACGGAGTCTGCGGCGCACGCTGCTGGTGGTCGCGCCGGTGCTCTTGACGATGGCGGTGTCCGCCGGCGTGCTCGCGTGGCTCGACGTTCGACTCAACCTCTACGACGTCTTGGTGCTGCCCGTGGCGTTCGGCGTATTGATCGACGGCGCGGTCTACCTCGCATGGGCCGAGGACGACGCGGCGCGACGACACGCCGCGGGGGCGGTGTGCACGTCGACGCTCACCACGCTGAGTGCGTTCGGCGCGCTCGCGGTCGCCGACAACCCGGGCATCGCCTCGATCGCACACGTGGCGATGGTGGTGTTCACGGTGGGATTGTTCGCCAACCTGCTTTGGTTGCCGCACCTGCTCCGACTCGTGAACCGAGCCGCCCACGATCAGGGCGCAGCAGTGTCCCCAGACACCGACACCTGTGGTGCGACACTCACGCATCCGGACGCGGCATCTCCAAAACCCACGGGTGCGATGCGCGTTTGATTGGCACCGAAGCTGCAATGCCATTCGGCATGACACACGCCCACTCGGACCTCCGCCGCATCGGACTCTTGAACGACTTCGTACGCGTTGGACACGCCAACGGCTCGTCGTTCGCCTCTCAGTTCCTCTACCGTGAACTGGAAGCGCGTGGCCGCGAAGTGACGGTCGTCGGTCCGCGCGACCCACGGGCCGCACCGCACGAGTTGCCGCACCGCCACCTGCTCCTCGAGTCGATGCCGCTGCGCATGCACCCCGGCGTGCATCTCGCGATGCCCACCTTCGGTGGACTGCGCCGCGTGGCGCGGGCGCGTTTCGACCTCGTGCTCGGCCAGACCAGCAACGCGCTGATGGACGTTGGCGTCTGGCTGCGCGCAGCGCACGGCGTACCGCTGGTGATGGTCAACACCGTGCACCTTCCGAGCGTCTACAACGCGCTTCTCTCCGAACGCCTCGACCGCATCGACGCCGTCCACGCGGCGTTCGCCGAACACTTGGTGCCGTTCGCGGAACGCCAGACCGTGGACGCCTACAACCGTGGGGACGGTCTGGTGGTGCTCAGCCCCGGACTCAAACGGTACTGGCGCGAGCGGGGGGTTCGGGTGCCGGTGCACGTGATCGGTCGCGCGGTCGAACCGAAGATCTTCGACGCGGTGCCGGGTGCCGATCCGTTCCTGACCCTGTCGCACGTCAGCGACACGTTCCGGTCGAAGGTTCGAACGAGAGGCTCGAGGTCCCTGGTCGTCTGCCGCCTGGTGCGCGAGAAGGGCATCGCGCGCCTGCTCCGCATCTTCGCGCGGCGCATCGCACCTGCCCGGCCGGAGGCGACGCTCACCCTGGTGGGCGATGGACCCGACCGGGAGAGCTTCGAGTCTCTGGCGCGCGCACTCGGCATCGCCGAGCGGGTTTGTTTCGCGGGTGCACGGCCACTGCACGAGATGCCGACCTGGTACGCGCACGCCGATCTCTTCCTCTACACATCGTTGAGCGAGACCTACGGCCAGGTCGTCACCGAAGCCCTCTGGTGCGGGCTGCCGGTGGTCGCGTTCGCGGATGGCATGGGCGTCAGTGGACAGATCGCGGACGGTGTCGACGGCGCGCTCGTCGAGCCCGGTCCCGATGCCGACCAGGCGGACCATGCGTTCGCCCATGCGGCGCTGCGGTTGCTCTCCAACCGAGACCTGCGACGCCGCTGGGCGCAGTCGGCCCGAACGAACGCGCGGAGGCGGGCCGACCCACAGGCATGCGTCTGCCGATACCTGGAGACCTTCGAGGTGGCGCGGCGCCATCGGTTGTCCGGTGACGCGTCGCCCAGCCTGAGCCGCGAGCTCGGTCTGCTCGGTCGGTGGGCGGGCGTTCACACCCTCGCGGCCACCCTCGGGTTGATGCGCAAACCGGATCGCACGGTGTCGATTCCGAGCGCCGCCACCTGGGCGCTCGACGGCGCGGAGCAAGCGGCGTGACCGTCGTGGCCTACTTCGTTCACGGCCGCGGCCGGGGCCACGCGGCGCGGGCGCGTTCGATCGTGCCGCACCTTCGCGCGAACGGGTTCGACGTCCGCGTCTTCGGTGGTGGGCGCGCGCAAGAGACGCTGGAGACGAGCCCGCGGTTCACCCCGGTGCGCACCGTGATGCCGGGTTCCCCGGTGCGGGTGGGCCGCGATCTGGCCGCGCGGCTGCCCCGCGACATTCGCCGACTCCGAGAACACGAAGCGCAGATCGTGGTGACGGATGGAGACATGCCCTCCGCGCTGGCCGCCCATCTGGTCGGGATCCCCCTGGTCGCGGTTGGGCACGGGTTGCTCTTTCGACACTGCAAGGTGCCGGCGTCGCTCCCTCGGCTCCCGGTGCTGCGCGAAGCGCTCAATGCCTGGAGTGGATCCATCGGGGCACGGCGCAAGGTGGTCGTTCACTTTGCGCCGCTGGTGCCCCGAGGGGCACGGATCCGGGTCGCGCGGCCCGATGGGCTGGACGCGCTGACGGAGGGTCCGGTCCAGGACGACGGCTTCGTGCTCGCTTACTTCCGCGACAACGACGGCCACGACATTCTCGAGCGCGTGGTGCGCAGCGGCCGACGGGTCCTGTGTTTCGGACAGCCGCAGGGTTTCGGACAGCCGCAGGGTTTCGGACAGCCGCAGGGTTTGGGACAGCCGCAGGGTTTCGGACAGCAGCAGGGTTTCGGACAGCAGGGTTTCGGACAGCCGCAGGGTTTCGGACAGCAGCAGGGTTTCGGAGAACCCGTACGGTCACGAGGGGTCGAGTACCACGCGCCGGAGGTCGACGCGTTCCGTCAGGCGCTGCGTCGGTGTTCGGCGGTCGTGGGGAGCGCGGGCAGCAACTTGATCAGCGAATGCCTGGCCGCACGCAAACCGCTGCTCGCCGTGCACGCGCCGCGCGACGTGGAGCAGCGACTCAACGCCAACATGGTGGAGGACGCGGGGATCGGCATTGGATGCAACCGCGAGGACGTGACGGATGCGGTCATTGCACAACTGCTGTCGGGCGGCCCCCCACGGACAGACGCCCGGGATGCGATGATGGACCTCGCCCCAGCCTCCGAAGCGGTCCGGGGCGCGATCGATGCCGCGCTCATCGAAGCGATGCACCGCCGGGCGAGGTTTCGGGCCATGCTTCCTCTCCGGGGCCGCGGGTGAATGCACTCCGAGTGCGGGAACCGACCTGAGCAGCCGGAGGTGGTGGGGATTGATCGAGGGAACCAAGCGACAGTTACCAATCGAACCATCTGCTGTTAGATCGGAGATGCGTGAAGCTCCTGATCGTCGATGATGTGAAGCCCACTGGGCAGGCGTTTGCGCGACTGGCTCGAGGCCTCGGCTGGTCGGTCTCCTGCGTGACTCGGGTCAAGACCGCGCGGCGGGAGCGCGGATTCGATGCGGCAATTGTGGACGTGAACGTGCAGGGTGAATCGGGCCTCGAACTGCTCGCACACCTGCGGTCCAAAGAGCCACGCGCGGCCTACCTCGTGCTGACGGG
The DNA here is from genome assembly GCA_034670305.1 of Deltaproteobacteria bacterium. GTDB lineage: Bacteria > Myxococcota_A > Polyangia > Polyangiales > Houyiibacteriaceae > JAXMNT01. Next base: position 68,101 of record JAXMNT010000030.1, read on the forward strand.
GGATCCGCGCGTTTCGATCGCCGCACACGCGGCGCAACTCGGCGCGACCTACCTGCGCAAGCCGATCGGCGCACGAACCCTCAGGTTGTGGTTGATGGAAGTCGAGGCCGGCGGTGGGCGCGGCGTGCAGGAACGCGCGCTCGGTCTCGACGAGATGGAGACGTGGCAGAAACAGCACTTCGAGCAGTTGTTGTTGGAGTTCGGCGCCACGCACGGACTCTCCGAGCGACACATCGACATCATCCGGCTCACCGCACATGGATTGAACCGCAGCGAGATCGCGGAGAAGCTCGACATCACGTTGGCGACCTACCAGAAACACGTAGGCCGGTTGCAGAAACGCTCCCACACCAAGCTCCAGCGCATCGTTTCCGAGCTGACCTCGCCTCATCTTCTCGACGAGTGACCGACCGGCGGGTGATCAGCCGCCGGCGGGAAACACGATGCAGATCTCGGTGCCGCGCGGGTGCACCGGAAGGACCTCGATCGAGCCGCCGGCGCCCAACACGATGCGGCGGCACAACGTGAGCCCGGAGCCGGTGCCCGTCGGGCGCGTGGTGTAGCCGAGCCCGAACACCTCTTCGCGCAACGCCGCCGGAATGCCCGGACCGTCGTCCAACACCCGTACCGCGACGGATTCGTCGCTCCGCTTGGCCACCACCACCTGAATCCGTGAGCCACCGGCCTCGGCAATCGCGTGGCGGGCGTTGAGGATCAAGTTGACGAGCACCTGCGCCAGCTCCGATGGGCGCAACGGAACATCGGGGGTGGACGTGGAGCGGACCTTGAGCGCCGCGACCCCGCGCACATGCCGCCCAAGGATCTGCTCCACCGAATGCGCCACCGAGACCGGATCGCAACGGCCTTTCAGGCGGGAGCGGTCGGCCAAGCTCGTCATGAAACGGGTCAGCTGTTCCACGCCCTCCATGATGCCGCCCAAGTGTTCGACGACATCCACCTGGGTGGCCTGCGGCGCCAGCTTCTCCTGGAGCGCTTGGGTGTCGAGAAGCAAGAGCTGCAGCACATTGCTCAGTTCGTGGCTGATCTCTGCGCGCACTTGATCCATCGCATCGCGCGGGAGGTCTTGGAGCAACCGCGCCTCCAACACGCGCGTCTCGGCGCGCAGGCGGTGAACCTGGTGCGCCGAATCGATCGCGTCGAAGAGCAGGTCGGCGTCGAACGGTTTGGCGAAGTACCGGTGGACCGCGCCACGGTTGATCGCGTCCACCGACGTGGTCAGGTCGGCGTAGGCGGTGAGGATCATTCGGAGTGTGTCCGGCTGGGTCTCTCGAAACCGCTCGCACAGCTCCACCCCGGTCATGCCGGGCATGCGTTGGTCCGCGATCAGTACCGACACGGGCCGCGACTGGGCGATGCGAAGTGCTTCTTCACCGGAGGCGGCTGTCTTGAGGTTGGGCAGCCGCCCGTCGAAGACGTATCGAAAGGTGGTCCGGTTGGCCTCCTCGTCGTCGACGTACAGCACGATGGCGGGGCGCACGTTCACGTCTCCTCTCCCTCCGAAACGAGGGGAAGATCTAACACGAACCGCGCGCCACCGCTGGGGGGTGACTCGTACGACAACGCGCCGCCCGCATCCGCCGCCAGTCGGCTCGCCACCGCCAGCCCCATCCCGGCCCGATCCGGCCGCGTTGTGAAGTGGGGGTCGAAGATCGACGCGATCTCAGCATCGGGCACGCCTGGGCCATCGTCTTGCACCGACACCGTGGCCCGCCCGTCGCCAGCCTCTACCTGGACGTGGATTTCACCGCCCGTGTCCTGGACCGACTGCAGCGCGTTCATCATCAGCTGCACGACGAGGTGCGAGATCTCGGAAGGCTCCATGCGCACCCGAGGCGACGCCCCGAGCGAGACCACGATCTGGGTCTGCCCGCCGGGCCGTGCCTTGATCAGTCCCCGCACCAGGCGACCGGACGCGTCCACCACCCGCGACAGGTCGACGATGGGGGGCGGCGGCCGACCCGGCAGGCCCGCCGCCAGACGCGACTGGAACTCGACGAGTCTCGACACACAGAGGGTGAGCTCGCCAGCGCTCGACCGAAGTTCGTCGTGGAGCTGGGGCAGCCTTTCTGGACTGGCCGAGGTCAGGTCGGAGAGGTGTTTGCTCCAGGTGTCCAGCGTCTCCAAGTGCTGCGCCAGTTCGGAGTTTGCCTCCCGCGTCATCGTGTGGACCGGAACGTCCGCGCTGCTTCGCAAGAACGTGTGTTGCAGGTCCCGCACGGTGCGGGTCGCGTGCACGAAGTCGATCGCCTGCGAGAGCGCGGACTCCAGGTACTCGTTGCGGATCGGTTTGACGAGGTACCGCATCACGCGCCCGCGGTTGACCGCGTCGATCGCCATGTTCACATCCGCGTAGGCCGTGAAGAGGATGCGGACCATGTCGGGGTGGGTCGCGAACACGCGCTCGCACAACTCGACGCCGGTCATGCCGGGCATCTTGTGGTCGGCCAGCAGCACCGCGTAGTCCGAGGCTTCGATGCGCTCGAGCGCCTCCTCGGCGGACTGGGCGATGTCCACGCGGAACCCACCCTCCAGCGCATACTGGATGGCGACGAGGTTGCCGTGGTCGTCGTCCACGTAGAGCACCGGATAGTTGGTCCGATCGACGGTCACGCGCTGACCTCCAAGCTGGTCTCGAGTCGAAGAGGGAAGTTGAGTGTCACACAGGCGCCGCCCAGGCGCTCGGATGTACCCAGCACGACCGATCCTCCGTGGGCGCGCATCACGTCATCGGCCACGCTCAGACCGAGGCCGGTTCCTTCACCGGAGACACGACTCGTCACGAACGGCTCCAGCGCTCGGTCAACGATGTCGTCGTCGAACCCGGGACCGGAGTCCTCGACGGTGATGACGTACCGACCCGCCTCCGCGGTGCCACTGACGAAGATGCGACCACGCGCCCCGACCGCCCGGGCTGCGTTGTCGATGAGGTTGAGGAACACATGGTTCAAATCTCCGGGCCGACCGGAGACCCGGGTCTCCAGATCCACTTCGGTCTCCACCGTGATGTCGTCGGGCAAGCGGGCGCTGAGCAACCGCACGGCGGCCATCAAGCCCTGACCGGGCACGAGCTCGCCTTCTTCCTCTCGGTCCACCCGCGAGAGATCGAGCAAGTCGAGGGTGATGCGTTCGATCCGGTGCGCACACTCGACGAACAACCCGAGCATCTCCTCGGTGCGAGGGTCCACTTTGCCCTCGAGTTTCTTCCGCACCGCAGGCAAGCCACTGACCAAAGCGGTCAGTGGGTTGCGCACATGGTGGGCGACCGATGCGGCGAGCACGCCGAGCGTCGCCAGGCGCTCCTGGTGGGCGAGCCTGGCGCCGAGCCGGCGGACCCTCATGTGGACGTCCAAACGCGCGAGCAGCTCACGCCCGTGGAACGGTTTGACCAAGTAGTCGTCGGCCCCGGCGTCGAACCCTTCGAGCACATGGTGGGGCTCCCCGCGCGCCGTCACGAGCACGATGGGCAGATCGCTCGTCTTCGGTGTGTTGCGCAGACGGCCGGTCAGCTCGAGGCCGGAGATCCCCGGCAGGGACACGTCGGTCACCACCGCCGCGGGACGCAGGACCGTCGCTGCCGCAAGGGCGCTCTCCGCGTCTCCGAACGCTTGCACTTGGTAGCGGGCGCTGAGCACCTCCACGATGAAGCGCGCCAGATCGGGGTGGTCTTCCACCACCAGGACCAATGGCGCATGCACGTCGCCGACGCGTGCACCGTCCACGCCGCGGGTCGGGTGAGAGACTTCGGTGCGAAGCACGGGCACGGGGCTGCGGCGCGCGACGACGCGGGGCAACTGAATCCGGAAGACCGACCCCTTGTCTTGCTGGCTCTCCACCGACGCCGACCCGCCGTGGAGGCGTGCTGCTTCCTTGACGATCGCGAGGCCGAGGCCGGTGCCACTGCGCGACCGTTCGTCCGAGGCGCGTTCGAACCGCTCGAACACGCGTTCGAGATCCTCGGCCGGAATGCCAGGCCCATCGTCGCTGACCTCGAAGGTGATGTCTCCGCCGGTGTCGTGGGCTCGAACGGAGATTCTTCCGCGGGCGTAGCGCAGCGCGTTGGCGAGCAGGTTCGTCAGCGCATTGGACATCCACTCTGCGTCGAGTTCGAGCACGTGGGGCGCGTCGACCTCGGTCTCCAACTCCAGTCCGCGTTCGGTGGCCGCCAGACGGAACGGGTCCACGCATGCGTCCACCAACTGGGTCACATCGATCGGGGACGTCGAGAGGGTGGCCTTGCCGGCGTCGACCTTCGAGACGTCGAGGAGCTGATCGATCAACCGGTGCAAACGCCGCGCGTTCGCGTCGAGGGAGACCACCTCCGGGGAGGACTCGAGCGCCTCCGCCAGTTTTTTGGTGGCGGCGAGGATCAACGTCAGCGGGGTGCGGAGTTCGTGGGACACGTTCGCGAAGAAGTTCGTCTTCGCTTCGCTCAACCCGCGCAGCTCCTCCAACGTCTGCGCAAGCTGCCCGGTGGTGCGGTGGAGTTCGGCGGTGCGCTCTTCCACCCGCCGCTCCACGGCACTCTTCGCGTCTTGAAGTTGCTCGAACCGCTCTTCGAGCTGGGTCACGCTCTGGGTCAGCGCCTCGTTGGTCTCGAGGACCGTGCGGGCCTGGGCGGCGACATCCCACTTCAGCTCCAGTTGCCGAAAGAAGCTCCAGATGCCCACCGCGCCGAGCAGCCCGGCGCCACCAACCACCAGCGCTGGAGAAGCGAATGCGCTCGAGGCCTGCGACGCGAGGACGGCCGCGGTCGCACCACCGGCCAGGAACCCGAGTCGCGACCGCCAGCGGGGAATGCGTGCGGTGAACTCGACTTCGTAGATGCACGCGTCGGCCCCCTCGTGCAGACACGTTGGGTGCCGGACCGTGGCCATGGGCAGATCGAAGAGCGTGGGGAGCGCGGCGATGTTCTCCAATCGGCCGAGGCAGACCAGCGGTTCGGTTTCGCGCGGCGCGCCCTCGGCGGTGACGTACCGAAGCACCACCCGACCGGCACCCCGTTCGAGCACCGAGAGTTCGCCCACCTTATTGAACCGAGCGAGCGCCTTCGTCATTTGTTCGTACGCGCTGGCCGGATGCCCGAAGGTTCGAAGCAGACCGCGCAGTGGCCCCATGTAGGTCGCGTCGTAGGCGAGCCGCGCCGTGCGCCGAACGAAGAGCGGATCCCCGCTCGCGGTCACGAGTGCGTGGACCAGGTCCTGGCAGACCTCGAGGGAGATCCACGCGCTTCGATCACTGACGAGTGCGCGGTCGACGGTTGCGGCGCGGAGCAGCCCGTCCACCTGCCCTTCTCCGAGCAGACGATCCGCCTCGTCCACGAGTGGCGCCAGGAATGCCGCATGCACTTCCGGTTTCACCGCACGCGCCCCCACGCGATGAACAGCGGCGCGGAGGCGAAGGACCGACTCGAAGCCAACCACTGGTCGATCTCGCGCGACCCTCGTCGGACGAACTCTGGGTCCGGATCGGCGCGGTAGTGGGTGTCGAGCAACATCCGGCCGAACGTATCGCGCCCCAGCCGAAAACTCGTGACCATCGTGCATTGCACTTCGACCGACTCGAGGCCGGCCTCGCTCATCCGCTGCGACAAGTGCCGACCGATGTCCGGCATCGCACCGCGGGCGCGCGTTCGTTCCATCCAGCGCCGTCGGCCTTCCGCGACGGTGGGCAACACCGGATCCGACACGAACCCGGACACGTCGGTGTCGACGACCAGCACCAGTCCGCCGGGCGCGACGACACGGGACATCTCACGCAACGCCGCGGTCGGGTCCGGGACGTGTTGCAACACGAGTCGGGCGTAGGACGCGTCGAACGCACCGGATGGGAACGGCAGCTGGTGCACGCTGGCCCTCGCCCGTTGACCCGACATGCGCGAGAGGGCGTTCGCGTCGAGGTCGACCCCGACCACCTCCGGTCCAAACGAACGCAGTACCTGGGCCGGGGCGCCGGTGCCCGCGCCAACATCGAGGATGCGCCGCGCGCTCCACAGCCCGGCCCGGCTGTAGTGCGGCACCTCGATGCGTCGGATGAGCGCCGCTTGCGCTTCGAGCCGACGCGCCTCTGCATCCGCTGCCGCGTACACCGCCAAGGAGTAGCCACTCACGCGGACACCTTGGACACCTCGCGCGGCGCGCCGTAAGCCTCGGTCAAGAACGACGAGTACCGCCACAAGCCGGCCCGCGAGAGTACGTAGGCTGTGGCGTCGACCACGTGCTCGAGTCCCGCTTGCTGGAGCGACGAGGGGGCGACGCACGCCGGCGCGAGTACGAGCCGATTCGGCTCATGGGACTCGAGAGGAAGCTGCATGAGGGCTTGTTGGATCGTCGCGCCGAAGGGTTCTGCGTTCTCGTAGTGCAGAGGCAGCACCCACGTGGCGTTGAGCAGTCCAGGCAGACACAGCCCGGGGCTGCACCGTTCGGTGAGCAGGGCGACCCGCGGCCTCGGCCGATCTTCGACGAGCATGGTTCGCTGGCGCACCAGTCCGTGCTCGGCAAACGCGCCTTCGATGTCGGTCGCCAAGAGTCCTTGCGCGGTCATCGCCAAGCCGCGGGCGGCGAGGTGCCCCAGATCCCGCGACGCGGCGCGCGCGATGAGTGAGATGTCCGCCGCCCGGGCTTCGCGCATGGGGAGGGGCAGACTTGTGGTCGGCTCCACCTGACGCAGTCGGCGAACCATCCACACCCGGAGCTCCGCACACGCCATCGCTTCCGCGGTCCCGGTGAGTTCTTGAAAACGCTGGTGAAGGCCGGCCATCTTCGCGTTGCCGGACTTCGTGAAGAACACCATGTGTCGACAGGTCGGACGCGGAAGCACGTCCTCGAGGAACGCGAGCAACAGGGTGCCGGGCGTGCAGCCACCGCGGCCGGGGATCGCGGCGAGGTGCTCTCCAAGCCAGGTGTCGTTCCAAGCGCGCAACGCGGTGACACTGGCCACCACTTCGTCGTTCTCGACCCGGTGCAGGGTCCGGCAGATGCCAGAGTCGGGCGCATGCGCGCGCCGCCAGTTCGCCTCGGCGTCGCCCGACCGCAACTGGTCCTCCATGTACGGCATCAGCAGACCCATGCGTCGGTACAATGTCATCTGAGGTTCAAACGCCGCTCCGTCGTGCGGCGTGAGTTCGGGACGACGCAACCGCGCGACGAGATCGTAGAGGTCCCGCGAACGTTGATCGGCTGGCAGCAAGAACTGCGCATGACACTCGATCCGTGTCGAGGTTGGCTCGAGCCCCCGAACCTCGAGGGTCCCGAGTGGAATCGTGCTGTGCGCGGTCAGCAGGTCGGCGTCTGCAAGCTTCAGTTCGTGCCAGAGGATGTTCCGCTCGCCTGCCGAGAAGCGCAGCCCGCCCACGCTCACATCCAGCACCCGCTCCTGCACCCGCGTCCCCGTGATCGGATTGGTGAACGCAATCTGCATTGGTTCGCCCATCGGGATCTCGGTGCGCTCGTCGGTTCGCCGTTGGCAACGACGCAGCACGAGCGGGAACGACGTGCGGTCGACCGAGACGCGTCGCACCATGGCCTCGTACGCCATGCCGAAGAGCCGGAACCGAAACCGCCACGGGTCCGCGGGCACCTCGCCCGAGAACTGGAGTCGATCGCGAGACACCCGTTCGATGCGATGTCCGGAGTCGTCGAGGGGCACCGCGAGCAGCCCCGCGAGTTCGAGCAGACGCCGAACCTGGTCGGGGTCGTCGACGACGTCGTAGTCGATGGGCTCCGGCAGCGGCGCCACATCGAAACGGGCGCGTACCAAGAAGCTCGAGCCGCCGTCCGAACGCACGAACGGGTGCGAGCCCACGACGGCTGCGGGAGCCCGTCGGAGCACACCTCGATCGCCCACCACGATCACGGTGCCGAGCGACGTACCTGGTGGGAACCCGCGTGAAGAATGGAAGGAGCACATGTCGTTGGAGACGTCTCGGATCGGCAGCGCCCGGAGATCACCGACGCCTCGACTGGCAACCAGCACCAGACCCTCCGCCGCGATCCTGCGACGGTCGAGCTGGTCTTCCATGCGCGCGCCCTCGAGCGCGACGGCGAGGGTCCGTGGGTCGATCGCCCGGGCGTGCCGCGCGACGAGTGTCCAGTGACCGATGCCCGGGTCGGTGGAGTGGACGTAGAGCGGTTCGGAGGAAGCCTCCGGACACAGCGCGCGTGCCGCGACGGGCGCGAGGGTCAGCCAGGACTGGCCATCGATGGTTTCGACGTGGGATGCGGACCCCTCGCACAACGGTCCACCTCCCCTGCGCACGAGCAGCGGAGCCAAGCGATGGGCCGCATGACGAGCCCGCATCTCAATCGATGCTGTGGTCACGCCGAAAGTCTACCAGGGGGGATTGGGGCAAATCGTCGGGGTAGACTTTGTTCTACCGATCCATGGTCAGAAGTTGGCACATCCCCATCCTGGGTACTCGCCGAGGCGTTCGGGAAATCCCAATGTTCACTTGGGGTTACAGGAAAACGATGGGCTGCTGTCAGAGACCTCGCGGAGAGTGCCTCCGGAGGTGTTCCAGCGGCCCGAGGGGCGAAGTGGCTCAAGCATCCGTAATCTTTGTCATTTTTGGCACTGAACGCTAGTCTTTTTCGGTGATGGGTTCGGAAGTCATCCGGCTGCTCTTGGTCGACGACGACAGCGTGGACGCCGATCTGATCCAGGAACATCTCGCCGATGGCCCGACTCCCATCGAGGTACAACACGTCCGGCGCGAAGCGGAGTACCGGACCGCGCTCTCGGCGCACGGCCCCTTCGACATCGTGGTGGCGGACTACCAACTGGGCGGCTGGAACGCGATGGATGCGTTCCGCATCATGCGCAGCCTCGGGTTGAATCTTCCGTTCGTGCTGGTTTCGGGGGAGCTGCAACGTGCGGTCGGCGCGACGATGAGTGCGGGGCTCGACGCGTTCGTCTCGAAGGACGAGATGGCGCAACTCGGTGCCGTGCTGACCCAGGTGCTCGAACGACGACGCGGGCACAAGCGGGTGGAGCTGGTCGAGCTCGCCCTCAAAGCAGAGGTGGAGCGTCATGGGCAACTGCTCGAGACGCTCCCCTTCTGTGTGTGGGAGCTCGACTTGGCGCCCGCGCTTCAGCGGCTCGCCACGGACGAAGCCGATGTGTACGACGCCGCGGAGCAGGTGAAGATCGTGGGCTGCTCGAGACTTGCCAAGGGCCTCGGGTTGCAACCGGAACAGCTCTCGGAAGTGTTCACCGCGCTGCTGACCGCGTGGACCGAACGGTCGCCGACGAACCGACGGCTGTGTGCGAAGTTCGCATGGCGCGACTCGGGTGCGCCGGACTCGGTGCGCTCGTACCTGGCGCACGCGGAGCTCCCCCCCAAAGAAGAGACAAGACGGCCCGTGGCACTCGGGTTGATCGACATCACGAACCAGGAGCGCCTGGAATCCCAGCTGCTGGTCGCACAACGGCGCGACTCGATCGGTCAACTGGTTTCGGGCATCGCCCACGACTTCAACAACTTGCTGATGGTGCTCGGAACCTACGCGGAGTTGGTCCACGACGAGTTGCCACCTGGGCCGGTGGCCGAAGACGTGGAGGTGATGCAAGACACCGTGCAGCGGGCGACCGCGCTCGTGCGGCACCTGCTGGGATTCGGGCGCAGGCGGGGCGCAGTGCTGGAGGTCGTCTCCCTGGGAGAGATCGTTCAGAGCGCGCAGCGCATGCTGCGTCGGGTGCTCTCGGAAGACATCGAGATGTTCGTCGAAGTCGGCGAGGTGGTTCCCGTCACCGTGGATCGCACCCAACTCGAACAGGTGTTGATCAACTTGGTCATGAACGCGCGCGACGCGATGCCGCACGGCGGCGAACTCCACATCCGACTTCTCACCCAGACGATCGAGTCCGAAACCCACGAAGGCATGGCGTTCGAGCCGGGTCGATACGCGGTGCTCGAAGTGCGTGACACCGGGAGCGGGTTCGAGGATTCCGTCGGTGCTCAGATCTTCGAACCGTTCTTCACCACCAAAGACGAACGCGGCACGGGGCTCGGCCTCGCGGTGGTCATGGGCATCGTCGAAGAGAGTGGTGGACGCATCATCGCTGAGTCCGTGCCCGGCGAAGGGACCATGTTTCGGGTGCTCCTTCCGGAAGCGGTCGTGCAAACCGCCAGCGACCAGAAGCCCACCCGCCAATCCGGGACGCGTGTGAGGGCGAGGATCTTGCTCGTGGAGGACAACGATCAAGTGCGCTTCTCGCTCGGGAGACTTCTGGAGAAACACGGCCATCGGGTGGTGGCGACCCACCACCCAGACGAGGCCATCAAGCTCATCGACGAGGGCTCCTTCAATGTGCTCGTCTCCGACATGGTGATGCAGGGCATGAACGGATTGGATCTCGCTCAGCGACTGCGTCTGGTCCATCCGCAGCTGGCGGTCGTGCTCTTGTCTGGGTACACAGATCACGACGCGCTCCCCGAGGTATTGCAGGCAGAGGACATCGTCTTCCTTTCCAAGCCCACCGACGGTGGACAACTGTCGGATGCGGTTCAACGAGCGCTCGATCAACGTCCCGCCGACGCCGAGCAAGTCTCGGGCACCTAGCGTCTGCAGGCACCGAGCACGTCTCAGCACGCCTGGGGGCTTCGCCTAGGTGCCGGTCTCGCTCGAAGGCTCACTCCAGCCAGCCGGAAACTTGGGTCGGGTGCCGGTCACGGCGCCGGGGGACGTGGTCGTGGACCCAGTCGGAGCAGCCGTGGGCACAGCCGTGGCCACGACGCGAAGTTCGAACGGGTTGGTCAGGTCCCGGGAAGGACGCGCGATGTGGTAGCCCTGGACGACGTTGCAACCGAGCACACCGAGCGCAAGACACTCGTGTTCGTTCTCCACACCCTCGGAGATGATGGCCACATCGCTTTCGCGGGCAACGGCCGCAAGTGCGGAGACGAGGCGCTGTTTGATCGGGGTCGCATGCACATCTCGAACGAGCGTCATGTCCAACTTGATGACGTCGGGTTCGAGTTCCGCGATGCGGTTGAGTCCGGCGTACCCGGCACCGACATCGTCGACCGCCACGCGGAACCCGATGCGACGCAGACGCTTGAGTTGTTGCCGGGTCGCTGCGTCGAACGGCGTCTGCTCGCTGACTTCCAGCACCACGCGCTCGGCGTGGCGCCCAAGCGGTGAGTTGCTCGCGTAGAGGGTCGGGTCGTCGAAATCCTCTGGGGCGAGGTTGAGGTACAGGTCGGTGCCGGGCATCGCCTGATCCAGGAACCGACCAAGTGCGATGGAGCGAATGCGTCGACCGAGTTCGATCGTGCCACCGACTTTGCGCGCGAGTTCGAAGAGCTTGAGGGGATTGCGCAGCCCTTCGAGCGAACATCGAACCAGCGCTTCGTAGCCGAGGACCGCCTTTCGGTCCCAGTCGACGATCGGTTGAAAGTGCACGTCGACCGCGTCCATCGCTTCGAAGAACAGTCCTTCGGTCGAGGCTCGTTCGTTCGCACCGTTGAGCTCCCGCTCGTGCTGCTCTTTGGCGGCGAGGCGGTGGGACCGGGAGCGTGCGGTCTGGGCCACGGCCTTCGCCACGACGGCGACCAGCATCTCTTTGCCAACCGGCTTGAGCAGGAAACCGCTTGCGCCCGAGTTGACCGCCTGCATCACAGTGGCGACATCGGCGCCTCCGGTCACGAGCACGACCGCCAAGTCTTCCTCGAGCTCCTTCACCGTGTCGAGCAGCTCCAGACCACTACCGCCCGGCATCGAGATGTCGGAGACAATCGCCACGATGGGCTCCGCGGTCAGGATCTCGATCGCCCCCTCCAGGCTGCGCGCAATGCGCGGGGTCCAGCCCACGTCCGACAGGACGCGGGCGATGGAGCGGGCAGTCTGTGCGTCGTCGTCGACGATCAGCACACGGGCTTGGGGGAGGTGGTCGTTCATTCTCGGAATCTCGTGGTGGCGGAATTGTCCCGAGTGACTGCACTTCTCATGCCACTTAGAATCGTGGGGAATCGGGACGGCGAGTGGTCGATTTGACCACTCGTGCCCGGTTTCGCCCCCGATCTGGCCCGCTCCTGCTCAGTCCACCCCGAAGCGTTTGCACTTCTTGTAGAAGAACGAGCGTTCGACCCCCAGCGCACGCGCCGCGGCGGCCTTGGAACCGTGGGTGCGCACCGCCGCCCGAATGACCTCCTGCTCGTACCCTTCGAGGTGTTCGGCCAGGGTCCGCCCACCCGAGTAGCCGACCACCGAATCGCCGAGCGCACATCCGACGGCGGATGCGTCGATGGCGGCGCCATCCGCCAAGATCACCAGTCGCTCGATGAGGTTCTGGAGTTCCCGGACGTTTCCCGGATACGGGTACCTCCGCAGGCGCTCCAGCGCATCGTGGGTCAGGTGGCAGGTCGGCCGTCGGTGCCGGCGGGCAGACACGTCGAGGAACGCGCGGGCCAGGACCCCGACGTCCTCGAGGCGGGCGCGAAGCGGAGGTGCTTCGAGACCCACCACGTGGAGCCGGTAATAGAGGTCTTCGCGGAAGGTCCCCTGCGCCATCATCGACTTGAGGTCGCGGTGCGTCGCGGCGATCACCCGCACATCCGCGGTCTGGGCACGGGTGCCGCCCACCCGTACGAACGTGCCCTCCTGCAGCACACGCAAGAGCTTCGGCTGCATGCTGGCCGGCATGTCCCCGATCTCGTCGAGGAAGAGGGTGCCTCCATGCGCCAACTCGAACCGCCCGCGCCGCGCCCGATGGGCACCGGTGAACGCGCCGCGCTCGTGGCCGAAGAGTTCACTCTCGACGAGGTTCTCGGGAACTGCGCTGCAGTTGAGTGTCACGAAAGGCCCAGTGGCACGGGTCGACGCGTGGTGGAGTGCGCGGGCCACGAGACCCTTGCCGGTGCCATGTTCGCCTGTGATCATCGCCCGCCCGTCGGACCGGCCCACCGTCGCGATCAGCTCCCGCAGCGCGACCATCGACGCGCTCTCGCCGAGCAACTGCGGCGGCTCCGGAAGACTGCGCAGCTCCCGGTTCTCCACACGCAGCTGGTCCAGTTCGAGACACCGACGCAGCGACAGCTCCAGTCGTGCCGTCTGCACCGGCTTCTCGATGTAGTCGGTTGCGCCGAGTTGTACGGCGCGCACCGCATCGGGGATCGCAGCCGCCCCCGACATGACGAGCGATGGCACGCTCAGGGACTCCGCGCGGAGTTTCTCCAAGAGCTGCAGGCCGTTCATGCGCGGCATCGAGACGTCGGTCAGGAGCAGATCGACCCCGCCCTGGCGGAGCCGATCCACCGCAGCGTGTCCGTCGGTTGCAACCTCGACGGTGTAGCCGAGCTTCTCGAGCACCCGGCCCAACGAAGTTCGGATCGTGGGTTCGTCATCGACCAACAGTACGGTGGCAGCCACCGACCCACTGTGGTCCGTCGTGCCATCGGTCGTCCAGCATCGCGCACGGGATCGGCACTGCAGCTCCCGAAGCCAGCACTGCGCCTCCCACAGCCGGCACTGCGCGATACACTCCGCCACCATGGCCGACGTCCCCGAACACCGCTTTCAGATTCATCTGGGCGGCATCATCGATCTGCTCTCGAACCATCTCTACTCGAGCCCGAGCGTCTACATTCGGGAGCTGCTGCAGAACGCAACCGACGCGATCCGCGCACGCCACCACCTCGAACCCGACCGCCCCGAAGGAACGATTCGGCTCACGGTGGGCGCGAACGCCGAAGGACGGGCGCAGCTCACGATCGAAGACGATGGCGTCGGGCTGACGGAAGAAGAAGTCCACCGGTTCCTCGCGACGATCGGCGCCTCGAGCAAACGCGAAGAGCTGGAAGGCCGCCGCTCCGATTACATCGGACAGTTCGGCATCGGTCTGTTGAGCTGTTTCGTGGTGAGTGAGGAGATCGCAGTGCTCACCCGCAGCGCGAAAGGCGGACCGTCGATCTCGTGGCGCGGGCGGGGCGACGGCACCTACACGATCGAGACATTCGAGGGAGACCGCGGTCTCCCAGAATCCGGCACGATGGTGCACCTGGTCGCGAAGAAGGACGCCGAAGCGTGGTTCGATCCAGAGCGCGTCTCAGAGCTCGCACGGCGGTTCGGCTCCTTGCTCCCGATCCCGATCGAGGTCTGTGCGAACGGGCGGACGGAGCGGGTGAACGAAGAACCTCCCCCGTGGCGCCGCAGCTTTGGTTCGGTGGAAGAGGCACGGGCCGCGAGCCTCGAGTTCGGCAAGAAGCACCTGAACTCCGATCTCTTCGACGTGATCCCGCTGCAGTCGGATGCAGGCGCCGTCCAGGGACTCGCCTTCGTGCTGCCCTACTCTCCGAGCCCCACCTCGCCGCCGGCCCACCGCGTCTACCTCAAGGACATGCTGCTGGCCGAGCGCGCGGAGAACCTGTTGCCGCGGTGGGCGTTCTTCGTGACGTGCGTCCTCAATACGAACGACCTGCGGCCCACCGCTTCGCGGGAGTCGTTCTACGAAGACGCGAACCTGCAGGCCGCGCGCGAGGCACTCGGCGCGTCGATCCGCGACTACCTGGTGCGGCTTCGGACCGAGGACCCGCGGCGTTTGGAGATCCTGATCTCGCTGCACTTCCGCGCGATCAAGGCACTGGCGGCGCACGACTCGGAGTTCCTCGCGCTCTTCCTCGATCTGCTCCCGTTCGAGACCTCGATGGGGCGCATGAGTTTCGGAGAGATCCGAAAACGCTTCGACGGGAAGATCTGGTTCGCACCGACGGTGGATGTGTTCCGACAGATCGCGCAGGTCGCCTCGGCGCAGGGCATCGGGGTGATCAACGCCGGCTACAGCTACGACGCGGACCTGCTCGCGCGGGCCTCGGAAGTCTACGAAGGTCTGGATGTTCGATCGGTCGACGCCGCGGATCTGACCAGCGCACTCGACGAAGTGCGCGACCCGGCACGCTACGAGGAGTTGCTCGCGGTCGCGGCGCGCACCCTGGCGCCCTACCGCTGCGACGTCTCGCTCAAACGCTTCGACCCCGCCGAGATGCCAGTGCTCTACGCCAGTGGCGAAGACGTCGCGTTTCAGCGGGCCATCGAGCAGAGCCAGAAAGCCGACAGCGAGGACGGGCTGTGGGCGACGATGCTGGAGAAGGTCAGCGAGCCCACCCAGGACGCGAAGGCCTCGCTGGTGTTCAACGCCGCCAACCCCCTGGTCGGGCGCCTCGCGCGCACCGCCGACGAGGACGCGCTGCGTCTGACCACCCAGATGCTCTACGTGCAGGCCCTCTTGCTCGGGCACCACCCGCTGCGCGCCGAGGAGATGTCGCTCTTGAGCGTGGGCCTGATCGACCTCATCGAGTGGGGCCTCGGCCGCGACGACGGCCCGACGCTGCAGTAGTCAGCCGCCCTCGGTCCCGCGAACGATCAGCGTTCGATGGTGATCAGGAGTGCGTCGCCGGCGGCCCGGACCTCGAACTTCGGGGCCTCGCCCACGAACCGAATCTGGAGCGTCGCGCCCGCGGCGTCGTTGTTGATCTGCGCGCGGGCGACCCGCGGATGGACCGATGCGATTCGGCGCGCGCCCTCGGCCGCTCGGTTGCCGGGGACCACGACTTCGAAGCCTTCGCTCGTGCGGGTGCCGCGAAGTCCGGCGATGGGCTGGCCCATGCGGATCCGAAACTGTGGGCCGCGGGGGGACTCGTCGCCGAACCGTCGTTCACCCGCGGGCGCGGGTTCGGCGGCGTAGGGGGAGTCGCTCGGCACCGTGCGGGGCGCCGCGGAAGGGCGCGCCCCGCCCTGAAGTGAACTCAGGGGTCCGGCCCGACGCGACGGTTCGGGCATCGCGCGCGGTGTCTCGGGTTCCACGTCGCCCGCGAGTTCCGCGGCGGTCGGTACGCTGGGCGCATCGGCCGCCTCGGC
Organism: Deltaproteobacteria bacterium; assembly: GCA_034670305.1. Lineage (GTDB taxonomy): Bacteria > Myxococcota_A > Polyangia > Polyangiales > Houyiibacteriaceae > JAXMNT01. Next base: position 83,970 of record JAXMNT010000030.1, read on the forward strand.
GTCGAAGCCAGTGTCCCCCATCTCGGGATCGTTCGGTGCCTGCGGCAAGATCTTGGCGAAGTTCGCCGCCACCGCGGGGCTGGCCTGGGTCGGCCAGGCCACGAACGCGACGGCCGTGAGCACCACCGCCACGAGCACGTAGCGGCCGTAGCGGCGCTTCTTCGGAGCCTGCGTTTCGGCAGAGGCTCCTGGGCGCGCGTCGCTGCTCGGCGCGGGCGCCGGTCGGGTGGTCCGGCGGCGTTTGGGGGTGCGGGTCGCCTCGGACTTCTGACGGCGCATCTTCGACTTGGCCTGCCCGAGCGCCGGTCCCACGCGGCGGCGCAAGCTGCCGGCCAGGTGGCGGGTGCGGGCCCAGTAGCGCCGGCAGAGTGGAAGCGTCTTCGCCCAGAGGAGGACCATCCATGCCTTGACCTTGGGCACCGCGGCTTTCGCCTTCGCCATGAGCTCGATGCCCGGCCGGGACTTGAGCGCGGCGATCTCGGCATCGACCGAATCGGGCGCCTCTGCCGTCTCTGCGGGATCGGGCGTCTCGAGCTTGAAGGAACGCGAGAAGTTCGCTTCGCGTCCGTCGACCGCGGGCTTCTTGGGCGCGTCGGCAAGGGCCGGCCCAGCAACCACGTCGTCCATCGAGTCGTCCATCGAATCGTCGTCGAGATCCTGGTCCAGCCCCGAGTCTCCGGAGTCGAACGCGTCGTCGCGCATGTCGTGCGCATCCATCGACGCGAGGTCGGCCGCGGAGGCCGGTGAGGGCGCCTCGAGCAAGGTGGTCTCCGCCGGTTCGACATCGTCGAACCCGATGGTGAGCACGAGCTTCGGCACATCGCCGTCGATCCGAAGATCCACCGCCGCAAGAATGCCCTGGCGGCCGCCTTCGGTGACGCCGGTCCCGATGGTCAGAAACGGCAGCGCCTGTTCCACGAGCAACGCGTCGTGGGTGTCGTGTAGGACGGTGGCTTCCACCCGCTGGGCGACGCCTTCGAGTTTGAGCGCGACCACACCGGGTTCGGTTTCCGGATCGAGGTCGGCCGCGAGCTGCTTCGACCACGCATCGACCAGCCGCCCGATCGCATCGGCGTCTTCGCCTTCGAGTTCGGTGAACCGCAGACCGAACTCACCGAGGTGCGCTCCGCTGTCGTCGGCCCAGACGACTTCGCAGTCGGCATCCACGTACACCCCATCGTGCGGGGAGGTGAACCGGCAGCGCAGCTTGGCGCCGACGTCTGGCAAGAACGAGGCACGCATGGACAGACCGCCCATACCGACGTCGAGCCCATCCGCTTCGAACGACTCTTCATACCCATCGGGTGCGAGTTCGACGAGCACATCGTCCAGGGGGACGCGGGCCCCATGCGGGTCGCGTCGGTCCATTGCCTCTTGCATCGATTTCTCCATGTTCCTTGGGAGCACGCCCCCAAAACCCGTCCCGGGGACAGGCCTCACTCCGCTCTCGCTTCACTTCGCCCGTGATGTCCGCGTGCATCGCACTGTTCGCCCTGGCGATGCGCGGCCTGTACACGTGGGTAGCGACTGCGACCCCAACCCGTCCAGTTTCCGACAAGAGTTGGCAGCGCGAATCGACCCGCTCCCGGACGGCACTGCGATTCCCGGACGGCACTGCGATTCCCGGACGGCACTGCGATTCCCGGACGGCGCTGCGATTCCCGGACGGCGCTGCGACTTCCCGGATGGCACTGCGTCGAACTTGACCCGATCGGAATCGCAGCGATGCTCCCTCCATGGGCGTACGCCTCACGGTGCGGTCGTCGTGGACGACACGAGCCGACGCGCAGCGACCGACCTTCGAGTTCGATCACGCGCGCGTCGTGGTGGGCCGCAGCGCCGGCTCGGACGTGACGCTCCCACATCCTTCCGTCAGCTCCACCCACGCCACGCTCACCGCCGAAGGCGCGGGGTATGTCCTGGTGGACGAGGGCTCGACCAACGGCACCCGCGTCAACGGCAAGACCGTTCCGGCGGGGCGCCCCAAGGTGTTGCGCGCCGGCGACCAAATCGAGATCGGCGGGTTCTCGATCGAGGTCGCGTTCGGGGTGGCCCAGCCGCAATCCAATGAACTGACGTCCGCCCTCGTACAGCAACTGCTGCGCGCGTCGCGGGACGACGGGGAGTCGCTTCGACCGCAGCTGCGCGTACTCAACGGCGAGCTTGCGGGCCGGGTGCATCCGCTCCCGCCGCCGCCTTCGAGCACGATCGTCGGCCGCGGAGACCACTGCGACCTCTCGCTCCCCGACGCGGACGCGTCTCGGGAACATGCCGAGTTCGTCTGCGCTCAGACGCACGTGCTCGTGCGAGACCTGCGGAGCAAGAACGGCATCGAAGTGGACGGGGCCGCGGTCGTCGAAACCGAACTTCGGGACCGCCAAGAGATCGTCGTCGGCGCGACCCGAATCGCATTCGAGGACCCCGCTCCACAAGTGCTTCGAGAGGTGCTGAAGGAGCCGGTCGTCAAGATGACCCGGCTCCCGGTTCCAGTGGACCCGGAACCCGAGGCCGCGCTGCCCGAGGCTTCCCAACGCGACATCGACACCGAAGACGTCCCGCCCATCAGCGATGCCTCCGTCGACCCCGCGCTCGAGCAGACCCCGCTCGCGCAGGACGCACCCAAGGCGCCCGCGCCACCCAAGGAAGGCACGAGCGGGGATCTGGTCGTCTACATCCTCGCAGGCGCCGTGTTGGCGATCAGCCTTGCCGGCCTGACCTGGCTGCTCTGGCGCTGACAGCGGAGCGCCTCGCTTGCGCTGACGGAATGAAGAACGGCCGCCTCCGGAGAAGCGGCCGTCGTTCAGTCATGCCTTCCGGGGAAGGCGGAGGCGCTGGGTTCAGTCCGGACCGTCGGGGCCGTCCGGCTCACCGGGCACGAGGAAGAACACGTCGCGTGCGTCGAGCTCCGTGAAGCCGTCGCCGAGGACGCGAAGCGTCGCGCGGAAGACCTGCGGGTCGACCGTGGGCATGACGGTGTCGTTCTGCTTCACGACGATGTCGAAGCAGACGCGCCCACCTGAGACATCGCGGAACGTGTCCGGGTAGCCGTCGCCGGTGGTGTCGTCGGCCGGGCGGGGATCGCACCCGCGCGCCGCGTCACCCGCGGTGTTGGCTTCGATGTGGTCGACGAACGCAGCGAACGACTCGACGCTGTCGCTCGGGTCGTCGATGTAGTCCACCGAGATGTCGAACTCGGCGCTGTTGGCCAGCGCGCGGATCTGGTTCACGACGGTCGTGGTCAGTGCCGCGTCGCCGCCGGCGTAGGTGGAGACGAACGGTGCGCCGGTGCCATCGACCGACCCGACGTCTCGACCGAACTGCTGCATGTGCGCGATGCCGCCCGAGCCCTGGCCGACGCCGATGAAGCGGACGTTGTTGTCGACCGTTGCGGCGACCACGTCTGCGTACGAAGGCTCTCCGGTGATGCCGCTGTACGGGTAGATGTCGGCCGGCCCGTTGTGCCAGTAGATGTCGGTGATCATCACGACGATGGAGACCGCGCCGTCGCGGAAACACGGCCACCCGTGGGTGCCGGCCGGACAGTCGGTGCGTGCACCCACCGAAGACCCGGGGAACGGGAGACCGTTGCCGGTGGCGAGCGCGTACATCGCCTGGCCGTGCGACTCGGGGCCGTCGTTGCCACCGCGGGGGGTGTATCGGCTGGTCGCGGACTGTGCAGCGGCCACATCGCTTGTGATGTCCTGGAAGTTGGTGAAGGGCTGGTCGCCCGGGCTTCCGTACGGGCTGATCCCGTAGTCGCGGAACTCGCCGAGACCGAACTGGGTGCCTGCGATCTCACCCTGGATGCCCGGGATGAGCGAAGTGCGGATGGCGTTCTGCAGGGCGGTGATGGACGAACCCATCGAACCGGTCGTGTCCATCAAGAAGTACACGTCCGCGAACTGGATGTTGGTCGCGAAGTCGAGCGTGTCCCGCGGGGGGGTGGGCGGTGCTTCGAACGGCTCTTCGAAGAAGAAGCCACCGCGGGTACGTGGGCTCGAGGTCGGGTCGGTCGCGTCGTCGATGCACTCGGGCGAGCCGTCGCAGGCGCCGACTTCGATCGAGTCGGGCACTCCGTCTCCGTCCGTGTCCGCGAGCAATCGGTCGGTGCCGAGTTCACGCTCACGCGCATCGCTCAGTCCGTCGCCATCGCTGTCGCGATCGCGGAAGTCGGGCGCGAGGTCTCCGTCGGTGTCGACGGGCGGGGTGCTCGGATCCGAGTCGCCCGCTTCTTCCGCGTCGCTCCATCCATCGCCGTCCGAGTCCAGATCCTGCCGGTTCGGAATGCCGTCTTCGTCGCTGTCGAGGGGCACGGACTCGTGCAGGTCCGCGATCGTGTCGTCGTCCGAGTCGGTGTCGAGGTGATCGGGCAGTCCGTCGCCGTCGTAGTCCACCGGCGAGTCGCAGTCGCCGATCTCGACCGAGTCGCGGACCGAGTCGCCGTCGTTGTCGAGGTCGGCGTAGTCGCCGAGTCCATCGCCATCGGAGTCCGCGTTGCCTTCGATCGCGTCGGGGATGCAGTTGCCGTCGGCATCGAGATCCTGGAAGTCGGGCACGCCGTCGCCGTCGCTGTCGACCGGGGGCCGCGAGCCGCCGCCTCCGCCGCGCTCGACGGAATCGGGGACGCCATCGCCGTCCGAGTCGAGGTCTCGGTAGTCGGGTGTGCCATCGCCGTCGGTGTCGGTGCCCGCGGAACGACCTTCGTAGTCGTCGCCGATCCCGTCGCCGTCTTCGTCGCGGTCCGGCGGCATGTCGCCACTGTCCGGACGCGGTCCACCGTCGATCCCTTCACCACCGCCCGGGGGGCAACCCGTGAGTCCAACCACCAAACACAACATCAAGCTCAAGCGATACACGACAATCCTCCGTCTTTTCCCAACGGAGGCATTGTACCGGATCCAGCGAACGCATGCTCAACCGCACAACGAAATGCAATCCACCCAACGCCCACCCGCACCTACACGCGTGCCGAGGCTGGGCGGGCGAGTCTCGCGACGAGAGCCAGGCCCGAGTGGACAGCTGTCAGTCGCGGGGGCCCGGGGCGTCGAGGTCGTCGGGTCGGGTGAGGCCGACGACGCGGTAGTCGCCGCGCCCGAGCTGGTACAAATGCACGCGTGCCGGGCGCGATTCGTCATCGTTTGCGGACCAGAGCGCCTGCACGTCCACGATCATGTACGCAGGGTCTGCTTCGGTGGCGCCCTCGACGTTCGGCAGCCCCACGCAGATCTGGTCGGGGTGTCGGCGGGCGAGCGGCCCGACCTCGATGGGCTCGAGGGTGTCTCCGCCCAGGTGCTGCCAAGCCCGCGCCCAGTACGGCCGGGTCTCCCAGTCCACGAGCTCCGTCCGTACCACCAGGTCGGTCAAACACATGCGGGCACCGTCGGCCGTGGCCTGGATCCGAGGCGTGGTGAGTGGCGAGAGTTTGCGGAGCCAGCGCCGCAGGATTCGGTCGCGGCGACCGATCAAGATGCGGACGAGTTCTTCGCGCACGATGTCGTTCTGCACCTCGGCGGCTTCGACGATCGCCGCGACGTCGGATGCGGTGATGTTCGCGATCGCGCGTCCCATCCACGCGTTGTCGTGCTCGCTCGCTTTGGAGAACGCCGGGTTCGGATAGCCGGGGCGGTACCGATCGGGTTCGAAGTTCTCTACGGCGAAGTAGCCGAGCACCTCGCCGGTCGGGCCCTTCTCCGCGTCGTTCCACGCCCGCGGGATCAACCCGAGCGTGAAGAAGTCCGCGAGCAAGAATCGGAGATCGAAGTAGCTCGCGTGGCCGAGCCGGCGGCTGATGCCATCCCAGGACCATTGGCTGCCGAACGAGTCGCCGAAGTCGATGTAGTTGTGACGCACATGCCCGCGGGTCTCGCCCTCTTCGGTGATCCACATCGAGAGCGTGTTCTGCTCGCGCGCGTCGAAGTGGTTGATCCAAGACGCGAGCACGTACCCGCCGCGCAACTCGCGCCGGTCCTCATGCGGAATCACGTCGTTGGGATCGTCGCTGCGGGTGCCCTCGTAGCGCCAGGGGCCGAGCGGGCGACCGGGCAAGAACGCGCTCGCGGTGGCGCGCATGCGGCCGTCCGGATGGCGCGACGCGCGGTCGAAGATCGGCGAGATGTGCGCCATCGTCATCGGCACGTCGTCGCCTTCGACTTCGATGGTCGCACCGTCTTCGACTTGGAGGATCGAGGGGTCGAAGAACACGGTCCGGTTGCACGGCGCGAAGTACCCCGCCGCGTGGTAGAGCAGCGTGCCCATCACGTCTGCTGCGGTGGCGCGCTCTGGCTGGTTCACGCTGTCGAACTTGAGAAGGAACTTGCGGCCCTCCGCGTCCTCCATGAGGAAGCCCGGGTTGGCACCGTTCGGTTTGGCGCTCGTGACCATCCACGGACCGGCCGGATCGAGCGGATGGTCCAGACACGGTCCGCGCAACAGGGATTCGCGGTCGAGCGGCGCACGGCTCGCGCGGTTGGTGAACCAACTCGAGTCCGGCACCTCGTCCATCGCGTTGACGTTCACCGCTTCGCCGGCCGGATCGACCTGGAAGAAGCGGGACATCGGCCGGAACAACATCTGGTCCGCGCCGTCCCACGCGAAGGGCGAGTAGTACTCCTCTGGCACCGGCTCGAATGGGCGGAAGTCCTCCTCGTCCACCCACATCGCGTCGGCGATCGGGAAACGCCGAATGGACGACGCACACCCGAGCGAGGTGACGAGCGCGAGCAGCGCCAGCTGGGTGATCCGATCAGAACTCACGAACGCCTCCGAACATCACTCGGACCGATTGTACGTCGGGTCCGTTCTCGAACGTGTCGGTTCCGAACCCGACCAGGAACTCGAAGAAGTGGTCCCGCTGGTCCACCGCGGCGAGGCCGACCCCGAAACTCAAGCGCTGGTTTTGGATCGAGAAGTTCTCGAACTTGCCGTCGTACACGTTGCCCACCGCGACGTGCACCGTCGCGTCGAGCCAGTTCCAGACCGGCCAGTGGTAGTCCGCGAGCAGCGCCGCGTGGCTCTGTCCGACCAGGAACCGACCGAGGAAGCCGCGCATGGGACCGTTGCCGCTCAGGGCGGGCAGCTCGGTGAAGGGCACGTCGCCGTTGATCGATTCCGCGACCGCAAACGAGAGCTGCAGTCCGAGCACGTTCTGGCTGCCGCTCACGTCCACGTAGGCGCCCACCGATCCGCCGTAGTTGATCCAGAGCTGCTCGCCTGGGTGCCGGGCATCGAACGCGAGTTCGTACCCCGCGGTCACGCGTAGCCCGCTACCGGGTGCCGGACGGGCGCGCCGGGTGTCGATGGTGAGTTTGGCCGACTGGTAGAGGACGCTGATGCCGTCGCTGTAGCCCGGGGGCAACGCGTCCAACTGTCCGGCTTCGAAGCGGTCTTCGATCGAGATGTCGTCCGCGTCCGAGCCCACGTCCGAGTGGAACTCGGTGCGCCGGTAGCCGATGCCGATGCGGAGGTTGCTCTGTCGCCAGAAGTTGCCCTGCGTGGTCAGCGCACCGGAGGCGCCGAGGTACCCGTACTCCGATTCGAGGTCTTCGTTGGCTTGGGAACCAATGCCAAAGAAGCGTCCGTCGGGTCGGCGGACCGCGCCCCCAGAGACCTGGATCTGCCAGTCCTCGCTCGCCTGGTAGCGGTACGCGAGCGAACCGGTCTGCCAGGCGCGACCACCAAAGCTGAACCCCGCCCGCAGGTGGTTGTTCTTCGCGAGGAAGTCGTTGTAGCGAAAGTAGAGACCAACGTTCGGACGGAACCCGAAATCGAACGTGAACGTCGGCGCGATGGCGATGTTGTTGCTTGGACCGAAAGTGAAGAACTGGACCACCTTGTCGGCGATCTCGTTCTCCTCGACATTCGTGACGATGAGGCTCAGCGGCCTTCGGAGGAGAAACTCGGTGACGAGGTAGAGCGGGTAGAGCGGAATGCGGACAAACCACAAGAGCACGTCGCCCGCGGTGAGGGGCGCGTCTTGGCGACCGTCGTAGTTGGGCAGCGCGCGTTCGGGAATGTCGGGGTCGCTGTCGGGTTCGTGGTGTTCCAGCTCGAGCAGGGTCTGCGTCTCTTGCGCTCCGGGTTGCGCCAAGGCCGCGGAGACCCCCAAGCCCACGTCCGGAGCGAGGAGGGCCGTGGCCGAAACCAGCGCGACCGCGAGTGGCCAGATCCACCTGTCCGAGCGACGGCGCGGAGGTGGTTCGATCGGAGGACGCACCGCGCGACCCTACGGCCGACATCCCAGAACGGCCAGCCGTTCGTCTGCGTCCAAGCCACAGCCATGGGTTTTGGAAGAACCTCCCAAAACCAGCGTATCGTGGCTCATGACACGTTCTTGCATCGCGCTGTTGTGCGCGTTTGGTTGTGCTTCTGCGCCGTCGTCTGAGTCCGAATCGACGACGAGGGAAGCAAGCACTGGGGGCGAGGTCGCCGGGGGCGAGGTCGAATCAACGGAGCAGGCGGGCGACGGATCGAGCGCAATCTCTCCGACCGCGACCGCACCCGCACCCGAGCCGTTCTCCTGCACCCGCGTCGACCTGATGTCCGTCCAGGTGCCGCGCTCCGCGTACGAGCGCCGCAACGGCAGCGGTGTCACGCGTTTCTCGGAACTCGAGACCTCGATGGAGAAACCGATGGAGGGCTGCGGGCTCGGCGAAGTGCTCGGCATGCTGGCGATGCTGAAGTGCGACGACGGCTCGAACCCGTACAGCGGTGACCCGCGCGCGGCGCATGCGTCGCGGGTTGGCAGCATGGGCGGCGGCGGCCGGTGCGGTTCGATCCTCGATCTCTACACCGCGCAGTGTCCGGAGGGCCCGCACGAGGTCTACGCCGACATGTACTTCTGCCCGGGCTCGTAGTTTCGGCTCTCTCGGCCCGGCGTCGTTCGGCTCCCTAGCAGGTCGCTGAAAAGCGACCTGCTCCCTTGCCGTTGCCCTTGCCCGTGCCCTTGCCCGCGTCGTGGACGCCGTGTGTTTCGCGACGGCGAGGCGCGAATCGGAGCGCGATGCCCAGCGGACGAAGCCGCCGGGCATCGGTCGGTGCTACGCGGCGCAGCCGCGCGA
>JAXMNT010000031.1:0-92875 GCA_034670305.1 Deltaproteobacteria bacterium
ACTGAACTCGCCTGCGCCCTCGGCGATGTTGGCGACGACGGAAGTCGCAGCGCGATCGATCTGGTCTCGGAGGTGAGCACGGCCTCGCGGGAGCTGCTCGGCGATGAGGTCGCAGGCGTCGAGGGCACGGACTGCTGCTCGATCTGCGCATCAGCGAGGCCAACGGTAAAAGCGAACGCGAGACCGCGATCGAGATGCTGCTTCGACACGTCGAATCGCAGGCCCGGCGGCTTCGTCCGCTGGGCATCGGGCACCGATTCGCGGCCTCTCGCGAAACACACGGCGTCCACGACGCGGGCAAGGGCACGGGCAAGGGCAACGGCAAGGGAGCAGGTCGCTTTTTCAGCGACCTGCTAGCTGAACCGAGCGACCGGGCCGGACGTTGGGGGCGCAGTCGGTCTACGAGGCCATGACGACGGTGAGGTCGACGCGGTCGACCGAGGCGCGGTGGAGGCGCATGCGCCAGTCGACGCCGAGGATCTCGTGCTCGGCGAGCGGCTCCCAGATGTTCTCGCCCTGCAGGGGCTCACTGGAGAAGATGAGGTGGTTCACGAACCCGGTCTTGGTCGGTGCTTCGCATTCGGCGGCGAGGCTCGGACAGGAATCCCGGTCGGCGCACTTCTTCTTGAAGGTGGACCAGTAGAGTTCCTTGCCGCCTTGCACCGCGGCCATCGTCGTTCCGTCGGTGAGAATGATGGTCAGCAGCGCGCGGTTGTCGGCGTCGTCGCAGATGGCCCGCACCTTCGCGACGGTGGCGCGGAGCGCGGGTACGACCGCGTCGATCCCGAACCGGGACCCAAGCGCCCCATTCGCGCTGAGCTCGGAGAGGAACAGCAGGAAGATGACTTCGCTGTCGGTGTCACCCAGCACGAAGCGTCGAAGCCGTGGCGCGATCTCGGCGAGCAACTCCGCCCGCTTCGCGGCGAAGTTCGGGATGTCGCCGTTGTGCGCCATCACCCACCGGCCGTACTGAAACGGGTGGCAGTTGAGCACCGTCAGGTTGCCCTGGGTGGCCTTGCGCACGTGCGCGAGCACCGTCTCCGACGCGACCACGCCACTGACCCGATGAAAGAGTTGGTCGCTCACCGCCGTCGTCGGGCTTCGGGTGATGTGCGGTGATCCGTCCACGTAGAACGCGACCCCCCACCCGTCCGGATGCTGGTTGCTCTGGGTGCCAAGCGCGTTGTCCGCCGCGACGAGCGAGCGGTGTACTTGGCTGGGGATCACACTGCGGAAACCAAAGAGTCGGCACATCGTCGGCGCACCATACCGGAGAACCCGGGGGCTTGCTCCAGAGCCGCAGAGCTGCAGGACCGCAGAGGTGCAGGACCGCAGGACCGCACCAAGGGCAAGGGCAGGGGCAAGGGCATCGCGCCGCTGGCGCTGGCAAGGGAGCTGCAGGACCGCAGAGCTGCAGGACCGCAGAACCGCACCACGGGCAGGGGCAAGGGCATCGCGCCTTTGGCGCTGGCAAGGGAGCTGCAGGACCGCAGAGCTGCAGGACCGCAGGACCTACGGGACGAGGGCGTCGCAGCCTTCGCCGCGGATGCTCGGGATGACGATCTGAACGACCGTGCTCTTGAGGTTGTTCACGCCGTCGCCGCGCAGGATGATCGTGAGGAAGTACACGATGGGTTCTTCGCCGCGCATGATGGTGTCGTTGGCGAGCATCACCCGGAGCCCGACGCGCGTGCCGGGGCGCACCCGCTCGTACCGGTCGCCGAGGTCGTCGGCGCCCGAGGCGGGCGTGGCCCCGGTGGTCACGATGCCGGTGACGAACTCGCGGGCGTCGTAGTCGTCGCCTGGGTAGTCCTCGGTGATCGCGTCGATGTTGATTGGGGTCTCGTCGACGAGCTGCCGGACGACGTCGATGACGCCGCGGTCGAGCCGTTCACCGCTCGTCCCGATGTCCACGACGATGGGCGACCCGTCTTCGGTGACCGCGCCGGTGTCGCGCGCGATCTGCTCGAGGTCGCGCACGGCCGGCGGAGTGCCGGGACCGAACGAGCCGCCGCTGTAGAGGCCAAGCACCTTCGCGCCGATCGAACGGAGCGCGGTGACCGCGTCCTCGTAGACGGCGGGCGGAGGCGCGATGCCCATGTAGGGTTCGCTGCCGCCGGGTCCGTTGTGGAACGCGGCGTCGGTGAAGAGCAGGATGATCGGCGTGCCTTCGCCGCGGAAACACGGCGCCCCCACGGTGCCGTCCGGACAGCGGCGGCCGGGGACGCGGAAGCTCGGCAGACCAGCGCCGGTCGCGACCTGAAAGAGCGCTTCGGTGTGGCTCTCGGGTACGTCGCTGCCGCTGAGGAACGAAAGGCTGTTCACGCCGGCCTGCGCTTCCGGAAGGCTGGCCGTGCTGCGTTGCAAGAGCCGGAACGGGATGTCGTTCGAGGTGTCGCCGTAGGGGGAGACCGGGTAGTCGGCGAACTCCGCGACACTCAGCTGCACGTCCGAGATCTCTTCGATGAGGGCCGGCGAGATCACGTCGTTCAGGCCGCGCTGAATCTGCCCGATCTCTTCGGTCATGCTCCCGGTCACGTCGACGAGGAACAAGACGTCGGCGGTGGAGATGCGCGCGACGAAGGCGACGTCCACGAACTCGGGCGGCTCGTCCGGAGGAAGCTCGATGCAGACGTCCGGGGGGGGCGGCGGCACGAACCCATCGATCGGCGGAGCGTCGCGAAGCGGCGCGTCGATCGGGACGAAACCGTCCTCTTCGGGGCCGGCATCGACGAACGGCACGTTCAATCCGGTCTTGGCGCCACAGGCACCGAGCAGAAGAACGAAGAGGAGCGAGAGAGGGCGGTTCATCGGAGTCCAGAGTGTCGGTTGACCGTCGGTCGGTCGAGGGCGATGCCCCCTAAGTGGCACCAACCTCAAGCAATCATCATACCCACACTTGGCGTGCCTCGCTGTGCCACCCCGGGCTTCGCGTTGCGTGGCTACATGTCGCATCCGCCGCCATCTTCCCCAGGAATGACGAAAACCACGTCGTTTCGGGCCAACCGACTGCGGCGGAAGGCGCGAAAGAGCACCCGGGCCGGGATGCGAATCGTCTCCGGAACCACCGGAAAACTGCCCGCGTCCAGCTCGATCTCGAAGGTGACCCGTGTCCCAGGGATCACACCCACGAACTCGTCTTCGGCGATTTCGGTCACACCGTCGGGCGGATCCGCCGATAGCGGCCGCACCGCGCGCACCAGATCGCGGGCGTCGTACATGTCGCCGAGGACGTCCTCGACGAGTGCGTCGACATCGAGCGGCGTGCCTTCCGCGAGGCGCTGGATCGCGTCCACGATGCCGGTGCCCACGCCGGTGCCCGCGCCCCCGATGTCGAACGCGAGCGGGGTGCCGTCCGCCTCGACGGCGCCGGTGTCGCGGGCCAGCGCGCGCAGGTGGCTCATCGGAGACATGGAGAACGAGTCCCGCGCACCGAGGCCGATCACGAGCACACCGAGCGCGCGAAGCGCCTCGATGGACTCGGCGTAGGTGTGCGGCGTGCCCGGCGTGGTGAAGCGGTAGCGGCTGACCGGCGCGACGCTCGGCGGACCGTTGTTCATCGGCGCGTCGGTGATCAAGACCACGACCGGCAGTGAGTCGCGTCGAAAGCAGACGCCTCCGAGACCACCCGATGCGCAGCCGGCCGAGGTCGGGATCCACGGCGAGAGACCGTCGCCGGTCGCGACCTGGTAGAGCCCTTCGACCTGTGCTTCGGGTTCGTCGAAGTTGCCCCAGCTCGGCAACCCTTCGAGGGCCGATTCGACCAGGAGCAGATCGCTCGTGATGGGCGTTCGAAGTTCGAACGGCTCGACGTCTCGAGGGCCATGCGGTGCGACGGGGAACTCACCCACGAGCGCGACGCCGAACGCGGCGTCCGGAATCGCGGCGCGCACGCCGGGCACCACCCGGTCGCGGAGCCGGTTTCGAATGTTGTCGATTTCGTCGAGCATCGAGGCGGTCGCGTCGAGCAGGAAGAAGACGTCGGCGACGGCCAAGCTCACAGGCGCTTCGAACGAGGTTCGAACCGGGCCGCCTTCGCGCGGGATCTCGATGCAGGGGGGCGGTACGAACGCATCGACGCCGGCATCGATCGGGGGCGGTGCGTCCGGACCGCCGTCCATGGGCGCGTCCGGCTGGTAGAGGCCCGTCTTTGCACCGCAGCCGAAGCCGACGAGGAGCAGGGCGAGGGAGGCCGCCTTGGTCAGGGTTCGTCGCATCCGGCGCCGTCCGTGCCGGGGACCACGATGTCGATGAACGCGCGGCTGATTCTTCGCCGCATGTCGCCCCGGAAGATGACCTCGAGGCGGAAGCGCTGGGGTCTCGGTCCAGGCACCACTGCGTCGTTGCGGAGCACGACTTCCCAGGTGAGCAGGGTGCCGGCGGTGACATCTCGGAACACGCCCGCGTCGAAGTCGATCGAACCCACGCCGGACATCGGGTCCGCGCTCAGCGGACGGAGCGCTTCCACGAAGTCGGCCGAGTTGACGTCGTCGGTGGGATCCCCATCGAAGTAGATCGCGTCGACGTCCTGTTCGGCGGTGCTCGCAAAGGTTCGAATCGCTTCGACGACGCCCGCGCTCAAGCCCTCGCCGGTCGAGCCGATGTCGTAGACCAGCTCGTCCCCATCGGCGACAGCGCCCGTGTCTCTCGCGACCCGTTCCAGGTGTTGTCGGGGCACGCCCCGACCGGAATCGAATCCGATGACCCGCATGTCGAGCGCGCGCAGTGCCGCGAGGGCGTCGGGGTAGGTCGCGGGTCTTGGCACGACGTCGCTGCCGTAGGGATGGGCACCGTCGGGACCGTTGTGGAACTCGGCGTCGGTGAACAGCATCACCACAGCCATGGCGTCGCTTCGGAAGCAGGCGTAGCCGCGGCCGCCGCTTGGACAACCAGCACTCGGGGGCACGTGGCTGCCGCGGCCTTCTCCGGTCGCGAGTTGGTAGAGCGCTTCGACCTGGCTCTCCTCGACGTCGCGCCCGTCCGCCATCGTGATCGAGTTGACCGCGGCCTGCACCGCTGAGATGTCGTCGGTCATCGGCAGGCGCAGCTCGAAGGGTTTGTCGCCCCGGACCGAGGACCCGTACGAGCCGACCGCGAAGTCTGCGAACGTGGCGACCGCGAGACGCGAGTCGGGAATGGCCTCTCGGATGGCCGGCGCGATCGAGTCGCGCAAGCGCGCGCGGATGCGATCGATCTCCTGGTCCATGGACGAGGTCACGTCGATCAAGAACGCGATGTCCGCGGCGCCGATCTGCGCTTCGACCTCGAGCGAGATCTCCACCGGTCCCCCGTCGAAGGGGACCTCGATGCAGAGGTCGGCGTCGATGCCGGCGTCCATGCCGCTGTCGATGCCCGCATCGAATGAAGCATCGGGTGCGTTGTCGCCTCCGTCGGGCACATAGAGGCCGGTTTTCGCGCCACAGCCCACGCACGCCAAGGCCGTCGCCAAGGTCACCGCGTGGCGGAGCGAGGGCGTTGTTCGCAGACCGGAACTCAGACGCATCGCGCCCATCCTAACAGCCTCGAACACGGTAGGCCCACTGGGTGGCAGAACATCGTCCTCTTCGTAGGGCCGGACGCGTCGGAGCGAAAGTCCGGGCGAGGGACTCATCGTTTCTTCCAGGTCGCTCGGCGTTTCGCCGCGCGGGCCCGAGCCCGGTCCCGGGAGAACAGATCGACGTAGTCGATGGCCATCGGCTCCACCGCGGCGGCGTCTCCGAAGGTGGGCAGCTTTCGCTCGAGCTGCGTGCCGAAGGCTCGGAGCGCGTCGGTGGCTCCGGCGAACTGTTGAACCTCGGCCTGGCAGGCGGCTGCCGCGACCCGAGCCGCGACCGTCCGCCCGATGTGGCGTCGCGCCGCGAGGTCCACCGTGCTCGCGACGAGGGCGTCGGCCCCGAAGCGGTGCTGGTGCACCAGATCCGCGGCGACCCGCAAGGTGGCGGCTTCGTCGATCGCGCCGTCTTTGCAGAGCACCAGCGAAGGCTGGAAGTAGTTGTGGAAGGGACACACGCGGACGCCGAACTCCTCGAAGACGTCCGGGGCGCTCATTCGTTCGAGGTGGATGAAGATCCGCCGGACCGCGTCCCGGTGCGGCAGTCGCTGCGCGCGCCGGACCAGGGATGGGATCTCGTCTCGGTACACGTTCGCGCGGTCGAGCACCGCGAGCAGCGTCTTGGTCCCGATGCGCCCCGCGCCGAGATCGGCGTACAGGGAGTAGATGAACGCGTCGGCCTCGGCGTCGTCCCCGAACAGCACCTCTTGGGTCTCGGGCGGCGCGTCGATGCGCGCGTCCAGCAGCGCGGCGAGTTTGTAGCTCACCTGGTCTTTCAGGAACCGAACCTTGCCCCGCAAGAGCTTCCGAAACGTCGGTTTGAGGGTGAACGAGTCCCATCGAATGCCGTCGAGCCGAAGTTTCTCCTCGAGCACTTTGCGCATCTGCTCCGGGCTGCCCGAGAGGATGTAGATGCCGGCCGGTCCGGTGGCCCGGAGCTCGCGGAGCAAAGCCGATGCACCCGGTACGGTGCGTTTGAGTTCAGCCCCCTCCATCGCGGTCCGGATCAGATCGCGGATCGTGTCGAACTCCGTGCGCAGGTACGTCTTGTCCAGGTCCCACCGGTAGATGGTGTTTCCCGGAGACAAGAACGGATCGGGGCGCGGTCCCACGCCGCCGACCATACCTCAGCTCGCCCCCAATCCATCGCGTCTGAGCACCGTTGGACCGGGTCGGGGACTTCCCGACATACGAGTCCGCGCCGTTGACAGGGGTCCCTGGACAGGGGCAGGTTGAAACCCGTGCGTTCCCTATCCTGCCTCACCTGTCTTCTGGCACTCGCGTGCAACGGAAACATCGGTGAACCCCCTGGCTCGGACGACCCCGATCGTCCGGGATACGACCCGGTCGACGCCCGCTTCGAAACCCGCGTCTGGCGCCTCAGTCCGCTTCACTACGAGGCGGAGATGCAGCGGCTCTTCGGTGACCAGGTCGAGGTGTCGTCGATCCCCGAAGGCGCACCCGAACACCACCTCACCGACATCGCCGCCAACCAGCGGGTCGACGTGGGCAACGCGGGACTCTTCGCGGAGAGCGCGCGTTCGGTGGCCAGTTGGCTGCGGAGCAACCCCGGCGCGATGCGTTGCGGCGCGCCAGGCTCCGACGCCTGCGTGGACGAAGTGCTCGCTTGGTTGCCGTCCGAAGCGTTTCGCCGACCGGTGACCGCTGAGGAGCGCGCGGAGCTGCGGGCCCTCTTCGACGCGCTTCAGACCGAGTACGGCTACGACTACGCGTTCGCCGGCATGATCCGCGCGGTCCTGCTCTCGCCGCACTTCCTTTACCGCACCGAGCTCGGCGACGGCTCGAGTGGCGACATCGCAGAGCTGACCCAGGACGAGATCGCGAGTTTGCTCGCGTTTGCGTTGACGGACCAGGGGCCGGACGAAGCGCTTCGGAGCGCGGGCGACCTCACCGATCCAGATGTGCGCGAAGCGCAGGCCCGTCGGCTGATGGGTTCCTCCAGCGCGATGTGGCAGCGGTTCTTCTGGGAGTGGCTGCACATGGCAACGCTCGAGAGCCAGGGTCCCGAGGTGGGTCTCTCCGGCGGCATGGTCGAGCAGATCCGGGAAGAGTACGAAGCGTTCGTCGGCAACATCGTCGTGGAGGAGCGTGGCTCCCTGCGGGATCTCCTGACCGCCACCCACACGTGGACACGTCCTGGACTCGCGGCGCACTACGGCGCGGAGCACCCCGGCGGCGGCCTCGCGCGGGTGGAGCTCGATCCCACCCAGCGGGGTGGACTCCTGACGCAGGCGGCGTGGCTCGTCAGTCACGGCAAGCGAGGACGCGCAAACGTCGTCCGGCGTGGCATGGGCACATTCGTGGACGCGATGTGTTTCAACGTCACGCCGCCCAACGACCTCGACCTCGAAGCGGAACTCGAGCGCATCGCAGGACCCGACGCCACGGTGCGCGAGATCGTGGTCGCCCGGGGCGAGGACGGAACCTGCGGC
This sequence comes from Deltaproteobacteria bacterium, assembly GCA_034670305.1. Taxonomy (GTDB): domain Bacteria; phylum Myxococcota_A; class Polyangia; order Polyangiales; family Houyiibacteriaceae; genus JAXMNT01. The sequence continues at coordinate 8,005 of JAXMNT010000031.1, forward strand.
AACTGTCACCGCCTCGCCGATCCCATCGGCCTGGTGTTCGAGTCGTTCGCGAGCGATGGCTCGTGGCAGACCGAGTACGAGAGCGACGGCCTCCCCGTCGAGACCGACATCACCATGGAAGGCCTCGGCGACTTCGACCGCGCCAACGACTTCTCCGCGGCGTTGGTCGACGACGTTCGTTTCCAGCACTGCCTCGTTCAGCGCCTCGCCCACTTCATGGTCGGCGTGGACGTGGGCTCTCCGGGTGCCATCACCTGGACGCACGAGGCGCATGCCGCGTTCCGTGAACAGGACCTGTCGTTCGAAGCGCTGGTCGTCTCCATCGTCCGGCACCCCGCGTTCATCGAGCGGAGCAAACCATGAAATTCTCCCGACGACGTTTTGCCGCCATGGTGGGCGGCGCCGCGGTCGCGGCACCCTTTCTCACCGGTGCCCGTCGACACGCCATCGCCCAGCCCCCGGCCGGCCCGATGCGGTTCTTGGCGATTCGTACCCCGCACGGGGTCGATCGCGACTTCTGGATCCCGCGCACCGGTGCGGGTGGCGAGCCGGGCGGCGCGGACATGGCGCTCTCCGATCTCACCTTCGAATACCCGCTGAGCATTCTCTCTCCGCTCATGCCCTGGCGTTCCCAGATCACCGTGCTCGATGGGCTCGACACCCAGGTGTGCAAAGAGGGCACCCGCGCCGGTGTGCGCACCGCCCATGGCCACAACGAGCAGGGCACCATGTTGACGGGCGCCCAGCCGCCGGAGAACCGCGAGGGCAACTTCGACGGTCACCCGAGCCTCGACTTCGTGCTTCACGGGCGCCTCGGTGCGCCCGCGTTGCTCACCGCGTCGGTCGAAGGGACCGGTTCGTGGAAGGCGATGAGCTACGACGCCAGCGGTTCGCCCCGCGCGCCGGAGTCGAACCCGCAGGCCGTGTTCCGAGCCGCGTTCCCGTCGGATTTCGTGCCCCCGGATCCGGAAGAACCGACGATCGACTACTCCGCAGGCGAGGACCGCATCGCCGGCTACAACGACGCGTACCTCCGACAGTTGCGGGACCGCCTCACGGGCACCGAACGCGCGAAACTCGACGGCCACATCGCAGCCATGGCGGCGCTCAGCGGCGGCGGTGGGCCAGGTGGTCCGGGCGGCATGTTGGCGGCGTGTCTGACCCGCGGCAGCGATGTGCCCGGCCGCAATGGCCGCATGTCCAGCTACACCGAGGTCGAAGAGGTGGCGCGCACCCATGCGCGGGTCATCGCGCAAGCCTTCGCGTGCGGGCGCGCCAGCTGCGCGACGCTGCAGATTCTGAACGACTACCCGAACTGGTTCAGCGACGTGCCCGAGGTGCGGACGGGGGACATCCTCGCACGGTACGGAAGCGACTTCCGTTTTCACGAGAACCTCGTGCACGACTACTGGGGCGCGAGTGGGGCCGACAAGGACGTCCTGCGCGTCGGGTACACGGCGGGTCTGCGCTGGAGCGCGACCCACTTCGCCGGCGTGCTGAGCGAGCTCGACTCGATCGTCGATCCGCTGGATCCGACGGGCGGGACCATCTTGGACAACACGATCGTGTATTGGCACAACGAGTTCGGCCACGACGGACACGACAACCAGCACACGCGCCATCCGGTGGTGATCGCGGGTGGCGGAGGCCGCACGCTTCGACTCGGTCGGTACCTGCGTCTGCGCAACATCTCGGGCAGCGAGCGCGTGCCGCACAACCGGCTCCTGACCAGCATCGCGCAGGCGATGGGCCAGGGCGACATCGACTACTTCGGCGACCGGGACCTAGAGAGCCGCGCGGAGTACCGCGGACCCCTCGCCGAACTGATGGCCTAGGCCCGCCAGGGCACAGCCCCCAAACCCCGTCCCGGTGACACGGCTTCGCTCGGCTTCGCCGCGTCGATATCGTAGTACGCTCCGATCGTGATCGATCTACTCCTCGTAGGAACGTCCGCGCCCGACTTGCGGGGACTCACTCAGACCCTTGGCGAGCGCATGGACGGAGAGGTGCGCGGTCTGCGCATCAGCGCCAAAGCCGTCGGGAGCGGGGCTGCTGCATCCGCGGCGGCGACCGCCAAACGAGTGTTCCTTCTCCAGCCCCGCGCGGTGGTCATGATCGGCACCTGCGGGGTCTACCCAGGACTGCAGGAGTACGCGCCGCTGGACATCGTCGTGCCCAACCGGCTGGAGATCATCGACCACGGAGCAGACGCCGGGCTCAGCGAATTTCCCATGGCGATGTCGACACAGTTGCCACCCACGCCAGCGCTGGTCGCAGGGTTGGCGGGGCAGCGCGGCAAGGTGTTGGCGGTGGCGTGCCCGTCCAGTGTCACAGTCAGCGACGAACACGCCGCGGCCGTGCCTGCACGACACCGATGTCAGGCGGAACACGTCGAAGCGTTCGGGGTCGCCTCCGCGTGTTCCCTCGCCCGCATCCCATTCGGGGCGGTGCTGTCGGTGACCCACGTCGTCGGCTCCCACGCCAAGCCGGACTTCACCAAACACCACCGCGACGCCACCTTGGCCGCCGCCGAGTGTTTCCTCTCGTGGCTGCACGGCGGCGCCGCCGGCCTTCCGCACTGATTTGTGGCCACTGCGGGCCTTGCTCGCTTCGGGAGCGGGCGGCCCTTTCGTCACCGGATGCTGCGGTGGCCGTGTACGCCCATCAAGCGCGTCGTGTCGACCTTCAGCGTGAGCAGCAACGTGAACAAGCGGCGCGCGGTGGGGTGATCGATCTCGAGATCGCGGCAACGACGCTGGAGCTTCCGCGCGGCGTTGTCGTGGGTGGCCTTCTTCGCCATGTCGAGCACCTCGAGCTTCGACAGCGAGCCGGCCGACAACGCGATCTGGCGGACGATGTCGACGTACTCGGTGATGTGAATCGTGAGGTCGTTGTGCGCGATCTCGATCCGCACCACCTGCGTGCCGTCTGCATCGGTGCCGGTCAGTACGAACGACTGCTGCGACATCGTCACCGTGAGGGCCTCGAGATCCTCGCGGACCACACACTCGCCTGGCGCCAACATCTCTCGAATGGAGCCATCCCACTCGAGCTGTCGCGCGTCACTGGCGCCCTCCCGCAGCGCGGGGTCGAGGTGGAGCTCGGTCAGCACCCCGAGAGGGTACCAAAGCGCGGCCACCTGCGAGCCGCTACTCGGGGTGGCGGGCCTGGCCGGGGATCAGGAAGAGATCGATGAGCTGGCCGATGAAGAACAGCCCGCCAGTGAGCAGCCAAAGAATGCCGGTCACGTAGCGGCCGGTGTAGAACCGGTGGATGCCACACAGGCCGACGAGGCCGAAGAGCCAGAGCAAGTAGCCGACGAACGTGCTGCGCCGGCCCTGGTGCCTGCGCGTCATCAGCTGGCCACCGACAGACGCGAGCCGCTGGCGTCGTAGACCTCGATGCCGGTGCCGCGGGCGTCTTCCACCGCGCGCGCGCGCTTGCGCCGGATGCTCTCTCGGAGGCGGGCGTCGAAGTCGTCGGCGATGGGATCTTCGTAGTCCACCGGTTCTTCTTCGACCCGGACGGTGCGGCGCTTGGTGCGGGCCGGCGCCGCTTCCGCGAGCTCGTTGTACTGGTCCTGAAGCAGCGCGATGATCCCAAGCCAGCCCAGCCCGGTCCACCAGGTGAGCAGGCCGAATCCGAGCACCGGGAGCGAACGATCGGGGACGTCGACGCCGCTTGCATCGAGCAGTTTCTGAGCGCGGCTGGAGTTGCGGTAGCTCACCCAGACGCCCCAGAGGCCCCACGTCAGCAGGACGAGAAAGAGATCCAGGCCCGGGTGGGCGGGTTTGCCAGACGCCTCCGCCAGTTCAGCGGTCGTGCGCCACTGCCACACGAGGCCGTAGAGGCCGAAGGTGATGAGGGTCAGAAAAATGGGAACCAGTACGTTGCGTCGACTCAATGCGATGCCTCCTTGAACACAGGTCCCTACGGGGCGGCCGACCGCGCTATTTCAGGAATCCGAGTCCAGGCCCGTGCCCGTGCCCGTGGCTTTGCCCGTGCCCGTGCCCCAGGAGCGAATCCGATTCGGCGTCGCCTGCGGCGTCGGCGTCGGCATCGGCATCGGCATCGGCGTCGGCTTGGGCGTCGGCTTCGGCGTCGGCTTCGGCATCGGCTTCGGCTTCGGCTTCGGCTTCGGCATCGGCTTCGGTGTCGGCTTCGGCATCGGCTTCGGCGTCGGCTTCGGCATCGGCATCGGCATCGGCATCGGCTCCGGCGTCGCCGTCGGCGTCGGCGTCGCCGTCGGCGTCGGCGTCGGCCTCGGCAGCGGCTTCGGAATCCGGAGGGAGAGGACGCGCGCTCAGTCGCGGCAGAGGGTGAACCAGGCGGGCATCCACTTGCCCTTCTTCTGGGCGCGCCCGATCGTCATGTGGGTCGACACCCCGCGCAGCACGTCCTGGGTTCCGTTGTACACGAAGCGCGAGAGGCGCGACGAGTTCGGGAGCACCTTCGGCCACGCGGGCAGACCACGCGGCGGGGTGCGCAGGTAATCCACCAGGACCTCGCCTGGGACGTGGTGCGGATACGCGACGTAGTAGCCGGGACCGATGACCGTCTCGAGCAGCGCGAGCGGGTTGCGGTTGTATCCCCAGAGTTCGCCGTCCGCTTCGCCCTTGGGTGGACGGGTGAACACCTTCGCGAACAAGGAGAACGTCGGCAGCGTGTTCTTGCCGTGATGCGGAACCTCGTCGCCGACCGACACATGAACGGGCACGAGATCGTCGAGCCCAACCGGACGGAACCCGTCGGCGGCATCGAACAACCGGCGCTGCTGTCCGCGGTCGAGCGAGCGCGACTCCGCGACCCGCCGCGGGCTGGGGATCTCATCCAGGTAAGAAGCCACAGCTTCCATGTCGACGCGCGAAGACGAGAGCAGCTCTTGCAGGCGGTTCATGCCGCGGGGTCTAGCACGGCCGGGTGAAATCGGCGACGCACGTGGGCCGGCGGGGGTGCTCGCTGCGTCGGTGGGGCCCAAAGCCTCCCGCGCCAGAGACGCTACGCTTTGAGGTGTTCGGTGGGTTGTCGGCAGTCCGGGCGGACCCGGGTGTCGGCGCCACTCATGGGGCGGCCGCACCGGGGCGACGACCGTAGGCGCAGCCCGCGCGGACCGTGAGTGAGAGCGCGCCGCCTGCGAAGTAGGTGTGCAGAGCGCGCTGCATGCGCGCGAGTCGTGCGTCTGCCCGCTCGTCGTCGCCGGCGAGTTCGCGCCAGAGCGGGAGCCCGACGACTTGCACCAAGCGGTCCGCGAACATGTCTTCGGCCGAGCGAAACGAGATCCGGAACTCGTCGCAGTGCACGACGACGTCTTCGTAGCCTGCGTCTCGAAGCTCCGTCTCCAGTGCCTCGGGATCCGGATCCTGGCGGGCCGCCGCTTCGACGCGCGATGCGAGCGCGTTGTCTTCGTCGTGCACCGCGATCTCACGGAGCATGTCGAGCGCTTCGACGAACGTGCCCCGCAGCGGGGTGGTCAGGTACAGCTCGCCGCCGGGGACCAGCACCCGCCGCATCTCCGCGAGCGCTTTGGCGGGGTGCTCGAGCTCCGGCAACACGAGGTTGCCAACGACCGCGTCGAACACGCCGTCGCCGAACGAGAGCGCATCGGCGGACTCGACTTTGAAGAAGAGCCGTTTGCCGATCTCGTCCCAGCCGCGCCGCCGCGCGATGTCGACCAGCCCTTCGTCGGTGTCGATGGCGATGACGCGCGACATCGAGCCGAGTCTGGCCAGTACGTGGAAGGAGACGTGTCCGGTGCCGCACCCGACGTCGAGGACCATGCGGGCGTCGCTCGAGACGCGTGGAAGGAAGAGCCGCGCGAAGTGGGCAGCGTAGCGGGGGACGACGATGGCTTCGACCACGCGGGCGTCCTGCTCGGAACTGCTCTTGCGACGCCGGCGCGGTTTCATCCGCCTTCGTCGTCCTCGTCGGCCTCCATCGACTGCAGCAGAATCTCGATGGCCTCGCTGGCGAGCTCGCCGATGCTGGCTTCGGTGGTCGGCTCGAGTTCCGCGTGCACAGGCGCGTCGTCCAGCGTCACCACACGCGTGTCGTCTTTGAGTTTCTCGAGCGCGCCGATGAGCCCCGGTTCGAGCAGCAGGGTGCTCGCTTCGATCGCAGCGGCGACCACGTTCGCGGCATCCGACTGGAGAAAGCGGGTGAGCAGCGCTTCGGCGCTCGGCTCTCCGACTTCGACGATCACGAACGGCAGCTCCCCAAGCGCGCGGGTCTGGGTTCCGCGGTCGAGTGCGCGCTCGGTCGCACGCGCCACCTCGGCGTAGTACTCGTACGCCACGTCGAGAATCGCTTCCCCGGCGGCGACCCGGACCTGCGGTTCGTCGTGATCGAGGATTCGGATGAGCGCGTCGGCCATCTTGGGTCCCGGCACCTGCGCGCAGAGATCGGCCAACCGCTCGAGTCGAAGGACCGCTTCCCGTTCGCTGCGGACTTCGTACGCTTCGTCGACGGCCTTGGAGAGAAGCTTCGCCAAGAGCGGAAGGGGCGTCTCCATCAGGTTGGCTTCGGCCTCGCGCATCGCGCGGTCCGCCGCGAAGACGGCCTTCAAGTCGGCTTTCGGGTCGCCCACGTTACTTCAGCTTCGCGAGCACACCGCTCGCGTTGGCCTGCATGTCGATGTTGCGGAAGATGCAGAACGCGAGTTCGGCCTTTTCCTGAAGCGTCTGACAGTGCGCGCTGATCTCGTCCACGGACTCTTCGTCGTAACGCGATCGGTGGCCGGCCGGTCCGGGGAGACGCGCATACACGAACGGCGTCTCCGGGGGCGGCTCGTCGAGGAGCGGATCGTACGCGGCGCTGACGGTTCGTTTGCCGCAGGCGGACGCCACATCCGCGGGCTTCCAGCTCGGCAGATCCATGACGAGGTGTGGCAGGTCCTTCGGCAACCAGTTCAAGAACGCTTTCACGGCGGCTTTGCTCGCCTTGCCGTGTTTGAACTCGGGAGGCGCCTGGAACACCAGCGCTTGCGCGCCGAGGTTGCCGCAGAAGTCGACGAAGGCCGTGATCAGGGCCTTGTTCTCTTTGGTCTTCCGAAAGCCGGACTCGCCGAGCTCTTTGGGGGCCAAGGCCGTGAACGCAAATCCGTCGGGAGATTCCCGCAGCCAGCGACGAATGGTGCCCGTGCCGGGGATGCCCAATTCGGTGTCGGAGATCTCGACCGCAGGGAAGAGAGACCAGTAGCGGCTGACGGGGACTGGGAAGCCGGAGCAAGCAACGTAGAGCATCGCGCGCGGAGTATACGCTGTTTCGCAGCACAACCCGAGGTTCCGTTTGCGCGGCGAACGATCAGCACTTTCAGGGCTGGTTTGCAGGGTCGGCGGCGCCGACCGAATCAAGTCCCAGCACCCGCCCGGGGAAGAAGTGTCCGCCGCGGGCGCTCACCGGCCCCCGGAGACCAGACATCCGCCGGGTCCGACTGGACCGGCGGAAGACTTCACCCGTGCGGGGACCGGCCTGCTAGGCTGTGGGCGTGCAACGAGGGGGCGGTGACGGTGGGCGTCGCATCACAAACGGGTCCGCACGGCGCGGAGTCGATCCCGGGGGGCGGGCAGTCGGGTTGATCCTGGGCGTGCGGTCGATCCTGGGCGTGCGGTCGATCCTGGGCGTGCGGTCGATCCTGGGCGTGCGGTCGATCCTGGGCGTGCGGTCGATCCTGGGCATGCAGTTGGTGCTCGGCCTCCTCCTCTCTCTTGCGACCTGGAGCACGGCCTCGGCGCAAAGCGACCAGTTCGACTCTCAGCTCTTTCATCCCACCCCCAGCCCCGGCACCACCTTCACCATCGGGCGTCCGGAGGTTCCGCGGCACCTCACGTTCGTGGCCGGCCTCGCGCTCAACGGGGCCGCCGGCACCTTCGACCGCCGCCGCGACGAAGAACCGGTCGTTCCGTGGAGAATCGACGCAGAGGTGCTCGCGAGTCTGGGTCTCTTCGAGTGGATCGAACTCGGCACCGCGATTCCGGTGGTCATCTCCCGCTCCGCGGCCGACCCCTACGCGTCGATGCTGGTCCACGACGTGGGTGCCGGCCTCGGCGACATCCGCCTCTACGCCAAGGTGCCGATCCTTCGGGGCGCGACCGCGCTCTCGGCGCGGCTGGTGGTCTCGCTGCCGAGCGGCGACGGAGACCGGTTCGTCGGGACCGACTACTGGACGACCTATCCCTCGGTCCTGTTCGCCCACACGGCCGGCATCTTCCGGCTCGGCGCGGAGGTCGGGTGGCGGTTCCGCCGTCAGGTGCGGGTGGGGGCGTTCGAGTGGGACGACGAACTGCAGCTGGGACTGGGTGCGAGCCTGCAGGTGCACGATCGACTGGCGCTCATCGCCGAAGGCCAAGTTCGACTCGGTTTCGCGGGCAACACGTTCGATGCCGACGAATCCCCCGCCGAAGTGGACGCGGGGGTCCGGGTGGGGCTGGCACGCGGCCTGACCCTCGACGTGGGTGCCGGAACCGGCGTGAGCGTTGGCTGGGGCTCCCCGGTCGTGCGGGGTTTTGCGATTCTGCGGTACGCGAGCGAGCGGGAGCCCTGCGAGGCCGGACCTGAAGACTTCGACGGCTTCGAAGACGGCGACTTCTGCGCCGACCCCGACAACGACGCGGACGGACTCGAGGACGCCGTGGACGAGTGCCCGAACGACGCGGAAGACATGGACGGCTTCCTCGACGGCGACGGCTGTCCCGACAGCGACAACGACGCCGATGGGGTCAGCGACGAAGAGGACTCCTGCCCGCTCGAATCCGAAGACCGAGATGGGTTCCAGGACAGCGATGGCTGCCCCGAAGCCGACAACGATGAGGACGGGCTCGAAGACGGGCACGACCAGTGCCCGATGGAGCCCGAGGACATCGACAACTACGAGGACGAGGACGGTTGTCCCGAACCCGGTCCGGAGCGGGCCGTGGTCACGGTGACCGACACCCGCATCCTGATCAGCGAACGGATCTACTTCGACTTCGACACGGAGACGATCCGCTCCGTGTCCCTGCCGCTCCTCGATCAGGTCGCGGAGGTCATCGGTGAGTTGCCGACCGGACGCCGGATCCGGGTCGAGGGGTACACCGATTCCGAGGGCGACGACGAGTACAACCTCGATCTGAGCTACCGGCGGGCCCGGGCGGTGGTCGAGTACTTGAGTGGCCGGGGCGTGCCCCGCGATCGGCTCGAGTACGCCGGCTATGGAGAGGCGAACCCAGTCGCCCCGAACGACATGTTGGAGGGCCGCGCCCTCAACCGCCGGGTGGAGTTCACGATCCTGGAGCCGGGCGAACACGGCACCCGCCCCCGCCGACGCTGAACCGCCGCCCCGCCGTGTTTATCCGGACCCCCCAAGCCGGATGCGCGTGGTATACGGGTCCCGATGCGAGGGCCATTCCGTCGATGGTTTGTGCTCGGAGCTGCGTTGTTCGCTGCCCCAGTTTCAGGCTGTCCAGGCGGCGCCGGCACGCCACGCGGCACCGTCCAGGCGTTTTCGAGCGCGCTGGAGGCCGAGGACTGGGAACGCGCCTATGCCAACCTCAGCGAGACCTACCGGCGCAGGGTGCCTTTCGCTGAGTTCGAGCGGTATGTCCGGGCGCACCCCGAGGAAGTCCGGGAGCTCGCGGTCTCGATGAGCGAGGTGAACGAGGCCGACTCGATCACCGCGACGGTGCCATTTGACGACGGGGACGCGCTCTTGCTCAAACTCGAGGACGGGCGGTGGCGGGTCGTCGGAAACGCCGTGGACTTCTACGATCAGTCGTCTCCGCGCGCCGCGCTTCGTTCGTTCGTTCGTGCGATGGAGCGGCGGCGGTACGACGTGGTGCTCCGGTTCGTGCCGGATGGCGACCGAGAGGGCATGACCACCGACCACATGCAGCGTGCCTGGGAAGGCGATTCCCGCGAAGAGGTCGAACGGCTGGTGGTGGCGCTGCGCGAGAACTTGAACCGACCCATCGAAATCGTCGGGGACCGAGCGACCATGGCGTATGGAGAGAGCCAGGCCGTCCAGTTCGTGCTCGAAGGGGACGCTTGGAAGATCGAGGATCCCGATTGATGGCTGAGAACCTCGACGCACGATTGCTTCGGTTCCGAAACGACCCCACGCACGAGGACGCGACAGCGCTCTCGCACGCGCTCCTCGACGGGGAGCGCTTCCGCGAGGCACTGGAAGTCACGGCGGCGCAGCTTCGGCTGCAGCCCCGAGACGCCAGCTTGCTGGTGCTTGCGGGCCGGGCGTGGATGGGTCGCGGGGATCTCCTGCGGGCACAGAAGACGCTCCTGCAGGCGGCACGGCTCGCGCCGCAAGATGCGTCTGCATACCGGTGGCTCGGCGAAGTGTTGCTCCGCCGCGGGGATCCCGATCGTGCACGCAAAGTGTTGACCCGGGCCCGCGCGCTCGGCTCCGCGGATCCCGAAGTGGAGACCCTGCTCGAACGGGCGGGCCGGCTGGCCCGCATCGCGGGGGATGCGCTCGACGAAGACGCGCCGACGGCCGAACGCCCGCTGCCCGACGAGCCCGCCCCGCCCAAGGTCCGCAAACCCAACGCGCCCGCGGCTCTGCGCGCGGCGCCGGCGGCGGTCCATCAACCCAAACCGGTTCCCCGCCCGCCGGCTCCGCACGAGTTCGACGAAGAAGTCACGATGGTGGCCTCGGACCTTTCCAAACACATCGCCGCCGCGTCGAAGCCCCCGCCCGCCGCCAGCTCCGCGGGGCGTGGTGCGCCCGATCCGTTCGCCGATCTTCCCGCGGCGCCCCCGCTCTTCGACACCACCCCTCTGGCACCGCCGACGCCGGAGCCCAAACCCGAGCCTCTGCCGCGGCCCCCGTCGGCCCCACCCCGCGCCCGCAAGAAGGCGCCGTTGTCCGCGCTGTTCAAGTCTGCGCCACCGCCGCCGCCGCCGGAGATCCCGGACGCCTCCGATGAGTTGGATCTTCCACTCGGCGCCGTGGTGAGCGCTCCGCCAGCCCGACCGTCGACGCCCGACTCGGGCGGGGTACGTTTCCCGCCCGCTCCTCGGGTGCCCGAGTTGATGCCGCCGCCCATGTCGGCGGACGACGATCCGTTCGCCGACGACGACGCACCCACCCAGCACGAGACCGACCTCGGCGGCGCAGACCCGTTCCAGAAGATCGTGATCCCGAAGTCGGGCGCGCCCGCTCCGAAGGCGGATCCGCTGTGGGACAGTCCGGCCGAAGCGGCGCCGGAACCGCAGCGCCCGCCCGAACGACCCCGTGCGCCGGAGGCGCGTCCGGTGGCGCCGCCCGAAGCATTCATCGATTCGTCCGAGCCGATCCCCGACGATGGGTTCCCAGAACCAGGCGAGCCTTCCGCACCGGTGCCCGACCTCGCGCTGGGAACGAACGTGGGCGGGAGCGACGACGTGGACGAAGTCCTCGCCATGCTCGAACGCGAGCGGCTGTTCGAACCCCCGAACAACGACGCCCACCAGTGGGCCAAGAAGAAGGAAGCACGCGGCAAGGGTACGAAGATCGCGGTGCCCATGACCGTCATGTGGGTGCTCGGCGCCGCCCTTTCGGTGGGCGGCTACTTCGGCTGGCGTGCCTGGGTCGATCACCAGGAAGCGGAAGCCGCGACCCACATCACCGAAGCCGCCCGGCTCGCGCTGCGCGGAGACCACTCGGATCTGGTCGATGCGGAGCGCTTCCTGCGGCAGGCCCGGGAACTGAGCCCCAAGAACGGCGACGGACCCGCGGTGCTGCTCTCGGTGCACGCCCAACGTGCGCTCGAGGATGGCTCGTTCCAGCCGGGGTACCTGCGGCCGGCGGTGGACCGCGCCGAAGAGCTGGACCTGGCGGCCGGACCCGTGGCGGTGGCGCAGGCGATCTTGCAGCTCGCCTCCGGCGAAGCCGAGGCCGCTCAGACCTCTTACCGGCGCGCGATCGAACTCGCTCCGGACGATCCGTTCGTGCACTACGTCGCGGGCCGGCTAGGCCAACGTCTGGGCGACGAGGCGGCGGAGGACGAACTCGCCAAGGCGCTCGAACTCGAGCCGACCTTCGCGGCGGCGGGCTTTGCGCTCGCCGAGTCTGCGGCGGAGGCCGGACGACCGGACGAAGCGCGCACGCAGCTGGAGACGATCCTCGGCCACCACGACGGACACCTGCGCGGCACGCTGTGGAAGGCCTACCTGGATACGGACGAGGTCGAACCCGATGCGGGACTCGCGCAGCTCGATGGACTCGAGGAGCGGCTCGAACATGGCGCGCCGACCGACCACGTGCTGGCGTCGCTGACGCGCGCTCGGTTGCTGCGCCGGGTCGGCCGCAACGATGCGGCGCAAGAAGCGGTTGAGGTCGCGGCGAGTGCGGGCGCCACCGAGCCGCGACTCCAGGCGCTGGTCGCGTCGGCGGCCCGCGCGCTCGGGGAACTCGGTCGCGCGCAACAAGCCGCGATGGCGGCGGTGACTTCGGCGCCGGCGATTCCCGAGTACCGGAAACTGCTCGCGGAGATCTTGGTGGCCCGGCGCGACGGAGTGCGTGCGCTGCGGACGTTGGCCCAGCTGAGCAGCGACGATCCCGAAGTGCTCGAGTTGAGCGCGCGGGCGGCACTCATCGTGGGCGCCCGCGACACGCTTGCGGCCGCGTCCGAGGCGTTGAACGCGCGCGTCGAAGCGGAGGAAGAACCTTCGGTGCGACTGCAAGCCCTTGCCCTGACGGTGCGGGTGCGACTCGGCGAGACCCGGGAGGAAGTTCGCCAGGTGCTGCGCGACGCGCAGACCCTCGCCGAAGGTGCACCCGGCGACGTCGACGCAGGCCTTGCGCTTGGCGAAGCTGCGCTCGCGGCGCGCGACGCGCGGGCCGCCACCGAAGCGCTCGAACGGGTGGTGGCCGCGGACCCGGACGATGCGGAGGGGCACTTCCTGCTCGGACGCGCGAAGCGCATGGGCGGAGATGGAGAAGGCGCCGACGAGGCGCTCCGCCGCGCCCTCGAGATCCAACCGACGCACAGCGAAGCCCGGGTGATGCTCGGGTACCTGATGCTCGATCGGGGCGAGTTCGAAGAAGCCGACGAACTCTACACGGAGCTCGGTCGACGCATTGGAGTCAGCGGCGACGGGCAGAGTTATCAACTCGTGGGCCGGCTCGGACGCGTGGACGCGCTCGTCGGCCTCGGGCGGGTGGCGGACGCCAAGGTGCAACTCGAAGGCATCCGCGCGGATGATCGCGAGCGGGCCGCCGTGAAGTTGGCCGAAGGCCGCGTCGCGCTCGCCGAAGGCCGCGCCGGCGATGCAGTCAGCGCCTTGCGTCCTCTCGCATCGGCTGAAGGCGCGAGCACCGACGTCGTGGCGATGTACGCAGATGCGTTGTTCGCCGCCGGCGAGACCCAGGCCGCCTCCGAGACCTACGAGTTGGCACTCGAACGCGACAGCGAACATCCGGAGTCGCTCCTGGGCTTCGCCGCGGTGCTCCTGCGCGGCGAGAAGGAACGCGAAGCCCGTGCCATTCTTCAGCGGGTGGATGCGTCGCTGCGGCGCCGCATCCGACCGCCGGCACTTCGCGCGCGCATGTTGACCCTCCGCGGGCGCGCCGAGTTGATGGATGGCGACGCGAGCGGCGCGCGGGACGTGCTGCGCCAAGCGACCGAGCTGGCGGGTGTCCCGCCCGAGGCGTTCTTCTACCTGGGCGAGGCGCTGTCCGGATCGAACAGCGCGGAGGCGCGCACCGCGTACGAAGCGTACCTGGAGCGCGCGCCGACGGGCCCGCTCGCGCGCCGAGCCCGCCGGGCGATTCGGTGACCACGCCCACCCGCGCTGTGGCTGGGATCGAGGGCAAGGTCGCCATCGTCACCGGCGGCACCCGTGGCATCGGCTTGGCCATCGCCGGGGCGCTCGCCGACGCGGGGGCCGAGGTCGTGGTCAGCAGTCGCAGCGAGTCCTCGTGCGCAGAAGCCGCCGACGCGATCGGTGGCCGCGGCGTCGCATGCGACGTGCAGGACCCGGCGGCGGTCGAGCGGCTCTTTCAGGTAGTGACCGACTGCCAACTCTTCGTCGCGTGCGCGGGCCTCTCGTCGCCTGGGCTCGCTCGGGATCTTCCGCTCTCCGAGCTCGAGCGGATGATGCAGGTGCACTACACCGGCGCGGTCGACGGTGCGCGCCGAGCCGCCGCGCAGATGAAGACGCTCGGCGGCGGATCCATCGTGCTCGTGACCAGCGTCTGGGGACTCGGCGGTCAGCCGGGCACGCTGGCGTATGGCGCCGCCAAGGCAGCGCTCGCCCACGCGGTGAAGGTGCTCGCGATCGAGTGGGCGCGCGACCAGATCCGGGTGAACGGGCTGGCTCCGGGATTCATCGACACGGACATGACCTCTGAGATGCCGGGCGGCGTGCGGGACAAACTCTTGTCGCGGGTCCCGATGCGGCGCGCTGGCACGCCGGAGGAGATGGCCGGCCCGGCCGTGTTCCTGTTGAGCGACGCGGCGGCCTACGTCACGGGCCACACGTTGGTCGCCGACGGCGGCGAACGCGCCCGCTGAGCGCACCCCTGCGAGTGACGACCGGCGAGTGACGAGGACTCACTCGGCGCTCTGGGCGCTCACCGTCTCGCTCCACACTTCGTGGGGTCGCAGACGCAGCGACCGGGTGGGCAGTCCATCCGCGCTTCGGGCCACCCGCAGCAGCATGAGATCGGCCCCGGCATGGTCTCCGAAGATCGCGCGGTAGCGTTCGTCGAGGGAGCGCAACTCGGATCGCTCCCAGCTGCCGAGCCCATCGCCGCCCGCCCGAAAACGTGCCAGCAGGTAGGGGAGGGCGGTCATGGGCTGGACCGCCCATCCGAGGCGGTTGAGTTCGCTCCACACCGTCGCGAGTGCGCGGCCGCCTTCGAGCATGTCGCGGAGCGACGCCCCGGTCGCTCGAAGCAAGAGCACCGTCGACGCGGCTTCCACGGATTCCCGGGTGGCCTTTCCAAGACCACGTCCGATGTCGAGCCGCTTCATCACGGCGAGCACATCCGACCGTCGAAGGAGCCGGAGTCCCGCGACGTCGGTCGGTGTCATCTCCAGCGACGCCAGGTCCAGACCGTCTCGTGTGCGCCGCGCCTCTTCGGCGGACCATCGGACCTCGGACAACAGTTCCGCACAGAGTGGGCCGGACAAGAACCGAAGCCGATCCCCATCGGCGAGAAGCTCGGCCACGGCCTCGAGCGCATCGCCGGACCGCTCCACGATCGTCAAACCCGGTGCGGCGTGCGCGATCGCGTCGAGCGCATCGAACGCATCGGGGCGACCGCGGCGGCGGTCGGTCCGGCGGGCCCTCAGCACGTCCGCAATCCGCATCGAGTCGGGGTCCGGCGCAGAAGCGCGGAAGGTCACGCGGGCCACCAGACCGGGTTCCGGCCAGAGCCCGACGTCGGTCTCCCACCCCGATGCGCGGGCGGCCCGTTCGAGGTACTCGAGCACCGCGCCGATCGCGAGCACCGACGCGCGCCGCTCGTGGTCCAGGAGACTCACGCCGCGCACCGCGTGCAGCCGCACGTCGAGGTGGGGGCTGGACCACTCGAACTGCCACGGCTGCGCGTTGCCACCGCTCGGTGCCAGCGTCGAGAACGCGATCAACGACTCGAGCTGTTCTTCCGTGGGTGGTGCCGAACGCACGGCCGCGATGAGAGGCGTCGAAGGCAGCTGGCCTGCGGGTTCGATCGGCGGCGTGGGCGCGGGCACCTCGAGGGTTCCGCTGCCCTCGAGGATCGTGCGCAGGTCCGCGTAGAACCGTCCGGAGTGCGTCATCTGCCCGAGCAAGATCCGCCGGGCCGCTTCCGTGTTCAGTGCCCCCCCGAGCGCGACGGCGCTCGCCAGCTGCGGCCACGTGGTGAGGGTCGTGTCGATGTCGACGAGCGAGGCGCCCATGCGTTCCGAGAGCGTCTCTGCCCCGATGATGCGCAGCACGGTCGGCACCTTCTCGTAGGTCGTCAGGCCGACAAGGTCTTGTGAGCGAAGCGAGCCCACGAGTCCATGGAGCACCGGACGGTCGGGTTCGAGGTCGAAGCGTTCGACGTCCAACATGCCCCGGTCGCTGGTCTCCATGAGCACCGGGATGCGTTTGCTGCGGGCGACCTCCCGCAGCCGCAGCTTCATCGCCAGGTCGTCGCACTCCTCGAACAACAAGGAGACGCCATCCAGAAACGCATCGAGGTTTTCTTCCAGAACGCCTTGGTCGAACGTGCGCACTTCGACGTAGGGATCGAGTTCGGCGATGGCACGCGCGGTGATGACCGTTTTGGGTAGGCCGAGGTCCAAGAGGTTCGCGCGCAGCCGGTTGAGGTTGGTCAACTCGAGCACGTCGAAGTCGGCCAGATGCACCACGCTTCCGATGCCCTCCTGGATCAGCGTCAGCGCGGTGGACGACCCCACACTCAGGCCCGCGATCGCCAGCTTCTGATCTCGCAGGATCCGCTGCTCGGCGACGGTGATCTTGTGGTGGTTGCGGCTCGTCCGCAGCTCGAACAGGTCGTCTTCGCGGAGCACCCGAACGAGGGTGTGTCGCCACGGGTAGTACGCGAATCGCGACGGGGGCAAGGGGATGGTCTCGGCGAGCTGCTCCGCCTCGGAACGTTTGAGCCGCGCATTGCGGCTGCGGACCAGCGCGCGATGTTGCGTCGCGAGCGTGTCGACCACGTGGGCACCGGCGCCGCGCAGCTCCGCGATTCGCTCGGCGTCTGCTTCGGGGCAGAGGAGGGTCGCGTGGATGGGCGTTTCAGGGCTGGGGTCGTGCATTCGAGCTGTGTGTGCGCGTCTCGGTGAAGGTGGAGGGGATGTGAAGCGTGTTCGAGTTGCGGTGTCTAACGAGGACGTCCCACCGCGCGGGCCACCTGTTCCACGAGCTCGATGCTCAGGTCGGTTCGGAAGCAGGCCATGTCCGCGTCCCCAAGATTGACCGCGCAATCGATGGGCGGACGCTCTGGGGCCTGGTCGTCGAACTCCTCCATGTAGACGAACTTGTCCTTGCCCAGATCCCCGTAGTGGAGCTGGGCGTTGGCCAGCAGCGCGGCGGTGGCCATCCGTCCGAGCGTGGCGTCTGCCGTCCGGACGTACACCCGCACGCAGTCGAGCAGCCCAAACAGATGCGCGCCGGAGTCGATGTGTTCGAACGTGGCGATCGCGAGAATGCGACCGTCAGGCGCCAGCGCGGTTCGAAGCACGCGTTCGCGGCCGATGCCGGCCCGTTGAAACCGATCTTGCGGCGCCTTGAAGTCGATCGTCGAAGAGTCGAGGTCGAGCGCTTGGAGGTAGGCGGGCGACTTCGTCCCCGCGAGTGAATTGAGCCATCCGTCGACTTCGTCGCGGGTCGGTTCGCGGATTTCGAGTGCCGGCCGCATGGACGACGAACTCGTCAGCACTTCCCACGCACGGAACGGCTCCACGACGGCCCGAACTCCGTCCGCATGCAACGCGGGGAAGTCGCGGTTCACGAGCCGACTGAACCGGGCTCCTTCGTGCTGCACGTACACGACGTACCACTCCATGCCGGCACGCACCGTGTGCTCGGTGGCCCGCACGTAGAGATCGAAGAGCGCCCGGTGGCCGGAGAGCGCGAGCGGTCGCGCGTGTTCTCTTGCGAGTTGGTAGATGAGGCTGGAACTCGACCATGCGTTGAGGAAGGTCACCGTTCCGTCGAGCCCGTCGAGCGAGCGCCAGGTGACCTGACTGCCGAGCGTTTGCGAGACGGAGAGTTTGCGGCTGAATGCGGTGAAGTCCGCGCGGTCGGCTTCGAAGTCGCCCGGTGATTTGCCGCTGATGTGGAAGTAGCCGCTCTTGCCGTAGAGATCGTAGAGTTCGTCGGAGGCGCGGCCATCCACGAACGTGTGCGGGTGGCAGACGCGCGATGCCTGGTGGCACCAGGAGCTGAAGTCGACGCTGTCGGGGCTCACTTCGAACACGCACCGCACCCCGTCCGCCTCGTCGTCCTCGAGGCTGACCACCCGCAGTTCCAGCGCCAGACGGCCGCCCTTCCAGCTCACCTCCGCGTACGGCAACTCCAGGCCCGGGTAGATGAAGTCGGCGGTCAGGTCGCACGCGCAAGAGATGCGTGATTGCGATAGGTACCGGACGGGGAGGTTCAGACCCGCAGCGTCCCCCGCGCGTCCCGTGGGCAGCCCGTTGGGGAAGAGCGGGTGCACGCCGCGAACCCGGACGCTGACTGGGGCGCGGGCGCGTGCTTCGGTGCGGTGCGCAACCCGCATCAATCCGAGGTCCCGCACCTCCCCGTCGACGACGGGGCCGAGGCGGAAGCAGTAGTCGACCAGCGCGGTGTAGATGTCGACTTCGAACGCGCACTTCGGCCACATCTCGGGCGGCGGAAGTTCCGCCCCATCGAGGCGCCAACCCGGCGCCCGCACGTGGACGTCGCGGTGGAGCGCAGCCAGTGCGCGGAGGAGCTGCAAGTTGCGGCTTCGGTCGTCGCGTACTTCGACGACATTGACCGGGAGTTCGGTGACCGGCAGCGCGAGGTTGCCCGCTCGTAGATCCGCGAGCCAGTGCCCGACGCGTCGCGCGTCTTCGGGCCCGTGCCAGAGGATGCCGAGCTCGACAACCCAGCCATCCGGTTTGAGTTTGTTCTTGATGGCGCGGGCGCGACCGAACACCGGCTCGAGTCCCGGTGCCCGCAGACTCAGCACCACGTCGTCGCCGGGTGGGATCGGGTTCGGAGCGCGGACCTCGGCGTCGTGCAAGCTCAGCCGGTGCACGCGCACAAGCTCGTGTCCGAGCATCACCTGGAGGCCGCGCACCGGATGAATCACGTAGCCCGACGAGACCGGAGCAGGCCAAGAGGGTTCGTCTCGATGGAGCGGGCGCGCCACACTCATGCCGCCACCTGCGGGTTACTGCGCCATCGTCCGCTGGTGCGGGGTAGACTCGGTCCATGGCCTGGACTCCCCACCTCGTACATCAAGAACACGACTACGCACTCGGATACGCCGGACCCGTCTTCGCGGTGATCTGGCGACACGAGACCACGGTGCCCGGCGCGGTGGCGTTGCACACCCAGTACGACCGGTTCCGGACAGCGGCGCAGCACGGACTCGTGACCATCATCGAGGAGGGCGCGCCGCTGCCTCCGTCCGATGCACGCGAGCGCATCGCCAAGTTCCTTCAGGAGAGCGCATCGACCCTCGTGGTGTCCGCGGTGATCTTCGAAGGGAGCGGCTTTCGCAGCGCGGCGGTCCGTGGCGTGGTCACTGGTCTGACCATGCTGGCCAAACAGTCGTACCCCCACCGGGTGTTTGGCACCCTCGAGTCCGCGGCCGAGTGGTACGTCGGCCATGCCCCGTCGGCCTGGGGAATGGACGAGTCCCGGTTCATCTCTTCGATTCAAGGTATTCGTGCTCAGTATCCGCGAGAGTGACCCCATCTGGGGGTAGCTTCGAAGGACACTTACAGTATGCGCGGACTGGGCTCTGCGGTGTTGAGGGGAGTTTCCCGACAGCGACGGGTCCGTCGATCCCCAACCGTGTTTGTCTGGCGTGAAAAACACCAGTGAGACCAAAACGGGGAGAATCGAAGATGCGCAGATGGATTCGATGGAGTGTGCTTGGTGGGCTCGGGCTGGTGGGGTTGATGGTCTGGGGGCTGATGCCTCAGGAGGCTCAGGCCCACCGAAGCGGGTGTTTTCCGCTGCGCGGCAACTTTGAAGCGTCACCGGATCCGGATTGCATGAGCCCAGTGGGTTTTTGCACGATGGGTGAACTCAGTGGGTCGTTGCGAGGAACCTACCGGTTCTCGATGGACGGCGCGGCGCCTTCGCCTGGAACGCCGGGGATCAACACGTTCTTCGGCACGAGCGTGGTGACGACGCGTCGGGGGGCGACGTGGACCGGCATCGACGATGGGGTGATCGACCTGGACCCGGACCGGTTCGGCGCGATCAGCTCGCTGATCACGTTCAACGAGGGCACGGGCTACTTGGAGCGTGCGACCGGCCAGATTCGGATCATCGGGAGTGTGAACTTCGAGACCGGCGGCTCGAGCGGCAGGTACATCGGTCAGGTCTGCTACGAGTAGGTTTCCCGCCACCCCGAGGTGGCCGTGAAACGCCAGTACGACGCCGGTCCCGCTTTCGCGAGACCGGCGTTTTTCATGAGAGGGGCACGGCCCACCGGACCTGCACGGTTCCCTCAAACGGCGCGAACTGGAGTTCGCGCAACGCGTTGGAGACGCAGCCGACGGTCATCGAAGGGGCCGGGTCGCCACTCATCTCGTAGCTCGAGACCGCGCCGATGGGTCCGTCGATGTCCACATCCAAGATGAGCGTCCCGCGCGCACCCGGTGCACACATTCGCAAGGGGGTCTGAAGCTGTTCCACCGCGCTCTGAAGCTCCGCCCGCGACGGTGGATCGAACGCTTCGGTCGGGGGCGGTGCGCGTTCGTGCGTCGGCATGGTCTGCGCGTTCGCGCTGTGCGGCTGCCGGTCGCGACACACGTCCAGACCGCGGCGTCGCGCGCGGCGCGAGCGACGTGAACTGGAACCGCTCAAGCTGCTCCCGCTGGCGGCCGCGGCGACGAACACCGCGAGCACGACCACGGCAGCGACCGCGATGCCGATGCCCCGTCCCGCCGCCGAGGCGCGCGCGCGTCGGCATTCCCGCCGCTCTTCCCGGGTCATGCCCGTGGCGCACGAGGTCGTCGCGAAGAGGATTCCGATCAAAACGAGGGAGACCAAGCGCATGCGGCACAGCCTCGTGGAACACCCCGCCGGTTGCAAACGGGTTCGGTCGGCCGCTGCGCGCACCAGCAAATCCCTTCAAGATGCGCCCGTCCCATTGACCCCAGCGGGGTCAAGCGACACCCTCCGCGGCCATGGATCTCCGCTACACCGACGAACAATCTGCCGTACAACAGTCGGCGCGCGAATTCGCGACCGCCGAAGTGCTTCCGCTCGCCCGGACCCTGGACGAAAACAGCGAGTGGCCCACAAAACTCGTCGCGCGCATGGGCGAGATGGGGTTCCTCGGGATCGCCGTGCCCGAGGAATACGGCGGTGCCGGCTTCGACTACGTCTCGTACGCGCTCGCGATGATCGAGATCAGCAAGGCATGTGCGTCCACGGGCGTCATCATGTCGGTGAACAACTCCTTGGTCTGCGACCCGCTCCTCAAGTTCGGAACCGAAGCGCAGAAGAAGGAGTTCCTCACGCCGCTCGCTTCGGGCGCGCAGCTCGGCTGCTTCGGGCTGACCGAACCGAGCAGCGGCTCGGACGCGTCCGACATGCAGACGGTGGCGGTGCGCGACGGGGACGAGTGGGTGATCAACGGTTCGAAGAACTGGATCACCAACGGTCCGGCGGCCGACATGATCCTGGTCTTCTGTTGCACCGATCGCGCCCAAGGATCGCGCGGTACGACCGCGTTCATCGTTCCGAAGGGCACCCCTGGTTTCAAACCTCAGGCCCCGGACCACAAGCTCGGCATCCACGCGGCCCACTCCTGCACCATCTTCTTCGAAGACTGCCGCATTCCCGACGCCTACCGGGTCGGTGACGAGGGCGGCGGGTTCAAGATCGCGATGAACACCCTCGACGGAGGCCGCATCGGCATCGCGTCGCAGGCCATTGGCATCGCGGAGGCCGCGTTCGAGAAAGCGGTCGTCTACGCCCAGGAGCGCAAGGCGTTCGGAAAGCCGATCGCCAAGCTTCAAGCCATTCAGTTCAAGCTCGCCGACATGGCGATGGACATCGATGCGGCGCGCCTGCTCGTACTCCGTGCCGCGGAGTTGAAGAACTGGGCGCGCAAGGATCCCAAAGTGCGACACACCCAGGAGTCGGCCATGGCGAAGCTCTTCGCGAGTGAGATGGCCACCCGGGTGACCCACCAGGCGCTTCAGGTGTTCGGTGGGTACGGCTACTCGAAGGAGTACGACATGGAACGTCACTACCGCGACGCCCGCATCACCGAGATCTACGAAGGCACGAGCGAGATCATGCGCCTCGTCATCGCCGGCCAGGCCCTGAGGAACGCTTGAACATGTTTGAGAATCATTCGATGACCCTTTCGATGTGGCGCGGTGTGTGTGTGCTCGTTCTCGCGGCGGCCTGCGTCGCGTGCGGCGGCGACACGAGCGACGAGACCGTCGTCGCCGAGGAAGAGCACACCGCAGGGCATGAAACCGAGCGCCCGCCCGAAGATCGCAACGTGGCGATCGAAGGGCTGATGGGCACCATCAGCCGGGACGCCGTGGAGCGCGGCATGGAACCCCGCATGGGCCGCTTCCTGCGTTGCTTCAGTCAGCGCTACGACACCAACGAGGTTCTCGGGGGACGCATCGAGCTCGCGTTTCGGATCCGGGTCGATGGTTCGGTGCTCTGGGTGTACCCCCGCTCGAGTTCGATCGGGGATCGGGACACCGAGCGTTGCCTTCTGGAGCAGGCGTCGTCCATCCGGTTCGCCCGTCCCCAGGGCGGCGAAGCGGAGTTCATGTACCCGCTCGATCTCGAGACGCCCGAAGATGTGCGTCCACCGCTCAACTGGACCTCGGATCGGGTCGCATCCGCACTCGAGACCAACCGCGGTGAGTTGGCCGATTGCGGCCGCGGACCGTTCAGCGTGACCGTTTACATCGCACCCGGCGGCGGCGTCGTCACCGCGGGCGCGTCGGCGTCGAGCCCGGAGCAGGCGGACTCGCTGGATTGCGTCGCCCGCACCGTCAGCGGCTGGGCCATGCCGGACCCCGGCTCGTACCCGGCCAAGGTCTCGTTCGACCTCTGATGGAACCGGACGCTGAAACCCGCGTCGCGCTGCGCACGCGCCTCGAACGCGAGGCGCGGACGTTCGCCGACGGGCTTGTCGGCCGGGCCGGCGCCTTCGAAGCCGACGAGGGCGTGCCCGACGAGGTGTTCCGCGCGCTGGGCGAAAAGGGTTTGATGGCGGTGAACGCGCCGATGGCGCTCGGTGGCCCGGACGCCGGCACGGTCGCGTACGCGCGGGCGATGATGCAGGTCGCGCGCGGGTGTGCGTCGACCGCGGTCACGATGGCCGTGACCAACATGGTGGGCGAGGTCGTCGCGCGTTTCGGAACCGAAGAACAGGCCCGCGCATACTGTCCGCGCTTGGCGGGCGGAGAACTCGGCGCGTTCGGACTGAGCGAGGTCGGCGCGGGCAGCGATCCCGGCGGCATGCGGACGGTGGCGGTGCCGGACGGGGAGGGCTGGGTGCTCGACGGCACCAAACAGTGGATCAGCCATGGCGACGCCTCGTGTGTGATCGTCGTCTGGGCGCGGACGGACGGCGACGGTTCCCGCGGCCTGAGTTGTTTCCTCGTGCCGGGCGATGCGCCCGGGCTCGGGGTCAGCAGCCACGAAGACAAGATGGGCTTGCGTGCGAGCCACACCGTCGCGTTGACGTTCGATGGGGTCCGGCTGCCGGCCTCCGCTTTGCTCGGACAGCGGGGCGGCGGGTTTCCGATCGCGATGATGGCGCTCGATGGCGGCCGCATCGGCATCGCGTCGCAGGCCATCGGCATCGCAACCGGCGCGTACGACGTCGCCGTCGAGTGGATCCGGTCCAACGAGGCGCGCCGCTCCCAGGCGAACCTGTTCCGGCTCGCCAACATGGCGACCGAGCTCGACGCGGCCCGGCTGCTGGCCTTGCGCGCGGCGCATCTCAAAGAAGACGGGTGCTCGTTCACGCGCGAAGCCTCGATCGCGAAAGCCTTCGCCACGGAAGCGGCGTGGCGGGTGTGCAACCTGGCGGTCGATATCGTGGGCCACCAAGCCCTGGTGCGCGGACACCGGATCGAGCGGGCACTTCGCGACGTGCGCGTCACCCGGATCTACGAGGGCACCAGCGAAGTGCAGCGGATCGTCATCGGTCGCGCGGTGAGCGCGACGGGCTGATAGGCTCCGCGCATGGGCAAGAAGCAGAAGGGCGAGCGCAAGTCCGCCCGCAAGGAGCGGCGGGCGGAGGAACGCGAACGGGAGAAAGAGTTCGCAGCGATGGCAGAAGCCGCACGGCAAAAGCGCAAACGCTGGCTCATCTTGATCCCGACTCTGACCCTCGTCGCAGCGGCCGTCTGCTGGTTTGGGCTCGAGGATCGCCGACTCGTCGGCGTCAGCGCGCTCATCGGTGTGTTGCTGTTTCTGATGGTCGCCTTGGGTTCGATCGGCGCCGAGGTACAACCTCGGGATCGCACGCGTTCGGGCAGCATCGACTTCGGCACCAGGGACAAGTAGGCCGTTCGCTCGACCCCTGAAGTGTAAGCAATCTCTCCCTGGTTCGTTCTCCAGCCGACTGGGGAATGCCTGCAAATCCGGGCGAAATCAGCGAGTTGAGTGAAGCGGTGGCCAGGGCCACCCAGATTGAGTATGAACACCGGCGGCGATTCCCCGTCCAACCTGGACTTGGAATCTCTGCCCAGCCCACGAGCTTGGGCGCGAAAGGATGGAGGGGTCTCGATGAATGGAATGCGACTCAGCGCAGTAGTGTTTGTCGCCGTCATGGCGAGCGGTTGCTACGTGCGCGCCACGGGCCGGGTCCCGCGTGCCACGGTGCGGGTTCAAACGAACACGCCGCCGCCGCCCAACGCCACCGTCACCGTGAACGCGGGTGCGGGAGGGCAGGCGACCCTGGCATCCGGTGTCACGGTCATCGAGACCAGCTGTCAGCAGGGCGCCCAGGAGCTGTGCAACGGCCTCGACGACAACTGCGACGGCCAGATCGACGAAGGCTGCGGATACCAGTCGGGCAACATCCAGATCACGCTCGCGTGGCAGGGTGGTGCGGACCTCGACATGTACGTCACCGACCCCCAGGGCGAGACGATCAGCTACGGCAACACGAACGTGTCGTCGGGCGGTGTGCTCGACCACGACGCGCGTGGCGCCTGCAACCCGAACGAACCGAACAGCACGATCGAGAACGTCTACTGGAACCAGCCGAACCCGCCGCCCGGCAACTACAACGTCGAAGTCCACTACTGGGACGGCAGCGGCTGCAGCACCGGTGCGGGCCCGACCAACATGACCCTCTCGGTCGCGGTCGGCGGACAGGTTCGAGGCGCGTGGCAGTACACGATTCAGCCGGGACAGCGCATCCCCGTGGTCCAGTTCCCCATCTGAACCGGGACCGCTGATCGAAGAGACCTCGCCGTGTGAACGGCGGGGTTTTTTTGTGTTTGATGTCTCGGCGCGCAGCCAGGCTCCTGCCTCTCCAGGATGAGCCCTGCGTGGTGGATCAGCTCCTGGGACTTCGGCGGCGGCCTGCTAGGGTGCGCGACCGTGAACGTCGACACCGAACTCCCTCCGCCCGAGCGGCGCATCTTCTGCAACCGAACGCTGAACCTTCGCTCCATCCGCGCGATCGGTTTCGACATGGATTACACGCTCATTCACTACAACGTGAAGGTGTGGGAAGAACACGCTTACGAGCACGCCAAGCGCCGGCTCGCAGAGCGGGGATGGCCGGTGACCGCGCTGCGGTTCGACCCGGACTTCGCCTGTCTCGGTCTCGTGCTGGACGTGGAGCGCGGCAACGTCATCAAAGCCAACCGCTTCGGGTTCGTGAAGCGGGCGTGCCACGGCACCCGCGACATTCCGTACCGCGCCATGCGCGACGTCTACGCCCGTGAGCTGGTGGACCTCTCCGATCCGCAATGGCGGTTCATGAATACCCTCTTCGCGCTCTCAGAAGCCTGTCTGTTCGCCCAGGCGGTCGACCTGCTCGACGCTGGCAAACTCGAAGAGCTGGGACCGCTGCACTACCGCGACGTCTACGCGGCCGTCCGCAGCGCCATCGACGAAGCGCACATGATGGGTGAACTCAAGGCCGAGATCATGGCCGCGCCGGATCGGTTCGTGGAGCTCGACGAAGAGCTCGCGTTGACGCTCATGGACCTGCGGCACTCCGGCAAGAAGTTGTTGCTCATCACCAACTCGGAGTGGGCGTACAGCGCCCACATGATGAGCTACGCGTTCGACCGTTTCTGTCCCGAGGGCACGACTTGGCGCGACTTGTTCGACCTGGTGATCGTAAGCGCGCGCAAGCCCGCGTTCTTCGAGGGGCAGGTGCCGGTCTTCGAGGTCGTCGACGAGGTGGCCGGTACGCTCAAGCCGGTCGTGGGAGCGCTGGAAGAGGGCGGGCTCTACCTCGGCGGACATGCGCGCCTCGTCGAGCAACTCCTCGACGTCGCCGGCGAAGAGATCCTCTACGTGGGCGACCACATCTTCAGCGACGTGAACGTCAGCAAGAAGATGCATCGCTGGCGCACCGCGCTCGTGGTTCGGGAGCTGGAAGAAGATCTTCGCGCGCTCGAGGGGTTCAAGCCAAGCCAGAAGGCCCTCTCCCTGATGATGGAAGAGAAGGAGAAGCTGGAGCACCAGTTCTCCCAGGTCCGGCTCGCGCTCCAGCGCAAAGAGGGCGGCTACGGCCCGCAGGTCGAGGACTCCGCATCGTCGCTCAAGGAGCAGATCCGCGCCGTGCGCGCGAAGCTCGTGGACCTCGACGCGAAGATCGCGCCGCTCGCGAAAGCGGCCAGCGAACTCTCGCACCCGCGCTGGGGTCTGCTGATGCGCACCGGCAACGACAAGAGCCATCTGGCACGGCAGATCGAGAAGAACGCAGACATCTACGCCGCGCGGGTCAGCAACCTGCTCTCGCAGACCCCGTTCGTGTACCTGCGCTCACCGCGCACGAGCCTCCCCCACGACCACGGCCCGTCCGGCGGCGTCTAACAACCTAGTTGTCTTCCGGGGTGGGGGGGTCGAACTCGCCGCGGCAGATTTGCAGCATGCCTTCGACTTCGAGTGCGACTTCGATCTCGGGCCGGGTCATCAGGAACCGCTCGAGGAAGCCGCGCGCTGCGGCATGTTCGCCGCGCTGAAAGTGCAGCATGCCGAGCAGGTGCAGTCCGTCGGGATCGTCTTTGCGCAGCCGGAGCACCCGGGAGCCCATCTTGAGTGCGCGGTTGTGGTCGCCCAGCAAGCGCAGCGTGTGGCCTGCGGCGATCATCGCGCCGATGTAGTCCGGCACCAGCTCGATCGCGGCCACGTAGCACTTCAGCGCGCGCGCGAAGTCGTGTTTTTCGTAGAACGCGTTGCCCAGGAAGAAGTGCGCGTACTCGTTGTCGTTGTGGGCCTCCGCGACCTGCGACAGCTCGGCGACGGCCTGGTCGAGTTCGCCCACCTGCAGCAGTTCGATGCCCTCTTCGACTTGGTCCCACTTGGTTTCGTCGTTCACAGGGCTCCGTCTTGGTGCTCGACGAACCAGTCTGCAAGCGCCTCGACCAGAAGTCTCCGCTTCGCGGGGTCTTCGGCGAGGTCGTTGCGCAACTCGATCTCGAGGGGGCGCTTGCCATGCTTCAGCGCGTGCCGCTCTACGCTGTAGATCAGGCCTTCTCTGCCCGAGTAGGGTTCGTTGTAGTCCACCTCGAACCCCGCCTCAGCGCAGCGCGCGCCAAGCGACCGGGCGGCCTCTTCTTCGGTGTCGAAGAGGATGCCGAGCTCCAAAGTGCGCGGGTTGCCTTCGTAGAGGGGAGTGAAGGTGTGTACGGAGAACATCCAGCGGGCTGCGCTCGCGGCCGCCGCGGCATCCACCGCAGCGTGGTAGGGCCGGTACAATTGTTCGATGCGGCGCTGCCGCTCGTCGGGCCCGATGCCGGTGTTCATCTCGATCGACAGGCCCTCCGCGGTGTCTCGGAACAGGGTCGGAGAGTCTTCGGGACGGTTCGCATCGGCGAGCAGCCGCGAGAAGCGGGCCAGTACCGCCGGGGCGTGGAGGCGCTCCGCGAGTTCTCGGGTCAATGGGTCGGCCCCAAGATCGTACGACCAGTGGGTCCCTTGCAGCCGAAGATCGGCATCCTTCCACACCCAACCAGGGGGGAACCTCTCCGAGGCGTGTTCGCAAGTGAGCAGGACAGGCCCAGGGCCTGTTACAGTGTCGACAGGATTGGTCACGTAGACGGGAAGTTGGTTCGGCCGCGCCGGATCGGCAACAATTGAGTTCTCCATGGGGGACGAAGAAGCAAAAGCAGCAGCCCGAGCGCCCGGCGTTCTGGTTCCCGACGAAGAAGAAGACGGCGCAGCGACGCCGGAGGACGGGGATCTGCCTGTCGCGCTCGGACGCAAGCCCCGCCCCCGCAAAGCCAGCGAACCACGGGTCACCGGCGTCCCGGTCCCGGACGAGGAGGACGAAGATCCCCCCGCCCCGCCGCTGCTGCGCAAGCCCCTCGCGCGGGTGCCGATCGTGAAGAAAGCCGCGCCCCGCGGCGGTCTCACTGAGGTGATGGCCGCCACAGCCGCCCGCATCCAGGACCGCACGCCGATCGGGGTGCCGGTGAAAGATCCGGAGCCCCCCCCACCTGCGAAGAAGGGCACGCTGATGGGGGTCGGCAAGGTGGCTGTCCCCGTGCCGGCGCCCAAGGTGCCCGCCCCAGCGGTCGCGTTGCCCCGTCCCCAACCGAAACCCGCCGCCCCGCCCGCCGCCGATGAGACCGTGCGCGACTCCGCGCCCCGCATCTCCGACTCCGACATTCTCGACTCCGGGGATCTCGAGGAGCTGCCCGACGACGGGGTCGATCTCTTCTCTCCCGCCAGCATCGGCGGTGCCCAGCCATCTGGCCGGACGTCGAACCCACCGCCCGCGCTTCCGGATCTTACGGCGCGACCCAAACCGCCCGCGCCTCCGCTGCCGATTCGGCGACCCGGCGCGCCGAAGACCCCACCGCCGCCGAGCAAGAGCAAACGGCGCCCGCGCAAGGAAGCGGCCGCGGCCGCCCTCTCGCTCGAGCCGGCACGCGACTCGGGGATCGACTTCGAAGAGGTCCTTCACGCGCCGCCTTCCGTTCCGCCCGCACCGATGGGTGCGTCGGACATGCCGCCGCCCGTGCTCGGGCTCTCGGTGTCCCCTCCTCCAGATCGGTCGGCCGGCACGGCCCGGATCATCGCGGTCATCGTGCTGATGGGTGCGATCGCGGCGGGTGCCTTCTACTTCGGCACCCGACACGGCCGGGACGAGACCCTCGCGCGGTCGGCGAACGAGCCTCGCACCGGGGAGACCGAGACGGAGACGGGCACCGAGACCGAGACGGGCACCGAAACCGAGACGGGCACCGAAACCGAGACGGGCACCGAAACCGAGACGGGCACCGAAACCGAGACGGGCGAGCCGGAGACAGGTACCGAGACCGAGACCGAAACGGGCACCGAGACCGAGACGGGCACCGAGACCGAGACCGCCAGCGGGACCGAGACCGCCACCATGAACGCGATGGCGATGGGGGGGCGGATGGTGAACACGCCCACGCAGACGGCGTCGACCATGTACGACCCGGCCACGATGCGGTTCGTGCCGGACGGTGCGTCGACCTCGATGACGACGACGACGGCAACCGCGATGACGACGGGCGCCACCCGCTTCGACCCGGCGAGCGGCATGTTCGTGCCAGTCGACACGCCGGCGGCGATGACCACGACCCCGATGCATACCGCCCCGACGATGGCGTCCGACGAGGACCTTCCAGAGGCGCCCACCCGCGAGCAGGTTCAGTCGGCGCTCACCCGGGTCCGTCCCGCGGTGCAGGCGTGCGTCGAAGGGCACGGCACCGTGCCGGTGCGCATCACGATCGTCTCGTCGGGCCGAGTCACGACGGCGCGGGTGGAAGATGACTACTTCGGCCGTGCGCCCACAGGCTCATGCATCGCCCGCGCGGTACGCACCGCGCGCTTCCCCCGGTTCACCCGGGACAGTTTCGTGGTGCTGTACCCCTTCCATCTCTAGCAGGTCGCTGAAAAGCGACCTGCTCCCTTGCCGTTGCCCTTGCCCGTGCCCTTGCCCGCGTCGTGGACGCCGTGTGTTTCGCGACGGAGAGGCCGCGAATCGGTCGGTGCTACGCGGCGCAGCTCCGCAGCCGCGCGACGCGTAGGAGGTTGTATGCGGCGCCGGCCAAGTAGGCGGCGAACTGTGTCTTGCGTCTGCCTCGATATTGTCTCTCGCGCGGGAGGCTCTGGCTCCAGAGCCGTTTCCAAGGGCCCTAAGAAAGCCGAAGGCGTCTGGGCCCGCAGGAACCCCGCGAGAGACCAGCAATATTCGACAGCGGTGTCACTGGGACGGGGGTTTGGGGGCCGCGCCTACAAGAACGTCTGACCGAGCCCTCGGTAGGTCTTGGCTTCGCCGACGACCCGCCCATCGGCCAACAGGGTGAGGGCATCGAAGCGCTCGCAGAGTTCTCCGGCCTTGCAGTGACGGAAGAACACCGGGTCGCCGATCCCGAGTTCGAGTCCCGGCGGAACCTGCAGTGGGGTCTGCACCTCGCCGGCGCCTTCCGCCTCGAGCAGCGACAGGCCCGCGGGCA
This sequence comes from Deltaproteobacteria bacterium, assembly GCA_034670305.1. Taxonomy (GTDB): domain Bacteria; phylum Myxococcota_A; class Polyangia; order Polyangiales; family Houyiibacteriaceae; genus JAXMNT01. The sequence goes on from JAXMNT010000031.1 coordinate 38,286, forward strand.
AGTAGGGGCTCGGCAACCGGGACGGGTCCGCCGCGCCCGAAGCGATGTACCCGCCACCGAGACAGGTCACGATCGAATCGGTGGGTCGGCGCACGACGGGGAGCACGAAGCCCGCGGCCGGCTCGTGCCGAAACGAGTCGAACCCATCGAAGCTGGTCGGCACGAAGACGCCGCTGCCGGCGCTGACCTCGGTCACGCTCGGATCCCCCGCGGTGGACTCGAGGCTGCCGGTGCCGCCACCGTTGACGAACCGAATCGGGTGACCGTCGGTTCGCAGCGCGTCCACGATCGCCTTTCGTCGCGTCCGCACGAGTCCGATCGAACGTTTCTTGAGCTGGCGTACGATTCGGTCGAACACCCAGCGACCGGTGCGGTCGGGGAGCCCCGCGATCTGCGCCTCGTACCCCATGACCCCTTCGAGGCGCACCCCGCGGGTGCGATGTACGGCCTGCCCGATCGCGCGCGCGTCTTCGACCTCGGTCACGGGCGAACGGCGCACGCCAAAGTGGAGCAGCGACGTTGGAAGTGTGTCCCGCCCGATGCCCCCGAACGCAGCGCGCAAGGGAACCACCGAGAGCGACATGTCGACGTCGAGGCAGACGGGCACGTCGAGGGAGCGAGCGAACGCGAGCGCGCCAATGCGTTCGACGTGTTCGATCGAGTCCACCATCAACGTGATGTTCGCGCCGACTTCGATCCGGTCGAGCGCCGCTTCGAGCTCCGCCGCGTCGACGTTCGGGTACGCGACGACGATGTCGTCGATGCCAAAGTGTTCGTGTAAGAACGCTGCCTCACCCGGCGTGAATCCCAAGACGCCCCGGTACGCGGGGTGCTCGAGCACGCGCAAGATCAACTCCGGGCAGCGAAGGCTCTTGCTGGCGATCCGGATGGGCCGACCGGCGGCACGCTGGGCCATGGCCTCCAGGTTGCGGTCGATGCGTTCGAGGTCCGCCCAGGCGAGCGGCAACCGGCGACCCGCGATCCACTGCCGGTACGCGTCGTAGAGCGCCGCGAGGTCGGTGGACACGACCGCTAGCGCTCGGAGGGCACTTCGATGAGGAGGGAAGCAGAGCGCGTCACCCCGTCTTGGTCCTGTGCCCGAAACTCCATCGTGCCGGGGAGGGTCGGCACGTCGATCGTGACCACCGGATCGTCGAACACGGTGATGAACCCGTAGTTGGTCTCTACTGGCTGGAGCAACCGCACTTCGAGGATCTCGTCTCGCTCGAACCCGCACGCCTCGATGACGAGGGTGACCTCGTCCCGTTCGACGACGGTCCCTGGACTCGGACTCAGAAAACGCACGCTTCGGTCCGAACACGTCTCGGCGTCTCCGCAGCCTGCCGCGGACAGCGCGAGCGCAACCACGAGTGCGGCCCGCAGGGATGGGAAAGGAGTCATCGCGCCATCATACGCCAACCAGCGGGAGCTGGCGGCGGGCGTGCTTGGCTTCGATCGGGATCGGGTAGTTGCCGCTGAAACACGCGTCGCAGTAGCCCTTGCCGCCGACCCCGCGGCGGAGCCCTTCGATCGAGAGGTACCCGAGTGAATCGGCGGTGACGAACTTCGCGATGTCTTCCGGAGGATGTCGGCTCGCGATGAGCTCGTCCCGACTCGGGGTGTCGATGCCGTAGAAACAGGGCCACTGGGTGGGCGGTGAGCTGATCCGGAGATGCACCTCGGCCGCGCCGGCATCGCGCAACATCTTCACGATCTTGCGGCTCGTCGTACCGCGCACGATCGAGTCGTCGACGACGGCGACACGCTTGCCCCTCAAGAGATCCGGCACCGGATGAAGTTTCAGCCGCACACCGAAGTGGCGGATGGACTGCGAGGGTTCGATGAACGTGCGGCCGACGTAGTGGCTGCGGATGAGCCCCATCTCGTAGGGGATGCCGGTGTGCTTCGCGAATCCGAGCGCTGCGGCGGTGCCGCTGTCCGGCACGGGGATCACCATGTCCGCTTCCACCGGCTGTTCTTCGGCCAGCACCGCGCCGAGGCGTTTGCGCGCTTCGTAGACACTGATCCCGTCGAACGAGCTGTCGGGGCGCGCGAAGTACACGTACTCGAAGATGCACATCTTCCGCGGCTCCTTCTCGAAGGGGCGCAGTGAGCGCATGCCGAACTTGTTCGCGACGATCATCTCGCCCGGTTCGACGTCGCGCACGTACTCCGCTCCGATGAGCTGGAAGGCGGGTGGTTCGCTCGCGACCACCGTCGCGTCGCCTTTGCGCCCGAGACACAGTGGGCGGAATCCGTTCGGGTCGCGGACCGCGACGAGTTCTTCTGGAGACAAAAAGACCAGCGAGTAGGCGCCGTGCACTTGGCTCAGGGCGTCGGCGACGCGGTCCACCATGGTCTCCGCTTGGCTGCGTGCGATCAGGTGAACGAAGACCTCCGTGTCGCTCGACGACGAGAAGATCGAGCCCTTCGCTTCCAGCTCCTCTCGCAGGCGGTCGCCGTCGACGAGGTTGCCGTTGTGCGCGACTGCGATGCTTCCGTGACCGCAGTCCACTGCGATGGGCTGCGCGTTCTCGATGCGGCTTCCACCCGCGGTCGAGTAGCGCACATGACCGATGGCCGCGCTTCCGGGCAGGTTCTCGATGGTGGTGGCGGTGAACACGTCCTGCACGAGGCCGAGGCCCCGGTGTACGAAGAGCTGTTCGCCGTTGGAGCTCGTGATGCCGGCGGCTTCTTGGCCACGGTGCTGCAGCGAGTGCAGCCCGAGGTAGGTCAGGTTCGCCGCCTCGTCGTCTCCAAACACTCCGAACACGCCGCATTGGTCGTGGAAGTGATCGTCCAGAACGTCTTCGTCATCCGCGAAAGGAGGGAAGTCGGCCACGGGCGGGAGTGTGCCTGTTTGTCCGGCGGGGGCAAGGGGCGAGGGGCCGAAGCCGAGGGGCCGAAGCCCGAAGCCGACAGCGACGCCGAAGCCGAAGCCGACGCCGAAGCCGACGGCGACGCCGACGCCGAAGCCGACGCCGAAGCCGAAACCGACGCCGAAGCCGAAGCCGACGCCGAAGGCGACGCCGAAGGCGACGCCGAAGGCGACGCCGAAGGCGACGCCGAAGCCGATGCCGAGAACCGACGCCGAGAACCGATGCCGAGAACCGATGCCGAGAACCGATGCCGAAGACCGATGGCGTAGAACCGACGCCGAAAACCGATGCGACGCTGACGCCGAAGCCGAAAACCGATGCCGACGTGGATCCGGGACCGCTGGGCAGGGGATTGGGGGGCGTGGTAGGTCAGCGGCATGAAGTTTCGACGCAACCGTGTGGGGTCGGTGTGGCTCGCATCGGCGTTGCTGGCGGCGGTGCTCGCAGTGCTCGTGCCCTCCGTGACGGCGCATGCGCACCTCGGCAGCCGCAAGTACGTCCGGGTGGAACCGGGGCAGGGTGGGGCGGCGGTGGAGGTGGAGGTCGAGGCGGTGGATGCGTCCATGCAGCTCGATCTCGGCGAGGACGTCGACCTCGACGCACTGCGCGCCCGCGCACCCGCCATCAAGCAGTGGCTCTCGCAGGGCATCGCGCTCACGTCGGAGGGTGGGGACTGCACCGTGGAGGCTGGGGACCCGGAGATGACGGTGCGGGACGAGACGCCCTTCGTACGGGTGATGCTCCAGTTCAGCTGTCCCAGTCAGGAAGGGCTGGTGCTGACCGACGACACCATCTTCCCGGACGACGTGCAGCACGAGGCGATGGTGCGCATCGCGTTCGGCGCCGACGAAGACGCGCACGTGTTGCGGCGCGGCAGCCGCGAGCTCCCGATCGAACCCGTCTCGGCGATGACGGTCGCGGGCACCTTCCTGTGGGAGGGGGTGCTTCACTTCGCGCTCGGGTTCGACCACGTCCTGTTTCTGCTCTCGCTCGTGCTGGCCGCCGGGTTCGTCAGCCGCAAGGAAGGCGTCAAGCGCGCGCTGCGCGATGTGGCCATCCTGGTGACGGCGTTCACGCTCGGACACAGCGTCACGCTGATCGCGGCGGCGCTGCAGTACGTGGTCTTACCGTCGCAGCCCGTCGAAATCGTCATCGCGGCATCGATCGCAGTCGTCGCCGTGATGAACATCGTGCGCCCCGAACACCGCGGCGCGCTGCCCTGGCTCGCGGGCGGATTCGGGTTGATCCACGGCTTCGGGTTCTCCTCGGTGTTGGCCGAGCTCGGTTTGCCGGCGGAGCAGAACGTCCTGGCGCTCGTGTGTTTCAACGTCGGCATCGAGCTGGCGCAGCTCGCCTTCGTCGCCATCGTGATGGGCCCCATCGCGTGGGCGGCCAAACAGTCCGGCTACAAACGGTTCGTCCAGGTCGCATCCGCGCTCATCGGCCTCCTCGCATTGTTCTGGGTCGTCGAACGCGTGATGGGCTGAGGCGTGCGCAGTCGCTGGTTCCACGTTCCGCTGCTCCACTCGCACGGGGCCCTCGAGAAGAAGGTCACGTGGCTCGAACTCTTCTACGACCTGATCTTCGTCGCCGCGTTCATCCAGCTCGGCAACGGCCTCTCCGAGCACGTCGACGGCACCGGCGTGCTCGTGTTCTGCGGTGTGTTCGTCCCGCTCTGGACCGCGTGGACCGGTTTCACGTTCTTCGCGAACCGGTTCACGGTCGACGACATCCTGCACCGCGTGATGGTGTTCCTGCAGATGTTCGCGGTGGGCGGCATGGCGTTGTCCGCGCCGGAGGTTCTCCGCGGACAACACGTCCCCTTCGCACTCGCGACGGCCGGCGCCCTCTTCATCATCGCGCTGCTGCACTACCGGGTGCATCAGCAAACCGAAGAAGGGCGGGACTACTGCTTCTTCTGGGGCGGCGTGTTCCTCGTGAGTTCGATCGGCTGGCTCGCCAGTGCGTTCGTGATGGCGCACATCGCCTACTGGATCTGGGCGGGCGCGACCGTGACCATCCTCGGCGCCCCGATGCATCGGCGGTCCCGCGAACTCGCGGAGCGCTACCCGATCGACTTCGAACACCTCGGTGAGCGCTACGGCCTGCTCACCCTGATCGTGCTCGGCGAGTCCTTCGTGAAGGTGCTCTCGCTGCTGGCCGCGGAGGGCGCGGGGCTCGATGTCTACGCCCAGGCCGCCGTCGTTCTGCTCGTCACGTGCGGCGTCTGGTGGGTCTACTTCGACGATGTCGCCGGCGCGCACGTGCGCAAGGGGCCGGCCAAGTGGGTCGTGTGGCTCTACGCGCACCTGCCCCTGCAAGCGGCGATCGTGGCCACCGGCGTGGCCCTCAAGAAGGCGGTGCACTTCACCTGGGACGAGCCGGCCGGCGCAGGCTACCGGTGGCTGCTCGCAGGGGCGGTCGCGCTGGTGTTCTTCGCGGTCGCCATGGTGGACTCGGTCACCGAGCGGAAGTCGGCGGAGCTGAGCGATCGGGCCCGGATCAACGTGCGCTGGATCAGCGGCGTGTTGCTTCTCGTGCTGGCGCCCGCGGGCAACCTGATGAGCGGGGGGCTGTTCTTGGCCCTGCTCACGGGCGTGGTCATCACCCAGGTGATCCTCGACGTCGCGATGGCGCCGTTCGAGGAGAACGAGCACTCCGAGGAGCGCCTCGGCGCCCGGTCCCTGGCGGACCGAGTCCAGTCCGGCGAAGCCCTGCCGGTCCGCCGCGATCTGACCGAGTCCGTGCGCAAAGGCACCCCCTCGGCGATGCGGCGGGATCTCTACTTCTATTTCATGGAAGGCAGCTGGGGACGCATCTTCGTCGCGTTCTTGATCGTGTTCCTGGTGACCAACATCTTCTTCGGGGCGCTCTACGCGCTCGAGCCGGGGGCCGTCGCGGGCGTCGATACGTTTGGAGACGCGTTCTTCTTCAGCGTGCAGACGATGTCGACCATCGGCTACGGCGCGCTCTCTCCGGAGACTGCGTATGGCAACGCGGTGGTCACGGCGGAGGCGGCCATCGGCATCATCGGGGTGGCCATCGTCACTGGGCTCGTGTTCGCCAAAGCATCCCGCGCGACCTCGTCGGTGCTCTTCAGCAACGTGGTCACGATCCACACCCACCACGGCAAACCGACGCTCAGCTTTCGCGCGGGCAACGCCCGGGGCAACGAGGTGGTGGATGCGACGGTCAGCATCACGCTGGTCAAAGACGTGATGACACCGGAGGGGCTGCACCTGCGGAAGCTCTTCGATGTGCTGCCGACGCGGGCTCGGTCCCCACTCTTCGTGCTCAGCTGGCAGATCATGCATCCCATCGAAGGGGACAGTCCGTTGATCGACGTCGACTGGGATGCGCCGGAAGGACAGATCATCGCGCTCATCGTGACGATCATGGGGCACGACGGGACCTACGCGCAGACGATCCACGCGCGCCACACGTACTACCCGGAGGACTTCCGGGTCGGCCACCGTTTCGTCGACGTGATCAGCCAGCTCGACGACGGCCGGCTGCAAGTCGACTACGGCGCGTTCCACGACACCACTGCGCTTCCCACAGACAGCACTGCGCTTCCCACAGACAGCACTGCGCTTCCCAAAGACAGCACCGAGGGGACCGTGCGTCCCGAGGAGGAGTAGTAGCCTGTCGCTCGGTTTTGATTCGGCGACACGGTAGACTCGGCCATGCACAGCTTGGCCCGCCTGGTTCTCGTTCTCTGCTTGGGCCTCGTGGCCTGTGACCCGTCGCCGGGCGGCGACGCCGACGCCGGGCGAAGGGACGCCCTCACCGACGCACGCATCGCGCAGCCGGACGAGGACGGCGACTTCATCTCCGATGCCGACGAAGGGCGCGCCGACGGTGTGGACACCGACGCCGATGGCGTTCCGGACTTCCAGGACCTGGATTCGGACGGAGATGGCTTCTCCGATGCGGAGGAAGCCGGCGACGAAGACACCGGGACGCCGCCTCGCGACTCGGACTCCGACGGCGTGCCGGACTACCGCGACCTCGACTCCGACGGCAACGGCATCGAAGACCGGGTGGAGGGCGGCGCCGACACCGACGGCGACGGAGTGCCGGACTACGCGGACCTGGACGACGACGGAGACTTCCTCAGCGATGTGGACGAGATCGCGGGCAACGTGGGCAGCCCGCCGGACTACGACGGAGATGGGCTCCCCGACTTCCGCGACACGGACTCCGACGACGACACCATCGCCGACCGGAACGAAGGCGCGCTCGACACGGATGGGGACGGCATCGCGGACCGCTTCGACCTCGACTCCGACAACGACACCCTGACCGACGCCATCGAGGCGGGAGACTCCGACGTGGCGACCCCGCCGGTGGACACCGACGGCGACGGACTCGCTGACTACCGCGATCCGGATTCCGACAACGACGGCTTGGCGGACGAGGTGGAGGTTCGGTTCGGCACCGATCCGACCCTGGTCGACACCGACGGCGACGGAGTGTCCGACCTCATCGAGTTCGCGGCGGGCAGCGACGGGACGGACCCGCTCGACAGCCCGCGCACCGCAGGCGACTTCGTCTTCGAGGTGCCGTTCGAAGAGACCCCGCGCCCCGAGCGCGACACGCTTCAGTTCCGGACCAACATTCGCTCCGCGGACATCTACTTCTCGTTCGATACCTCGACCACGATGATCCAGGAGATGAACGCGATGCGGGACCCGGTCACCGGCGTGCCGGCGATCCTGAATGAACTCCTCTGCACCGAGACCGCCACCGCGTGCGAAGAAGACGACGACTGCGGCGCCGCCGAGGTGTGCGGGGTGCGCGGCATGTGCGCGGAAGATCCCGAGGTGGATGGCTGCTTGCTCGATGTGAACACCGGCGTCGGCCAGTGGCACCACATCGACACGTTCCAGAACCTCCTCTCGCTGCAACCGGATCCGATGGCCACCGCCAGCGCGATCCCGAGTGCGCCGGACTGGTTCGTTGCGCCGGTGCAAGCAGCGGCGTGTGCCGCCGACCCCACGAACTGCACAAACACCGGCACGCTCTCGTGCGCAGCATCCGGGGTGGGTTGCCCAGGGTACCGCGAAGACGCGGTGCGCATCTACGTGCACGTCTCCGATGCGAACAACGAGTGCCGCTGCGGCGTCGAACGCAGCTCCTGCGGTGCGGGCGGCGCACCGGCGCGCTGTGGCATGTTCACGACCGCCTTCGCAGGCGCGGAGCTGGCCCGGCAAGGGATCAAGTTCATTGGACTCATCGGCGTCGGAACAGCGTTCGGGGATGGAACCGCGACCGGCATCGCCGAGGAGATGGGGCGCGCCTCGGGCAGCCTCGACGCGGCGGGCGATCCATTCGTCTACCCAGCGAACGACGCGGCCGTCGTGTCCCGCACGGTGGACGCGGTGCGGACGGTGGTGACGGAGACGCGGTTCGACATCACGATCGAAGCGACCGATCTGCCCGACGACGCGGGCGACTCACTTCAGTTCATCGAGCGGCTCGAAATCAACGAGACGGGCGCCGGCTGCACCAGCGGCCTCATGACCCGCGACGACGACGGCGACACCTTCGACGACGCGTTCGTTCAGGTCGAACCAGGCGTACGCGTCTGCTGGGACGTCGTCGTCCGCCAGAACGACAGCGTCCCCCCGACCCGCGAACCCCAGGTCTTCCGCGCCCGCCTCACGGTCTACGCGGACGGCTCCGAAGTGGACGGCCGCACCGTGTACTTCCTGGTGCCCGCCGACGTGGACCTGCCCATCATCTGAGCGGAGCTGCAGCCGTCGGGATCGGCATCGGCATCGGCATCGGGATCGGCATCGGCTTCGGCTTCGGCGTCGGCATCGGCGTCGGCGTCGGCTTCGGCATCGGCATCGGCTTCGGCGTCGGCTTCGGCGTCGGCTTCGGCGTCGGCTTCGGAAGCGGCCACAGCCCCGCCCCTCACCCAGAGGGCAAGGGCAAGGGCACGGGCAAGGGCACGGGGGGAGAAGTCTTCGACTTCTCCCTACTGCACGTCGAAGCGGTCCAGGTTCATCACCTTGGTCCAGGCGGCGACGAAGTCCTGGACGAACTTGTCTTTCGCGTCGGCGCTGGCGTAGACCTCAGCGATCGCGCGCAGCTGTGAGTGGCTTCCGAAGATGAGGTCGACGCGGGTGGCGGTCCACTTCACTTGGCCGCCGGCGCGGCCTTCGAAGCGCCCGTCGTCGGTGGCGGTCCACGTCGTGCCCATGTCGAGCAGGTTCACGAAGAAGTCGTTGGTCAGTGTGCCGGGCTGGTCGGTGAAGACACCGTCGCTCGACGCGCCGTTGCCGCCGAGTACCCGAAGGCCGCCGACGAGCACGGTCATCTCCGGTGCGGTGAGCGTCAGCAAATGCGCGCGATCGAGAAGGGCGTGTTCCCCCTTCAACCGGGCGTCGTCCTGTTCGTGGTTGCGGAAGCCGTCCGCCTTCGGCTCGAGCACCGCCATCGCTTCGGCGTCGGTCTGGTCGGCCGTTGCGTCCGTGCGGCCGGGTGTGAACGGCACGGTCGTTTTCACCGACGCGGCCTTCGCAGCGTTCTCGATCGCGGCGCATCCGCCGAGCACGATGAGATCGGCGAGCGACACGCGCTTGTCGCCGTTGTCTGCGTTGAACGCGCTCTGGACTTTCTCGAGCGCGGCGAGAACCTTCGCGAGTTCCTTCGGGCGGTTGGCGGGCCAGTCTTTCTGAGGGGCCAGCCGCACGCGCGCGCCGTTCGCGCCTCCGCGCATGTCGGTGCCGCGGAACGTGGAGGCGGACGCCCAGGCCGCGGAGACCAGTTCGCCGACCGAGAGGCCGGTGGCCGTGATCTTCGCCTTCAGCGCGGTGGCATCCGCGTCGTCGATGAGCGGGTGATCCAGCGCCGGCAGCGGGTCCTGCCAGATCTGCGGTTCGGAGGGGACCTCCGGACCGAGGTAGCGAGCGATGGGACCCATGTCGCGGTGGGTCAGCTTGAACCAAGCCTTCGCGAACGCGTCCGCGAACTGGTCGGGGTTCTCATGGAAGCGGCGTGAGATCTTCTCGTAGGCCGGGTCGAAACGCAGCGCCAGATCGGTCGTGAGCATCATCGGCGCATGCTTCTTGGCCGGGTCGTGCGCGTCCGGCACGGTGCCGTCCGCAGCGGCGCCCTTGGGCGTCCACTGCTGGGCGCCTGCGGGGCTCTTGGTGAGTTCCCATTCGAACCCGAAGAGGTTGTCGAAGAAGTTGTTGTCCCACTTGGTTGGCTCCATGGTCCACGCGCCTTCGGGGCCGCCCGTGATCGCGTCGCCGCCGACGCCGGTGCCGTGCGCCGACTTCCAGCCGAGACCCTGTTGTTCGATCGGCGCGCCTTCGGGCTCCCGACCGACCTTGGCGGTGTCGCCGGCGCCGTGCGTCTTGCCGAACGTGTGGCCACCGGCGATGAGCGCCACGGTCTCTTCGTCGTTCATCGCCATGCGCTTGAACGTTTCGCGGATGTCCTTCGCCGAAGCAACGGGATCGGGGTTGCCGTTCGGGCCTTCCGGGTTGACGTAGATCAAACCCATCTGCACCGCGCCGAGCGGACCCGCGAGCTCGCGGTCTCCGCTGTAGCGCTCGTCACCAAGCCACTCGGACTCGGGTCCCCAGTAGATGTCCTCTTCCGGTCCCCACACGTCTTCGCGGCCGCCCGCGAACCCGAACGTCTTGAAGCCCATGGACTCGAGCGCGCAGTTGCCGGTGAGGATCATCAAGTCGGCCCACGAGATCGCGCGACCGTACTTCTGTTTGATCGGCCAGAGCAGTCGACGGGCCTTGTCGAGGTTGGCGTTGTCCGGCCAGCTGTTCAACGGCGCGAATCGAATCGTGCCGGACGCCGCGCCACCGCGGCCATCTTCGACGCGGTAGGTGCCCGCGCTGTGCCACGCCATGCGGATGAAGAACGGTCCGTAGTGCCCGTAGTCCGCCGGCCACCAGTCCTGCGAGTCGGACATGAGCGCGAAGATGTCTTTCTTCAACGCGTCGAGGTCGAGGGCCTCGAAGGCTTTGGCGTAGTCGAAGTCCTCGCCCATCGGATTGGATTCAGGGCCGTGCTGGTGGAGCAGGCTCACCTTCAGCTGGTCCGGCCACCAGTCCGCGTTCGACGGCGAAGCCGCGACGGTGTGTCGATGAATTACGGGGCACTTCTTCTCGCTCATGGCTCTCGCTCCTCTCCCAGGACGTCTTCAGCCCCAGGTCCGCGGGACGGTCTCACACCAACAGGGGCTCCGTCACCCCCGCGCCCAAGGCCGCCAACCACGGGCACGGGCACGCGCACGGGCACGGTCTCCTCCGGATTCGACTCCGGCGTCAGCCTCGGCCTCGGCTTCGGCGTCGGCTTCGGCCTCGGCTCCAGCGTCGGCCTCGGCTCCGGCGTCGGCTTCGGCGTCGGCCTCGGCCTCGGCTTCGGCGTCCGGCGTCCGGCGTCGGCTTCGGCTTCGGCGTCGGCTCCGGCTTCGGCTTCGGCCTCGGCGTCGGCCTCGGCTTCGGCCTCGGCTTCGGCTTCGGCTCCGGCTCCGGCGTCGGCGTCGGCCTCAGTTCAGCGGCTCAGAGAATCAAAGAGATCAGAGCGTGTCGCAGACGCCATATTCCCGCCCGTCGAACACGAGCGGGGTCATGAAGCCGTAGCACGCGGACCCCGCGCCGCAGATGCCACCGACGGTGCCGGGGGTCAGACACCAGCGCAGGCACTGGGAGGTGGGGCTGCCGATGCAACCGAAGCCGACTTGGCAATCGCCGTCGTCGGTGCAGGTGCCGCCTTGGCCGGTCGCTCCGGGCGGGCCCTGGCAGTCGGTCAGAACGCGGCCGCTCATCTCGGTGAAGAACCCGCAGTAGGTGCCGGCCGGGCACCCGGCGTTGGTCGACGGATCGCAGTGGCGCGTGCAGACGGTGTCGGTGCTGCCGGTGATGTTCACGAGGCAGCGCGAGCCGGCGCCCGAGCAGTCGCCGTGACCGTCGCAGAAGTGTTTGCACATCGGGAGGTTCATCCCGGCGGTGGCGTGCACGTTCACGCACAGGTTGCCGGGCGAACAGATGTCCGAGTCGCAACGATCGCCTTCCGCGGACGTGCCGGCCGGGAAGCAGGTGCGGGCGCCGGTGCCGTCGAGGTAGCAGCCCTGCATCGACGGGCAGCCGCACTGAGGCGAGACGGTCCGGCAGGGGCTCTCCGAGCAGGTGGCGTCGCGGCAACCGACCGTCGGGTCGCACGTCAGCGGCGCAACACACATCGAGTCCTCGGCCGTGAACACGCAGACGCCGTCGACACACTCATCGACCGTGCACGAGACCCCGTCGGAGCACACCACCGGCGTGCCCGCGCGGCAGCCACCCGAGACACAGGTTTCGATGCCGTTGCAGTCGTTGCCGTCATCGCAGTCGGCGGGGCCGACGCAGCCCGCGTCGCTCGGCGCGTCGGTGCCTGCGTCGGTGGGCATCGGTCCGCTGTCGACACCGCCAGCGTCCACATCGGAACCGGCGTCGTCGTCCGGGCCGGCGTCTTCGTCCGGTGCGGCGTCCTCTGGCACCGATGCGTCGTCGAGGACCGGCGCGTCCTCACCGCTCGGCGCGTCGTCTTGTTCGGGCGCGTCCTCGAGCAGCGGCGCATCCGCGGCGCCGACGTCCGCGCTCGACGCATCCTGTCCTGCATCGCGTGGGGTCGTGGGCGTTCCACCCGCCGCACACCCAACCAGAGCCATCGCACAACCGCACACCAAGAAATAACGCATCACATGCTCCCCACGCCCCACCCTACGAGAGGGCCGGGGGCCGATCAATGCGCGGCCTGGAACCACCCGCGCGCCGTGATCTAGTATCGCGCCATGATCAAGCCACTCCAGGCCACACTCACTGCGTTCGTGCTTCTCTGTCTGGCCGGCCCGGTCGGCGCCCAGGACGCGGTCTTCGACGATGGCTACCTCGCGATCCAGCTCGAGAACGAAGTCAACGGGCGGGGTGGCACCGAACCGGCCGACGTGAACTACCACCCGGGCTTTCGGATGCGCTTCTTCGGGGCGGCGCAAGGAGACGCGGTCGTGGTGCGGTGGAAACAGGGCCGGCGAACCCTGGCCGAGATCCGTTGTCCCCTCGAGGCCCGCTACGACCACTTTCAGACGACCTTCAGCCAGCGCTGCTGGACTCAGGACGCTCCGGAGCTGACAGCCCACGGCGCAGTGCAGGTGGAGATCGATCTCGTCGACGACAGCGCCGATACCCAGCGCACCGTTCGCACGCTCGCTGTGACGGTGGGCCGCTACTGGCACTGGGACCGCCGCGTCGGCAACCGGGACGTGCACTCCCCGCGCTACCAGGTGCGCATGGACGACTCGATGGGACTGAGCACCATCCTGATGTCGCCGCCGGACTCCGGCGAGTCGTTCGGCAACGTCTACTTTCACTTCTGGGCCGCGCTCGCGGACGGCAACTCCAACTACCGGGACGCCTCGTGGCGTTGCTCTTTGAATGGGACCCGGGTTCCCGAACTCGATCGTGGCTCCGACGTCGTCGAGTCGACGGTCGATGTCAGCGTCGACAACGACCAGATGGTCGGGCGCGAGCGCACCACGACGCATTTCACGTACCGCCAGATGTGGGTCAAACCGCATATGCTGTGGGACCCGTCCGGCGGCCAGAGCGGTGCCGACGCGTGGCGCTACAACCTCAGCGCACACCCCGGCACCTACGAATGCCAGCTCCGCGACGCGGGGCGCATGGTCCGCACCTTCCGATTCACGGTCACCGCCGCGGGCACCGTCGACCCGCATCCGGTCGAGGCGGCCGCCGGCCTGACCTTCCGGCCCGGCGCGCACTTCGTGGAGACCGGGTTTCCGACCTCCAACCCGAGCGAGTTCGTCTTCAACCGCAACGCGATCCGCGCGGGCGTCGGGTTCGGGCGCTCATGGCCAGCGGTGCCGGCCATCCGAACCTGGCTCGATGGGCTGCCGCCCGCGTACGGATCGAGTGAACCGACCGCGCCCCGGGGGGCCGCGCGAGGACGTCGGCGACGGTAGGCGCTCTGCAGACGCGCTCTAGCCGTTGAGCAAGAACGCGATGCCGATGCCGAGCGCGACCAGCACGATGGCGCCGACGAGCAGCACCCACCAGGGGGGCCAACCGGTGTCCGCCTTCGGCGGCGTGAGCGCAGGGGGTGCGGCCAGACCGGCCAGTGGCGGCGGCGGGGGACCGGGCATCGCCGGCGGTCGATCGGCGGGACGGGTGGGCCGCCCGACTTTCGTCTCGACCGGTTCCATCTTCCGGGGGTCCGTTCCAAACGGACCGTAGGATCCGCTCTGGGGGAGCGATCCCGTCAGCGACTGGAACGAACCGGTCAGCTGGGAACTCTGCGGGGGGAGGGGTTCCCGATCTTCGGGTCCGAAGACGAGTCCCAGGTAGCGCGCGACCTCTTCGTCGGAGACCGGCCCGCCGGTCTTCGACAACCAGGTGTCGAGCGCGTCCCGCATGTGTCCGGCCTTCGGGAAGCGGTCGTCCGGGTGTTTCTGCAGCGCCCTCTGAACGATGGCGTCGAGCTCCGGTGCGAGGTGCGGAAGCACCGACCGGGCACTCGGCACGTCCTCTCGGACGATGGCCTCGAGCGTCGGCATCATGCCGCCGCGGTGGTAGAGCGGGGAACACGTGAGCGTTTCGTAGAGGCAGATGCCCAGCGTGAAGATGTCGCAGCGGGTGTCGAGCTGCTTGCCGCGCGCTTGCTCCGGCGCGAGGTAGGAGAACTTCCCTTTCACCACGCCTTCTTCGCTGCGCTGGTCGGTGCTGGTCCGGGCGATCCCGAAGTCGAGCAACTTCACCTTGCCCGTCCACGAGACCATGATGTTGTGAGGGCTCACGTCCCGGTGAATGATGCCGAGGGGGCGCCCGTTGACGCCCATCGCGTGGTGCACGTAGTCGAGCGCCGCGGCGACCCGCGCGATGATGTGCGCGCCGATGCGCGGGGGGAGTGGCCGGTCGGCACCGGCCCGCCGAAGCAGCTTTCGAAGGGCCACGCCGTAGACCCACTCGAGGGCCATGAACGTCGTGCCCTCGATCTCGCCAGCCTCGTACACGTGGCAGACGTTCGGGTGGTAGAGGCGGGTGGCGATGTCCGCTTCCTCCTGGAACATCCGGCCGAACTCGACGTCGTCCTCTCGTTCCGGGAGGATGCGTTTGAGCACGAGGTGCCGCGGCTGCCCGGTCGTACTCGGCTCTCGGCCCAGATACACCTCGGCCATGCCGCCCCGAGCCAGGCGTCCCAGAATTTCGAATGGGCCGAATTGCGCGAGGGCAGGGTACGCGGGTACCTGCGGCGACTCGTCGAGCGACATGTCGACGACCGTTCCCTCCTCTTCATCGAACCCGGCGAAGAGGGACTCCAAATCCGGGACCGGCGGTTCGGCCACACGCAAGCATACCAGGATGGCGGCGAAGTGGCGTGTGATGTGTCTCGGTCCGGCGGAGACCCGAACCAAGGCCCGAGCCGTTCCGCGCTATCCTTGCCAGGTGTGTGGCCGGTTCAGTTTCGCGGTGGATCCGGAGGACGTCTTCTCCGACTTCGACTGGCTCGATCGACCGCAGGAGCCGCTGTGGGCGGGCGAGAAACCCGGACCGCGCTTCAACGTGGCGCCCACCCAGCCCGCGGTGGTGTTGGGCCAGCGGGCGGGTGCGGCGCCCAAACCAGCCCGCTTCGACTGGGGATTCGTGCCCCGCTGGGCCAAAGACACCAAGGGTGCGGCGCGCCGCATCAACGCCCGCTCCGAGTCGATCTCACAGCGGCCGATGTTCGCCGATTCGTTCCGCGCCCGGCGGTGCCTGGTGCCCGTGACCGGCTGGTTCGAGTGGCGGGTTGGCGGCGCCGATCGGCGTCCGGTGCATTTCCACCAGGAAGGTCGGTTGATGACATTGGCCGGAGTGTGGGACCGATGCGCGCTGCCCGGACGCGCGCCGATCTTCACCTTCGCCATCCTCACCCGTCCCTCGCTGGGGGCGGTGCGTGACGTACATCACCGCATGCCGGTCGTGGTGGGGGAAGCCGGCCGGGCAGCCTGGCTCGACCCCACCCAAACGGTGGAGGTCGCCGCTGTGGAGCGCCTGGACGCGCCGCTCGTACCCACCACCGTCTCGACCCGTGTGAACTCGGTTCGCTACGACGACCCTCGATGCCTCGAGCCGGATGCCGGCCACGGAGAAGACGCTCAGACGGATCTCTTCCGATGATCCGGATCGCCATGCGCATCGAAGGGTTGCTCGTCGGATGGACCAGCGCGCTCGGGTCCGCTTGGGCCTACCTCCGCGACCTGCGCGCACTTCGCCCGGAGTGGTCGCTTGGGCTCGGAGAAGAGACGTATGCATCGACCCCGGTGCCGCTGTGGACGCACGCCGGGCCGCGGGTGGTGTCGTGCGACGGGGGTGTGCTGACGGTGGGGGCGATCGAAGCCGGACGCGCCGATCAAGAGGTGCGGATGACACGTCTCGTGGTCGCGGAATCGGTCCATGTGTTCGACGCGGTCACCGACGGACGGTTCCTCTGGATCGGTGCGGTCCGCGAGGGGGCGCTCTCAGCCTACCGCGTCCACGTCGAATCCTCGGCGGTCGCTGCGTTGGAGGTGGACGACCAAGCCGACGTCACCCAGCTCGCAGTCGCCGCGCTCGATGGTGGGGTGGCCTTGCTGCACGGCATGGTCGATGCGCGGCTGGGGGTGCTGTGTGTGGATCGCGACATGAATCTGGCGCGGAGCGTGCGGCACCCGCTCTCCGCGCCGCTTCGGCACCTCGCGGCGTTCGGCGCCCGGGACGTGGCGCTCGCGCTCCTCTGCGACCCGGGCCAGCTCGACATCGCGCTGCTCGGCATCGATGGCCGGCTGAAGGAGCGACCCCATCGCGCGATCGAAGGGGTGTTGGATCAACGCCCGGAGGTGGTCTGGATGGACGATGGGTTCGCGGTGTTCGGACAGACCGAGGCGGGGCTGGTGTGGAAACGGTTCGATCGTCCGAACACCGGAATCGTGGAAGGTGCGCGGGCGGGTGCGGCGGCTCACTTTCACGGGACCCTGGTCGGTGCCCAGATGCGTTCGGAGGGGATCGAAGATCGCCTCACGCTCTCGATGCAGGAGGTCAGTGGTCGAGGCGGGCAGGTGCACACCCTCGGGCTCGCGCCGGGCGAGTTCCGGGTGCGGCAGCGCCGGGAAGATGCCGCCGCCATCCTCGGGCGGCTCGTCGCGATGTTCGATCGGACCTCGTATCGAGAGACGGCATTGCACGGCGTACAGACCGAACGGGACGAGGTGTCGATCGCACTGCCGCTCGAGGACGGAGACGCGCTGCTCGTGGTGGTCTGGGCGTGCGCCGAGTCCGTGGTCGTTCGAGTCTCGCGGGGCGTCGCGCCCCACGAAGGGATGAGTTTGTTGCGTCTTGCCCGCTGGGTGCGGGAGCGACGCGCCCGCAAAATCGAGGCGGCGGCGTCTCGAACTTGGGCGCAAGGCTGTCTTGAAGGCATCGACGGTGCCGAACTCTTGGGGGCAGAGCGCAGAGCGACGTTTCGCTGGCTCGAGTTTCGGGGCAAAGGGTGCCCCGCCGCCACGGCGCTCCGCGATCTGTTGCGCCGCTTCGACGCCGACAGCGACACCTCCGGATAGATCCCTGCCAGTGCGATGCCCACGGCCAGCACTGCGATTCCCGAAGCCAGCACTGCGAGTCCCGAAGCCAGCACTGCGGTTCTCGAGGCCAACACTTCGGCCGTGCGGAAACGCGGCACGGCGATTGATTTTGTGGGCGTCCTCCAACACTCTCGCCGCCATGAGGTTCGAGGGCGCGTTCACCGCATTGGTCACACCATTTCGCGACGGATCGGTCGACGAGAAAGCGCTCGCAGCGCTGGTCGAAGCACAGATCGAGGGCGGCATCGACGGCCTGGTGCCGTGCGGCACGACGGGCGAGAGCGTCGCACTCGATGCCGACGAACACGAGCGTGTGGTTGCGGTGGTGGCGGAAGCGGCGGCGGGCCGGGTGCCCGTGGTGGCCGGCGCGAGCACGAACTCGACGCGCAAGTCCATCGAGTTGGCTCGGCGTTCCAAGTCCGCCGGTGCGGACGGCCTGTTGCTCGTCTGCCCCTACTACAACAAGCCGACGCAGGCGGGTCTCGAGGCCCACGTGCGCGCGATCTTGGACGCGGTGCCACTGCCGGCGATGCTGTACAACATCCCCGGCCGCAGCGCCGTCGACATGGAGGTCGACACGATCGCCCGCCTCGCCCAGCACGAGCTGGTGGTGGCCCTGAAGGAGGCCACGGGGAACATCCTCAAGGCCCAGGATGTCGTGGCGGCATGCGGAGACCGACTCACGGTGCTGAGCGGTGACGACGCCTTGACCGTGGGTATGGCGGCGGTGGGTGGCCGAGGGGTGGTGAGCGTGCTCTCGAACCTCTGCCCCGGACCCGTCTCCGAGGTCGCCGCGGCGTGCCTCGATGGCGACTTCGCGCGAGCGCGTGCGCGCCACCAGAAATTGCTCCCCGTGATCCGAGCCGTGTTCGTAGAGACGAACCCAGGGCCGATCAAAGCGGTCCTCGCCGCGCGCGGACGGATGGGACCCGAGATGCGGCTGCCGATGGTTCCGCCGAGCGCGGAGGTGCTGGCCGGCGTGCTCGCCACCATCGAGGCGCAGGGCTTGTGACTGCGGCGACGGAGGCCGCGGTGAAGCTGGGTGTTCTTGGGGCGGCCGGCCGGATGGGCCGGGCGGTGGTCCAGGCGGCCACGGAAGCGGGCCACCCCATCGTCGCTGCGGTCGACCATGGGGACGCGCTGGGTCGGGATGTCGGCCAGTGGGCCGGGCTCGATCCGATCGGCGTACCGATCGTGGAAGACCTCGAGGCGCTCGCCGCTGCGGATGTGGTGGTCGATTTCAGCTTGCCGGGTGTCGCAAAGAAACTCTTCGAGCGGGCCGCTGGATGGAAGACCGCGGTGGTGACCGGTACGACCGGGTTCGACTCCACCGAGGCGCACGATCGCCTGGCGGAGAAAGTGGCGCTGGTGGCGGCCGCGAACTTCAGCCAGGGCGTGACCCTGCTGGTGCACCTGTGCGCGATGGTCACCGACAAGATGGGGCCCTCCTTCGATCCAGAAATCGTCGAGCTGCACCACCGCCGGAAGGTCGACGCGCCCAGCGGGACCGCGCTCGCGATGGCGGAAGCGGTCCGGTCGGTCCGCGAGGCCCGCCCGCTCCATGGGCGCAGCGGTGTGGTGGGCGCACGAACCGACGACGAGATCGGGGTGCTGGCGGTCCGCGGCGGGGACGTCGTCGGGGAGCACACCCTGTACCTCCTGGGGGAGGGCGAACGGCTGGAGCTCACCCACCGCGCGACCGACCGGATGATCTTCGCGCGCGGCGCGGTCCGGGCGGCGGCCTGGGTCTTGGGGCGTCCCCCAGGCAACTATGGGATGGTCGACGTGATGGGGCTGAACCTCTGATAGACTCGACCGCCATGGGCGAAGCCTGTCCGCAGTGCCAGACGCCGTTCGCCCCGGGCACCAAGTTTTGCGGGCAATGCGGGTACGACCTCGTTTCGCGGCCCCCGGTTGCGCCCGCCGCGGCGCCTGGGCCGAAGCGCACGATGATGGGCATGGCAGAAGTGCACGCGCCCGCGTCGCCGCCGGGGCGAGAGTTCGCCAAGACGATGATGGACCCGTCGCCGGCCGGCATGGCGGTGCCGCCGGCGGCCGCACCGGCGCCCGCGAAGAAGGCCCCGCAGCGGACCATGATGGGCATGGCGGCGGTCCAAGTGCCGCCAGGGCATCCAGCCGCGTCGGCACCCGTCGCGCCCACCACCCCCGCGGCGCCGGCTGCTCCGATCGCGCCGGCTGCGCCGGTGGCTGCCCCCGCCGCCCAGCCTGGGTCGGGCAAGAAACCTCCGATGCGCACCATGCTCGGGATGCCGGCGGTGATGCCCGGTGCCCCCGCCCCGCCCGCCGACCCGGCCGCGGCGTCACCGCCGCAGCCCTCGCCGCAGGCTTCGCCCCAGGCTGCGTTGCCGCCGAGCCCGGCCGCACCAGGGGCGGGGTTTCAGCCAGCGCCCGCCCACCATCAGACCGGTGTCGTGCACCCGCAGGGTGGGCACCTGCTCTCCGCCCAGGCCGAGGTGAGCCCAGAAGAATCGCCGCCTGCCGCCGCGCCGGCGCAGCCCCGCGTGGTGAAGCCCTCGAACCGAACCATGCTGGGCGTGCCCATTGCGGCCTCCGCCCCGGCGGCCGCAGCGGCACCCGCACCGACGGGCAAGCCGCCCGTCAAGAGCAACCGCACCATGCTCGGTGTGGCCGCTCCGGTCGGGCCTGCGGGCCAACCGCTGCCGCCGCGCTCCCACGACGGGCCTGGCGCACCCCAAGACGGGACGCCGGTCGCTGCCTCCATGGGCGCGTGGGGCGACGAAGACGAGGTTCCGGTCCGCAAGAAGGGCAAAGGCGGTCTGGTCGCGATCGTCGTTCTGTTGATCCTCGCGGCGAGCGGTGCCGGCGTCGGCGTCTGGATGTTCCTGAAGAACGCCACCCCGGACATTCAAGTGAGCGTGGTCCAAACCGATGCCGGGGAAGCATTGCAGATCGATGTGCCCGGCGCGGCCGACGGCACCGTCGTGCGCTTCAACGCGCGGGAGATGCCGCTCGAGACCGGCCGGGCCCAGTTCACGCTCGCTGCGAATGATCTTCGCATCGGGGACAACGAAGTGAATGTGGAGATCGTAGGCCCCGACGGTTCGACCGACCAAGCCAGCGTGGTGCTCTCGGTGAGCTACCGCGTTCGGGCAGACCTCAGCGCGCTCGAGGCCGAGCCACCCAAACTTCGCATCGTCGTCGACGTGCTCCCGCAATCCGCCGTCACCTTGAACGAAGTTGCAGTGCCGCTCGATTCCACCGGCCACGGGTTCGTCGACCACGACCTCGACTCGCCCGCCGACGCCGCCCAGTACGAGCGCACGTTTCACTACCGCGTCGTGCCCCCAGGCGGGACCCCGGCCGAAGGCGATGTCGCGGTGCGCATCCCGTTTGCGACGTTGCAGGTCGATCGCCCGGGCGCGACGACCGTGACGGAGAGCGCCCGCGTCGAAGTCGCGGGGTCGAGTCATCCGGAAGCCAAGGTCACGCTCGATGGCACCGAACTGTTGTTGACGGCCGAAGGCCGATTCGTCACCACCATCGAGATCCCAGAAGTCGGCGAGACCGAACACACGCTCGTCGCACGGCAGCCAGGGAGGGCACCCCGCGCGCGGACCTTCTCGATCCGGCGGGTGGCCGACCTGGCGGCGGAAGCCCGCGCGTACACCGTCGATGCGTCGCTCACCTACACGCGCATCGCGGGCAACCCGGACACGTACCGCGGTCAGCGCGCGGCCTTCGAAGGGCGCGTCTACAACGTCGATGTGCACGATGGACAGAGCGATCTGCAGATCGTGTTGCGCGAGTGCCCAGGCAGCGGGCGCTGTCCGCTCTGGGTCACGTTCGAAGGCGCCACCGAGGCGGGGCTGAACGACTGGGTGCGGGTCGTGGGCGAGCTCGGCGGGCATCAGCAGTTCCGGGCCCCCTCCGGCGAAGTGATGTCGGTGCCCAAACTCGACGCCGTCTTCGTCGTGCCGGCGGGGGAGTAGGTGGGGACCAGCTCGAACGAGACCGCGGACACGATGGATCTCGGGCCCTGCAGTGAGTGCGGACGGAAGAACCCGTTCGACGCGCGCTTCTGCGGCGGGTGCGGGTTTCAGTTCCAGGGCGGCGACGACGACGGTCCAGAAGAAAACGTCGCCGACCCGCTCATCGGCCGGGTGATCGCGGACCGGTACCGCATCATCGAGCTGCTCGGACGCGGCGGCATGGGCGTGGTCTACAAGGTCGAGCACATCCACATCGGCAAGTTCATGGCGATGAAGCTCCTCCACGGAGAGCTCGCCCGCGACCGCAACACCGTGAAACGTTTTCAGCGGGAGGCCGAAGCCATCTCGCGTCTGAGCCACCCCAACAGCGTGCAGGTGTTCGACTTCGGGCGCAGCGAGGGGCTCATGTACCTGGTGATGGAGTACCTGGAAGGGCGGGACCTCGGACAGGTCATTCGCGACGAAGGCCACCTCGACTTTCAGCGCGTGGCGCGGCTCGCGTCGCAGGTGTGCGCGTCGGTCGCCCAGGCGCACGCCGAGGGGGTCGTGCACCGGGATCTGAAACCCGAGAACGTGATGATCCTTCCGGCCCGCCAAGGCTCGAACGAGATCGCGAAGGTGCTGGACTTCGGACTCGCGAAGCTTCGCGATCAGATGGGCAACGTGACGGTCACCCGCGCAGGCCACATCGTCGGCACGCCGTACTACATGGCGCCCGAGCAGATCAAAGGCGAGGACGTCGACGCGCGCGGCGACGTGTATGCGATCGGCGCGATGATCTACAAGGCGTGCACGGGGGTGCCGCCGTTCGTTGCCAACACTCCGATGGGCGTGTTGACCAAACACCTCACCGAAGAGCTCGTGCCGCCTTCGTCGCGCAGTGGTTTTCATCTGCCGCCAGACGCAGACCGCATCGTCGGCCGCGCCATGCAGAAGGAGCGTGAAGACCGCTACCAGGACGCAGAGTCGCTTCGACAGGATCTGCTCCTCTACCTCCAGTCGGTCGGCGAGGCCCTCAGCGAGCCGACGATGTCGGGCATCAAGGTGGGCCGCGCGCAGCCCGAGGGCGTGGCCACCCGAGGCGACGTCGAGAAGTACGAACGCCGACTTCGCCGCCGCGGCGCAGCCCTCTACGTGCTGCTCGTGGCGCTGTTGGCGGGCGCGGGATTCGGCGGGTGGAAGCTCTGGCAGCGCTACGAACAAAAGGTCGAAACGCTGACGGCGGAACTCGAACCGAACAACACGCCCGAGACTGCCAACCCACTGCCGGCCGACACCGAGGTCACCGCGCTCCTCGGCAAGCGACAGGACCGCGAGTTCGGTGACATCGATCTCTACGCGCTCGAGGGGTACGTGCCCGACCCGGCTGGCCGTGTGCTGCGAGTCGACGTGAGCGCGTTGCCGAACATCGACGTGATGGTCGACGTGATCCGCGTGGGCCAACAGAACCCCGTGCTGAGCGCGGACTCGGTTGGCGCGGGCAGCGACGAGCGCATCCCCAACTTCCCTCTTGGGGACCACAGCTACATGATCCGGGTGCACGAGCGCTGGATCACCGGCCGGCTGCCCACGGAGAACGTGTCCGATCACTACACCGTTCAGTGGTCGTACGGACCGGCCGAAGCAGGCTTCGAGATCGAGGTCAACGACTCGCTCGAACTGGCGACCCCGATCAGTTCTCCGGGATCGATCCAGGGTTTCCTCGGGTGGGCGGGCGACGTGGACACCTTCTGCGTGCGCGACGACGAAGCGAACGCCGGCACCGCCGACATCGCGGTGAGCGGGCTCGCCGGCGTGGATGTGGTGTTGCGCGTCGTCGACCGAACCCTCCAGCGAAGTCGGAAGGTGGACGAACAGTCGGTCGGCGCTGGTGAAGCGATGGCGGGTCAGACCATCCAACCTGGCCGGACGTGCGTGGAGCTGTCCCTCAACGATCCGCGGGACGCGGTGCGGCGCGCCCAACCGAACGAACCCTACACACTGACCTTCTCCCCCGCGGCGGCTGTGCCCGAGCCGGTCGAGCCCTGAGCAGAGCGTGCAGCGCGTGCACAGGTTGCTGACATCGGCCAAGCGGCGGCGTCGCGTGATGGGCGCGGTGTGGCTCGGTGCGCTTGGTGTCTTCGGCGTGTTCGCGACCGATGTCGGCGCGCGTCCGGTGCCCACGGGACGCTTCGTCGAGATCCCCTTCGGGGTCTCGGTGCAGCATCCGTCGCGGACCGGAGGCGTCGACGCGCAGCGGTCGTGGCGCACCGACGCCCGACTTCCCGAACGCGCACCCACCGAACTGTGGCGGGCGAGGGTGGGGCTCGGCCGGGCGACGACCCCGGCGATCGCGCAGGACGGCACCGCGTTCTTCGGCACGGTCAGTGG
Source organism: Deltaproteobacteria bacterium (assembly GCA_034670305.1). Classification (GTDB taxonomy): domain Bacteria; phylum Myxococcota_A; class Polyangia; order Polyangiales; family Houyiibacteriaceae; genus JAXMNT01. The sequence continues at coordinate 62,138 of JAXMNT010000031.1, forward strand.
CCTCAGCGCGCTGACGTCGGAAGGGGCCGTGCGCTGGGCGCTTCCGCTCGGTGTCGTCAACGCCACCCCGTCGCTTCGGCCGGATGGCAGCGTCGCGGTCGCGCTCGGACACGGGCAGTTGGTCTTCGTCGGTGCCGGCGGGGCGGGCAGCCGCGTGCCTTTGGCCGGCGCTTCGTGGGGATCACCGCTGGTGCTCGACGACGGCTCGGTGGTCGTGGGTTCCGGGACCATCCTGCAGCGCGTGGACGCGGACGGCCGGTCCATGTTCCGGGTGTCGCTGAGTGAGAACCTCACCGGCACCGCCGCCCTCAGCGGAGAGTTCGTCGTGGTTCCGGTCGGCGCGTCGCTGCACTGGGTCGGGCTGAGCGGGCAACCGCGACGCGTGGTCGAGCTCGGCGCGAACATCGCGGCCGGACCGTCGATCAACCGCGACGGTGAAGCGTGGGTGCTCACCCACGACGGCCAACTGATTCGGGTCACCGAGAGCGGTCGCATCGCCGTGCGCACAGTGCTCGACGGAGTGCGGGGATCCCCGGCGACCAACCTCGCGATCGCGCCGGACGGTTCGGTTCGTTTCGGCACACTGACCACGGGGCTCCTCAACGTGAGTGCCGACGGCGTCGAGCGCTGGCGCTTCGAACGGCCCGACGCACAAATCTCCGGGCCGGTCGTCGTGGACGCGGACGGACATGCGCTGACGGTGGAACCGGGCGGGGACCTCATCGCGGTCGGTGCGGACGGATCGCTTCGCTGGGCCATTCCGCTCGAGGCCCGCGTGGACGTCGCGCCGGCCGTCGCCGCCGACGGAACGATCTACGTCTCCTTCGTCCAAGGCGAAGTCCACGCCTTTCGGTAGGCGTGGACTTTCGTGGGGGGCCGCTCTCATCGGTATGCTCGACGGGGGTCCGCGGGGCGAGGATGGTAGGTTGCGCGCACATGACCGACTCAAGTGACCTCCCACCCAACACGTTCTTCATCGAAGTATCCGGTTCCGGACTTCCCGAAGTGGACGGCCTCTTCGTCCCGTCCACGGCACCTCCGGTGGAATCGGAATCGGGGACGGTCTCGAGCCTTGGCTACTGGAACGAGCGCATGGCGTGGGACCGAGCCGACGGGAAGTGCGCCCGAAGCCCCGCCATCTCGTACTCGCAGACCTACCAGTCCTGGAGGATCTGCCGGCTCGACGGGCACCTTGCCTACGACGCGACGTGCGAAGACGAGATGCCGCCGACGGACCGGGAGTGGCACGTCTACAAGAAGGGCTTGGCCCCTGCGCCCAAGGTGACTCTGCACTACATCGACCCGAGACTGCCGTGCCCCGCGCCAAACGTCGTGTTCGTCCTGGGCGGTCCCGGTGCCGGCAAAGGAACGATGTGTGAGCTGGCCGAGACGCAGCTCGGCTGGACGCATCTGTCGACCGGCAACCTCCTTCGTGAGGAGCGCGAGAAGGGAGGCGCGACCACGGCAACCATCGCTGAGTTCATCGCAGCCGGCAAACTCGTCCCCAACGAGATCGTCGTCACGCTGCTCAAGAACGCGATGGAGACCGTGACGAGGACGACGGGAAAGAACAACTTCCTGCTCGATGGGTTTCCGCGCTCGCTCAACAACCTCGACGGCTGGTACGAGATCTTCGGCCGCGACGCGGAGCTGCCCAAGATGTTGTACTTCGAGTGCCCCTACGAAGTGCTCGAACAGCGCATCTTGGGGCGCGCCAAGTTCTCCGGACGAACCGACGACAACGTCGAGAGCATGAAGCTCCGGTTCGACACCTTCAAAGAAGAGACCCTGCCCACCGTCGAGCTCTTCACCAGCAAGAACAAGTGCACCAACATCGACACGAGCCAAGACCGCGAGACGGTCTACGCCACGGTGAAGGACCATCTCGAGGAGTACACGGACGCGCGGTTCGTCGACAAGCCGCTCACCGAACGCTCCGAACAGCTCCTCGGTCTGCGCGCATGGAAGTAGACACGGAGCCGTCGAAACGAGACCTGCCAAGGGGTCCGAACTTCGGTCGGACGCAACCATGCGCGCTCCACGTGCTTCTCGTCCTCTGTGTATTCGGCTGCGGTAGCGGTGGTTCGGAGCTCGATGGGGAGGCCACGAGTCAGCGTCCGCCGGAGGCTTCTGAAGGGAGTGAGGAGGCGGTCGTTCCCGTCCCCGAGGGCGAGCAGTTTCTCGAGCAGCTTCCGACTGTCATCGCGTCTCGGGTTCGCGACGCCTGCGCGCGGTCGCTGGCGACGCAATGGATGTCCTGCGCGCTTCCGGCTGCCGTGGAGTCGGTTGGAGAGGCATCGTCGGGGCTCGACGAACGAGCCCATTTGTCGCACCAGGTTTCCGCAGCCCTTCGAGCGCAGCTTGGTTCATCATCGCTACCACGAGAGTTGCGACTGTTGGCGTTGTACGAGGAGGCGCGCGTCTACGACAACCTGGCCCCGTCGGCGGCCGAGTACGAAGCGTCTCCTGCAGCAAACCCGGAGTCGGTGCGCGAAGAGGATGTCCTGGAGCAGTCCGGCACGCCGGAGCAAGCTGCGATGCCAACAAACGTTATCGAGTGCTTTGCCGCGAGCAGATATCTCCTGGTTTGGCGCGCAGCGAGCGCTGCTCGACTCCGTGCACCCTTCGTTGCCAACACCCGGCGCCGGCTCCGTGAACTGGGCGAGGAGCGGTTGACCGAGTGCGCCGAACACGCTGGGCAAGCGGATCCCTCGTTTGAGCCCTTTGATCCATCTGAGCTCGATTGAGGACGAACCTCACGGGCCGGCTTACGTCGTAGGCGGGCCGACTTCGTCGCCGTCGCGCATCGCGTCGGCGGTCTGTTTCGACCACTGGGCGTAGTCCCCGGCTGCGATGTGGGCGCGGGCGCCGGCGACGAGTTCGCCGTAGAACGAGAGGTTGTGTTCGGTGATGAGCCGGTGGCCCAGCAGCTCGTCGCACTTCACCAGATGCCGGATGTACGACCGGCTGTACTGCGCGCAGACGGGGCAACCACAGACGGTGTCGATGGGGCCGTCGTCTTCTTTGTGGCGCGCCTGGCGGAGGTTCACGCGGCCGTGCCAGGTGAGCGCTTGCCCGTTTCGCGCGTTGCGCGTTGGGAGCACGCAGTCGAAGAGATCGATGCCCGCGCCGATGGCGTGCAGAAGATCGAACGGGGTGCCGACGCCCATCAAGTAGCGCGGTTTGTCCTGGGGCATCTCGTGCGCGATCGCATCGAGCAGCTCGTACATGCGCGGGATCGGTTCGCCGACCGAGAAGCCGCCGAGCGCGACACCATCGACGTCGAGCGCTGCGATGTCGGCGAGGTGACTTCGCCGCAGGTCTTCGAACGTCGCGCCTTGCACGATGCCAAACCGCGCTTGTCCTTCGGCGGCCGGTTCCGCGAGGGAGCGCGCCGCCCACGCGGTGGTCTTGCGCATCGCGTCTTCCACCTGGCTGCGTTCGGCTTCGCCGGGCGGGCACACGTCCAGCACCATCGCGATCGTGGATCGCAGCAGCCGCTGCACCCGCATGGACTCCTCCGGGGTGAGCCGCTTCTTGGCGCCGTCGAGGTGCGACCGGAACGTGACTCCGTCGTCGTCGATCTTGTTCATGTGCGCCAGGCTGAAGACTTGGAATCCGCCGCTGTCGGTGAGGAGCGCGTGCGGCCAATTCATGAACTCGGTGATGCCGCCGCGACGGTCGATGAGCTCCGCGCCGGGCCGCAGCCAGAGGTGGTACGTGTTCGCCAGGATGAGGCGGGCCCCCGTGGCTTCGACTTCGGCAGGCGTCAGGCCCTTCACGGTGCCGTACGTGCCGACGGGCATGAACGTCGGTGTCTGGACGGCGGCGCGCGGCGTGGTGAAGGTCCCGGTGCGCGCGTGCCCGTCCTGCGCGGTCTGCTCGAAGAAGAACCCTTCGGTCGGCAGAGCGGTGCCGGACGTCGTCGTCGCCGTCATGGTCGGTGCTTCGGGCTGCGGCGGATCAACATCGCGTCTCCGTAGCTGAAGAACCGGTACTGCGCTTCTACCGCGTGCCGGTACGCCGCCCGGATGGTGTCGGTGCCGCCGAGCGCCATCACCAGCGCGAGCAGCGTCGAACGCGGCAGGTGGAAGTTGGTGAGCACGTGGTCGACCACGCTCGGCTCGTAGGGCGGGCGAATGAAGAGCTTCGTGCGCCCGGAACCCGCCAACGAACCGCGTTCCGCTCGACCTGCGTGTGCGCTCTCGAGCGTGCGGACCACGGTGGTGCCAACGGCAACCACCGGACGACCGGCGGCCCGGGCCGCCTCGATCGCGCGCGCGGCTTCTTCGCCGACGGCCCAGCGCTCTTCGTGCATCTCGTGCGCGTCGAGCGTGTCCACGCCGACCGGCCGAAACGTGCCCGCGCCCACGTGCAGCAACACCCGCGCGAAGGTGTGTCCCGCGGCCTTCATGCGCTCCACGAGCGCGTCGGTGAAGTGCAGTCCCGCGGTCGGTGCTGCCACCGCGCCCGGTTCGCTGGCGAAGATGGTCTGGTAGCGCTCCGGGTCGAACGCCGGGTCGTGGGCGCGCCGGATGTACGGCGGCAGCGGCATCTCTCCGAGTTGCTCGATCGCCGCGTCCACGTCGTCTCCGCGGAGTTCGACTTCGATCGTCCCGTCCTCTCGACGGCTCAGCACGGTCGCGTTCAGCGCGCTGGAGAACGCCACCACTTGGCCGGGTTTGAGCTTCTTGCTGGTCCGCCCCATTGCGTGCCACCGCTGGGAAGCGACACTTCGATGCAGCCGCTCGAGGAGGAGAATCTCCACCGCGCCTCCCGTAGGCTTGACCCCCCGCAACCGCGCCGGCAGCACCCGGGTCTCGTTGACCACGAAAAGCGAAGGCGGAAGCAACTCGGGCAGGTCGACGATGTGCGCGTCTTGGTGGCCGGTGTCTTGGTCGACCACGAGCAGCCGCGCGCCATCGCGCGCTTCGGACGGGACCTGCGCGATGAGTTCGTCCGGCAAGTCGTAGTCGAGTTCGTCCGTACGCATCGGCCGTGCGCGGTACGACAGCGTCCGCCAAGGAGCAAGCAGCGGCCGACGAGTGTCCTGGCCGGCTTCTGGACGAATGCACCAAGCCGCCGGACGAATGGACAAAGCCGACCCCCACTATTCGCCCCACCGTAGGAGCATGACTCGACTCACCGGACTCTGGACCCTCTCTCTACTCTCCCTGTCGCCGCTCATGCTCGCCGCATGCGACGACGACGGGGTCACGCCCGACGACGCCGGAGACCTGGCCGATGCGATCGTCGACGACGCCACCATGGACGACGCAGGCGTAGACGACCGGCGGTTCGTCGCGCTCGTCCGCGGCACGCTCTTCACGGACGACCTCGCGATGGCGCAGGCCCGTCACGACATGCTGGCGGTGGGCGGCGAATCTGCGGCGCGCGACGCGGGCGACACCGGCCACGACGCCATGCTCGGCACGACCCTGCTCGGCACGACCGAGAACGCGTTCGTCGGGCTCGACCAGTGGAACTCGCTGACCGGCATGACCACTTTCTACGACAACCCGGACTTCGCCGAAGCGTTCGGCATGCTCTTCGACGGCGCGCCGAACCTCGAGTTCTTCCAGACCGCTGGATTTCATCAGTGGGGCGACCTGGCCTCGGGCGACGCGGGCGGCGACCACGTCTTCGTGGTGGTGCGCGGACGGCTCGCCGAAGCGGACCTCGACGCAGCGCGTATGGCCCACGACGCAGTCGCCGCGGGCGGCGAAGAGATGGTCCGAGCCGCAGGAGACGTGGCCCACGTCGCGTTCGTCGGCCTGACCGACACCCAGGAGTTCTTCGCGATCGACATCTGGAACGACACGACCAACCTCGAAGCGGTCTACACGGACCCGGACTTCCAGATGGCGTTCGGGTCGCTCTTCTCCGCGCCCCCCACCATCGCCGTGCACGCCTCCACCGAGTGGCACCAGTGGTGAGCCCCGTGGCCGACTTCGGACGCAACATGAAGGTCACGCTCGGCGCGTCCCGCCGGGCGGCCTGGACCGCGATGATGACGGAGGCCTTCGGCGCATCCTTCGCCGATCCGATGCCCTCGATGCGCATCTTCACGCTGACGGACGGGTTCTCGCTCGGCGCTCAGTTCATCGAGGACGGCGGCGCCCTCACCGTCGAGCAGAGCTTCCTCGCGCCTTGGCTCGAGTTCCGCGTGCCCGACCTCGAGGCCACCAGCGCGGTCCTCGCGAAGCTCGGCGTCGAAAGCTTCGAGTACGTGGACGCCACCCACACCTACTACCGGGCGCCGGGCGGGCTCGTCTTCCGGCTCGCTTCGTCCGCGTAGGGATCGGGCGTACCATGGCATCGATGGACGGCCTCAGCGAGATCCTCCGGGCCGGGCGGCTCCGGAGCACGGTGTTCTCCCGTGCGGTGCTCGGAGAGCCGTGGGGTGTCGACAGCGGCGAGCTTCGGAGCGGCGTCTTTCACGCGGTCGTCGAGGGGCGCGCCTGGCTCACCTTGCCGGACGCCGCGCCGCTCGAGTTGCCGCAGGGCGCCGCGGTGTTCCTGCCCCACCGGACCCGCCATGTCATGTCCAGTGCGCCGGGTTTGTCGGGGCGTTCAGCGCGCGAGCTGACGATGCGGGAGGAGCGCGGCGGGGTGCCCACCCTGGTGGTCGACGGCGGCGGCCGCCTCACTCGGCTCATCTGCGGCAGCATCCGCTTCGCCCACTCGGAGGCGCATCCATTGCTCTCCGTGTTGCCCCGTGCGATCTCGGTGAAGCCCGCCCCGGACAACGCCGCGTGGCTCGAAGCGACCCTTCGACTCATCGAACACGAACTCACCGCCGCGCAGCCGGGCGCATCGACCCTGGTGGCGCGCCTCTCCGATGTGTTGCTCGTCAACGCCATCCGGCACTGGGTGGTGGAGCACGCGTTCGAAGAAGGAAGCGGCTGGGTCCGCGGCCTCACCGATCCGCGCGTGGCCCGCGCGCTCGGCTGCGTGCACCGCGACCCTGCGCAACCGTGGACCGTCGACACCCTCGCGCGCCGCTCCGGCATGAGCCGCTCCGGGTTCGCGGCGCGCTTCGCGGAGCTGGTCGGCGAATCCCCCGCCCGCTACCTCACCCGCTGGCGTATGCACCTCGCCGCCCAAGCGCTGCGCGAGTGCGGCGACTCGATGGCGACGATCGCCGAGTCGGTCGGCTACAGCTCCGAGCACGCATTCGCGAAAGCGTTCAAGCGCACCCTCGGCGTCACGCCGGGCGCCTTCCGCGTCGACCCCGCCCAACTCCCATCCTGAGACAAGCGGAAGCGGAAGCGGAAGCGAAAGCGAAAGCGGAAGCGGAAGCGGAAGCGGAAGCGGAAGCGGAAGCGGAAGCGGAAGCGGAAGCGGAAGCGGAGCGGAACGGCATCGGCGTCGGCATCGGCATCGGCATCGCCTGCTACAGTCTCCCGCGTGAAAGCAGTTCAGTTCGATGGTGCGCAGGTCATTCTCTCCGACGTCCCGCGGCCCGAGGTTCCAAGCGACCACGCGCTCGTGCGCGTGTCCCTCGCCGGGGTCTGCAACACGGACCTGGAGATCGTGCGCGGGTACATGGGGTTCGAAGGCACCCTCGGCCACGAGTTCGTCGGCGTGGTCCACGAGTGCGAAGACAAGTCGTGGCTCGGTCGCCGGGTGTGCGGCGACATCAACTTCGCGTGCCGAACGTGCGCCGTGTGCGCCGCGGGCGACTTCCACCACTGCCCCAGCCGAACCGTGCTCGGCATCCTCGCTGCACCCGGTGCGTTCGCGGAGTACGTCTCGGTGCCGGTCGCGAACCTCTACCCGGTGGAGGAACAGGTCGAGGACAGCCAGGCCGTGTTCGTCGAACCGCTCGCCGCGGCGTTCGAGATTCTGACCCAGGTCGAGGTGACCCAGTCGACGCGCGTCTTGGTGCTGGGCGACGGCAAACTCGGCTTGCTCTGCGCGATGGCGCTGGCCACCGAGACCTCGGCGCTCACCGTGCTCGGCCGCCACGCACGCAAACTCGACCTCGTGGACTCGATCGCGCGCACCACCGTCGACCCGGCGGAGCTGGCGGACGAACCCTTCGATCTGGTCGTCGAAGCCACCGGCTCGGCCGCGGGGTTGAATGCCGCGCTCGATCGGGTGCGGCCCCGCGGGACCATCGTGCTCAAGAGCACCTTCGCCGAACCCCCTGCGTTCGACACCAACCGCCTCGTCATCGACGAAGTCACGCTGCTCGGCTCCCGGTGCGGCCCCTTCGACCGCGCGCTTCAGGCGCTCGCCGACAACGAAGTGGATCCGCGCCCGCTGGTGGATGACTCCTTCGCGCTCGAAGACGGGCCCGCAGCGGTCGCGCGGGCGGCCAAGCGCGGGACGCTGAAGATTCTGTTGCGTCCGTAGAGAGAACTTTGAAGTGGGCGGTGCGCGAGGGGGCGCGACGCTGAAGTCGACTTCGACCGACTTCGACCGACAGTGACAGCGGCAGAGACAGCGGCAGAGTCAGCGGCAGAGACAGCGTCAGCGGCAGAGTCAGCAGCAGCAACAGCAACAGCTTGAAGCCTCTTCCTTCGGAAAATCGGCTCCCTTCAATCCTTCGGATTTCGGGAACACCCTACTCGGGGTGGGCTTGCTGGCTCGGCGGCAATTCTATCGTGGCGGAGTGCTCGCCTGCGTAAAGGGTGGCCTGCGGCCCCCAGCCTTCGGAAGGCTGGCTTCGCCCTTGACCCAGGCTCCGCTCTCCACCGGGGGCGCTTCGCGCCGCCGAGCAATTTCGCTCTGGTGTGTGGCGCGTTGGAGGCTCTGATGATTGTTCTCGAATCTAGTTTTGTTCTCGTTGGTGAGTTGCGCGGGGTGCTGGCGGCTGTTTCTCGCAAGGACCGTTCGCTGGGTGAGCAGATGCGGCGGGCGGCTCAGTCCGTTGTTCTGAACTGCGCGGAAGCGAAGAACGCTCGCGGGAAGCGGAGCGTGGATAGGTTTTCCATTGCCTACGGTGAGGCGAGCGAGCTGAAGGCGGCTCTTCGGTTGGTGCGGCTGTTTGGGTACGCAGACGTGAGCGAAGAGGTGTTCGGTCGCTGCGATGAGGTCTGCGCGATGTTGTACCGGTTGAGTCGCTAGAGCGGCGCGAGGCCCGCGCGAGTCGCGGGCCTCGGCTTCGGCCTCGGCTTCGGCCTCGGCTTCGGCTTCGGCCTCGGCCTCGGCTTCGGCTTCGGCTTCGGCGTCGGGATCGGCTTCGGCGTCGGGATTGGATCACGCCACCCCGCCAACCGCGCGCCGCCATCTGCGCGCAATCGAACAAAAGCACCGCTGCGCGTGATGGTCCGCACCCCGTCACCGGGTTGTCACTTTGGTGTCACGCGCTGCGCTGCTAGTCAGCGCGTGTCTAGAGAACCCCGAGGAGGCGATTGATGAAGCGGCCTGTGAAACGTGCGTTGGTGTCCGTGTCGGACAAAACTGGCATCGTCGATCTCGCGCGGGGACTCGCGGAAGCGGGCGTCGAGCTCCTCTCCACCGGCGGCACCGCCAAAGCCATCCGCGAGGCCGGCATCGCGGTGCGCGACGTCTCCGAGTTCACCGACTCCCCCGAGGTCATGGACGGACGCGTCAAGACGCTCCATCCACGCGTGCACGGCGGCATCTTGATGCGCGACGATCAGAAAGACCGCGACGAGCTCACCTCGCTCGGCGGCGCGCCCATCGACCTCGTGATCGTGAACCTCTACCCCTTCGAGCAGACGGTCGCGAAGGGCGCTGCGCACGAAGTCGTCGTCGAGAACATCGACATCGGTGGCCCCTCGATGCTGCGCAGCGCGGCCAAGAACCACACCCGCGTCGCGGTCGTCACCGACCCCGCGGACTACGACGAAGTGCTCGTCGCCGTGCGTGAAGGCGGCACCGAACTCCCGCTCCGCGCCAAGCTCGCGGCCAAAGCGTTCACCCAGACCGCGGCGTACGACGGAGCCATTGCGGCGTACATGACCTCACTCTCCGAAGATGGGAACGGCGAAGGCGAACGCGCGCTCTTCCCCGGCACGCTCACGCTCCAGTTCGAGAAGGCCTACGACGTCCGCTACGGCGAGAACCCGCATCAGAAGGGCGCCTTCTACATCGAGCGCGGCGCGCCCGATGGGAGCTTGGCGCGTGCGGAATCCCTCGGCGCCGGTGGCAAGGAGCTCAGCTTCAACAACCTCGTGGACGTCGACGCGACGCTCGAGTGCGTGCGCGAGTTCGAGGGCCCGGCCGCGGTCGTCGTCAAACACACGAACCCCTGCGGCGTGGCCACATCGAAGTCGCTCACCGAGGCCTACACGCTCGCGCGCGCGGCGGATTCCCTCAGCGCGTTCGGCGGCATCGTCGCGGTGAACCGCCCGGTGGATCTCGCCACCGCCGAAGTCATGGCCGAGACCTTCATCGAGTGCGTCATCGCGCCGTCGTTCGAACCGGACGCGTTGGCCCGCCTCCAGAGAAAGAAGGCGCTGCGGCTGCTCGCGACCGGCGCGTGGCTCGGCGCCGACGCGCCGATGATGCACTTCAAGCGGGTCAGCGGCGGCCTGGTCGTCCAGGACCGCGACGCGACGGCGCCGGGCGAAGTCGCCGGTGGCCGGGTGGTCACCAAGCGCGCACCGACCGAAGCGGAACTCGCCTCGATGGATCTCGCCTGGCGGGTCTGCAAACACGTGAAGTCGAACGCCATCGTCTTCGCGCACCACAACCGCACCGTCGGTGTCGGCGCCGGACAGATGAGCCGGGTGCTCGCGGTGGAGATCGCCGCCAAGAAAGCCGGCGCCGAAGCCAAGGGATCCGCCATGGCCTCGGATGCGTTCTTCCCGTTCCCGGACGGCATCGAAGCGGCGGCGGCGGCGGGCGTGACCGCGGTCGTGCAGCCGGGCGGCAGCAAGAAGGACGACGACATCATCGCCGCCTGCGACGCGGCGGGCATCGCGATGGTGTTGACGGGCTTTCGGCACTTCAAACACTGAGCTGGCTGGGCGGCCGAAGCTGAAAGCCGGCGCCGAAGCCGACGCCGAAGCCGAAGCCGACGCCGAAGCCGAAGCCGAAGCCGAAGCCGAAGCCGAAGCCGAGGCCGAAGCCGACTCCGAAGCCGACTCCGAAGCCGACGCCGAAGCCGACGCCGAAGCCGACGCTGACGCCGACGCCGACGCCGAAGCCGACGCCGAAGCCGATGGCGATGCCGATGGCGATGGCGATGCTTGATGGCGATGCGGCGTATTACCCTGACCCCGAAGTAGAATGGACGGACGCGTGACCAAGGTGCTCATCGTTGGATCCGGCGGACGCGAACACGCGATCGCCTGGCGTTTGAACCGCGACGGAGCGGCGATCTTCGTCGCGCCCGGCAACGCGGGCACCGCGCGCGTGGGCGAGAACCATCCGGTGGCCGCGACCGACCTCGACGGGCAGGTCGCGCTCGCGCAATCGCTCGAAGTCGATCTGGTGATCATTGGACCCGAAGCCCCGCTCGTCGCGGGCCTCGCCGACCGGCTGCGCGCCGCGGGCATCGCTTGCTTCGGACCCGGCGCAGCCGCCGCGCGGCTCGAAGGGTCGAAGGTGTTCGCGAAGCAGTGCATGGCCAAGTACGGCGTGCCGACCGGCGCGTTCGAAGTCTTCGACGACGCCGACGCCGCCACCGCCTACCTCGAAGCCAACTTCGAGCAGCGGCCTTGTGTGGTCAAAGCCGACGGCCTCGCCGCCGGCAAAGGCGTCGTCGTACCGGCCACCCTCGAAGAAGCCATCGCCGCGATCGATCTCGTGATGCGGGAGCGTGCATTCGGGGACGCGGGCAACGAAGTCGTGCTCGAAGAGAAGCTCGTCGGCGAAGAGGTCAGCTACCACGTGGTCTGCGACGGCTCACGCTACGTCGCGCTCGCCACCGCGCAGGATCACAAACGCGCGTTCGAAGGCGACAAGGGTCCGAACACCGGCGGCATGGGTGCGGTGTCGCCGCCCGCCATCGTCGACGCCGCCCTCGAAGCGCGCATCCAACGCGAGGTCGTCGAACCGATGATCGCCGGCCTCGCCGCCGACGGCATCGAGCTGCGCGGCGCGCTCTTCATCGGCCTGATGATCGTCGACGGCGCGCCGCAGGTGCTCGAGTTCAACGTGCGCTTCGGCGACCCCGAGACCCAGTGCCTGATGGCCCGGTGGGGCGGCAGCGCGCTCGCGCTCTTCCAAGACGCCGCCCGCGGTGATCTCAGCCACGTGACGACCACGTGGGAAGCGCCGTCGTCCTTGTGCGTCGTCGTCGCGAGCGAGGGCTACCCCAGCACGTATCCGAAGGGCGTGCCCATCGCGGGCCTCGAAGAAGCCGAAGGCATCGAAGGCGCCCACGTCTTCTTCGCCGGCGTCGCCGACCAAGACGGAACCCCCGTGACCTCCGGCGGCCGCGTCCTCGGCGTCACCGGCATCGGCGAGAACGCCGATGAAGCCGCGGAACGGGCCTACGCCGCCATCGACCGCCTCTGCTTCCGCGGCATGCAATTCCGCCGAGACATCGGCCACCACAGCCGCTCGTAGCTTCGGGGAGCGGACGCCTCCCGTCAGAGGTTGCGGTCAGTCGTTGGTCGGCTTGGCTGCTTCCTCGAACGCGCTCAAGAACTCTGCATCCAAGAGGTCGTCGTCGGCGTACTTCGCGTCGTCAACGACATCGAAGCCGCCACTCCGCGTTACCAGCCGGTGCCGAGCTCCCACGAGTCGGCAGCTCGGTAGGTAGAACTTCTGGATGAAGGGCTCGGCGGTGCTGGCCTTCGTGAGGAACGAGACACCCATCGTGTTCGGAATGAACCACCGGTGCGGTCCGAACGCGCCGAACTGATGAGACACCACGTCTGAGATGAGGCGCACCGCTTTCAATGCCCTGTCTCGTGTCTCTTGCGGAAGGCTCGGATCGAAGTGAACGCTGGAGTTCCGGACCCCGTGTAGCTCGCGAAGGGCCTGCTCGGAGTCCGGTTCGAGCACGCTCCAGTTTCGGAGCACATCGATCACAAACGTCCATTTGTCGAAGGACTGCTTGTCGTAGACCTTCTTGTACTCGGGGCGGTCTTGGTAGTCGTCCCGAAGCTCCAGGATCAGGTGGTTGAGGATTCGTTCGCCGAGCGCCCCGGCTGCGGTCAGCGCCGGGTAGTAGGCGCCGATCACGAAGGCGTTCCGTGCCTCGCGCAAGAACTGGTTGTGGTAGCCGATGACCGACGTGGGGGCCGCGCCCAAGTCTCGAAAGTTCTCCGCCTTGATGTCTGCGTACGCCGAGCCGAACTGATGCTGGAGCCCGGCGAGCAACTCGGCCTTTTGCTGTGCCAGCCGAACTCTCCCCTCCTCACCCCAACCATCGTTCGGCTCCATGTTCAGCAGGTTGGCCCGGAAGTCGAAGTCCATCCGCATCACGCGGTACCGCTTCATTCCGGTGAACTCGGGTTCCACCTTCAAGACTTCGCTTCGTCCTTGGCTCGGCCGCGGTCCTTCCGCATCTTCTTCGGGGCTGCAGCCTCGCGTTCGGCTCGGATGCGTTCGAGGAGGACGGAGGCTGGCTCGTCGTTCGGGTCTTGGGGAACGAGCTCGCCTCGGAAGGCCTGGGCTAGAAGAGCGCGGTTCAAGTCGGCCAAGCGACCGACGCCCGCCTCAACCTCCGGCAACACGTTGGACAACGCCAACGCCGATTCGATTCGCGGCACGAGTACCTTGAGCTCTGCCAGCGGCGGCACAGCCAGCGGCAGACGATTGAGGGCACCTTGCGTCAACTTCGCCCTTCCCGTCGTGCCCGTGAGCCACGGCCAAACGGGGTAGTGCATGAGCGAGAAGTGAATGAATCGTGTGTCGAGTGGCGCCAATGGCCGCAGAACATGCGCGTGATTGTTCACCCAGCATTTGCCTGTGACTCGGTAGGCGATCGGTTTCGTCCGGCCATAGAAGGTCTCGTCCTCAGTCACCAACACAAGAGGCTCGTCGAAGAGCCATTGGTCAATGAGGTCTACCTGCCCGTTTGCGCCGTAGTAGGGGAACGGGCCGGGCGCCCGGTTCTTGCGCGTGACCGGGACCCGGTGTGAATCCAGGCATTCGGTTACGCACGACACACTCGTCCAGGTCCACCCGGCGGGAAGTGAATGCTGGCCATTGAGGAATTCAGGCTCGTCCGGCTCCTTGTACTTCGACTTCCACTTGTCGTTCTTGGGGGTCTTGCCCTTTGCTTTCTGCTTGGCGAGGTAGTCCTTTTCCCAGCGGCGGCGGCGTTCGGCGCGGATACGTTCGAGGAGTTGGTCAGCCGGCTCGACGTCGGGGTTCTGGGCGCGCCAGTCGGCTGTGAGGTCGCCTCGGAATGCGGCAGCGAGGACAGACTGGCGGAACTGCTCGAGCAGCGGCGGAACGGCGTCGAGCGCCTCCTTCGCCCGCCGACTCCGCGCCAGCAGTGCGTCGACCTTCACGGCGATGCGCCGCTGCTCGTTGAGCGGCGGAATCGGCATCTCGACCTCTGCGAGATCGCTCTTGCGAATCGACGGCACCGCTGTAGCGATCGAAAGCGGGTAGAGATCGAGTGTCTTCATGAAGAAGAGAAGGAACAGCTCATCAGCTCCGTACGGAATGACGGCGAACACGTTGTTATCCACCAGTAGATCGCGGCCGGCGATAACTCGCCGATTGAGCCGGATCGCCTCACCGATCTTCGCAAGCAACGTGGCACCAGCCGGAAGCAGCCGAGCTTTGAGCTTCACGAGATCGGCGGCATCCACCCAATGGACCGCGCCCTCGAGGACAAGTTCGCCCGCCTTCACCGTCGCAGAGATGTCGCGCACCTTTGCGAATGGATAGTCACCCTCTGAACGCCCCTGGAGCGCCTTCGGAAAGCCGTAACCTGAACGGATATCGGCGACATCTCCAAGCCTAGCCTTCAGCCATCCTGGCGGGTGATTCACTCAGCCGCCTCCCCGTCCACAGCCGGCGTCTCCAGCAACTCACTCAGCGCCTCGAGTTCCGCCATCGCGCTCTGGAGATGCCCGATAATCTCGGCCGCGATCTCGTCCGGCTCGCCGAGGTCTTCCTGGCTCTGGGCGTCGTCGTCCCGCAGCCATGAGATGTCGAGGTTGTCGCCGCGCTTCTGGATCTCCTCGCGGGTGAAGCAGCGGAAGCGCCCCTCCTCGCCTTGGTCCTTCCGTTTGGAGGTCCCGTCGGTCTTGTTTCCGAACGCCTTCTCGAACTCCGCGAAGTGCGCCCGCGTGAACGGGGTCCGCTTGCCGAATTTCGGCATGTTGGTGCGGAGGTCGTAGATCCAGACGGCTTTGGTATTGCCCTCGTCCTTCTTGCCCCGCTGAAAGAAGAGCACGTTGGTCTTCACGCCTTGGGCGTAGAAGATCCCAGTCGGCAGGCGGAGGATGGTGTGCAGGTTGCACTTGTCCATGAGGTCCTGCCGGATCTTCGTGCCGGTGTTCTCCTCGAACAGCACGTTGTCCGGAAGCACGACGGCCGCGCGACCACCGGGCTTCAGCCCACGGTAGATGTGCTGGAGGAAGGCGAGCTGCTTGTTGCTCGTCGGGAACGTGAAGTCGTCCCGCGTGGGGCCGCCGCCGCCCTTCTTCGTACCGAAGGGCGGGTTGGTCAGCACGATGTCGGACTTCGGAAGGCCGGACCCGAGGGACGAGAGGCTGTCGCCGCGTTCGAAGTTGCCGCGGATGTCGTGGAGCATCAGGTTCATCAACATGAGCCGATGCGTCTCGGGCACGAGCTCCACGCCGACGAACGCCTCGTTCGCCATGAAGTTCTGGAGCGCCTCGTTTAGCTCGAAGTAGTCGTCGGTCTGCGCCCGCATGTAGCGGTCCGCCGCAATGAGAAAACCCCCCGTGCCAGCAGCAGGGTCTTGAATCACTTCGCCCGGCTGTGGCTTCACCAGACCGACCATGCAGTCGATGAGCGCGCGGGGCGTGAAGTACTGGCCGGCGCCCGACTTCTTCTCGCCTGCGTTCTTCTCGAGGAGCCCCTCGTACAGGTCCCCGAGCCCCTCTTGTTTGGCGTCGTACCAGTCGAGCGCGTCGATGTCCGTGATCAGCTTCTTCAACGTCACGGGCTTGCGGATCGCGGTGGCTGCGTCCGCGTAGATCGCGAGCACGATGCCTTCGGTCTTGGTGCCAAGGTGCAGGAGGAGCTCGCGGTAGAAGACGTGCTGGTCGGGGCCCGTCTTGCCAACGAGGTCTTCCCAGCGATGACCCTCCGGGAGTGCGTACCGCCACCGCTGCTCACGCGTCTCCTGCTCCATCTTGAGGAAGAGCAGCCAGGTCAGCTCCGTGACGTACTGGTGGTACGTGATGCCGTCGTCGCGGAGGACGTCGCAGAGACGCCAGAGCTTTTGAACGATGTCGTGGGTGGTGGTCATGCGGACGTCGTTTCTGTCACGTCGGAGGCAGCCTCGGCCAGCTCTTCTTCGATCGCTTTGAGGCTCTTGCCGGAAGCGTCGCGCCAGGCTTCGCGGCCGTTGTACGCGCCGCCGGCGAGGATGGCGGCCGCAGCCGACGGGCTCGTAAAGAGCACATCCCGCGTCAACCGGATTGCGCCACCTTCGATCACCAACGAATCATCCGCGAGCAGTTCCTCTCGAAGCGTGCGGTAGCCCTTGCCGAGGGAGTCGCGCACTTTGGCGTCGCCCTTCGAACCTTCGAACACAACGAAGCCTTCGTCGGTCGAGGCTCCGGTGGCGTCCACCCGACCCTTGCCGATGCTGAACCGGAGCGTCCGCTTGGCCAGCGGCGCTTCGGCTCCTCCGTTGCTGGGCGCGATGGGCTGAAGGGCGTTGAAGCCGAGCGAACCCAGAAGGACCGCGAGGGGTCCGAGGAACTCCTCCATCGCGTCCCGTTCGGAGCGAGGCAGCGCTGGGGCCTGGGGAGCGTTGCCGTTCATCAACTCCACCCGCTTGGTGCGCGTGGCGATGGTGATGAGCCTGGCTTCCAGGTACTTCACGTGGGCCTTGGTGAGGTTCTCATCCTTGCTCGTGAAGAACACCACGCGGCTCCAGAAGTCCTTGGTTCGAAGGTGGTTCTGAAGTCGTGCGAGCACGTTCTCGGCTTCGCCGAGATAGAGCGCCGGCCGACCGGACTCCGCCTCACCGAAGAGGAAGTACACACCTGGTCGTTGGCTCTCGTTCCAGTCCGAGAGTTCGTTGATACGGCTACGTGGGCAGACGATGGCCTGTCCCGTCCAGTTCACGAGCTCCGCGTGACGGATGCCGCTCGGCGTCCCGTCGGCGAGGTAGATGCGAATGGTCTTGCCGAAGGTGGTCATGCCGATGGGTCTACGGGTTCAGGGTGGCGCTGTCGACGGATCCGAGCACCTTCACGCGCCCTCCTTCCACACCGCTTCACCGATGCGTCCGAGCACGTCTTCGAGCTTGCCGTTGAAGATCTTGTTGAGGCGGGTGAAGCCTCCGTGGTCCGTGAAGGGACTTCGGTCCAAGGCCTCGCGGTCGACGATGGTGCTGGCCTTCATTTGATCGGCGATGCGCTTGAGCCACTTGCGCTGGTGAACGTTCCAGGCCTGCGAGCTGAGGATGGCGGTCAAGGCGCGGTCCACCCGCTCGGGGTACGGCACCAGCGCGTCGCCGAGCGCGGCCTGCCGGATGAAACCGACGATGCTCGCGGCGATGTCGACGTTGCTCTGCTGGCGCCACGCCGTGCGCAGGCTTGGTTCGTCGTAGCCGGCCTTGTCGAGCGCGAGCTTCAACTCCTTGAGCTGCGCGCGGGTGAGGTCGCGCGGGCGCTGCGTCACGAGCAACAGCGCCGGGATCTCGTTCAGGTTCTTCTTGATGAACTCGCCGAACGCTTTGAGGTAGGCGTCGGGGCGGGTGCGGTCTTTGCCGTATCCCCGCGCGACCTCGACGACCTCGTCGACGTGGTCGGAGATGAAGATGACGTCGCGGGTCGCGATCTTCCGATCGAGGAAGTCGGCCAGGTCGGGTTTCGCCTCGAACTGCTTTGCCGCGTCCGTCGAGGTGCCTTTGCGAAGCTTCTCGAGAAACTCCTCCACCGAGTCTCCGGCGAGCTGCTTGAACTGCGTGGCGAGGTCGCCGGTGAGCATGGCCTTCTTCCGGTGGAGCTTCGCGAGCAGCTCCCCGAGCACCCAATCCCGCGCCTCGGTGTTCTCGAGCGAGGTGAGCTCAGCCACCAGCTCGGCGTACGTGGTCTTTCGGGTCGTGGCGACGGGCTTCATCTGCGACACGTTCTTGAGCGCCGCGTAGAGGTCGACCGCGTCGTAGATGCGGAAGACCTCCTTGCCGATCTCCGGGCACAACCGAGTCGCGCGGCCGAGCATCTGCTCGTAGAGGATTCGAGAGCCCACCCGCCGGAGGAACACGAGGTTGGTGATGGCTGGCACATTGATGCCCGTGGTGAGCAGATCGACGGTGACGGCGATGGCGGGCTTCTGCTCGTTCTTGTAGCGCCGGATGAGTTCCCGCGGCCGGTCGCACGCGCCGGTGATCTTCTGAATCCTCGCCGCGTCCACCCCGCCGAGAAAGTCCGCATAGGTCTCCCGCAAGACCCGGACGAACAGGTCGCAGTGCCGGTCGTTCGTGCAGAACACCAACGTCTTCTCAGGGCCTTCCGGGTCGATGTGTTGGACGAGGACGTCGCAGACCGCGCGGTTGAAACTCTCGGTCACCACGTCCCGGTTGAACCCGTCGATCTCGATTTTGACTTCGTCGGGCAGCAGGAAGAGTTGTTCCGACTTGGTCACCGGCGAGTAGGTCGCGACCTCTTCTCCAGCCTTCCAGACGATCCCGCTTTGGGAGAGGGCGGTCACGATGCGGATCGGCGGTTCGTGATCGACCAAGTAACCGTCGATCACCGCTTCGGGGTAGCTGTAGGTGTAGACGGGTTCGCCGAAGATCTGTTGGGTGTGCAGCGCCGGCGTGGCGGTGAGCCCGATCTTCATGGCGTCGAAGTAGTCCAGCACACGGGTGTACTTGGAGACGTAGTCGGTCTCGTCTCGGAACGTCATCTCGACGTCGCTCATGCCCGCGTCGAGGGTGTAGCCGCGGTGGCTCTCATCGATGACGATGCAGTCGTAGCTGTCCACGGCGGGCGGGTCGTCCTTGTTGAGGACTTGGCTCACCAGACTTTGGATGGTCGCGATGTGCAGGCGGGTGTCGGTCTCAGGGCCTTCTTTGCTGTCGAGACCTTTGAGATCGAAGATCTCCACGAAGGTCTTCATCTGATCGACCTTCACGTCTTTGAATGCGCCCTCTGCCTGCTCACCAAGGGCAGAGCGGTCGACCACGAAGAGGATGCGGTTGAACCGGTCGGCTTTGAGCAGCCGATAGACCAGTCCAATGCAAGTCCGGGTCTTTCCAGTCCCCGTAGCCATCGCGAGCAGGGCGGTGCGCTTGCCGTTCACGATGGCGCGCTCGACCTCGCGGATCGCCTGCTCTTGGTAGTAGCGCAGGCCAAGCCGCTCGACCGGTTCGTCCTTCAGCTTTTGGTGGGCGAGTTCGTGGTCTTGCGCGAGGAGTTTCGAGAGCCCCTCGGGGCTGTGCCACCCGACGAGCGCGCGCGGCATGTTGTCGGGCCGACGAACATCCTGAAACCAGATGCCGCTCTCTTCGATGATCTGTTTCATGAAGGGGCGGCCATTGGTTGCAAAGAGGAACGGGACCTTGAACTCCCCCCAAGGACCGCCGGCCGCTCGAACGTCCTTGCCGAACGTCACGCCACTTGCGTATCGCTTCGACTGGTCGAGCGCACCAACGACACGGCGGCGCCCGCGCTTGGCTTCCACAATCGCGATGAACTCCAGCCCCACGAACAACGCGTAGTCGGCCGGACCATTCTTGGTGGGCCACTCCGCAATCGCGAGGTTCTTCCCTTTCTGAGGGCGGCTCCCCTTGCTGTGTCGGAGCTGGACCGAGTCCGCTTGCCAGCCGGCCTCGCGGAGCTGGAGGTCGATGAGTTCGCGTGTCTCGGCCTCCGTCAGGTCCAGGTTCGCGCCAGCGGTCGCGGCCTGTTCCACGAGGCGCTGCACGCCGGCCTGCTGTTCGGCCGGAGGTTGCGCGGCCACGGTTGCTTGGAGCGCCGTGACTTCGTCGTCGCGCGCAGCCGCGAGCTCATCGAAGGCGTCTTCGGTCTCTTCCAGCTTGGCCCGCAGAACCGCGACCTGCTTCTCGTAGTCTTCCCGGAGTTCCCGCTCGAAGTCGGCGACCTCCTGGGCCTCGGCGCTGACTTCCGCCGCCTTGGCGGCCTCGTCTCGGAGCTGTTGCAGCTCCGCCGCCATCTCGGCCGTGACGTCCTTGGGCGCCGCTGGCGGAATGAACGGCCCGGCCTTGTAGCTCGGGGGCAGCTTTCCGAGCGTGGTGAGCACGGCGACGCTGAGCCGGCGCGACATCTTGAGTTGATGAAGCGCGTCGCCAACGGTGCCCAAGCCATCGTGAACGGCCTGGTTGCCCGCCTTGCGCAGCCCGTGGAACAGCTGCGCCACGTCCGGGGCGAGAAGCCCGCGGGACCGCAGGTCGTTGATGAGGTCGTGCTGCTTCTCGGTGGGCAGGAGCTGGAGCCCGGCGTGGGCGGCAAGCTCGCGCGCGAGCCTCTCTCCCAGCAATCGAAGCCGCATCAGGCACGCGACCGGGTCGATGGTGAACTGCATTTCGGCCTGAGCGCCGAGTACGACCAAGGAGGGATCCAGGTACTTGAGGACCCCGAAGTTGCGAGACTTTTCACCCCCGTTCACTCCGCAAGACTACCTCATGGCGGGGCCCCGCGAATCGCCTTTGATGCGTCCGTTGAACTGCAGGGCGTCGCTCCTTCGAAGCGGTCTGATGGGAGCATCCGGTAGATTCAGGCTGCATGCAGGACCGAGCGGCAGCGGCTCGACAAGAACTCGAAGGAACACGCTCAGGCCCCAATGGCTGCTGAGACGCTCAGCCGTCACCTGTTGCGGACTCGATGACCTTTGGGTCTGGGTGTAGCCAATAGGGAGGCGGGGTTCCGGCGCGCAGGTGCTTGGCCAGCGGTCCGGACGCGCAGCACGTCGGGGGTGCTTGTTGCCAATGCAGCATGCTGCTGCACCGCTCTGGACTGCCGTGTTCGGGGCGGCGCCGTTCGTTGCCCGGCTCTGTCCTGAGGCGCAGCGTCAGGCTCGGCTTCGTGCGGACCACAAGTGGCTGCGCGTGAAGCCCCTCACCTGCGAGGGCCGGGTATGTCGTCGATGGGGATCCTCCCGCGCTTTCTCCATCCGACGCGGAGCAACCAAGTGCCGGCCCTTGGCATCCTTGGAGCAGAATCGTCCGGACACCGGGGAGTCGACTTCCATCCGTCGAAGGCGCCCGCGGTGGAGCAGGGATCCACCCAGTGGGCCTTGAACTTCTGGCGGCGGCCCGCGTGTTTGCGGGCGTTGTTCAAGACGTAGCGGAGCGCGTGGCGGACCTGGGTCGGGGTCTTCAGCGGCTCCACGTGGTAGCGGTCTGGGAACACTTGGCCGCGGCGGCCGAGGTGCTTGTTGAGCCGTTTGGCCAGACGAATGGTGAGCCCCTGCATGCCGAGCCGCAGCGCCATCGTGCCCTTCGACTCCACGATGAGGTGCACGTGATTGCTCTGAATCGAGAAGTGCACGATGCGCATGCCGTTGCGTTCTGCGGCTTCTTCGAAGACCGCAAAGCAGATCGCACGAACGTCGCGGCGTCGGAGACTGGGCAGGTCCTTCGCGACCTTGATGGTGACGTGGACAGGGTGCCGGTTCTGAATGCCCGGGCGGCGCCGATGCGGCACGCCTGCGCGCTGTCCTTTGGGCTTGCGACCCGCGCCAGCCCGTCGGCCACCGTGCTGGCGGAAGTGCAAGTCCAGCTGTTTGGGTTTTCGTGTGCGACGCGCCATCTTGATAAGGCAGATATAGCGTATCGAGCCGTCGTTTCAAGGCGATTCTGCTTCGCGCAGCCACTTTCCTGACCGCCGCGGACGCGGGTCTGTCGCTGCGCTTTGTGCCGTGAGCCGGGCAACGAACGGCGGCTCTCCGAACACGGCAGTTCAAGCGGTGCAGCAGCATGGTGCATCAGCAAAGAAGCCCCGCAGCCGCGCCGCTGCCACCGTCGCTGTCTCGCGGCTCCACTTCAAGCCGGAACCCCGCCGCCTTCTCAGCTACGCCAGAACGCCGGCATGCTCCCGCAACGGGTGACGCTCGGTCCGGCAAATGCGGCGGGTCGGCCCCGCTCCAGTCCAGCGGTGCGGCCGCATTGGCAAAAAGCAACCGCCGACTTCCGGAGCGTGAGTGTGAGTGAGAGGAGCGCCCAGACACTCGCGAGGCCCCATGCATGGTTCCTGATGAAAATGATTTGCAACATCGACGCGGGCTGCTAGAAGTCGGTTCATGAAAGTCATTTTCAACAAGGGTGCGGCTGTCACCTTGGTTTTCTTCTCTCTGGTGGCTTGTGGCGACGACGATGGGTCGGTCGACGCGGGGCCGGGGATGGACGCGGCGATCGATGCGTTTGCGGACGATGCGCCTGCGACCGACGCGGCGGTGGACGCCATCGCGTGCGAAGCGGTGGCCAACACGCCGGCTTACGTGTTCGAGCGCGAGGGCGTCTCGACGGCGAGCTACGCAGGGCAGAGCTTTCGCCATCTGCTGATCGATCGGTTGAGCGGTTTCATCGGCGGTCTGAGCGACCGGATCGACGCCGACGGGGCAGGGCGCTTCGACGAGAAAGAAGAGCTGCTGGCTTCGTTCGACTTCTACTTCCGGTTCGATGGCGCGGCGAACGGCATGGAGCCGCATGGGCTGCAGACCGAACCCGAATCCGCCCAGACCCTCTGGGACGACATCGCGTCTGGCCGCAACTTGCTCGACAAGACGGCCGGACAAGACGACTCGACCGACCACGCAGACTGGGACGACGGCGCCTTCGCCGGGTGGACGACGTTCGATGGCGAAGCGGTCACCTCTCCGGTGCAGCTCATCGACAGCCTGCTCGGTGCGCTCGCCGACAACGGCGTGGCGCGTGCGAACGGTGAGCAGCCGCGCGGTCCGAACGACGAAGCGCTTCCGGTGTACGTCACCCCCGAAGGCCTCGACCTGCAACAGCTGCTGCAGAAGGTGCTCTTGATGAGCGTGACCTTCAGCCAGGCCACCGACGACTACCTGGACGACGACGTGGACGGCAAGGGGCTGCTCACCTCCAACGCGCTCGGCGAGGATGCCTACACGCCGCTCGAACACGCCTGGGACGAGGCCTTCGGCTACTTCGGCGCACCCGCCGACCACCCGGACTACACCGCGGACGAGTTGGCTTCGAGCGGGGACGGCCGGGCCGACTGGCAGGGCGCCCACGACACGAACGCGGACTGCCGCATCGACCTGGTCTCGGAGTACGCGTGGGGCGCGGTGGTCAACGCCGCCAAACGCGACCGTGGTTCCACGACCGGCACGACCTTCGGCACGGACGCGTTCGAAGCGTTCTTGGCCGGCCGTGCGCTCATCGCAGGGGCCGATGGTGCACTCGACGAGGGCACGCTCGCCATGCTGCGGACCCACCGCGACGCCGCGGTGCGCAACTGGGAGAACGCGATCGCCGCGACGGTGGTGCACTACATCAACGACGTGCTCGCCGACATGGACGCGATGGGCACGGACGACTACTCGTTCACCGACCACGCGAAGCACTGGTCGGAGCTGAAGGGCTTCGCGATCGGGCTGCAGTTCAACCCGCGCTCGCCTCTGCACGCGGGCGCTGGCGAAGCGACCCAGTTCCTCGTGTTGCACGGGTACCTCGGGGACCTACCGGTGCTCGAAGCGGCTGGCGAAGAAGCGCTGGCGGCCTATGCCTCGGCCCTGGCCGATGCGCGCACCCTCTTGCAGGACGCGTACGGCTTCGATCCGGCCGACGTCGCGGCCTGGTAGCAAGGACCCCCATGACCCGCTCCCTCTCCTCCACGGTTTGTCTCCTCGCGTGCGTGCTGATGTCTTGCGACAGCGGCACCACGCCGCCCGATCCCACCGGCGCGGCGCGGCTGGAAGCGGCAGGTGCGATGGCGCAGGTCGTGCGGGCCCGGCTCGACGATGCGACGACGGCGGTGTCTGCGCTCACCACCGCCGTCGACGCTTGGGCGGCGGCGCCGACCGACGCGTCGCTGCGCACCGCGGCCCAAGACCAGTGGCTCGCGACGATGCTGGCGTGGCAACACCTGGAGCCGATGCAAGTCGGACCGGCGGCCGCGATGGACCTCGGGGTCGGCGGGCAGGATCTGCGAGACCGCATCTACTCCTGGCCGATCGTCAATGCGTGCCGGGTCGACCAGGAGCTCGCGGAAGGCGCGTACACGGACGCGGATGCGTTCGCGGCCGAAGCGATCAATGTGCTCGGGCTCGACGCGCTCGAGTACCTGCTCTTCGTCGATTCGACGACCAACGCGTGTGCACCGAACTCGTCGCTCAACCTCGACGGGAGCTGGGACGCGATCGTGGCCGAGCTGCCCACCCGGCGCGCGGCCTACGCAGCCACGCTCACGACGCTCCTGAACCGCGACTTGGCCACGTTGCGGGCGGCGTGGGATGGCACCGATGGGTTCTTGCTCGAAGTGCAGTCCGCGGGCACCGGGAGTGCGCTCTTCTCGTCCGCGCAGGATGCGCTCAATGCGATCAGCGACGCGCTCTTCTACGTCGACAAGGAGACCAAGGACATGAAGGTCGCCGGTCCGGCTGGGATCTCGCCGGACTGTCTGACCGCGCCGTGTCCCGAGCTGCGTGAGTCCCAGTACGCGAACGCCTCGATCCGGTTCGTGCACGCCAACCTGCTCGGCACCCAAGAGATGATGCTCGGCGCCGGTGGCGCAGAGCCGCGTGGGTTCCTGTGGCTGCTCGAGGAGCTCGACCAGGCGGCGCTCGCCGCCGAACTGCGCACGACGTTGCAGGCGGCGATCGACCAGGCCGCAGCACTCGGTGAGCGCACGGTGGAAGAGGTCTTGGCCGAGAGCGCGACCGGGTTGATGGCGCTCTACGAAGCGATCCGGGTGTTCACCGAGTTGCTCAAGACCCAGTTCGTGACCGTGCTCGATCTCGACCTGCCGAACCGCGCCGAAGGCGACGACGACTGATGCTGCGCTGGCGAACCATCGAAGAGAAGCTCGAACGCCCGGTCGACGCGTCGTCGCTCGGGGTGTTCCGGGTGCTCTTCGGTGTCGTCGCGCTGATCGGGGCGCTGCGGTTCTTCGCCAACGGGTGGATCGACCGCTTCTTCGTTCAGCCGACCTACTTCTTTCAGTACTGGGGCTTCGAGTGGGTGCAGCCGCTGTCCGAGCCGGCGATGTACGCCGCGTTCGGCGTGCTGGTGATCAGCGCACTCTTGATCACGGTTGGTCTCTTCTACCGCTTCGCCATCGCGATCTACTTCGTCGTCTTCACCTACGTGGAGCTCATCGACGTCACCAACTACCTGAACCACTACTACCTGGTCAGCCTGCTCGCGTTCTGGATGTGTTTCATGCCGCTCGGGCGCGTGCATGGAATGGACGCGAGACTTCGAGGGGCGCTGACTCGGTTGCCTCGGTGGATGCTCGGCAGCCTTCAATTGCAGGTCGCGTGCGTGTACGTGTTCGCGGCGCTGGCCAAGGTCAGCGGTGACTGGCTGCTCGCGGCCCAGCCACTCGATCTCTGGCTCTCGGCCCGGGCCGATGCATTCCCGGTCTCTTGGATTGCCGGCATCGATTGGGCGCCGATCGCGATGAGCTGGGCGGGCTTCTTGTTCGACCTCACGATTGTCTTCTGGCTCTCGTGGCGGCGGACCCGCGCGGTGGCCTATGCGGTGTTGCTCGCGTTCCACTGGATGACGCACTTGCTCTTCGACATCGGCATGTTCCCGCTGATCATGAGCGTCGCGGCGACGGTGTTCTTCGATGCGTCTTGGCCGCGGCGGTGGCTGGCTCTGCGACGCAGCCGCGGGCACGGGCACGGGCACGGGCACGAAGGGCAAGGGCACGGGCACGGGCAAGGGCTTCCTCGATGGGCGCGGCTGGCCGTGGGGGGGGCGTTGGCCACGGTCGCGCTCGCGCAGGTGGTGGTGCCGTTGCGCAGCCACCTCTACGAAGGCGATGTGCTCTGGCACGAACAGGGCATGCGCTGGAGCTGGCGGGTGCTCTGCCGCGAGAAAGCCGGGAGTGTGTCGTACCGGGTCCGCACGCCGGGCCGCGCGACCGAGATGCGTGTGCCGCCCTCCCGCTACCTCACCGCGCATCAGGAGCGGCAGATGGCGGGGCAGCCGGATTTGATCGTGCAGCTCGCGCACCACATCGCGGAGGAGTTCCCTGGCAGCGAGGTGCGGGTCGACGCGGTGGTGTCGCTCAACGGTCGCCCCCCGGCCCGGCTCGTCGATCCCGAAGTCGACCTCGCCCAGACGCAGGCGGGGCTCTCGGCCGCTTCGTGGATCCTCCCTCGACCTGAAACGCAGCCTCCGCGGCTGGCGAGAAACCGATGACCTGGAACCTGCGGCTTTGGCTCAGTGCGTGTGTGTGCTTCGTTGCGGCGGGTGCAGTCCAGGTGTCGGCCCAGGACGGGGGCGTGCCGGACGCGGGCGTGTCGGATGCCGGCGTGGCGGACGGTGGCGTGCCGGATGCCGGTGACGCGGGCGACGCGGGTGACGGTGATGCGGGGGCCGGCGCCGAAGCCGACGCCGACGCCGATGCCGAAGCCGATGCCGAAGCCGATGCCGAAGCCGACGCCGAAGCCGATGCCGACGCCGATGCCGATGCCGAGGCCGAGGCCGACGCCGATGCCGAGGCCGATGCCGACTCCGACTTCGTGCTCGATGCCGACTCCGACTTCGCGCTCGAGGACGAGGACGACTTCGTGCTCGAAGACGAGGATGAGGGTGGCGGGCAGACCGTTGGAGCAGCGGCTGCGCTCTCGCCCGAGGCGGTGGCGGAGCAGGACCTTCGGCTCGACGAAGTGGAGGTCGTGGGGCGGCGGCGGCGCGATCCGTTGCGGAGTGGCGGTTCGAGCGCGCATCTGGACGAAGCGCAGCTCGACACGCTCGACTACGACGACCCGCACCAGCTCTTGCTCCAGGTGCCAGGCGTCTACATCCGGACCGAAGACGGGTTCGGGCTGCGGCCGAACATCGGGCTGCGCGGCACCAACCCCGAGCGTTCGAAGAAGGTCACGCTGCTCGAGGACGGAGTGCTCTTTGGGCCCGCGCCCTACGCCGCGCCGGCCGCCTACTACTTTCCACTCATGGCGCGCATGACCGGCGTCGACGTCTACAAGGGGCCGGGCGCACTGCTCTACGGGCCGCAGACCATCGGCGGTGCGATCGACTTCCGGAGCCGCGACGTGCCGACCCGGGCCGAGGGGGCGTTCGATGTCGCGTTTGGCCGCTTCTCTTCGCGCCGCCTGCATCTGCACTGGGGCACGTCGAACCGGCACGGCGGCATCCTCTTCGAGGGGCTCGACGTGGCGAGCGACGGCTTCAAGGAGATCGACGGCAGCGATCGCTCCACCGGCTTTCATCGCAGCGACTTCCGCGTGCGCGCGTTCCTGCAGAACGACCCGGATTCGAGCACCTACCACCGGGTGGATCTGCGGGTCGGCGTGGGGCGCGAGCGGAGCAACGAGACCTACCTCGGGCTCACCGATGCCGACTATGCCGCGAACCCCAACCGCCGCTACGCCGCGAGCGAGCGGGACAACATGCGCTGGTGGCGGACCGAAGCGCGGCTGACCTGGCGGGCCGAAGTCGGCGACCACCTGCGCTTCGTCACCGATGTGTACCGGCACGACTTCGACCGGTCGTGGTTGCGGTTCAACCGGTTCGGGGACGAGACGATCAGCAGCCGAGACGTGTTGCTCGCACCGACCGGCCGGCGCGCGATCTACTACGACCTGCTCACTGGTGCGCAGGACACCTCGAGCCCCGACGAGCGCATCGCCCTCATCGACAACCACCGGCAGTACGTCTCCCAGGGCATTCAGACCCGAGCGCGTTTCGAGCGCACCCGTGGCGGCTTGCGGCACCTGCTCGAAGCCGGGGCGCGGCTGCATCACGACTCGGTCGACCGCGAACACACCGAACACTTCTTCGCGATGACCTCCGGGTCGCTGGTCGACTTGAACGACGCCTCGGTCGCGACCGACAACTTCGACAGCGCGTTCGCGACCAGCCTCTACGGGGTGTACGGCCTGACGTTCTGGAAGTTCACCGTCACGCCGGGCGTGCGCGCCGAGCTCGTGCGTACGAACCGAGACGACGACCTCACCGGCCTGTCGATGGACAGCTTCGATGCGACGGTGCTCCCAGGCGTCGGACTCACCTACGCGGTCCGCCGCGATCTGGATCTGGTCGCGGGCGTGCATCGTGGCTACAGCCCGGTCGGCCCTGGACAGGAAGAACGTGCGGATCCGGAGACCTCGATCGCGTACGAGCTCGGCGCCCGCTACCAACGCCCGGCCCGCGGGCGCCTGCTCGAGGTGATGGGGTTCGTGAACGACTACTCCAACCTGCTCGGTCAGTGTGCGTTCAGCACCGGCTGCGATGCGATGCGGCTCGACGAGCAGTACAACGGCGGACAGGTGGTGGTGTTCGGGGTGGAAGCGGTCGGCACGCTGCGCATCGACTTCGGGGACATCGAGGTCCCACTGCGCGCGACCTACACCTACACCGATTCCCGGTTCCGCGACGCGTTCGAGGTCGCCGATCCGACGCTTGGCGAAGTCGTGCCCGGCGACCGGCTGCCGTACATCCCGATGCACCAGGCGCAGCTCCAGCTCGGGGTGGAGCACGAACGGGCCGGCGGCACACTCTCGGCGACCTATGTCGGGGAGATGCGCGAGCAGGCGGGGCAGGGCGACGAGGGCGAGCGGACCGAGCGCTACCTGGGGCTCGACGCGAACGTCTGGGTGCGGGTTCACGAGCGGGTCCGTGCCTACGTTCGGGGGGAGAACCTCCTGAACCAGCAGCCGATCACGAGCCGCCGACCGTTCGGCGCCCGCGGCAACCGCCCGCTCTCGGTCTGGGCGGGCGTGAAGGTCGATTTTTGAACCTCCGGGGTTGCTGCATTCGTCATCGGATCGCCTCCGGAGAGTTTCGCGGCAACCAACCAGAAGTTCCTTGCTGACCCCAATCTGGGAGACTATCGCCGGGCGTGCCCGATTCGATCCTCGATGCCCTGCCTGATCCAGTGGTGGTCGTGCGCGATGGCATCGTCCGGCGCATCAACGGGAAGATGGCCGCCCTGTTGCGGGTCGATCGCGACGTCGTGGAAGGCCGCACGCTCGAGGATCTCGTGGAGACGCTTCCCGATCTTCACGCCGCGTCGGACGACGCCGGCGCATCGGTCCGGCTCGTCTTCCGCCCCCCCGACGGCGCCCGCGTCGCGCTCGACGTACGGGTTGGCCAGGCCCCGGATGAGGAAGGGCTGGACCTGGTGCTCGTCTGCCACGACGCCACCGAAGCGGCGAGCCTCCACGAGACGATCGGCCAACTGAGCGCGCTCTACGTGACCCGGCGCAGCGCCGCGATGATCGACCTCGATTCGCTGCTGCGCGAGAGCCGGCCGGTGTTCGAAGGGCTCGGTTGGAACATCGGCCTCTGGGAGATCGACTCAGCGCACGCGACGCTCCGGTACTCGTACTTCGCGCTCCCCGAGGGGGTGAGCCTCGGTCCGAGCGCGTCCCTCATCCGTGCGCTCGAAGGGCGACGTCTTCCGCTCGAGAAGGTCCCGCGCGTGGCAGAGGTCGTGCGGAACCGGCGGGGGGTGTTTGCCTCGAACCTTCCGCAGATCGGCGCGGCGCTTCTGTCCAAACTCGATCTGAAGAGCGAGGACGTGGAAGGCCAGATGAAGGAAGCGGGCTTTCTGCGCGGTGCCTTCGCGCCGGTCTTCGTTCAGGAGCGGGTGCGCTACGTCTTGCTGGTCAGCGGACAGCGCCTCTCGGAACGCGACTTCGCCGCGGTTCAGCTCTTCGCGGCCATGATCAGCGCCGCGGAGCAAGTAAGCGAACTCGGCGAAGAGGTCGCGCGTCAGGAGCGGCACGCCGCGCTTGGGCAGATGGCGACGCAGGTCGCCCACGAGGTGCGCAACCCGCTGGCGGTGTTGTTCCAGGTCACCAGCCAGATGAGGCGGCGCCTCGGTCTCGGCGAAGACGTGGACGACTTGCTCACGATGGTCGATCAGGAATCTCGGCGGCTGAGTCGGCTGGTCGACGATCTGGTGCACTTCGCCGCGCCGCTCGTGCCGCGCATCCGGGAAGTGCATCTGAGCACCATCGTTCGGCAAACCATCGAGAGCCTTCAGAGCGAGCCACTGGAGCGCATCGAGGAGTGTGTGCGGGTGTCGCCGGGCCTCGACGATCACTCGGTGCTCGCGGATCCCATTCTGCTTCGGCAGGCGCTCGCGCATTTGCTCACCAACGCCTGCGCGTTCGCGGGCGACGAAGGCCACGTCGAACTGACCGCGCAGCGCGAGGGGAAGCGGGTCCGGCTGAAGGTCTGCAACAGTGGACCGCCGCTGTCGGCCGAAGTGGCCAGGCGGGTGTTCGAACCGTTCTTCACCACGAAGGCGGTGGGAAGTGGCCTGGGGCTCGCGGTGGTCCGGCGCTTGGTCGAAGACATCGGTGGCCGAGTGACGCTCGACCCCAGCGACGACAGCATCGTGTTCTCGGTCTGGCTCCCGGCCGCGAAGCCGACCACGACGACACCCTAGCAGGTTGCTGAAGAACGCCCGCAGGGCGTTCTCGCAGCCTGCCCCTTGCCCCTGCCCTTGCCTTTGCCCTTGCCCGCGGATCAGCGGTCAGATCGCTTGATCAGCGCGACGAGCATCGCGA
>JAXMNT010000032.1:0-87363 GCA_034670305.1 Deltaproteobacteria bacterium
CGCGATGCTCGTCGCGCTGATCAAGCGATCTGACCGCTGATCCGCGGGCAAGGGCAAAGGCAAGGGCAGGGGCAAGGGGCAGGCTGCGAGAACGCCCTGCGGGCGTTCTTCAGCAACCTGCTAGAACCGGCCGCTCGACCCGCGCCGTCGTTCGGCCGACTTGTCCGCCTACGCGGCCTTTGTGGCCAGAAAAGCGTCCGTCCAGACCTTTCGCGCCGGTCCGCAGTTGCACGCCGGACAAATTCTCGTATGACCGCGCCGCCGACGGGTCCCCCTCATTCAGGGCCAACGTCGCCCACATCGGGGCAAACCTGCCCCCACCGTCGGCAGAGCTCACAGGAATTCGAATGCTGGACAACCTGATTTACGCAGCTCCCGCCGCGGGCGTCCTCGCGCTCATCTTCGCAGTCATCAAGGCCGCGTGGGTGAAGAAGCAGGACCCGGGCGACGAGACGATGCAAGACATCGCAGAGCAAATTCAGACGGGCGCGATGGCGTTCCTGAAGGCCGAGTACAAGTGGCTCGGTCTCTTCGTCGTCGTGATCGCGGGCGCCTTGGCCGCCGCGAACCTCGAGGACGGCAGCGGACGCAGCCCGCTCATCGCGGTGTCGTTCGTGGTTGGCGCCGTTGCGAGCGCGATCGCGGGCTGGGTCGGCATGCGTGTCGCCACCAACGCCAACGTTCGCACGACCGCGGCCGCCCGCACCGGCCTCGCGCCGGCCCTCGCGGTGGCCTTCAGCGGTGGTGCCGTGATGGGCATGACCGTCGTGGGTCTCGCCATCATTGGTCTCGCTGGCCTCTACATTCTCTACACGCAGGTCGTCTTCGACGACGGCACCAACCTCGGTCGCGCGGTGACCGTGCTCACCGGCTTCTCGATGGGTGCGAGCTCCATCGCGCTCTTCGCGCGCGTCGGCGGCGGCATCTACACGAAGGCCGCCGATGTTGGCGCGGACCTCGTCGGCAAGGTGGAAGAAGGCCTCCCGGAAGACGACCCCCGCAACCCCGCCGTCATCGCGGACAACGTCGGCGACAATGTCGGTGACGTGGCCGGCATGGGCGCGGACCTCTTCGAGTCGTTCGTCGGCGCCATCATCGGCGCCATGGTCCTCGGCATGGGCTTCGACGTCATCAGCGCCGAAGGCGAAGCGCACAGCATCGCCCCGGTCACCATGCCCCTCGTCATCGCGGCGGGCGGCATCCTCTGCTCGATCCTCGGCACGCTCGTCGTGCGGGTGAAAGAGGGCGGCAACCCGCAGCACGCGCTCGACACGGGCGCATTCGGAGCTGCGGGCCTGATGGCCGCGGGCACGTTCGGCATCGCCAACTTCATGTGGCCCGCGCAAGGCGTACTTCTGGCTGGCAGCACGGACCCGGTCCTCTGGTGGGAAGTCGGCGCCGCCACGGTCATCGGCCTCGGCGTCGGCGTCGCGGTCGGCCTGATCACCTCGTACTACTGCTCGATGGGCAAGGCGCCCGTGAACAGCATCGCGGAGCAGTCGAAGACCGGCACCGCCACGAACATCATCACCGGCCTCGCGGTCGGCATGCGCTCGACCACCCTCCCGATCCTCTGCATCGCGGCGGGCGTCATCGGTGCGGCCGAAGTCGCGGGCCTCTACGGCGTCGCGATCGCGGCACTCGGCATGCTCTCGACCACCGGCGTTCAGCTCGCGGTCGACGCGTACGGCCCCATCGCGGACAACGCGGGCGGCATCGCGGAGATGAGCCATCAGGAGCCGGAAGTGCGCGAGCGCACCGACAAGCTCGACGCGGTCGGCAACACCACCGCGGCCATCGGCAAGGGCTTCGCGATCGGCTCGGCGGCCATGACCGCTCTG
The DNA here is from genome assembly GCA_034670305.1 of Deltaproteobacteria bacterium. Taxonomy (GTDB): domain Bacteria; phylum Myxococcota_A; class Polyangia; order Polyangiales; family Houyiibacteriaceae; genus JAXMNT01. The sequence goes on from JAXMNT010000032.1 coordinate 1,842, forward strand.
GCGCTCTTCGCGGCGTTCGCGCAGGTCGCCGGCATCGACGGCATCGACATCAGCAAGCCGGTCGTCATGGCCGGACTCTTCGTCGGCGGCATGCTGCCCTTCCTGTTCAGCGCCATGGCGATGAGCGCGGTGGGCGATGCGGCGATGGAGATGATCGAAGAAGTGCGCCGTCAGTTCCGCGAGATCCCGGGCCTCCTCGAGGGCACCGCGAAACCCGACACCGCCAAGTGCGTCGACATCTCGACCCGCGCTTCGCTCAAGCGGATGGTCGCGCCTGGCGCACTCGCCATCCTGACGCCGGTCGTCATCGGCTTCCTCGGCAACCTCGCGGGAGATGGCATGGGCGCGGAAGCGCTTGGCGGCTGCCTCGCCGGTGTCACGGTCTGCGGTGTCTGCATGGCCATCTTCATGTCCAACGCCGGCGGCGCTTGGGACAACGCCAAGAAGTCCTTCGAAGGCGGCGGCTACAAGATGAGCGATGGCAAGGTCCACCCGAAGGGCTCCGAAGCACACAACGCCGCGGTGGTCGGCGACACGGTCGGCGACCCCTTCAAAGACACCGCCGGCCCCTCGCTCAACATCCTCGTGAAGCTCATGAGCGTCGTCGCGCTCGTCATCGCCCCGCTTCTCGCGGCCGGCTGACCCGAGCTTCCCTTTCGACGGAGAGTCCGCGCCCAACGGCGCGGGCTCTTTTTCGTTTGGGATGCGACGGCCGCTCGCTCCGCTCTTGCCACGAAGTCTCTGCACACCAGGATTGTCACGATGAACACATGGCGAACCGATGAGGGCTCGTGAACCGAAGCGAAACTGACTACCCTGTCCCCGTGACGGACGACACGGGGGACGAGGACATCGACGCGCTGCACAGCAAGCTGACGGCGTACATGGACAAGAACGGTCTGCGCTCGACGTCGCAGCGGCGCACTGTCACCGATGTGTTCTTCCGGGCGTCGGGCCACCTCAGCATCGAAGACCTGCTCGCGATGGTGCGCGAGCGGGATCCGAAGATCGGCTACGCCACGGTGTACCGCACGCTCAAGCTGCTCAAGGAGTGTGGGCTGGCGTACGAACGGCACTTCGGAGATGGGGTCAGCCGGTACGAGATCGCGATCGAAGACGAACACCACGACCACCTGATCTGCCTCGACTGCGGCAAGATCGTGGAGTTCGAGAACGACGAGATCGAGCGGCTTCAAGAGGTGCTGGCCAAGAAGCAGGGCTTCGTCCTCAAGCGGCACGTGCACGAGCTCTACGGCGTGTGCAGCGATTGCCGCAAGACGTGAACTGAGTCTCTGGGACCACCTGTCGACACGTTCTGACAGGTTCACTCCGAAGCGGAGATGGTCGGTCGCGTTTGCGGCCGGCCTACTTCACCACCCGGTAGTAGCCGAGTTCGTCTTGCCAGTACTCCCCGTTGAACTGCCACTCACCGTCCCACTCCTCGTCCGGTCCAGCCTGCTCGACGGCCTCGAGCACCGGCCGCCACCCGGACGGTAGCCCCCCGTGGCAGTGCACGAGGCGTGAGGTCTCCCCGTCGTCGACGTGCACGTTCCATCGCGGTCCGGCGGCCACATCCAAGCACGACGTCCACCCACGCCAGCGCCGTTCGAGAAGGACCCTCCACGCGGTCGCGGCGGCCTCCCGGTCGATGGTCTCCGTGTCCGCGTACCCCTCGTGGTCTGGTTCGCCGTCGACGGTCGCCGCAGACTCATAGACATGAACCTCTGCGCTGCCATCGCGCGCGCAGTCCATGCGCACCGTCTTGATGCTTCCGTTTTCACGCCGCTCGACGAACTCGGCGAACGCAAACGCGGGGCACCGAACCTCGTACGCCGCGACCTGCGGGCTGGTCTGAGCGGCCTCGATGGGAGGCTCAGCGGTGACTCCCGTGGTGGCGCAACCCAGGAATGTGCCCATGAGCGCGCACCACAGAACGGGGATTGCGCTGGAGCGTACGTACACATCCCCGCTTTTGAACGTCATGCCCCAAGCATACGCGCTGGCGTGCATTCCAGTTCCCCGGCTACTCGACCTCGACCGCACCGATGTCGGGCGTGGTCCGCGTGCGTCCCATGATGTCGTCGACCGACATGCGCTCGGGCGACGCGGCGTCGATCGCCGCGCTGCCCTCGCCTGGCGTGCCGTAGGTCACAAGGCGCGCGAAAGCTTCGCACACGTTGGCGCTGCCATCCGCGAACGCAGTGCCGTTCCAATGGGGACGCACCAGGCCCGCCAAGTCGGGCACGTTCGGATCTTCGGTGACTCCGTCCGGGTCGTCGCTCGGGTTGAACGCTTCGGCGCCATCGTTCGGAATGGCGCTCCCGCCGTTCCAGTAGAGGTTGTGGCTGAGCTGGGTACCGGTCACGTCGCCGGGCGCGGCGTCCGCGAAGTCCGCGGCGTCGCTTCCGTCGAGTGCGCCGAGGCTGCCCGAATCGTCCGCCCAGAGGTTGTTGTACAGCTCGATGCCTGTGAGTACCGGGTTGTCGCCCTCGCGGTTGAAACGCATCAGCGCGCGGGCAGGCAGGTCGCCGACGGTGGTGTTGTGTCGGAAGACGACGTTGCGGCAGCCCTTGATGCCGAAGGGTGCGCGCATCACGAGCGGTGAGTCACCGAGGAAGAGGTTGTTCTCGACAAGCGCCCCATCGACTTCGTGAAACGACTGCCCGTCCTCGCCGAGCAACAGAAACCCGGTGCCCGAATCGCCCTGCCAATGCAGGAACACGTTGCGGCGGATCGTGATGTCACGGGAGCCGGTGTAGATGTCACCGTCGGCGTTGCTGTCCTTCACCACGATGTGGCTCGAGGTCTCGCCCATGTTGGTGCGGCCGCTCGCTTCGAAGTCGTTCAGGAAGATGTTGTCCTGGATGACGACCCGCTCGGCGCTGTTCAGGTCGATGTGTTCGTCGGAGCCGGTCTGGTTGAAGAAGAGGTTCCGCTCGACCAGCACATCGGCGATGCCGTTGTTGATCTTCAAGACGTCGTTGTTGAACGAGTCGTGCAGCACGTTGTTGCGGATCGTGATTCGGCTGACTTGGTTGTTGCCGCCGCCATCGAGGTGCACAACCAGCGCGCCGGCGCCAGCACCACTGTGCGCGATGTCGAAGCCTTCGAGCGTGATGCCCTCACACCCGGCCCCGGCTTCGTAGAACGTCATCACGGTGTCGTCGTTCCGAAGCTGCGCCATGTACGGCACCTCCGATCGCACCGTCACACCTTCGGCGAACGTGCCCCGCATCCGGATCCGCCCCGTGTACGTGCCTGGCCGCACGAGGATGGTCGCGCCATCGGCTGCGGCATCGAGCGCCGCAGTGATCGTCGCGAACGGCGCACCCATCGACCCGTCGCCCGAGCCGTCGTCTCCATCGGTGGCCACGTACAGGACCGCGCCCGCGGGCGGCTCGTAATCGCATGCGGTCGGCATGGGCGGTGGTCCGCCGTCCCGAGGCCCGGTGTCCGTCCCAGGCGCATCGACACCCGGGGCATCGACACCCGGTGCGTCGACGCCCGGTGCGTCGACACCCGCCGCATCCACACCCGCTGCATCGACCCCGCCGTCGTCGTCCGAGCCACAGCCCGCGCCGCCAACCACGCCCCAACCCAGTGCCACCAAGAGCACGCCCCACACACTTCGGTTCATGGCCGAATGCTACATGCAGCCCCGGCTCATCACGAGCGCCGCGGCCACGCAGAAGGCCGCCACCACGAACGCGCCGCCACCCCACACCTCATACGGTGGGCGCTCCTCGGCGCGCTCGCCTGACTCGCCCGTCTCGACATCCGCCAACGCCAGGATCTCCTTGGCCTGTCCGACCGCGCGCAGTCCTCGCCGCACCACGACCGCCGCGACGAAGAACCCGGCGAGTACGATGAGCGCTGCCGCCAGCCAGCGCTTCCACGTGCGGGTGTCGTGCAGGCCCATGTTCCACTGCGCTGCGCCGCTCGACGCGCCCGGCGTCTGAAGCAATTCGAGCTCCGGCGCGGTCAGCAGGAACTGCGCGATGCGCGTGTCGCTGCAGTGGATGCCTTCGCAGCGAAGCGGACGGCCGGCGCGGATCTGAGCGGCGAGGGGATCGTCCCACGCCGACTGCTCGGGACGTTCCGCCAACGCCCGGACCGTTCCGACGAAGTACACCCGCGTGGCCGCGCGGGTGCTGGCGAAGGGATCGGTGCGCGCTTGCACCCGCCAGAGCCCGGGCTCCGACAGGGCCATGCCGGCCTCGACCGCCCCCGCAGGGTGCGACTCGGTGCGGACCCACCGCTCTTCGTGAAAGACGTCGAAGACGACCGGTCGGTCGTCGAGGGTCTGCACATCGAGCGCGACCCGCTCGCCGGGCGCGGTGAGGCGGTCGACGCGTGGTCCCGTCAACGCCGGCGCGCCTGGTCCCATCGGAAGCCGCACCCGCCGCTGGCCCACTTCGACACCGGCCCGCAGCGCGGTGACCGTCGTCGTGGCTTCGTGTCCGCGGCCCTGAACCCGGCACCGCACGATGCCGATCGTCTCGACCTGACCGTTGCATTCTGGCGTGCCGATCGGATCGGCGGAGAGCGTGTCGTCGAGCCGGATCGCGGCTGCGGGCGAGCCCACCCACACGAGCAGTTCGCATGGACCAGGTGCGCCGCAGTCTCCGCCGACGACCCGCGCGTCGAGCTGGTCGGGCGGCGCGTCGCCCCGAACAGGAAACAGTGTCCACTGTTGAAGTTCGGTTTGCAGCCGCCCGATCTTCTCGAGTGGGGGCGGCGACGATTGCACCCGCACCAGGCGCGACACCCGCGGCGCATCTGGGTCGGCCCGATCGCCGGCGATCGCGAAGAGGCGGTACTGGCCGGTCGCAGTGGGCGCGGTGAGCCCGCCTTCGGCGCCCAACACCGCCGACGATGCGAGATCGGTCTGCGCGATCGCGGGCGCCGAGACCTCGTCTCCCTCAACCGGCTGCAGTTCCACGCGCACCTCTGCCGGACGCACCACCGGAGACGCGCCGTGGAGATCGTAGAGCACCGCGCGGATCGGAATGGGCGCGCCTGGAGCCACCGCGTTGGGCGCGAAGATCTGCAGGTCGAGGCGCGCGGTGCCGCGCTCGCCCACGAGGACGGCGATGAAGACCAGGCCCACGGCCGCCGGGAGCAGCACGGTGGCGATCCAGTCCCGCCCTTTGGGGCTGGCGCTCACGCGGTCGGGCGGGTCGGTCACGGAGGAAGTGTACGCAAGGTTCGGAAGGGCACGTGGGGTTCCGACACGTGTTGAAGCGTGCGGTTCCACCGCCCGCGATCGCACGGCGTCGATCGGGGCGGCGGAACCGCGGATCGGAGAGGGCTCCCGTTGCGGAGGTGCATCCCCCCGCTTATGGTGCCGCCTCAGCCACTTCCTCCAGATGGAGGAGAACTGTGTCCTTTCGCGAGGTTAGACCCGCGAGCGACACCCGCCTTACCAGGCAACCCAGGGAATTGACTGCATGTTCGGATGGGCTCTGAAGAGGATCCTCGGTACCAAACACGATCGCGAAGTTAAGAAACTTCACCCGATCGTCGACCAGATCAACGCGCTCGAGGAGCGCATGAAGAAGCTCTCGGACGCCGAGCTGAAGGCGAAGACCGCCCAGTTCCGAGAGAAACTCGACAACGGAGCCACCGTCGACGACCTGATGATCCCGGCCTTCGCCGTGGTCCGAGAAGCCGGGCGCCGCGTGCTGCACATGCGGCACTACGACGTGCAGATGATCGGCGGCATGACGCTGCACGCCGGCAAGATCGCGGAGATGCGCACCGGTGAGGGCAAGACGCTCGTCGCCACCCTGCCCTGCTACCTGAACGCGCTCGAAGGCAAGGGCGTGCACGTCGTCACGGTGAACGACTACCTCGCCGCGCGAGACGCGGAGTGGATGGCGAAGCTCCACAACTTCCTCGGGCTGAGTGTCGGCGTCATCGTGCCGCAGAGCCCGAACTCGCAGAAGAAGAAGGCCTACCTCGCGGACATCACGTACGGCCAGAACAACGAGTTCGGCTTCGACTACCTGCGCGACAACATGAAGTTCAGCATCTACGACTACGTGCAGCGCGAGCTGAACTTCGCGATCGTGGATGAGGTCGACTCGATCCTGATCGACGAAGCGCGGACGCCGCTGATCATCAGTGGTCCCGGCGACACCGCGAGCGAGAAGTACATCAGCCTGACCGAGCTCATCCCGCGCTTCCGGCGTGACGAACACTACGAGCTCGACGAGAAGGGCCGCTCGGTCACGCTGACCGAAGAAGGCATGGAGCTCGCGCAGCAGCTGCTCGAACGCGCCGGCTTGCTGGAGAAGAGCCGAGAGGGCGGGTACCGCGACACGGCGGAAGCGAACCTCTACGACACGGTCAACCTCGAGACGCTCCACATCCTCAACCAGTGCCTTCGCGCGCACACGCTCTACCACCGCGACCAGCAGTACATGATCAAGGACGGCAAGGTCCTCATCATCGACGACTTCACCGGTCGGACGCTGCCCGGCCGTCGCTGGTCCGACGGTCTGCACCAAGCGGTGGAAGCCAAGGAACGCGTCCCGATTCAGGACGAGTCCATCACGCTCGCCACCATCTCGTTCCAGAACCTCTTCCGCTTGTACCGCAAGCTGTCCGGCATGACGGGCACCGCCGACACCGAAGCCGCCGAGTTCCACAAGATCTACGAGCTCGATGTCTCGGTCATCCCGACCAACAAGCCGGTCATTCGCGACGACCAAGAAGACCTCGTCTACCGATCCGAACGCGAGAAGTTCATCGCTGTCGCCGAACAGATCGACACCATCGTTCAGAACGGCTGCCCGGTGCTCGTGGGCACGACCAGCGTCGAGAAGTCCGACGCACTCAGCCGACTGCTCGAGAAGCGTGGCGTGAAACACGAAGTACTCAACGCCAAGCAGCACGCGCGCGAAGCCATCGTGGTCGCGCAGGCCGGCACCGCTGGCGCCGTGACGGTCGCGACCAACATGGCCGGCCGCGGCACCGACATCGTGCTCGGGGGCAACGCGGAGATGATCGCGCGGGTCGAAGTGCTGGAGAACGCCACCGAAGAGATGCTCCAGGATCCCGCGGCGATCGACGCGGCGATCGAAGAGCTCCAAGCCGAGTACGAAATCGAGTGCAAGAAGGAAGGCGCCCGCATCAAACAGCTCGGCGGGCTGCACATCATCGGCACCGAACGGCACGAGTCGCGGCGGGTGGACAACCAGCTGCGTGGGCGGTCCGGCCGCCAGGGCGACCCGGGCGCCTCGAGGTTCTTCTTGAGCCTCGAGGACGACCTGATGCGCATCTTCGCCGGTGACCGCGTCCAGAAGATGATGGACACGCTCGGCATGGAAGAAGGCGTGCCGATCGAACACAAGTGGGTCAGCAAGGCCGTCGAGAACGCGCAGAAGAAGGTCGAAGAGCGCAACTTCGACATTCGTAAGAACCTGCTCGACTACGACGACGTGATGAACCAGCAGCGCAAGAGCGTCTACGATCTGCGCAAGCAGGTGTTGCAGGGTCAGTACCGCACCGTGCCCACCGATGAGCAGCGCAAGAAGGGCATGGAGCCCGAGCCGCTCGTACACGACATCGACGACGCCCTGCGCAAACGCGCGGTCCCGATCCTCGAGAAGATGGTCAAGCTGCACTCGACGGAGCCGCCGGAGGCGGGCGCGAGCAACGAAGAGATCGAAGCGTTCCGCCAGGGGGCGTTCAAGCGCGACATCCTTGCGCTCAAGACGCTCCGCCCGGCGCCGATGGAACGCGACATCTACATGTGGTTCGGCTGCGCGATCGATCTGCGGCCGTACGCGGACGATCCCAAGAAGGCGTTCGAGTTCGCACGTGAAGAAGTCGCGATGTCGCTGAGCGAGCAGAAGGAACGCATGCTCGAGATGGTGGACGAGCTGATCGGCGCGCTGATCGTCGAGCACTGCCCGCCCAACAAACACTACGACGACTGGGACTACATCGCGCTCGCCGATGGGTTCGAGGAGCAGTTCGACATCGACTGCCCGGTTCTGCAGAACAAGTTCACCGACGCGCAGGAGATGGCAGAGAAGCTCTACCAGGATGCGGAGAACGTCTTGCTCAAGCGGATGCGGGAGCTCGAAGAAGAGTCGTTCCTGCGCCTGTTCCGGAACACGTACCTGCAGGAGATCGACAACCTGTGGATCGAACATCTGCAGGCGATGGACCGGCTCCGGCAGGGCATCGGTCTGCGGGGCTACGGCCAGCGCGACCCGAAGCGCGAGTACAAACTCGAAGGCCACAAGATGTTCATGGAGATGATCCGGACCATCAAAGCCAACGTCACCAAGTCGCTCTTCACGGTCGAACGGGTCCGCGAAGAAGACCTCCAGGCGCTCGAAGCACAGCGCCGCAAGGACGCCGAAGTCCGCCAGCGCGCGATGGAAGCCCGGCACAGTTCTCAAGAAGGCGGAGACACCGCCGGCAAACCCGTCGGACAACCGACCGGCCGCCGACGTCCGCCGCCTGGACGCCCTGGTGGTGGAGGCCCGCCCCCCGCGGGTGGCGACGGCGGTGCTGGGTTGAACCGGCAGCAACGCCGGGCGCAGGCGCGCAAGGAACGCAAGAAGCGCGGCAAGCCGGCCCGACCGGGCAGCTGAAGCCCATGGTTCAACCGCTCTACGCGCCGGTCCCCGGGTTTCGATTCTCGGGGATCGCGGCGGGCATCAAGAAGCAGAAGCCGGGCGCGAAACCGCCGCTCGACCTGGGACTCATCGTCGCCGACGCGCCGGTGTCGAGCGCCGCGGTGTTCACCACCAACCGCGTGAAGGCGGCGCCCGTGAGAATCGCCGCGTCCCGGCTGCGCAACGGCGCGTGCCAAGCCGCGCTCGTGAACAGCGGCAACGCCAACGCCGCGACCGGCGAAGTCGGACGCGACGCGGCGCGCTCGACCACCCGAGCGCTCGCGCGTTTGCTCGGCGTGCCGCGGACCGCCGTCGTGCCCGCCTCGACCGGGGTCATCGGCGTGCCCTTGCCTGCCGACCGGGTGGAGGCCGCACTGCCTGAGCTCCTGCGGCGCAGCTCGGAGAAGGGTGCGCAGCGGTTCGCCAAAGCGATCCTCACCACCGACCGCGGCACCAAGGGCGCACGCGCCACGAGCCCTGCGGGCAAGAAGACCTACTCCTTGCTGGGCATCGCCAAAGGCGCGGGCATGATCCACCCGAACATGGCGACCACCCTCGGCTTCGTGGTGACGGACGCCCCGGTCGCGCCCGCGGACCTTCGCGCAGCGCTGCGGCGTGCCGCCGAGCAGACCTTCAACCGCATCACCGTCGACGGGGACACGAGCACCAACGACATGGTGCTCGCGATGGCCTCGGGATCAGGACGCGTGCTCTCCGGCAAGGCGCTGCGCGTTTTCGAAGAACGACTCGAACACGTGCTCTGGCGGCTGGCGATGCAGATTGTGGCCGACGGAGAAGGCGCACAGCACGTCGCGAAGATCGTGGTGGAGGGTGCGGGGACCGAACGGCAGGCGCTCGCACTCGCCCGCACCATCGCCACCTCGCAGCTGGTGAAGACGGCACTGCATGGCGAGGATCCCAACTGGGGTCGCATCCTCGGCGCAGCCGGCCGTGCGGGGGTGGCGTTCGACCCCGAACAGGCCCAGGTGCGGATCGGTGACGTGGTCGTCTACCGCGACGGAGTCACGACGATGACCCCGCGGGTGGAGAAGCGGGCCGCTTCCGTCATGCGGAAGAAGTCCTACACGATCACCCTGCGGCTGCAGTCGGGGGCCGCCCGGGCGCACTATTGGACCTGCGACCTCGGCCACGACTACGTCAGCTGCAACGCCGACTACCGGTCGTAGTTCCTCGCGACCACGGGTCGCTTCGCGAGAGTGGAAGGCGCGAAGCGGGCCTGGCTCGCTTCGCGAGTGTTCAGAAGAAACGCGCAGAATCGGGCGGGTTCGGTTGCCACCATGACATCGATGTCGTGCCTTCGGGGGGGTGGCTACGCGAGAAGCCGGCCCCGAGGGACCGGCTTCGCTGATTTCTTCAATGATTTCGCCATTTGGGCTCGAGCTGTCAATGTGGCACTGACGTTGCTTTAGAGTCCCCTGTCCTTGCTTGAATCTGGTTGTGACCTGCCCGGCTGCCACCAGAGACTTTGAGTCCGCTTCGCTTCGTTGGCTTTCTTCCTTATTGGTTGGCTTGTGCTTCGCTTGGATTCTTAGGCTTATTTGGGGTGTCCCTGAAGACCTCCTGAAATCATAGCCACGTCGATTGGGACTGTCCTCCCGAACCGACAAACATTCTTCGCATTTCTGACCGCCCGACGTTCGCGTCGGGCGGTTTCTTTTTGCTGCCGCTTCTTGAAGACGCCTGTGCCGCCCGTTTCATTCTCCTGTTGGTCGCCTGGCTGGGGCAAGCGTGACTTCTTCGACGACTCCTGCGTACGACCGGCGCCTCGGTGCGGTATAACCGTGTCCACGATGGGTAGGACGATGCGCTCGACGGGGTTCTTGGGTCGTACAGCGGCACTGCTGCTGGCGGTGGCGGCGATGGGGTGCGCCCAGCTGAGCGAAGACATGCGCCTGGCGGAGGTCGAGTACGAGACCGCCCGCTACGAGAACGCGCTCGTCTGGCTCGACGACGTGGAAGATCAGACCCCCGACATGGATGTCGCGACTCGGGCCCGGTACTTCTACTTGCGGGGCATGACCTCCTTGCGCCTCAACCAACGCACCGAGGCGTTGCATTACCTCGCGCTCGCGCGCGAAGTCGGCGGGGACCAGGGCACCGGTCTCAAGCCGGAGTGGCGCACGACGCTCGCGAGCAGCCTCGAAGAGCTCACGCCCGTCGGACAGACCCACCGGGCCCGCTCCGCCCCCGAGGAGTAGGCGCTGGCCCGCCGCAGCCTCTGAGCGACTACTCGGAGCGGAGCGCGACCTGGCGGCCGACGACGAGGCAGACGCCGGCCAAGACGGCGAGGGCCGGGCCGACCCACATGGCCGAGGTGGCGACCGGGGCGACCGCTTCGAACAAGAGCACGCCGGCGGCCCCGAAGCTCGTGCCCGCAAGGAGCGCGCGTCCGCGCTTCGCGCCGTAGAAGACGGCGACGAGACCGAGCGGGAGCGCGGCGATGAGGGCGACACCCAAGCCGCCGAAAGAGAGCAGGCCGGCGGTGCCGGTCGCGGCTGCGGTCCAGGACCCGCCGAAGCCGAACACGCCGAGTCCGCCGCCGGTCAGGAACGCCGCACCGAGCGTGGCGGCGATGCCGACACCGAGTTTGCGGCGGCGGCGCAGCCCGAGGAGCAAGAGGCCACCGAAGACCGCAGCGGTCGTGCCGCGGCCGGCGCCGAGATCCCGAGTGCCCGCGCGCAGCGCGTTGTTGGCCTGGACGAGACCCGCGCCGTAGCGACGCCGGTCGGACTTCGACTTCGCGGACTGCTGAATGAGGCGTTCCACCGCGGTCGGGTCACGGACCCCGCTCGCCTTGAGCAGCGCGGCGACACCGGCGACGTGGGGGGCGGCCATCGAGGTGCCCTGAAAGCCCAGGTAGTCGTGCCGCATGGGGTTGCCGCGAAGGATGGTGTTTTGGAGCACGCCGTCCGGCATGCCGTCTCGGTTCTGGTCGACTCGGAGATCACCGCCGGGGGCGACGATGTCGAGGTGGCGGCCGTAGCTCGAGTAAAAGCTCAGCGTCTCGTCGTAGCGGACCGCGCCGACCGCGAAGGCGAAGCGGTTGGCCGCGGGGTACTGCACGCGGCCACGGCCGGTGTTGCCTGCCGCGACGACCACGACCACGCCCTTGCGGTGCGCGTAGATGATGGCGGTCGCGATGGCCTGGGACGGGGTGCCGCCACCGAGCGAGAGGTTCATGACGTCCGCGCCGTGGTCGGCTGCCCAGCGGATGCCCGCCGCGACGCTGCCCCAGCTGCCGGCGCCGCGCGCGTCGAGCACGCGGATGGGCATGATGGCGGCTTGGGGGGCCACGCCGGCCACGCCGACGCCGTTGTTGGTGGACTGCGCGACGGTGCCCGCGACATGGGTGCCGTGGCCGTGTTCGTCGTCCGGGGTCGCGTCGTTCTCTACGAAGTCGCGGCCTGCGACAAAGCGGGTCTGTTTCAGGTCCGGGGCGGTGCGGAAGCGCGAACCGAGGTCTCGGTACGAGACGCCGGTGTCGATGACGGCCACCACCACGCCCTGGCCACGCGAACGCTGCCACGCGGCGGGCATCTGAATCTGGTCGAGGTGCCACTGGTGTTTGTAGAACGGGTCGTTCGGGCGAAAACCGCCGCGCGCGTCTTCGATGTCGTCGTCGTCGAGCGGGATGAACTCACTCGCGAGCGCGTCTTCCGGCAACGTCCAGATGCGTTCGCGTTCGATCGACTCCACGTCCTCGTTCGCACGGAGCGCGGCGAAGACGTCTGCGACTTCGCTCGCGGGCGCGTGCAGACGCAGGAGCTGCGCGTCCGCGCTGAGCACGTCTCCAAGCGCCGCGTCGCCTTCCGGCCAGTCGTATGGGGCGATGGCGCCCACCACCAACGCTTCGAGGGCATCCCGCTCGGAGTCGGAGATGTCGTCGTCCAGGTCGATCAGGATCGCCCCGGTCGCGGGATCTAGGTCTGCGGTGGCGGCCGCGGTCGGGACCGGCTCGGCGTCCTCGGGGGCTCGGACATGGAGGGAATAACCAGCCGCGGTCACGAGACCGGTGGCGACGAGGAGCACGGAGCGCAGGCGCATGAACTCCACTGTAGGGCTCCGGACGGGCCCTGCAAAGGTTCGGGGATCGGCGCGGCGTACAAACCATTGAAAAACTCAGGCGGGGGGCGGAGCATGCGGGCATGCAGACCGTTCTCGAGCTCAGGGACCACGCCGACGCGAAGCTCTTCGCCGGAGCCTATCCGGAAGCGCTTCACGCCTACGCGCTTCTCGTGCAACTCCAGCCCAACGACCTCGACGCCCGGCTGCGCGTCGCGGACACGTTGCTCGCGATGCAGGAAGTGCCCGCCGCGGCCTACGTCTACACATCGCTCGCCCGGCACGCCGCCAATGCGGGGTATCCGTTCCGCGCGCTCATCGCGCTCAAGATCCTCGAGGCGCTCGAACCAGAGTTCATCAAGCAGCTCGCCCTCTTCGCCAAGCTCTACTGCAAGGACAGCAAGAAGTTGGGCCCCTCGGTCCGTCTCTCGCTCGCGGACAGCAGCTTCTCCGTGCCCGGTGAGCTGAAACTCGACACGCCCCCGCCGCTCGAAGAGTTGCTTCCGGCGGCCGCGAAGATCGCGTGCAGCACGGAGCGCATCGCGGCATATCCGGAGAAGCTCACCCCGATCCCGCTCTTCAGCCTCTTGCCGGAGGAGGCGTTTGCCAACGTCCTCGGTGCCCTCAAGCTCGTACGCAAACGGCCGGACGACGTGATCCTCACCCAGGGCGAAGCCGGCACCGCGTTCTACATTCTCGCGCGCGGCGCGGTGAAGGTGGTTCGAAGGGACGACGAAGGGGTCGAACACGAGCTGGCGCGCCTCCACGGCGGATCGATCTTCGGCGAGATGGCCCTCGTGTCCGCCCAGCCGCGCTCCGCGACCGTTGTGGCCACCGACGACTGCGACCTCTTGGAGTTCGACCGCTCGGCGCTTCAAGCCGCCGCGAGTGAAGTGGGCGCCGTCGCCCAGGCGCTCGACAACTTCACCCGGGAGCGCCTGCTCAACAACCTGCTCGCCACTTCGCGGCTGTTCAAACCGCTCAACCGCAAGCAGCGGCTGGATCTGGTGCGCCGGTTCACCGCCCACGACGTCGCCGCCGGCACGCACGTGATCCAAGAAGGCCAGCCCGGCCAAGGTTTGTTCGTATTGCTCAGCGGCGAGGTGGACGTCTCGAAGCGGGATGGTGGAGAGAAGGTCTTGCTCGCCACGCTCAAACCGGGCGCCGTCTTCGGAGAGATCGCGCTGCTGCACGACGAGCCGACGAGCGCGACGGTGACCGCCGGGGTGAACTCGACCGTGCTCTTCTTGAGCCGCGAACTCTTCCAGCGCTTGCTCGACGCGGTGGACGAGATCCGGGAGTACATCGAGGAGCTCGGCGACGAGCGGCTCATGGACACCCGGATCGTGTTGACCTCGGACGACGTGGACGAACTCGATCTGGACGACCTGATCCTGGTCTGACCCGGAGTGGAACGTCTGGAACTGACCTAGAACTGGCCCGCGGAACCGTCCGCGGCGAACCTCGGGCCATGGCACGCGTCCTCGGTGGGTTGTTGGTGGTGGGCATGTCCTTGGCCCTCTCGACTGTGGCGCACGCGCAGTGTCAGGAAGAGGACGCCCTCGCCGAAACCGCCGCCACGCTGTTGCTGTCCGATGTGCTGGATCCGGCGACCGTCCGAGACGCGCTCTTCGAATCGGGTTCGGACCTCCCCTCCGTGCGGGTGGTGCGGGACCTCGACGGAGTTGCGACCTTCGCCGCAACGGCGGACGGCGAGGTGGTGTGTGGTCAGGCGCAGGGCGACAGCGGTTCGCTCTGGGTGGTGGCCGCCCGTGGCGGGTCGCTCCAAGTGCAGGGCGACGCGCTGGTGGTCCAGCTGCATCCCGACTTCCGCGATGCATATGTGGCGTTCGTCGGGGACTCCGGCGCGGCCGACGAGCGCGGTGGCCGCGTGGGGGTGCACGATGGTGAGCGGCTCGCGTGGCCCCAGACGTCGGGACCCATCACCGCGCAACTGGTCGCGACTGGTCCGGGGGGTCCTCGCCCGGTGGCCGAGCGCACCCGGGGAGGCGATGTGCGTACGGAAGAGAACCTTCAGAGCGACGCGCCGCTGCCGACTCGACTCGAGCGGTTGCGCGAAGAGGTCGGAAGCGCTCCGCTTCGGGACAACCGGCTGCTGCGCGAAGAGGCCGCCGCGCATGCACGCACGGTCTGCGCGGCTGGCCGGGCAGGACACGTGGGCGAAGGTGGACGGGACCCCGAAGCGCGGCTGCGCCGCCGTGGGATCGTGGCGCGGGTGGTCGGCGAGACGGTGGCGCGGGCACGCACCGAAACCGAAGCCTTCGCTGCGCTGCTCCAGAGTCCAAGCCACCGGCTGACCCTCATCGATCGCCGCTTCACCGATGTGGGCATCGCGACGGTGACCCGTGGCGGCGGTACCTGCGTGGTGGTCGAGCTTGCGGCGTGGCCGCAGTACCGGCCGCGCTGATCGCGGTTTCGATTCGACGCCCCCTTAAACGACAAAGGCCAGCAACGCTGACCTCGTTCGCTTCGGTTCCGCGGGCCGCGCCTACTTCATCTTCTGCAGCTCGTCCTTCATCACCAGTTTCTCTTTCTTGAGACGCTGACGTTCGACCTGCTCGGCAGGCGATAGGTAGCTGCGTCCCGAGAGTTCATTGACCCGTTCCTTGAGCCTCGCGTGTTTCTGCTCGAGACGAGCGATCACGATTTCTGGGCTCGAAGAACGGCGTACACGTGCCATAGACACCTCCCTTTGGTACCTGCGTACCCCTGGTTTGGGTCTTCGACGCGTTGTCCTCGCAGCGCCGTCCACCCTGTAACTTCTCTAAGTCAACCAAGCAGGAGGGGCCGGCACGTCGCCGCCGGATTGTCCCCGATCCGTACTCCCAGGCTAAGGGAGCTTGGTCTGCCGATCAACAGGGCCCGGAGAGATCCTCTCTCCAATGACGGAAAGGCGTTTGTTGCCGGTGGGTTGGTGATGTCCTGGTCCGGTCCTGCATGGCGTACCGACCGCGCCAGAGCCGTAGCGCGCCCCGGATCCAGCACCCATACTCCGCCCGGACGTCCACCATTCGCAGCGTCCCCTGAATACCCACCCGCCCCGAGCGTTCCAACTCCGCCCATGAACCACCGCGTCCTCATTCGCCTCGTCGCGATCTCCATCGCCTCCGCTGCGGTCTTGACCGTGCATGCGCAGCAACAGCCGACCCCCGCGTCACTCGACGCACGGGGTGTCGCGGCGCTCGTCCAGTCGTTCTACGACCAGACCCGCAGCTTGCAGGCCGACTTCCACCAGACCCAGTTCACGAAGGTCTACGACCGCACGACGCGGGCACGCGGCACCGTCGTCTTCAGCAAGCCCGGCAAGATGCGGTGGGACTACGCGCGGCCGAACGGACAGATCTTCGTCAGCAACGGCGAGCAGCTCGTCGTGTACCAGCCGCCGGACGAAGGCGAGCAGCACGGGCAGTTGATCGAGCGGCCGATCCAGGACGACCAGATCCCGCTCGCGTTCAGTTTCCTCACCGGCACCGGTCGCCTGGACCGCGACTTCAACCTCCGTTTGCTCGACCCGGCGCGCCAGGGGTTCCCTGGTGGCTACGTACTCGAGCTGCGGCCGCGGGTTCCGACGCCCCAGTACGAACGCGTGCTCTTCTACGTCCGGATCATGGAGCGCGGCGGGCGCCAGGCCGGCGTCATTCAGCGCGTGCTGATCATCGACTCCGCGGGCAACCGAAACCGCTTCGACTTCCGCGAGATGCGCTTCAACCGGAACGTGCCCGAAGCCCGCTTTCAGTTCACGCCGCCGGCCGGCACCCGGCGCGTCACTCCCTAGCGGTGTCCACGTTGACGCTCAGTGGGACGCTCCGTTTCTGGAACGACGGGGAAGAGCCCAGCGAGTTCGTGTTGGACCGGCTCACGTTCGCGTTCGTGGACACCTACGAACCGAGCCTGATCGTGGAGTATGTCTACCTCGCCTTCGTGGAGGGGCACCGGGTGCACTACGGCTCGTTCGAAGGCGTGGCTGATGGGATGACGATCAAGGTCAAAGGCGCTCAGCACGCAGAGCTCAAGAACTGGGGCATCCACATGCCCAGCGGCGACCTGTCGCCCCGCCCCGACTTCGTCGACACGCACACCGAGACGATGCGTCCCTTCTAAGGCGCAGAGACCTCGCCGCGGAGCGCCAAGAGGGTTCGTTCGGCCAACGCGCCGACGTCGCTCCACCGATCCATGGACGGTGGGTCCTGCGCGGGTCTGGAGTCCACGAGCGCGGATCGGACCGCGGCTCGCAGCGCCTGGACGTCGCCCGCTGGGAACACGCGTGCGTGTTCGCCGTCCACGGGCACGACGTCGCTGACCACGACCGGCGTGCCCAGACGTTGCGCCTCGCGCACCACCACTGGCGATCCTTCGGTGCGGCCGCTGGGCAGCCGAATGCTCGGCACGACGACCACGTCCGCGGCTGCGAGCCACCGCGACTTCGCCGGTTCCGCCACGCGGCCGAGTGCGCGGATGCGGCCGTCCGAACCGCGCGCCGCATCTCGAACCAACGCCCGCAACGGACCGTCTCCGGCCACCACGAGATCGGCTTCCGCAAGACCCACCATGGCGTCGAGCAGCACCTCCACGCCTTTCACCGGAACCAGCCGACCAAGGAAGAGCACGGTCGGGCGGCTCAGACCCAGCGCCGCCCGCGCCACGTCCCGATCCACGATGCGAACATCGGCGGGCATCGGTTGCACGAGAGAGGGCGCTCGTGCGTCGTGCATCAACGCGGCGCGGTGTTCTTCTCGGACAAACCAATGGGTGCCGCGGTCGAAGAGTGTTCGGCGAAGCACGGGGCGAAACCACGGCGCGCGATCCAGCAACCGGCGCACGAGGTGCAGGTCGCCGGAGTGCCACACCGTGAGCACGGGCAGACCAGCGAGCTGCGCCACCAAGCCACACGGAACCCCGAAGTGCGCGACCACCGCATCCCAGCGACGCGCACGTTTCCGGACCGACAACGCGAGCGAGAGCGGGAACGTCAGCAGACCGGGCCAGGCCCGCGCGTCCGAGACGTTGTCGGGCACTCCGTCCCGGTAGAAGGTTCGCTCCCATACACGCGGCGCGTATCGGATGGGCACGAACGTCCCGCCTTCTTCCAGGTGGGGGTCGGACGGTGCGAGCACCTCGACCGAGTGGCCGCGACTGCGCAGCGAATCCGCGAACCCGCGCACGAACGAGCCACAGTGATCCGAAGGCGTGCGTGGGTAGCCGGTCGTGAGCAGACCGAGCCGCACCGTTCAGCGCCCGCGGGGCGACGCGGGCGCCGGCTCGGTCTCGTAGGCGGCGTCTCCCCAACGTCGAAGGGCCGCGCGCCCGAGCACCCACGGGATGACGTAGGTGGCGTCGCGCCAGCCGAGCCCGCTCTGCTCGTCCGCGTACACCGGACGCACCGGCACATCGACGACGCGCGCGCCGACCCGTGCCAGCGACGCGAGCAGGTCGTTCGGGTAGCCGTAGCGCGGCCAGAGCGCGCCGAGGTCGAGCGACCGAAGCGCGCGCGCGCTGATCGCGGTGTAGCCGCACTGCGAGTCCTGGATGCGGAGGCCCGTCGCGGCGCGGGTCATCGCAGAGAGCACATGGTTGCCGAGCCACCGGGCCGGCGGCATCGCGCGGTGCGCGTTCGGCCACTGCAATCGGTTGCCCTTCGCGTAGTCGGCGCTGCCACCCACCACCGGCTCGAGCAGCGCCGGGAGGTTCGTTGGATCCATTTGCGCATCACCGGCCATCACAGCGACGACCTCCGCGCCCAGCTGAAGTGCGCGTTCGTAGCCTGTCGCGATCGCTGCACCGACGCCTCGGTTGGCGGGATGCACCACCACCTGCACGCGGCCATCGCCGCACTGTTCTGCGCAGCTCCGGGTCGCGTCCACGCTCGCGTCGTCGACCACGACCACGTCGTCCACGTAGCCGGGCACCGACGAAAGTGTGCGCGCGATGAGTCGGGCTTCATTGTGCGCGGGCACGACCACCGCGACGCGTTGTCCTCGGAACATGCGGAGTCCTACTCGACGGTGACGGTCTTCGCGAGGTTCCGCGGTTGGTCGACGTCCGTGCCTTTGAAATCCGCGACGTAGTAGGCGTAGAGCTGCAGTGGGAGCACCGTGAGAAACGGCGTGAGTTCTTCGAGCACGTCCGGGATCTCGATGAGATCGTGGCAGACCTCGCGAGCCCGCTCGTCGCCTTCGGTCGCCACGGCGATCACGATCGCCTCCCGGGCGCGGGCCTCTTCGAGGTTGCTCAGGCTGCGGTCGTGGTTCGAGTCCCTCGGCACGATCACGATCACCGGCACGTTGCTGTCGATGAGTGCGATGGGCCCGTGTTTCATCTCGCCGGCGGCGTAGCCCTCGGCGTGCACGTAGCTGATCTCTTTGAGTTTGAGCGCGCCTTCGAGCGCGATGGGGAAGTTCAAGCCGCGCCCGAGAAAGAGCACGTCGCGCGCTTCCACGTAACGCCGCGCCAGGTTGGCGACGAGCTGCCGGGTGCCGCTCAGGGTGTCGGCCACCATCTGCGGAACCCGCACCAGCCCCTCGACGAGTTCCCGGGAACGTTCTTCGCTCAGGGTGCCGCGGCGTCGGCCGAGCCAGATGCCGAGCATCAAGAGGTTGGCCAGCTGGGTGGTGAAACACTTCGTCGACGCGACGCCGATCTCGGGCCCCGCGTGGGTGTAGAAGACCGCGTCGGCCAGTCGGGGAATCGCGCTGCCGATGACGTTGGCGATCGCCAGCACCTTGGCACCCTTGGCTTTGGCTTCTTTGGCCGCGACCAGGGTGTCGAGTGTCTCGCCCGACTGACTCACCGCGACCACCAGATCGCCTTCGCCGACCACCGCGTCGCGCCCGCGGAACTCGCTCGCGAGCTCGACCACCGTCTGCACCCCGGCGAGCTTCTCGATGTAGTACCGGCCGGTGATGGCGGCGTGGTGGCTCGTGCCACAGGCGAGCAAGACCACCCGCTTGATCGACGTGGCGTCTTCGGCGGTGAGCCCGATCTCGTGATCGTGGATGTCGCCCGCCTCGCGATCGACCCGGCCGCGGAGCGTGTCCTCGAGCGCGCGGGGCTGCTCGAAGATCTCCTTCAACATGAAGTGTTTGTAGCCGGCCTTCTCGGCCATGACCGGAGACCAGTCGATGCGCACCGACACCCGGTCGACCGGGGTGCCCTCGAGCGTGGAGATGCGCGCGGCGCCCTTCTCGAGCACCGCGACCTCGCCGTCTTCGAGGAAGATCATGTCGCGCGTGTACGGAAGGAGCGCGGGTACGTCGCTGGCGCAGAACATCTCGCCGTCCCCGATGCCGAGCACGAGGGGCGATGCGTGTTTCGCGACGACGATGCGGTCCGGTTCGTTCGAAGAGAGCACCGCGATCGCGTAGGCGCCGCGGAGCTCACCGAGCGCTTTGCGGACCGACGCCTCGAGGTCTTTGCCTTCGTCGAGGTTCACCGCGACCAGGTGCGCGACGAGCTCGGTGTCGGTGTCGCTCACGATGGTGCGACCGGCTGCGACCAGCCGCTTCTTCAGCTCGAGGTGGTTCTCGATGATGCCGTTGTGCACGACCGCGATCGGACCGGCGACGTGCGGGTGCGCGTTGACCTCGGTCGGCCGGCCGTGGGTCGCCCACCGGGTGTGCCCGATGCCGACCGTGCCCGCGAGGGGACGCTCCGCCTGGGCCGACGCCAGGTTGCGCAGCTTGCCAACCGCCCGGAGCACGTCGATGCCCTTCGGTCCATGGACCGCGAGACCCGCGGAGTCGTACCCGCGGTACTCGAGCCGTTTGAGACCATCCAAGAGCAGGGGCGCGCATTGTTCCGCGCCCACGTATCCCACGATGCCGCACATGTTCTGTGTTCCGTTCCCGTCCCCGCGAGCGGGGGTAAGCCATCGAGCCGTTGATCGCGCGGGGCAGCAACGCCACCCCGAGCTTGGTTGCCTCTAAGACGCCGGAGATTCGCCCTGGTGTTCCGGACTGCGATTTTGCGCGCCACCTTCGGGTGCTTCGCTGGGCACCGCCGTCTGCTGATCGAAACGCGCTTTCGGTTCCATGTTCTCGTCGACCACCGTGACCGGGCCGTACGTTCGAAGCCCCTCTGCGACTTCGTTTGCGTTGCCGACGACGAGCACGAGCATCTGCTCCGGGCGAATGTAGCGCTGCGCAACCGCGAGCGACTGCGCGGCGCTGACCTGGCCGATGCTGGTCCGGTAGGTCTCCCAGTAGTTGTCCGGCAGACCGAACACCCGAAGGTCCGCCACGAGCGACGCGATCTTTCCGGGCGTGTCGATCTTCAGCGGGAACGAGTCGCTCAGGTAGCGCTGCGCGTGCCGCAGTTCTTCCGCGGGCGGCGCTTCGGTGACGATGCGATCGAGGTTCTCGAAGAACGCGCCCACTGCTTCGCCCGTCACCTCGGTGCGGACCGCGGCCCACGAGATGAACGGGGCTGTGCCGACGCGTTCGCCGACCTGGCTGTAGGCGCCGTACGTGAGGCTTCGGCGTTCGCGCAGATCCATGAAGAGGCGCGACGCGGCCGAACCACCGAGCACCTGGTTGGCGACCATGAGCTGCACGTAGTCTTCGCTTTGGCGGGCGAGCGCGAGGTTGCCCATGAGGATGACCGACTGCACGGCGCCCGGCCGGTCGACCACGAGGATCTCACGTTCGGTGCGTTCCGGAAGTGCGGGCAACTCCACAGCGGGCACGTCGCGACCACGCCATCGGCCGAACGCGCGCTCGGCGGCGGTGCGGATCCGCTCCGGGGTCACGTCTCCGACCGCGACGAGGAACGAGTTGCTCGGCACGAAATGCGTCCGGTGCCAGCGCACCAGATCGTTGCGGCGCACTCGGCGGAGGACCGCCTCGGTGGTGTCCACCCGGCCGTAGGGGTGGTCGCCGTAGAGCTGACTGTAGAGCGCGCGCCGCGCGAGGAAGTTCGGACGCTTGCTCATCAGCGCGAGACGGTCGCGTTCGCGCCGCTTGAGCTTCTCGAGTTCGCCCGCGTTGAACGCCGGCGAGGTCGCGACCTCCGCGAGAATGTCCATGGCTTCGTCGAGGTGATCGCTGAGCGCTCGAAAGACCAACTGCACGTTCTCTTCGTCCGCCCCAGTCCACAGATCGGCGCCGAGGAACTCGATGCGCTCGGCGAGCCGCGCGCTGTTCTGGCGGCGCGTGCCTTCCTGGAGCATCTGCGCGACCAAGTCGCTCAGACCCTGAAGCGCTTCGGGGTCGCGCTCGGCGCCGCTGCGGACCACGAGCCGCAGGTACACGACCGGGAGCTGATGCCACTCGACCGTGTTCAGTTCGAGACCGTTGTCGAGCGACACACGCTGGATGGGCGGGAACGCGATGTCGCGCGCCGGACCGGACGCGGGCGGCTCCTGTTTGGTGACGTGGGCGGGCTCAGGCACCTCCTGCCCGCCGGTCGTCTCGCCGCCCTCGAGCGGCGGGATCTCCGCGGTCGGAACCTCGGGACCACCACACGCGACGAAACCCGCAACGGTCGTGGTCAAGATGCTGAGAAGCAGAAGTCGGCGGTTCATCGGATCACCTCACGCGCGAAGCCGTCGTGCCCGAGGGTTCGCGACGACATGGCGTCGTTGTCGGTGGCGTTCGTCACGCCGGTTTCGAAGTTCGGGGTCTCGGGGTCCGCGAGGAAGAAGCCTGCGGTGGCTCCACCAGCGGCGTCCTCCCCTTCGGTCCCGCCGGCGCCCGAGGTGGGCAACACGTCGAGCACGGTGCGAGAGGTCGGTTCGAAGTAGCGCTCGGCGACGCGCTGGATGTCCGCCTGCGTCACGGCGAGGTACCGATCGAGCTCGCTGCGAATGAGCTCCGCGTCGCCCCAGTACATCTCGAACTCCGCGAGCTGTCGCGCGCGGGACATGTTGGCCTGGAGCCCGAACACGAAGTAACCGCGGACCCGGTTGTGGGCCTTCTCGAGTTCGCGCGCGGTGACCCCGCGGCGCGCCACGGTCGCCAGCTCTTCGAACACGACGTTCTGCGCTTCGGCGGGCTGGTGGCCGCGGGACATGATCGCGAACACGGAGAACAGATCCGGACCGCGGCGATCGTCGGTGCCGACCGAGATCTGCTGGCAGATCTCGCGCTCCTTCACGAGCTTCTGGTAGAGCCGCGAGGACTGGCCGTCGCCGAGAATGAGGCCGAGCAGTTCGAGCGCGTAGTGGTCCGCGACCCGGCTTTGCGGGATCGGGTACGCGATGTGGAACGCCGGCAGCTCCGCGTGCGGATCGGGCATGCTCTCGCGTCGCTCCGCGGTCTGAGGCGCGAGTTCGGGTGGCTCGTACGCGGGAATCGGTCCCTGCTCGATGGCGCCGAAGTAGCGCTCGATGAGCTGCAGGGCTTCGGCCGGATCGAAGTCACCGGAGATCGCCAGGACCGCGTTGTTCGGGCGGTACCAGGTGTTGAAGAACTCTTGCACCGCTTCGAGGGGCGCGTTGTCGAGGTCTTGCATCTCGCCGATGGTCGAGTGCGCGTACGGCCAGTAGTCGCCGAAAGCGAGTTCGTTGATGCGCAACCCGCTCATCGCGTACGGCTGGTTCAGGTAGCTCTGCCGAAGCTCCTCTTTGACGACCTGGCGCTGGTTCTCGAAGTTCTCCGCCGTGACCGCGAGCGAGCGCATGCGATCGGCTTCGAGCCAGAGCCCGAGTGCGAGTTCGTTCGAGGGCAAGGTCTCGAAGTAGTTGGTCCGGTCGTGGCTGGTCGTTCCGTTGAGCGAACCGCCCCGGTTCATGATCAGCTGGAAATGTTCGCCTTTGCCGACGTTGGCCGAGCCCTGGAACATCATGTGTTCGAACAGGTGCGCGAAGCCGGAGCGTCCCCGCTCCTCGTTCCGGGAGCCGACGTCGTAGTAGACGGCGAGCGCGACGGTCGGAATCGTGCGGTCGGAGCTCAGGACCACGCGGAGGCCGTTGGCCAGCGTGTGTCGCTGGATCGGGAGCTGCGCCAGCGGCGACGGTGCATTGTCCGTCCCCGTCGGGGCCGGTGCGCTGTCCGAGGAAGGCGCGCGGGTCTGAGCCGCGGTCCGAAGTGCCCAAACCGAGCCCAGAGTGGCCACGGAGGCGAGTGCGAGGAGCCAGTGAATCCGTCTCATTGGCCCAGAAGTAGCACGGTATTGGCTTTGGGCCCGCGCAGGAGCGAAGCGATCCGCGGGTCTGGAGCCGTTCCCGCAGGTCCCAGGAAAGGCGATGGGGTGGGACACCTGGCGTTTGCGGTTCGCGCGTGTCGGGAGGACACTCGGCGGTTCCCATGAAAGCCGTCCTTCTCTCCATTGGCACCGAACTCACCCGCGGTGAGCTCATCGACACCAACGCCGCCTGGCTCTCCGCCGAGCTCACGGACCGTGGATTCGACGTGGTCGAACGAAGAACCGTCAGCGACGACCCCGCCGAGATCGGTGCCGCCGTCCGCGGCATGACCAAGGGCCGGGCGGTGCTGGTGGCCACCGGGGGACTCGGGCCGACCACCGACGACCGGACGGCCCAAGCGGTCGCAGAGGGTCTCGGGGTGTCCGTGGAGCGGGATCTGGCGGTGCTCGATCACATCCGCCGCCGCTACGCGCACAAAGGACGCGAGATGCGGGAGCTGGGGGCCAAACAGGCGGACCGGCCCGCCGGGTCCGATGTGCTTCAGAACAACAGCGGCACCGCGCCCGGGTTCGCCCTCGTCGTCGAGGGCTGCAAGTGTCACTTCTTGCCAGGCGTGCCTTCCGAGATGAAGGAGATGTTCCAGGTCGAAGTCCTCCCGCGGATCGGAGATCACGCGACGCACGACGCACACCAGGTGCACTTGCGCACGTTTGGGCTGCCCGAGAGCGAAGTCGGCGAGCGGCTCGAGGGCCTGGAGGCCGACCACCCCGGCATCACCCTCGGCTACCGCGCGCATTTCCCGGAGATCGAAGTGAAGGTGCATGCGCGGGCGAACGACGGAGCCGCCGCCGAAGCACTCGCGGGCGTGGTCGCCGAGCAGGTCCGCGCGCGGCTCGGCGACATCGTGTTCGGTGAACGTGACGACTCGTTTCCGGGCGCGGTCGGGGAAGCGCTGCGCCGCAAAGGGCTGCGGATCGCCGTCGCAGAGTCCTGCACGGGCGGCATGATCGGAGAGCTTCTGACCGCCGTTCCTGGAAGTTCCGAGTACGTCCTGCTCGACGCGGTGACCTACTCGAACGCCGCCAAGACGGCGATGCTCGGCGTCGCGGTGGACACGCTCCGAGCCTACGGCGCCGTCAGCGCGGAGACCGCACGGGCGATGGCGGAAGGTGCGCTCAAGCTCGGCGACGCCGACGTCGCCGTGTCGACGACTGGCGTGGCTGGCCCCGGCGGCGGATCCGAAGAGAAACCCGTGGGCACCGTGTGGCTTGGCTTGGCCACGAAGACCGCCACGTGGACACTGCGCCACGTGTTCTCGGGAGACCGGGGCAAAGTGCGGGGACTCGCGGCCTACGTGGCACTCGACCTCGTCCGCCGGGCCGCGCTCGGACTCGACCCGATGCAATGCAATCCGCACACGCTGCGAGAACACAACACCCACGTGGGGGTGAAGGCAACGACTCCGGAGTGATCCGAGTGCGAGCGAGTCGAACGTCGTCGGCTCCGGACCCGACGCAGGTGAGGCCACGCTCCGGGGGGAGCGTGGCCTCGAGGGTTCTGACGTCCTGCGTGGGTCTTACTTAGGCTCGGGCGCGACGCTTCTTGGATTTGCCGTTCGACTTCACCGGTTCGTCGCTGCTCGTCTCCGAGCTCGAGGCGTCGGCTGCGTCGGGTGCATCCGCGGCGGGTGCGGCGGCTTCGGCGCCTTCGGTGCGTGGGGCGAGGCCGTGCTCCGCGAGGATCTTGCCTTCGATCTCCGCGAGCATGGCGGGGTTCTCTTCCAGGAAGTTCCGGGTGTTGTCCCGGCCCTGACCGAGGCGCTGACCCTGGTAGCTGTACCAAGCACCGCTCTTGTCCACGATGTCGAACTTCACGCCGAGGTCGAGGATGTCGCCGCTGCGGCTGATGCCGCGGCCGAAGAGGATGTCGAACTCGCAGAGCTGGAAAGGCGGCGCGAGTTTGTTCTTCACGACCTTCACGCGGCACCGGTTGCCGATCGCTTGGTCGCCGACCTTGATGGTGCCGATGCGGCGAATGTCGAGCCGCTGCGAGGCGTAGAACTTGAGCGCGTTGCCACCGGTGGTGGTCTCCGGGCTGCCGAACATGACGCCGATCTTCATGCGGATCTGGTTGATGAAGAAGAGGGTGGTGTTGCTCTTCTGGATGTTGCCGGTGAGCTTGCGGAGCGCCTGGCTCATCAGGCGGGCCTGGAGACCGACGTGGCTGTCGCCCATCTCGCCTTCGATCTCCGCCTTCGGCACGAGGGCCGCGACCGAGTCGATGACGATGATGTCGACCGCGCCCGAACGAACGAGCGTGTCGGCGATCTCGAGGGCCTGTTCACCGTGGTCCGGCTGCGAGACCAGGAGCTCGTCCACGTTCACGCCGAGCTTGCGGGCGTAGGTGGGGTCGAGCGCATGTTCTGCATCGATGAAGGCTGCGACCCCGCCCTGTTTCTGACACTCCGCGATGGCGTGCAGGGTCAGGGTGGTCTTGCCGCTCGACTCAGGGCCGTAGCACTCGACGATGCGCCCACGGGCGTATCCACCGATGCCCAACGCCAAGTCCAACGAGATCGACCCGGTGGGAATTACAGGGACATCCACCTTGGTGGAGTCCCCCAGCCGCATGATCGAGCCCTTGCCATAGGCCTTTTCAATCGATCCAAGGGCCAATGCGAGCGCTTTGTCGCGGTTCGAGTCTTTGTCCGTCGCCATCCGTTCCTCCTGAACATGTGTCTAGTTCGTCCGCCCCGGAAGGTCAACCTCGCAGGTTGGACGCCGTGTCTCTTCTTTGAGCCCGAACGCTCCCACGAGGGTGTGACGTGGTAGAGCAGGAGCATGCTCGGGTCTGCGGTTTTCGTCTCCCATCGGACGCTGAGCGCGAGGCGTGAAGCCGCATCCGGAGCCGTCTGGGCGGTGCTGGCTTCGGGAGTCGCAGTGCTGGCTTCGGGCGTCGCAGTGCTGGCCTCGGGCGTCGCAGTGCTGGCCTCAGGAATCGCAGTGCTGCTGATGGGCCTCGGATGTGGACACCCCGCCCCGGAGCGGCCGGAGCCCACCACGCCGTCCGTGCTCGGAAACCTCCTCGATCACGTGCCGGGGGCCCCCGATCTGATCGTGAGGGCGCGGCCGGCCGAGTTGCTCGAGACCCCAGCCACCCGCGCGATCGTCGATGTGATCGTGGACGAACCAGGCCGGCAGAACCTCTACGACCGGTCTGGGGTGGACGTGAGCGCGGTCTCCGAGCTGGTCTACGTCGATTACGGAGACCGCCGTTCGTTGCGTATGGCCCGCATGCCCTCCGGACCGGCGATCGTGGTGGCCAACGCGCGCGACCTTCACATCCAGACCTCGACCGATGGCGCGATCACCCGCCGGTCCGGACACGACGGCATCCGCCACCGAGAGCTCGTCGCCGTCGATGGGGTCGTGATGATGGGCCACGAAGTGGGCACCCAGATCGCCAACGTCTTGGATGGCGTGCGCGAGGCGCGTTTGCCACCGCCACCGGAAGGCGACTGGGCAGCGCTCCGCGCGCGTTTCGTGGACGCGCCGCTGGTGTTCTTCGCACCGGATCCGCTGGGGTTGCCGCCCGAAGGGATCGGCCTGCTGCTCGCGCGCGAACGGGCGCTGGCGGTTGCTGTGCGGCCGCGCGACGAAACCTCGATCGAAGTGGTGGTGGCGATGCGCGGCGAGATGCCGGACGGGATCGAAGAGAACCTGCGCACTTGGATCACGTCGATGGCGGGCGCCGACCTCGGGCGCGCGCTGGGCCTCGGGGAAGCCCTGCACAGCCTCGAGGTCGAACGGATCCCGGAGGGCGTGGAACTGAGGCTCGACTGGCCGGTCGTCCCCTTGGTTCGTGGGCTGCGGCTGCTCTTCCACGACGACATCCGCGCCATCGTGGAATGAAGGCCGGTCGTGGAGCGACCCAGGCCCGCGGTGCCGGCGAATCGGGCATGCCGGCTTGACCGGGGGGCCGGATGGCGCGAGGTACCTGAAACACGGGGTGGGCGTGCAGCAAACCCCGCGGATCGGGTGCCCTATGGTATCCTTTCAGGATGCGGGGGCTTCTGCGGCGAGCAGGCTGTCGTGCGGAATTCTGGAGCCAACAAGGCTCTCAAGTGACTGAAATCACGACACTTTCGTGGGGCACAACCGGATGATGCAGTTCAAGGTCGGCGACAAGGCGGTCCATCCAGCTCACGGAGTCGGAGAAGTCACCAGCATCGAGAAGAAGACGATCGGTGGGAGCGACAAACGTTTCTACATCCTGAAGATCGTCGACACGGGCATGACCGTGATGGTCCCCACCGATGGGGTGGAGCGCCTTGGCCTTCGAGATGTCATCTCGAAGAAAGAAGCCAAGAAGGTCATGGACGAGCTGAAGAAGGACGAAGTCGCCGTCACCTCTCAGCCGTGGAACCGCCGGTACCGCGAGTACACCGAGATGCTCAAGAGCGGTTCGCCCATCGAGGTCGCCAAGGTGCTGCGCGATTTGAGCCGCCTGCGCGGCGACAAAGATCTGAGCTTTGGGGAACGCCGGTTGCTGGAGCAGGCCCGCAACCTGCTCGTCGCCGAACTCGCGCTCGCCAAGGGCGCGACCGAAGAGAAGATCCGCAAGGACATGGACAAGATCCTCGGCACCTGAAGCCGCGGAGGCGCCCTCGCCTCCTGCCGCACTTCCCGCCCGCTTCAGTCCGCGCTGCGGCTCGCTTTCTCTTCCAGCCCCGACACGCCTGCGCGCCGAGCCAACTCTCCGGCGACATCGCGCAGCGTCTTGCCGCGAAGCTGCAGGCCCACCATCAGGTGGTAGAGCACGTCCGCCGCCTCGGACACGACGCGTTCGTCGGACTCGGACGCGAGCGCCTCCGCGAGCTCGCCGCCCTCTTCGCGGATCTTCGCGCCGATCTTCTCGGCGCCGCCATCGAGCAACCGCCGTGTGTAACTCGTGTCTCCGTCGGCCGAGGCGCGCGCTTCGATCGTCTCCGTCAACGTGAGCAACTCCGGGGCGCGGGTCCGCTCGTCCGCGTCGTGGAGCTCCGGGACCTCTTCGCTCAGCTCCAGAAAAAAGCAGGAGGGTTCGCCGGTGTGGCAACTCGGTCCACTCGGATCGACCAAGTAGAGAAGTGCGTCGCGATCGCAATCGGCGCGCACCGAGAAGACGCGCAGCACGTTGCCGCTCGACTCGCCCTTCTTCCAGAGCGACTGGCGCGAGCGAGACCAGAACCACGCGATCCCCGTCTCGAGGGTGCGGCTCACCGCCTCCGCGTTGGCATGCGCGAGCATGCGGACTTCGCCGGTCAAACGATCCTGCGCCACCACGGTGACCAGCCCCGCCGCGTCCCACTTCAAATCCTCGAACATCGAGGCGTGGCTACGCGACGGGGCTACCCGAAGCAAGAGCGCATTCGCGCTCGCTGGAAGGATCGTCCAATGGCTGGTGTCATCGAACGAGGCCGCCGGGCCAAGTCTGGCCCTGGTGCCATGGCGTTCAGAGATGTGTTCGACCGGTCCGCCTCTCCCAAAACAGACTGGTCTCCTCCACCTCTACGCTTCGAGGATGGTCGCGCGGGGTCGGGACGCTGGCCTCTCCCAAAACCAACGCCCCGCGGCGCAACTACCCCCGAAGCGCCGCCATGCGTGCTTCATGAGACGCCCGAGCAATCTCGTCGAGATGGCCCTGCGCGCGGTCGGCGAGCCGGGTCGCGCGGTCGCTGTGTTCACGATCGGACTCCGCCGCTTCGGCGAATCCATCGGCCGTGATCCCGAGGCCTTCCGCATTGAGGTCCATGTTGGTTGCTCTGAACTGGAGCCCCGCGTCCACGGCCTTCGCGGTCGCGTCGGTCAACCCCGCGCCCGTCTTGTCGCCAGAAGCGGTCAAGCCGGTGGAAGCCGCGGACGCACAGCCGGACATCACGCCCGCGATGAGACGAGTTCGGGCGGCGTCGCGTTTGACGCCGAGCGCTTCGCGACGCGCTGCAGTCCGTTGGCGGCTGCTCTCTCGGGAGGCGCTCCGGCTCCGGTCCGAGGACTCTTCGAGGCGGGCGGCGGCTTGTTGGATGGTCTGCTCGAGCCCGCCACCGGCGCCGGTGGTGGGGAGTTCGAAGTCGGCGATGCCGCCGACGGGCGGGGTGGTGGGGCCTTGAATGCGGGTCATGGGTGCTTCCTGTTCGTCATGGGTGGGATGGGTGATTGGTGATTGGTGGATGGGTGTTGGATTGCGTGATCGGTCAGGCGATGGCGCGTGCGGCGACGCTGAGGGACTGCCCCCGCGCTTCTTGCACCGCGTGCATGCGTCTCGAGATCCGGGCGAAGCGGGTGCGAAGCTTCTTCATCGCTTCGATGGCTGCTTCCATGTCGTCCATCGCGACCTCGGAGTTCAGCCCATGCTCTTCCGCGTCGATCTGCTCGCCGTCTGCGCGGTAGGTGTGGACGGCGTTCGTCATCTGAAAGCGTGCTTCGTGAGCTTGCTGGGCGGTGCTGACGCACGTGGCGATGACCTGCGTGGCTTGTACGACGGTTGCCGCGGTTGACCCGGCTTGTGCGAGTCCGCCCGCGTTTCCGGCAACCGCCATCAGCACCGCTGCGACCAGCTTGAGGACAACTGCGGTGATCATGCCGGCTTTGCCGTCGATCTTGCCCTCCTTGGCCAGCTTCTCGACTGCCGCTGCAGCGACGAGCAGCACCGCTGCCGCGGCCACGAGCACCATGCTGGCGCCGCCAGTGAATACAGACGCGACGGCGGCGACGATGATCATTACCGCAGCGATCAACTTCTTCGCCCAGTCCGGCAGCTTCTGATTCAGAAGCTTCGCCAGGTGCTCCTCCGCGGCCTTGAGCGACTTCATGCGCTCCGCGTCTTCGCCCTCGGACCTGCGGGACGCGGACTCGCTCGAGGCTTCGCCGGCACGGGTGCGTGCATCCCGCACGCTGGTCTGCATCGCCATCATGGCGGTCATGGGGTCGAGTGCGCCGCCGAGTGCAACCGCAAGCGTGAACTGCTGTTCGTTGCTCAGCGGCGGACTCGAAGGGCTGCCTGTCGTTCCGCTCGTCCGTCGCGTGTCTCGCCGGGGCGCCGACTCCGCGGGGCTCGTCGTGGATCCAATCGGCGCTCCGTTGCGCCCCGCTTCCGCCCGAAGGGGCATCGGCGGCAGAGCCACCGCATCGCTTGCTACACGAACCACGACATCACCTCTTGCATCGCTTCGACCATGTCGGTGTTCCCCTCGCGGCGGTGGAACGCGATGTACTGCGTCCAGGTCTCGCTCCGGGTCAGGTCGAGCATCAGCAGGATGTCGAGTTGCGTCTCGGCGTCTTCGGTCGCGCCCCGCTTCGCGTCCGCCTGAGCGAGTTTGCCCAGGTGCGCGAGCTGCGGTTCGTCGAGGCCGAGCGCCGACGCCCAGGAGGCCGTGGTCATCGGCCCAGGTTCCCGACGATGCCCGACATGCCTTCGTTCAGCTTCGTGATGAGGTTGGTGCTCATCTGGATGACTTGGGTGCGCTGCTGGGTGAGCGTCTGGATGGTCATCATCAGCATCTCGTTGCTCGAGTTCACCCGGGTCGACTGCTGCTTCACCGCCTGAATCGTGCTGTTGATCTGACCGATGTTGATCTGGCCGCTGTCGTTCGGGTTGATGCCCGGGTGGCCCGCGGCGTTGAGGATGTCGTGGCCGTTGACCTCGCGTGTTCCGCCACCAGGCACGTCCACCATGAACTTGAGGTCGTGCAGGTCGACGAGGGTGTCTTCCGCCGTTCCAGTCTTTTGTGCCTCCGCAAGAATGCTGTTCAGCGCTTCCTGCTGCCGGGTGAGGACCTCGGACGTCTGGGTGTTGTTCTGGAGTCGCTCGAGGGACCCGGCGATCTGGTTGTCCAGGTCGTTGAGGCGCTGCCGCGCCATCGCGAGGATCATCTCGGGGGAGATGGCGGCCATCGGAAGCGAGTAGCCGGTGCTGAGGGACAGTTCGCCGGCGCGGTACTCGATGTCGGCGATGAACTCGGCCGGGAGTCCTCCATCGTCGAAGTCCATGTCGGGGTAGATGTCGAGGGCGGGAAGTTCGATGGCGGAAGGCATGAAGGACTCCTAGGCGCGCAGGGCGTGGGTTGGGATGAAGGGTTCGGAGCGGACTGCTTCGGGGGCCGCGACCTGCTTGCGCATTGCTCGCTCCGCATCGGCGAGTGCTTCGGGGTCGAGGTCGAGCTCGTCGGTGAAGAGCGCGAGCTCTTGGTCCTGACGGGCGCGTTCGGCTTGGAGGCGCTCGAGTTCGAGGCGGAGGCGGGTGGTGCGTTGTTTCTCGGTCATGGGGTTCCTCTGAAGACGTGCCCCTCCTCGGTGGGCGGTGCGCGCAGTTGCGGCCATGCGCGAAAAGTTTCTCGCGCGGGCGGCCGCGGGCGAGAGATGCGCGTCCACGGCCTCGGCTGGCGTTTCGCCGACGCCCGCGACGCCGCTGTTCCGCGGGTTGCTGTTGCTGCGGCTGACGCTGCTGCCGACTCCGCTGCTGTCGCTGCTGCTGTCTCTGCTGCTGTCGCTGCTGCTGACTCTGCTGCTGACTCTGCTGCTGACTCTGCTGCTGACTCTGCGGCTGACTCTGCTGCTGTCTCTGCGGCTGACTCTGCTGCTGACTCTGCTGCTGACTCTGCTGCTGTCGCTGCTGCTGTCACTGCGGCTGTCTCTGCTGCTGACTCTGCTGCTGACTCTGCCGCTGACTCTGCTGCTGTCGCTGCTGTCGTGCCAAAGCCGAACCCGAAGCCGATCCCGAAGCCGATCCCGAAGCCGATCCCGAAGCCGATCCCGAAGCCGACCCCGAAGCCGATCCCGAAGCCGATCCCGAAGCCGACCCCGAAGCCGCTTCCGAAGCCGCTACCGCTTCCGCTTCCGCTTCCGAAGCCGATCCCGAAGCCGCTACCGCTTCCGCTTCCGCTTCCGCTTCCGCTTCCGAAGCCGCTACCGCTTCCGCTTCGATCCCGCTTCCGAATCCCGCTTCGCTCAGCTCAGCGGCGGCGGCGTCTTCGGTTGCCTGGGTACGGGCGGGCGCTGCGGGGGAGGCATTGGACTTCGTCCGGCTTGGTGTCGGTCCAGGTGGCGATGTCGGTGGTGACGGGGCGGCCGTTGCGGAAGCGGATGCGCGGGCGAAGGAGGGGGAGCGGGTCGCAGTGGGCGCCGTCGTGCACGAGCATGTAGTGGAGGTGGGGGCCGCGGCTGAGGCCGGTGTTGCCGAGCAGGGAGATGACCTGCCCGCGCGCGACGAGTTCGCCGGTCACCACCAGCAGCTCGCGGTTGTGGGCGTAGGCGGTGACCAGGCCGTTCGGGTGCACGAGGATGACGAAGCGGCCGTATCCGCCCATGCCGGTGCCCGCGTACGCGACGAGGCCGCGTTCGCTGGCGACGATAGGGGTGCCGGGGGGGGCGTAGATGTCGACGGCGAGGTGGTAGCCGCCGCGGCCGGATCCCCAGCCGCGCATGAAGGTGCCTCCGTCGATCGGCATGCCGAGGGTGCCGGGGCCGGCCGTGGGTTCCGGCGCGTCGGTGGCATCGGTGGCGGGGTCGGGATCTTCCTCGTCTTCGGTTTCGTCGGGGACGTGCTCGTCTTCGGAGACCTCTTCCTCTTCGTCGTCTTCTTCTTCCGCGTCCGCGTCGATGGGTGTGCCGACGCCGTACGCATGGGCCGGGATGGAGCGCGGTGCCCTCGCCGCGGCTGCAATCCAGCGCGGGTCGGGTGGTTGGCTCACGAGGTTCTGACCCACACGGGTGGCGCCGAGGTCGAGCCGGGTGGCGCGTTCTTCTGCCGCCGTTTGATCGGGTCGCAGGGCTCGGGTCTCGAGGCGCGGCATTCGGTTCTCGCGCCGCCGACCCGGAATGCGGAGCCGTTGACCGATCCGGATCGAATCGCCCCTCAACCGGTTGGTCCGCCGCAACGACTGTGCGGTCACGCGGTATCGGCGGGCGATGTGCGAGATGGTCTCACCTCGCCGCACGACGTGGAATCCTTCGCGCCGTGCTTGCGCGGCGGAACCACGACCGGGAATGGTCAACCGGGCGCCGATGCGCACGTTGTCGCCGCGCAGGCGGTTGGCGCGGCGTAGGTCGGAGATGGGCACTCGGAAACGACGCGCGATCCTCGCCAAGGTGTCGCCGGACCGAACCGTGTAGGAACGATCGGCGTGTGCGGCGGGCGCCGTAGGCGCGACGCACACGATGGCGACGAGGATCCACGCGTACCACTTCACTGGGCGCGACCTTGTCGGTGCGGTCCTGTCGAAACGCAGCTCAGTTCGTTCAACTCGACCCGGGCTGAAGTCGGCGCCACCACGCACACAGGCTGAACGCGTCGCGGCAGAGTGTCGACCCGAGCGCGGAGCGGGGCCACGGACGAGGCGACGGGGGGGATCTCAGACACGGTGCAGGGACGCATTCGGGGCGAATTGCTTCAACGACACCCCGAGCCGCCAAGGCGTCGGTCTAAGACAGCGTGAGGAAGTCGACGTATTCCCCGTGGGTCAGGCAATGGGCGTAGACACGGATCTCTGCGCCGGCCGCCACGCCCTCGGGCAACGCCACGAGGTAGATGGTCTGCTTGCCGCCGTCGTCGGTGATCTCGCCCTCGCCCTGCACAGCGTAGGCACCGCTGTCTTCCTGGTCGGCGAGCGGCCACCCGGAGAACTGGGTCTCGACTTCTTCGGCGTCGCCATCGGTCGCGACGCGAATGCGGATCCAGTTGTACCAATGGCCGTCCGGGTTGTCCTCGCTCGGCGGCGCGTTCGGATGGGGGGCATGGCCCTTCGAAGGGTCGCCCCACATGATCGCGAGCATGCCGGGCGGCACCAGCGCTGGATCGAGTTCCGGAACGAAGGGCAGGTGTTTGCCGAGGTGTTTGAGTTCCCCTTCGGGGCCGTTGATCGATTCGAGGTAGCTGTCCGGAATCGCACCGGCGTTGCCACGGGTGCGGTTGAACGCGATCGCGTCCCAGTCCGCCGGTCGGCTGGTGGGAACCGCAATGGGCTCGGGCGTCTCGGAACCGGTGGTGGGCTCAGGCGTGGGTTCGGGGGTCGGTTGCGGCGCGGACTCCGAGCCACACCCCAAGCCGAGCACCGCGGGCGCCAACACCAAGGCGCCGGTCGCGGTCGCCAACTTCTCGAGCATCTCTCTTCGGGTAGCCATGCCCTGGCCCTACCACGCGAGCGCTAGGCTGTCGCGAGCGTCCGCTACATCCGCGCGAGGCGGGCGCGGGCGAACTCGGCGTTTGGGTCGCGGTCGAGCGCTGCGCGCCACTGCAAACGGGCAGCGTCCTCGTCGCCTGCGCGCTCGTAGTAGAGCGCGAGGTTCATGACGGGATGGGGGTCGGTGGGATCGAGTTCCGCCGCGCGCGACAGGGCTTCGATCGCGCCCGCTTCGTCGCCAAGCTGCATGCGCGCTGCGCCGAGACCGTTGTGCGCGGCCGCAAGGTTCGGGGCGTTCTCCACTGCGCGTTCGTAGGCGAGCGCCGACTGAGAAGCGTCTTCCTGAAAGAGCAGGTTGCCGAGCTTGACCCACGTCGCGGAGTCGGTCGGTTTCGACCGCAGCGCCTCGCGGTAGCCCGAGAGCGCGGTCTCCACCTCGCCGCGGGCGCGCGCGATGTCGGCCAACCCGATGGTCGCCAGCGTCTCGTGCGGCGCCAGCTCGAGCACCCGGTCGAAGTCGTCCGCCGCTGCGTCGAGGTCGTCGCGATCGAGCGCGCACAACGCGCGGCCGAGCAGCGCCTGCGGGTTGGCGGGGGCGAGCTCGAGCGCGTGCTCGAACGACGCGGCGGCTTCGTCGGCGTCGCCCTCGGCCCGCCGAATGCGTCCGAGGTTGATCCACGCCGTGTGGCGTTCCGGGTCGAGCTCCAGCGCGGTGCGCCACTCACGCTCGGCATCTTCGGCGCGGCCGAGGCGCTCGAGGGCCAGGCCCCGACGGTCGTGGAGCGACGCGACGTTCGGCGCGGTCTCGAGCAGACGCCGGAGCGCGTTTTCAGCGGTTCGGGCGTCGTCCGCATCAAGCGCGAGGTCGGCCTTCTGCAGCAGCGCACGCGGGTGGTCGGGCTCGAGCGCGAGGGCTTCGGTGATGTGCGCCAGTGCGAGATCGGTGCGCTGTGCTTCCCGCGCGATGACACTCGCCAGGACATGGCGGTGGGGCGTCCATCCGGCTTCCGACCGGGCCGCGCTCATCGCACCTTCGGCGCTGATCAGATCCCCGCGGCCGAGATGAACCAACGCGTCGAGATCGTGATGCAGCGCACCCGCGTTGAGGCCCGCCTCTTCCGCGAGGTCGAGTTCGGCTTGGGCATCCGCCGCCGGGATGTCGCGAAGTTCAGGCGCGTCCGC
This sequence comes from Deltaproteobacteria bacterium, assembly GCA_034670305.1. GTDB lineage: Bacteria > Myxococcota_A > Polyangia > Polyangiales > Houyiibacteriaceae > JAXMNT01. The sequence goes on from JAXMNT010000032.1 coordinate 37,999, forward strand.
AAAGGGGGTCGCGAACAACGCGCGGGCCCGTTCGAGGTGCGACTCCGCGGTGGCGTCCTGGTGTTGCACGACACCCACGACGACGAGCGAACAGACCACGGCAGCGGCCATGACGAGGGCGAGGGAACGGCGCATGGGTTCAGGTACAGAAACGCCCGATCCGTGGTCAAGAAAGTGGAGGTTTTCCTCCCCCTCCCCGCCCCGTTGTTTGCTCACGGGCGGGGATATGCTCCAATCGCCGCCGTGACCCACCCTGACCTCGGACGACGGCTCTGCGGCAAATACGAGCTCGTGTCGCTGGCCGGTGAGGGCGGCATGGCGGAAGTCTTCTACGCCTTTACCCACGGCGCGGAGGGGTTTCGTCGCCCCGTCGCGGTCAAACGCATCCTGGATCACCTCGCCGAAGACCCGAGCTTCGTCGCCATGTTCGTCGAAGAAGCCCGGGTCACCGCCGCGCTGACGCACCCGAACATCGTTCAGATCCACGACTTCGCAGAAGACTCGGACGGCGCCTTCTTCCTCGTGATGGAGTGGGTCGACGGAGTGAACCTCTTCCACTGGCAGCAGGCGTACCTGGTGGCGGGCGAACACACGCCATGGCACCTGGTCGCGGCCGCCGGCATCGAAGTGCTCAAGGCGCTCCACGGCGCGCACGAACACGAGGACAACGCCGGCCGCAAGGTGCCGGTGTTCCACCGGGACGTGACGCCGCAGAACATTCTCATCGGCGCCAACGGCGTCGTGAAGCTGACCGACTTCGGGCTCGCGCGCGCCATGGACCGCGCACGCATGACGCAGCCGCAGATGCTCAAAGGCAAACTCTCCTACGTCGCGCCCGAGATGATCACCGGCGGGGACCCGAGCGTGCAGACCGACCTGTTCGGGATCGGCATCGTGCTCTGGGAAACGCTCGCGGGCCGCAAACTCTTCGATGGGGAAGGACCACTGCAGATCCTCTCCAAGGTGAAGGACGCGGAGGTTCCCCTTCTGAGCGACATCCGGCCCGACATTCCCCGCGCGCTCAACGACGCAGTCCACCGTGCGCTCGAGAAGGAACCGACGGCGCGGTTCAAGAGCGCACGTTCGATGGTGCGGGCGCTGGCGAACATTCTCCGGATGACGCCCGAGTCGACCAGCTCCGAGGTCGTCGCTCGCACGGTGCGCCTCGCCCAGCAGCGGCTTCGCGACGCGAACCCTCCGCCGCAAGAGTTGAGCGCCAGCGAGCTCGAAGCGCTGATGGACGAGCCGAGCCACATCCCGCTCACGACCCGCAAGAAGTCCTGAACGCCGCTTGTCCTCCCCGGTGGTCGAAGAGAATCCAGTGGCTGGCGCAGATCAGGCGGACGGTGCGGCAGAGCGCAGCGTCGCAGGCGACCACGCACCGAAGCCCTCCAATCGGTGGCGCTTGCTCGCGCTCGTGGTGCTCTTCGTCGGATCGCTCGTGGTCGCAAAACTCACCGGCCTGACAGACGAACTGAGTCTCGAGCGCGTCCGAGGGTTCATGGAGGGCGCCGGCGTCGTCGGCTTCCTCTTGTTCCTCGCCGCGTTCGCCGTGGGCGAGTTGGTGCACGTGCCCGGACTGGTCTTTGTCGCGGCGGCGATCCTCGCGTACGGGCGCACGCTCGGCGGCGGCGCAGCGTATGTCGGCGCGATCGTGAGCGTCTGCGTCAGCTTCTGGGTGGTCCGGGGCGTCGGCGGGCAGCCGCTCGCGGAGATCCAGCGGCCGTTCATGAAACGGATCCTCGCGAGGCTCGACCGCCACCCCATCCGGGTGGTGGCGCTGTTGCGCGTCCTGCTCTGGATGGCGCCGCCGCTCAACTACGCGCTTGCCATGAGCCCCGTCCGGTTCCGCGACTACCTGCTTGGATCGCTCATCGGCCTGGTGCTTCCGATGGTCGCAGCCAGCCTCTTCTTCGAATGGCTGGTCGCGACCTTCTTGTAGTCGAAGCCCGTACCGGCAGGGTCCCAAGGGATGCTCGGCGCCGGACGTCGTACCATCCTTCGATGTCTCCCCGCCCAACCACGCTCGTCCTCCTGCTTCTCGCCGCGTGTGGCGCCGACAACGCGAGCACTGCGGTTCCCACAGCCAGCACTGCGGGTCCCACAGCCAACCCCACCCCGAGCACACCGGCCACCCCACCGAGCGCCGGGTCGTACGAGCTGCACGAATGGGGGCTCTTGACCGTGAGTGCGTCGGGCACCCAGGTCACCGCCGGACCCATGCGCCAGTCCGACGCGATGATCGTGGTGGAAAAGCCAGTGATCTACCTCCACACCTCGAGCGCGCTCGACCTCGCGATCGGGGTGCATCCGGGCGCTGGATACGGCGTCGCAGAGCACTACCCACCCCTTCGCAACGCCGACGGGGCGCTTCACTGGAGCGTCGCCACCACCGGCGCGCGCTGCGCCGACCGACACCGGTACCCAGACACGTGTGGACCGAGCGGAGCGCCGTGCGAGGTGCCCGAACTCCCGAACTACGAGACCGCCGATGCGAGCTGTCTCCGGGTCGGTCCGCACCAACTGCCGCTGCTCTTCTACCGGCTCGACCGAGACACACCTGCGTCGTTGCCTGTAGCGATCGAACAAGCCGGAGACACCGTGCGGGCGCGACGAACGCCTGGGCATGGGCAACTCGGCATGGCCTGGCGGGTGACCGCACGCGGCGGAGAGGTGCGCGCCATCCAGGTGTCGATCGGCGAAGCTGCCGCGGACATTCCGGAGGCGACGCAGTCGGTCGAAGTCGCGTCCATGGGCTTGGACGCGGCGCTCCAGGCCACCGGGCTGACGACCGAAGAGCGCAACGCGTTCGCGCGCGCGTGGTCCACCGATCTCTTCGGCGAAGGGATCACGCTGGGCGGCGGCGGCGCGGTGGAACGCACTGTCGAGGAGGTCGTCGTCGAAGAAGACATGCCGGACTCGGTCCCGACCATCGCCGATGTGCTCCTCTACCTCCTGCCCGCCGCGGACGTCGATTCGGTCGCCCGCATCTCTGCCACGCCCGCACCGACCCGAACGGTGCGGAGCTTCGTCGTACGACAGGTGTTGTGATGAATCGTCTCTCGATCGTGTCGGTCACGTGTTCCTTGCTCGCGGGTTCATTTCTCGCGTGTGGTGGCTCGCAAGAAGTTCAGGAACAGACGCCGGTGCCTCCGACCGCAGCGCCGACTCCAACCGAGACCGAGGCCACGGCGCCCTACGACCTGCACGAGTGGGGCCTGCTCTCGGTGACCCGCAGCTCGGTCGAGCTCGCGGCGGGCCCCAACGCACGCCGCATGCGACCCGATCCGATGGAGCTCACGGTCGACAAACCGGTCGTCTACGTGCACACGGACGCGCCCTCGGCGTTCGCGCTGCGGGTGCACCTCGGCGCGGGCTACCAGACTGCGGAGCGGTGGCCTGAACACGCAGGCCCGCTGCATTGGCACGTACATGCGACCGGCGCGCCGTGTGGGGCCGACCGTTCGCCGTACCCGGCGGAATGTACGAACACCGATGGCTACTGCGAAGCGCTCGAGCTGCCGCGCTACGAGACCGCGGGGGCTTCCTGCCTTCACGTCGGCGCCACGAAAGCGCCGCTCTTGTTCTACCGCCTGCGCGCAGCCGACCGCACCGTCGCAGACCGGCTGCCGGTGACGCAGGAGAGCGCGGGTTTTCGCGCGCGCCGTGCCACGGTCGCGTACCGGGTGCACTGGAGGCAGGGCGTGGGGCACGCCATTCGGATCCCGCTCGGCGACACCACCACCGCACCGCCCGACGGTCCAGAAGGGCTAGACGAAGTCATCGCTTGGCTGCGGACCGAGATGACCGAACGCGGGCTCGACGCCGAAGAGCGCGGCGCCTTCGAGCGGGCGTGGTGGGGCGCGCTCTTCGGAGCGGATCTGGCACCGAGCGACGATTCGGCCGCCACCGACCACCCAGTTCGCGCGGCCGACGTACGGCCGGCCGATCGACAGGCGGCCGACGAAGACGGAGACGACGGTGTGGTCGCCGACGAGACCGTCCTCGACAACCTGACCGCCGACGTGCCCCGCGCACCGGGCGCGCCCCAGTACGACGACGTCCTCCTGTACTGGCTCGAGGATGCGGAGATCGACGCCATCGCCCGCCTCGAGGCGACACCGGCACCACGGACCACCCGCCGCGCGTTCCTCGTCCGCCACGCGTTCTGATACGGACACAGCGAGACGGCGGCAGAGACAGCGGCAGAGACAGCGGCAGAGACAGCGGCAGAGACAGCGGCAGAGACAGCGGCAGAGACAGCGGCAGAGACAGCGGCAGAGACAGCGGCAGAGACGGCGGCAGAGACAGCGGCAGAGACGGCGGCAGAGACGGCGGCAGAGACAGCGGCAGAGACAGCGGCAGAGACAGCGGCAGAGACAGCGGCAGAGACAGCGGCAGAGACAGCGGCAGAGACAGCGGCAGAGACAGCGGCAGAGACAGCAAGCCGTGACGTCGTTCAGAAACGATGAAGGACGGAGAGCTGGGTTCCGACGAGCGCGACTTCCGTCTCGCGCTCCTCGGCCCCCCGCGCGGACTTGATCCGCACAAGCGTCCACACCAAGCCACCCAAGAGCGCCGCTCCGCCCACCACGAGCAGCACGTTCGCGGTGCGTTGACGGCGCTGGGCTTGGTCCACGAGCTCGACCGCCCGCTCGTGGGTCGTGCGCGGGTCGGCGGCGAGATCGTTGTCGCGCCGCGCGCCGACGCCCACCCCGAGGCCGACCGCCGCGAGCACGGCGCCACCGGAGGTGACGATGAGGGGATCGCGCACGTCGACCGGCTCCGGTTCGGCTTCGTCCTGCTCGGGTTCGCCGCGCGCCCACCAAGCGAGTTCGCCCTCGTTCGACGCCACCTCGCCGGTCGCGTGCTCGCGCTGCAGTGCGTTGAGCCGGCGCTGGGCCTCCTCGTAGTCGGGCGCGCTCGTGCCGAGCTCGAGGTACTGGCGGTACGCGTCCATGGCGTCGTCGTCTTGATCGGACTGCTCGAGCGAGCGCGCCCAGTTGAACAGCAACACCGGTTCGGGGTGCAGTTCGTACGCCGCCGCGAACAAGGTCGCCGCGCGCCGGAACGCACCTTCGCGGTACGCAGACACCGCCTGCTCGAACACGCCGAGCGCTTCGTCCCGTTCGGACTGAGCGTGCGCACGCGTCGTGATCGAGACGAGACCGAGGGCGATGGCGAGCAGAACGAAACGCACCCGATCACTCTACGCGGAAAAAGCCGCCGCCCGACATCGCATTCTCCATCTGGCCCGCCATGCGCGTCGTCATGCGCACCCGCATTCGAGGACGCGAGCGCGACGCCGAGGCTTCCGGCTCAGAGGATACGAGCGCCCGGTCGAACACGACGTCGCGCGACAGATCGACTTCGGCAGCCACCAGCTCGAAGTCGTCTCGGCGAAGCTCGAGGAAGGCCTTGCCCGGTTCTGCATCGCGCTCGACCCGCAGCGGCGTGCGACCAAGCACCTGCCCGCGCAAGAGCACCTCTGCGCCGGAAGGTTCCGAGCGGATCTCCCAGCGCACCCGCCGTGGCTGGGTCGGCTCGGCAGGCTCGACCGGGGGCGGCGTCGGTGCCGACACACGCTGAGGACGCGGCGCGATCGGTGCCGGCGTCGGCGTCGAGGGCCAGAAGACCGCCAGCGCAACGACCAATCCCACAACAGCCGCGGCGATCCATGCAAGCCGTCGCCGATCGGGGCGGACGGTTCCGAGGTCTTCCAACTGCACGGTGGCCATGGGCGAGGCGCCCGAAGACGGTTCGGAAGGAGCTTCGGAAGAAGCTTCGGCCGACTTCACGACCGTCCCTGCGGGCAGTGGTGGCAGAGGTCCGTCCGGGTCGATCCGCCGGGTGCGTGCCGACGTCTCGACCGGCAGGGGGGCGGTTGCTTTCCCTTCCACGATGTCGACGAGGCTCAACTCCATGGTTCCGGCCTCCGCGCTGCGCGGCAAGAGCTCCGACACGAGTGCGCCCAGACGCGACCGCAGATCGTGCCGCGGTTTCGAGCGCAGCCAACCGAGCAACCCCTCGCGCATCGCCCGGGCATCAGAGAACCGGTCGTCCGGGTCCGGTGCGAGGGCAGCGCGCAGCACGTCCGCGAGTTCCGCGGGCACGTCCGCGAGTCCGTCGAGGTTGACGCGGCCGCCTTGGATCGCGCTGAGCGCCGCCACCTCGGAGTCGCCTGGATACACGTAGGCGCTCGTGATCGCTTTGAGCAGGGTCGCACCGAGCGCGAAGAGATCGGCGCGGTGGTCGAGTTGATGGCGCGCGCGGAGTTGTTCCGGCGCCATGTAGAGGAGCTTGCCCTTCACCACCCCGACCGAGGTGGCGTGATCCTGGAGCGAGCTCTTCGCGATGCCGAAGTCGATGACCTTCACGCCGCCGTCCCGGGTGACGAAGAGGTTGTCCGGGCTGATGTCGCGATGAATGATCGGCGCGGCGGCGCCCTCCTCATCGCGATGCGAGTGGGCGGCCTGAAGCGCCGCACACGCTTCCGCGCCGATGTGCGCCGCGAGCTCGGGCTCGAGCGTTCGACCCGCATCCGAGAGGGTGCTCAAGAGCGTCGAGAGCGGGTGCCCGTCGAGGTACTCCATCGCGATGAACAGATGGCCGCCGTCGGAGCCCAGTTCGATGACCGACACGATGTTGGGGTGGTGGAGCGACGAGAGGATGCGCGCCTCGTCGACGAACATCTGGCGGTACTCTTCTTTCTCGCGAAACCCTTCGAGGATGCGCTTGAGCACCACCGGCCGGGTGACGTTGTGGCTGCCCTCCAGAACGCCGAGCAAGACCTCTGCCATGCCACCCTTGCCGAGTTGACGGACGATTCGGTACCGCCCGATCTGGGCCTCGGAGATCGCTTGCGCCGCCACCCACGCAGCCTACCGCGCAATGTGGGGGCGGGTCCGAGAAGTCGAACTTTGGTCGGTCGCTGCAACGGACTTGAACGCAGGCACGGGACGTGCACTTGTCGCAGACATGGTTGCTTCCCTCCGTCTCTGCGTCTGCTCCCTTCTGGTCCTCGCTGGCTGCGCGGGGGGCGAGGTCTTTCCGGACGACGCGGGTCGCGATGCACGCGCAGTAGACGCTCCGTTCACGGACGCGCCCACCGGCGATGCACCTGGCATGGACGCGCCCGTGGACTTCGACGTGGGTCTGTTCGGGCGCGAGGAGGTCTGCGGCAACGGGGTGGACGACGACGCGGACGGCCGGGTCGACAATGGCTGCGCATGCGTCGTGGGCACGGTCCGCCCGTGCTGGCTCGGCCCGCCCGAGTCGGTGGGGGTCGGCATCTGCCAGGCGGGCCAGCAGGCCTGCGAGCCCGAGGGAGAAGAAGGCGTGTGGGGGCTCTGCGTCGACATGGTGCTGCCTTCGATCGAGATCGCCGCCACCGGGCGCGACGAAGACTGCGACGCATTGGTGGACGAAGCCGACGCGCGTTGCGTCGCGAGCGAACAACAAGAGACCCGCTGCGGCGATGAGCGCGATGGAGACTGCGATGGTCTGGTCGACTGCGAGGATCCCGACTGCGCCGACGGATGCACCACCGAATGCCAGCCCCGCGAGACGATTTGTTGGGGCGGCGCGGACGAAGACTGCGACGGGGTGGCCGACTGCGACGATCCCGACTGCGCGTCGGAGGACGCCTGCGGCGAACGGCGATGCCCGCCCGGACAGAGCGAGATCTACACGGAACGCGCGCCGTTGACGCCGATCGTCGGGCCGCCCCAGATCGAGATGGGCGACGGGGAACCGGTCATGGAGCAGTCTTGCGGCGACACCAGCTGCACCGGCGGCCAGGTCGAGGTGCGCTTGCACGAAGGCGGCTTCGTCTGTGCGCCGCCCCCGCCGCCCTGCCCCGAAGGACAGCACGCCACCTACGAAACCGCCGGCCGCTGGCGCTGCGATCCTCCGTGTTCGGTGATTGTTCGGTATGGCTACATCTACGGGTTTCGCCGGGTCTGCGGCGGTCCGCCCGACGTCGTCTGCAGCGGCTCCGAGGTCCCCACCTTCCTCGCCAACGAGCAGCGCTGGTCGTGCGAGATGGTCTGCAACAACACGCTCTACGACCGATACATCTACGCCGGTCAACTGATCTGCTTGCCCTGCTGAGGGTCTGAGCCGCCTGCGACTGCGAGATGGCCTTGCAGGCTGCTGAAGAACGCCCGTTCTCGCAGCCTGCCCCTTGCCCCTGCCCTTGCCTTTGCCCTTGCCCGTCAGATCGCTTGATCAGCGCGACGAGCATCGCGACGACCTGCCGAGGTGGGCGAGAGCCCGTTCGATAGTTCTTGGGGGCACAGCCCCCAAACCCCGTCCCGGTGACACCGCTGGCTCGCTTCGCGAGGCTGCACGCTGTCGAATATCGGGCCTCGATGCCTCGGCCCGTCGGTCCGTGATTTCGAGCCAGGAGACGACCTCGATCGCGCAGCGCCGGGCCATCCGATAGAAGCGGGCCTTCTCCTTGGGACTGAACTCGCCTGCGCCCTCGGCGATATTGTCTCTCGCGCGGGAGGCTCTGGCTTCCAGAGCCGTTTCCAAGGGCCCTAAGAGAGCCGAAGGCGTCTGGGCCCGCAGGAACCCCGCGAGAGACCAGCAATATCGGCGACGACGGAAGTCGCAGCGCGATCGATCTGGTCTCGGAGGTGAGCACGGCCTCGCGGGAGCTGCTCAGCGTGCGGCTGCGGAGCTGCGCCGCGTAGCACCGACCGATTCGCGGCCTCGCCGTCGCGAAACACACGGCGTCCACGACGCGGGCAAGGGCACGGGCAAGGGCAACGGCAAGGGAGCAGGTCGCTTTTCAGCGACCTGCTAGCGAGATGCCCTGCGGAGGGTCGAAGCCGCCGTCCGGTCAGAGTTTGTGCGTCCGGGGTCACTCGACCGTGACAACCTGGCGTCCCGCTGCGGAGTCGAGGGCGGTACGTGGCTCGTCCACGTCGAAGGCAGGGCGCCCGCCGGCCGATGGCACCACCAAATGCAAGGTGCGGCGGAACGCCGGGTGCAGGCCCAGCCCGCATGGCAAGAGCAGCGGGTGTGGGTTGGAGAGCGTTGTCGCTGGGCTGCTTCGTGATCGCGTGCGGGCCGACCGAGGTTCGAACGGATGGGGGTGGAAGGGACGCGTCTGCGGTGGATGCGGCCGTGGACGCGTTGGCAGCAGACGCGCCGGGCACCGACGCGCCCGGCAGCGACGCACCGGGCATCGACGGGGGCGGCCACGATGCCGGGCGCGCGCCGGTGGACTGTTCGGGTTTGGAAGCGCGCTACGAGGTCTGCAGCGCGGACGCCGACACCTGCGGGGTGGTGTTCGACGATGGCGCCGGATGCGCGGCGGTGTGCGCGAGCGCCGGACTCGTCTGTCTGTCGGTTCACGAGAACCTCGACGCCGTCTGTGGTCCCGACCTCGAGCGGCCGGAGCTCACCTGCGCCCCCGAATCCGGACACAGTTCCGACCATTGCCTCTGCGGCCGCGACGAGACGTGTACGCCGAGTTGCGCCGGTCGCACCTGCGGCTCGGATGGGTGTGGCGGAAGTTGCGGCGGTTGCGCCGATGGCGAGTCGTGTGTCTCGGGCAGCTGCGAAGTCGGCGCCCTCGACTGCGACGCGCTCCCGTACGACGTCGACGCGCTGCTCTCCGAACGCGTCGGCTTCGGGCGCCGCGCCGCGGGCGGGGATCCCACCAACCTGTACCGGGTCACCACCAACGCAGCGAGCGGCGCCGGCAGCCTTCGCACTGGGCTCGAAAGCGCCGAGGACTACTGGATCGTGTTCGACATCGGCGCGACCTCCGCGGCGACGATCGATCTCGGAGAGGATCCGGTGCGCATCCTGTCGAACAAGACGGTGGATGGACGCGGTCGCGACGTGACCATCGACGGCGCGCTGGAGATGCGCAACGGCGTGCGCGACGTGATCCTCACCGACCTGCGGCTGACCAACAGCCACGGCCGACGGTGCACACAAGAGGGCGACGTGTTGCTCATCCGCGGCGCCGGGGCCGCCACCCCGGGCGCGTTCGAGAACCGCGACATCTGGATCCACCACGTCGACTTCTTCCAAGGGGGCGACGGGCTCTTCGATGTGCGCGGTGGCAGCCGAATCACGGTCTCGTGGTCCGAGTTCCGCGAGCACTCGAAAGGTCTCTTGCTGTCTCAGGCCGCGGCCGATGAGATCGAAGGACGGGAGATGGAGATGACCTTCCATCACAACTACTTCAACCGGTTGAGCCGCCGCGGGCCGCGCCTCACCTACGGGCGCGTGCACCACTTCAACAACTACCAGTACGAGTGGTGGGAGTACGGCGCGGCGAGCGTCTTCGAAGCGCAGTTCCTCAGCGAGAACAACATCTACCAGGCGCGCCCCGGTCGCACCTGCGGGTCCATCTTCAGCCCCTGCACCGACCCCGCGCCCTGCGGCGACGACGACTACGAAGTCTCCAAACTCGCGGTGTCCAACGACTGGGCCGCCGAGGGCGACCCCGGCTACGTGCGTTCGACCGGCGACTTGCTGCTGCAGGACGCGGTCGTGCAGGTGCGCTCGCCCGAACGGGTCTTCACACCCGACTACCCGTTCGTCGCCGAGGTGGCGGACACGGCGCTCGCCGCGCGGGTGCGAGACGGAGCGGGGCCACGCACGTCGTACTGTCGCTGACTTCGTTGGCCAGCGTCGACACGGCTCGGCTATCCTGCGCTTGTTCCGTGCGACTCCCTCTCTTGATCGTTCTGCTCTTCGCGGTGCCGGCCTGCGCGCTGAGCGAAGTCGACCTCGAAGGACGCGCCTGCCCTTGTGCCACCGGCTGGACCTGCGAGGGCGGCGTGTGTGTGCGCGAACCGAGCCAGGACGCCTCGACCGACACCCGCGGCGTGGACGCCCCCTCCTTCGACGCCGCGCGCGACGTCCTGCGCCTCGACGTGCCGGAAGGCGTGTGCGGCGCGACCGGCCAACCCTGCTGCGACGGAGCGGAGCGCTGCAACGGCGTGCTCGTCTGCGACACGGACGTCTGCGTGCCGTGCGGCCGCATGGACGACCCGTGTTGCCTCGGCGACGCGTGTGCCACCGGGTTCTCCTGCGACACGCCCACTGGCCGCTGCCTCGAGTGCGGCGGCCCCGGCGCGCCTTGTTGCCCCGGCACACCGTGTCCCCGCGGCGGCGAATGCGTGGACGCGCTCTGCGTCGCGTGCGGCAGTGAGATGGGCACCTGCGTGCCCGGCACCCGCGAGAGCGAAGACTGCGGCAACTGCGGCACGCGCGAGCGGATCTGCAACGAAGGCTGCGGCTTCGGACCGTGGAGCGCGTGTATGGGCGCGGGCGAATGCGAAGCCGGCACCGTGGACAGCCGCGCCTGCGGCAACTGCGGAACCCAGACCCGGAGCTGCAACGAGTCGTGCCGGTGGGAACTGTTCGGCGCGTGTTCGGGCGAAGGCGAGTGCGCACCAGGATCCACCGGTGCGTGCGACACCTGCCGCTCGCGCACCTGTTCGAGCGCGTGCACGTGGAGCGCGTGCGACGTGTGTTCGTGCTCGCCCATCGACAAGTGCACCGCCGGCTGCCCCGCGGGGTACCACTGGAGCGCGTTCCGGTGCACCTCGGAGTGCGGCTCGTGCTCGAGCGGCGACAACACCATCACCTGCACTCCCAACTGCACGGACAGTTTTCAGATCTGTGGACTCACGTGTCCGAGCACCCACTACCGTTCTTCGATCCAGTGCCGCGGCGCCTGTGGGGCATGCAGCTCGGGCTACAACTCGGCGACATGCACCGAAGCCACCGCGACCACCGTGACGAGCTGCGGCGCAGGGTGCCCCGACGGATACACCCAGACCGGGAGCGCCTGCGTGGGCGCGTGTCTGACCCCGTGCGACCCGGGGGTGACCGCCAACGCCGTGACCTGTCGGCGGACCTAGGCCTCGCGGGAGCTACGCGTCGCGAAACACACGGCGTCCACGACGCGGGCAAGGGCACGGGCAAGGGCAACGGCAAGGGAGCAGGTCGCTTTTCAGCGACCTGCTAGAGCCCCGGCGCTGGTCCGTATCGAAACGGGAACGACACGCGGAACTCGGCTCGGCGAAAGGGCGGGAGCGTCACCGAACGAAGCACGAACTGAAGACAGCGGTTCTGATCTGCGGTGAAGGGATTAGGGTCGCGTACGGTGGCGGTCTTGACCCGGCCGTCGCTCGAGAAGACGAAGGTCGCTGCGAACACGCCGCCGCCCGCGTCCCTCAAACACCCCGCCGCGCGCGGCACGAGCCCCCGCATCGCCGAGCCGACCGACACCCGACTTGGCGACTCGGGCAAGGTGGCCGGCGTGGCCATCGACGGGGGCGGCGGGCTGGTCGGGAGATGCGGGGGCGGCGGCAGCGCACTCGACGCTGTGCCCGCAAGGCGCACGGGGTAGTTCACCCGGAACACGGGTTGACGGAACGGGGGCACCGCGGCGCTTCGAATGATCCCGACGATGCAGCGGGCCAGCGCGGACTCGCGGTCGAGCCGGGACAACGAAACGCTGCTCACCGATCCATCCGAAACGAACGTCACCCGCGCGGTGACGACGCCCGAGCCACCGCAACTGCGGGCCCGTTCACTGGCCGGACGAAGCGCACTGGCGACGTCGTTGCGGGAGGGTGCCTCGGGCGGCTGAGACGCCCGTTGCCGCGCCGTGCGTTCGTCTTCGGCCCGCACCCGGTCGTGGTCGATCCCAAGACTCGGTTCGGAGAACCGAAGCGACACGGTGGTGCGTGCGCGCCGGCGGGGAAACGGGGTCGTTCCAAGCACGCTCTCGAGGCATGCGTCCGCGGCCACGCTCCCCATGGAACCGGATGCGATGTCCGCCGAAGCGCTTCCATTGGCACGGACCCTGATGTCCACCGAGAGCGGCCGATCGGGCAGGCCAGAGGAGGGGTCACGGCAGAGCACCGCGATGCACGGGATCGCAGCGCGGGCCGAGGTCTCCAGGGTCGCCCTTGGCGGTGCTCCGAAGACGGCGCGGCACACGGCCGGCGGCGGTTCGGGTGCGCCAAGGACTTCGTCCTGCGCTGCCGCGGTCTGCACCCACAACGTGCACGCCAGCAGCGCACACCCCCGAAGCAACGAGTTCATGGACGAACGATAACCGATGCCCGCAGCCTCGACCCACCGCGTGGCCTGCCGTAGCAACCGGCGCCGGGCTACTCGAAGATCTTCGCTGCGCGCGTCTGCAGCTCGTCGTCCATCTCCAGCCCGAGCGCGCCCACGTTGTCTTCGAGCTGATCGAGTCGCGTCGCGCCGGTGATCACGCTGCTGATGCCGGGTTGGTTCATCGTCCAGCGAAGCGCGAGCTGCGCGGGGGTGCAGCCGACCTCTTGGGCGAGCGCGGTGAATGCCCGGAGCTTTTCGCCGTTCTCGAGGGTGAGGATCCGGTCGAGCCACTGCGAGGTCGCGGCGCGGCTGCCTTCGGGAATGCCGTCGTCGTACTTGCCGGTGAGCGCGCCGCCGGCGAGCGGCGACCACACCACGAGGCCCATGCCGGTGCGCTTCGCGATCGGCACGATGCGTTTTTCGATCCCGCGGTCGAGCAGGTTGTACATGGGCTGTTCGACGATCGGCGGCGTCCATCCCCGCAGGCGGGTGATGCCGTGCGCTTTGAGCAGCGTCGCGCCGCCCCAACAGCTCGTGCCCCAGTAGAGAATCTTGCCCATGCGCACCAGATCTTCGAGCGCCCTCAGCGTCTCGTCGAGCGGCACCTCGGGGTCTTCGCGGTGACAGAAAAAGAGATCGAGGTAGTCGGTGCCGAGCCGTTTCAAGGACGCGTCCACCGATTCGAAGAGGTGTTTTCGGCTGAGGCCGCGGTCGTTGCTGCCCTTGCTCATCGGCCAGTAGGCCTTGCTGGAGATCACCAGCCGGTGGCGCGCGGTTTTGGCTTCGGAGAGAAAGTCGCCGACCACGCTCTCGGCTTTGCCGCTCGAGTACACGTCGGCGAGATCGACGTAGTCGATGCCCATGTCGATCGCGGCCGCCAGGATCCGTTTGGCCTCCGCGTCCGGCACGCTGCCGCCGAACGTCAACCAACCACCGAGGGAGAGCGCGCTGACCCGCAGCCCACTCGACCCCACCATTCGATATTCCATCTCGTGCGTCATCGACGCCGATACTGCCACACAGACGCCGGCCTGCGCAGGAGGTGCCACCCATGACGGGCGACATAGACGTAGTCCGCGACAGCGATCCCCCCTACCCTCGCCGCGTGGTGTTCGCGAAGATCGGAACCGTCCAGTCATGCTGAAGTTCGCCAAGTTCTCCTCATCCCGGCGTGCGCGCTGTTGGCCGCCACCATGCACCGACTCCAGATCGACGACCGAGCCGCCTACACGAGCAGTCCTTTGATCCTCGTGGAGATGCTGTTGGTTCTGGCGGCGTTGGTCTGGGTGCTGCCGCAAGTGGTCGCGGTGGGCGTCCTCATCTGGAAACGGGACGAGGCCGGCCGATGGCCTTTCGCGGGCGGTGGCGCCCTACTGGCGCTGCTCGTCGGCACCTACGCGGCGTGCGCGATCGACAGTTCGACCATCTTGTACGCCACCTGACCATCCCCACCGAAGCGCTGGCTTGTGGGCGTGGCTTTGGTATGACCGCGCGGTGTCAGAGGACTACAGCGAAAGCGACATCGCGATCGTCGGAATGGCCGCGCACCTGCCCGGTGCCCGGACGATCGACGACTACTGGACCAACCTCGTGGACGGGGTCGAATCCGTACAGCGCTACAGCGATGAAGAACTCATCGAAGCGGGGGTCCCGCGCGCGCACCTTCGGCATCCGCGGTACGTGAAAGCGGCCGCGGAGCTCCAGGACATGGAGCTCTTCGACGGAGAGTTCTTCGGGTTCAGCCCGAAAGAATCCGCGATCGTCGATCCGCAGCACCGGCACTTTCTCGAGGTCTGCTGGGAGGCGCTGGAAGACGCTGGGCACCCGCCGTCGAAGTTCGACGGTCCGATTGGGATCTACGGCGGCTGCGGCATGGGCAGCTACTTCTACTTCAACCTCTGCAGCAACCCGAACCTCGTCGACTCGGTCGGCATGTTCCTCTTGCGGCACACCGGCAACGACAAAGACTTCCTCGTCACCCGCGTCGCCCACGTGCTCGACCTGACCGGCCCGGCCGTGAACGTGCAGACCGCCTGCTCTACCTCGCTCGTCGCCGTGCACTACGCGATCCAGTCGCTGATGAACCAGGAGTGCGACATGGCGCTCGCGGGCGGGGTGACGATCGAGATCCCGCACCGCCGCGGCTACTTCTTCGAAGAGGGCGAGATCCTCTCGCCGGACGGCCACTGCCACGCGTTCGATCACCGCAGCCAAGGCACCGTGTTCGGAAGCGGCGCGGGCGCCGTGGTGCTGCGGCGCCTGGAAGACGCACGCGCCGACGGCGACCACATCTATGCGGTCATCCGTGCGACCGCGATCAACAACGACGGCGCCAGCAAAGCCGGGTACCTCGCACCCAGCGTGCAAGGACAGGCGACCTGCATCGTCGAAGCCCACGCGCTCGCGGACGTCGATCCGCGCAGCATCGGCTACGTGGAGTGCCACGGCACCGGCACCTATCTCGGCGATCCGATCGAGGTCTCGGCGCTGACCGAAGCGTTCCGCCAAGGCACCGACGACAACCAGTTCTGCGGCATCGGATCGGTCAAGACGAACATCGGTCACCTCGACACCGCCGCCGGCGTGGCCTCGTTGATCAAGAGCGCGCTCATCCTCGACCGCGAGATCGTGCCGGCCACGCTCAACTTCGAGAAGCCGAACCCGACGATCGACTTCGAGTCGAGCCCCTTCTACGTCAACGCGAAACGCAAGGAGTGGAAGCGCGGCCCCGAACCACGCCGGGTCGGCGTCCAGTCGCTCGGTGTCGGCGGCACCAACGCGCACGTCGTGCTGCAGGAAGCGCCGGCGCCCGCACCCTCCGGACCGTCCGCCCACACCGACCACCTCTTCCTGGTGAGCGCGCGCAACCGCGGCGCGCTGGATCAGACAGCCCAGAAACTCGCGGACCATCTCGAGACCACCTCGGATCGGCTCGCGGACATCACGCACACCCTCCACGTGGGCCGCCACGAGTTCGAACGTCGACGCGTCGTCGTCGCGGCCAGCGGTGCGGAAGCGGCCACCCGTCTGCGCGGCAAGGATCCGCGCCGGGTCTTCAACCACGTGGCACTCGACCAGCCGAAGGTGGCGTTCCTCTTTCCAGGCGGCGGCGCGCAGTACGTCTCGATGGCGAAGGATCTCTACGACCGCGAGCCGGTGTTCCGCGCGGTCATGGACCGCGCGTTCAAGTACCTGGCCACCAAGGACCTCGACCACGATCCGAAAGCGCTGCTCTTCGGCGAGGTGGACGACGCGGCCGCGCGGCTCGAGAAGCCCGGCTCCCAGCTCTCGATGATCTTCTCGGTGAGCTACGGACTCGCGCTGCTCTTCGAAGATCGCGGCGTGGTGCCGGACGCGATGACCGGACACTCGATGGGCGAGTACGTCGCGGCGTGTTTGGCGGGTGTGTTCTCGTTCGAGGACGCGCTCGGGCTCGTGCTCCTGCGCGGGCAGCTGATGGACCGGGTCGAGGTCGGCGCGATGCTCTCGGTCCCGCTCACCGAAGAGGCCATCGCCCCGCTGCTCGGTGCGGACTTGGATCTGGCGGGCGTGAACGCGCCCGACCTGATGCTCGTCAGCGGACCGGTACCCGCGATCGAAGCGCTCGAGGAGACGCTCCAAGCACAAGACATCGAACCGCAACGGGTGCGCATCGACCGCGCCGCGCACTCGCGCATGTTCGATCCGATCCTCGAAGACTTCCGCGCGTACATCTCCAAGATGAAGCTGCAGCCGCCGACGAAACGGTTCGTCTCCAGCAACACCGGCACCTGGATCACGCCCGCGCAGGCCACCGATCCGAACTACTGGACACGCCACTTGCGCGAGACGGTCCGGTTCAGCGATGCCATCGACACACTCGCCGCGGACGCGCCGATGATCTTCGTCGAGGTCGGCCCCGGCCGCGCGATGAGCGCGTTCGCCAAAGCCAACCCGCGGGTCGACGCACAGACCGTGGTCAACGCGCTTCGGCACCGCGACGAAGTCGTCGCCGACGACGTGTTCTTCCTCGAAGCGATCGGCCGCTTGTGGGCGCTCGGCCTCTTCTCGAACCTGGACGAAGACGCGGACAACCCGCTCGACCAGCTCTGGGCCGGAGAGACCCGCCGACGGGTGCGCTTGCCGACCTACGCGTTCCAGCGCCAGCACTACTTCATCGAACCGGGCGTCTCGAGCGGTGCGGCCGCCGCGCCCGAAGTCACGCGCCACGAGGAAGTCGCGGACTTCGGCTACGAACCCTACTACCGGCCGGTCGCGGCCGAGCCCGCCCACACCTCCGCCGATGCGCGCGACGCGGAACGGTTCCTGGTGTTCCTCGACGACGCCGGGGTCGGCAAACGACTCGTCGCGGCGCTGCGTACACGCGGCGACCAGGTCACCACGGTGCGACCGGGCGACACCTTCAGCAAGCGCGCCGACGGCGAGTACGTGCTCGCGCCCGAGCGCGGCCGAGAAGGCTACGACCAGCTGGTGCAAGATCTCGTGCAGTCCGCGCGGGTGCCGACCCGGATCGTGCACCTGTGGTTGACCACCGCCGACGAAGGGTTCCGCCCCGGGTCGAGCTTCTTCCACCGCAACCAGGAGCGGGGCTTCTACTCGCTGCTCTTCCTCGCGCAGGCGCTCGCCGACGAGAACGTGCCGCGGCCGCTGCACCTGCAGGTCGTGACGAACAGCGCGCTTGCGACCGGCGACGCGCCGGCCCGCTACCCGGAGAAGGCGACCGCGCTCGGCCCGGTCCAGGTCGTGCCGCGCGAGCTTCCCGGCGTGACCGCGTCCTTGCTCGATGTGACTTTGCCGCAGTCCAGCCGCCGCCTCTTCGGCGGCCGGCTCGCGATGGCGCTCGTCGACCCGTTCGCGGGCAAGAAGACCCTCACGCTCGGGCTCGACCAACTGGCGGAGACCGTGCTCGAAGAAGCCGACGCGGTGCCGCGCGAATGCGTCGCGGCGATCCGCGAAGGCAAACGGCTCGAACGTGGCTACCGCTCTCGGGCGCTGTCGACCTCGGAAACCGGTGCCTCCAGCGAACAGGTCCTGCGCAAGCACGGGGTGTACGTCCTGACCGGTGGGCTCGGCGGACTCGGTCTCGTGGCCGCCGAAGCACTCGCCCGCAGCGTGCACGCGAAGCTCGTGCTGGTGGGCCGCACGCCGCTGCCCGAACGAGACAGCTGGGACGCCTACATCGCAGAGCACGGCGAAGCCGACCGCACGAGCCGGCGTCTGCTCGCGGTGCGGGAACTCGAAGCGCTCGGCGCCGAAGTGCTCGTGCTCGCGGCCGACGTCACCAACGTCGAACAGGTGCGCGCGGTGGTCGCCGAGACCAAACGGCGCTTCGGCCGTATCCACGGGCTGCTCCACACCGCGGGCACCGTGTCCGACGCGCTCATCCAGACCAAACGGCTCACCGAAGTCGAGGACGTCTTCGCGCCGAAGGTGCACGGCACCGAAGTGCTCCGCGAAGTGTTCGCGCCCGAGGGGCTCGACTTCGTGCTGCTCTACAGCTCGACCTCCACCGCGATCGCACCGACGGGCCAGGTCGACTACGTCGCCGCCAACGCGTTCCTCGACGCGATGGCGTCCACCGAGGGCACCTTCGGCACCGCGCGGGTTCAGGTGGTCAACTGGGGGATCTGGAACCAGGTCGGCATGGCCGCCGAAGCGATGTCGAGCTCGGATCTGAGCCGGAGCCCGGACCAGCTCAAGCCCACCACACACCCGCTCTTCGATGGCCGCCTGCGGGACACCCACGGCACGCTTCACTTCTTCGGGAAACACGCGACCGACACCCACTGGATCTACGACGAGCACCGCGTCAAATCCGCTCGAGCCGCCACGGATGGGGACAGCCGTGGTTGGGCGCTGATCCCGGGCACCGGCTACTTGGAGCTCGCGGCCGGCGCACTCGCCGAACTCGGAGAGTCCGCGCCGTTCGCGATCGAAGATCTCTACTTCTTGCGTCCGCTCCAAATCGACGACGGACAGTCGCGCGAGGTGCGCGTGAAGATGCGCCGCACCGACGCGGGCTACGCCATGGAAGTGCGGAGCGAGTGTTTGGTCGAAGGCCGCCGCGCGTGGCAACTCCACGCCCAGTGCGGCTTGAGCGTCGCGAAGGCGGAAGTGCCGGCGCGCATCGATCTGGACGCGGTCGAGCAGCGGTGCCGCGATCGGGTCGAGCGCGGAGACGGACTGCGGTCGCCGCAGGAAGCGCACCTCTCGTTCGGTGGTCGGTGGCGGGTGCTTCGGGAGGTGCGCTACGGCGAACGAGAAGCGCTCGCGGAGCTCTGTCTGCCGCCCGATGCCGAAGGCGATCCGGCAGCCGGTTGGCGTCTGCACCCCGCGCTCATGGATCTGGCCACCGGCTACGCAATGGGACTCATCGAAGGCTACGGCGGCGCCGAAGTCTGGGTGCCGGTCAGCTACGAGTCGGTGGAGGTCTTCGGTCCACTCCCGGCACAGATCCGGAGCTGGGTCCGGAGCGCGGGCGAGAACACGAGCGACGGTCAGTTCGCGCTCTTCGACGTCGACATCACGGATCTCGAAGGCCACGTCGTGTTGCAGGTCCGCCGCTTCGCGATTCGCAAGATGGCGCAAGCGGACTTCGGGGCCACCCGCGCGCCGACGCGCGGCGACGTCGAGATGGAACGCGACCCGCGCGCGGAAGAAGACCGCCCGCTCTCACCGGCGGAGCAGCGGCTCCGGCGCAACCTCGAACGCGGCATCGTGCCGAGCGAGGGCGGCGAAGCGCTGGTTCGATTGATTGAATCGAAACGCCGGCAAGTCATCGTCACCAGCCTCGACCTGGCCGGCTTGATGGAAGAAGCGAAGCAGGTCGTGGAGTTGCCCGAGGGCGGGAGCGCCAAGTTCGCGCGCCCCGATCTCGACAGCGACTACGTGGCCCCGCGCGACGATGTCGAGCGCACGCTGGTCGGCTTCTGGGAGGAGCTCTTGGGCGTCGACCAAGTCGGTGTGCAGGACAGCTTCTTCGACCTCGGGGGGCACTCGCTCATCGCAGTCCGGCTCTTCGCGATGGTGAAGAAGGCGTACCAGGCCGAGTTCCCGATCAGCGTGCTCTTCGAGGCGCCGACCGTCGAAGCCTGCGCCGAGCTCATCAAAGAGGCGATCGGCTTCACCGAAGATGGGGCCGCCGAGTCCGCGCCGAGCAAGAAGGCACCGAAGCGCCGGTACACGCACCTCGTGCCGATGCATCCGGGCGTCGGTGGGCACACCACCTCGGACGACACCGAGCGGCCTCCGTTCTTCTTGGTCGCGGGCATGTTCGGCAACGTGCTGAACCTGCGCCACCTCGCGCATCTGCTCGGCACCGACCGCCCATTCTACGGGCTGCAGGCGAAGGGCCTCTACGGCGGCGACGCGCCCCACGAGACGTTCGAGGAGATGGCCACCGCGTACATCGCGGAGATGCGCACCGTGCAGGCCAAGGGGCCATACTTCGTGGGCGGGTTCTCCGGCGGCGGCTACACCGCGCTCGAGATCGCACGGCAGCTTCGCGCCGAAGGCGAAGAGGTGCCGATGCTGGTGATGCTCGACACGCCCGCGCTGCTCGTGCCCCGCAAGCTCTCGCCCCGAGACCGCGCGACCATCCAACTTCAGCGCATCCAACAGAAGGGCGCCGGCTACGTGGTGGAGTGGGCGCAGAACCGGCTCGAATGGGAGCTCGGCAAACTCCGGCAGCGCTTCGAAGAAGAAGAGCAACTCGCCGAGACCGAGTTCCACAACGAAGCCATCGAAGGTGCGTTCCGCCGCGCCCTGGCGCGCTACACCATTCCCCACTGGGACCAACGCCTGGTGCTCTTCCGGCCGCCGCTCGAGAAGGCGTACGACCTCGGGGACGGGCGGATCCTCAACCACGACCGCGAGTACGTGTACCCCGACAACGGCTGGTCCGAGCACTGCGATCAAGTCGAGGTCTACGAAGTACCGGGGGACCACGACTCGATGGTGCTGGAGCCCAACGTGCGCGTGATGGCGTCCCGACTGAAACAGATCCTCGAAGACGTTTGAACGGCGCTCGGAGCTCCCGAGCGAGAGATCAGGAGTACCCGGTCCGCGGGGGAACAGATGGCACAGTTTGAGCGGGCATGGGTCTTGCTGGGCTATGTTCCTTCCATGCCTCGCTTCGTTGCCCTCCTTCTCTTCTCCCTCACCTTCGTCGGGTGTGGGGGGCGGTCCGATCTGAAGGTCTACGGAAGTCCCCGCGACGGGGGCCCCGACTCGGACGCCGCGCCGCCGCCTCCGCTCGAAGTCGACTGCGGACGCATGCTCCGGTACACGACGCCGCGGCTTCCGATCACGATGACCGCGGAGGTCACGAGCTTCAGCGGCATCGCCTCGCAAGGCTGGTCGCTGCTCGCGTCGCCCGAGGGATCGATCGCCACCAACACCCCGACCTTCGGACCGACCACCACGCTCGATCCCGACCTCATCGGTTTCTACGCGCTGCGGTTCGAAGCGATGGACACCGAAGGCCGGGTGGAGAGCTGCGATGTGCAGGTCGAAGCGATCGTCGGTCCCCCGCGCGCCATCTGCCCCGAGGGCGAGCTGCGGGTGCCGGCCAACGAGTTCCTCACCCTCGAGGGCGGCGGCTTCGACGACGAAGCGGTGGTCTCCTACCAGTGGAGGCTGCTCGACGGTCCCTCGGAGCCGGAGCTGACGGCGCCGACTTCGCCCATCACCCAGTTCCGAGCGGCCATCACCGGCATCTACCGGATGGAGCTCGAAGTCGCGGACGCCGACGGCTCCACCCACGCGTGCACCGCCATCGTCCAGGTGGTCGGCGCGCCCCAAGTGTTCTGCCCGGAGGTCATCGAAGCGCCGACCCGCCAACCGCTCCGGATCGACGCGCGGGCCATCGACGACACGGGCATCGCGTCGCACGAGTGGTCCTTGCTCGCGCAACCGGACCGGAGCCGCGCCACCATTCGAGGCGGCGAAGTGGAAGGCGACACCTACACGGCGACGATGACCCCGGACCGGCAGGGCGAGTACCTCGTGCGCTTCGAGGTCACCGACGAGGACGGGCTCAGCGCCTCCTGCGAGATCCTCGTGATCGGTTTGCCGACGCCCCCGACCGCGATCTGCACCGACGTGAACACGACCCCACTGACCCGCACCGACATCCCAGGCGGCGGCGAAGACGACGGCGAGATCGTGCGCTACCAATGGACGCTCGTGGGACTGCCGCCGGGTTCGACCGCCCGGCCGCCGATGCCGGCCACCGAGCCGGACACGATCTTCACGCCGGACCTGGCCGGCGAGTACCGCCTCGAGCTGACCGTCACCGACGACGACGGAGAGAGCGCGAGTTGCGTCGCGCTGGTGCGTGCGGTCGCGAGCGAAGGCCTCCGGATCGAGATGTTCTGGGACACCGGTGGAACGGACATCGATCTGCACCTGCTCGACTCGGGCGGCGCGGCTTGGCGTACGGGCGACGACTGCTACTTCGCCAACTGCACGAACCCGCCCTACCCCTCGTGGGGACGCGCCGGTTCGACCGAAGACGACCCCAACCTCGACATCGACGACACCGACGGCTTCGGCCCCGAGAACATCAACATCGACACCCCCGCCAACGGAACCTACCGGGTCGGTGCGTACGCCTACCGGGGCAGCGGCACGGTGACGGTGCGCATCTACTGCGGCGGCAGCACCACCGAACCGCGGGCCACCTTCGGCCCGACCACGATTCGAGGCACCGGTGGGAGCCTCCACGACTTCTGGCGGGTGGCCGATGTCGCGATCCGCGGCGACACGTGTTCCATCTCCGAGATCGGACGCGTCGACGGGGTCAACCACGACGGTGCCGCGTTCCCGCCTTGAACTCTGGTCGCGTGGCCTGGTCCGAACGGACCTCGCGCGTGCTACACCAACAGCTGTGACCAAGTCGGGTTCAGAGCGGATTTCCGGGGTGGGTTCCTCCGGCGATCACACGATGATCGACGACGGCTTGTTCGATCCCGCCGCGACCCTCCCGACCCTCGCGGACGATCGATACGTGGGACGCGGCGTGCTCGGCGAAGGCGGCATGGGCGAGGTGCGGCTGTACCGCGACCAAGTCGTGGGACGCGACGTGGCGATGAAGGTGTTGTTGCCCGCCCGGCAGCGCGACCCGCGGGCGCGCATCCGGTTCCTGCG
This sequence comes from Deltaproteobacteria bacterium, assembly GCA_034670305.1. Classification (GTDB taxonomy): domain Bacteria; phylum Myxococcota_A; class Polyangia; order Polyangiales; family Houyiibacteriaceae; genus JAXMNT01. The sequence goes on from JAXMNT010000032.1 coordinate 61,255, forward strand.
CGAAGCACTGGTGCAAGGACAGCTCGAACATCCGGCGATCGTGCCGGTGTACGACATCGGCGCGACCGCGAGCGGGGATCCCTACTTCACGATGAAGCGGATCCGGGGCGATTCTTTGCGCGACGTGCTTCGCGCCCGCGCGATGCGGCGCAGCGGACCTGAGTCGGGAGATGCGCGGGAGAGCGATGCGGTCCTCGCCGGTCGAGTCGCAGCACACTCGACTCGGCAGCTGCTCGAGGCGTTCTCGTCGGTGTGTTTGGCGATGGAGTACGTGCACAGCCGCGGCGTCATCCACCGCGATCTGAAGCCCTCCAACCTCATGCTCGGCACCTACGGCGAAGTGTACGTGCTCGACTGGGGCGTCGCGCGCGTCTTGCACGCCGCGCAAGGAGGACTGCTCGACACCGAGGACATCCCCGAGGTCGGCACCCGGGTGGGATCGGTGCTGGGCACGCCGGGGTACCTCGCGCCGGAGCAGATCCTCAGCTCGGCGGTGGACCGGCGGGCCGACGTGTACGCACTCGGGGCCATCCTCTTCGAGATCGCCACCGGCGCGCCGCTGCACGCGCGCACAGCGAAGATCCGCCCGAGCGACGCGCTCACGGAGGCGAACCCAGCCGAGCGGGTGCGCGCGCTCGGGCTCTCGATGGAGCCCGCGCTGCTCTCCATCGTTGCGCATGCGACCGCGCACGATCTGGAGCGCCGCACCCCCACCGCACGCGCGGTCTACGACGCGGTCCGCGCCCACCTGGACGCCAGCGGTCACGACGAAGACCGCGCCGACGCACACGCCCACGCCGCTCGCCGAGCCGCCGACCAACTGCTTCGCGCAAAACCCGAGGACGAGGCGGGGCTGCACCGGATGGCGCTGCGCGAAGCTGGGCTCGCGATGTCGCTGAAACCGGGTCATCCGGCCGCGCTCGAGGTCATCGCCGAGCTGCTCGGCAAACCGCCCTCGCGGCTCCCGACAAGTGCCCAAGCGCTGGCGGACCACACCCGCCATCTCACGGCCCGGCGCGGGCTGCGCGAAGGCGCCATCGCCCGGTTCAGCTGGCTTCTCTACATCCCCATCATCTTCTGGCTCGGCCTGAAGAACGTGGGTCTGGGCATCCTCTTGGTGGGCCTCTCGATGGCCGCGGGCATGTTCGAACTGTGGGCGTCGCGGCACCGGGAACCCTCCAAGTGGGTGATGCGCAGCGCCGCGGTGCTGGCGCTCGCCAGCATGGCGCCGCTCTCGTTCGTACTCGGTCCCTACGGGCTCTTGCCGCTGGTCGTGCTCGCCTCGTTGCCCGCGCTCTTGCTCAACCTCGATCGCCGCGGCCGGCACTGGGCGACGGGCGCCGCGATGCTGGTGCTCGCGGTGCCCGCGGTGCTCGAATGGCTTGGCGTGTTCCCCGCGTACGGGGTGCAGGACGAGATGGTGCAGGTGTTCCCCGCGATGGTGGCGTTCGACGAGACCACCCTGCGCATCTGCATGCTCACGCTGTGCCTGGCCTGCGTCCTCACCTCGGCGCGCCTCGTCGGCGGCATGCGCGACACCCTGCAGCGGAATGAATCGCGCCTGCACGCCCAGTCCTGGCAACTGCGCCAGCTCCTTCCCCGCGCTACCCGCGAGAGCGAAGACTCCTCGGTCTGACGCTCCGCGCGGTTCGGGTGCTAGCTTCGCCCGATGGGTCGTCTCGTGCCGCTTCCCCGGTTCCTCTGGCTTCTTCCCGCGCTCGGGTTGAATGGGTGCGAGGAGCTCGCGCGGTTGTTCGTGATCATGTGGTTCGGATTCCTGGCGGTCACGGCGCTGACAGGGATCGCGCTGTTCGCGTTCTCGGTCCGCGCACTCAAGAAGAAGTCGCCGACGGTCGTGTTGGCGATCGTGTCGTGGATCCTTGGCTTGCCGATCTTCGCGGTCGTCTTGATGGTCATCGAGAGCACGCTCACGGGCGGCGAGAGTGGACGGGTCGCCATCGAGATGATCGTGGTGCTGCCGTGGGTCGGCGCATGCTCACTCTCTCTGCGGGCGGCCCGCGACACGCCGACCATGCGCATCGTCGCAACGTTCATCGGCGTGCTGCTGACCCTCCTCGTCTTGCTGGGCGTGCTCGCCCCCGTGCTCGCGGGCTGACGGCCTGTCGCTTCGACGGCCGCGTCAGGCGAGCGATTCGAGCAAGAGCGGCAGCGACCGTTCGTAGCGGTAAGACGTGCCTCGGTGGCCCCCGTCGTACTCTTCGCACACGCAGTCGACGCCCACGCGCTTCATCTCGTCGCGCATCGCAAGAGCGGCGAACTGCAAGCCGTGTTCGTCGCGGTTGCCGCTGTCGAGGAAGATGGTGGCCATCGTCTTGAGCGCGGGCGCGCCCTTCTCGATGCGGGTGAGCGGGTCGTGTTCGATCCACCGGGCCCACACGTCGGGCACCAGCGCGCCGGTGCCGACGTGCATCGGCAGGTCGCAGTGCGGCGGCGCGCTCTTGCTCGGTGCGTACGCAGCCGAACACGCGAGCACGAAGATCGCGTCGAACTCACCACCGCCGCGCGGACCACCTTGCACGACCCGCTCCGCAAACGCGGTCAGGCCCCCCGCTTGGCGAATGGCGATGGCCGCGTTCGTCAGCATGGGCCGCATGCTGACTTCGAAGGCGGCGTCGCCGCAGTGGCTGCCCACCGCGCCGACCACGTCCGGCCGATCCATCGCCATGCGGAGCGCGCCGAAGCCGCCGGAGGAGCGGCCGATCACCGCGCGCCCGTCTCGCTTCGGGATCGTGCGAAACGTCTTGTCCACGTGGGGCCAGACTTCGTCGCAGAGGTAGGTCTGGTAGGCGCCGGTCGCGGCCGAGTCGAGGAACTGGCTGCCGCCCCAGCGGTTGCTCGCGTCGGGCATCACCAAGATCGCTGGCCGGGTCTCCTTCGCGAGGATCTGTGCTTCGAACCGCTCGACCGTGTTCGGTTTCCACGGCGAGTACCCGAGCATCGATTGGTGCGTGGCCGCGAAACCGGGGAGCAACATCACCGCCGGGTAGCGGGTCGTGTCCGCGTCGTAGCCGGGCGGCAGATACACCAGCACCTCGCGCAACGTCGGATCCCCGAGCGCGTTGCCCTCGAGCACCGTGCTTTGGAGCGGCGAACGTACGATCTGTCCCTGAAGCATCCTTCACCCCTGTTCCGAGGCAGCGCCCCTTTGAACTCTGTTCGTCGCGCATCGGTCCCTGAGAGAGCGCGCCGCCGCGAACCGCGAAAGGCTACACCCGCGGAGGAACCGCGCGAGACTACATCTGTTCGAGCACGTCGATGCCGAGCAGCTCGAGACCCACTTCGAGCTGCCGGCCCGCGAGCCAGACGAGTCCCAAACGTGAGGTGCGCATCGCCCCCTCGGATTTGAGCACCGGACAGTCGGTGTAGAACTTACTGAGCGTCCGAGCGACGGAGTACATGTGGTCGCAGAGCAGATGCGGCAGGCTTGTCTCTCCCGCCTTCCACACGACCTCACCGAAACGAAGCAACGTCTTGGCGAGCGCGAGCTCCGCGGGTTCGGTGACCTCGATGGCGCTGTCCCAAACGGCCGGCCATTCCCGCTCATCCTTGCGAAAGATCGAACGGGTGCGGGCGTACTGGTAGTGGAGGTAGGGACCAGCGTTCCCAGAGAACGAGATCATGGTCTCGAGATCGAACCGGTAGTCGGTCGTCCGGTTCTTCATCAGGTCGTTGTACTTCACTGCGCCGATGCCGATGACCTCCGCGGCGTGGTCGATCTCCTCCGGCGGGATGCGCAAGCTCTCGTCGGCGAGCTTCTCCTCGATCACCCGCCGGCTCTGCGCGACCGCCTCGTCGAGGAGCGATCCGAGCGACACGCTCTCGCCCGAGCGGGTGCGCATGACCTTGCCGTCCGCGCCCTGGATCTGGCCGAACGCGATGTGTTCGAGCCGCATCGGTTCACCGAGCAACTTCATCACGCTGAAGAGCTGCTCGAAGTGGAGCGCCTGCGGGCTGCCCACCACGTAGAGCGCGCGGTCCGCGCCGAAGACCTCGCGCCGGTACTGCACGGTGGCGACGTCGCTCGTCGCGTAGTTGAACGCACCGTCCTTCTTGCGGACGATGAACGGGGACTTCTGTTTGCGGAGGCGTTTGGGCACCGCGTCCGGAAGCGCGCCTTCGATCTCGCCCATCTCGTGGAAGAACACACACGCCGCTCCGTCGTCGATGGTGGCGATGCCTTTGTCGAGCAAGAGCTGCGCGACGCCGTCGAGCCGGTCGTTGTACGCGCTCTCGCCGAGCCACTCGTCGAAGGTGACGCCGAGCCGGTCATACACGCCGCGCAAGCTGGAGAGCGTGATCTCCACGAAGCGTTTCCAGTGCGCGAGGTTCTCTTCGTCGCCGCTCTGGAGTTTCGCGAGCTCGTCCCGCGCGACCTGCGCGAACGCCGGGTCTTCTTTGGCGCGGGCGGACGCCGCTTTGTAGATCGTCTCGAGCCCGGCCAGCGGATCGTCGCCCGGGATCTCGCCGCCGGCTTCGCGCAGCCCGGCGATGAGCAGACCGAACTGGGTGCCCCAGTCGCCGAGGTGGTTGTCGCTGATGACCTTGTGCCCGACTTTGCGGAGCAGCTGGACGAGCGCGTGGCCGATGATGGTCGAGCGCAGGTGACCGACGTGCATCTGTTTGGCGATGTTCGGCGACGAGTAGTCGACCACGATCGTCTCCGGGTTCGCGACCTGCTCGATGCCGAGGTCCGCGCCGCCGATCTCGCTCAAGCACGCGCCCACCCACCCGTCGTCCAGCGTCAGGTTCACGAAGCCCGGGCCCGCGACCGACGCAGCCGAGAACGCCGGGTGCGCGACGATGGCTTCGGCGATGGGCGCCGCGATGTCGCGCGGCGACTTCTTCAGTCGCTTGGCCAGCGCCATGGCGCCGTTGATCTGGAAGTCGCCGTGCGCGGGATCGCCGCATGGACGCAGAAGCGGGTTCGGCGCTTCCTCGAGCCCCAACGCTTCTTTCATCACCTCTGCCGCGATCGATTCCAGCCGTGCTTCGAGCAACATGCAGAGCCCTTTACGCGTGGGCATGCGGCGAGACAACCGCCCGGGATCGGCGGCGGTTGGCTTGACGCACCGCGGCATGCCTTTCACGTTTCCTGGCGGTGTCGGAACCCCCGAGTCCGAAGCCCGTCCGGCCTGCCCGAACGCTCTCATTCCCCCATGACAGCTCCCCTCGCGACAGGGGAAAAGGACCCCACCCCGTGGCTCAACCGATCAACCGCTACAAGGCCGATCTCCGCGACTTCGCGTTCGTACTCTTCGAGCAGTTCAACCTGCAGGACGTGCTCGCGAAAGAGCCCTACCAGGACTGGGACGCGGACACGTGCCGCTCGGTGCTCGACTCGGTCTACACGTTCGCGAAGGAAGTCACCGGCCCGCTCAACCGCATCGGCGACGTGCAGGGCTGCCGCGTCGAAGACGGCTCCGTGAAGGTGCCCGAGGGTTTCAAGGGCGCGTGGGACAAGTTGTACGAAGCGGGCTGGCGCACGCTCGGCGCACCGGCGGAGCTCAACGGCATGGGCGCGCCCCAGGCGCTTGCGATCCTCGCGGAGGAGTTGCTGAGCGGTTCCAACACCGCGTTCAACATGTACCCCGGTCTGTCGTTGGGGGCGGCGGAGGTCATCGGGCACTTCGGCACGCCGGAGCAAAAGAAGAAGTACATCCTGAAGATGACGGACGGCACGTGGGGGGGAACCATGTGCTTGACCGAACCGCACGCTGGATCCGACGTGGGCAGCTCGACCACGACGGCGACGCCGGTCGGGGACGGCACCTACAAGATCAAGGGCTCGAAGATCTTCATCTCCGGCGGCGACCACGACATGGCGTCGAACATCATTCACCTGGCGCTCGCGCGCATCGACGGCGCGGTGGCCGGCACCAGGGGGCTGTCCCTCTTCATCGTGCCGAAGATCCGCGAGGACGGAACCCCGAACGACGTCCAGGTCAGCTCCATCGAACACAAGATGGGCATCAACGGCTCCGCGACCTGCGCGCTCCAGTTCGGCGACGACGACGACTGCATCGGTGAGCTGGTCGGAACCGTCGAGCACAAGGGCATGCGCCAGATGTTCACCATGATGAACTTCGCCCGCATCGGCGTCGGCATCCAAGGGCTCAGCGTCGCGTCGTCGGCGTACCTGAACGCGCTCGAGTACGCGCGGGACCGCAAACAGGGCAGCTCGATCTCCGAGTGGAAGAACCCCGAGTCGCCGCGCGTGGCCATCATCGAGCATCCGAACATCCGGCGCGACCTGCTCGAGATGAAGTCCAAGGTGGAGGGCATGCGCGCCCTCATCACCAAACTCGCCGTGCACCAGGATCGACTCAACGCGATCGGCGATCGAGACGACGACAGCAAGGCGCACCACAAGGGGCAGATCAACTTGCTCACCCCGCTCGTCAAAGCGTACTGCTCCGACGAAGCGTTCCGGGTGTGCGAGACGGCGATCCAAGTCTACGGCGGCGCCGGCTACCTCAAGGACTGGCCGGTCGAACAGTACTGCCGCGACTCCAAGATCTTCAGCATCTACGAAGGCACCAACGCCATCCAGGCGCTCGACCTGGTGGGCCGCAAGCTCGGCCAGGGCGGCGGCAAGAACACCCAGGCGTTCCTCGGCGACATCCAGACCTTCATCAACGCACACCTCGAGCACCCGGAGCTCAAGCCGGCGGTCGCCAACCTGCAGAAGGCCCACGAAGCCGTCGGCGGAAGCGTCATGCAGTTCCTCGGATGGTTCCAGGCCCAGCAGATGCCCAACATCGTGCTCAACGCGGAACGTTTCCTCCACATGATGAGCAAGCTCGCCATCGGTTGGCTTCTGCTCGAAGCGAGCTCCATCGCGATCGAGAACCTGGCGAAGGACGATCTCTCCGAGAAGGACAAGGCGTTCTACTTGGGCAAGAAGATGAGCGGCATCTTCTACGCGATGAACATCGTGCCCGAGGTGGTCGGTGCTGCCCGCACCCTGCGTGCGGCCGACGCGAGCCCGCTCGCGATGACCGACGAAGCGTTCGGCCCAGCCCTCTAAGAAAGCGGCGAACCCTGCGCGCCCAGACCCCGATCTGGGCGGCGCTGGGAGGGTCTCAGAAAACCCGGAACACCCGGCAATTCGTCGCCAGACCGTGCATACTGTGCGGGAATGCCTGCGTTGACACCCCATCCCCACCTCGCGAGAATGCGACGGTCATGGGGGAGATGAGCGCGCACAGCGTGACAACGTCCTCCGAGGCGGGGCTGGCCAGTCGGCTCCTCTCGGAGCAGGCGTTCGGCAAATACACCCTGATCGCGAAGATCGGTCACGGGGGCATGGCCGAGGTGTTCCTGGCGGCGCTCAGTGGACCCGCTGGTTTCACGAAGTTGTGCGTGCTCAAGCGGCTCCACCCGCACCTCGAGGAAGAGCCGGCGCTCATCGGGATGTTCCTCGACGAGGCGCGGCTCGCGGCCCGGCTCAACCATCCGAACGTCGTCCAGACCTACGAGGTCGGCGACGTCGAAGGCCTTCATTTCTTGACGATGGAGTACCTGGAGGGGCAGTCGCTCGCCCGGGTGCTGCGGCACTTGCGGCGGCTCGACCAGGGTTTGCCGCTCGCGGTCGGGGTGCGGCTCTTCGTCGAAGTGCTCGATGGCATGCAGTACGCGCACACCTTGCGCGACTTCGATGGCACGCCGTTGAACGTGGTCCACCGGGACATCTCGCCCGGCAACCTCTTCATGACCTACGACGGCCAGGTGAAGGTGCTCGATTTCGGCATCGCCCGAGCCGGCACCCACTTGATGGAGACGCGCGCCGGTCAGGTGAAGGGCAAGTTCGCGTACATCGCGCCGGAGCAAGCGAGCCCCGATGGCGGGCACGATCAGCGCGCCGATCTGTGGAGCATCGGCGTCGTGATGTGGGAAGCGCTCGCTGGTCAGCGGCTCTTCAAGGGCGAGTCCGAGATCATGACGCTGCACAACGCGCTCAACTCGGAGATCATCTCGCTCGATCACGAGCACGGGGTGCCCGAGGGCCTCTCGGCGATCGTCGATCGAGCGCTGAGTCGCGATCCCGACCTGCGGTACCAGTCGGCCCGCGAGATGAAAGAAGACCTCGAGATGTTCATGCAGGACGAAGGTCTGCGCGCGTCTCGTGGAGACGTCGGCAGCTTCGTCGTAGAGCTCTTCGCCCGCGAGCGCGACGAACAGCGCCGGGTGCTCAGCGCGTACATGCGTGGTGAGTCTCCTGGGCAACCGATGATTCCGCTGACGCCGCAGACCGGCTCCGGGATCCAGTCGGTGCCCGGCCAGCCGGTGCCGAGCGAAAAGAAGAAGTGGCTCCCGGTGTTGATCGTGCTGTTGGCGGCCCTCGTGGGCGCCGCCGCCGCGATCCTCGGGAGCGGCGAAACAGATGACCCGGAACCGATCCTGGCGCGCACCGACCACGAACCCGCCGACCCGCTCCATGGCGCGGGCGGAGCGGGGCAAGCGGGGCAAGATGGTCGACCGGGTACCGGCATGGACCAGGCCGGCAGCGGAACCCCGTGGGAGCAGCTGCCGGGTCAGCCCAGCATGACCGAAACCAGCATGACCGAAGCCGGCATGACCGAAGCCAGCACGACCGAAGCCGGCACTGCGATGACGACGGTGGGTGAACCCACGACCGTGCCGCACGTTGAAACCACCATGGAGACCGCGATCGACACCGCCATGGACACGGTCGAGACCTCGACCATGATGCGGCGGCGACGCAGCATGCGGGCCACCATGGTCGAACGGGAAACCGAGATGGAAGTCGTCATGGAAGCCGCCACGATGGCCGAACGTGGGTTTCTGACCATCGACAGCCATCCCTGGGCCCACGTGTCCCTCAACGGACAGCGCATCGGCACGACGCCCGTCGTGCGCCACGCCCTCGCCCCCGGTTCCCACGATCTCGTCCTGACCAACCCCGAACGTGGACTCCGAACGCCGTACCGGGTTAACATCCAGCCCGGTCAGGTCACTACACGACGCATCGCGCTCGAGTAGTCTGCCCACTTAAGCGCCTCGAGGGGCGCCCACTGGAGCTTGAAGAGGATGTCGAGGGGGATTCGGGTCGCGATCGCGGCCTTCATGTGTATGGCGGGGGTCAGCTGCGGCGATCCGGATCCAGGGATCCGGGGCGAGCCGGTGCGCATTGGCGTCATCGTGTCGTTGACAGGAGATTTGGCCGCCGTGGGGCCTCATCTCGAGAACTCAGCGCGGCTGGTCGAGCGAGAGGTGAACGCCGCGGGCGGGATTCTTGGCGGACGCCGGCTCGAGCTCGTCGTGCGCGACGACCGAACCGAAGCGTCGCAAGCAGCGATCGTCGCGCAAGACCTCATCGAGAACGAAGGGGTGGTCGCCATCGTCGGCTCGCTCGGTTCCGCCGCTTCGCTTGCGACGGCCGAAGTGACGAGCGCCGCGCGCGTCCCGCAGATCAGCTGCTGCTCCACCTCGCAGGATCTGACGACGGCGCAGCCGGAAGAAGACCGTTACCTCTTCCGCACGGTGCCCTCGGACCTGCTCCAAGCGGTGGTGCTCGCCCGCCATGCGGAGAGCTGCACCGCGCTCGCCATCCTCCACATCGACGACTCGTACGGCAACCCGTTCGGTGCGGCGATCGAGCAGAACTTCACCGCGCGCGGCGGCAACGTCGTCGGCCGGGTGGCGTTTCGCGGGGGCCGCCCGAGTTACGCCGCTGAGGTCGCGGAGGTTCGCACCCTCAACCCGGACTGCATCGCGCTCGTCGCGTTCCCGGAGAACGGCGGCACGATCCTTCGCGAATGGGATGCGTTGCCGGACTCGACCGACGTGCGGTGGATCGGCACGGACGGCGTGAAAGACAACGGCCTGGTACTCGAAGCCGGACGCCCAGAGCTGGTCGACGGGGTCGAAGGCACCGCACCGATCGTCGAACCCGACACCCCTTCGTTCCAGACGTACGCCGCACTCTACTTGGCCACCTTCAGCGAGGGCGTGGGCATCTTCGGCGGCAACCAGTACGACGCCACGGCGCTTCTCGTGCTCGCCATCGAGGCGGCGGGCTCCACCGACGGGTCCGCCATCCGCGACGCCCTCTTTCAGGTCTCGAACCCTGGCGAGCCCGGCGACACCCAGCCCTTCTTCGGACCGGGCGACCTCGGCGAAGCGCTTGGGCGCATCCGCGAAGGCACGGACATCGACTACAACGGCGCGGGCGGCCCAGTGGACTTGGATCCCAACGGCGATGTGCGCTCCGACTACGAGACGTGGATCTACTCCATGGACACGATGACGTTCACCCGCACCTCCATCATTCGAAGCTCGGAGCTCTGAACCCGTGACGAACCGTTGTGGGGCCATCGCCCTCCTATCCTTGCTCGCCAGCTGTGGCGGGCTCGACGAACCGATCGACCTCCTCTTTCCGAGCGGCGACACCTTCGTGCGCGTGGAGACAGCGCAGATCTTTGTGGTCGAGGTCGGCCCGGACGAGGTCGGCAGCTGCCCGGAGCTCCTGAGTCAGGCGGAACTCGGCGCCCTGATGAACACCGAGCAGAGCACCGAAGCCCGCCCCGTGTGCGAGTTCGACCGCGGCCTCGTGAACCTTCCGGACGTCGCCGAAGGGCTCAAAGCGTACGTCGCGGTCGCCCGGGCCGCCTCCGGCACCGTGTACCTCTCTGGGTGTGCGATCGCGGATGTCTACGCCGACGAGCCGCTCGTCGTCACGCTGACGCCGACCCAGGCGTACCGCGTCGCGTTCCCGGCCGGAACCGCGCCCCCCAGCTGCACACGCGAGCTCAAATGCGCGGGGGGTTGCTGATGTCGGGGCGGATGAAACTTCTGGTCGCCGTCCTCTTGGGCACCGCGCTCCCCGCGGGTGCGTCCGCGCAGACCCGCGACATCATCGGGGAAGCCGAAGAGGCCTACCTGAACGTCGACTTCGACGCGACGCTCGCCCTCGCCGAGGAGGCGCTGGAGTCCGGCCGACTGACCCCGGACCGGGTCGTTCGCGTCTACGAACTCATCGGGGTCGCGGCCGCCGCGTCTGGCGACGAAGACCGGGCCCGCGATGCCTACAAGAAGATGCTGGCGCTTCAGCCCGACTCGACCGTGGACACCAACCTCGCGCCCCGGCTGCGCGCACCGTTCATGGAGGCCCGCGGCTTCTGGTCCACGCGGAGCGACACGTTCGCCGCCGAGGTCCGGCTCGTGCGCCAACAGAGCGGGCTGCGGGTCCTCCTCACGGATCCGATCTCGATGGCGACCGAGATCCGGGTGCTCACGCGCGTCGAAGGCGAGATGACCCCGATGCACGAGACCCGGGTGCCTCCGAGCGCGAGCGCGCTCATCGAAGTGCCTGGGCTGCCCGACGCCGACCGCATCGAGTACGTGGTGCAGGTCCTCGACGCGAACGGCAACCGGCTCTTCGATCTGGGGACCGAAGACGAGCCGAACGTGGTGGGACGCGACCCGCGCCCGATCGTGGTCGGTGGCGGTGACCGCCGAATTCCGGTCTGGGTGTGGGCCGTGGTCGGCGGCGTCATCGCCGCGGCGGCCGTGGGCGTCGGCCTCTATTTCGGGCTCCGGCACGAGCCGATCACGCTGCAGTCCGGCATCCGCTTCGAGTAGAAGCGCCGGCTCCGCTGGCGGTCCGATCAACCTGGAATCCCACTTCGAGTTCGCAACGGCGACCTGGGGCTGGGCGGGTTCGACCAGGACTCGCATTGCGGCCGGCGGGACGGGGCTGTAAAAACCAAGAGATGGCTGTTCGCCCTATTCTTCACTACCCGGACAAACGACTCCGTGAGCCGGGCCTGCCCGTGACCGATTTCGGCCCGGAGTTTCAGACCCTCGTCGACGACATGGCGGAGACCATGTACGCCGCGCCGGGTGTCGGCCTCGCCGCGCCCCAGATCGGCGTGTCGCTTCGGCTGTTCATCATCGACGTCGCGACGGGCGACGACGAACCGAGCGACCTGCGCGTGTTCGCGAACCCGGAGCTGCTCGAGCTCGAGGGCGCGACCACGTTCGACGAAGGCTGCCTTTCCTTCCCCGGAGCCCGGGAAGAGATCGACCGCGCCGAGACCGTCAAAGTCCGCGCACGCGACCGGGATGGAAAAGAGTTCGAGCTCGAGACGGATGGCCTGTTGGCGATCGCGATCCAGCACGAGAACGACCACCTCGACGGCAAGCTGATGATCGACAAACTCGGCGTGCTTCGGCGGCGACTGCTCCACCGCCAGATGTCGAAACGCGCCGCCGCCGACGCCCGCCCGTAGCGGCCACGCAGAAGCGACTGGCGCCGGCCGCGTTGCTCCCCAATGGTGGTGCGATGCGAGCAGTGTTCTTCGGGAGCCCCGATTTCGCGGTGCCGTCCCTCGATGCGTTGACCGACATCGCGGAGGTCTGTGCGGTTGTCTGTCAGCCCGACAAGCCGGCCGGCCGCGGCCTGACGATGCGTCCGCCCGCGGTGAAGGTCCGGGCGGAAGCGCTGGGTCTGCCGGTTTGGCAACCGACGAAGATGCGCACCGGCGACCTCGCGGAGCGACTTCGCGCACTCGAGGCGGACGTCGGGGTGGTGGTGGCGTACGGCCGGATCCTCCCACGCGCGGTGCTCGATGCGCCGAAGCACGGATGCGTGAACGTGCATGCGTCGCTCTTGCCGCGCTGGCGCGGCGCGTCCCCGATCCAGCACGCGATCCTGGCCGGTGACGCGGAGACCGGCGTGACGCTGATGCAGATGGACGAGGGCATGGACACCGGGCCGATGCTCGCGGAGGTCCGCACGCCGATCGAACCCGAGGAGACGGGCGGCGCGCTCTTCGAACGACTCGCCCCGATGGGCGCCGCGCTGCTTCGCGCCGAGCTCGCCGGATACGTCGCCGGCGACCTCACGCCGAAGCCCCAGCCCACCGAAGGCGTCACCATGGCCTCGCTCCTCTCGAAGTCCGATGGCGCCATTCGGTGGTCCGAGACCGCGACGCAGGTGCACGACCGGGTGCGCGCGATGTCGCCGTGGCCGGGCGCCTTCACTGCGCTCGGCGGAGAGCGGTTGAAAGTGCACCGGGTGTCGGTGCTCGAGGCGGCCGGCTCGATCGGTGGGCCGGGCGAAGTGCTCGACCGACCGGGCCTCGCGGTCGCGTGCGGGACGGGGGCCGTCTCGATCGAAGAGGTTCAGGAAGCGGGCCGCAAGCGGCAGCCTGCGACGACCTACATGGGTGGCCGCGGTCGCGATCGGCTCGCCCCCGGCACACAGTTCGATACGGAGCCAGCGCAATGAAGATCTACACGAAGACCGGCGACCAGGGAGAGACGGGTCTCTTCGGGGGCACCCGGGTGAGCAAGGCGAGTGCGCGGGTCGATGCGTACGGACAGGTCGATGAGCTGAACTCGGTGCTCGGATTCGTCCGTGCCGTCGAGGGGTTGCCCGCTTCGATCGAGGCGACGCTCACCCGCGTGCAGAGCGATCTCTTCGACGTCGGTGCCGAGCTCTGTTCGACGCCCGAGCGCGCCGCCAAGGGCGACCTGCCCTTGATCGACGACGCGTCGATCACACGGCTCGAGCAGGCCATCGACGCCGCCGAAGAACCGCTGCAGCCACTCAAGACCTTCGTGCTCCCGGGCGGATGCGAGGCGGCCGCGCGGCTGCACATAGCGCGCACGACCTGTCGGCGGGCCGAACGCGCGGTCGTGGATCTCGCCTCGCGCGAACCGGTGCGGCCGCTGGCCATCCAGTACCTCAACCGGCTGAGCGATCTGCTCTTCGTGTTCGCGCGGCTCGCCAACCACGAAGCGGGCATCGCCGATGTGCCCTGGGTCGGACGCAGCTCGGACTGAGGTTCGCCAGCTAGCGGTCGAGGCCGGCGGCGTAGGCTTCGCGCCAGGGTGCGTGGCTGAGCACATCGAACGCTTCGTCGAGCGCGAGCAGGACGTCCTGCACCACACCCTCGAGTTCGCTGAGACCCAGGCCGTCCAGATCGAGCCCCGCGAGTTCGTTGGCCAGGCGGCGGTGCGCGGACACGATCTCCCGGTCGGACGCGTTGCGGCGCACCTCGAGGATCTCGAAGTAACTTCCGTCCCGGCACCGGGCGTGGAGTCGAAGCACGCGGTCGCGCAGACCCGAGACCGAGACGTCGCCGGTCGTGCGCTGCGCTCCGAACCGGATCGCATCCCCCGAGGCCAGCGCGAAGAGCAGACCCGCGCTGCCCGCGACCGCCGGCAATCCGGAGAGCAGTTCTCCAATGGCGCGGTCACTGCACCGATCGAACGCCGCGTAGATCTCTGGTTCCAAGCGGAGGATGGCCGCGCGCTCGTCGAACGAGGTCGCCAGCACGAGCTTCTGATCGGCGTCTGCGTCGAGCCAGCGAAGGGCGCGCGACAGATCGAGTTTTCGGCGACAGACCTCCGCCGCGATGGTCACCAGCGGTGGAGAGACCGGCGCACCGATCACCTCGTCCCCCTCGGCGCTGGGCGAGCGGATCATGAACTGCGCTTCCGACGCGAGGACCGCTGCGCCGACGATCGACTCCGTGGCTTCGCGGCGCAGTCGATCCCGTTCGAAGGCGTCGATCTGCCCGCGCCGCACGAGCGTCTCGACGAACTCGCGCGCGTCGTCTTCGTTCTCGGGAGTCCGTGTCACCCGCCCCAACCCGCGCAGTCGCTCGGCCACCTGCTGGTTCACCGGACCGGCGAGCCGCACCAAGCGCCGCCCTTCGAGTCCGAAGAGCACCGAGCCGAGCTCCGGAAGGTCCAGCCTCAGATCGGCCGGCCGGTCGTCGTCGTGCACCTGCCAGAGCACGCGAAGCACCCCACCCGCCGGCAACATGCCTTCGCGCGTCAGGTCGGAACGAACGGTGGACGACGGGGGCCGCGACGCACGCGCGGCCACGCCCTCGGCGATGGTGTGCGGGGTGTGATCGACTTCGACCACCGAGTGCACGGAGACTTCGGAGCCGGCCGAGCTCCCTGGGCCGGTGGACTCGAGCAACAGATCGAGCGCGCCGACGAAGGTGAACGCCTCGAGCGGATCCGGCTCGGGCAACTCGAGCGGCATCGAGACATCGGCGATGAGATCGTCCGGAACGAGGTCGTCGACGTCCTCGTCCCCGCCCGGGAGCCTGAGATCCAGCGCCGGCTCATTCGCGAAGAGGCGCCGGTCGGCGTCCCGGAGCAGCGTGACGAGGTGCGGGGAGAGCTGCGCACTCATCCCGGTCGTCGCGTCGGCCCGCGGTTCCTGCGAGTTGTCCGACTCGGCATCTCGAGGGGGCGGCACGGACGACGGTGCCGCCTCGACCACGGACGGCTCGACGGGTTCCGGTGCGTCGGACGCGGAGAGCGCGACGGTCGGTTCACGCGGCACGTAGTCGTTGGCCGGCGGCGTCGCAGACCCCGGCGCGTCCTCGAGGTCCGCGATGTGCTCGTCCGCGCTCGGGTCTTCGGCGGGCCCATCCTCCGCGCCCGCGTCCTCCGCGCCCGCGTCCTCCGCGCCCGCGTCCTCCGCGCCCGCGTCCTCCGCGCCCGCGTCCTCCGCGCCCGCGTCCTCCGCGCCCGCGTCCTCCGCGCCCGCGTCGTCCGCGCTCTGCTCGACGGGCGGCGGCGTGGACGCGGGCAGAACGACCGAAGCATCGTTCGCGTCCGGCGCGTCCTGAGGATCGAACATCGGCGGTTCGGCCTGATCCGCAGGGGGTGGCTCGGAACTCGAGGTGTCCGTCGGCGGAGGCACGACCCGGAGCGAGGGACGGATCGACGTGGAGGGAATCGGTTCGGCGTCGTCGGGACCCGAGGGTCCGCTCTTCACCGCGCGCGGTCCGGGAGGAGGTTCGCTCGAGGGCCGCGCCGACGGCAGGGTCGCCCCGGCAAGCAGCGTCTGCACTTTGCGGACGAGTCGTGCGATCGCGACCGGGCGCGGAAAGAACGCCACGAGCCGCAGCCGGGCGATGGTCTCCGCATCGAGATCGTCCCAGCCCACCGCGATGGTCGGCACCGCGAGCTGCGTGACCTTGTCCTCGAAGTCCTCGACCGAGGTGTCCAGGATCAGGAGCGCCGGCAGCAGCTCGTCTTCGGTCTCGCCGTCGAACGGACTCGCCTGGTCCAGCGTGGCCGGTCCTTCCAGGTCCGATCCCGAAGCGGAGTCGAGGATCTCCGAGTGATCGACCGTCGAACGCACCCGATGAATCGCGGACCCTTCCGGCGCGCTCGGCGCCGTGTCCCGCACCGAAACACCCGCGTCGCGGAGCGCGCGGGCGATCCAGCCCCCCTCGGCGCCGGGGACGTGTACGTCCACGCGAGAAAGGGCATCCATGGCGCGGGAGTATAGGCAAGATCGCCCCCCACGGCGACGTTTGCTGCGAACTCCGACCCGACGCGGCTAGCAGGTCGCTGAAAAGCGACCTGCTCCCTTGCCGTTGCCCTTGCCCGTGCCCTTGCCCGCGTCGTGGACGCCGTGTGTTTCGCGACGGCGAGGCCGCGAATCGGAGCCCGATGCCCAGCGGACGAAGCCGCCGGGCATCGGTCGGCTCTGCTTCAGAGCCGTTTCCCAGGGCCCAAGAAAGCCGAAGGCGTCTGGGCCCGCAGGAACCCCGCGAGAGACCCGCAATATCGAACGGGCTCTCGCCCACCTCGAGCAGGTCGTCGCGATGCTCGTCGCGCTGATCAAGCGATCTGACCGCTGATCCGCGGGCAAGGGCAAAGGCAAGGGCAGGGGCAAGGGGCAGGCTGCGAGAACGCCCTGCGGGCGTTCTTCAGCAGCCTGCTAGAGCATCGAGACGGGGTCGATGTCGACGCTGGCTCGGACGCTTCCGAAACCCTCGTCGATTCGGGCGGCGATCTTCGCGGCCACGGCGCGGAGGGGCTTCGTTTCGCCTCGGATCAAGAAGCGGTGGCGGAAGCGGGAGCGCAACCGGGCGATGGGGGCGGGCGCGGGTCCGACGACTCGGATGCGGCCTTCGCCGACGGCGGGGTGGCGGCGGGCGAGGTTGGCGAGGGTCTGGATCGCTTGGCGGGTCTTCTCGTCTGAGCCACCGTCGGCCCGGACCGCGACGAGCCGGGAGATCGGGGGGTACTCGAGGTCCTGGCGCTCAGCGAGTTCGGCTTCGAAGAAGCGCTCGTAGTCGTGGGCGGCCGCGGCCTGGATCGCCGGGTGCTCGGGTTGGTACGACTGGAAGAGCACCCGCCCCTTGCGTTCGCCCCGACCGGCGCGGCCGGCGACCTGCGCCAGGAGCTGGAAGGTGCGCTCGCCGGCCCGAAAGTCGGGGAACGCCAAGGACTGATCGGCTTGGACGACGCCCACAAAGGTCACACCTGGCAGATCGTGGCCCTTCGCGACCATCTGGGTGCCGACGAGCACGTCGACTTCGCGCCGCCGGAGCCGCCCAAGGATCTCTTCGATGCGCGGGCCGGAGGCGACATCGCGGTCGAGGCGGGCGACCCGCGCGTCCGGGAAGACTTCACCGAGCGCTTCTTCGAGTTGCTGGGTGCCGAGGCCGCGGGTGAGCAGCTCCGCGGAGCCGCACTTCTCGCACTGCTCCGGGATGCGGGCGCGGTGGTCGCAGTAGTGACAGCGGAGCGAACCTTCGTGGTCGGCCCCGCCCTTCCGGCGGTGGACTGTGAGCGCGACGCTGCAGCCCGGGCACTCCGCCACATGACCACACGCGGTGCAGCGCACACTCGGGGCGAAGCCGCGGCGGTTGAGAAAGAGGATCGCTTGGTCGCCATCGCGCAGACAATCGGAGAGGTGGCGGTGCAGGGGGCCGCTGATCAACAGATGCGGCGTCGGGCCTTTGCGGTGTCGGCGGAGATCGATGACCTCGACCTGGGGGAGCGGGTGGGAGGTCGCGCGCTCGGGCAGCCGCAGCAGCTCGAGCCGTTTCTCGTGTACCGCGCCGTGGTAGGACTCGACGCTCGGGGTGGCGCTCCCGAGCACGCAGATCGCGCCGGCGCGCGCCGCCCGCAAGAGCGCCATGTCGCGGGCTTGGTAGCGGAACCCGTCCTCTTGTTTGAACGAGCCGTCGTGTTCTTCGTCGACGACGATCACACCGAGCTCCGGGACCGGGGCGAACAACGCCGAACGTGCGCCGACCGCAAGCCGCAGTTCCCCGCGGCGCAGGCGGCGCCACGCTTGGTCGCGCTCTCGGTCCTTGAGGCCGCTGTGCAGCACCGCGATCTCGTCGCCGAAGCGGGCCCGAAAACGGTCGACGAGTTGCGGCGTCAGCGCGATCTCGGGCACGAGCAAGAGTGCGCCTTTGCCCCGCGCGCGCGCTTCGTCGATCACGTGCAGGTACACCTCGGTCTTGCCGGATCCGGTCACGCCGTGGAGCAAGAACCCTTGCGGTGCGTGCGGCGGTGCGTCCGAACCTTGGCGCGCCCGCTCGATCATCCGCTCGACCGCGCGGGCCTGCGCGGGATGCAACGTGGGCGGCGTGTCGCGCACGACCGCTTTGCCGAAGAAGGGATCGGTCAACACCTCGCGGGTCTCGACCGTGACCAGACCCTTGCCTTCGAGTGCCAGCACGACCTGCCGCGCCCTTGGACCGATCTGTTGGCGCAGCTCCGAGAGTGAACGTTCTCCGTGCGCGAGCGCGTCCATCGCCGCAGCCTGCGACTTGCCGAGCGTCGGCCACGGAGGTTCCGCCGCGAGCGTCGCGAACATCTCTTCTTTGGTGCCGATCGCGCGGCCCTTGATCGACTCCTTCTCGTCGAGGAACCCCTTCTCCCGAAGTCGGCTGAAGGCACCCTTGGGCAGTGCGGGCGCGGCCGCGCGAAGCACCTCGCCGACCGGGTGCAGGTAGTAGCGCCCCGCTTCGATCAAGAAGCGCAGGAGCTCCGGTCCAAACACCGGCTCCCGCTCGAGCCGACCCGCCACCCGCAAGATGCGCTTCACACCTTCGGGCGCTTTCAACGGATGACCGACGACGAACCCCGCGAGCTTGCGTCCGTGGAAGGGCACCGCGATCCGCGCGCCGAGCGGTAGCGCCGGATCGTCCTGAGGGACGCGGTAGGTGAAGGTGCGGCGCAACGGCACGGGCAGCGCGACATCGACCAGGTCACTCATGGGCAACGCACGCATCCCACGGCCGGGCCGCCGGGTCGAGTGGCGCAGCTCACCGAGACGCGGCCGCGCCGACGCGTCGATGAAGCGACCGCAGCAACGCGTGCGCGGTTGGATCGCCGGGTCGGAGTCGAAGGCAGCCGCGGACGAGCGTCATCGCCATCTCTGGCCGTTGCATCGCGACACGCTCGGCGAGTTGCAAACACGCGCCCACCGCCTCGTCCGGCACGCTCACGCCGCGACCAACGTCCGCCGCATGCGCTCGACGTGCGCGCTCAGCTCGAGCAGCCGTTTCGTCTCCGCCATCGCCTCCCGCACCACCGGATCGGAAGAGGTGCACAAACGCTCGGCGGCGACCTCGAGCGCGAGGCACGCGTGGGGATCCAAGCCGCGCGGCAACGAGGTGCGACGCGCGCCGCGAAGCGATGGGCTTGTTGCGGCCGATCGGACCGTGTCGTGTCCCAACCGAAGCTCCGCCGCGTCGAGTTCACGCGCGCTGGCCGGCCCGGGTTCGGGCGCCAGGGTCGCCAAGGTCGCCAGAGGGATCCCAGCCGAACGAACGCGGATCATTGCTGTTTGCCAGACTCGGCCCAGGCGGCGTGCAGCACCGCGGCGACCGCTTCGAACAAGCTCTCCGGGATCTGTTCCCCGAGCTCCAGGCCAAAGAGCGAGCGGGCGAGCGGCACGTCGCGCATCACCGGCACACCCGCCTGGTGCGCCGCGGCGATCATGCGTTCGGCCAGGTGCTCCTGCCCGCGCGCGACGACTTCGGGCGCGTCGGCTTCGTCCGCGTCGTAGCGCACCGCCACCGCGATGTGGGTCGGGTTCACCACGAGCACATCCGCCAGGCGCACCTGTTCGACCGAATCGTGTTCGACGATCTCCCGGTGCAGGCGCTCGCGCTGTTGCTTCGCGTGCGGATCACCTTCGGCCTCCTTGTACTCGCGCTTGACCTCGTCCTTGGTCATCCGCTGGTCTTTCTGGTGGCGCCAGCGCTGGTAGAGCAGGTCGACGATCGCGAGCGCCAAGACCGCACCGGCCACCCGGAAGAGCAGCACGGTGACCAGCTCCCCGGCCGCCGACAGTGCCGCGGCGGCGTCGCGGGCCGCCAGCCCCGACACGCCACGCACGCCATCGGAGAGCACCCGCGCAACGACGTACCCGACCACGCCGAGTTTGAAGAGGCTCTTGAGAAACTCGATCCACTGGCGCTGAGAGAAGAGGTTCTTGGTGCCGCGGACCGGATCGATGCGCTCGAGTTTGGGCTGTAGAGGCTGGAACGTGAGCAGCCCACCGACTTGGACGTAGCCCGTCACCGCCGACGCCAGCACCGCCGCGACCAACACTGGGACCAGCACGTCCAGCCCCACCGCCATGCCCATCTCGAGCGATGCTTGACCGGCCGGCAACGAGGTCGCGCCGCGGAGCAACGCGCCCACGCCCGACCGGAGCGTCTCCAGACTCTGGGTGCCGGTCGCGACGAGGGCACCGCCGGTCGCGAGCAGCACCGCCGCGGTCCCGAGTTCTTTGCTCTTTGGGACCTCCCCACGCTCGCGGGCCTGCCGGAGCTTCTTGGGGGTGGGATCCTCGGTTTTCTCGCCCGCCATGCACGCCGACCTTATCAGCCGGTGTGACGCAGAGTTGCCCAACCGTCCGGATCAACGGCAGATCTCACCCAATGGGGGATGCCCAGCGGCGATCGTTTCCTTCGGTTGATCGAAAAGCCGTCCTGTCGCGTACATGCGCACATGGTGTACAGTGCCCACATGAGTCGATTTGTCCGATGGTTTTGCACGCTGGCTGTAATTGCTGGCTGTTCCTCGACCGAAGAGCCCCCGCCTGTCCGCAGCAACGAACCACTCGTTGAGGTGATCCGTGAGCCGGTGCTGCGCCCGGACGCGCACACCCCAGGCACCGACGCCAACCTCATCAACGTCGACGTCTTCGAAGATCGACTCATCTTCACCTACGACGGGACCCCGCAGATCGCGCCGGCCGTCGGCCAGGTGGTCGCGGGCGTCGAAGGCGGCGGCTACCTGCGCCGTCTCCTCTCGGTCGCGAACGAGGGCAACCGCTACGAAGCGGCCACCGAACACGCGTACCTCGCCGACTTCTTCGAGGACCTGCACGTGCGCCTCACCTTCGAGCCCGCTTCGGACGCGTGGGTGGAGACCGGCCTGGCCGGACGCCGCACCGACGCGCTCGGCGGCAGCATCAACCTCATCAAGACCGAAGTGGCCCCGGGCTGCTCGCTCGCGTCCGGCGCGGTCGAAGTGGGCGCGGACTTCCGGCCCCAGTTCGACATGGACCTCGACATCTCCTTCTTCAGCGGCACGAAGTTCTACTTCGAGGTCGGTGGCGATCTCACCGTCTTCACCAAGCTGAACTCGGGCGCGGCCTCCCTCTCCTGCGCGTGGGACCAGCGCTTCGACTCGCTCTCGAAGGAGTTCACGAGCACCTTCTTCGTCGGACCCGTTCCGGTGGTTGTCACGCACACCATCGTGCCGCGCGGCGCCTACAGCTTGAGCGGCAGCGTCGAAGTGCCCCGCGTCGAGTTCGAAGCCAGCGCCAACATCGCGTTCAACGCGGGCGCACGGTACGAAGATGGCGAATGGACCTCGGTCGCCGATGGCAGCCGCAGTGGCGCCGGACGCTTCACCATCAACGAAGGCGGCAACGTCGCGATCACGACCCGCCTGACCGCCGGCATCGAATACCAGGCGAAACTCTACGACCTGGCCGGCCCGCAGCTCAGCGTCGGCCCGCACATCGAAGCGCACGCCGAGTCCGACTTCTGTGAGTGGAACGCGAACGCGGACGTGGGCCTCCAGCTCACCGTCGGCGCGCGACTCGACATTCCGGTCTTCGACGTCTCGCTCGCCGACTACACCTCGGACCCCATCGACCTCGTCAGCGGCACCTTCTGGGAACGCGACGGAACCTGGCCCTGGTGTGAAGACGCCGGCATGGGCGACGCGGGTGTCCGACCGGACGCAGGCGGCGGCGGCGGCACCGACGCCGGTCCGGGTGGCGGCACCGATGCAGGCCCCGGCACCGACACCGGCGTCACCGACCCCTGCAACCGATTCTCCGGCTGCGATGCGTGCAACACGCTCGAAGCCGAGGGCTGCAGCTACTGCGGCAACACCGGCACGTGCATGAGCGACTCCCGGGTCGGCGAGTGCAGCGGCAACTGGCAGAACAGCCCGAGCAGCTGCGTCGACTGCAGCGGCTACGGCGACTGCGACAGCTGCGCCGACGACGGTTACTGCGGCTGGTGTCCCGGCATGGGCTGCCTGAACGACCGCAGCGACGAAGCCGAAGCTTGCGGCGCGGCCTACCAGACGGTCATCTGCCGATGAGGATCGAGCGAACGCAGAGGCGCTCGCTGAGCTCGGACCAAGAGGGGCTGAGCACGGTCGAGTACATCATCATCCTCGTGCTCATCGCGGTGCTGGCGATCACGGTTTGGCGCCAGTTCGGCCAAGCGGTGGAGACCAACGTGCGGGACTCGACGGCCGACGTGCAGGGTCTGCGGGGCAGCTGAACGTCAGTGGCGCGACACCGTTTCGCGAAGGCGCTCGAGGCCTTCGCGAAACACCGCCGGCGGCGTGATCAGACTGGCGACCAGATGGGTGCCTGGCACATCGAAGGTGCGGCCGGGCCACACGGCCACGCCCTGAGCGAGCAGATGCGCCGCCCAGCGCGCGTCGGTCTCGGAAGCCGGCATCCGGATCAAGAGCGACCACCCGCCACCCACCGACAGCGGCTGGGCTGCGCTCCCTGAGAGTGTGTGGGCGGCCGCTTCGACGTTTTGTCGCAGCCGTTCGCTCAGACGCCGACGGGTCGAAGCCCCCACCTCGAGCAGCTGCGGCAACGCGTGCTGGACCGGGGTGGACACCGACAAGAATGCGTCGGCGATGTGCTCGAGCCGCCGGAGCGCTTCGTGCGCGCTGGGTGCATCGCCGCCGACGAGGATCCACCCGAGCTTCATCTGGGGCAGTCCGCAGCGTTTGCTGAGACCACCGAGCACGAAGTGAAGCGGACCGTCGGTGGAGAACGCGGTGCGGCGCGGTGCCGCGATGGGGTACGCCTCGAACACCTCGTCGACGATGAGGGGACCGAACGACTGCAGTCGAAGCTGGAGTTCGGAGGACATCCACAGCCCGGTTGGGTTGTGGGGGCTGACCGCGCAGACCGCGGCGACCCCCGCCTCCGGGACCTCGGTGGACACCAGGCCCAGGTCTGCGAGCCAACCGTCGGCGTATCGAAGCGGGTAGTCGACCACCCGCAATCCATCCAGCTGCGCGATGACGTCGACCAGCGGATATCCGGGCCGTGGCGCGAGCACGACGTCGCCGGGATCGGCGAGCAAGCGGAAGAGCCATGCGTAGGACTCGCTCGAACTCGCGGTGAGCACCACACGGGCCCAAGGCACGTCGAGCTCACGTGCGATCGCACGACGGGCCACTTCGGTACCGAGTGGCTCCGCCCCGTAGAAACGCACCGGATCGGCCGAGAGTGCATTGATCGGGCCGCGTGCTTCGAGGCCCACCCGCGTCGGGTTCGAGACGGTCAGATCGAACGCCACCGTCCCCGCGGTGCGCGCTTCGTCGAGCGCGGCGGAGAACCCTGCTCGGTCCTCGGCAAACGCGCTCCGTTGCGAGTAGACCTCGCGCATCGCTACAGAGACGGCCGGCGCACCAGCGTTCCATCCGTGCGGAACTTGCCCCGGCGCCGTGCCGGGTCGCGCGAGTAGATGCGGAGCGCTTCGTCGCGCTCGCCGCGCTCGAAGCGGAGCGCGCCCACGTACGCGATCATCGCCGCGTTGTCGGTGCACGCCCGGAGCTTCGGCACATAGAGTCTCACGCCCGCCTTCTCGCACATCTCGGCCGCCCGGCTGCGAAGCCCAGAGTTCGCCGCGACGCCACCCGCGAGCACGAGCCGGCGAACGTCGGCGCGCCGGCACGCTTCGATCGACTTGCGGACGAGCACATGCGCGACCGCGCGCTGAAACGACGCGCACAGATCCGCGAGTTCCGACTCCGACGAAGGTGGACCGTGCTTCTGGATGCGGCGCGCGATCGCCGTCTTCAATCCAGAGAAACTGAAGTCGAGGGTCTTGAGCGACGGCATCGGCAGGGGAAGCTCGACCGCGCGGGGATCGCCCTGCTGCGCGAGGCGGTCGACGACGGGCCCACCGGGGTAGCCGAGGCCCAGCAACTTCGCGACCTTGTCGAAGGCTTCGCCCGCAGCGTCGTCGCGCGTCTGGCCGATGGGCTCGATCGCGTCGCCGCCTTCTTCGTCCTCCGTGCCTTGGGCACGCACTTCGTAGATGCCCGTGTGCCCTCCGCTCGCGAGCAACGCAATGTACGGATACTCGACCGGTGTCTCGCGTTCGAGTTGCACCGCGCGCAGGTGGCCCTCGAGGTGGTTGACCCCGACGAGCGGCAACTGGCGCGCCCAGGCGAGCGACCGTCCGAACTGCGTGCCGACGAGCAACGCACCGACCAGCCCCGGCCCCTGGGTCACGGCGACCCCGTCGATTCCGCTCAGCCCGCCCACCGGTTCGAGCGCGGCCTGGACCACTGGGAGAATGGCCTTGAGATGCGCGCGCGCAGCGAGCTCCGGCACCACGCCTCCGTACGGCGCGTGCTGCGCGATCTGGCTCGCGATGATGTCGGAGAGGATCTCGCCCCTCGGCGTCACGACGGCGGCGGCGGTCTCGTCGCACGACGACTCGATGCCGAGGATGCGAAGTTCATGGGGTGCACGGGCCACGGTCACCTCGGGGTCCGGCGCACCTGAAAGACGCCGAAGTAGTCGCAACCGCCGGTCGCAAATGCGGCGCAGTCGTCGGCCGCGCAGTCGGTCAGCCCCGCCCCGGCGACGATGCGCACCTCGATGTCGCCGCCGCGCAGCAAGGACACGAACGCGAGCGGGTCGCGGCCGACGAGCGGACCCGAGGTCGGCTGAAGCGCGTAGATGAAGTTGCGCACCCGCGCGGGTCCCGGGAAGTCGTAGAGGCTGAGCTGATCGTGCGCGAGCGGCGCGATGGGCACCAGAGGCGTCGCATCGAAGGTCGCGCCGCACGGTTCCCCGAGCGTGGTGAGGGTCCCCGGCGACCCCGCGGGCTCGGTCGGGTCGAAGTCGAGCTCGAGCACGGTGTCGTCCCCGAACCCGCGACGAATGAAGCTGCACACCGTGCCCGTGACGCAGGTGCCCTCGTCGTCGCCGATGACCTCACCTCGAAAGATCTCCCCGTCCTGCAGCGCGTACTCGCCCAGATCCGTGCACCCAGACAACGCGATCGCGGTGCCAAACAGCGCGGTGACCAAGGGCCAGTAGCGGTCGACGAACACGCGCCCACCATAGCACCCCCCAACCGCCGGTCATCCGCCGCAGCGTCGCGGTCGGCATCGGCGTCGGCGCGGCATCGGCATCGGCATCGCGGTCGGCGTCGGCATCGGCCTCGGCGTCGGCGTCGGCGTCGGCGTCGGCGTCGGCATCGGCATCGGCTTCGGCCTCGGCTTCGGCGTCGGCTTCGGCCTCGGCTTCGGATTCGGCTTCGGCTTCGGCGTCGGCTTCGGCACCGGCGTCGGCATCGGCGTCGGCGTCGGCGTCGGCGTCGGCGTCCGCCTCCGCTTCCGCGCGTCCGATTCCGCTTCGTCCGCTGCGCGTGCGGTTCGCGCTACCCTCTCGAGGTGACCTACCGGGACGACGCGGACGCCCTTCGCGAGAAGCTGCCCATGGGCATTCCGCTGGTCGTGCTGGGCTGGTTCGGCGCTGTGTACCTGGGCACGCGCGGGCTCTACGGCACGTTGGTTCGCCGACGGGAACGAAAGCTCGGGCGGACCTTCGCCCAGATCGAAGCGCTGCTCGAAGCCGACCCGCAGGTGAAGGTACGGGTGGACGCCGAGCAAGAAGACGAAGGTCGGGACCTAGCAGGTCGCTGAAAAGCGACCTGCTCCCTTGCCGTTGCCCTTGCCCGTGCCCTTGCCCGCGTCGTGGACGCCGTGTGTTTCGCGACGGCGAGGCGCGAATCGGAGCGCGATGCCCAGCGGACG
>JAXMNT010000033.1:0-84385 GCA_034670305.1 Deltaproteobacteria bacterium
CCCGCTGGGCATCGCGCTCCGATTCGCGCCTCGCCGTCGCGAAACACACGGCGTCCACGACGCGGGCAAGGGCACGGGCAAGGGCAACGGCAAGGGAGCAGGTCGCTTTTCAGCGACCTGCTAGCGGTCGGTCGGAGTCGGCGGCATCGGATTCGGCATCGGGTTCGGCGTCGGCGTCGGCTTCGGCTTCGGCTTCGGCTTCCGCTTCGGCTTCGGCTTCCGCTTCGGCTTCGGCTTCGGCTTCGGCTTCGGCGTCGGCGGCGGCTTCCGCTTCCGCTTCGGATTCGGCTTCGGCTTCGGCTTCGGCCTCCGCTCCCGCTTGGGCTTCGAGAACAACCCCGGGCACCCGGCCTCCGCTTCGGCCTGCCTTCGGCCTCAGAGACACACTCGGCCGGGCCAGCGCCGCGGCGCACGGTCGCCCACGCCGATCTGCCCAGCGTTGTTGCTGCCCCAACACCACACGCGGCCGAGGCCATCGATCGCACAGGTGTGGGTTGTGCCCGCGGCGACGGCGCGCGGCTCTGAAAGGGACAACGCCTCGGGGCTGAACCGGGTCCGCGTGTCGCCGGTTCCGAGCTGTCCGGACGCGTTGTCGCCCCAGCAGACGAGCTCGAGCCCCTCCGCCGCGTCACGGATCCCGCACGCGTGGGACCCGCCGGCGGAGACGCTCTGCCAACCACCGTCGCCCACGGCGACCGGTCCCGACGCGGCTCCGGCGGACCCGGTGCCGAGTTGTCCGAGATCGTTCTCGCCCCAGCAGGACAGCCCGCCGTCCTCCCCGACCGCGCACGCGTGCCCACCTCCAGCAGCGACCTGCACCGCGCCGCGCACCCCCAACACCTCGAGCGGAGTGGGCTGGTTCTCCAACACGCCAACGCTTCCGAGCCACGGACCGGCCGCGCCCCAGCACGCGACCTGTCCCTCCGCGTCTCGCGCGGCGCAGCTGTAGCTCGGCCCCGCCGCGACGTGCCCCCACGCGCCGCCGACCTCCACCGGATACGCGGCGCCGGTCACGTCCACGCCGAGTTGGCCCATCTCTCCCGCGCCCATCGCGAAGAGCCGGCCGGACGCGTGAAGCAGGTGGGTGTGCGCGTCGCCGGCCGCGATCTGCATCCATGGGGTGACGAGCGGGACCTGCTCGGTGGTGAGGAGCCCAAGCGGGCTCGGCGCGTCCTCGCTGCCCTCCACCCGACCGGTCCGGCCGTCGAAGGGGCTACCGAAGCAATGGACGATGCCGCGGTCGATCGCGCAGCCGTGGCTGTCGCCCAGCGCGAGGTTCACTACTTCGGAGAGCACCCGCCCCGGTACTGCGGACAAGCGGTCCAGCGTGTCGCCCACCCCCAACTGTCCTTGCTCGTTCGCGCCCCAGGAATGGAACCTGCCGGTCTCCGTCCACACCGCGGAGCTGCGCGCCGCCACCGCGACACCGGAAGCTTCGAGCGCCGGGACGCACCGTTCCTCCATGCAGCTGTCGGCGGCACAGGGGCAGTCTTCCGCCTCGACGCACTCGGTCCCGCACGCCACCGCTTCCTCCGTGCCGAGCGACCGGCTCGCGAGGACGGCATCCACGCAACGGCCACGCAGACACCGCGCGCCTGCCTCACACCGAACGTCGACGCACGCGCGGTCGAAGCAGAGCCCCGCTTCGCGCACGCCGCCGATCTCATGCACGAGCCGCGCCTCTTGGATCCCCAGCGTCTGGCCTTCCGCGTCGTAGAGTTCCGCGCGCACGGAGAACTCGAGGCGCGTGTCGTCGAGCGGTGCGGTGGGGACCGTGGCGGGCAGCGCCAACATCGGGATGCCCTCGAGCGTCCGGTCGCCCTCGAAGACGACCGCCCCGTCCCCGCTTTGGATCTCGACGTGCAAGCCGAACGCGCTGGGCACCAGTTCGGGGTCGACCTCGAACCGCAGGACGGTCTGGGTGACGGGATCGCCCGCACAACTCGCGAGGACGAGGGCGGTAAGGACACAGAGGCGTCGCAAGTCCCGAGGATAGCGACCTCCAGCCACGCACGTCACGGAGGTCGCCACCGTCACCGAGCACTGCTCAGGTGTTTTGACGCAGTGCGTCGGATTTTTCTCACTGGAGTCCTCCCGGAAACGCGCCCGAAACATCGGTGGGGCAAGGTCCTCTCCGAACCTGACTTCCGCCGCTGTTCGTTCGCGGCCCTTCGGAGACTCGATTCATGGATCCCACCGAGACCGTCCCTGCCAGCCTCGTCGCCGCCAACCTCGACGCCATCTGGGTGCTGCTCAGCGCGTTTCTCGTCTTCTTCATGCACGCGGGTTTCGCACTCGTCGAGTCTGGGTTCTGCCGCAAGAAGAACGCGGTGACGGTGCTGCTCAAGAACTTCGGCGTCGTCGCCATCGCTTCCATCGTGTTCTTCGTCATTGGGTACGGCGTGATGTTCGGCGACGGAAACTCGTTCATGGGCATGTCCACGTTCGCCCCCGACGGAACGGAATCCGACGTGGGCACGCTGCCGATCTACGTCTTCCTCTTCTTCCAGCTCGTGTTCGCTGCGACCTCCTGCACCATCGTCAGCGGCGCGGTCGCAGAACGGGCGCGGCTGCTCACATTCTTCGTCTTCACCGCGCTGGCCACCGCGTTCATCTACCCGGTGGTCGGCCACTGGGTGTGGGGCGGCGGCTGGCTCTCGGAGATGGGCTTCCTCGACTTCGCCGGCAGCACGGTGGTGCACGCGGTCGGCGGGGGCATGGCGCTCGCCGGCGCGCTCGTGGTCGGTCCGCGCCTCGGCAAGTACGACGGAGCCGGCAACGCGCGTCCGATGCCCGCCCACAACTTCCCGCTCGCGGCCCTCGGCGTCATCGTGCTCTGGCTCGGGTGGTTCGGATTCAACGGCGGCAGCACGGTCTCCGCCGATTCCCCATCCTCCATCGCACGCATCGTACTCGTCACGAACCTCGCCGCGTCCGCCGGGTTTCTCATCGCGTTGGCCTGGGTTCGGTTCCGCACCGGCATGATGGATCTCTCGATGGGTCTCAACGGCGCGCTCGCGGGCCTGGTTGGAATCACCGCCGGCTGCGACGTGATCGCACCCGGATGGGCGCTGCTCGTCGGCGGCCTCGGTGGTCTGCTGTGCGTCGAAGGCGTGTTCTTCCTCGAGAAGCGCCGCATCGACGACCCGGTCGGCGCGATCACCGTGCACGGCATCTGCGGCATCTTCGGCACGCTGGCGGTCGGACTCTTCGGAGAAGAAGTCGGCCTCTTCGTCGGTGGAGGGGCGGCGCAGCTCGGCACCCAGGCGATCGGCACCTTCGCCGGATTCGGCTTCGCGTTCGCGGCGGGCTTCGTCCTGTGGCGTGCCATGAAAGCGCTCGTGCCTGGCGGCGTCCGGGTATCGGAAGCGCATGAACTCGAAGGACTCGATGTCGCCGAGTGCGGAGTCGAAGCGTACGGCGAGTCGCCGGTTGGCATGGCGGCGATGGTCGCGCCCGCCGAGTAGTTCTGCGCATGGCTGCCTTGGGGCAGCGGTGTGCGGTGGATCCCGCGGATGTGGTGGTCGCGGGATCCGTGATGAGTGATGAGTGATGAGTGAGGTGGGGTCGTTCGCGGTGGGACGCGAGCGGATGGAGACGTGCGCCCTCTGTTGGTCCTGACCTCGAAGGAGGCGTCATGTCGAAACGAACGTGTGTGGTGTGTGCGGTGCTGTGGATGGGTGGGTCGTGGTCGTCTGCGGGCGCGCAGCGGGAGCCAGGTGCGGTCGAGGAGAGCGCCGAGGGAACCGAGCGGTCGACGTGGGACGACATCGACGTGCACGTGTTCGGCGACGCGTTCTATCTGGCCGACTGGAACCGGCCGGACTCGACGACCGCGCCGAGCGACGTCGCCCACCGCGCGTTCGACCACGCGAACGGTTTCGGACTCGCGTTTGCTGGGTTCGACTTCCGGTACCGCGGCGAACGGTTCGGCGCGACGATCGACCTGCGATTCGGCGAGGGCGCGCGCCGACTCATCGGCAACCCGAGCCCGGTGTACTCGCTGATCAAGCAGGCCTACGTGACCTACGCACCGAGCGACGACGTCTCGATCGACCTCGGGCAGTTCGACACCATCTACGGTGCGGAGGTCGCCGACAGCTGGCGCAACCTCAACTACACACGGGGGGCGCTCTACTACCTGATGCAACCGTTCTACCACACGGGCCTGCGCGCCTCGTGGCAGGCGAGCGAGAAGCTCGGACTCACGGCCATGCTCGTCAACGGCACCAACAACCCGATCGACGCCAACCTCTCGCCGCACCTCGGACTGCAGTCCACGTACACCCCGAGCGACGCATTCGCTCTCGTGCTCGGCTACTACACCGGACCGGGCAGCAGCGGCTTCGGCGACGACGCCGATCCCGGATCGAACGACGACTGGGAACACTTCTTCGACTTGGTCGTCACCGCGAGCGCGGGACCGGTGAGTTTCGTCGGCAACCTGGACGTGTACCTGAGCGGTCCCGACTCCGGCGTGAACGCCCCGGACCGAAGCGCCTATTGGGGCGGGAGCGCGGCGCTCGGGATCCGCGCGCTCGACGAACTGCGATTCGCCCTGCGCGCGGAGGTGCTCCAGGACCCGGACGGATACATCGGCGACGGATGGGACTGGCTCACCACCGGCACGTTCACGATCGACGTGCGCCCCGTGCCCAACGTCGTCCTGCGCCTCGACAACCGCATCGAGTACGCCGACGTCCCCATCTTCGCCGACCAAGACGGCCCCGCCTCGAGCAAGATGTGGTTCGCCACCACCCTAGGCCTCGTCGTCACCTCCGACCCCTGACCGCAAGATCGGGGTCGGGGTCGGGTCGGCTTCGGGATCGGGATCGGCTTCGGGATCGGCTTCGGCTTCGGCTTCGGGATCGGATTCGGGATCGGCTTCGGGATCGGATTCGGGATCGGCTTCGGGATCGGCTTCGGCTTCGGCTTCGGGATCGGATTCGGGATCGGCTTCGGCTTCGGGATCGGATTCGGGATCGGCTTCGGGATCGGCTTCGGCTTCGGGATCGGATTCGGGATCGGCTTCGGCTTCGGCTTCGGCTTCGGCTTCGGGATCCGCTACCGCTTCCGCTACCGCGACCGCTTCCGCTACCGCGACCGCTGCCGCGACCGCTACCGCGACCGCTGCCGCTTCCGCTACCGCGTCCGCTTCCGCTTCTTAGTTCTCGACGACGCGGGGGGCGGCGCGCCACGCTTCGACGAGGCGTTTGGCGCGCTCGATGTCGACGGGGGCGAGGACGTCGCCCTTCTCCTTGAGGTAGGTGCCGACGATCGCGCCGTCGGCCACGGACGCGAGGCCGCACCGCTCCGGGGTCAGGCCCGAACCGAGCAAGACACACCGGTCGCCCGCCGCCGCCCGGACCGCGCCGAGGGTGGCGCCGTCGATCGGTTGGCCGGTGCCGACGCCGGTCACGATGACGCCGTCGGCGCGTCCGCGATCCAGCACCTCGGCCGTCGCTTGCGCGGGCTCGAGGGGCGCGAGTGGGCTCGCGTGTTTCACGAGCACGTCGGCGTAGATCTCCACGTGGTGGGCGCCGAGCAAGGTGCGGTACCGGAGCGTGGTGTGGGCCTCGCCTTCGATGATGCCTTGGTCGGTCACGTACGCGCCCGCGTGCACGTTGACTCGGATGAAGGCCGCGCCGGTGGCGGCGGCGATGCCGATCGCCGTGTAGGCGTCGTTCCGCAGGCAGTTGACGCCCACCGGCAACCCCGTCTCACGGATCGCGTCGGCCACCACGAGCGCGAGCGCCGCGACCTGGTGGGGCGGCAGACGATCGCCTTCGCACCCCTTCGGAAAGGGCGAGGATCCGAAGTTCTCTACGATCAGTGCGTCGAAGCCCGCTTGCTTCAACCGCGACGCGTCCCGCGCCGCGTGCTGGCGCACCCGCTCGAACGACTGGAAGGGCGGTGGATCGCCAGGCATCGCCGGCAGGTGCAGGACCCCCACCAGCCCAGGACCACGTTCGCCGCGCACCGTCCCCGTCACAACACTCATTCCGACTCTCCCATGGTGACGCCGACGTCTCCGGCGACCTTCGCGCCCATCGTGCCTGAAATCGGCAGCCCCCTCACGTCGGCGCGTTTGCGCGTGGCCCGCTGCACCCGGGACAGCTGCTCCTGCATCAAGGCGAGTTGCTTCTGCAAGTTCTCGAGCTCGTCGTCGAGGGTCGCCGGTCTGCGCCCGAGCCGCTCCGCCCGCATCACGCCCGCGGCGACGTCGGCTTCGGCTTGGGCCTCGTCCATGCCGCTGAGAATGACCCCGATGAAGAGGTTCAAGAAGATCATCGTGCCGACGAGAATGAACGAGACGAAGAAGATCGCGCCCCCCACCGGCGAGGCGTGGGACGCGGTGCACATCTCGCGCGCAGCGTCGTACCCGTAGTTCTCACACCCGTACATCTGGATGTACATGAGGTCGGTCCAGTCCTCGAGGGTCACCGCACGGAACAAGCTCAGGAAGCTGATCTGCAGGTTGCCGAAGTGGACCGGGTCGTTCTCCCCCCACATGAACACCGCCGCCACCGCGTACACATAAAAGAGCATGACGAGCAGCAGCGACACATACGCCATGCTCGGGATGGACTTGAGCAACGCGCCGACGAGCAACTGCAGCCGGGGCAGCGCCCGCACCAGCTTGAGCACTCGAAGCAGCCGGAGAAGCCGCAACACCGTCGCGTACTGCGCCGCGAAGGGCATGAAGGCGCCCGCGACGATCACGAAGTCGAAAACGTTCCAGCCGTCGTAGAAGTAGCGCCAGGGCCGACGCCCCTCGGCGATCATCTTGATCGCGATCTCCGCCATGAAGATCCACAGCACGACCTGGTCGAGCACGTGCATCGGCGCTGCAAAGCGCCGCGCCATCTCCGGATAGGTTTCGACGCCGACCAGTGCGCCGGCGAACAGGATCACGCCGGTGATGAAGTTCTGAAAACGGGAGGACTCCGCGATGCGTTTGCAGAGCTGGACCATGAGACGTGGACTTTCGCGAGAAGGAAGAAGGGGAGCCGGGCGGGTGCGCCGGCCGGACCCTACTCAACTCCGAAAGCGACTGTCGAGGCGACCGATTTCGTCGACCACACCCTGCCCGACCGCCGTGGGCCGCATGTGCTTCTCGAGCAGCTGCACCCCGTCGGCGTTCATCTTCCGCACCCGCTCGAGTCGCCGCGCGAGATCGACCGGTCCAAGCGAGGGTTCGGGCCCAGTTTCCGACTCGGACCGAACGCACGGGTCTCCTTTCGCGATCATGGAGCGCAGGAGTGCCTCCACCGGAAGAAACGCGTGCACCGCGAGCAGCACCCCGGAGAGGGGCCGCGGATCGGGCCGCCAGGGAGACTCGACGAGTTCGTCCGGTGGATTCTCGAGAACCGGATCGAGCTCCATCATCGCGTGCAGAACGTTGTGTGCGGTTTCGTGGAGCAGCGCTTCGGCCATTGTCAGCACGCTTGGGTGCAGCGAGGTGTAGACGACGCCCAGGGCCTCTCGGTAACTGGCCGAGAGGTGCTGTTCTTCGTGGTAGCCGACGGGCACGACGTGCCGGATCATCAGATCGATCGCGGCCCGAGACGCCGGCAGGTGACGTTCGATGAGCTGCAGCGCGCGCTCGAGCATGCCCGTCCATTCCTCGGGGGTCCTTCCCCCGAGATCGACTTCGTTGCCTTGTTTGTCCGGGTGCGCCTCCAGAGAACGCAGCGGGTTCGTATCGCGCAGCACGAGCCGCGCATCCCGCGAGAACGGAAGGAACGCATCCGGTCGGGACTCGAGGAGACGCCCAGACGCGAAGACGCCTTCGTTCTGGAACGCCACCGGTCCAGGGGGCACGGCGATCCACTCGTCACGCGACGTGCCGACGAGTACTTTCGGCGCGCGCTCGATCTGGATCGTTTTCGGCAGAGCACCGGCCCGGCCGAGCGCGAAGAGCGCCTGGCCGACCACCTCGGAGATCATCTCGTTGGGATCGGCGGCTCCGTCCCGAAGGCAGCGCAGCGGCGTGGCGACGACCGGATTCCGCAGCAGGCTCGCGATCGCCCCCGGGTGGCCCGGCAGAAACCCGACGAGCACTTCGCGCAGGCGGGTCCAGTCCCGGAGCCCGCCAAGACTCGCACCGCGGGGACGACGCAGCGCTTTGAGGTCTTCGAACGACTTGCGCAGCGCCATCGTCCAGACGGCACGCACCGTCTGGGAACCGAGCGCAGGCAGGGTGAGATCGTCCGGTGGGCTCGGGTGGAACGCGTTCAAGGCGCAGACTCTACCAATGGCGGTCGGGAAATGCAGCGAACCGGAGCCTGCGCGCAAGCTGCACGGACTCACCCAGGACACGGTGTGCGTAAGAGGCGGATGACTTCACCCCGTCTGCAGGGACTCATTGCGGAATGCGGTTGAGTGGGTTTCCTGTGAATGTCACGCTCTAGCGGGGCATCCATGGGTGTGATGGAGATGTTGAGCTGGCTGAAAGAACGTTTCGTGGGTCCTGCGGTGCCGCGGGTACCTATGATGCTGCGTGTGCGTGACCCCCGCGGAGACGTCGTACCTCAGGTCGACCTGCACTGCGTGTTCGAGCCCAATGGGCGAGAATCGAAGCTTCGCAAGATCACCGCGAGTGGGTTGTGCATCCTGCACTGGCCGAAGGGATCGAGCCGGCTCCGCCTGTTCATCCAAGCGCCGCAGGGCGCGGCCGAAGTGCAGGTCGCGATGGATCGACCCGACCCCGACCGGGTGATCGAAGTCCAGCTCGCCCACGTGAGCTGACCCAGAGTCTGCGTTCGAAAGGCTCAAACCGGCGGCCGGTCTCCCAGCGGGTCTGTGCCGTGTTGCGGTAGTCTGACGCATGGAGATCGCGCAAGCGCTGGAGCTCATTCAGACGGCGGGGAACGAACACCCGGGGCCCATCGTGTGGCTCACGGGCGCGGGCATCTCGGCGGAGAGCGGCATCCCGACCTTCCGCGGCGCACAGGGTTACTGGCGGGTGGGTTCGCGCAACTACCACCCCCAGGAGCTGGCCACCTTCGCTGCGTACACACAAATGCCCAACGAGGTCTGGAGCTGGTACCTCTACCGGCGCTCGGTGTGCCGCGCGGCCGCCGCCAACCCCGCGCACCACGCGCTCGCCGCGCTCGAGTCCGAGGCACCGGACCGGTTTCTCCTCGTCACCCAGAACGTGGATGGACTGCACCTGCGCGCGGGCAACACGCTCGCGCGCACCTACCAAGTGCACGGCAACATCGACTACATGCGCAAGGTCTCCGGGAGCGCGCCGGTCCCGCTGCCCGAGGCGCTTGGAGAAACCTGGGCGCGCGAACGGAGCCTGACCGAAGCAGAGTTCGAACTGCTCCGGCACGAGGGAGAACCGACCCGACCGCATGTGCTCTGGTTCGACGAGACCTACGACGAGATCAACTTTCGGTTCGATTCGACGCTGCGCGCGGCCGACGAAGCGGCGCTCTTGATCGTCGTCGGCAGCACCGGACAGACCAACCTTCCGGTGCAGCTGGCGCGGCGGGTGTTGGCCCGGGACCGCCCGATGATCGTGATCGACCCCGAGGTGGACGAGAACGCGTTCGCCCAGATGAACGAAGCGGTGTGCGGTGCGCATCGGACGCTTCGCGGGGGCGCCGGAACCTTCGTGCCGGCGCTCGCAGACGCGGTCGCCTCTCTCAGCCCCCGCTAACCTGTGACCCACGCCGAACCTTCTGAGCTCGGGCGGCCTGCCCGTCCGACCTACGCGGTCGGCGCGTGGTGTTTCGTGCGTGGCGTCGCCCTGGTGCAGATCGTCGCGTTCGTCTCCTTCGCGGTCCAGCTCGATGGCCTCATCGGCGCCCGCGGCATCCTGCCCGCCAAGGATCTGTTCCCGCTCGCGCGGCAGACCGGCGCGGGGTTCTGGGACCTGCCCACCCTGGCGTGGTGGGGATCGTCGGACCTGGAACTCCACGCCCTCGTCTGGCTCGGTCTGATCGGTGCGGGGTTCACGCTCTTCGGCCGCTGGCAACGGCTCGCGCTCGCCACCTCCTGGATCGCCTACCTCTCGCTCGTCACGGTCGGCGACGTCTTCATGAGTCTGCAGTGGGATTCCCTGCTGCTCGATGCGACCTTGGTGGCCATCCCGCTCGCGCGTTCCGAGCCCCTCCGAACGCGCCTCTCGGGACACGGGCCATCGATCCCGCACGCGCTGTGGGTGCTGGCCCCGACCTTCTTGAATGTGCGCCTCGTGTTCGCGAGCGGGGTGGTGAAGCTGGCGAGCGGCGATCCGGTGTGGCGGGAGCTGCGCGCGCTCGACTTCCACTATTGGACCCAGCCTCTGCCAGGACCACTGAGCCACTGGGCCCACCAGCTGCCCGCTTGGGTGGACCACGCGTCGTGCGCGGGTGTGTTCGCGCTCGAACTCGTCGCCCCGTGGCTGCTGCTGGCCCCGCTCGCGCTCGGTGGTGTTCGGCTTCGCCGGGTGGGCGTCGTCGCGCTGGTCGCGTTGCAACTCTTGATCATGGCCACCGGCAACTACGGTTTCTTCAACCTGCTCTCGATCGTGTTGTGTTTTCCCGCGGTCGACGACGCGTGGTGGCGGGCTGCCTTCCAGCGCTTGCGCCGTTTGCCGCCAGAACCGCGGGTCCGAGTTCCACCGGAACGGAACACGCGTTTCGGCGCCCGATGGATCACGGCCGGTGCGGTCCTGCTGATCCTGCTCAACGCGGTTCCCCTCGGCGCGACACTCTTCGGCTGGGGCCTCTACCCCGACAGCGTTCGCCGCGCGTGGTCGAGCACCCGTCCACTGCACGTGGCCTCGAGCTACGGGCTCTTCGCGCGCATGACCACCACACGAACCGAGCTCGTCTTCGAGGGCACGCGCGACGGGACGACTTGGGAGCCCTACGTCTTTCGCTACAAGCCGGGCGACCCATCGGAACGACCGCGTCAGTCCGCCCCGCACATGCCGCGGCTCGATTGGGCGGTGTGGTTCGCGGCGCTCGGATCCCAAAGCCACCTGGACGTGGCCGATGCGCTGGTCGAGTGCCTGCGCGACGCCGAACCCGACGTGCTGCGCTTGCTCCGCCACGATCCCTTCCATGGAGAACGGCCGCTCGACGTGCGAATGCGCTCCGTCCGCTACGAGTTCACCGAAGGAAGCGGCCCGCCCTACTGGCGCACGCTCCCCGCCCCCACCCTGTGACCCTGCTGGATCTGTGGTCCCGGAAGGTCTACGTAGAGGCCCCCATGACCCAAGCCATCGATGCCGACCTCGATGAAGTCCAGATCCCGACCGCGGTGCGCATGTCGGGTGGGCTTCACACCTTCTCGGGTCTCATCGCGTTTCTGACCGGCCTTCAGCTCTCGATCACGTTGACGTACGGACGCGGCGCAGGAGTCGAAGCGTTCGTCCCCTACCTGTTGATCCTGTCGGGGCTCAGCGCGCTGTTGCTCGGCACGTTCGTCTACCGCGGGCGCGCGACCGCAGCCCTCGTCGCGACTGGGATCGCGGGTTTGCACTTCGTCGGCGGCGGCGTCTACTTCATTCTGCTTCTCACCTGGGGCGTCGTCTCGCTCATCGCGCTCATCCTGCCGATGATCGCGCTCGGCGCGGTGGTCCTCGGCGGGTACATGCTCCCCAAGATCCGGAAGATCTCCGCGGCTCGGCAGCGGCTGGCCGATTCCGGACTCGACTTCGGCGTCTGAGAAGTCTTCGCCGTGATCGCGCATACTCCGGCCATGGTGCGCGGATGCTGATGTCGGTGGTCGCACTGGTGGGCGCGTGTTCGCTCGTCGGATGGATGGCGATCGCGCACGCGCGGTCCCGCAGACCCGCGCCCACGCCCCCGCGGCCCACACTGGACGGGACCGTGATGATGTTCGCGTTCGATCAGCACGCCCGGCGGCAGATCGAACCCCACGTCGAGGCACTCTTTCTCCCTGGCACCCTTGGCCGAACGCGTCGGCTTCTTGCGCTCAGGCGCACGCTCGGCGCGCTCGGGCACCTGCGGGAGCAATGGCTCTTCGTCGGAGGGTGGAACGCGCCGGGGGAACGCACCGATCGGGTCGATGCGCTCCTCGATCCCTGGATGAACGAACTGCGCAACCGGGACTGGCAGGAACGCATTCGCGAAGTGGACGACACCGAGCAGGGCCAGCTCTGCGTGCTTCTCTTGGTGGTGTGTGCGCGTGTCGAGTTGCTCGACCTCGACACCCGCAAGGGGGTCGGCGAAGGACCGTTCCGAGGGAGCGGTCGTGCACAGCCCGCGATGGCGATGGCACGCGCCCTCGCCCGCGTCTCGGACCTCGGGCGGGACGACCTGGTCGGGTTCGATCTCTTCTTCAGCCCTTCGGAGCAAGGGCTGAGCATGAGCGCATCGGCTCTGCGTGCCGCGTATCCGGAGCTCGTCCGAGTGGAGTGACGTCGGTCAAGGACGGAGGGAGAACCACACGATGAAGGTCGAGCCTTCGCCCTCCACGCTCTCGACCTCCAACCGGAACCCCTGAAGCGCGCAGAGGCGATGGGCGATGGACAGCCCGAGCCCGGTGCCCTGGTGGCGCCGCGACTTGGAGCCGTCCACTTGCACGAATGGATGGAAGATCGCGTCGAGCCGATCGGCCGGGATGCCCTCGCCCAGGTCCGTGACCCTGAGCGCCTCATCGTCCAGCGTGACGTGGACCGGCTTGTCGACTGAGAACTTCACCGCGTTCGTCACGAGGTTGGTCACGATCTGACTCAACCGGCGTGGGTCCGCCCGGACCACGCGTGCCGATACGACCTCGAGATGGATGGGCACCCCGGCGCCGATGCGACCGATCACCTCCTCCGTGAGCACGGCCACGTCCACCTGCTTGAGTTCGAGCGAGATCTCGGTGTCGGACTCGAGCTTGGAGAGATCCAGGATGTCGTTGACGAGATCCAGCAGGTGCAGTCCATTCGCCCGCACGCGGTCCAGCTGGGTGCGCTCGCGTTCGGTCAAGGTCGCCTTCTTCTGAAGCCGTCCGGAGAATCCGATGATCGAGTTCAGCGGCGTGCGCAGCTCATGGCTCATCGTGGCGAGGAACCGCGACTTCGCCGCGTTGGCGGCATCCGCCGCATCCTTCGCGGCTTCGAGTTCGGCTTCCCTGGCACCGCGGCCGTGCTCGTAGTTCCACGTCGCGATCCCAATCGCCAACGTCACGATCGTCAACACCGTGGTGCGGGCCGCGTCCAGGTCTGCGCCCATCGCCAACGCACTCTCTGGGACCACGCCGAAACGTTGCAACACGTAGATCGTGACGATCTCCGCAGCGGTCAGCGACGCAAACCAGGCGCTCGCCCGGGGGCTGCGCATGAAGAACGCCGCGGAGATGGGCACGAGCACGATGGCGAAGAGAGCCGGCGCCTTCACGCCGCCGTTCTGCCAGGCGATCATCGGCAACGAGACGAGCAGCCCGGCGGGGATGCACGCGCCAGCTGCAATGAACGAGTTCGTCGCACGCAACAGGAGCGGGGTGGCAACACCAGCGACGCACAGGACGCCGCACGCAACATGCGAGAGCAGCGGGAACGGGGCGATCCAGGCGCGCAGCCCCCACGCGCTGCCCACGAGCACGACCACCCAGACCGCCCAGCGGCGCAGACCCAATGCTCGCCGCTCGCGCTCGGTGCTCACACGCCTGGATACCAGGTTTTGACCCGCAGAAGCGACTGCGCAAAGTTCGTACACCGAACGCGACGGCAAGCGCGCAACATCCGGACACCTGCACATGCGCCGATGCCCGATCTGCGGACTCGAGGCGGCGATCCGGTCCCGTTGCGTACTGTCCTTGCACGGTACGGGGTTTGCACAGTGGGGCCCCATGCGAGGGATCTTCCAGGTTTGGGTATGCGCGGCGCTCTTCACGGCTTCGTCCGTGTCGGCGCAGGTGATCGTCTTGGACCCCGGCCACGGCGGGAGCGATCCGGGTGCGGTCGGCTGTGGGCTCGAAGAAGAGGACGTGGTCCTCGACATCGCGCTGCGGACCCGGGACCTCCTGCGCCGCGACGGGCTGACGGTGCACCTCACCCGGAGCGACGACCGCTACATCTCGCTTTCGGGACGGGCGAGCTTCGCCAACGACCGGGGCGCGAGCCGCTACGTCAGCATTCATGCGAACGCGAACGCGGGCACCCCCGCGACGGGAACCGAGACGTTCGTCTACACCTCGGCGTCCTCCGCGAGCCGCGACCTCGGCTCCAAACTGCAGTCCGAAATGATCTCGGCCTGGGGTCTGCGGGACCGCGGCCTCAAGACCGCCAACTTCGCCGTCATCCGACTCACCAGCATGCCGGCCGCACTCACCGAGACCGGCTTCATCAACAACTGCGGCACCGACTCCGCCCGCCTCGGCAGCGCGACGCGTCGCCAGGAGATGGC
This sequence comes from Deltaproteobacteria bacterium, assembly GCA_034670305.1. Lineage (GTDB taxonomy): Bacteria > Myxococcota_A > Polyangia > Polyangiales > Houyiibacteriaceae > JAXMNT01. The sequence continues at coordinate 14,361 of JAXMNT010000033.1, forward strand.
GGTCGCGCACTACCGTGCGGTCATGCGCAGCCTCGGCCGTACGCCTGGCTCGGCGCCGCCGCCCGTCGACCCGCCGCCGCCGCCGCCCGCATCCGGTGGCCGCCTGCTCGGCGCCGCGTTCGAAGACACCGGCGCCGGCCTGGAAGACACTTCGCGCCGGGTGCTCGGTGCCACGGCCCGCATTCGTGAGACCGGCGCCTCGACCGCGGTCGATGGCAGTGGGCTCTTCTCCTTCTCGGTGAGCGACGGAACCTACACCGTCGAAGTCAGCGCCTCCGGGTACGCGACCGCCACCCGCACCTGCACCGTCGCGGGCAGCGACACCTGGTGTTCGGTCGGCGTCACGCGCGCGGCGTCCGGCGGTCGTGCCCGCGGTGTGGTGTTCGAAGACACCGGCGCCGGCTTTGCCGACACCTCGACCCGCCTCGGCGGTGCGACCGTTCGCATCGTCGAAACCGGCGCCACGGTGCCGGTCGATGGCAGCGGCAACTGGAGCGTCTCGCTCGCCTCCGGCAGCTACACCCTCCAGGTCAGCGCCGCTGGATTCGCCACCGCCACCCGCTCGTGCAACATCGCAGGCAGCGAAGCCTGGTGCAGCGTGGGCCTGAGCCGCACCGCCGCGGCCGGCACCCTGCAAGGGGTGCTCTACGAAGGCACCATCTCCCGCCGCATCGGCTCGGCGACCGTGCGCATCGTAGAGAACGGGCGCAGCGTGGTCTCTCGGGGGCACGACGGATACTGGTCGTTCGAGATCGCGCCTGGCACCTACACGGTGGAAGCTTCGGGCAGTGGCCTCGTGACCACGACCCGACGTTGCACGGTGGAATCGCGCCGTGAGACCTGGTGTTCCATGAGTGTCGCCCGAGACGGGCGCGGAGGAGGCGAAGAGTTGATCATCGAAACCGATCCGGCCGACGACACGGTGGTGATGGACCCGACCTTCGACGGTGGCCCGCGCGGCGAGCTCGGCACCGTGGGCTGTGCAGCGGGCGGCAGCGGACACGCGGCCTGGCTCTTCGCCATGCTGCTGGCCTTCGGCGTTCGGCGTCGCACACGCCCAGAGACGCTGCCTCGTGGTCGCACGTTCGGACTCTTGGTCGCCGGGCTCGCGGTGCTCGGTTGCGGCACCGACACCGAGTCTGCGCCCACGGCGGCGCTCGACCAAGAAGAGGTCGTGAACGTGGTCGAGGTGGCCGCGAACGGTGGCGCGTTCGCGAGCGTGGTCGACATCCAGCCCATCGCAGAAGGCACCTGGGCCGACCTCGCGCTCTCGCCCGACGGCCAGCGCGTGGCGCTCTCCCACCCAGCGCTCGGTGGACTCAGTGTGGCGGAGGTGGGCGAAGGCCTCGCGGAAGTCGACGTGGTGCGCGAGGCGCCGAATGCAGGTCTCAACCCCATCTGGCGCGCCGACTCACAAGCCCTCGGCATTCGGGTGGAGGGACAGACGAGCACCGCGGTCCCGACGTTGAGCCACGCCCTCGACGGCACCGCCGCCCTCCCCGTGCAGCTTCCGACGCCGCTTGCGACGCGCGTCGATCGCGGCGCCATCGAAGTGGGCCGCGGCCTGTCCGCGGAGCGCCTCGGCCCGCCCGGCGATCAATACTTCGCCCCGCGCGTCTCCCCCGACGGCGAGTGGGTCACCTTCGAAGGCCTCTCGACCGGGCTGTACGTACACCGCCTCGACCAAGGCGCGACCACCCATCTCGGCGTCGGCGCGCACGCACGTTTCGATCCCACCAGCCGCTGGATCGTCTTCGAACGCGTCGAAGACGATGGACACCAGATCACGGCCGGTGACCTGATGATCGTCGACCTGCACGCCGAGACCCCAGAGGTCGCGACCCTGCTCGCCGATGCCGGCGCCATCGACCGGGCACCAGACGTCGTCGGCGACCGAGTGGTGTTCCTCCGCAACGACCGCGCGATGCGCGCGACCCTGCGCACCTCACGCTGAGCGATATTACTTGGGGGCACAGCCCCCAAACCCCGTCCCGGTGACACCGCTGGCTCGCTTCGCGAGGCTGCACGCTGTCGAATATCCGACGCGGCGAAGCCGAGCGAAGCGAGCAAGCCGTGTCGTGGCTACCCTTCGACGGGTTCGACGACTTCGGCTGGGAAGAGCGGCGTGTCGTCGGGCGCCGGTGCGTCGTCGGGGCGTTCGGGGCGACGCCACTGGTCTTGGGGTTCGCTCAACCAGCGCGCGAGCCCGGCGCTGTCGAGTCCGCTGCCGTTGCTGATCGGCTCGAGGGTGGTCTGCGCGACGCGCGAGCCGTCCTTCTCGAGCACAACCAACGTCGCGATGCGTTCGATGCGGTAGCGGTCGATCAGATCGCGGTGTCGATCGAAGCGTCCGACGTGAATGAACACGCGCTCGTAGAGTGCGTCGATGACGCCTTTCGCGGGCGCCTCTTCGCCGAGACGCGCGACCTCGTTGCAGTCCGGGCACCAGTCGGCGCCGAACTCGAGGAGCACGCGTTTGTCCGCCTCACGCGCCCGGGCGAGCGCTGCTTGGATCTCGACCCGGAGGGCTTGTTCGTCTCGCAGATGCCAGACGTCCGGAACCTCCTCGCGCGGAGCCTCTGCATGTGCCGCCGCAGGCGCTTGTTCTTCGGCCTCGGCCGGCGCGGGTTCGGGCGCCGGGTCGTCGCACCCCGACCCGCAAACCGCAGCATACCACACCACGCTCGGTACCGACCACGCCGCCAACGCTCGAACTGGGCTCCATCGCATGGCGCGAGCATAGCGCGGGCCTGACGTCGCGTCCGCCGACCTGCTATCTACCCACCCATGGCCACACGACGTCCGTCTCTGCGCACCGTTCCCGCCTGCGGGCTCGGCTTGCCGCTCTTGCTGCTCGCGATGATGTCCGCATGCGGCGACGACGACGCCGGTTCGCCAGACTCGGGAATGGGGGTCGATGCCGCACCGGCCGACGTCGGCACCGACGCGTTCGACCCGCCGACCGACTGGCCCGCGATGCGGCCGGACGAGTCGATCGAGGTCGAGCCAGGCATCACCCGAGAGATCTTCACCGTCCCCGGCTTCGCGGCTGCCCCGAACCCGGACACGGGGGAAGCGACGCCGTCCGAGTTGAATGCCACGCAGGTCGTGCGTTTCCGGCGCACCTCCGAGGTGCCCCTCGCCGCGCGCGCCATCGTCATCGCGATGCCAGGCTTTCTCGGTGGGGCCGGCTCGCTGGAAGGGATCGCACGCTCGGTCGTGCGCGCCGGGGTGGACTCCGAACCCGCAGAGGTCTGGGCGATCGACCGCCGAAGCAACGCCCTCGAAGACCTGGCCGGCATGGACGCGGCCGAAGTGGCCGAAGACGCGGAAATCGCGCGCGAGTACTACTTCGGAAACGACACGGTCGGTGGCAGCCCGTTCGCGGGGTATGTCTCCGGCAACGCGGTCGGGTACATGAGCGAGTGGGGTCTGCAGGCGCATGTCGAAGACGTGCACGCCGTGATCGGACTCGTGCCAGAAGCGGAGCGCCGCGAGCGCGTCTTCTTCCTCGGCCACAGCTTGGGTGCGTCGTTCGCCGAAGCGTACGCGGCGTGGGAGTTCGAAGACGGCACCCGGGGCACCGACGAGTTGGCGGGGCTGCTGCTGGTGGACGGAGTGCTCGGCGGCGCGCCGATCTCGGAGACCGACTACCGCGAAGGCACCTCGGGTGGACTCATCACCCAAGCGGGTCTCGACTCGATCCGGAACGACGCCATCGCGCGCTACACGACCATTCCCATCCTCGGGATCGACATCTACGCGCTCGCCGAGGTCAGCGCGCTGCGGGCGGAGTTCTTGCCGGAGCTCGTCCAGGACGACGCCAAACGGCGGCGGGTGTTCGCCACGTTGATGGGCCTGCCGCTCGTACGCGTGCCCCGCTTCACGAACCTCGCTGCGTTCGCGCTCGCGTTCGACGACCAGTTCGAACCGATCTCGATCGTGCGCGCAAAGATCGGCACCATGACCGGCGGACCGCTCGAGACCTACCCGGGCATCTTCGACGGGGAAGACCTGCTGCGTCCTTCCGACCCGGATGGGACCTACGATTGGATCGACGCGCTCGACTCCGTCCCGCCCGAAGTCACGCCGATCGAGAACCTGATCCGGGGCTTCTACGTCGGCCGAACCAACTACGCCGAGTGGTACTTCCCGACGCGGCTCTCGTTGGACCTTGCGGCGGTCGGAGGCGCCGCGATCCCGGAGGACGGATACGGCGCTGACGCCGGGCTGGCCGCATTCCACGGAGCTGCGATCGACGCGCCGATTCTCGCGGTCTCCGCTGGGCTCGTCCCCGTGGCCCGCTACGAAGCGGTGCGCACGCGGGTCGCCGCGACCCTCGGTGCAGGCCGGGTGCTCGAGGGCCTCGACCGAGACGACGCGCGGGCGTTTGACATCGTCGACGCAACCCAGCAAACGCATCTGGATCCGGTCATCGCCGACGAGCGCACACTGGACAATCCCGTGCCTGCCGCCGTGATCGCGTTCCTGCAGGCCCACACCCGGACCGGCGGCGTCTCGGTGACCCCCTGATCGTCCGGCCCGACCGGACGGAGCGACCATGAAGAAGATCCCTGCCGAACTGACCGGCAAACAACGCAAGTTCCTCCGCGGCGCGGCCCACCACCTCGAGCCCCTCGTGCGCATCGGCCGCGAAGGCGTGAGCCTCGGCATCGCCGACGCACTGAGCGAAGTGCTCGAGACCCACGAACTCGTGAAGGTCAAACTCCTCGAGAACGCCCCCGTCACCCGCGCCGAAGCGGCCGACGAGCTCGCCAACGTCTGCGGCGCCCACGTCGTCGGCCAAATCGGCCGCATCGTGATCTTCTACCGCCGCCACCCAAGCGAACCCGAAATCCGCCTCCCCCGCTGAACATGCGGAGGCGCGGAAGCGGAAGCAGCAGCGGTCGGCGGTAGCGGTAGCGGTCGGCGGTAGCGGAAGCGGAAGCGGCAGCGGAAGCGGTCGGCGGTCGGCGGTCGGCGGTAGCGGTAGCGGAAGCGGCGTCGGTTTCGGCGTCGGTTCCGGCGTCGGTTTCGGCGTCGGCTTCGGCGTCGGCTTCGGCGTCGGCTTCGGTTTCGGCGTCGGTTTCGGCGTCGGCGTCGGCGTCGGCTTCGGCTTCGGCTTCGGGCAAGGGCACGGGCACGGGCACGGGCAGGGGCAGGGGCAAGGGCACGGGCACGGGCACGGGCAAGGGCAAGTCGCGGTCACGCTTGGCGCCGTCTCGGCGGGTGCTTCAGGCTTCCTGCATGTGTACGATCATCGCGATCTTCGGCGGGGACGTCGCGCCGCTGATCGTCGCCGCGAACCGGGACGAATACGTGGCGCGCGCGGCGGGTCCGACGGACGTGTTTCAGTCGACGCCGCGCATCGTCGCGGGCCGGGACCAGGTCAGCGGCGGCACGTGGTTCGGTGCGACCGCGACCGGGTTCTTTGCCGGCCTCACCAATCAGCGAGGCTGGACCGCGCCCGCGGCGTCGATCTCCCGCGGGGCGGTCGTCGCGGACATCCTGCGGGGCGGATCCACCGACGCCGCACTCGACCATTTGGCGACGCTCGATGCCGGTTCGATCGCCGCGTTCAACCTCCTCTTCGGAGACTCGAAGCGGCTCCACGTCGCGTACGCGCGACCGGATGGCGTCCGGATCCAGGAACTGCCGCCCGGCATCCACGTCCTCGCGAACGACGAACTGGGCAGTGAGACCATGCCGAAGACCCGCCACGCCGAAGGGCTCGCGGCCACGCTCCTAGACGGTCCGACGGACCTGCCGAGCGTGTGCACGGGTCTCGAAGTGCTGCTCGCCGACGAATCCGAGCCGCCTACCGAGCTCGTGCCGAAGCCGCCCCCGAAGAGCGCGTTGTCCCACGCGATGGCCGTGCACCTGCAACGGCTCTGCATCGATCCCGTACGCTTCGGGGGCCTGTACGGTACCCGCTCGTCCAACGTGCTCGCGATCGGATCCACCGGGGTCCTGCATCACCGGACGAGCGACTCGATCCCGACGTCCCACGGGTTCCGCGACGTCACCGCGCTCTACGCCTAGCCAGCGCAGCGCCGCATCCCCATCCGCTGCCGCTTCCGTTTCCGTTTCCGCTTCCGAGTCCGCTTCCGAGTCCGCTTCCGCTTCCGCTTCCGAGTCCGCTTCCGAGTCCGCTTCCGCTTCCGCTTCCGCCGACCGCTTCCGCCGACCGCTGCCGCTGCCGCTACCGCCGACCGCTTCCGCCTTCCGCCTTCCGCCGTCCGGGTTCCGCTTCCGCTTCCCGCTTCCGCTTCCGCTTCCGCTTCCGCTTCCGACCTAGGCGCGCGCGGCGGCGATCGCGAGTTGCCCGAGCGCGAGGCACCCGTCGTGCGGGGGAAGTCGTTCGTGCAGCAAGACCCGCAGTCCCGCCGCCTCGAGTCGATCGACGACGGCTTCGAGGAGCCATCGGTTCAGGAAGCAGCCGCCGCTGAGAGCGACCGTGCCGATGCCCCGGACCGACGCGCGTTCGATCGCGAGCTCCGCCACCGCGCGGGCGAGCCCTGAGTGGAATCGCCCGGACACCACCGACACCGGCACACCGCGCCGCACGTCCTCGAGAAGCAGAGGCCACATGGGCGCGGCGCTCAGACGGACGACGTCGTCGGCTCGCGTGGAGAACGGGTACGCCTCCATGCCCTCATCAACCCGCGGATCGACGAGCGCTTCCAGCGCCATCGCCGCTTCCGCTTCGTAGGCGATCTCCTCACCCCGCACATCGAGCGCCCGGGCGACCGCATCGAAGAGCCGGCCACACGACGACGCAGGGGGCGCACCGAGCCCGCGTTCGAGCATGGTCTCGAAGACGTCGCTCCGCCGTGCCATCAGCGCTCGAATGCTCGGCACGTCGGCGAAGGCGCCGATCTCATCCCAAGACATCGCGGCGCGCAGGTGCGCGTAGAGACTCCGCCACGGCGCGCGGGCCGCGCGGTCCCCGCCCAAGAGCGCGACCGCCTCGAGTGCCGCCACCCGCTCCGAGCTGGCGTAGTCGCACACCAGGAACTCACCGCCCCAGAGGGTGCCGTCGTCCCCGTAGCCCAAACCGTCCAGCGCCACCCCGAGCACCGGGCCGCTCGCCGACGACCATTGGTTCTCTGCGAGACACGCGGCGATGTGCGCGTGGTGGTGTCCGACCCGCTCGAGCGGCAGCCGCTGCGACTTGGCGAAGCGCGCCCCGAAGTCGCTCGACGCGTAGTCCGGGTGCGCGTCGACGACCACACCCTCCGGCGTGAACCCATGGAGCGCCGAGAACAGCGGCAACGTCGACTCGTACGCCAACATCGCGGCGGGATGCGTGAGTTCGCCAAGATGCGGGGCCAGGGTGGCGCGCGCGTCCCGCGAGAGCGCGAACGCGGCTTTTCGATCCGCACCACACGCAAGCCAGGAGCTCGCGTGCCCCAGTTCCGCCGGCAGCTCGATGGACGACGGACCGTACCCGCGGGCGCGCCGCACCATGCGCATGCGACCCGCGAGCGGCGCGGCCACGGAATCGTCCGCCCGGTGCGCGATCCTCCGGTCGTGGCCCAGGATCGCATCGGCCACGCCGGCGAACTTCTGCACCGCATCCGCGTCGTCGATCGATTGGGGTTCGGAATGAAGGTTGCCGCTCGTACAGACGAGCGGCCGGCCGACCCGGCGCGAGAGCAGATGGTGCAACGGTGTGGTGGGCAACATTGCTCCGAGGCGCCGCTGGTCGGGTGCCACTTCTGAAGCGATGCCGGAACCGACCACGTGTTCCAGCAGCACGATCGGCCCCTCGGGTCCGGTCAGGAGTTGCTCGGCCTCGAGCTCGAAGCGAACACACGCGCGGGCGGTCTCGACCGATTCGAAGAGCACCGCGAAGGGTTGATGCGGGCGGCGTTTGCGATCCCGAAGCCGGGCCACCGCGGCGGACGACGTGGCGTCGCAGAGCAGTTGGTACCCGCCGAGCCCCTTCGCGGCGACGATGTGTCCGTCGACGAGCCCTTCGGCCGCGCGCTCGAGACACGCGGCGTCGCCGTGCATCGCGTCGCCCGTCCCGAGATCGCGCCACCAAAGACGCGGCCCACATGCGGGGCAGGCGATGGGCTGAGCGTGGTGTCGGCGGTCGCCTTCGTCCGCGTACGCCACCGCGCAGTCTGCACACATGGGGAAGTCCGCCATGGTGGTTCGGTCGCGGTCGTAGGGAATCGTCTCGGTGATGGTGTACCGGGGACCACACTCGGTGCAGCTCGCAAATGCGTGGCCGAAGCGGCGGTCCATCGGCTCCGCGATCTCGAGCAGACACTGTGGGCAGGTCGTGGCGTCAGGGACCACTTCGGTTCGCACGTTTCCCGACCGCCCAGACGGTGTGATCAGAAACCCGTCCGGCGGCGTCTCGCGGAACGCGTTGCGTTCGATGTGTTCGATGCGCGCGAGCCGCGGCAGCTCGGCCCACAGCCGCGCCAAGAGCGCGTCGCACCCGGCGCGATCGGTGTGCAGCACGAGGACCACGCCTTCGGTGTCGTTCCGAACACTGCCCGCGACGCCGAGCGCACGGGCGATGCGCGCCACGGCCGGCCGAAACCCCACGCCCTGTACACGCCCGCGGATGCGAATTCGTTCAGCCACGCCGCGTCTCTGTCTCTCCTGGGATCAGTCGCGGGTGGTGCGCCGGCGGTGCCACCAGACACCTGCCGCCACGACGACCAAGGAGACCCACACCATCGCGTGCACCGGCTCGACCACCTGATGCGCGACGAGGTTGTCGGTGTGGCCGTGTCCCGGGTGCGCCCAGGCGTGGCTTGGCATCAGCAGCCCGATGCAAGCGATCAGCGCGGCGTGGAGCGCGGCCGGCCGAAGCGGCCTCGACACGAGCGCCGGTGTCTCATTCGATGTGCGATTCACGGCGCAATCGTCGCACTTCGGCGCCTGGTACGGAAGCAACGTTCAGCCCTCCCCGTACTTCGCCACCAACAGGCTGACGTCGTCCGCGGGTTGACGGCTCCACTTCACGAGCCCGCGCAGCACCCGATCGCGGACTGCTTCCGCCTCCCGAACCGGGCAGGTCTCGATCAGCTCGACCAATCGATCCATGTCGAGCATCTCGCCGAAGTCGTTGGTCGCCTCGATCAGCCCGTCGGTGAACAACACCATCACATCGCCGGGTGCGAGTTCGAGCCAGCTGTCCTCGATCAGGTGCCCGATCTGCGCGCGCAGCCCAAGCCACACCCCCGGCGTCAGGATGCGCTCCACCTTTCCGGTGGCTTGGCGCCACACCAGGATGTGCTCGTGCGCCCCGGCGAACTCCACCTTTCCATCGGGTCGATAGCGAAGGAGACAGAGCGTGATGTAGTGATCGTCGCCGAGTCGGGCCCGGATGTTCTCGAACAGCACCTCGTTGAGAAGCGCGATCACCTCGGACGGGTGCGCTTCGGGACGGGCCCGGACCAAACCGGCGAGCGAGCTCTGGGCCATCAACATCACGAGGCCCGAATCCAGACCGTGTCCGGACACATCTCCGATCACGAGCCACGCACCAGGCCCGTCGCCGGTGGGGTGCACATCGTAGAAGTCCCCGCCGACCTCGGCCGCCGGTTCCATCGTGGCCTTCACGTCCAAACCCTCGATTGCGAACGTCGTGGGAAGGATGGCGGTCTGCACGTGCCGCGCGATCGCCTTCTCCTCGTCGATGCGCGCGCCCTCCACTGCCGTACGCAACGACAGCGCTTGCGCGGCCTTGCTCTCGGTGATGTCGAACGCGACGCCCTGCAGGTACTCCGGTCGACCGAGCGCGTCGCGGATGATGCGCGCTTCGCCATGCACCCAGACCGTGTGGCCATCCTTCGCGATGAACCGGCACTCCGCTTTGAACGGGCCACCGGTGCGCACCCCGCGGGAGAACTCCTGGTTCCACAACACCCGGTCCTCCGGATGAAGCCGCCAGTACCAGAGGAAGGGATCGGCCAGCCACTCTTCTTGCGACCACCCGAGCAGCTGCTCGACATGGGGGCTGACGTAGATCTCGTTCTCGCCTTCGCCGAGCATCGCCATGAAGGTCACAGCCGGGATCTGCTGCACGAGGGTGCGGAGTCGCCGTTCTGCCGCCTCGAGGCGAACCTGCGCGCGTTTGGCCGCGTCGTGCGACTCGGGTGCCCGCGCGCGGCCGGTCTCCGGCCAAGTCACCCGCGAGCGGTCCGGGACGCCGTCGTCCAGCACCGCACCGGCGAGCAGATCGAGCAACTGCAACGCCTGCATCGCTTCGGCGACGTCCTCCGGGCTCAGGTCCTCGTCGAACAGGTCGGAGAAGGCTTCGGTGAGCCCCGGATCGAGCTCGCGGCCCGGCAGAAGGGCCTCTGGCCTCGGGTCTTCAGCCACCCGCGTCTCCGTCGACCCGCGCGCGCAACCAGTCGAGCCACGCCTCGAACCCTTCGCCGGTGCGTGCGCTCAAACGAATGACCTCGAGCGACGGGTTCACGACCCGCGCGTATTCGACGCACCGATCGACGTCGAAGTCGAGGTGGGGAAGCAGATCGGTCTTGTTCAAGAGCATCAGCGAACTCGCGCGAAACATATGCGGGTACTTGATGGGCTTGTCCTCCCCCTCGGTCGTCGAACAGACGACCACCTTGCAGTGCTCGCCGAGATCGAAGAGCGCGGGGCAGACGAGGTTGCCGACGTTCTCGATGAACAGGACGCTCCGGGGATCGGGGTCGAGCGCATCGATGCCCTTGCGCACCATCTCGGCATCGAGGTGACAGCCAGCCCCGGTGTTGATCTGCAGTGCCCGCGCACCGGCGGCGCGAATGCGCTCCGCGTCGTGGTCCGTGGCTTGGTCGCCTTCCAACACGCACTGCGCGATGTCCCCGTCGAGCGCACGGATGGTGCGCTCCAAAATCGCGGTCTTGCCCGAGCCCGGGGAGCTGACGAGGTTGAGGGCCAGCACCCGGCGCCCACGAAGGAACGCGCGGTTCAGTCCCGCGATCTGATCGTTCTTGGCGAAGATGGCCTGTTCGATCGCGACGCGCCGACCCGAAGCCTCGTCACCCGCCTCGTCCTTCGCGACCGCGTGGGTGTGCGTCGTGCCGTCCGCGTGGGTGTGCGTGCCGTCCGCGTGGGTGTGCGTCGTGCCGTCCGCGTGGGTGTGCGTTCCGGGCGCCGCGCCGACCGCGTGGGTGTGCGTGGTGCCGTCCGCATGGGTGTGCGTCACACCCGCCTCCACCCCTGTCTCGTCTCCACAGCCACAGATGCCACACATCACGCCAACTCCATGTCGCGTATTCGCAACTGCTCGCCCGACACCCACTCGAGATCGGTCCCGCCACACCCACACTGCCCGTACGGCCGGTCGAGCACCAGCATCGCGTCGCACGCGCGACACCGCGCCTGCCCAGGCACCTCGTCGATCACGAGCGTTGCGCCCTGAATCGCGGTGCCCTCGCACGCGAGTTCGAATGAGAAGTGCAGCGCGTCGGGCAACACCGCCGCCAGTTTGCCGACTTCTATACGCACCGAACGAACTTTCGCACCGTGCGCCTTCTCGAGGACCACATCGACGATCTGCATCGCGATCCCCATCTCATGCACGGCGCTCCTCCTCATTGGGCACAGCGACCACGGGTTCGGGTTTCGCGGGTGGGGACGGGGGCGCATCCCAGCCTCCATCGACGACCTGCCACACCCAGGCGGCCGCGCGATCCGCCGCCGCGTCGACGACCGCACTCAGCCCGGGCTCGTCCCACGCCGCCGGCTCGCACCCGAGCACGCGCACGTCGGGCAGGACGCCGGTGGCGCGCCGCACGAACTCGAGCACCCGCGCCGGGTCGAGTCCGTGGCCGTCGGGCGGCGACGTCGCGCCGCCATCTTTCGCATCCTCCGCGAAGCGCGGCTCGATGAGACTCAGCGTGCCGGGCGGTTCGCCGCGGCGCATCGCGTCGACCACGAGCACCCGCTCGGGCGCGTCCATCAACGCGTGCGCGAAGTCCATGCCGCGGATGCCGAACTCACGAAAGACCACGCCGCTCGGCAAGTGGCCGGCGCGCTCGTCCGCGACAAGCCGACGCGCCACCTCGACCCCGAACCCGTCGTCTCCGAAGAAGACGTTGCCGATGCAGGCCACGAGCAGACGCGTCGCGCCGTGGGTGTCGGTCGCGGTCACTGGAGCCGCTCCAGTTCGTCGGGGCGGTAGAAGAAGCGGTGGCCCGGCCAGCCCTGCGCGCCGAGGTCGCGCCCTGGGTCGTCGTCGATCGTCACCGCGACCAGCAACACTCCGTCGACGTCCTGTTCGATCGACGCGATCGTGGCGATCCGATCGCGCAGCGCGATGTCCATCACGTCGCCGCGGCCTCTGGGCCGGATCCGGACCCGATCGCCAACCACCACCGCCTGTCCGCCGGCGCTGACCACCGAGGGTGGCTTGACCGAGAGCCGGCCATGCAGCGCGGCGAGCGCGTCGTCGTCCATGGCTTCCACCCGCGCGAGCAACTGGGCACCCGGACCACCGGCCCGGCGGAGTTCGTCTTGCTCGAACGGCGAGAGGGTGAGCACCCGGAGCGCGAGCATCTCGTCCATCTCGGTGCCGTCGAAGAAGTCGCCCGGGCTCTCGGGGGCGAGGCGCGGGTGGTCGTACACGATCACCGGCGAAGCGAGCATGGTGTCGCGCCGTGCCGCGGGTCCAACCAGCACCGGGAACACGCCTTCGTTCCGGCACTCTTCCACGTGTCCGGTCAGTGCGTCCGGCGGTTCCAAGAGCGACACGAACTCAGATGGTCCGCGTTCACGAACGCCATCCCCGGTGGGCGCCGAGTCCTGCACAGAGAGCAACACGTGCACCGACGCCGCGGACCGGCGAACCATCGTTTGGCGCTCGACGCGATCGGGCCGGCCGCGCCGCGCTCCGTCCGAGAGCGCGACCTGGGTCACGTTGCGTACCTCGATCGTCACCCGATGCACGTGGCGTTCGAGTCGTTCGACCTCGAGCAAACTCTGGAGCGCGAGGGGTTCGAACCGGCGGTCCAGATCGTCTTCTTCCGCGTCGAGGGCGGTGTGGCGCTCGCGCCGTGCATCGCGCAGCGCGCCGATGGGGTCGCCCACCAGCGCGATCCGCTCCTCCCGCGCTTCGTTGTCGCGGGACGCGTAACGAAGACAACGAACCTGCGCGTGCAGCCGCGCGTCGTCGGGCGCGTGGACCAGCACTTCCAGGTGCAGGCGCCAACGCTCCGCATCGCCCATCGCTTCGGCGTAGCACCGAGGCGCGAGCACCCCGAACGGGAAACGTTGCTGGTTCTTCAAGCTGCTCGCTCGGTAGGGGTAGAGCACGAAGCCCTCGTAGAGCAGCGCTTTGGCCAGATCTTCGACGTGCGCGAACGCGGCCTCGTCCGATGCGTGGGGGCTCATGAGGCCTCCGAGTCTCGCGACTCATCCGCTTCGGCGCGCTCGAGCAACCGCGTCAGCGCGTCGTCCACACTCGCGGCGCCGTGGTGCAGCCGGAACCGATTGAGTCGATCGAACACGTCGGCACGCACGCTGAGTGGTCGCCGACTTCCGAGGCTGCGGTCGAGCGCCTCGCGCACCACCATCGCGTCGACCCGCGCCGGCGCTTCGTCCAGATGCGGAAACGGGAACGCGACAAGGCGATGCTCGGCCGGATCGGTATGGAACAAGGTGCCGCGGCACAGCACCGCGATCGGCAGATCGCGATCGCCCGGCGCGTCGTCTGCGGTGAGCGCCGCGACGAGCTTGCCCATCGCATGTTCGAGTTCGAGCGTGACCGGCAGCGGCACATCCAGTTCCGTCTCGCGTTCGAACGCGGGGACGGACACGGTGGTCTGGGTCCAAAGGAACGCGTCCGTGCTGCGAGACCACAACTCGGCCGGCCCGAAGAGCGGCTCGAGGAGCGCACGCTCGGACGCACTCCAGCGACGGAGGCGCGGCTCAAAACGCACCTGCACGACGAGCTGACCCGACTGAATCGGCGCCGAACAACGAAGCCGCAGCCCGAGCCGGAGCGCGGGTTCCACCGATCGCACCCCCGGTCGGACGTCGATCACTTGAAGGGCGACGTCAACCACGGCGCGCCTCCGATGACCGGGCCAGCGCATCGAAGAAGTCACGCACAGCGTGTTTCGCCTTCTCTCCCCCAGTGATGCCTTGCCACTCGCCCCGCAGCCGCGCGGTCAGTTCGAAACACCGATCGATCGAGACCACCCACGCTTGAAACGGAGGCCCGGCGAACACGAGGAGCGCTTCGGTGTTGGGGGCGAGCGCGGCGATCGCCGGATGGGCGCACGCGAGCCGGTCGAAGAGATCTTCGCGCACCGGATGGTCCACCACGCCGAGGGGGCTGGGCGAGGTGACGATGGGCGTCGCAGGGGCTGGGCCGGTCTTCCAGCGGGCGAGAAAAGCGAGTGAGATGGGGAGGCCGAGCGCGGACCACGCGGCTTCCAGGGAGTCCGCTTCTGTTGCTGCGTCTGCTGCTGCGTCTGCTGCGGTGTCTGCTGCGGTGTCTGTTGCTGTGTCTGCTGCTGTGTCTGTTGCTGTGTCTGCTGCTGTTGCTGTTGCTGTGTCTCCTGCTGTTTCTGCTGCTGCTTCTGTTTCTGCTGCTGCTTCTGTTTCTGTTTCTGTTGCTGCTTCTGCTTTCGAATCCGATCCCGAAGCCGAAGCCGATCCCGAATCCGAAGCCGAAGCCGAAGCCGATCCCGAAGCCGATCCCGAAGCCGATCCCGATCCCGAATCCGATCCCGAAGCCGATCCCGAAGCCGATCCCGAAGCCGATCCCGAAGCCGATCCCGAAGCCGAAGCCGAAGCCGATCCCGGATCCGATGGCGTGAGGCGCTTGGGCTTTTGGGCGCGGGGGAGGCGGGCGTAACGGGTGTCGGCTTCGTGGTCGAAGAGGAGGGCGCAGGCTTGGCAGGCGCATTCGATGGCGCGGGCGGCGGGGTGTACGAGGTGTTCGTGGACGGGGCCGAGCGGCGCGCCGCAGAGGCCGCAGCAGGTGTGCTGCGCCCGGCGGGTGCTGGCGCCGGTCAGCCGGCGGAGGGCGAAGATGCCGGCGCGTGGGATCCGAGCCTGCACGAAATCACCGTCCGCCGGAGAGACGCGAGGGAGAGATGAGCGCGGGGCCGTCCTCCGCCCCTTCGAGCAGCAGCTCCACGTCGGGCGCGGCTTGCAGGACCGCGGCGGTGACACGCTGGCGAATCTCCGCGCCGTGGCGGGTGTCGTCGTCCCGCGTCAGACGCACCCGGACAAACGCACCCTCGACGCGCACGTCGTGCACGCGCGCACCGAGGCCGCGCAGCTCGGCGTCGATCGACGCGAGCGCCGCCTCCACGCGTTCCAGCGGCGTGCTCGGGTGCAGATCGTGCAGCATCAACAGCGACGCGAGCGCGGGGTCGGCGGCGAGGCCCTTGATCCGGGCGTCGCCGCCCTCCTCTTCCGCGAGGATCTCGAGCACCCGCTCGAGCCCTTCGCGGTGCATCTCGAGCACCCCCGTCACAAGCGCGCGGGCGCGCCCCTTCGCAACGGAGTCGTCCAACGCTTCCACCGCTTCGACGAGCGTCTCGAGTGTGTCGAACGCCGACATCACAGATCGCTGGAGAACTGGACCCCGAACATCGGGGCGTGTTGAACGGCGAGTTCTTTCCCGTCGCCAAGGTACATGTGCACGCCGCACGGCAGACACGGATCGAACGAACGCACGGTGCGCATGATGTCGATGCCCTTGAAGTCGTCCTTGCCGTTCTCCTCGAAGATCGGCGAACCCTGCACCGCGTCTTCGTAGGGCCCCGGCGTGCCGAAGGAATCCCGCGGGCTCGCGTTCCACGGCGTCGGTGGGTACGGGTGGTAGTTCGCGATCTTGCCCTCTCGAATCACCATGTGGTGCGAGAGCATGCCGCGCACCGCTTCGTGAAAGCCGCACCCGATCGCTTCGTCCGGCACCTCGAAGTCCGTCCACGTCCGGGTCTCGCCGGAGTGAACGAGCGCCATCGCCTTCTCGAGGAAGTGGAGCGCCATTGCCGCGGCGTACGCCTGAAAGTAGGTGCGTGCGCGGTTGCGCTCGAGCGTGTTGCTCCACTTCGGGATCTTCCACTCGAGTTCGGTCTCCGGCAGCGTCGCACCCTTCGGCAGCCGAATCTTCACCGAATCGCCGGTGGCTTCGACGTACCCGACATCCACCTTCTTCGCGAGCGCGGTCGTCCACAGCCGGGCGAGCGGTCCGCCGCCGGTGCCAAGCGCGAGAAAGTCGTCGGTGCCGGGCGGTTGCCAGCGCGGGCTCATCACCCAGGTGTACTTGTCTTTGAGGTCGCGCTTCTGCGGCCGCGGTTTGGTGGTCTGGTTCCAGGGATGGCGGGGATCGATCTTGTTGCCGAGCGGGTCTTCGGTGACGAACATCTCGCCGCCTTCCCAGTCCTCGTAGAAGCTCGACCCGAGCAAGATGCGCATGCCGACGTTGATCTCCACGAGATCGGTCGTGACGAGTTTCCCGTCGATGATCACGCCCGGCGTCACGAACATCTCGCGGCCCCAGTCGGTCATCGTCTCGTAGCGGAAGTCGCAGTGATCCGGGTTCTGGAACGAGCCCATGCAGCCGAGCAAGATCCGACGCCGCCCGACTTCTTCGTAGCCAGGGAGCGCTTCGTAGAAGAAGTCGAAGAGGTCGTCGTGAAGCGGCACCATGCGCTTGCAGAACTCGATGTACTTGTGGAGCCGGACCGCGTAGTCCGTGAAGATCTGGATGGTGGGCACCGTGCCGACGCCGCCTGGGTACACGGTGGACGGGTGCACGTGCCGACCCTCCATCAAGCAGAACATCTCCCGGGTCAGGCGGCTCATCTGCAGCGCCTCTCGGTAGAGCTCGCCCTCGAACGGGTTCAGCGAGCTCATGATGTCCGCGATGGTGCGGTAGCCGTGGATCTCCGCGTGCGGCGCTTCGGTGTGTTTCGCTTTCTCCCACACCGACGGGTTCGTCTCCTCGACCATCTTCTGACAGAAGTCGACCCCGACCAGATTGTCCTGGAAGAGGTTGTGGTCGAACATGTACTCGGCCGCTTCCCCGAGGTTGACGATCCACTCGGCGAGGTGCGGCGGCCGGATGCCGTACGCCATGTTCTGCGCGTACACCGAACACGTCGCGTGGTTGTCGCCGCAGATACCGCAGATGCGGCTCGTGATGAAGTGCGCGTCTCGAGGGTCCTTGCCCTTCATGAACACGCTGTAGCCGCGAAAGATGGAGCTGGTGCTGTGGCACTCCACCACCTGACGGTTCTCGAAGTCGATCTTGGTGTGGATGCCGAGGCTCCCGACGATGCGGGTGATCGGATCCCAAGACATCTCCACGAGGTCGCTCATTCGGGTTTGTATCCTGTGGTGAGCTCGTCGGATGGCTTGCGCCACGACGGCTCTTTCTCGAGCGAACTCTTGGTGAAGTTCCGGAGCGCGCGCACCGTGCGCCCGTACAGCAGCACGGCGGCCGACGACATGATCGCGCCGGGTGGTTCGTCCATGAACGGCATGAACTTGTCGGGGAAGCCGGGCATCGTGCAGCCGATGCAGAGGCCGCCGACGTTGGGACAGCCGCCGATGCCGTTCATCCAGCCGCGCTTGGCCACGTTGCAACGCGTGACCGGGCCCCAGCACCCGAGCTTCACGATGCACTTGGCGCTTCCGAACGACGCCGCGAAGTCGCCCTGCTCGTAGTACCCGCCCCGGTCGCAGCCTTCGTGCACCGTCTGGCTGAACAGCCACGTGGGACGGAGCGCCGCGTCGAGCGGAATCATCGGAGAGAGCCCGGCCGCCTGGTAGAGCAGGTAGAGCAGCGTCTCCATGAAGTTGTCCGGCTGCACGGGACAGCCGGGGATGCAGACCGTGGGGATGCCGGCCGCGGTCTCGAAGTCCCACCCGAGGTAATCCGAGAGGCCCATCGCACCGGTCGGGTTGCCCTCCATCGCGTGGATGCCGCCGTAGGTCGCGCAGGTCCCGACCGCCACCACCGCGAACGCGCCGGGCGCGAGCCGATCGATCCAGTCGCAGGTCTTGATCGGCTGGCCGGTCTCCGGGTCGTTGCCGAACGCGGCCCAGTAGCCCTCCCCGCTCACCTTCTCGTTGGGGATCGATCCTTCGATCACGAGGATGTACGGCAGGGTCGCTTCGCCGCGGGCCGCCCGGTGGAAGGGGGCCAGAAAGTCGTCGCCCGTTTCGTAAGCGAGCAGCGGGTTGTGGAGGTTGACCTTGGGCAACCCGGGAATGGCGCCCATGACGACGTCTTCGATGCTGGGCTGGGTGGCCCCGGTCATCGAGACGGAGTCGCCGTCACAGCTGAGTCCCGCCGTGATCCAGAGCACATCGAGCTCCGGGACGTCGGATTGTGGAAACTGCCAGACCTTCTCCCCCATCGCAGCAGAACGTATCAGCTCGGCCCGGGGAGATCAGCGAAGCTTCGTACCGTCGGCCAGAAGCACACGCTCGCCGACGTGCACCTGCGCACGCCACGGCGCGAGCAACGGGTGCACTTCTCAGCAGATCCGGGGGAGCGCTTCGCCGCTGAGGAGCGGCAACACCCGCTGGGTCCCGAACGAGGTCTCGACCACCACCCGAATCGGCGGTTCGGTGGCCTCCCCGATCTGGGAGGCGGCCGCGCCGAGCGGGTGCGCGCGCATCGCCGCGAGCGCCGCGGCGGCTTCGTCCTGGGGCACGACCGCGACCAGCTTGCCCTCGTTGGCGACGTAGAACGGGTCGAGGCCGAGCATCTCGCAGGCGCCGCGAACGGTCTCGTGTACGGGGACCGCTGCCTCGTCGATCCGGATGCCGACGCCAGACGCCGACGCGAACTCGTTGAGCGCGCTCGCCAGCCCACCCCGGGTCGGGTCCCGCAGACAACGCGTGTGCGGCGCAGCGTCGAGCACCGACGCCACCAGATCGTGCAGCGGTGCCGCGTCGCTTTCGATCGCCCCGTCGAACGTCAGCCCTTCGCGCACGCTGAGGATCGCGACGCCGTGGTCGCCCATCGTCCCGCTGACCAGCACGACGTCGCCGGGCTCGATGGCGGTGGCGGTGAGCGCGCGGCCTACCGGCACGCGGCCGACGCCGGTGGTGTTGATGAAGATGCCGTCGCCGTTGCCCCGATCGACGACCTTGGTGTCGCCCGCCACGATCCGCACGCCGGCCCGCACGCAGGCATCGCGCATCGAGCGTGCGAGGGACGCGAGCTCGGCGAGGGGCAACCCCTCCTCGAGAATGAACGCCGCGGTGATCCACTCGGGGATCGCACCGGAGACCGCGAGGTCGTTCACGGTTCCGTAGACGGCGAGGCTGCCGATGTCGCCGCCAGGGAAGCGCCACGGGGACACCACGAAGCTGTCGGTGGTGATCGCGATCCGCGCCCCGGAGGTCTCGACGATGGCGGAGTCTTCGCGGGCGTCGGGCCCGATGTCGCCGAACGCGTCGAGGAACACGTGTTCGAGCAAGTCCGCGCTGAGCCGACCCCCGCTGCCGTGCCCGAGCACGACCTCGTCGTAGCGGCTCGCCGGCACGGGACACGACGCGTCTTCGTCCGTCATCCGAACGCGTCCTTCATCCCAGCCCGTCCTTCCCTGCGTTCATCGGCGAGCACGTCCTTCATCCGAGCACGTCTTCGGCGCCGCGCACGAGGTGCAGCGTGTCCCAGAGCAAGTGCACGAGCAGCCCGTGGGTCTCCTGGATGCGGTGGGTCGAGAAACTCTCCACCACGAAGCAGTGGTCGCAGAGTTCGGGGAACGAGCCGCCGTCGCGGCCGGCGAACCCGATGGTCAACAGATCGAGCTCGCGTGCGCGTTTGAGTCCGCGCACGACGTTGCGGGACTTGCCGCTCGTGCTGATCCCCAGCACGACATCGCCCGCCTGCGCGAAGACGTCGAGCTGGCTGACGAACGCGAGGGAGAAGTCCTGGTCGTTGCCGACCGCGGAGAGCAACACCGAATCCGCCGCGAGTGTGGCCGCCGGGTACGCCGGACGTTTTTCGACGATCGGATGGGTCATCTCCACCGCGAAGTGCGCTGCGTCGCACGCGCTCCCGCCGTTGCCCATGAGCCAGAGCCGGCCTCCCTGCGCGAGCGCGTCTCCGAGCGCGACCGCGCACTGCACGATGGCTTCGGCGTGTGCGTCGACGAACCGAGCTTGCGTCTCCGCGGCTTCGCGCTGTTTGCGGCGCACACTATCTCCGAGCGCCGCGAGGTCGACGTCGCTCATCGCACGCGGCCGAGCGGCACGAGTTTCTGAGGACGGCCGTACGCAAAGTACGCCGCGCATGCGCCTTCTGAGCTGACCATCGTCGCGCCGAGCGGATGTTCGGGCGTGCAGTTGCTGCGGAACTCAGGACACTCGTCCGGTTTGGCCAGCCCGCGCAGTACCCGACCGCTGATGCACGCTTCTGGTTCGCGGGTTTCGATGTCTTCCACCTCGAAACGCCGCGCCGCGTCGTAGTCCCGGTACTCGTAGCGGAGCGACAAGCCGCTCTTCGGAATGTTGCCCACCCCGCGCCAGCTCCGGTCGCACACCTCGAACACCTCGTCCATGACCCGCCGGCCTTCGGGGTTGCCGTCTCGACGCACCGCGCGACCGTACGCGTTGTCGACCTCCCCGCGACCCGCTTCGAGCTGCTCCACCGCGCGCCGCACTCCGTCGACCAGATCGAGCGGTTCGAAGCCGGTGACCACGATCGGCACCTGGTAGCGGGCTGCGATGGGTGTGTACTCGCCGAGGCCCATGACCGTGCACACGTGGCCCGGTCCGAGGAACGCCTGCACCCGGTTGTCCGAGGCCTGGAGGATCGACGTGATCATCGGCGGCACGAGCACGTGCGAGACGAGCAGACTGAAACGCGTGAGCCCGCGGGCCTTCGCCACCTTCGCCGCCATCGCGTTCGCCGGCGCGGTGGTCTCGAACCCGATCGCGAAGAACACCACGTCGCGATCCGGGTTCTCCTCGGCGATGCGCACCGCATCGAGCGGCGAGTACACGATGCGCACGTCGGCGCCGCGCGACTTGAGCGCGAGCAGGTCCCCGCGCGAGCCCGGCACCCGCAGCATGTCTCCAAACGAACAGAACACGACCCCGGGTTTCGACGCGATCGCGTGCGCGCGATCGATCATCGAGAGCGGCGTCACACACACCGGACACCCCGGCCCATGCACGAGCTCCACCTCTTCGGGGAAGAGTGCATCGAGCCCATGTTTGACGATGCTGTGCGTCTGCCCGCCACACACCTCCATGAGCACCCACGGCTGGGTCACGATCTCCGCGAGCTTGCCAGCCGCCGCCGTCACCGCCTCCCCATCGCGGTACTCATCCAGGTACTTCACGACGAGACCCGACCAGAGCCACCAGGGGCAGCGGCGACAGGTTCGGAAGCGGTGTCGGAAGCGGAAGCGGTGTCGGAAGCGGAAGCGGTGTCGGAAGCGGAAGCGGAAGCGGAAGCGGTGTCGGTAGCGGAAGCGGTGTCGGTAGCGGAAGCGGAAGCGGTGTCGGTAGCGGAAGCGGAAGCGGAAGCGGTAGCGGTAGCGGAAGCGGTGTCGGCAACGGCTTCGGCGTCGGATTCGGCTTCGGCTTCGGCTTCGGCTTCGGATTCGGATTCGGATTCGGATTCGGATTCCGCGTCGGCCGCCGCCTGTTCAGCAGCATCGGCCTCCGCTTCGAGGTCCTCCATCTCTCCGAACTCCTTCAAGAACTCGAAGATCCGCCGCGCCTCCGCCTCGTCGATCCGGCTCAACGCGAACCCCACGTGCACCAGCACCCACTCCCCGACCTTCGCGTCGGTCAGGTACTCCAGACACACCGCTTTCTGGATCCCACCGAAGCTGACCTTCGCCATGCGAAGTCCGCGCACTTCGCCGACCTCGACGATCCGGCCCGGTATGCCCAAACACATAAGGGTCCAGGTACACCTACGCCGCGAGCGGAAGCAAGCGCCGACGCGTCGCGCGGCGTTCTACTTGCCGAGCAAAGCGATCTTCGCGAGCGAGGCGCCCTGTTTGATCTTCGCGGCGATGCCGCTCGCCGGCCGCAGCGGGACGTGACCCGCAAGCTTCTGACCGCGCGCCATCGTGTGGATCTTCTTCTTCACCGGCGCGCTGAGCCCACCTTCGACCGTGGACAGTTCGCTGAGGAGCGCGAAGACGTTGCCGAGATCGAAGAAGTCGCGCTGCCAGCTCCACTTGAAGTCGCCGCCGTATTTGAACCAGCTGCCGCCGCAGCCCGCGACTTCGTACGGCGTGCCGTCGGGACGCGTGATCGGCGCGCGCTGGCGCCAGAAGCCGACGAGCTCTCCGAGTTTGTCGTCGATGACGAACCGGTCGTACGGGTACTGCCAGCCCTGGAAGCCATCCATCTGGATGCCGATCGCGTTCTTCTTGATCTCCTCGAGACCGTTCGCGATGAACTCTTCGTTCGGTCCGATGTTCCAGCGGTAGTACGCGTCCTCCGTGTACATCGCGCCGAGGTACGTGACCCAGTCGCCGGTCTCTTCGGCGAGGCGGTTGGCCTCGAGCCAGCGCCGGCTCATCTCTTCGAGTTCTTCGCGCGGGTACGCAACGGTCGGGGTCTGGGCAACGGGATGAAGTTCAATCATGGCTCACTCTTTCCCCGCGTCGGGGTCGGTCTGGGTCCAGGCGATGGTCCGGTTGGGACAGTGTTCGTAGGCGCGTTCGATGCGATCGTAGAGCGCGTCTCGGTCGGTCGAGGAGGCCGTCATGGCCGCATCGCCGGAGGAGAGCACCGCGTCCTGGGAAGCGCTGGGCAAACCGGTCACCTCGGGCAAGAGCTCCGCTTCACCGAGGTCGTTCACCCGGAAGACCGCGGGCGCTTCGCTCACGCAGACGCTGTGTCCCTGGCAGAGCTGGGTGTCGATCGTCAGCCGCACCGGCTTGTCGCGATCGAGCAGCTTCTTCTTCGTCGACTTCAGTTCGGTCGTGACCGGCGCCACCTTCTGGCGGGTTCGGTAGCGGACCCGGCAGGGAGGACGCGGCATGACGGTCGCGGTGTCGTAGTTGTCCTCGTAGCTCGCGTCTGGCTGCGCGAGCTCGAAGTCGTACTCATGCAGAAGCGTGGCGGCGACGGCCTTGAGCTGGAGCAGCCCGAACGCGTTGCCGGTGCACTTGTGTTTGCCGCCCCCGAACGCGATCCAGGCGAACTGGTTCTTGTCTTCGCCGCGGCTGTAGCGGTCTGCGTCGAACCGCTCCGGATCCGGGAATACGCTGCCGACGCGGTGGCTGACCGCCGGCGAGGCGCAGACGAAGGAACCCGCGGGCACAGTGAAACCGTTGCAGTGGAACGGTTTGAGCACTTTGCGGAACAAGAAGATGAGCGGCGGGTGCAGCCGCAGCACTTCTTTGATCACGTCGTGCAGAAACCGCATCTCGCGCAGACCGCGGTAGGTCAGCCCGCCTTCGGCCGCCATCACCGCGTCCACTTCCGCCCGCACACGCGCGAGGTAGTCGGGACGCCGGATGAGCTCGAGGATCGTCCAGGTCGCGGTGCCGGCGCTCGTGTGGTGGCCGGCCATCATGATCGCCACGAGGATCCCGGTGATCTCGTGCGCGCTCAGCCGTTCGCCATCTTTGTAGGTCGCGTCGAGCAGCGCCTGAAGCCCGTCGTCGGGTCGTTCGCCAGTCCGCTGGCGGCGCGCGAGGATGGCGTCGACGCGTTCGGTCAGTCGCTTGCGCGCCATGTCTCGGCGGCGGAACGAAGGAAGCGGCGCGTTCGGGTACACATACGCGAGCGGGTTGATGCCCTTCTCGAGGTGTCCGTAGAGTTCATGGAACTCGTGGGTCATGCCGGCGCGGAACTCGTCGCCGATGAGGCAGCGGCTCGACGCGTAGATGGTGATCTCCTTCATGAGATCGAGCAGGTCGACTTCGCCGGAGGTGCCCCAGCTCGACACCTGCCGTTTGGTCTCGTCGCAGATGATGGGCGGGTAGCCGCGCATGCGCTGATCGCGGAGCATGCGCATGACCATGCGGATCTGTTCTTCGAGCCGAGGCCCCGGCGCATCGAAGACCACGCCGTCTCCGAAGATCGGCGTCATCAACTTGTAGGCTTCGCGCCGGCAGAGCTGATCGTCCGGCGCGCGGAAGAACGCTTCGTTCGCTTCCGGCCCGGTGAGCAGCACGACGTCTTGGTGCAGGAGCCGGAGCGCCACCAGATCGCCCTGTTCGGAGGCCCGTTTCAAGAGATCGAAGGGTCCCCGCACGAACTCCGCCATGTGACCGAGCACCGGATACTCCCGCGTCACCCGAGGCGGTGCGCCAGGGACTTTGGGCATGGCCCCGAGGACTCGAGCGGCTGTGGATACGACTCCCATGGTTCTCCTGCCGGTACGTAGACGAGCATCCGCTTCTGGCCACCCGGTTCTGTGCGAATCGTCCCGAGCCGCGCGTGAACCGTCGTGCGGACCCCGTGATCCCGCCGCGAGAGCCCGCGACGAAGCTCCTCTGCTGGGTATTCACCCTGAAATTTCCGCGTGCGAACGGCCCCCAACCCGAGGTCACGGTGGTGTGAACGCGGCATCACAACCCGGTCGGAGGCGGGTCGCGTTTCCTTCGAAGAACCGCCGAGGGCACGGTTCTTCCAATGCTCCTTGGCATGCCGCGCAAAATTTTTCTCTTGTCGACGATGCTCTGCTCCCAGCTGCTGGGCTGCGGACTCATCCAGTTCCACGGCAACGTCCGAGTACAAGGGCCCGCCATCGCGTCGGGCTCGGTCGTCGCCGAAACCGAAGAGGCCAAGCTCGAAGGGGAAGCCTCACCGGTGATCGCGTCGTCGCAGGCGATCGGAGTTCCTGGAATCGCTTCGGCCACCGTCGTGGTTCAGGGAGAGGCATCGGCGGGTGCCACGGTCCGGGTCGACCGCGATCCGTTCGTCGCATCGAACGCACACTCGGGCGGCGTCGATGTGTCCGTGTCCGGAAGCACGGGTGCAATCTGGGACGACGACGCGAACGCTGATAACAGTGTCAGCGGCAGTGGCAGTGGCAGTGGCAGTGGCAGTGGCAGTGGCAGTGTCGGCGGCGGTAGTGGCAGCAGTGGCAGTGGCAGTGGCAGCGGCAGCGGCAGTGGCAGTGGCAGTGGCGGTGGCAGTGGCAGTGTCGGTGGCAGTGGCAGTGGCAGTGGCAGTGGCAGTGTCGGCGGCAGTGGCAGTGGCAGCGGCAGTGGCAGTGGCAGCGGCAGCGGCAGTGTCGGCGGCAGCGGCAGCGGCAGCGGCAGCGGCAGTGTCAGCGGCAGTGTTGGCGGCGATGTGCTCGTCGCGGATGCCAACGGGCGAATCGACGTGGTCTTGGCCGATCCGGTCTTCGACGGCAGCGTGGGCATCGCACCCGAGTTCCTCGGCGGCGGAACCGGCGTGCGCGGGATCGGTGGCAACGGGCGGGCGCACCTGCGCGGCTTGATGACCGGCGGCCTCAACGTCGATGGCTACCGGGTGCGGCTCGGCGATCTCGGTCCACTCGGGGTGGCAGCGGATGGCGACGCAGATCTCGGCGGCGCCATCGACGCCGGCGCCGGACTCGAAGCGCGCGCCGAGCTCTCCCACGCCGTGCCCGCGTCGGGCGGCTCCACCGATCTGGTCGTGCACGTGCGGGGCAACGCCGCCACCGAGACGGCGCGTCCGCGGATCCGGGTGCACCTCGTCATCGATCGCAGCTCCTCGATGCACAGCAACTGGGTCGATGTCGTCGCGGCAGCGCGCCTGCTGGTCGGTCAGCTTCGGCCCGACGACATGATTCAGATCGTGGCCTACGGCGGCGACGCGGAAGAGGTGCTCTCGACCGTGCGCGTGGGCGACGGCAGTGCGGCCCGCCGCGCGCTCGGCCGCATCAACGTCGGCGGCGGCACCAACATCGAAGCCGGCCTGCGCATCGCGTACGGGGCCGCCGTCTCGACCCGGCGCAGCCCGACCGAACGCCCGGTGGTCATCCTGCTGAGCGACGGCGTCCCGAACGCGGGCGCCTTCGACGTCGCCGAGCTCGGACCGCTCGCGGCCGAAGCGCACGCCTCGGGCTGCGCGACCACCGTGGTGGGGCTCGGCAACCAGTTCGACGGCGCGCTCCTGCGCGGCATCGCCGACGCCGGCCGCGGCAGTTACCACATCGCGCGGGACGGCGCGGATCTCAGCGCCGTGTTGCGTGCGGAGCTGAGCGCCCGCGTTCGCATCGCCGCGCGCGACGTCGGCGTGCAGGTCGCGCTGCCGGACGGGGTCGAACTCCTCGGCGCGCTGCCCGACGGCCTCATCCGCACCGAGGGCGGCGTCGCCCTCGCGGCCGCCGATCTGAGCGCGGGTGAAGAACGCCGCGTGCGCATCAAGATCCGCGTCCGCGCGAACGTGCGCGTCGTGGCCCGCGTGCAGGTCGGGTGGAAGTCCGCCGCCGGCGCGTCGCTGCACGCTGAACGGTCGATCGGCGCCACCGCCGCCTCCCTGGCCGCACGCTTCGCCGTCGCCGACGCCCACCTCGGCGCAGCCCTCGACGCCGCAAGCCAGCACGTGCTCAACGGCCGCGCCGAACAGGCCGCCTCCGTCCTCCGCGCCCACGTGAACGGCCCCGGCCGCGCCCGCGTCTCCGGCCGCCTCCAGATCCGAACCCAGCAAGTCGGCCGCATGGCCACCGCGCTCGAATCCCTCGTCGCCCCCGCCACCCACACCGAACGCCGCGAAGTCTCCCTCGCCATGGGCGCCCTCGCCGCCCGCCTCCTGAGGTAGGGGGCACGGGCACGGGCACGGGCACCGCGCACCCGCTCCTTCGGAGTCGGAGTCGGCTTCGGCTTCGGATTCGGCTTCGGCTTCGGCTTCGGCTTCGGATTCGGCTTCGGCGTCGGCTTCGGCTTCGGAATCGGCGTCGGCGTCGGCTGCGGGCACGGGCACGGGCACGGGCACGGGCAAGGGGGGCTCGCTTCCGCGAGCCCGGCCATTTGTGTCAGCCTCTCCTCCATGGCCTCGAAAGCACTCCAGCAGAAACTGAGCGTGGCGGTCGCCCGCACGGTCCTCTCTCTCCCGCCGCGGCTCGCGAAACGTTTCGCCCGTCCGCCGGTGCGCACACAGGGACAGACCCTCGATCCGCACCTCCAGATCCTGCTCAAGCTCGGACAGTCCGCGCCCGACGGGTTCGAACGCTCGGAGAGCGTGGCCGCGGCGCGCACCTACTACGAGGGTGTGGCCAAGTTGGAAGCGCCGGTTCCCGCGTGCACGAGCCGCGACATGCACCTCGACGTCAACGGAACGAAGCTGCCCATCCGCACCTACCGCGCGCCATCGACGCCGGCACAGAACGCGTCGTGCGTGGTCTACTTTCACGGCGGCGGGTTCGTCATCGGCAGCCTGGATACGCACGAGAACACCTGCCGCCGCATCGCGCATCGCACCGGCGCGGTCGTGGTGTCCGTCGACTACCGGCTCGGACCCGAACACGTCTTTCCCACCGGCCACGAAGACGCGCGCGCCGCGACCGAGTGGGTCCTCGAAAACGCAGCGTCGCTCGGCGTGGACCCGCAGCGCGTCGCAGTGGCCGGCGACAGCGCCGGAGGCAACCTCGCCGCATCGGTGAGTCAGCAGGTGGCCGGCCTGAAGTTCGCGCTGCTGATCTACCCGACGACGGACCAGACCGTGCGCGTGGAGTCCCGCTCGCTCTTCGGCCAGGGGTTCGCGCTGGACGAGACGAGCGCCGACTGGTGTTTCAGTCTCTACCAACCGGAGGGATCGGACCCGCGCATCAGTCCACGCGTCGGCGATTTCTCGCGGGTACCGCCCACGCACATCGCCATTGCCGGCTTCGACATTCTTCGCGACGAGGCGCTCGAGTACGCAGAAGCGCTGGAAGCGGCCGGCGTGCCGGTCACCCGGACCTTGCATGCGTCGATGGTCCACGGCTTCATTCACATGACCCGCACCAAGTCGGCACGGGACGCCACGAACGACGCCATCGACATGCTTCGCCGCGGACTCGACGCGCCTGCACACACGAGTCCCTCGGCCTCGGGCCCCCGCGCCCATGCGTGAAGGTCGGCCGAGCCTGACCGCGGTGCTGGTCTCCGCGGCACGCTCGGTGGGCCCAGCGCGGCAGGACGAGCTCGCGCCTTCGTTGCTTCCCCCGCTGGTCGGTCGCGTACTCGGCGGGCTGGCGCGACACCGCGCCACCCGGGCGCTGGTTCGGGCAGCCAGCCTCGGCATGGTCGACCATCTCGCCCTGCGCACCGCAGCCATCGACCGGGTCGTCCGGCATGGGGTCGAAGATGGCGCGACCCAGGTCGTGATCTTGGGTGCGGGGCTCGACACCCGCGCCTGGAGACTTGGCCTTCGCGACGTTCGGGTCTTCGAAGTCGATCACCCCGACACGCAGCAGCGCAAACGCAGGCTCGCGCCGAGCGACGGCGCGCCGGACTACGTGAGCGTGGACTTCGGCAAGGAGCGGGTTGGCGACGCGCTCGACGCAGCACCTTCGTTCGACCCGAGCGCTCGCACCGTATGGGTCTGGGAAGGGGTGACGATGTACCTGCCCCCGGTCGCGGTCGCCGAGACGTTGGCTCAAGTCGCCGACCGCAGCGCCGTCGGCAGCACCCTCGCGATGACCTACCTCTCCACCGCTGGGGTGCCGGTTCCGAAGCTCGTCGATGCGGCGTTCGATGGACTCTTCGGCGAGGCGCTCGAGTCGCGCTACACGCCCGCCGACGTTCAACGGCTCCTGGCCGCGCACCAGTTCGAGGTGACCGAGGACCACAACTCCAACGGGTGGGACCGCGATTGGGGAGGGAACCCGCGGCTGGCCGGTATCCTGAGGGCAGAACGACTGGTGGTCGGGGTACGGACGTAGATGTGCCCGTGTGCCAGCCCGCACCGCCTGTGAAGGATTGGATACGGTCCGCCACGAAGTCGCCCCTCCTTTGTCCCTGGTTTTCCGGCACAAGCCCCGTCTCACGCCCTCGGCACGCGCCTTGCTCTACTCGGGCCATCTCACCCACGGAGTTCCTCCCATGACGCCCGCCTCCTTCGCCCCTTTCTCCTCGGTCCTGCTCGCCGCCGCCCTCTGCTTCTCGAGCGGATGTCTCTTTCCCGACTTCTTCGACGTGGGCGACGACGACTATTCCGGTTACGGGAACGAGCTCGAGACGAGCAACCCCTCACTGCAGGGAGAACTCGGGGAACGTGAGTTCGCCGGCGAACGCGCCCGGGTGACCGAGAGCTACTCGTTCACCAACCAGACGAGCATCGAGATCCACGTCTCGAACCGCGGCGGGGCGGCCATGAACGTGCTCAACCTGAACGTCTCGGTGGAGGACATCGAAGTCGGCGACATCTACGAGAACAACGTGGGCGACTACGATGCGGACGTGGACATCCTCGGGTGTGCGGGTCCCTCCGAAGGCAACTGGGACTTCGACAGCTACGCCGACCAGATCACGGTGACCGTGCACGAAGGCAGCACGCCCGACTCGGTCGTGCTCGTGTACGAAGCCCGATGGGACGCAGACTTCGGAGACTCGTCCTCGGAGATTCAGGGCAGCGTCGAGGTCAACCGCGGCACCACCCGCTGAGCGTTCGGCAACCAGGTGAGTCGAGGCCGGCGTCCGAAAGACGTCGGCCTTTTTCGTTCGCCTTGGCGTGGCGTACCATCGCCGCATGAACAAGACCGCCGCTGCGAACCCGCCCAAGAAGGCACCCGCTCGGAAGAAGGGGCCCGCCCAAAAGGCGCCGGCCCGGAAGAAGGGCCCGCCCAAGAAGGCACCCGCTCGGAAGAAGGGCCCGGCTGTGAAGGCCCCCGCCAAGAAGAAAGCCCCCGCCAAGAAGAAGGCCCCCGCCAAGAAGAAGGCCCCCGCCAAGAAGAAAGCCCCCGCCAAGAAGAAAGCCCCCGCCAAGAAGAAGGCCCCCGCCAAGAAGAAGGCCCCCGCCAAGAAGAAAGCCCCCGCCAAGAAGACGGCCCCCGCCAAGAAGAAGGCCCCCGCCAAGAAGAAAGCCCCCGCCAAGAAGACGGCCCCCGCCAAGAAGAAAGCCCCCGCCAAGAAGAAGGCCAAGAGCCCGCTTCCGGCCGTGGCGGAAGCGCTCCTCGTGCGGGTGCGGACGCTCGTGAAACGGCGCAAAGGGCTGTTCGAAGAGCGCCGCATGTTCGGTGGCGTGGCGTTCCTCTTTCACGGGCACATGACCGTCGGAGTCAGCGGCAAACACCCTCGGCAGATGACCGTGCGGGTGGGCAAAGACGGGCACGCCGACGCGCTCGCACAGCCGCACGCCACCCCCATGACGTTCACTGGCCGCACGATGAAGGGATTCGTCTTCGTCGATCAGAAAGGGCTGACCTCGGACGCGGCGCTCCAAGCCTGGTTCGACCGGTCGCTCGCGCACGCCCGCACGCTTCCGCCCAAGTACTGATCGCGCCACGGCGCTCAGGGCGCGCCGGAACGGGTCTGGTAGACTGAGAAAAATGGGCCCGATCGACGCACGCGTGATCCGCGAGAGCCTGGGACGCTGGGGCGACGTGACCGACGCGCTCTGCGCGGTGCTCCGTGACTCCGACACGCGATCCGATGCCCTCGAAGCATCCGTCCGCCACCGAGCCGGGGCGTTCGTCGGCCACCGCATGATGATCGAAGGGGTCGACGCCGCGACGGCGCTGGCGGTCCTGAACGTACTCGGGTTCGACCTGCAGGAGTCGCCCTTCGCCGAACGGGTGGCGCGGGCGCCGGAGCTCCTGGCGATCGCCGGCTGGGATGCGGGCGGAGCGGAACTGGTCGGCAAGCTCTACCTCAACGGGTCGGACGCGTCGGCTGCGGTCCGCGCCGAGCTCGCTCGGGCGTTCGGCTTGCCGGCCGAGGCCGGCGCGCCGCACCTCATCGGGTTCAACCTCCTCCGCGGCGGGACGGGCCTCGCCATCGAAACCAAAATCTACGACCAGTGGGCGTCCCTGGCGGAGTGTGCGGACGACGACGTCCCGCCCTTCCTCGCGGACTGGCTCGGTGCGGCCGTGCCCGCGGGCCTCGTGCGGTCTCGCGTCGTCGACGACGGCAAGATCTCCACCAAGGCATGGTTCGTCGCACCGCGCGCGAACGACGTCGCGGAGATCCTGACGCGGGTTTCAGGGTTCGATGGGGACCGGGCGCGCACCTGCGTCCCGTTCAAGACCGGCGTCTTGAAGAGCATCGGAGGTCCGCCGGACGGGTCGAGCTGGACCCTCTACTTCAAACCCGAGGGCGCCGGCGACGCCCCCCACGCCCTCGATCCGGTGGCGTGTTTCGGGACCGAAGAGGGTGAGGTCGGGCTCTACGTCGCGCCGAACGAAGGCACGCCCCGAGCGTATGTGCGGACCGCCCACCACGCGCTCTCCTATCGAGTCCGCGAAGGACAGCCCGCGTCCGGGGAGATCGAGGCGTTGATGACTTGGGCGGAAACACGCGTCCGGGCGTGCGAAGAAACCTCTCCCGTGGAACTGTCCGCCATCGACCTCCGCCAACCCCCAGCGCCCTGGTGCCCCCGTGACCACTGAACCGGCCTCCGAAGCGCCGCTCCTTCCCGCCGGGCCGGCCGACCGCCACTTCGACTACTGCCTCCAACCGTATCGGCCGAGGACCACGACGCGTGGCAAGGCGCGTTCAGAGAACCTGCTGTGGCATGCGCTGGACGCCTGCGGCCTGTCCGCGGCGAGGCCCGCACTGCATGCACTTCAGGACGCGCTCGGCCGCGACATGACCGTGTGGGGATGGAAGTTCGACGGAAAACAGAACTGGGTCGAGCTCTACTTCTACGACCCGCAGAAGGAAGATGTGCGGGCGAGCGTGCCTGGCCTCAAGGAGATCCTCGCACCGCATCTCGCGCTCACCCCCGAGGTCCCGGACTGGGTGCGCTACATGATGGTCAGCTTCGATCTGAAGCCCGAGACGTTCGAGACCGGCGTCGTCGACGAGGTCAACCTGTACCTCACCGGCACCGACGAACACGCCGGGCGTTCCTACCGCGTGCGCGGGGGCGAAGCGCGGCTCGACAACACCTACCGATTCTTGCCGCCCAAACAAGAGATCGACACGGTGCTCTCGCTCCTGCAGAGCAGCATGTTCATCGACTACGACACCTCGCCGACGGTGCTCTCGAAAGTGTTGATACCCAACCTCTTCGCCTGCAAGCGCATCTGCATCGCGAAGAAGCAGCAGAGCGACGGGGTCTACTACTCGGGCATCGACATCGACCAGCTGCTCTGGTTTCTGAAGGCGTTCCACTACCCCGCGCCGATCCAGGCGTTTGTGCGCCGACACAAGGTGCGGTTCGAACACCTCTTCTTCGACGTCGGGATCGACACGCGCCAGCACCCGGACAAACGCATCCACTATCCGAAATCCAGCTTCTACGGGACGCTCTGATGCGCCCTTTGGAATCAGACACCCGTGTTCAGGCGGTGTTCTAGTGCAGAGCTACAAAGGCCGCTTCGATCCCACCCGCTTCGAAGACCTGACCGTCACGATCGACTTCCGCTGTCACAGCGCGTGTCGGTTCTGCATCGTGCAGGAGGGCATGAACTACTTCAAAGGCGTCCCGCTCGAGCGGTTTCGAGCGGTCGTCGCGGACAATACGAAGGCGCCGCGCTACCGGCGGGTGACCTTCACCGGCGGCGAGGTGAGCCTCGACAAGAGCCTGTTCGACTACCTCGCGGTGGCCCGCGAATCGGGCAGCTTCGACCACATCCGGATCCAGACGAACGGCCGGCCGATGGCCGACGAAGCGTTCACGCAGAAGCTCATCGATGCGGGCGTCGATGAGTTCTTCGTCTCGCTGCATGGCGCCGACGCGAAGACGCAGGACTACATCTCGCAGCGCGAGGGGTCCTTCGACGAAGCGATGCGCGGGCTGGCCAACCTCCGCAAACACGACGTCGTCGTGATGACGAACACGGTGCTCACGACGTTGAACGCGCATCAGCTTCCGGAGATCGTCGAAACGGTTCGCCACATCGCGCCGACCCGCATGGAGTTCTGGTACTACCTGCCGATGGAGGACTTCGGGGACGAGCGCGGGCTCCTCCCGACGATGGACGTGCTCATTCCTCCCCTGAAAGCCGCCATCGGCAAGGCCAAGGCATACGGCTTCGGGGTGGCGGTGAAATACGTGCCGCAGTGCCTCCTCGGAGAACACGGCGACGTCGTCGACAACACCCAGCCGGACGTGGTGATCGTCGAAGACTTCTACGACGTCTACCCGCAGTTCGCGTGCCTCTACGAAGCCAAGTGCGAACACAGCGAGACCTGCCTCGGGCTGCACTACCCCTACATCGAAAAGTACGGCTGGGAGAAGGACGCCCTGACCCCGGTGGCGCGCACGACGCCCTGGCGGGAGCCGGAGTACGGCCTCTCCCTGCCCTCCGACGATCCCGGAGGCCAGGAAACCGAGCGCACCGATCAGCCCACGTGGCGCCACCTCGTCGAAGGCGTCGCCGAAGCACACGACATGGTGCTGGCGTCGGTGGTGCTCGACCGGCGCCGGTGCATCTACCGGTTCGAGTCCCCGGACTCGGAGACCAGCGTCGACCTCGTGCTCACCGCACGCAGCATGGAGCGCAAAGCGCTCGCGCGTTCGGCCTCGTTCAACATGCACTACCGGAACGTCTTCGGGGATCCCTCCTCGCTTCAGACGGTGCTCCGCGCAGCGATCGACCAGATCCGCGCCCGCGACAGCGGCGAACTCATGCTCGACGAACGCAAGGGGCTCGTCGGCCCGGACGCGTTCCGCCGCCCCCGCAAGTAGCGGAGGAGGCGGCGGTTCGGCCAAGACCGACCGCGGCGAGCTGCTGGTAGCAGGTCGCTGAAAAGCGACCTGCTCCCTTGCCGTTGCCCGTGCCCTTGCCCGCGTCGTGGACGCCGTGTGTTTCGCGACGGCGAGGCCGCGAATCGGAGCCCGATGCCCAGCGGACGAAGCCGCCGGGCATCGGTCGGTGCTACGCGGCGCAGCTCCGCAGCCGCGCGACGCGAGCAGGTCGTCGCGATGCTCGTCGCGCTGATCAAGCGATCTGACCGCTGGTCCGCGGGCAAGGGCAAAGGCAAGGGCAGGGGCAAGGGGCAGGCTGCGAGAACGCCCTGCGGGCGTTCTTCAGCAGCCTGCTAGAGCGCCGTGAGCTCGTCGGTGCCGTGCACTTCGGCGTAGCCGCGGCGAACGCCGAAACACTTCTTGCGGCCCGCGCACTGGCGGCACGCGAGGCCGCGCACCATCTCGCCGCCGTCGTAGGCTTCGGGGGCGTCGGCGAGCGCAGCGCTGTCGAAGACCTCGGGCGGGGTCAGACACAGCGGCAAGCCGCACATCGCGTCGAACCCGGAGACCTGGGTGCCACGCGCCGCGGCGATGCGAAGCCCGGCCGCGAGCGACGCCTGGATGTCCGTGTAGCGTGGAATGAGATCGGCGGTGCGCGGCACCATGTCGGTGGAAGGCGCCACGAACGAAACGCAGAGTTCGGCGCTCGGCCATCGGGTGGTCAGCAGCTCGACGAACGCGGGGAAGTCGGCGTGGTTGAGTGCGCAGAAGACGAAGTTCACCCGCACGCGCAGACCGCAGGCGACCGCCGCATCCAAACCCGCCAGTGTCTGGACGAACGTGCCGGGGGCCTTCGTCACCGCGTCGGAGATCTCGGCGCAGCTTCCGTGCAGGGAGACGAAGAGCAGGTCGGCTCCCGCGTCCTTCAAGGAGCGCGCACGCGCGGGGTCGATGCGGGTGGCGTTGGTCTGGATCTCGAGGGTGCCCGCGCCGGCCTCGCGCGCCAGCCGGACCCAGTCTTCGAGGTGGGGCAGCAACGTGGGCTCACCGCCGGAGAGGTTGAGGTCGTCGCCCCGCACGGCGGCTTCGAGGATGGCCGCGCGGATCGCGGCGTCGTGGGCGGGCGGCAAGTGGGTGGACACAAAACAGAAGTCGCAGGCTTGGTTGCACCCGAACGCGACCCGCACCGTGCGCGCACGTCGGGGCGCCTGTCCCGGAGGGCGCTGGATCTCGTCTTGAAAGAGCTCGCGCTCGACTTGATCGGGAACACTGGAGATGACGCTCAAGCGGCGCCGCACACGGTCCTGTCCGACGGGCGCTGGTTCGGATGGGTCTCCGAACGGGAGCCCTGGGCATCGGTCGGCGAGCAAGCAGCCCGCGCACCCGTCGCGGCGTCCGTATCCCTGGCGGCGACTGCCCCCGCGCGAGAGCGTGAAGAGATGCGCCACCCGAGCGGGGCGTTCGAAGAGGCAGGGCGCGATGGGGGTGCTTGTCTCGAGCCGCAGCGCGATGCCGGCGCGACGGGCCGCGATGTCGGTGGCTTCGATCGCGCGGGCGGCTTCTTGCGCGGTGCACCGCATCTCGGGCGCCGGACCTTCGCAAGGCACGTTCAACACCAGCGCCTCCACCGGCCAGCCCGCGTCCACCAGCCGCTCCGGCAGTTCGGGCAGATGCCCTCGGTTGCGGGCGAGGACCGGGGCGGAGATCTCCAGGCGCAGGCCCGCGGACACCACCGCTTCGATGCCCGCGCGCGCTCGTTCGAAGCCTCCGGGATCGCGGGTCAGGACGTCGGCCTCGTCGCCCCACCCGGGCAAATGCACCCGGACCAAGTCGAGGCCGGCGTGCTTCAGCGCCGCGGCCCGCGCGCCATCCAGCAGCGTGCCGTTGGTCTCGAGCTCGAGCCGGCGCGCACTCGGTGTGGGCGTCGCGGTGTCGCTGGGCGTCGCAGTGTCGCTGGGCGTCGCAGTGTCGCTGGGCGTCGCGGTGCCGCTGGGCGTCGCGGTGCCGCTGGTGGCATCGCCGCGGCACAGCGACACGATCTTCGCCAGGTCCCGGCGCAGCGTGGGTTCGCCGCCGGTGATCACCAGCACCTCCGCGTCCGACGCGGCACGCGCCCGCGCCTCGACCGCCGCCAGCGCCACGAACGCACGGCGCTCTTTCGGGCGACGGCGGTGACAGAACGCGCATCCCTGGTTGCAGGTCTCGTTGGTGTGGAGCCGCGCCACCCCGCCGCGCCCTTGCATGCCCCACGTCGAGTCCCTCATCGGATCCACAGGGTAGCGGAGTTGCGAACGGCGAGGGGTCCGCCTGCTACCATGCCCGGGTGCCCTCGACGCGTGCAGAGCAGCTTCGGACGCAGGGGTTCACCGTCTTCGATCGGCTCTACGACGAGGCGTGGGTGGACCGGATGCGGGCGGCGATTCTCGGCATCTACGAGGACGCCGGCAGCCCCGAATGCCACGCGCACCAGACGCGGGAACATCGACCGGGGCTTCACATCGGACCGGCCGGATTCGCGATCCCACAGCTTCTCCCGCGCCTCGATCCCGACGCCCGGATCGCCCATCCGCTGGTGGTGGAGACGCTGCGCGCGTTCCTCGGCGACGCGATGCGGCTGGAGATCGCAGGCGCCGTGGTGACCGACCCCTCGCGGCCCCACTTTGGTTGGCACAACCACGTGGGTGGGCACGACGACGGCGTGTACCGAAAGCGTGGCACGTGGCCGACGGTGGACCACGCGCGGCGGGTGATGACGTTGACCTACCTGCAGGATCTCGACGACGCGCATGGACCGGTGCGCGTCTACCCCCACCGGGTCGGCGATCCCTCGTCGCCGCCGCACGACCCGAAGTCGGCGCACTGGCCAGGCGAGGTCGTGCTGCGGCCGCGCGCCGGGTCGCTGGTGGTCATCGAAGAGTGCACATGGCACGCCGTGCAAGCCGCGACGGCACCCGACAAACGCATCTTCGTGGGGCTGGCGTACGCGGCGGCGCCGGCCGAGATCGGTGGCTGGGCGGACCCGACGATCGCGGAGGTCGGCGCGCACCACACCGATCCCTTGTTGCGCTCACTGCTCTGACGGAGCGGACGCGCGCGGCTTGTCGCGGTAGACCTTTTCGAGCGCCTCGAGCGACGTGCCGCGGAGGCGGCGCGCGAGGTCGCGCAAGAGCTCCAGCAACGCGTCGGGCGCCTCTTTGCCGCCGTACGAGAGACCGAAGCCATCGCTCCGCACGAAGTGCGCGTTCCCCTCGAGCGGCGCGAACCGAATTTCCGTCTCGCCGAACGAGGGATGATGTACCTGCAGGCGGAGCACGCCTTTCTCGAACGCCGCCGCGACGGCGCGGGCGGGCGACGGCAGCGCCAGGGTGCGCACGAGAGCCGCGGTGGGCGCCGACATCGGCACCGGCACTTCGATCGGCCGCGCGCGGGGCCGGGCGCCGTCCTTGCCGGCCCGCTTGGCCGCGATCTGCACGAGCTGATGTTGCAGGGCGCCGAGTTCGGCAAACGTCTCGGCCCGCTCTTGCGCACTGACCGCCGGCGGCATGCTCGTCTTGACCTGGTCGTAGTCGCTGAAGGTCTTCCTCGCCGGACCGGGCCAGTGCGCGACCCCCGCTTCGCCCAGCACCGTGCTCGGCAAGGGATGGAAGTTCGACCACATGAACGAGCCGGGCTTCAGTCGGTGAAGGAGCGCCGTCGTCGCTTTCATCTGTTCCCGCGTCTCGCCCGGCAACATGGTCATCAACGAAGCGCTCGTTTCGAGTCCCAGATCCCGGCAATCGTCGAAGACCGCTTGAAGCCGCGCGTCGCTCGTCCGGCGGTTCAGCACGTCCCGACGAAACGCCTCGTCGCCCGCTTCGATGCCGCAGTGAAAGAGCGAACACCCGGCCTTCTTGAGCAGCGTCAGGCGCGGGCGGGTCGCCGCGTTCGGATGCATCTCGACTTTGAACGGCAAGCCCACGCGCGCCGGGTACACCTCGGCGAACTTCTCGAGCCATTTCAGGTCCACCGGGAAGTGTTCGTCCCAGAACTCGAAGCCTTCCGGCCGGTACCGGTCGCGCAGCGAGACGAGCTCGTCGCACAGCTCCGCGACTGGGCGGGTGTTGCGGCGGCTCTTCTCCGAGAACCGGCCGAGCTTGCCCCACGACGGCGCCGAGCAGTACGCGCAGGAGAACGGACACCCCCGGCCGGCGCGGGTGGGCAGGTAGCCGTCGATGAGTGGACCGAACGTGTTGATGCCCGCTTCGATCGCCTCGGGCACCGATCCGAACACTTCGTAGTCCCACCACGGAAGCGCGGCGATGTCCGGCTCCGAATCGGCCGGCGGAGGATCCCCATCCCACCCACGGTCTGACGCCGCGTCGCGAACCCACAAACCAGGCGATGTTTCGGGCGGTTCGCCGCGCGACAGCCGATCGAGCAGGCGCGCCATGGGCCGCTCTCCTTCGCCCAGGCAAATCGCATGCACCCCCGCGCACTCGGCGACCTCGCGCGGCGCCAAGCTCGCGTGGTAGCCGCCGACCACCACGGTGGCGTCGGTTGTCTGGCGGTCGATCAGCGCGTGCGCACCGGGCCAGTCCCGCGTCATGCACGAGAGCGCCAAGACGTCCGGCGCGAGCCCGTCGATGTGCGCCGCGACGTCGTCGATCGTGTACCCGCGGAAGACCTCGAGTGCCTCACTCTCGTGCCCCTCCGCTCGAACCACTGGGGAGAGCGCCGCCACCGACGAGCTGAACGCGCGCGGTGGGTCCGTGAAGAACACGAAGAGCACGCGCAGGGTCCGCTTCGCAGATCGCGCGGCGGTCATGGCGCACCGTATGCCCGCGCAAGCGCGGGGTGGTCGGTCAACGCATGCGCGGTCTGCTCGTCGCGGCGTTTGGTCGGAGCCAGGCCGGCGCGTCGCACGAAGAACGCGAAGAAGTACCGGTGGCCTGCCCGGCGCATGGGCGTCGCCGCGTGCCAGGTCCCTTGATCGAGCAGCACGACCGAGCCCGCCGGCGCGCGCACTTCCTTCGCGCCAGGCCACGGGACACGACCGGGCTCGTGCGGCGGTGCCGTCGGCGAATCGGCGCGGCGCGGATGCACCAGCAAGGTGCCGAACGCGTCGTCGAGTGGGGTCGTGTAGAGGGTGCACCCGATGCGCTCCACGCCGGACGGATGCGGGTACGACTTCCGTCGCAGGTCCGGCTCGTCGATGCCGCCCGCGTGGTGGTGCCAGAAAAGAAACCCCCGCGACGCATCGCACACGACCCCGGTGCCGAGCTCCAGTTCGAACCCCTCGCCGAGCGTGCGTGCGAAGAGATCGAGCAGGACCGGTCTCAGCAACAGGTCTGCGAGTCCGGGTGCGTGCCGCAAGATCCCCGCACACGCGAGGCCGACGGGGCTGACGTGCATGCCCGGTTCGACGTGCACGTCCTCTTGCGAAAAGAGGGGCGGCTCGCCGACCCGCCGCCAAGCGCGTTCGAGCGTGGCTTCGTACCGGGCACACTCCGCTTGCCCCACCAGCGAGGGAAGCACGGCGTAGCCCTCGGTCTCGAGCGCGCGGTGGAGTTCGGCGGCGCCGGGTGCGGACCGCTCGCGCGCCGGTTCGACATCGCGCGCCTTGGCATCGGGCACGCTCACCGCGGGTCCCCTGGGAGGATCTCCTGCAGGAGTGGCGACGCACCCGTCACCGCGCGCAGGGTCTCGTCGTGCAGTTCGGTCGGGCCCACGTCGCCGGCCGCGAACCAGAGACCGAAGAAGATCCGCAACTCGGTGTCGCTCGTGCGCGGGAGCGCGGCGTGCCAGGTCGTCTGGTCGACCAGGACCGTGGTGCCCGGCGGCCCTTCGATCACCACTTGCCCAGGCCAGGGCCCACCGATCGGTTCCGTGCACGGCGGACTGCCGTCGTCGTTGCGATCCGGGTGTACGAGCAGACGCCCGGCGCCTTCCTTCATGTCGTCCAGGTAAACGATCATCGCCAAGCGCTGGAGCTTCGGCAGCTGCGGCCGTTCGCCGCGCCGCCGAAAGAGTTCTTCGTCGATGCCGCCGACGTGGTTGTGCCAGTCGAAGAACGGCCGAGTGTGGTTGGTGACCACGGCGCCGGTGAGTTCGAGATGGGTCCCGCGACCGAGCGCGGCTTGGGCGATGCGAACCACCTCTTCGTCGAGCATGAACGCGTGCAGTTCGGGGCTCTTCTTCAGCACCTTCGTCAGCACGAGCCCGGTGCTCGACAGCTCCACGTTCTCCGCCACCGTCTTGTGCTCTTTCGAGTACAGCGGCGGCCGACCGAGCGCCTCGTACTGCGCGACGATCGCCGCACGCAGCCGCTTCACTTGGTCGGGCGTGTATTGACTCGGCAGCACACAGAAGCCCCGCGCCTCGATCTCACGTGCGCGCACGTGGACGCTGTTCATCCCTGCGGCCTCTCGCCGAGCGCCTCACCCTCCATCGCCGGGGGCGGTCCGAGCAGACAAGCGCTGGCGTGGGCGTGCACCACATCGATGACGCGCCGAAGTCCGACAGCGCTCGTGCGATCGACCGGCCCTTGATGGGTGTAGGCGATGCCGTCTCGTTCCACGAAGCAGCGCGGACGATCCACGGCGGGCTTGGCTTCCAGCACGACGCCACCGTCGGGCCCCTCGAGGTCGTAGAAGACGGCCGCGTCTCCCGCCCGCGCGTTGTTGAGCCGCCACGTGGGCCCGAGTTCGGACACCTCGTCGCTGAGCGTCTGCAGAATCTCCGCGCCGATGCCGCGATGGACCACCCCCGCGTCCGCCCGGCCAGAGGATCGAACGCTCGGCGATGTGTCGTCGCGCTCACCCCTGTACTTGTCGGGGCCGCTCGACGTGAGCGCGAACCCTACCCACCCCTCGTTGAGAATGGGCCGGTCGGCGTTCGAGGCCAGCTCGTACAACCACTGCCACGTCTCCTCCAAGTCGCGCGCCGGCCACCCATCGCAAGAACGGGTGATGAAGTCCGCGGGATCGAAATCGATGTGCAGCTCGTCCGCGCGTTCGAGAAGCGCGTCGGGCAGAACGATGCACTTGAACGCTTTGACCGTGTCGCCCAACTCGAGCGACTTCTCGACGGTGCGTTTGAAGGAGTCGGGGTTGTCGCCGGGCAACCCGAGGATGAGTTCGATGTCGAAATCGAGCCGGCCGCGCATGCGGTCGAGCACCGTCTCGAACTTCGCCAGGTCGAATGGTCGACCGAGCCGCCGGAGGACGTCCTCGTCGAAGCTCTGGATGCCCACGCTGGCCTGCACCTGGCCGACGCCATCGAAGAACTTCAAGTGATGCTCTTCGAGGTACGTCGGATACAGGTGCCCGTGCACGATCGAATCTTTCAACACGCCGACGTCGTTCTCCGCGGCGACCAGCGCCCGAAACGCGCGTGGGCTCAGGTTGAACGCGGCGTCCAAGAAGAAGACGTTCGGCACATTCGCCCGCTGGAGCCCCTGCAGGTGCGCGCGCAGGTAGTCGACGCCGTGCACGCGATCGGACTTCTGCTCGCCCCACTGGCAGAACGCGCAGTGGATCGGACATCCCCGGAAGGTCTCGATGTAGCCCGTCTTGTGGAGCGGGCCGACATCGAGTTGGTACGGCGAGGGGTAGTCGTCGATGACCGGCCGTTCGATGGTCGCGCTGCTGCGCCACAGGCCGTGCTGAGGCACTTCGAGTCCTGGGACCCGGCTTGTCCAACGGGGCGTCTGGTGTTCGCGCACCAGCGCTCGAATCACTTCTTCGCCCTCGCCCGTGACGACCGCGTCGAGGCGGTTGCGAAAGCCCTGGTAGAGCGGAAGGTCCAGCACCGAACGCCGGGCCGCCGGGCCGCCCGCGACCACGGGCATCTTCGGCCAACGCGCGCGGATCCGTTCGGTGAGTGCCGCGAACACCGGAAGCGACCAGATGTAGGTGGACAGCCCGATCAGGGTCGGCCCGAAGGTCTCGAGCTCCGCCATGAAGACGTCCGGGTCATCGCTCCGAAGGTCGAGCAGGAGCACCTCGACGTCGTCGAGGTCGGGGGCGCTTCGAATGGACGCGCGCAGCTTCTCGATGCCGTACGAGAACGAGAAGAACGTTCCGTTCGGATCCCGCCACTGCGCGTCCATCGCCACCAGTGCCACTCGACGATTCACGCGCAAACTCTAGCAGGCTCTGCGATCGGCGGGTGGCGGTTCCAGTTTCCTGTCCGCTCAGCGGCCCTTCTTCTGAGCGCCCATCTTCTTCGCGAGCTTCGCCCAACTGTCTTTGAGCGTGATCGTTCGGTGAAAGACCGCGTCTGCGACCCCGTCCGACACGATGCGGTCCAGCACGAAGTACCCGAGCCGCTCGAACTGCACGCGGGTTCCAGCCGCCAGCCCACGCACCGAGGGTTCCGCGACCCCGTGGACGTCCTCGAGGCTCTCCGGGTTCAAGTGGGCGCGGAAGTCGTCTCCTTCGGACGGGTCCTCGGACGAGAAGAGCCGCTCGTAGAGCCGCGCCTGGATCGGCACGCCCTTCTCCGCGCTCACCCAGTGCAGGGTGCCGCGCACCTTCCGGCCGTCCGCCGGGCTGCCGCCGCCACTCTCCGGATCCCACGTGCAGCGAAGTTCGATCACTTCGCCCGCGTCGTTGCGGACGACCTCGTCGCAGGTGATGAGCGCCGCGCCCCGAAGCCGGACCTCGCGGCCTAGACCCAGCCGGAACCACTTCTTGGGCGGGTCGTCCATGTAGTCGTCCTGCTCGACGTAGACGGTGCGGGTCAGCACCACCTTCCGGGTGCCGGCGCTCTCGTCGTGCGGGAGGTTCGGCACCTCGTACTCGTGGGCTTCGCCTTCGGGGAAGTTCGTCAGCGTGACCTTGAGCGGGCGAAGCACCGCCATGATGCGGTGCGAGGTCGCGTTGAGGTCTTCGCGCAGTTCGTGCTCGAGCAGACCGACGTCGACGAGGCCACCGTGTTTGGACACGCCGATCCGCTCGCAGAACGCGCGCAGCGACGACGCCGTGTACCCGCGGCGCCGCATGCCGGAGAGCGTCGGCATCCGGGGATCGTCCCAGCCTTCGACCACGCCCTCTTCCACGAGCGACAAGAGCTTGCGCTTGGACAGCAGTGTGTACGAGAGCGCGAGCCGACCGAACTCGATCTGGCGGGGCGGCGACTCGATCTCGAGCGCGGCCAAGAACCAATCGTAGAGCGCGCGGTGGTTGACGAACTCGAGCGAACAGACCGAGTGCGTGACTCCTTCGATCGCGTCCGACTGCCCGTGGGCCCAGTCGTACATCGGGTAGATGCACCAGGTGTCGCCGGTGCGGTGGTGGGTCACTTTTCGGATCCGGTACATGAGCGGATCTCGCAGCTTCAGATCCTTCGACGCGAGGTCGATCTTCGCGCGCAGCACCGCGGCGCCTTCGTCGAATCCGCCCGCCTTCATCTTCGCGAAGAGCTCGAGGTTCTCCTCGACCGACCGGTCGCGATCGGCGCTCGCTTCGCCGACGCGGTGGAAGTCTCCTCGGGTCGCGCGGATCTCCTCTTCGCTTCGGAGGTCGACGTACGCGAGCCCCTTCTCGATCAATTGCACCGCCCAGTCGTGCAGCTGCTGGAAGTAGTCGGACGCGAAGTGTTCGTGTTCGCCCCACGAGAAGCCGAGCCACTCGATGTCCGCCTTGATGGCGTCGACGTACTCGGTGGACTCCTTCTCCGGGTTGGTGTCGTCGAAGCGGAGGTTGGTGTGGGCTTCTTTCAACCCGCGGTCGCGTCCGATCTGCGCGAGCCCGAAGTTCAAGCAGATGGCTTTCGCGTGGCCGATGTGCAGGTAGCCATTGGGCTCCGGCGGGAACCGAGTGACAACGCGCTGAGCCCGTCCGCTCTCGATCTCGCCCTCCACGAGCTCCGCCACGAAGTTGCCCGGCTGTCCCTCATCGCGCTCTGCGTTCATGCGTCGACGCTACACGTCCCACCGACCCGGGCAAGCGGTTCTTGGCGTCCCAGACCACAGCCGCGCGTGGTGCGCCGCGCGCTCGGGCCCGATCTGGAGCTCAGGTCGACGACAAGAGCTGGGCGAACCGGGGGGCGCCCGAGCGGCGCACGGTCCGGACGGTCGCGCAGGTGGTGTCGCCGCAGCCGATCTCATGGTCGAACACCAGCTCGTCCGCCGAGACGCGGCCCACCCGCCGGGTGCGCACCCAAGCCGATTCTCCGGCCACCATGCCCTTGCTGTACGACACCTTCTCGGCCACCGGGACGAGCTCCGCCGGGTCCATGCCCGCGTCGGCCATCGCGCGCGACACCGACTCGTCCGCCCAGTCGAGGTACGCCGGATGGTTCACGTGGGCGAGGGGATCCATCCAGGTGTGCCAGACCTGGAACTCGAAGCCGCCCGTCTGGGCTGCGGAGGTACCGGCCGCTTCTTCGGTCTCGAACGCCGGCATCGCGGGCACCGAGTCCGGGTCGAGGTCGACCACCGGAAACGCATCGCTCAAAGAGGCCGGCGCGCGCGCTGCGGCGAGCTGCAAGATCCCCTCGCCGTCTTTCTCCGCATGCACGTGCACCCACTCCTGGGAGCCGCGTGCGATGTCACCGCGGTCGCTCGTGATCCGGATCTCTCGCGTGGAGAAGATGCCGCGGCGAAACCGGCGCACCCAGGTCTTCGCGTGGAGCGTCTCCCCGTAGACCGCCTCCCGGTCGTGCACGACCGTCATCGAACGCATCACGAACGCGGACCCGGTCTCGCGGTACCGGCCCGGAGGCCAACCCGCGCGGGTCGATCCCTCGACGGCGACCTCTTGCATGGCCCGCCACACATCCCCGGCCCTCGCCGCGTCACGCACCGAGAACGCGTGGCGGGGCAAGCCGACTTCGAAACTCCACTCCGACTGCACGACGCTCTTTACCGCCCCGCGACAGTCGGCGCACGGGGGTTCCTGGCCCGAACCTGCGGACCCTTCCTTGGCGGGTACGCGGCTGGTACGGTCACACCGATGGTCAGCATCGGATCGACCGTCGGTCGATACGAGATTGTGGCTCAGCTCGACTCGGGCGGAATGGCGGACCTCTTCCTCGGCCGGCGGGCACGGGACGGCCGTTGCTTCGCGCTGAAGTC
The DNA here is from genome assembly GCA_034670305.1 of Deltaproteobacteria bacterium. Classification (GTDB taxonomy): domain Bacteria; phylum Myxococcota_A; class Polyangia; order Polyangiales; family Houyiibacteriaceae; genus JAXMNT01. Next base: position 59,125 of record JAXMNT010000033.1, read on the forward strand.
CCCGAAGACGCCCAAAGACCCGGCCGATCCGCTGCGGCGCATGTTTCTCGACGAAGCCCGGATCGCCGCGCACATCCGCCACGAGAACGTCGTCCAGATCGAAGAGCTCGTCGAAGTCGACGGTCGGCCCTTTCTGGTCATGGAATATCTGCCCGGGCTCTCGCTGAGCGGGCTCTTGCGCGAAGTCGTCAAACGGCAGCGCCGCCTCACCCCCGTCAGCGCGGTGGCCATCGGCGCACAGATCGCCGCCGGCTTGCACGCCGCGCATGAGACCAAGGACTCCGGTGGCCAGCTGCTGAACGTGGTGCACCGCGACATCAGCCCGCAGAACATCATTCTCTCCGCCAACGGCGACATCAAACTCATCGACTTCGGCATCGCGAAAGCGCGCGACCGGCTGGTGAAGACACGCGCCAACCAGGTGAAGGGCAAGCTCCGCTACATGGCGCCCGAGCAGATGCGCCAGCAGCCGATGGATCGCCGCACCGACATCTTCGCGCTCGGCATCGTGCTCTGGGAGATGCTCGCGATGCGCCGGCTCTTCCATCGGCTGGGCGACGCGGAGGTCGTGCGTCGCATCATGGCGGGAGAGTTCTCGCCCCCCGGAAAGTTTGCGCCGGTCCCCCACGACGTCGACCAGCTGGTGCTGCGGTGTCTGGATCCCGATCCCGAGCGACGTCCCGCCACCGCCGACGCCCTGCGCGCGGGTCTCTTGGCCGCGGTCCCTGGCGCCGCGGCGCTCGAGCGGAACGAGATCGCGTCGCTCGTCTGGGCCATGCACGGCTCGCAGCTGATGCATCACATCGCCACGCTCTCGGTGACCGCCCAGGATCTGGGCCTTTCCAAACCGCCGATGTCGGCGGACGAGATCGTGCCGCTCCGGACCGAACCGATGGAACAGGACGCCGCCGTCCTCGCCCTCGCGGAAGACGACGCCACCGAAGCGGGCATGTCGCTCCCCACCGACTCGAGCGTCGCGGTGCTCGACCGCGACAAGGCGCCCGCGGCCCAGGTCTTCGCACCGCCCCCCAAAGTGCTCGCGCCCATCGCTGCGCCATCGGTGCCGGCCGTCGACGAGAGCCCCCCGCTGCCGCGCATCTCCCACCGCCCTTCTCCCGTGCCACCCCCGCCCAGCATTCAACCCGCCGCCGACTTGGACGACGGATACCAGCCCGTTCGCACGATGGGCCGCGGGGTGTGGGTGGTGCTCGCGGTGGTGATCCTGGTCGGATTCGCCCTCGCCGCCTGGGCCGCCGCCGGTTTCCCAGGCTCCTGAGGAAGCCCGCAAGAGACGCCAGGGCGTGGTACCGTCCGGTGCGTGTCCGCCCGCCCGATTCCCCCGCGGCTTGGCGCCTACGAGATCCTCTCGGAGGTCAAAAGCGGCGGAATGGCCACGCTCTACCTCGGGCGCCGATCGGGACCGGCTGGGTTCTCTCGAACGGTCGCGATCAAGGTCCTCAAAGACCACCTCGCGCACAACACCCAGTTCATCAAGATGTTCATCGACGAGGCGCGCATCGCCTCTCGGATCACGCACCCCAACGTGGTGCACATCGAAGAACTGGGAGAAGCGCACGGCCAGTACTTCCTCGTCATGGAGTACGTGCACGGCGCGTCGCTCGGGGAGTTCCTCACGCGCGTGGCGCAGATGGAGCGAAGGCTTCACCCGAAAGCGGCCGTCGCCGTGATCATGGCCGCCGCCGCTGGGCTTCACGCCGCCCACGAGACCCGGGACGACGAAGGCAACCTGCTCAACGTCGTGCACCGCGACGTCAGCCCGCAGAACATCCTCGTCGGCGCCAAGGGCGAGGTGAAGCTCATCGACTTCGGCATCGCCAAGGCGCGCAACCGGCTTCACGTGACGGACGCGAGCGGCGGGCTCAAGGGCAAGCTGCGCTACATGGCCCCCGAGCAGCTCGAGCGCGGCGAGGTCGACCGACGCGTCGACGTCTACGCTCTCGCGGTCGTGCTCTGGGAGATCCTCGCGATGCGCCGGCTCTTTCACGGCGCGTCCGATCCCGAAGTCATCCAGCGCATCACCCGCGGCCAGCTCCCACCGCCCGGCGCGTTCGCCGACGTGCCCTTCGCGCTCGACGCGGTGGTGATGAAGGCCCTGAGTCACGACCCGGACAAACGGCCACAGACCGCGCGTGCATTTCGACAGGCGCTCAAGGACGCGATCCCCGAAGCCGCCGCCGTCGACCCGGTCGAGCTCGCGTCGCTTCTCACCGCCACGATGGGTCTGGAGCTGGCCGAACGGGAAGGACGGCTGACCGGCCGCCCGTCGGGCAGCATGAGCACGTCCGAGCTCGACGTGCTTCCAGCCCAAGCGCTGCAGGATCTCACCGAACCGCTCGACCAGGTCGTGGGCGACCCCCAGACCGTGGTGGCGATGACCCCGATGAGCGACCGGGCCGTCGCGGTCCCAGCCCCCATGCTCGGCCGCAGTCCCAACGCTCCGTCCTTGCCGCCGGCCCCCGCCGCCCCTGTGCCCGCGCGGCCCGCAGGCCGAGGCATCGACTGGAAGACGATCGCCCTGATCATCGGAGGGTTGCTCGTCGGTGCGGCGATCGCCGGTGGCGCGATCTTCATCCTGCGCGCGAACCGGGCGCCGGAGCCGATCCTCACCCCGCTGCCCACCCACGAAGCCCCGATCCCGCCCGGCTGATCGTCTCTCGCAGCGGCGCCGACACAGGTATGCTCGCGCCATGAGTACCTCCCTCCGCTTCGTCGTCGCGTGTGTTGCCCTCTCCGCGTGTGCGTCCGGTCCGCAGATCGCCCCCGAACAGCGGCTTGCCGATCTCGCCGCGGCCACCCACACGCCGGTGGGGTCACCGGACGACGCGGCCGCCAACAGCTTGGTCGTGCAGGGGGTCGTCGACCACGACACCCTCATGCGCATGGCACGCCATGAAGTCGAAGAAGCCATCGGCCGCGGCGAGACGTGCTCGCGTCACCCGCGCTGCGGCACCAACGGGTTCAACGACGACGACTGGTTCTACTCCGTCGGCACCCAGCGCGAGGGGTACGCGGGGGCGGTGCCGATCCTGATTGTCGGATTCGACCGCGAGGGTCGCGTGACCCGCGTGTGGAACCTCCGCATGCACGACTGATGTCCCTGCGCTGCATGCTCGCGGCGTTCGGGATCTGGCTCGGCGCTTGGACGGCCACCGCTTCTGCGGAGGCGGTGATCGGACCAGGCCGGGAAGCGGAGGTCGAAGGGCTCTTCGCGCCACACCGACTCGGCGCCGAAGTGCCCGCGGGGTCGGGGCGGTACTTCGTCTCGATCGCGATCGAGATCGACACCATCGAGCTCGGCATCGGACCCACGCCGACGTCGCCGGCAGACGAACGTTTGGTGCTCACGCGTCGCATTCAGCTTGGCGAGTCCGCGAGTTTTTCGGTGGATCGGGAGACGGACTCAGCGAGCGCAGACGCGCTCGTGGACGCCCTCGTGGCGAACGACGACGGGACGTTCTGGGATCGCGCGTTCGTCCCCACACCGAATCGGGGGGGCCACGCCGGGCGGGACCGAGCCACCCTGGCGGTGTGGGTGGGCTGGGTGCCGTGGACGCACCCAGTCTTCGGCGTCGTGGCGCTGCTCGCCGCGCTGCTCTTGATCCTGCTTTTGACCTGGCGCGCGTTCGGCATCCTGCACCCCAACCGACCAAGGGTGCGCATGGCGATGTCCGTGCTCGCCGTCGTCGTCGCGTCGGGTTTCGTCCGATGGGCGATCTCTCCGCGCAGCATGCTGGGGGCGTGGGTGTGGACACGGAACACCGAGCTGCAGCGCTGGGTCTGGGACAGCGACGCGTTCACGCGCCTGAACGACTGGTGGGGCGGCAGCTGGCTGCTCGTGGACACATGGACGGGCGTCGGATTCGCGTGCGCGCTTCTGACCCCACTGGCCGTCTACGCCCACGGAGCGCTTCTGCTCGGGACCCACCAGCGGGGTCTGTGGGTGGCGGCATTCGTCGCGGCCTCCCCGATTCACATGCGGTTCTCGGCCAGCGAGGTCGCCTTCATCCCGTCGATCTTGTTCTCCTCGACCTTCTTCGCCGCGATGCACATCGCGCTCAAGGACCAGAGCCGCTGGCGGTTCGTCGGACTCGCGGCGCTGCCCCCGTTGTCGCTCTTGGTGGTGACCGCGCGCCCCCTGAACTTCCTGTTCGCCTTCTTGATGGTGGGCTGGCTCGTCTTCGCCTACCGGCGCCCGGAACCGAACGCCGGCTCCAGCACGACGCCCACGGACAGCACGGACAGCACTGCGACGCCCACGGAAAGCACCGCGACGCCCACGGAAAGCACCGCGAGCGGATCGAATGGCGCTGCCGTGCCCTCGCCCGCACGACGCTGGCTGGTCGGCCTGATCGTCGCCATCCCGAGCGCCGCCGGCGCCTACGTGCACCTCTCCGAAAGCTATGGGTCGCAGGTTCAGCAAGGCGCCAGCCTGGACACCCTCTGGCGCGCCATTCCCGCGCTCTTCTCCCCCAAAGCCAACACCCTGCTCGACGCCTCGGTGACACCGCTCGCGATGCTCTTCTTCGTCGCGCTGGCGTTCCGATCGTGGAAGAAGGAACGGGCGCGCCTTGCGTTTCTGGTCGTGTGGTTTCTGGTCTTCTTCGGGACCCACGCGTTCGTCATCGTCGAGTCGGTGCTGATTCAGACCCGGTACCAGCTCCACCTGGTGGTTCCGATCGCCATGCTGGCGGCGCTCGGGATGACGAATGCGTGGAACGCGAGCCAACCCAGACCGGGCCGCTGGCCGTGGCAGCGGGGGGTGGTGCTGGTCCTGTGTGGCTGGGTCGGACTCGGACCAGTCCTCCACGCCGCATTCGTCACGGACCTGAGCTCGAACGACATCCAAGAGTTCGAGTTCGTGCGCGCGAGCTCCGAGCTCGTGCCGGATGGGTGCGAGGTGCTCGAGGTCGCCGCCCTCGAGATGGGCGCCCGCTACGGCCGCTTCGCGTCCGTCGTCCGCGATGGGAGACGAACCGAGCGGTTCGGCTCGACCCGATTGTCGCCCGGCGACGAAGTGCCGGCGCGGACCAACCCATGCCTCTTCCTCTACGAGGGGCTGCTCTGCCAGACCTTGGCCGATCCGGATGGTGGCCTGGCCCAGACCTGTGGGTCCGTCCTCCGTTCCGCTCGGTGGCAGCGGGTTGCAGAGACGGAATTCGAGAGCCGCGTCGGCGATCACAACCTCGCGACCCGCGCGGACTTGCCCGATCGGGTGCGACTCACCCTGTATCGGGCCGAACCAGACCGCGAGCCCGACTCCCGGACCGAACCCCGAGACGGCGCACCCTGAATCGCTGCGGCGGACGCGAGCACTGGCGCGTCCGAGGATGCACCGTCAGACTCGCCCCCGTGGGGGCCTCTTCGAGCACACCGCCGGAACTCGATCCGGTGTCGCAGGCGGACGTTGAAAAGCGTGCCGCAGCATTCGACGTGCTCGTGCGGCTGACAGGCACGTTGAGCGAAGCGTCGGTTGGACTCGACACCGCGCTTCAGCTCATCACCGACGCCGCGCTGCATCTGTTTCGGGCGCAGCATGCGTCCCTCCGAGTGCTGGACGAGAGCGCGGAGATGTTGCTCTCCGGCGCGCGCAGCGGCGAGGGGCTCGACCGCGCACCCATGAAGTTTCGGAAGAACGAAGGTGTCATCGGCTGGGTCATCGCGTCGGGCAAGCGGGCTCGCATCGACGACACGGACGTGGACGACCGCTTCGTCACCCGCGGTGGCCAGGGCTACCGCATCCGCTCGATGCTCTGCGTGCCGCTCTTCTCCGGCGGCCGCATCATCGGCTGCCTCGCGCTGACCTCGCCCGAAGTCGGCTACTTCACCCCGGGCGACGAAGTGGTGCTGCAGTTGCTTGCCAACTGTGCGGTGCCGCCACTCGACCGCGCGCGGCTCGAACGGCTGGCGATCACCGACCCGCTCACCGGCGCGCTCAACCGCGGCCAGCTCGAAGGCACCCTCGAACGCGCCATGGCCCTCGCGCTCCGACAAGACTTCGCGCTCTCCTACCTGTCGATGGATCTCGATCACTTCAAACGGGTGAACGACGACCACGGCCACGCCGCCGGCGACCGGGTGCTGCGGGTCTTCGCGCAGCGGGTCCGTTCGGTGGTCCGCGCCGGCGACACGTTCATTCGGCGTGGCGGCGAAGAGTTCGTCCTGGTGATGCCGAGCGCCTCGCTCGAGGACGCGACCGCCGTCGGCGAACGCATCCGCAACGCCCTCAACGAAGAGAGTGTCGAGTTGCGCGAAGGCGTGCGCGTCGTGCAGCACGTCTCGATCGGCGTCGCGCTCTGGGACCGCCAGGAAACGGCCGGGTCACTGGACGAACGGGCGGACGCCGCGCTGTACACGGCCAAGCGGGAAGGCCGCGACCGGTTGAGCATCGCCCCGAGCACCGTCCCGAGCCCGAAGCGGAAGTAGGCTTCGCGAACGCGTGCCCTTGCCCGTGCCCGAAGCTGAAGCCGAAGCCGAATCCGAATCCGAAGGAGAGGATGCGCTCCCCTTGCCCTTGCCCTTGCCCCTGCCCTTGCCCTCGGTGTCCGAAACCGAAGCCGAAGCCGATCCCGAAGCCGACGCCGAAGCCGATCCCGAAGCCGATCCCGAAGCCGATCCCGAAGCCGATCCCGACGCCGACGCCGACACCGACGCCGGCGCCCGATCCCCTCAGCGGTCGAGGGGCAAGGTGAAGTCGTGGGGGGCGCCGGGGATGAAGGCGCTGGTTTGGCTGGAGACGGTGCGGACGCGGACGGTCGCGCTGGTCTCGTCGATCTCGAGCAAGCGGAGCCAGCCTTCGCCGCCGCGCTCACGCTCTTGGAAGTTCGAGAGCAGCTGGTGGACGAAGCCGCCGTCCTCTTGGGCGCTCGTGAGCCGGCCGAGACCGTCGCCGAGCACATGGCCGCAGAGCACGAACTCGATCTGTCCGAAGCGCCAGACGAGCGCGTCGAAGATCTCCTGCCCGTCCTGCACACCGCCCGGCTCGGCGGCGACGCCGTAGCTGTAGGGGCTGTAGAACTGATCGGGCCGGGTGCGCGCGTCGTAGCGGGTGTCGTCCTCGTAGAGGTAGGCGTGGGTGATGAGGATCGTCGGCAACACCGGGTGGGCCTCGAGCGCGCGGGCCGCCCACGCCAAGACGTCGGGCCTTGGTCCGAACTCCAGCGAGAGCACGAGCCAGTCGCCCGTCGGCGTGGGCATTCGATAGAGCGCGTTCTCGAGCCGGCCGGGCACATGGCTCTCGACCAGACCGTGGGTGGCCACGAACGCGTCGTAGTCGAAGTGGTCGTTCAGGCGGGTGTCTCGGGTGTCCGCCGAACCTCCGGTTCCGAGATCGTGGTTGCCGACCGCCAGCGCGAGCGGAAGGACTCCCTCGAACTGGTCGAGCGCGCGCTCCGCGACCGACCACTGCGCGACGGAGTTGTCGTCGACGATGTCGCCGAGGTGGAGCACGAACTGGGTGCGCAGCCGATCGCGTTCGTCGCGGACCCACGCGGCATGCGCCTCGAAGAGGGCCGGTTCGTCCCGCGCGTAGTACTGGGTGTCGGGCAGCACCGCGACGCGCCACGTCATTCCCGAACCCGCGTCCTCTCGGGCACCGTCGGATCCAGAGGCGTCGGAAGCCACGCTCGAATCCGCGGCTCGGCCACCGTCGGAGGGCGCGCCCGCATCGGGCGTCGCGGGATCGGAGCCGCACCCCAAGGCGATCGACACCGCGCCCACCGTCAGCGCGGCGCGGACAAGTCCGAGTAGGGCACCGATGCGCACCCGAGCAGGCTGCGGCAAGTCCCTCCTCGATGCCAGCCCGCGCGAGAGACAACGTGTGCTACCTCTGCCAAATGCCCGCGGGTACGACTCGAACGTCGATGTGTCGGAGGACGAACCCCTCCCTTCTCCAGCGTGAATCGCGCCCACCGATCTCGGCCGCGCTCCTCGCCTTGATGATCGCTGCGGGGTGTCAGACGCCCACGGCGGTGCCGGCGTACCCGACCCTCCCCGTCGTGCCCTCGTCGGTGCCCGAAGCCGAAGCCGCGCCCGCGGAGTTCACCCTCACCGTCGTCGGCACCAACGACGTGCACGGACACTTCGAACGACTCGACGCGTTTGCCGGCCACCTCGCCGTCCTGCGTCGCCTGCGCGCCTCGAACGGCGCCGTCGTGCTCCTCGATGCGGGCGACATGTGGCAAGGCACCCTTCCCTCGAACCTCGACGAAGGACAGTCCATGGTCCGCGCCTACGGCGCACTCGGCTACGACGCGGCCGCGATTGGCAACCACGAGTTCGACTACGGGCCCATCGGAGAACGGGCGACGCCAGGCAGTCCCGACGAGGACCCCCGCGGCGCCTTGCTCGCCCGAGTCGCCGAAGCGTCGTTCCCCATGCTGGGCGCCAACTTCCTCGACGACGCGTCCGGCGCGCCGGTCCAGTGGCCGGGGGTGGAGCGCACGGTGCTCCTCGAGTACGGGGACGTGAAGGTCGGGGTCATCGGATTGAGCACGTTCGAGACGCTGCACACCACCATCTCCGCCAACGTGCGGGATCTGCGCATGGCACCGCTCGCGGAAACCGTGGTCGAGCTCGGCGGCGCGCTGCGTGCGCAGGGGGCGGCGGTGGTGCTGGTCACCACCCACGCGGGCGGCCGCTGCTCGGAGTTCACCGATCCCGACGACCTGTCCAGCTGCGATGAAGACGAAGAGGTGATGCAGCTCGCGCGCGCCCTTCCGCCAGGGCTGGTCGACGTCATCGTCGGCGGCCACACCCATCAGGCGGTCGCGCACCGCGTGAACGGCATCGCCATCATCGAGAGCTGGGCGCTCGGCCACGCGTTCGGTCGCGTGGACCTCAAACTGGTCGACGGCGCCGTCACCGAGTCGACGATCCATCCACCCCGTTTCGTATGCGAGGGACCGGCGCAGAGCTGCACCCCCGAAACCTACGAGGGCATGCCGGTGGAGCGCGTGGCGGAGATGGCTTCCCTCGTCGCCCCGGCGCTCGAAGCCGCGCGCAGCCTGCGCGACCGGCGCCTCGGCGTGACCCTGCCTGGCCGCATCGGACGGAGCTACCAAGCCGAGAGCCCGCTCGGGAACCTGCTCGCGGATCTGATGCGCGACGCCCGGCCCGGCGCGGACGTGGCGCTCCTCAACGCGGGCGGAGTTCGGGCCAGCCTCGACCCAGGACCGCTCACCTACGGCGCGCTCTACGAGACGTTTCCGTTCGACAACCGGTTCGCCACCGTCCGGATCCGCGCCGGCGACTTTCGCGACGTGCTCGCGGACAACCTCAGCTCCACCGCCGGTACGCTCATCCTCTCCGGCTTGACGTTGCGCGCGACGTGTCACGGAGACGAGTTGCGGGTGCAGCTGCGCGATGCGCGCAACCGGCCGGTCAGAGACAACCGCATGCTGACCGTGCTCACGAGCGACTACCTCGCGACCACCAGCGCGTTCGAGTCGTTGCCGGAGGGTGCGGTGACGATCGAAGAGGGTCGCCCGATGCGCGACGAGATCGCCGACTTGCTCGCACAGCGAACCGGCGAACTCCGTCCCGAATCGTCGTTCGACCCAGAGCGCCCCCGCTTTGCGCTTCCTTCTCGTCGGCCGGTGTCTTGTGGGGAAGCCCGGGAGCCGAGCGCCGACCGATGACCTCGCCGTGAGCCGCGATCGCTACGACGGGCGAGGCGCTTCGAGTTCGTGCGCGAGCGCATCGAGGAACTGCTCGAGCACCTTCACCCGCCGCGTCGCCTCCTCTCGACCGAGCGGCGTCAAGAACGTCGCGGGCAGGCCGAGCAACTTGGTGAAGAAGTGGTCGACGCTGAACCGACGATCGTCGAGCGCCCGGTCGGACGCCCATGGATCGGCGGGATGAAAGTAGACCGCCCCCATGCGGCCGCCGGTGGAGATCGTCCGGCAGAGGCCGATCGCGCCCAGGGCCTCCAGCCGGTCGGCGTCTTGGAGCGCACGCCCGAGGTCGCTCTCGGGGACCGCGCCGCGGCTGAAGCTGTGATCTCGAATCGCCGCCGCGATCTCCGCGACCGCCTCTTCTTCGAGGTGGGGACCCAAGAGATCGGCCGCCGCCTCCGCGCTTCGAACGCTGGCCAAGTGCCGGTCGGGCGCGTCCTTCGGAACGTTCACGAGGTCGTGCAGGAGCGCCGCGAGGATCGCGTGGCGCACCGGCACCTCGGGGGCGAGCCGCATCGTCCATCGCGCCACGCGGGTGCAGTGTTCGAGATCGTGCGCGGGATCCGCGCTGTCCTGTGCGAGGGCCCCAACGAGCGCGTCGCGGGCGAGGGTGAGCACGGGATCGCGGGCGATCTGATCGGCGATGTCCGGGGAGGTCTGGGCCATTCGCAGAAGCTAACAAACCCGGTGCTGTCTTTCCGAAACGCCGTGCGCCGCGTCGGTCGGTTTCTCGCCCGCCGAGGCGGCGCCCTCGTGGCACTCGGTGCGTTGGTCTACGTGGCCTTCGGAACGAGTGCGCCGGCCTCCGCGCAGTTGGAGATCGCATGGGAGGCGCCCGAGGATTGTCCGGACGCGGACGAACTGCGCCGCCGAGTCCGAGCTTCGCTCGGTGCGGACGTCGACGTACCGCTCCGCGTCTCCGGTCAGCTTCGTCCCGAAGCAGAGGGCTGGGTGCTGGAGCTGCGGGTCGGCGACGGGGAGCGGGTGCTCCGGGGGCAGTCGTGTTCCGCCCTCACCGACGCGGCCGCATTCATCACCGCGCTCGCCCTCCACCCGGATGTGCGGGGGCGGGACCCAGCCGGCGGTGAGACCGAAGCGGAGCCGACCCCCGAACAATGGCGGCTGGCGGTCCGCGACGAGGTGGCCACGCGGCTCTCGCCTCCAGCGGGCGGCGTGCCGGACCGCGCGGACGAGCCCACCCTGGACGAACCCGACGAGCCCAACCCGGTCGCACCCAACCCAGACGCACCCAACCCGGACGCACCCAACCCGGACGCGTCCAACCCAGACGCACCCAACCCAGACGCACCCAACCCGGACGACCCCGAGCCGAGTGTGAACGTCCCACTCGACCTGCTTCAGGGGGCGGCGCTTCATCTCTCGTCCGGCCTCGAGTTCGGGAGCCTGCCGTCGCCCAGCCCGCGCTTCGATCTCGGTGCGCGCTGGCCGGTTCGGACCCGGGGCCTGTTGGGCATCGGCCTGATGGCCGTCCTGCCCAAGTCTGCCGCTGCGCTGCCCCACCCGTCGGCGCGGGGCCGGGTCTGGTTGGCCTCCGCGGTGTTCGAGGGCGGCGTGGTCCGCACCTTCCGGCGGTTCTCCGCCGAAGCCGCCGGGATCACCGAATTCGGGTGGATGGTGGGATCCGGCCACGGCGTCTCCGAACCCGGCCGCGGGCGGAGCGTGTGGTTCGCGGCGGGCATCGCCGCGCGGGCCGGAGTCCGGCTCGGGCACCGCTGGAGGCTCGCATTCGAAGGGGATCTGCGGATTCCGCTGTTGCGGCCGGGGTTCGGCATCGAGGGCGCGGGCGAAGTGCATCGCGTTCCGTCGATCGTGGGCCGCGCAGGGATCGATCTCAGCGTACACTTTCGGTGACGGATCCCACCTTTCCCCTCCACTCCGGGGGGTGTTCACCGCTGCAGCCCCCGCTCCAGGGAAACCGGCGCCGCCGGCCGACTCCGGTCAGAGTGGGGTGCATCCCATGTCCCAACTCGACCTCGGCACGGTCTACGAGGCCCACTTCGACTTCGTCTGGCGGACGGCGCGGCGGCTCGGCGTGAGCGACGCGTTCGTCGACGACGTGGTGCAGGACGTGTTCTTGGTGGTGCACCGGAAGCTCCCCGAGTTCGAGGGGCGCTCGAGCGTGAAGACCTGGCTCTATGCGATCGCCCGCCGCGTGGTCAGCGATCATCGGCGCCGCGCCTGCCAGCGCAAACCGCACACGCCGATCTCGGATGCGATGGTCGCGACCGGCGCCTCCCCGGACGAGCGCGCCGCGCGCCAACAAGCGGCGGTGCTTCTTCACGGCTTTCTGGATTCGTTGCCCGACGAACAACGGGAAGTGTTCGTGCTTTCGGAGTTGGAACAGATGACCGCGCCCGAGATCGAAGAAGCCACCGGTGCGAACGTCAACACCGTCTATTCGCGCCTCCGACTGGCTCGAAAAGCGTTCGAGCGGGTGGTGGCTCGAGAAGAAGCCCGGCGAGGGAGCGAACGATGAACGACGAAGACATCCCGGGCCTGAGCGACTCCGCCCGCAACGTGCTGGATCTCGCACGCGACGTCGACGATCCGACAGCGCCCGACCGAGCGCGGGTGCGCCGAAAGGTGTTCGCCGCCGCGGCCGCCGGTGCCGCCGCCGGCGTGGTCGGCGGTGCCGCCGCGTCTGCATCCGCCCCGCCAGCCGCCGCCGCGACCGGTGCAGCGTCCACCGCGGCCGTCGCGGGTTCGACCGCTGGCGCCGCGTCGCTCGGGGCCGCCGGCATCGCGACCTCCGGTGCGGTCCTCGGCAAGGCAGCCCTCGCCGTCGCACTCGTGGTCGGCTCGGTGACCGCCGTGGTCTCCGAACCGTGGTCCGACCCTGCCGAGGGCGAAGTCGCCCACGAGACCACCGCCAGTTCGATGCCCGCCCCGAGTTCCGCCGACGCGCCGGCCCACGGGACAACCCAACCGGAGACGCAGCCGGCAGTGCTGGCTTCGGGAACCGCAGTGCTGGCTTCGGGAACCGCAGTGCTGGCTTCGGGAACCGCAGCGATCGAGGCAACGGAAGTGGCCCCATCGACGCCCGTCGTCGAGGAGCTCGAGCCGCCGGCCCGCGCCCGCACCGCCGAGCCGACCGAGCCGGCCGAGCCGACCGCCGAGCCGGGCACGGTCGAAGACTCGCTCGCCGAAGAGGTGGCGCTCTTGCAGCGCGCCCGCGCGCAGTTGGCCGCCGGCGACGCGGACAGCGCGCTCGCCACCCTCCACCGCCACCGCGCCCTCTACCCCACCGGCACCCTCGCCGCCGAACGCGACGGCACCCTCGCCCTCACCCTCTGCGCCCACCCCGACCGAGACGGCCACCCCGCCGCCCGCGCCTTCCTCACCGCCCACCCCCGCTCCCCGCTCTCGCCCCGCATCCGCGCCTGCCTCGAGTAGGCGGCGGCGTCGGCTTCGGATTCGGTTTCGGTGTCGGCTTCGGCTTCGGCTTCGGATTCGGATTCGGATTCGGCTTCGGATTCGGAGTCGGCTTCGGCTTCGCTTTCGGGTTCGTGCCTTGAGGGCAGGGGCAACGGCAAGGGCAGGGGCAAGGGGCTGGCGACGCCAATCGCGCATCGGTGGATTCGGCTTCGCCGGCCTCCACGCCCATAGTGTCTAGTGGCACTTGACACTGTACGCTCTGACTGCCACAACGTCTTCATGGCCGCAGTCGACTGGATCCCCCGAACCCTCTTGGAGCAGGCCGCGCGCAGCCGCCGCGACGCCGCGTTTCTCTGGGAAACACTGGTCATGGGCCGGCAGCCCTCCCCGCTCGTCGCCCGCCCCCACCGACCGCACTCGGCGGTGGTGCAGCTGCGGGGTCTCAAGACGCGGGCCCTTCTCGTCGACGAGGTCGTGCAGGAGACACCCGACGCGGTCTCGATCTACCTCACCGAGTCCGACGGCAGCGAGATCGCCCACGAGGCGGGTCAGTTTCTCACCGTCGAGCTCGTCGTGGATGGCGTGCCGCTCCGGCGCGCCTACTCGCTCGCGAACGCGGCGCTGACTGGCCACCGGCGACACATCACCGTCAAACGCATGCCCGGCGGGCGGGTCTCGACGCGGCTGGTCGTGTCCCCTCCGAAGACGCTCGACGTGCTCGGTCCCTCGGGCGCGTTCACCGCACCGGCCGACGCGGACCGCATCGTGGCCATCGCGGGCGGCAGCGGCATCACACCGATCATGTCGATCGTCGAGACGGCCCTGCGCACCTCTTCGGCATCGGTCGTGCTGCTCTACGGAAACCGCAGCCAGACCGACACCATCTTCTTCGACCGGCTCGAGCGGCTCTTCCTCGAGTTCCCGAACCGGCTCCGGATCGAACACGTCTGGGACACGCTGCTGGACGAAGCCACCCAGCGCGCGCGCCTCCGCCCGCACCTCTCGGACGACGCCCACTACTTCCTCTGTGGCCCGACACCGATGATCGACGCGTCGCAGCGCGCCCTCGCCGACGTGCCGAGCGCGCGGGTGCACGTCGAGCGGTTCACCCAGCCCGAGAAGCGCGCCCAGTCCGAGTCTCGAACCAGCGACGCCTCGCCCGGTCCACATCCGGTGCAGATCCGCCTCGGCCGCGATCACCGCACGGTCGAGGTCAGCGGCACGTTGCTCGAAGCGGGACTGCAAGCCGGACTCCCGATGCCCTTCAGTTGCGCGATGGGCGGGTGCGCCGCGTGCAAAGTGAAGCTCGTGGACGGGTCGGTCGCGATGCAGGAGCCGTCGTGCCTCACCGACGAAGAGCACGCCGAGGGGTGGGTGCTCGCGTGCTGCTCGACGCCCACGAGCCCGTGCACGATCGAGGTGCCTTCGTGAGCAAAGAGAACACCGACGCCAGCACCGAGACCACGCGAAGTGCGGACCGCGATCACCACGACCATCCGCTCCGCATGAAGGACCTGTGCGAAGCGAGCGGGCTCGACCGTCAGGCGATCCATTTCTACATCCAGCAGGGGCTGCTGCCCGCCGGCAAGAAGACCGGCCGCAACATGGCCTGGTACTCGGACGCGCACGTCGAGCGGCTGCTGCTCATCAAGAAGCTGCAGCACGAACGGTTCCTGCCGCTCAAAGCCATCAAAGCGATGCTGGACGGACGCGAGGAGGAGTTCGCGCCAGCGCAACACCGGTTCCTCGTCCGGCTCAAAGGCGCGCTCACCGGACCGCTCGCCCCGGAGGAGCGCGGCCGAACCATCGCGGCCGCGATCGTGCTCGAACGCTCGGGCGTGGAGCGCCGCGATCTCGACGAGGCGATCGAACTCGACCTCGTCGCGAGCCAGGAGATCGAAGGCGAACTTCACATCGCGGAAGCCGACGCCTGGATGATCGATCTCTTCGGTCAGATGCGGAAGCTCGGGTTCACCCGCGATCTGGGCTTCACCGTTCGAGACGTCGCGTTCTATCAGGACGCGATGATGCGCCTCTTTCGAGAAGAGATTCGACTGCTCAGCCGCCGCCTCTCGCACCTGCCGGCCGACGACGTCGCGCCGATGATCGAGCAGGCCCTCCCCGTCATTCACACCTTCATCACCCGCTACCACGGAGCGCGCGTGCGCGACTTCTTCGCTTCCGTCGAAGACGAACCGAGAGAACCATGAACGACACCGACCCCCAGTCCCTCGCCCACGACGACCACGACGACCACCACGACGCCGGCGTGGACGCACCGCGCCCGGGCTTTCTCCCCGGCGTGCTCGAGATCCTGCCCGGCAAGGTCCGCGATCGCGTCGAGCCCTACTTCGAAGCGTTCGAGGTGATCGGTGAGATGCGCGATCCGCGGGTCGCACTCTCGCTCGGACCATCGAGCGTGCGGGGCCTGCTCCTGCGGCGTGGCAAACAAGGCCACCCCACCCAGGTGCCGGCGACCCACAGCGCGCACTTCGACTGGTCCTACCCGAGCGACCAGCCGGAGATGCGCGAGCTCTACCGCCGCGCGAAAGCCAACCAGTGGGATGGCGAGACCTACCTCGATTGGTCGATCCACGTGGATCCCGAGGACCCGGAGACGCCGGTGATCCCGGACGACTTCATCAACTTCGACAAACTCGCGGAGTACGGCATCCGCCTCGACGCCAAGGAGAAGGGCCGCTTCCGCGCCGACCTGCTCGCGTGGCAGCTCAGCCAGTTCCTCCACGGCGAACAGGGCGCGCTGATGGCCGCCGCGCAGGTGACCGAGGCGGTTCAATTCTTCGACGGCAAACTCTACGGCGCCACCCAGGTCATGGACGAAGCCCGGCACGTCGAAGTGTTCCACCGCTACCTCGAGACGAAGCTGAACAAGCTCTACCAGATCAACGACAACCTCTTCGTCATCATCGATGCGCTGATGGGGGACTCGCGCTGGGACATGAAGTTCCTCGGCATGCAGATCATGGTCGAGGGCCTGGCGCTCGGCGCGTTCGGCACGCTCTACAAGATGACCAAGGAGCCGCTTCTCAAGGAGCTCCTCAAGAACGTGATCCGCGACGAAGCGCGCCACGTGCACTACGGCGTGCTCGCCCTGCGCGAGCAATACCGGAACCACCTCGGCGAACGAGAGCGCCGCGAACGAGAGGACTGGTGCTTCGAGGTCGCGCTCTTGATGCGCAACCGCTTCCTCGCCTACGAAGTCTACGAAGAGTGGTTCGAAGGCACCCGGCTGACCCGCACCCAGTGGCGCGACGTCGTCACCAACGCGCCGGGCCTCGAAGAGTTCCGCCACGTGATGTTCTCGCGACTGGTCCCGAACCTCCGAGAGATCGGCCTCATGAGCGAGCGGATCAAACCGCACTACCGCCGCGTCGGCTTGATGAAGTACTTCGGCGGCCAGTCCGCGGCCGAACTCGACGGTGAGGGGATGCTCGCAGAGCTCGACGCCTCGGCCGGTCAACTCACCGCCGCTTGACTGCCTTCAGACGCGGAAACCTTCCCCTCAGAACGACGGAGGGGCAAGTTGAACGCGCCGCTGGGTAATCGACTGTGCGCGCTGGCTCGCCGCGAGGCTGGGCGCTCGCTGTCGAGGTTCAGGTCCGTGGGGAGGGACCTACCGCGAACGGGCTTCACCCACGTGGGGGCGCGCGGGCGTCGGTGTTAGACTGTCTTCGTGCCCTTGAGTCAGCCACCGCCCGCGCTTCACCAGGACTCGCCCATCGTGGGTGTCCGGGAGGTCCGCGTGGCGAGCGTGGATGGCGGGAGCGTGCAGCGGCTGAAGATGGCGCTGCACGGCGTGGCCCGGGTCGGGGTGGCGATGCATCTGTCGGATCTCTGGACGCTCACCGCCGGGGACATCGTCGTGCTCGACGCCTGCACGCCCTCGATCCACCTCGAACAAGCGGCCACCGCACTCTTCGAGACGCGCGCCACTGTCGTCGTCTGGGGCGCCCAGCGCGCCCACCGAGACCGGCTCGTCGGATGCAGGGCGGAACGGTGGGTGTTCGTGCCTCAAGACACCACCGCACGCGAGCTCGCCGAAATCCTCGGCGGGCTGCTCTAGCGGCGAATCATCACGGACGGCCGCATGGTCGTCGGGGGATCGCGCTCGACGACCGGTGGCTGAACGGGATCGGGATCGGGATCCGGATCGGTGTTCGTCGTGGTGCCGCCGCCCGTCGACCCGCTGCGTTCGAGTTGCCGGATGCGCCTTTCGGCGGTCTGGAGAGCGCGCTGGGCCTGGTCGCGCTCGGCTTCGGCGCTCCGCTGCTCGGCACGCGCCGCGTCGCGTTCGCGCTCCGCCGCCGCCACCCTCGTCTCCGCTTCCGCCAGCGCTCGACGCGCCGACTCGCGTTCGCGGTCGAACGCCTCCACCTCCGCCCGCGCTCGATCGCGTTCGGCCGAGAGGGCGGCCTCGCGCCGTTGCGCTTGCGCGAGCTGTGCGTCGCGGTCGGTGACCTGCGACTCCAGGGTCGCGATGCGCTGACGCTCGGTCGCGAGGGCGCGTTCGGCGGTCTGAAGCGATGCGCGGGCGGCGTCGCGTTGTTTGTCGAGTTCGGTGATCTGCCGGCGGTATCGCGCGGACCGGCTCTGCTCGACGCCGAGGCGCCCTTCTTTGTCGGCCAGTTGGGCTTCGAGTTCTTGGCGCGAGAGCTGCGCGTTCTGGATGCGCGACTCGGCCTCGCGCACGCTGGTCTCGAGCGCAGAACGCTGGGCCGCGGAGTCCTCGAGATCCGCGTGCGCCTCGGCCGCCTCCATCTCGAGGGCGGCGGCTTTGTCCGCGTGAACTTGCGCTTCGGTCATGAGCCGATGGGCCACGACCCCGAACACGATGAAGAGCGCGAGCACGATCGGTCCGAAGACCCGCAGCACCCGGAGCCGGCGCGCGCGGCGTTCCTCGGGCTCGGTGAGGACCGCGAGGGCCCCCACGAACTCATCCGCGGTGGGACGCTCCTCGGGATCGCCGGACAGCCAGCGCTCGAAGTGCGATCGCAAGTACTTCAGATCCGAACTCGTCGGAAGCGGCGGCTTCTCGATGGCGCGTTCGCGAATGAATGCGTCCACGTTGCCGCCCACGACGTCCGGTTGGGTCGCTGGTTCGAGCGCGTTGCGCAAGCTCAGCGCGAGCGCGTACACATCCGCCGCCGGTCCGATCGGCCGGTCCGGAAACGGGTCGCCCTCGCGGTACGCGAACTGCGCCGCCACCTCCGGCGCGAAGTAGGTCGGCGTGCCCGCGAGCACGAGTTCGGCGTCGGTCGCCGCGACCCCGAGATCGATCAACACCGGAAGGATCTGCTCGTCGTCGTCCGCGCCGGTCTTGAGCTGCGCCAGGAAGATGTTGTCCGGTTTGACGTCCTGATGCCGCATGCCGGATTCGTGCATGGTCGCGAGGGCGCGGGCGAGTGGCTCGAAGATGCGCCGCGCTTCGTCGCGCGGCATCGGTCCGTCCCGAAGCCGGTCTTCCAGACTCTGCCCCTCGTACCAAGGCATCACGAACCAGAACCGGTCCTCGTGCCAGCCGTGGTCTTTGAACTGGACGATCGACGGGTGGAACACGGACGCGATGAGTCGGAGTTCCCGCAGCGCCGCGTCGCGCGACCGCTTCGAGGTCGACGGTTGTTTGAGCAGCTTGAGCGCCACCACGTGGCCATCGACCCCGAGGTCGCGCGCGCGGTAGACGTCCGCGAACCCGCCGGTGCCGATGTGTTTCATCAGCTCGTACCGGCCATCGAGCACCGTGCCGTCCGGCACCCGCGTGTCTTCTTCGGATTCGGAGCCGCTGCTGATCTCCGAGGAGAGCTGTTCGAGTGCGAAGGCTTCGAGCAGCGCCTTCGGCATGTCCGACTTGCCGGTCGAGAACAGCTTGCGCGCTTCTTCCATGGCGGCGTCGAGCCGCGTCTCGACCGCGGCCGGTTCGATCCCGAGGACGAAGGCCATCTCTTCCGTGTCGAGCGAGCGGGCGTGACGCAGCTCGAGCAGCTCGCGGTCGCCGGAACGGGCGTCTTCGCGGATGGCCCGCACACCGGGCCCCGAACCTTGCCCGAACCACATCAGCGTCTTGGTCGGCTTGGGCGGTTTGGCGCTGACGAGCTCGTTCGAGAGTTCCCGGGCGAGTCGGAAGAGTCGTGCCCGGATCCCAGGCGGCGAACCGAGGGTGTCCATGCCGACATCGGCGACCCCATCGCGCAACTTGGCGAAGGCCACCTCCGCTTCGGCGGCGTCTCCGAGCCGGATGGCGAGGTACTGCCGCAGACCCTGCGCGTAGTGTCCGAGCGCGGTGCGTTCGAGCACTTCTTGGACCGTGCCCGCGGTGCCGGACACCTTGGCCGCTGCCTCGGCCGCGAGAAGGAGCGTGCCGTGGGTGCGCTTCCCGTCGGACTTGGCCTTGGAGGTCTGCTTGGCCTGAGTCGCCGACTCGTCCTGCGGGCGCCTCGATGCGCGGGTCTCCTGAGAATCTGGCTCCGCCATGTGCGGGCAGCATGACTGCTCGGGGACCCGCGGACCAGGCGGGACTGCCGGACGTCGTGCCACCCCGTGCGGAGGTTTGTGGAGTCCCGGCTCGACACGGCAGCCGCCGGTTGCGAAGCTCGCATTGCATGTTGCGCTCTTGGTTTCTCATCGCGTTGGCCTTGGCCGTCGCCGGCTGCCCCGGAGACGACGATTCGTTCGATGCAGGCGGCGTCGATGCGCCTGGTCTCGATGCACCCGGCGTCGATGCTCCTGGCGTCGATGCACCACGACCCGACGCGCCCGGGATCGACGTGGGCCCGGTCCCCCCACGGGTGGAGATCGGCACCGGCCTCACCGAGTTCATCGAAGTCGCCGACGGCGCGGACGTGGAACTCGTCGCCGGTCCTCAGGGTGGCTGGCACGTCGACGTGGCGCTGCGTCTGTACGGCATGGAGCCGATGGACATGCGCCTGCGCATCGAAGGCCGCAACGACGCCACCGGAGACGTGGTCACGGTGCCGGTCGAACGCATTCTCACCACCCGGCGCGTGCGGGACATGGGCGACCACTACCTGCGCCTCGGCGACCAGACGGTGTTCATGGTGCTCGGTCCCGAAGAAGCGCGGGACATCGACCTGCGCATCGACGTGACCGCGACGCCCGTCGAGGGCGAGGGCGCCAGCGCCCAGAAGATCGTGCACGTCGTCGACGAAGTCGAGTAGGCGCGCGGCCGCGGTTGCGGCTTTGTTTCGGAGGCGCCGCGATCCAAGGCAGGATCTCATTCCGTGCGCCCAGTTCGTTCACCCGCGCGACCCTGGCTTGGCTGGGGTTGGCTGCTTTGTCTGGGCGCCTGCGGGGATGCGGACGCGGCCGTGCCCGTCCACCCATCGGCGACGCCCGAGGTCCATGCGGCCGCGGACGTGCGAGAATCCAGCACCGAGCCGCCGCTCCGTGCACACACGGCGGAACCACGACCGACCGTGCTCTGGGTCGCGGGCGACGTCCTGACCACCGACGCGCTCCGGGACTACGCGCGCTCCGTGGAGGACCCGGGCGCCGGCTTCGCGCGCATCCTCGAACCGGTGGCGCGGTACTGGCGCAACGACGGGTTCGTGCTCGCGAATCTGGAGACACCGATGGCCCAAGAGCGCCGCAACGCGCTCGCCGGAGACGCTTGGACCGACGACCAACTCGCACCGCGCTTCCTGCAAGCACCCGAGTGGTTGGCGGACGGCCTCGCGCTGGCGGGCGTCGACGGGGTCACCCTCGCGAACAACCACGCGATGGACCAGGAGGCCAGCGGCCTGATGGAGACGATCGACGCCTCCCGACGGGCCGGTCTGGCGGTGCTTGGCGCCGGCCGCGCGCCCGACCACCACTGGCCGCTCGTACTCGGCGACGACGGCGCCACGATGGCGGTGCTCGCGCTCTACGATGGGCGACGCCAGCGCTACCTCGATCCAGGCGACCCGGCGCGCGCGTTCCTCGACGACGCGGCGTTCGAACGGGTCGCCGCGCTCGACGCCGAACACGACGCGGTGGTGGTGATCGTGCACGTGCTCGGTGAGCTGCGCGACCACACCCGCGACCGATGGGAGGAATGGGCGCTTCGCCTGGTCGAAGTGGGCGCCGACGCGATCGTGGTGCACGGCACCCACGTGGTCTTGCCGGCGGCGTTCATCGACCACCCCCACGAAGATCGAACGGTCCCCATCGCGTGGGGCCTTGGCAACTTCGTCACCGACATGGGCCGCGACGCGCGCCCTTGGCGCCGCGGCCGCGATCTCCCGAAGACGCAATCGCCGCGGGTGCGGGAGTCCCTGCTCGCTCGGGTCGAACTTCGAACCCACGGCGAACTCGAGATGCGCTTCGTTTCCGCATGGATGAACGACGACCGTTACGTGCGCTGGCGCGGCGGACTCACAGGCGGCGACGTGGTCGAGTTCGAGCTCTTGCCGATGCGCGCGTGCCCCGACCCGGTCGACCTGCCCCCTGCGTGGCCAAGCGCATTGCAAACGGAGATGCGCGACTGGATCACTCGAAGTCGAGACTACGTCGTGCGTCACACCGGTCTCCAGCCGAGCAGCTGCGACGCCGACCCGCCCTGGCTCTGGCTGCACTGAGCCGGCCAGCAGGTATGCTGTCCCGGCATGCGGAAACGCGCACCATTCACTGCCGAGAGACCAGCCATGGTGAAGATGCCTCTCTTGCTCGCGGCGGGGCTCCTGTTGGTCGTGCTCGGCACGTTGGGCGGCGAGCCGAACGCGCACGCCCAGAACGCCGACGACGCGTACCGCGCGCATGTGAAGCTCGTCGTGCTCGGGCGTTTCGATGCCGCGCTCGAGCGTGCGATCGCAGACGGGCTGACCCGCGAGCTGCAGGTCCGGGTCGAATCGCTGCCGCGCCGCGCGCTTCCCCAGGCGGCCTACTACGCGCCGCGCCGGAGGTACCGCGCGGACCGGTTGCTCGACCACCTGCGCGCCGAACTCGAGAACGAACCGAACCAGGTGAAGGTGATCGGCTTCACCTCGTCCGACATCTCCACGACCGCACGCGGGCACCGCGACTGGGGCGTGTTCGGCCTCGGAGATCTCGGTGGCCGCGCCTCGGTGATCTCGACGCACCGTTTGCGCCGACGCGCACGCGACGCCGACCACCTGCGGTTCCGCGTGGTGAGCACCGCGATCCACGAGGTCGGCCACACACTCGGTCTGCGGCACTGCACCGAATCCCGATGTGTGATGAACGACGCGCACGGCACGATCCGGACCGTGGACAACAGCACCGGTCACCTGGGGCCGGAGTGCCGGGCCGAGGTCGAGCGAGACGCACCGGTGCGCCGCTGGCCCGTTCGCTGACCGCCAGCGTCCCAACGCACGTTCCAACCCACGCCCCACGATGTCGACCCCGAGACAGCTGAGCCTGACCACGGCGACGATGTTGGTCGTCGCGTCCATGATCGGCACCGGCGTCTTCACCACGACCGGGTTCCTCGTCGCGGACTTGCACACGCCCCGCGCGGTGCTGGTGTGCTGGACCCTCGGCGGCGTCGCCGCGCTCTGCGGCGCCCTCGCCTACGGAGAACTCGCTGCGGCGTTCCCGAAGAACGGCGGCGAGTACGCGTTGCTCGGGCGCATCTACCACCCGGCGCTTGGGTTCGTGGCCGGCTTCGTCTCGCTCTTCGTTGGGTTCGCGGCGCCGATCGCCGCCGGTGCGATCGCGTTCGGCGCGTACCTGCACCGCGCCATTCCATACGGACCGGACTGGTGGCCGCAGCTCGCGGGTTGCGCACTCATCGTGTTCGCATCGCTCTTGCACGCGTCGACGGTGCGCACGGGCAGCCGCACGCAGAACCTCTTCACCGCGCTCAAGGCCCTCCTCTTGCTCGGGTTCATCGGATTCGGCCTCGAAGCCGGCATCTACCAGCGCCTCTTCAGCGCGCAGGATCCGTGGCAAGGGTTGGCGACGCCGGAGATGGCGGTCGGCCTCGTGTACGTCTCCTTCGCCTACACCGGTTGGAACGCGGCGGCCTACGTGGCGGGCGAGACCCGGGCCCCGGAGAAGAACATCCCCCGCGCCCTGCTCCTCGGCACGCTGGTCGTCACGCTGCTCTACGTGGCTTTGAACGTGGTCTTCTTGATCTCGACCGATCTCGACGCGCTCTCGGGTCAGGTCGAAGTCGGGCACGTCGCGGCCGAAGCGCTCTTCGGTCCCACCGCCGCCCGCGTGCTCAGCCTGATCATCGCGCTCGGTCTTCTGAGCACCGTGGGGGCGATGGTGTTGACCGGACCGCGCATCTACGAGGCGATGGGCAAAGACCATCCGCGGCTCGCGGTGTTCGCGGTGCGGAGCGCCGGCGGAGGACCGACCTGGGCGACCTGGACGCAAGCCGCGGTTTCGATCGCGATGGCCCTCACCGCGAGCTTCGACGCGCTCCTCGTCTACGCCGGCGTCTCGCTCAGCCTCTTCGCCGGGCTCACCGCGCTCGGCGTGTTCGTCTCCCGCTGGCGCGAGCCCGAACTCGAGCGCCCCTACCGCACGTGGCTGCATCCCTGGACCACCCTGGTGTTCCTCGGACTCACCGGCTGGATGATGGTGCACTCGCTCCTCGACCGACCGGTCGTCGCCCTCTATGTAGGCGGCACTTTGCTGGTCGGCGGGATCGCCTGGGCGGTGTTCGGCCGCCGCACCGCCGAACCCAGCTCGTTCTGATCGGGTCGTTCGACTCTGGTCCAGGCGGAGGACGGAGTGGCCAGGTGGCTTGTGGAGTGGTCGGTTGTTTGTTCAAAAACATCAATGGTTTCGAGAGTCTGGCGCGGAACGTCTCTTGCTTTGTCCACGGCATGCGTCTGATCACCATCCTTCTCGCCCTCGCCGGCTGCGCAACGCCCCTCGACCTGGACGAGGCCGACTCGGTCGACGGACGGGCCGATGGCGCGGTGGCTGCGCTCGAAGGGACTCGCGAAGGCGACGGTGTGCTCAAGTTGCTCAACGACACCGAAGGAACGACCTTCGAGTTGCTGGACGACGACGTGCGCTTGGATCGGCGAGCCGCCGCGAACCTGATCGAAACCCGCGACGGTGCCGACGGTTTGCCAGGGACCGAAGACGACGTCCTCTTCGAGACCATCGCGCAGGTCGACGAGGTTCGCTGGGTTGGCGCGACGGCGCTCGACCGACTGGCAGAGTTCGCGCGCCTCAACGACTACGTCCCCGGCGACGACCAACTGCTCGGAACCTACGACGGGGTCGACTTCACCTACGTGCAGGGCGAGCTCGTGCTCGACCTGGTCAACGACGCGTCCGAGCAAGTGCTCGCCGATGCGTCGGTGCCCTCACGCGCCATCGCGTCGATCGTCGACGCGCGCCCCATCGCTTCGATCGGGGTGCTGGCCGAGCTCTACTGGGTCGGCCCGCGCACGCTCGAGCATCTGCTCGCCGCCGTCACCGTCGTGGGCGGACCGGCCGGTGGCGAGGTCTGTACAAGCAACGCCGAGTGCACCGGTGGCCTTCGCTGCGTGGGCTTGGCCTACGACGGTGAGTACTCCGACGAGGGCCATCCGCCCGGCGCCGTTCGGTACGGACTGTGCCGCGACACGTCCAACCGGGACGGCATCCAGGATGACTGCAACGTCGACTCGGACTGTGGGCCCCGCCTGATCTGCATCGGGCAGACGGTCTACACGCAGGGCTACTGCGCCGACGACTGGATGCGCGGCACCTACACGGTGGGTGGTGAGTCGTCGATTCCGGCGGTCGTGATGACCGAGCCCACGGGTTCCCCGGTCTTGGTGATGGGTCAGGCCAGCGTCCCCGAAGACATCATCGTCGACCTCGACATCGAGCACAGCGATCCGTCCAGCCTCTGGATCGGGCTGCAGCCGCCGACCGGCCAAGAAGCCGTCACCCTCTGGGACGGCGCCACGATGACCGGCCCGATTCCGAGCCGCATCGTCGACCGCCGCATCGAGCGGGACAACTCGGTGAACGGACGCTTCACCCTGCTGATTCAGAACGTCGGTGGGCGCGGTGAGGGCGTGTTCCGCGGCTACTCGCTGACGGTCACCTCCCGCTGGGACTAGCAGGTTGCTGAAGAACGCCCGCAGGGCGTTCTCGCAGCCTGCCCCTTGCCCCTGCCCTTGCCTTTGCCCTTGCCCGCGGATCAGCGGTCAGATCGCTTGATCAGCGCGACGAGCATCGCG
>JAXMNT010000034.1:0-81438 GCA_034670305.1 Deltaproteobacteria bacterium
CGCGATGCTCGTCGCGCTGATCAAGCGATCTGACCGCTGATCCGCGGGCAAGGGCAAAGGCAAGGGCAGGGGCAAGGGGCAGGCTGCGAGAACGCCCTGCGGGCGTTCTTCAGCAACCTGCTAGTGCGGCCAGCCGCACCCGATGGCGAAGAAGTCCGGGTCGGCGTCGATCAGTTCACGGCCCCAAGCGCGCAGCCAGTTGTCGGCTCGGCCGGCGAAGTCGGCGACGTCTTCGTTGCGCGCCTCGGCCCGATGCATGGCGTCGCTCTCGAGATCGATCGTACCGGTCGCGTTGCCGAGGCCGGGTACCTGGTTGGCCAGCCGGTAGAAGTCCGGCGCCTCCGCCCACATGTCCGTCGCGCGGTCCTGCGGAAGCAAGTCCGGCAGATCGGACCAAGCCTCGATGAAGGTCATCTCGCCCGCGTCGTTGAACGTGAACTCTTCGTAGATCGGGCAGCGCCCGTCCTCGTACTCGAACACGACGAAGCAACGCGCGAAGGGCTGGGTCTCGAAGAACCGACAGTCGCGTTCGGGCACCGTCGACGGATCGAGGCTGCGCAGCTGGAGGCTCGTCTGGATCATGTCCTCGTCGCCGTAGCCGGTGAGCTTGAGCCAAGGCGGCCACTCCCAGCGCGCCACCTGCACGTGGTAGTCGGGGATGCTGTCCTCCGGTTCGTCGATGTCGAGCGTGTCGAAGTACCGCTCCGCTTGTTCGACGTAGTAGCCGGGCTCCATCGTCGGCGACAGACACGCTGCCGTCGCACCCTCGGTGCCCCGGTCGCGGCATTCGTTGAGACCAATGGTCTCACCACAGCCGGCCAGGGGGAGCACGAGAGAGAGGTTGAGCGCGAGAAAGAGAATCAGCGAAGCAAGACGCACCCCAAGAGCATAGCCGGCGGAACGACTCGACAGTAGCGGCGGTCGCGACTGGACGCTGCGACCGACTCGCGTGATCGATCGCGCCGGCGCAGTTGCGCGACTGACCTCCGCCGGAGGTCTGATGTGCATCGCAGGGTCATGGTCCACGGTATCACTCGACGACGGTCCCGGCTTGCGGCTCTAAAACGTCCGCTCCAGCGTGCCAACGTCCGTCGGTCCGCCACGCGAGCGCAATCAGACCGATTCACATCATGGAGTGTGATCGCGGTGCTCCAGATTGCGGTAGGGTGGGTCCATGGATGCGTCTTGAATCTCGTCTGGAAACCACGCTCCTCCGCACTCGGACTCTTCGCAGTGTTCGTGCTGCTTGCGGGGTGTCAGTCGCGGTCTGCAGCGCTCGACCTGCTCTGCAATGCTCCGTCGGCCTGTGGTGCGCCGTGTGACTCGGGCGACGCGTCGGCGCGGGTGGCTGCGATGCGAGCCCACCTCGATGCGACCATTGAGAACGAGTCGGTGCGGCGCATCTACTCGGAGTACTGGGTCGGGTCGACGGCAGCCGAGCTCCGGACGGTGGGGCGGGAAGCGATGACAGAAGAGCGCGGCCGTGATGATTGCGAGTACTTCGCCTGGTTCGCCGCGCTGCCTTGGCCGGACTCCGAACCCGAACCGGTCGACGACGCCCCGCTTCCCTGAAGCGTCGATCGATGGCGCGGTTCAACAACGGCGACAAACGGTGAGCCGCGCGCGGTTCACCGCACCTTCAACGACCGCAAGAGCGGACACGACGCGAACTTCTCCCAGGGCACGGTGGAGGGTGATTCGATCTTGCGGCAGACGACCGCGGCGCGCGTTCCCGCGGGGACCACGGTGACCAGGGTGGCGCAGTGCCGGGGGCGCATGAACGGACGAACGAACGCGAGGGCCGGCCACTCCTGGGCACCGATTCGGATCGTGCCCTGTTCGAGGGCGAGCGCTCCATCCTGCAGCAGCGCGTGAGCCGCGGGGTCGGTGCGGGCCCAGAGTGAACGCACGCCCTCGTGACCGGGCAGGAACTGGGGCGCCTCCCAGACCTGCAGACCGTCCATCCCGCCCGGCGGACCCGAGACGGTGAGCAGAAGCGGGGGCGCGTGTTGCCGGGACTGCACGTAGCGCGGTCCCGCATCGACCTCGACCTCGAGCGGCGACGGGGCCGCTTCGATCACGCGCGGCGCGGACGTCGATGCGGGTTGGCCCGCATCGACTTGCCCTTCGAGCGGCAACGGCGCCGGTTCCAAGGGTTCGATCACGCGCGGCGTCCGAGTCGACCCGCGCTGGCCCGCCACGACTTCGATCATGCCTTGGAGGTCCGCGCGCTTTTGGTTCAGCACCCGCAGCGCCTGCTTCAGCTGGTCGACCGCCGTGCGCTGTTGCGCGAGCTCGGGCGAGCCCATCTTCTCGAGCCGCTTCTCATCGGCGATCGCGACCGCAACCGTCTTCTTCAACCAAACGAGCGCGGCGTCGTACTCGGCGACCATGGGGCGCAGCGTCGCCAAACGCGTCTCGATGTTCGGTGCGTCCACGAGCGCAGCGCGAAGATCCCGCCGGACCAAGTCCACCACCGTCCGCATATCCATCGGTGCATCGTACCAGCGCGCTCCCGACTCGAAGCCCGTCGCGCTCTCGCAGGTTGCTGCGCCGAGGGTTCAGATCGCCGAGCAGGCGCCGCCACGGCAGAAGGGCATCGCTTCGGGGCACGGGTTGCCGCACCGTCCGCAATGATCCGCGCTGGTCAACAGCTCCGCGCACCCGACGTCCGCGCCGCAGTCGGTGAACCCCGGCAAGCAGACGCAGCTTCCACCCGAACACGTCTGTCCCCGCCGGCAGAAGTTGCCGCAGGACCCGCAGTGCTGCAGGTCCGAGTCCAAGTCGACGCAGCCGCGCGCACAGACCACGTCGCTTCCGCGGCACTCGGCATCGCAGCTCCCGCCCTCACAGGTGCGCCCTTCGGGGCACGGGCGATCGCAACCGCCGCAGTGCTCTCCGTCGTTCGCGAAGTTGTCGATGCAGGTCTCGCCGCAGACGGAACAACTGTCGACGCACCCGCCGCTGCTGCACCGCCGGCTCTCGCAGGTTCGGGCGCAGACGCCGCAATGGTCCGGGTCGCGTTCCAGGTTCACGCATTCGCCGCCGCAGCGTGTGTAGCCGGATCCGCACGCGCCCCCGCCGCTGTCGACCGCCGGCACATCGGCCGCGGGCGCGTCCACGCCACCGCCGGTGTCGACCGCCGGCGCGTCCGGTGCTTCGCCCCCATCCTCTCGGCCGGCATCTCGACCCGTTGCATCCCCGCCCGCGTCCCTCGGCGGCATCGCATCGTCGTCTGAGACCACGAGACACCCCACCAAGAACACGAGTGCGCACGTCCCCACGGCTGCTCGCATCCACCAAGGTTATCCAAAAGTTTCTGGCGTGTGAAGCGTCTCCCCGTCCGAGCGCGCGGTGCTGTCTTCCCGGAACGCAAGTGGTCTTCTCGCGTTGAAGTCGGCATTCATCGCTCAGCGAAGCGCGTCGATGCTCTGGTCGATCCCTTCCAGCACCGCGGCGCGGCCCGCGACGATTGGCGGGTGGTCGTCGATCTTCAGATCGTCCAGCGCGTCCGGGCGGTCGCGCAGCGCGTCGGGGTAGTGGGACGGAGAGAAGGCCCAGCCTTCGAAGGTCGCCCACCCGCTCGCCAGCTCGAGTTGGTCATCCGGCAGACCGCGGACCCGGATCCACCGCGTGTACTCATCCGAGAAGTCGTGCGGAAGGTGCGTGACCGAACCCGTCGCGCAAGCGTCGACCGCTCGCCGCCAGTGCCCAAGCATCGCGCGCATCGAAGCCGCCGGATCGGCGGGCACGCCTTCCGGGTGGTCGTCGATGAAGTAGTAGCTGTCGCTCCGAAACACACGCGGCCCAACCCGCACCACCACGTCTTCGTGGCCCGACCGAGTCGGCGGCTCGTACACGAAACTCAGCACCGTGTCCGGCGCAGGTCTTCGGAACCGAAGCACCGTCTTCAGGACCTTCGCCGTCCAAGGACGGCCGCATTTGGCGCACACCAAGTACGCGCCGGCAGGCTCCACGGTCCCATCGCAGTCCCCACACTTCATGTCATCACCGAGGCTCTGGGTAGGGCCGGCAGCCGGTCGCCTGTCGGCACCGATAGAACTGGGTTGGTCCGCAAGTTCGGACGGCGTAGAACGCACGCGTCCCTTCGAGCAACGCGGCGGTTCCGGGCGGGCCGTGACCGACGAGGACGTAGGCGTTCTCCGAATCACGCGTCTCTTCGATCAAGCGGCTCAACACGCCGCGCCAGGCTCGAAGACGCAAGGTGCCGACGAAGGGATGGTAGCCCTGGGTCGAGAGGTCCTGGACCGCGAGCACGTCGTGTCCTGGCAGGCGAACCACCGGCTGGGTGACGTCTTCGGCGTTCGACACGGATTCGAAGTCGAACTCGATGCCGGCGAGGGTCTCTCGGCCCGGCATCTGTTCGTGCGCGGGGAAACGGGCGAAGTCCGTGATCTCGTCGCCGATGCGCGCGACGTGGCCGCTGCGGTGGCCGCGCCAGCGTCGCCGCATGTGGGCGATGGATTCGGCGAGCGCGTAGGTCGGAAGGTCGTCGAAGTACTCGAGACCGAAGTAGTGGTCCGGGTGGCCGTGCGAGATGATCACGCGCTCGACGGGTTTGCCGATCGCGTCGACGTACGCCCGCAGCGCCCGCGCGTCGCGGCGCAGCAAATGCGTGTCGAGCACCACCAGACCCGAGGGTCCTTCGAACACGTGGGTCGCGGTGCCCACCCGGTCGGCGCGCGACACCAGCGTGTGGATCCGAACCTCGCCAAAGGTTCGCGTCACCACTTCTTGGTCGATGTCCGGCACCGTCTCGAGGGGCGCGGCGGACGTGGCGGCGGGCCCCTCGGTCGGCACGGTGGACGCCGGACCGCACGCCATCGCGAGAAGCGTCGGCAACGCGAGGTAGGATCGGGTAAGAGTCGTCAGAGGCATGGCGGAACGGTTCGGGTGGTGTAGAAGCTCCTGGGCGTTTGGCCCAGCTCTAGTAGTCGAACGAGGAGGTCACGAAGCGGTCTCCAATCGCGCGCACGGTCTCATGCTCGGGTCCCCGGCCGAGGACGTACTCAAGGTATCCATCGGCGTAGTTGAGCTGCCGGACGGTGTCGTAGCCGCCAGGCGCTGTGCCCAAGACGAAGAAGCGTGTGTGGTTGTCGTCCCCGTCAAGTGGGTTGTACCAGGCGTACTCTTCGGGCAACTGTGGCAGCGCGAGGCGGGAACGCCCTTGATGAGGCGCACGCATGTAGCGATTGATGGTGTCGACATCGCGCATGGTGACGATGTGCGCGCGGACCCACTCCGCTTCGCCCGGGCCTTCACGCCAGGAGATGTCGCCACGCGCATCCAGCGACGCGTCCTCGAGCACGAATGGAATGTCAATCGTCGCAACGTCCAAGCTGTACTCTGTTGTGAATGCGACCGACTCGATCACCCTTCGGGTCGTGACCGGCCCGCCGAGCTCGCCGAACAAGGTGGTATCCACCAGCAACTGATCCGTTTCGATGGGGGGGATTCGAGTGGTCTTCGTCGCGGTCGGATGCAGAGCCCCTAAGTAGCTGGTCGACGAGCCGCGGTTCATGGTGCTGAGCCAACCAGAGCGATCGCGCACCGACATCCACGAAGTGGCAATCTCCATCGGCTCCAGCGTATTGAGAAGCGTCTGAGTCGTGAGCGACGCTGGCACAAAGGACTCTGCGCTGAGGTCGATGTCGCCTGTGAAGTCGACGTCTCGAACCAGAAATGACCCGTAGTCCTCAAAGGGAATCACGCTGCTGCCCGAAGTCACAAACAAATCTCCCGCGTCGCAACCGGCCAGGCGATTCATCTGAAACCGGGGCCCATTTGCGCTGCCTCCACCGCATCGCGCACGAACCCGATACACAGCGTTAGGTGGCGCGGTGGGCAGAAGCACGTCCACGCGCGGTGCGGACCTGCCTTCCCAAGGTCCCCCGATCTGAATGTCGTCTCCGGGCTTCACGCCCAGGTAGTAGTGGACCTCTGACGAGATGCGCTCACCCCCACGCCGGAGCCAAACCACAACCAGGCTGCCACCTGGGTTCATGACAGCGGATGCCCTGCCTTGCGAGTCGGTGCGTTCAATCGCGACAACGGAATCGTCCCTGTCGAGAAAGATGGCGGAGGCGTTGATCACGTAACCCTCGTGGGTCGCGAACTGGACCGAGACCAAACCGGGTTCGCCAACGACGCCGGGCTCCTCCCCACTGCATGCGAAGCCAACAAGAAGAATGGCTGCAAGGCGGATGTGCAAGGCGTCCATGAGCGGATGGTCACCAGGATCCGGCGTTAAAACAAGCCGCCACAGACCTGAAGGCGCAGGCGTGAACCCGACGTATGAACCGCGAGTCAAACTCTGCAACAAGCCCGGAGTCTCGACTCGAAAATTGGACCAGGACCGGACGGCCCAGGCGCTGCGCGGCCATCACTCGTGGAGGACCGCCTCGAGCCGGTGGCCGTCGAGGTCGCGGACGAACGCCGCGTAGTAGCCCGGGTCGTAGTGTTCGCGGATCCCCGGCGGGCCCTCGCAGGTGCCGCCGTGACGAAGCGCGGCCGCGTGAAACGCATCCACTGCGACGCGCGAAGTCGCGATCCACGCGAGGTGCATGGCCGCGCACGGCGCGCACGGCGCCGCGTCGTCGTGCTGCAGGATCGCAAACGGCGCCTCGCCCTCGAACCCGGCCGGCCCGTAGCCCACCGCGCGCGGCTGATGAAACAGCGCCACCAGTCCAAGCGGCGCCAGCGCGGCATCGTAGAAGACCGCCGACCGCTCGAGATCCGCGACCCCCAGCGACACGTGGTCGAACACCGGCGTCGTCAACGTAGGCAACCGTCGCATCGGCGGATCCTACACAACCAGCATCTCGACGCGCGCGTGGATCAGAGCGCGAGTTCGAAGGTGCCGCGGCCGTGGAAGCAGCTGACGAAGTGGCGACCGTCGTAGGACCAGCCGCACTCGACGCCGAGCGGTAGCTCGGCGGCCTTGGTCCAGGTGTCGCCGGTGCGGCGGAGTACGTCGCTTTGGGGTGGCCCACTCCCGCCGCCCTGGCTGCACACGATCAACACGTCCTTCAGTGCCACCAATGCGTCCACCCGACCAGTGATGCCACAGTCCCGCACCTGGAGGTCCGACAGCTGGATCTCCGTGGTGCTCCTCCGGTGCACGACCACCGCATCGCCGGTGTGCGCGAGTCGACGGATCGTCCCGTCCGGCTGCCCGACCTGACGGACCTGACCGGTCTCGACCGCCAGCACGTAGACGCGGTGATCCGAGGTGCCCCACGCGACGTGCTGTTCGTCCGGTGAGACCGCGTAGAGCGGGCCGGCAAACGCGGACGCTGGACCGGGTGCGTCCAGCGCGACGCCGTCCAAGTGCAGCTGGAGGCCCTCCTGTTGGGAGGCCCGGATGGCGAGTGCATGCCCTCCCGCGAGCGCGCGCTCCACCGCCGCGGCGGGCGCGGCCGTGAAGGGCGAACCTGGGATGGTCCGTGCGCTCCGGCGCGCGAACGCCGGCGTGCCCTCGAGCGCCGCCACGGGCGCCGGTGGAAGGTCGTTGGGGCTCCACCCGACCGCTTCGGCGACCCCGACGATCTGTTGCACCGAATCGATCACATCGAGATAGACCTCGCCCTCCGCGTTCTCGTACACGTACCGGGGCAGGCCGAACTTGCCGTTGCGAAGCAACTCGAACGCGCCGTTGCGGACCGTCAGAAGGGCCGAACGGCTTTTCACCTGGGTGATGAGCAAGCGGCCCTGAAGGCCACTCGTGAGCCGGTACGCCTCGTCGAGCTCCACGTGGGCTGCGGGCTCGGTGGGGTCCGGGCCGACAAGGATCAGCACATTGGACGCGAGCACCACGATGCCTTCGGGGGTGAACGCGATCCCGCCGGGTCGCCGCTGGAAGCGAAACCTCGATGGAGTGTCGAGGTCCAGCACCCGGCGCGTCTCGCCCGACGTGAAGTCGTGCGTGTCCACCACGAGCCGCTTGGACGCTTCATGCACGATCGCGAGGACGCTGCCGTGCGGCGAGAGGCACGCGTGGCCGTCCAACCGACACGGCACGTCGATCGCCTGCCACCTGCCTTCCCGCACGACGCCCACGTAGCCGGTGGGTTGCTCCTCTCCGGGCACGAAGAAATAGGGATCGCCCCGCTCGTTGGCATGGAGCCGCGCCTTGGCCGCGACCGCGTCGGGCGGGAGGAGGGCGCGTACCCGAGGATCGATGCCGGCACCGGCGGCCGCGCTCTCTCGATGCACGTCTCGAAACTTGAGCTTCCGCGAGTGCGTGGCCTTCAGTTTGGTCTTGGTCATGGCGCCGACTTCATACCACCAACCCTGGCCGAGTTGCCCCGGTCTCCCGACGAACGAGCCCACGCACGCGAGCGGCACAAGGTCGAGTCCGAGCGTGCGGGTCTCGGGACGTGCCGACCGCCGGAATGCACCGAGCATGCGGCCCCGCAGGAACAAGAGCGCGCGCGTCGCGGCGATGCACGATCGCTTGCCGCCGGTGACGCTCCGCGCATGTGCTCAGGTGTCGGGCACCGGTTGGGGGGTCAGGCTGCTCGTGCCTTCGGTGCCCATGCGACCGAAGCGGTCGCGGCCCCAACACACGAGGCCGCCGCTGGTCCGCACCGCGCAGCTGTAGGACTCCGCGACCCCGATGGTGCGCACCCGCAGCGGAGCGCCGGTGCTCGGATCGAGGACGACCTGGGGCGTCGGTCGATCCGTGCGGGTTCCGTCGCCGACCTGGCCCTCGTGGTTCTGGCCCCAACAGACGACGCGGTCGTCCATGAGGCGCGCGCAGGCGTGGCCGGACGCGGCGGCGACCTCGACCGCGGTGGCGATGCCGACCACGTCGACTGCGTACGCGCGGTTGGTCGGCAGCGCGAGGGTCCCGTCGCCGAGCTGCCCTTCGTCGTCGTTGCCCCAGCAGCGGATCCGTCCGTCGCCGAGGAGCGCGCACCCGTAGTTGATGCCCATCGACACGGCGACCGCGCCACTCACGTCGACGAGCGGCGTGGGCAGCGTGTTGTCGGCGCTCGGACCACGGTCGCCCAATCGGTCGTTGGTCACCTCTCCCCAGCACAGCACCTGGCCGGTCGCACGCACCGCACACATGGCCGTGCCGGCGCTCCCGAGATCGACCGCGTCGTCGATGCCAGTCGCGGGGGTGGGCGTCGTTTGATCGGTGGTCGAACCGTTGCCGAGGCGTCCCTGAGCACCTTCGCCCCAGCAGTCGACCTCGCCGGTCGTGCGACGGCCGCACGAGAAGAGCGCGCCCGCGGTCAGCTCGGCGTAGGTGCTCCCTGCCGGCGTCATGGCCACCACGCTCATGCCAGCGTCTGGGGTGACGGTGGTGCCATCGCCGAGCTGACCGCGGATGTTGGTGCCCCAGCAGCGCACCGTCGCACCTCCGTCCTGCAGCACACATCGGTGTTCCTCGGGCACGGCGTCCTGCCGGTGCGCGCTCAGGAACTCCGCTTGCACATCGAGCGTTCGCAACACAGTCGAGTCGAAGCGCTCGCGGTCCAGGTAGACGTCGTTGTGATCTTGGCCGGAGCACGCGATGCCGCCGGACGCCCGCCGGATGCACAGGTTCCAATGCGACATCGCGATCTGCTCGATCGGATCGTCCGCGCAGACGGACGCCGCGCAGGTCTGCGCCGCCAAACAGACGCTGCCGCACGCGCCGCAGTGGGTGCGGTCGGTCGTGACGTCGGTCTCGCAGCCGTCAAGGGTCGTCCCGTTGCAATCGCCGAGGCCGGTGGTGCAGGTGCAGCCCCCGCCGGCCGCACACATGCCCGTGTGTCCCGCTTCGGAGCACGCCATCACCGCATCGCCCTCGTCGACCCCGCCGTCGCAGTCCTCGTCGAGACCGTCGCAGCGTTCGACCCGCAGGGGGCTGCGCAACGGATCCGTGTCGTCGCAGTCGCCGGACGCCGCGACGTAGCCCGCCGGAGCGGGGCCGCAAGACAGCGCGGTGTCGGTGTCGGTGCCCACCCCATCGGAGTCCGCGTCGCGGTAGTACGTCGTCGCGGGTCCCTCGTCCGTGGTCCCGTCGCAGTCCTCGTCGGCCCCGTCGCAGGTCTCCGTGCCGGTGGGGTTCACGTCCATGCGCGCGTCGTCGCAGTCGTCTGCGTTGGGGGCACGCCCCGCGACGGGTGCACAGCTCGAAACGGGCGCGGGCCCGCCGGGGTCGCCGAACCCGTCGCCGTCCCCGTCCGCGTACCAGTCGAGCGGCGCCGCGCCCTCGTCGACCATCCCGTCGCAGTCCTGGTCCACCAGGTCGCAGAGCTCGGTGGCGCCGGGAAAACGGCCGGCCGCCGTGTCGTCGCAGTCTCCTGGAAGCTCCGCTTCGCCGGCGGCGAGCACACAGGTCGTGCGGGCGCTCATCGCGTCGCCGAAGCCGTCGCCGTCTGCGTCGGTGTACGCCACGCGCTGCGCGGAGTCCTCGTCGACGCGTCCGTCGCAGTCGTTGTCCAGCCCATCGCAACGCTCGGTCTGTGCTGGGCCCCGACCGGCGTCGGCGTCGTCGCAGTCGCCACCGCGCAGGACGAACGACCCAGGCGGCCGCTCGCAGCCGGTGAAGGCGCCGGCCGCCCCGCCGTATCCGTCCCCATCCGCATCGGCGAACCAGCGAAGGTCCTCGCGCACGTCCTCGTCGATGCGGCCGTCGCAGTCGTTGTCGACCTCATCGCAGAGTTCGGGCACGTCGGGTCCCGCCAGCGGATCGCGGTCGTCGCAGTCGAGCCCGCCGCACCGCATGTCCGCGACGCCGTCCCGGTCGTCGTCCTCGTGGTCGCCGGGCGTGATCTCGAACCCCGCGAACCCATCGCAGTCGTCGTCGCGGCCGTTGCAGAGCTCGACCGCCGCCGGGCTGCGGCTCGCGTCGGTGTCGTCGCAATCCGTCGGCAAGAGCGCGTGGTCGGCTGGTGGCTCGCACGCGAAGACCGGGGCCGCGGAGGGATCGCCGAAGCCATCGCCATCGGTGTCCGGGTACCAAGGCACCGTCACGGTCTCTTCGTCGACCAGCCCGTCGCAGTCGTTGTCCTGCCCATCGCAGACTTCGAGCAAGAGCCCGTGGGACCGCGCGTCTTCGTCGTCGCAGTCCGCGTCGCTCGTGGAGGTGTGGGCGCGGCCGGGACAGCTGAGCACCGTGCCGTCCGGGTCGCCGTGCAGATCCCCGTCGTCGTCGCGGAACGCGGTCTGGACGAGCCCCTCGTCGACCGCGCCATCGCAGTCCTGATCGGTGCCGTCGCAGGTCTCCGTCGCGTCCGGACGCACCGAGGCCTGGGTGTCCACGCAGTCGCGGCCACAGCTGTCCCCGTTGCAACAGCGCGCGTCTTCGAACGAGTCGCCGTCCACATCGCGGCCGCCAAACGTGGTCGGGTCGCAGTCCTCGTCGTGCCCCGCTTCGTCGCAGACCTCCACGTTGCCGGGGTAGCGGTCCGCGTCCGAGTCGTCGCAATCGTCCCCGCCGCACGCGGCGGCCAGGTGCCCGTCCCCGTCGTCGTCCGCGCAGTCGACCGTGCACGCGCTCTCGACTTCGTCGCACCCGCCCGCCACGCACGGAGGCGCGCCCGGTACGCATCCGAAGGCGCTCCGCAGAGGCGAGGTTGGATCGCAACGTTCTGGGCCGTTGCAGAACAGACCGTCGTCGCAGTCGTCGTGGTTCTCGCAGCCAGCGGTGCCCCCGTCGAAGGGGGGCATCGCGTCGTCGCCACCGCACGCGAGGAGCAGGACGAAACAAGCTGCGCCTACAGAGAGTCCGTTGCGCATCGGGCAAGTCTGCCAAAGACCCGCAGGTCCTGTCACTTGGCCCGCCTACCGGTGCGAGACGACCCGCCACTCGCCGGCGACGTACACCACCAGCAATGGATCGAAGCCGGTCGCGCATTCGATCGGGAGCAGGGGCTCTTGCCCAACGAGCGCGGCCCGCTCGACGTTCCATGCCGGGTGTTTGACCACGCCTGAGTGGTCTAGCGGTCCGGGACGACGAAGCGGGCGGAGATGGGCAGGACCAGGTCGCCTTCGAGATCTGGGAAGCGTGCTTTCATCGTGTCGACGAACTCCGCCTGGGTGGCGGGCTCCGCGGCGATCACTTCTTCCGCGACCGGCAGGTACGCACGCGTCCCTTCGAGCAGCGCGGCGGTTCCGGGCGGGCCATGGCCGACCAGGACATACGCGTCTTCCGACGCGCGGGTCTCTTCGATCAAGCGGCTCAACACACCGCGCCATGCCCGCAAACGCAAGGTGCCGACGAAGGGGTGGTAGCCCTGGGTCGAAAGATCCTGGACTGCGAGCACGTCGTGCACGGGCAGGCGAACCACCAGCTGGGTGACGTCTTCGGCGTTCGACACCGATTCGAAGTCGAACTCGATGCCGGCAAGAGTCTCTCGGCCCGGCATCTGTTCGTGCTCGGGGAACCGCGCGAAGTCCGTGATCTCGTCGCCGATGCGTGCGACGTGGCCGCTGCGGTGGCCTCGCCAGCGTCGCCGCATGTGGGCGATGGATTCGGCCAGGGCGTAGGTCGGAAGGTCGTCGAAGTACTCGAGGCCGAAGTAGTGGTCCGGGTGTCCGTGCGAGATGATCACCCGCTCGACGGGTTTGCCGATCGCGTCGACGTACGCCCGCAGCGCCTGCGCGTCGCGGCGCAGCAAGTGCGTGTCGAGCACCACCACGCCCGTCGGTCCTTCGAACACGTGGGTCGCGGTGCCCACCCGGTCGGCGCGCGACACCAGGGTATGAATTCTGACCTCGCCGAACGTGCGCGTCACGACTTCTTGATCGATGTCGGGGACGGTCTCGAGCGGACGGGGCTCGGCCGAGCGCGTCGCCGTTTGCTCCGCTGGCGCGTTGGCCGTCGAACCACACGCCAGCAGGTGGAGGGTGAGAAGGAGAGAAGAACGAGTGGAAGTCGCGGGAGGCATTGTTGGGGTTTTCGGGGGCGAAGAAGACGCCGACGTGAAGCGCCGTCAGGGGGTGTCTCGGCTGCTGCAATGGGCGAGGAACGTTTCGCCGTAGCGCTCAAGCTGCTCCTGCGCGCGCGGGGTGCCCGCTTCTTCGTAGAGGTCGACCGCGTCGCAGTGGATGCGCGCTGCCTGGATGTTGGTCATCTCCCGCAGCTGGCCCGTGAAGTACGCGAGGTGTCCGTCGCGCTCCTCGGCTGGGCGCTCGTCGACCCGCGCGAGGTAGTCCACCGGCACCCTCATCCGGTACCCGCGAACGAAGCGCGCAAGCGTGTCCCGCGCGTCGGCCCGGAGTGTCGTGCAGGCGGGAAGCAGCGCTGACGAACCCCTCACGAGCTCCGCGCATGCCGCGTCCAGGCGGTGGATCCTCCCTGCGATGAGGTCGAGCGAGCGACGCAGCCGCACGAGCGCATCTTCCATCGTGCGGTCCTGGACGTCGTCGAACTCGACCACGGCCAGCGCATCGTAGTGACGGACGGCATCGGCCAATGCGCTTGGCCGCGTGCCCGAATGGGCCTCGCTCGTGTTCGGCAACGGGGGTGCCAGGTTGGCCGGCGGTCGCCCGGTTCCCCCCGTCATCTGCGAGAACACGGATCCACAGTCGGTCCCGTAGCACTGGACCGGGATGGGTTCTGCAGCAGCCACCGCAGTGGTCGGTGCCTCTACGGTTGCCTCCGCGCCAGCGGTTTCATCGGCTGGAGCTTCGGTCGTGTGGGCGGGTGCCGGGTCCGAAGCGCACGCACAAAAGAGGATGAAGAACATGTGGGTTGAACGCACCGCGCAGTCCTACCACGCGGTTCGCAGCCTGGGTCACCAGCTCGAGCTCGCGCCGCCCCCGCCGAACCCACCGCCTCCGCCGGAGTAGCGCGACGAGCCGCCTCCGGAGTGGCCCCGGGAGCTGCCGAAACTCGAGGACCTGTGCGAGGCGCCCGACGAGAAACCGGACCTGCCGGACGAGAAGCTGTCGAAGTCGTCAAGACCGTTGCCCTCGCCGAGGAGGAACTCGAGTACGCCAACCCGCAACCCGCGCGACCGACGCGGCGCGTAGAGTCGGGTGACGACGACCTGAATCGCGGCGGCCACCCACAAGCCAACGCCGGGGGAGCCGATCCACATGCCCACCCCCACGAAGGCGACCACACTCAGGATGGTGACCAGCACGATGTAGTGAAACGACTTGAACGCGGACGACCAGAGAAAGCTGCGGCCCGCGATCAGGCCTGCGCCCGCGCCGACGAGCGGGAACCAACCGAGGTCGAGTTGGTGCGCCGCCACCGCGGATCCGCCGAGGAACAACACCACCCACGCCAGCGCCAGCAGGTCGAGCTCGAGCGTCCGAGATTCGGCCCGCGCCTCCGTCTCGCGACGCGCGCCGCGCCGGCGGCCGACGGCACCCAGGAGGCTGCCCAGCAGGAACAGGACTGCGTATGCACCGGCGGTCGGGGCGCCGGGCCAGGTGACCTGGCCCATCGATCGCGCGAGGTTGCGGTGGGTCGCCAGGTAGCGATCGATCTCGCCTTGTCTGCGCGGTGCGTGCGGTGCGCGGGTGGCCGGCCTGGCGCTCTGGCTGGTGCCCGGTCGGAGCGTCTCCGGTGCGTCGGTGGCTCGAGCACCCGAGGCGGTCGCCTCGATGAACGCGTGCACCATCCCCTCGACCGCACCGTCGTAGTCGCCGGTGCGAAGGAAGGGGATCGCAGTGCGCACGAGTCGCGACGCACGCGCATCGGGCACGCTCGCCTCCAGCCCGTACCCGACCTCGAGCCGCATGCGCCGGTCCGAGACCGCGAGCACGAAGAGCGCCCCATCGTCGCGGTCTTCGTCCCCACCCCTCCACCGCGTGGCGACGCGCAGCGCGAAGTCTTCGATCGGCGCCCCGCTGGTCGTGTCGACGACGAGCACGGCCAGTTGCACCCCGGTCGATGTGTGGTGCGCCCGCAACAACCCAGAGATGCGATCGACGCCGGGTTCCGAGAGCACGCCGGCGCGGTCGGTGACCGGAGCGTTGATCACCACCGCGTCGTCCTGGGCGCTCGCGCGCGGGACGCAGAAGAGAAGGAGCGTGCAAGCCACCAGACCCGCAAGACGAGTCTTGCCTGAGGTGGCCATGAATGTCGTCCGCGACGCGTGCACATGCGCGGCCGAAGACCACGAGCGCTTCCCGTGGAAGGCCGGGCGCCTCACCAGTGCTCTTCGTCGGAGAGCCGGACCGCGTGCGGCAAGCCGTACACCGCCGCACACAGTCCGCCCCACGGCCCAGCCGAAGCTGCGTTGAAGGCGCTCGCAGCCTCGTCGTAGCGGGCCCGTTCGATGCGCACCCGGTTCTCGGCGCCGCTG
Source organism: Deltaproteobacteria bacterium (assembly GCA_034670305.1). GTDB lineage: Bacteria > Myxococcota_A > Polyangia > Polyangiales > Houyiibacteriaceae > JAXMNT01. Next base: position 15,282 of record JAXMNT010000034.1, read on the forward strand.
ATCTCCGCATCGCGGTCGGGGGAAGCGGGTGCCTCGAGCCATTGCTGCAAGGTGGCCGCTTGGCGTTCGCGCACGTTGAGCACCTGAGCGTGGGCGCGTCCGACCTCCGCATAGAGCTCGGAGAGTTCGGAGCCGTGGTTCGCGATCCCGATGCCGGTGAGTCCTGCGGCGACCACCACGACGCCGAGCAGCAGCAAGCCGATCTCGCGCGTCCGGGTGCGCCGTGTCCGGAGTGCGGCCCGCTCCGCGATCGCTTTGTCCCGCAAGATGGCCAACGCGCGTTCGTTGACCACCCCGCAGTAGCCACAGGCCGCGCGTTCGAGCAGGTCGCCGTCCTCTCCGCTGCGGAACCGGACCTGCGCGCCGCATTCGATGCAGTCGAAGACGTCCGCGAACTCGCTCATTCTTCGGACTCCCCGGCATCTCTTGGCGGCACACCGTCGACAACGATCGGCGCGTTCGGCAGCTCATCGCCCGCGGTGTCGTCGCCCGGCACCCGCGCCCGCAGATGTTCGCCGATGACACCCAGCGCCTCGCACAGTCCGTCCACCATCGCGCCCGCGGCGGCGCCCTTTGCGACCGCGTCGGTCACCCCGGTCCAGGGCGCGTCCTCGTCGTGCACGCCGCCGCCGCCGTACACCGCGGCCACCCGGCTGCGCGTCGCGACGTAGAGCAGCACACCCGTGTCCCCCTCGGTGCGGTCGAGTCCGTGGATCCGGTACAGGGCCTTCGCCCGCACCAACGGATCCTTCACCGGGCAACGCCGCTCGACACACAGCCGCACCTCGCCGCGGCTCTCGCGCTCGGCGTTCCCGACAGCCCGCACGATGCGCGCTTCTTCATCCAGCGTGAACACCACCGGACCCGTTCTCCTTGGGGAGGTCACCCCATCGCGAGAGACTGGATGGATGTGTCTCACGCGGGGTTGCTCCGCGTCCAGACGCCTTCGGCTTTCTTGGGACCCTTGGAAACGGCTCCGGACCTGCTCGTCGCGCTCCTGCGCGGGCCCGAAGCCTCCCTCGCGAGAGACACACCATCCGGCGAGCATACCCGGTCAGGGATCGGGTGGGCGGTATCTCGCGCGCTGCGCGGCGGTCGCCGGGGCGTAGGTCGAGTAGGGGTACCACCACCCGTCTTGCCAATCCCAGTCGGTGCCCGAGAACGGGCTCCCGCCGAACTCCGGAAAGATGCGCAGCGCGTCGAGCGGCGTGTCGGGGAACGGGGCGATCCACTGTTTGTCTCCGTAGCGCTCCTCGTCCGTGTTCTCCCACGCGACCATGAGGTGGTAGAGGTCGCCCGCCCCGACGTGCCCGAGCTCCACGTCGAAGTGTCCGATGCGGCGCAGCGCGTGGTCGGAGCGAAGGTCGGTCGAGGGCTTCCACTCGGTGTGCGCGCCGACGAGCAGCACCCCGCCGCTGATCCCGCTCCAAACCGTGGTCTGAAAGCCAGGGGCTGCTTCGATGGCGGTGATCGAGAGCGCGAGCTGTCCGTCCTCGGCGACGAAGAGCGCGCCGAGCGCCGCAGAAGGCGGCACGTGTCCGCGCGTGGGTTCCTCGGACATGCGGTCGAAGGTAGGGCGCGCGTCGCGGCTTTGCACGTTCGCTTGCCGCCGTCGGCGCACGCCGGGACTTCCGGTGGCGGTCACGGGACAAACGCCGGCGCATGCTTCTGGCAGGACCCTGGCTACGTTCGCATGCTCTACACCGCCGCGGGCACGCGCCTCGAGACCCGGCCGACGCCACCACGCTCGCCCACGCAGCAGTCTGCGAAGGATGCGGAGGACGCGAGCCGGGCGGAGTTTCTCGAAGAGTTCGGGGAGCTCGAACCCGAGCGCGCGCCCGACCACGATCGCATCGAGCAAGGGGTCGCGCTCGCCTTCCACGCTTCGCTCGACCTCCCCCGCGCGCCCGAACAATGGAACACCGCACCGGTGGACCGCGACGAGGCGTATGAGCTTCTCGAGATGGCCAATGAACTGCTGTTCGAGCTCTGCCCCGTCGACCGTCGGCGACGCAACGACCACCTGCTGGGCTACCCAGCCGTCTCATCGCTGATGTACGACCCCACCCCGACCGGCTCCGTTCACTTGCTCAACCTCTTCTCCCACGCCGACCTCGGCTGGTGCTGGCACGACGGTGACTACCTGCACGTCTCCATCACCCCCGAAGCGTTGCGCAAGCGAGACTTCGGCACCGTCGCCAACGACGCCGGCTAGAGCACCGAAAGAAAGCGCGACCGGAACCGGCGCCACCCGCCACCCGCCCGCACCGCGTCCCTCGGACCCCACGCGCAGCGCTGCGGTAGCATCGCGCGATGCAACGATGCGCCCGGCTCCTCTCCGTCTTCTGGTTGTCTGCATGTGGCGCGGCGAACGCTGCCCCGGCTGCCGTTCCCGAGCCCGCGGAAGTGACGCCGACCCCTGCGCCCGACCCGTCTTCGCCAGGCACGCGCGTGATGGTCAGCACGGCGGGCGAGAACGCCGCCGGGACGTTTGTCATCGACGTGGATGCGCCCGCAAACCGTGTGGTGTTCGGGGAAGGCAACCTCGTCTTGGCACGTGCACCGGACGGCGACGCGTTCGTCGCCCTCCCCGTTCGCGAAGGTCGACCGCGCTCGCAAGACGGATACCGTGTGCTGAACCAGACGGGGCAACCGCTGGGTGCGTATCCGTCGGACTGTGTGCCGCTGTTGCTCGATGCCGAACGCCTCGTGCTTTGCGAACAGACCCCCGAAGCGGATCCCCCACAGGTCGCGGTCGTCTTGGTCAACACGCGGTCCGGCGCACGCACGACGCTCGGCGAAGAAGAGGGGCGGGTCTGGGACGATGTTCCTCTGAGCCTCACCCCGGAGGGCGACTCGGTGTGCTTCCACCTGCGCCGCTCCGACACGCGCGGTCTCTACTGCGTGGCTCTGGCCGGCGGACCGGTCGCGGAGTTCGTGCGCGATGGCTTCTTCGCGGTCTTCCACGATGCGCAGACGGCCTTCGTGCTCACCAACACGGATCACCAACGACTGCTTCAACGCTTCGACTATGCGGCGAGCGGGGTCTCGAACCCGCGGCCGATCCCGGTGGTGGGGGCGCTCCTCGCGATGCCGGTCGACGCCGGACGGGCGCTCGTGTTCGCACGGGAAGAAGAGCACTCCTGGCCCCTGCACCTGCTCTCGCTCGAGTCCGGGGAGACCCAAGTGCTCGATCCGTCCGCGTCGGTGACCGACGGAACCCCGTTCGGCCCATTCGTTCGCATCGCCGGCGATCGCATCGTGTACGTGGGTCGCGGAGACGAGGGATCGGAGCTGCGGGTGGTCTCTCTCGACGGCGCAGAACCGCCGCGGCGAACCGGCGACCAAACGTTCCGGCAAGGCTTCGTCGTCGGCCTCGCTCCCTGACGCCCACGCTGCTGAGTTCGTCTAAACCGCCCAAACAGCGCCCAGAGACATTCTGCCGGTACTGCGATACAGTAGTCCCGGGGGTGGGACATGAAGTTTGTTGATTTGGCGGTGCGTCTGGCGCTGATCGCATTGGTTGTCGGGTCGCAAGGGTGTCGTGAATGCCGGTATGACTCCGACTGTCCTGGCGACACGGTTTGTGATTTCGATCGTTGCGTCGCATGCGATTCGGACGGGGACTGCGGGGCCGGTCGCGTCTGCACGACGGACAACCACTGTGTCGAATGCGAATACTCATTCGACTGCGCCGCTGGAGAACGGTGCACGGCGAACGTGTGCACCGGGGGCTGTCTCGACGGTTGCGCTCCGGGCCTGACCTGTGTGGCCGACCGTTGCATCGGCGGGTGTGGCGATGGGGTCTGCAGTGAAGAGAACTGCTCGACCTGCCCAGCCGACTGCGGGCCCTGCGGCGGATGCGGCGACGGCATCTGCAGTGGCGAGGACTGCACCTCCTGCCCGGCCGACTGTGGGGCGTGTGGTGGATGCGGCGACGGCACGTGCACCCCGCCAGAGACGTGTGGCAGTTGTGCCCCGGACTGTGGCGCATGCTCCTCCTGCATGTCCTTCCCACCGATGCGGTTCTCGGGTTCGGTTCCGTGTGAAGGGCTGACCCCGACCGCACTGGGAGTCGTCAACGACTTGGCCACGGTTTGGGGCACTCAGCCGCGAATCATCTGCCGATTCTCCCCCGCGACATACGGGCTTCGCGACCCATGTGGGGGCTTCTTGGATGGCAATACAAGGGCCCGATACTGCGGGTTCGACGACTCCATCGCCTACGATGCGTCGTTCTTGGATCAGGAGGTCAGTCGCCACGGGCAGTTCGCGGCGGTCGCGATCTTGGCCCACGAGTGGGGCCACGCCCACCAGGCGCGGGCGGGTCTCTTCAACCCTGGTCGGACGACGTTCCAGAACGAGCAGCACGCCGACTGTCAGGCCGGCGTGTTCGCCGCGGTGGCGCGCATGGCGGGCGTGCTCGACGAGTCCGATCCCATGGCGGCCTTCGGGTCCCTCTGCGCAGCCTCCGACCCCGCCTACCATCCGGCCGGTCACGGCACGTGCGAACAACGCATCAACGCCTTCCGCCACGGGTTCGAGATGGGCCTCGCGCGCATGGACCGGCTCTGCTCGGAGGGCACCTTGTCCCAAGCCCTCGACATCTGCGTGAACTGACGCCGACACCGAGCGACCCTGCGATCTGATTCGCGGTTTCGAAGCGGGCATGGCGCCTCGAAACCCCGGGTCGGACAGCAGGCGAACGGCCAGCGGGTCAGTCGGTTTCGATCACACCGCTGCCGCCGCAGCAGCGGCAAGGTTTGAACTTGTCCTCGGGTGCTCCGCAGTCTTCGCACCCGAGCTTGTCGGTGTAGTAGCTCTCACAGACCGTGCACTGCGCGCCACGGCCTTGGCACTCCTCGCATGTCTCTTCCATCGAACGAGTATCTTCGAATCGCGACCGAACAACCACAGCAACGCGTGCCCTGTTTGGGCGAGGGGTGGTCGACCTACGGCACACCCGTTCGGCGCGTGAGACGGTCGGCCCGAGACGGTTCGGCCCGAGCCGGATCAGCCCAAGACGGATCAGCCCAAGACGGATCGGGTCATGACGTCGGCGCCGGTGCGGGTGACCACGAGGGTGTGCTCGAACTGGGCAGAGGGGGCGCCGCTGGCTGTCCGCATGGTCCAGCCGTCGTCGTCGGTCACGATGGCGGACGTGCCGAGCACGACGATGGGTTCGATCGTGAGGGCCATGCCGGCACGGAGTCTGCGGCCGGTTCCAGGGCGACCGAAGAAGGGGACATGCGGTTCGAGATGCATGGCGCGACCGATGCCGTGACCACCGACTTCGCGGACCACGGAGCAGCCTTCGGAGCGGGCCAGGGCTTCGACCGCCGCACCGATGTCGCCAAGTCGGACCTGGTCGCGCACCTGCGCGATGCCGATCTCGCAGCATCGCTCTGCGACCGACAACACGTGCGCGCGCTCGGGGCTCAACGGGCCGAGCGCGAACGTCCGGCACGTGTCGCCATGCCAACCGTCGAGGTTGGAGGTCACGTCGACGGACACGATGTCGCCTGGTTCGAGCACGTCCCGCTCGCTCGGAACGCCGTGGCAGACGATGTCGTTTCGGCTGGTGCAGACGGCCCCCGGAAAGCCGTGGTAGCCGAGTTGGCTCGGCGCCGCACCGCGGGCTCGGGTGTCCTCTCGGACCAGTCGGTCGATCGCCGCGGTGCTCATGCCGGGGGCGAGCGCGGCGCCGATGTGCGCGAGGGTCTGTGCCGCGACCTCGCCAGCGCGGCGCAACTTCGCGATGTGTTTCGGGAGCAGACGTTCGATGCCCATGTCTGCTCTATGTCGGCGTCCGCAGCGCCCGACCAATACCGATTGGGTATGCCTGCGCCGGCACCCTTCTGCGCTATGCTCGCTGGGTGAGTTTGTCGCAGCTCGAGGGCTTCGTCGCCATCGTCGAAGAAGGCAGCGTGGGACGCGCCGCCAAGCGGTTGCATGTCTCGCAGCCGCCGCTCAGCCGGCGACTCCGCAGCCTGGAAGAAGAGCTCGGCGTCTTGCTCCTCGAACGCCACGCACGGGGCGTGCGCCTGCTTCCAGCGGGCGAGCGGCTGTTGCCCTACGCCCGACAGGTGCTCGCGACCATCGATGCGGCGCGCCACGTCGTGGGCGACGACGTGGGCGACGACGGCTAGCTTCCAATCCGGCGAGAGGCGTGGTGCGGTGGTGGTGCGGTGTGGGCCGGCGCCGCCACACGACGCCGCCACACGAGGCGCCAAGTTCGGGGATCCGGTTGCCGACGACGTGGACCGCCTGGCTCGCCGCCCCTGGCGCAGTTCGTCGCCGGCTGTCCGCCCGGCCACGCGTGTCGCGGGATGGGGCTTTTGCGCTGGTGTGCGTGCGCACCGCCGATTCGCGCCAACGGGGTAAGAGCCCTGGGAGGCGCCGGTGGGCCAGTGTGTTGTCAGGAGGACGACATGCACATCAACCAGAACCAAGCGCCCACGACCATCACCCACCCGACCCAGAAGGGGCTCGTGCTCTTGGTCACCATCGTCTGCATGACGGGCCTGGGCTGCGCGGCGACGCCGTACGAGGGCGACGACCCGGATCTGCTCACCGACTACGCGGGCGAGGACGTCGACCGGCTGCCCGATGCGGTCAGCGACGACGAAGGCGAGGCCATGGAGCCAACGCTGGAGGATCGCATCGCGGCCGCCGACATGGACGACGACGACCTCGCGGCCGAGTACAACGACCGCGAGACGCTGGCCGACGTTCTGGCGATCGCCAACGTCGACACCTTTCACATCGACCCCGAAGAGGAAGCGCTGATCGCCACGTGGGACCGGGAACACGAGGCGACGGACCACGCGACGGAGGAGCCGCTCGACCGCGGCGAAGGTCCGTTGGCGAAAGCCGACTACGCCCGCGGGCACATCCTGCGAGTCGACAACGATGGGACCGTGGTCGGCTGGGCCTGCGACCGGCGCAACCCTGGGCGTCCGGTCGTGGCGTTGGTCACCGTGCTCAACGACCACGGCGTGCGCATGCGCGCGGCAGTGCTCGCCGACGAGATGCCGGTCATGACGTGGCAGCGTCGCTGGATCCGCGAACGCTGCGGTGACGAACCGGCGCACCTCTTCCGCATCCAGTTCGATCGCGAGATCGGGTGCGAGAACCGCGTCGCGCTGACGGTCGTCGGTCACCGGGACCGGCAGCGCTACATGGTTCGGCGCCGGCGGCTTCGCTGCGGCCCGATCGGAGACGTCCTGGGCTTCAACGTGAACCAGCGGAGGCTCCGAGCGATCCGAGGTTGGGCGTGTGACCAGGAGCGCCCCAGCGGACAGGTCCGGATCACGGTGGAGAGCTCCCGCTCCGGCGAACTCCGAGACCGCCGCACCAACACCGCACACGGCCGCGAAGTGCACGTCCGGTGTCTCGGGGGTCAGCGCCACCGCTTCGAGCTCGACTTCGACCGGAGCCCGCCCCCATGCGGCACGACGGAGACCATCCGGGTGTATGCCCACAACCTCGGTGAACGCGGTCCGAACCGAGTGCTGATTGGCAAACGCCGGATCGAAGGCAACTCGTGTGGCCCAGTCGGCTACGGCAACGACTACTCCGCGGGCGCGCCGACGTGGGGTGGCTGCCGCTACGTGACCGACGAGGTCGTGCGCATCGTCGCCTCCAACGGCGGCTACCCGGTCACGTCGCGCAAGCGCACCGAGACGTTCGGCAACCCGTCGTCCGACCACCACGTCTCCAACAGCCGCGCGGACGCCGTCGACTTTGGCACTGCCAACAACTACGGCCTCGCGCAGACCATCCGCTCCCGCCTGTCCGGCGGCACCCACCGCGAGTACGAGACGTTCACCATCCGGCGCGACGGACACACCTTCCGAGGACAGCTGATCGCCGGAACCCACGGCACCGGGCCGCACCTGCACTTCGGCTGTCAGCGGGTCGACTGACCGACTCGGCGGGCCGCAGCGCAGGTCGCGCATTCCTCGATGCCGTTGCACGGCGTCGAGGGGTGCGCGGCGCGCGTCGTGGGCCGGACGGGAGCCCTGCGAAACTTCTACTTCTTCGCCATGGGGACCTTGCCGACGGGGATCAACCGCCTGACACTGCGGGCTGTGAAACCGGTCCTGACATGGCTCCTCTGGGGACTCCTCAGCGCCGGCGCGCTGTTCGGGCTCGCCGGCGAGGGTCCGGCGCCGGTCGACGAGGCACAGACGTGGCTGACCCAGAGTCGGCCCGATGTCTCGGTCGCGTCGCCGGCCGAGGTCACCGGCCTGCTGGTGCGGGCACCGGAACCGGCGCGACAACCGCACGACCTCCGCAAGGTCTCGGTTCGCGCGTCCCGCTTGCTGCCGAACCCGCGCCGCTCCGTGGTCTGTCGCGCCGGTGCGAAGGCGCGACGCGGGCGGCCTTGGGCGCGCCACGGCACACACATCCCACGCATGAACGACGAACCTCCCCCAGGCCGCGCGCCGCGTTAGACACCTCTCTCGCGGCGCCCCCTTGGTTCGAACCATTCATGCAACCGCCGCCTCGGCGGCATGGGAGTGATCCATCATGCGACCCGCAAAAACACGTGCCACCTCGGGCACGAAAGAAACGATCCATCTGTTCGCGGACCCCACGTTCGTTCCCCAGGACGACGAAGGGTTGGCGGCCGACGCACGGCGCGAACGACGCGCCGCGCGGCGGCGAGAGCGCGAGACCGAAGTCGAGAACCCGTTCCCGTCCATCGAGAACGAGGTGAGCGCGATCTACCCGATCCTCTGGCTCGGCGTACCGCTCGTCCTGGTCATCGTCTGGGCCCTGGTCGGAGGCGGGACCTAGCCCACCTCGCTGTCCGAGGCCGGCTGTCGGCGGGTACTTCCGAGTGCCCGTCGGCAGCCGACCTGCGGCCCGTCGGGCCGTCTTGACGCGGTTCTTCGCGAACGCCCGTCCAACGGTCGCTTGCGGCCTCGAGGCGCGGGACCTCGGCGGCGATGAGGTCGAGTACACTTCCGCCCATGACGTCCCGCTCGTGGGTACTGGTCGCGTGCGCGGTCTGTGCCGCCGCTTGCAGCGACGGGACCGAGACCTCGAGCTCGACCGCCGAACCCGCTTCGGTTCCCCAAGACGAGCCGGCCGAACGCTCGACGGTGGCGACGGGCCCGGCCGCGGAGGAGAACCCGGAGGGTTCCGAAGGCGACCGCCACGCAGAGTTGTGTCCATCGATCGTGCTCGACGAGTCGCCCCCGCTGCGGGTGCGGGCAGCCCCAAACGGCACGGCCGAAGTCGTCGGCGAGCTGGTCAACGGTTCGCTGGTCGAAGTGACACGCACCGTGCGCGGCTGGGCACGCATCGAAGCGCCGCACGCGGGCTGGGTGTATCGGCGGCCGCTCTACGATACGTGCGACAACACAGCCGCCGCGCCCGCGCTCGTGCTCGGCTCGAGAACCTACGTCCTGCTCGAGTCTTGGCGTGAGGTCAGCGATGTTCGCGGACCAGTTCTGGAAGGTGGGGTCGGGGTGTTCGGCGCGATGGAGTTCCGCATGCGCAGGAGCCAACCTCTGCCACCGACCCCGGTGACGCTCTTGTCCGCACTGGGCGCTTGCGCGGGCTTCGGGGACGAGCGGGTGGAGATCGGTGCGCACTGCCCGGAGTTCGGCCACGCGGCGTTTGCCCTCGTGGTGCATAGGTGCCCGTTGTTGCAGGCTGAACACTTTGGGGAGGAGGAGCGCGCCCCGTTTGCGGTCGCGGTCTTCGGTCGACACCCGGACGCCCGACTCGAGGACTGGCCAAGCACCGAGGCCTCGGTGAGCGATGGACAACGACAGGTGCTCGCGTCGCGCGACGACGCGCGAGACACCACACCCGAGGCGCGTCAACTCGGCTCGGATCTCTTCTGGGTCCAATCCGAACTGCAGGCTTGGCTCTTCCACCGCGACACCCTGCTCGCGCCGCTCGCGGTGGCCGACCCACCGCGCCATGTCGTATCGAACGGTCGGCACCTGGTCGCCGTCGGGCGCTCCGGCTTTCACAGCTATGGGCTGTTCATGATCCCCCGCCGTCCCCTACCGGGCAACGTCCGAACCGTCCACTACCCAAACGCAACCTGCGGCGCGTTCTGATTCGCCGAGCGATCGGTGTCAGGCGTTCAAACGTCCACCGGTTCGAGTCATGTGCGTCAACCCGGGCGGCGCACCACGCTCAGCCGGATCAGCCGACCGGTCTCGATCCCGTAGATCCACGTGGTGCGACCCGAGCCACAGATGCGCAGTCCCTCCCGGGCGTCGTCGTGGCAGGTCGTCCCGTCCGCGGGTGCGGGAGGATGGGCCGGATCGATGCGGACCCCATCGCGCCAGAGGGCGCCCATGAAGTACTGGCGAGGGCGCCCGGCATCTCCGAGCATGCGGAGCACGGGATCCTGCGCGAAGTAGATCGTGAGCCCAGAGCCATGTTCGCAAGTACGCGGACCGCCCTCCAGACCTTCCGAACGATCGCTGTGGGGGTGCGCACGGTCAGCGCGACAGTCGGTCGAGCACGGCCGCGACGGCGTCGAGCTGGGCGCGCCCAAGTCGTTTGCAGCGGCGCGGGGACCAGCCTTCGGGCATCGGCGCGTCGGCGTTGTCCTTGAAGGGTTGCTCGAGCGTCATCGCCACCGCGCCGAATGCGTGGGCGATCTGGTTCGTGCACATCGTCAGGTTCGCTTTGCCGACCGGCGATCGGGGGTATCCATGCTTCGTCTGAAAGTCTGGGCACGCGCGCACGAGCGCCTCGCAGTACACATCCCGTAGCTGCAGCACGTGGTCGGGCAGACCCGCGACTCCGTCCGGGCCTGCGATGAAGTTGTAGGGGAGCGCCTCGTCCCCGTGCACGTCCAGACAGAGCGCGACCCCGGCTTCTTCCATGCGCGCCTTCACCAGCGCGACCTCGGGCTCGGTGTCCATCTGAGGTTCGTGCCAGACCCGGTTCAGGTTCTTGCCGGCCGCGTTCGTCCGGAGATGACCGCGGCGGCTTCCGTCGGGGTTCATGTTCGGGACCACGTAGAAGGTCGCGTCGCTCAGCAGCCGCCGTGAGAGCGACTCGGCCGGATCGGTCAGGCGGTCGAGCAGCCCTTCGATGAGCCACTCTGCCATGCTCTCGCCCGGATGCTGGCGGCCGATGATCCAGATCGGCGCGGGCCCGTCCCCGACCACGAGCAGGTCCATCGAGTGACCGTCCAGCGTCTCCCCGAGCACTTCGAGCCGTCCGTGCTGCTGCATCTGCCCGACGACGCGCTGATGCCGTTCCCAGGCGTAGGGCGCGAAGTAGGCGAACCAGATCGTGTCGTGCGCGACCTCGTGTTCGACGATCAGTTCACCCTCGTCGTAGCGTGTGTCGACTCGAAACCACGTCCTGCGATCGTACGACGCGCAGGCTCGGTAACCCGGCCAGCCCTTCTCGTAGCTCGCGCCCGCCGCGTTGAGAATCCGCCAGCAGAGCCGTTGCCCCTTGGCGCCACTGACCCGGAAATGAAACCACTGGTAGTGCTCGTCGCCGACGTCGGGACGGATCTGGAGCCGAACGTCGTCGGCCTTCGAAGCGTCGACGACGATGATGTTGCCGGAGTCGAAGCGATCACTGACGCGAAGCATGCGCCACCGCTACCAGGTTGAACCTGCGCTGCCCAGCCAAACCGATCCTTCTGCCATACCCGTGGTCCCCAGTGCTGCCCACGCTACAGCGGGGTCGCTTCGATGGCGTGGACGGCGGTGCCGGAGGCGGCGACTTCGAGGAGCACGTTCACGCCGGGGACCGCGGCTTGGTAGTCGTGGCGGATCGCGGGATCGAGTTCGAAGGTGGTGCGCATCCAGCGCACGACTCCGTCTTCGTCGGCGGTGCGGGGGAGCGTGGCGCGCAGGTGGTACGCGGCCCCGTCCCACTCCCGGATCGTGGTCGCCGCACTGCTCCGATACGTCAGGCTCACGACGACGCGTCCGGTGTGCGTGCTCGGTAGGTCGACGAGCAGGTTCGCGTTGAGCGCCGAGGAGGTGCGGGCCGGGAGCGTGAGTCCCGCGGCGAGGTTCGCGGGCGGGTTCCAGTCCACCGTGTAGAAGCGGGTGCCGCCGGTCTCGTCGGTCGGCAACGCGTCGTCGTCCGGCCCTGCCATCTGCCGCCACCGGGTGCCTTCGGCGAACGCTGCGGGCCGGCGCGCAAGCAGCATGGCGAGCGCGAGGGTGCGCGCGGAGTCGAGCGTAGCGCCGCTGAGTGCCCGTTCGAAGCGGCTGAGGTAGCTGGAGAAGAGGATCGAACACGCGGTGTCGAAGACCTCCGGGTCGGCACCAGGGATGTCCCCGTGGGCGCCGAATCCGATGACCGAGGCACGCGTCCAAGTCCACTCGCTCTCGCCGCCGCTCGTGCCGTCGACCCGCCCGTTGAGGCGCGCTGGGTTGCCGGCGAAGAGGTTGCCGAGGAGGGTTCGGGAGACCCCTTGGATCCGGTTCTCCGGCCACCAGCCGCGTCGGCCCGCGAGCGCCATGGCTTGGAGCGTGACCAGTGCGTGGGACGCGTCTTCCGCGCGCCGTGATCCGGCTGGGTAGCCGTCGTCCGCGTAGTTCCATGCGTAGCCCGTCGTCGGGTTGCCGCGGAGCCGCGCCCACAAGAAGTCTGTGCTGCGCTCTGCTTGTTCTGCGTGCGCGCTCTCGCCGGTCGCCTCGGCGAGCGCGTCGTGCGCCATCGCGAGCAGCGCGCTCGTGTTGTGCACGGCGATCGCGTCGGCCGGCGCGGACGAGTACCACCAGTAGTCTCCGTCCGGCGTGCTCGTGAGGTGCGCGTCCCAGCGTCCGATGAGCGCGCGCGCGAAGGCGATCGTGTCGGCGGCGCGGGGGTCGCCGAGCGCTTGCAGTTCCCGCGCGACGGCTGCGACGCCGTACGCGACCATGCCCGACTGCCACACGTACGCAGTGAACGCGGGGTTGGTGCTGCCGTCGCCGAACGCGTCCCAGGCGGTGTCGAGACCGAAGGCCGGCGCCGCGCCCGTGGTGCGATCGGCCGCGCCTTCGAGCTCTGCGATCTCACCGAGCGCCAGATCCAGCAGCTCCGCGCGTTCGGGCAGCGTGTACGCCCGAGCGGCCCGAAGCAGCTCCGCGATGGCTTGCAACAGGTAGCCCTGCGCCGCGCTGTGACCGTACGTCGCGCCGGTGTCGAGCGCGACGGCGTTGCTGCGCATGCTCGCGATCAACATCGGCAACGTGGACTCGTAAGGGCCGATCGCGAGGTCGGGAAACGGTGGCACTGGCGGCCCGGCGTCGCTTCCTGCATCGACCTCGGCGTCCTCGACAGCGGCGTCGGTCACGCCGGCGTCGGGGGCGGCATCGTCGTTTGCGTCGATGACCGCAGCGTCGGCGAATGGTGCGTCGGCGAATGGTGCGTCGGGTGAGGCGTCGCGTGTGCTGGCGTCGCGCACGCCGATCGGATCGGAGCCGCACGCGACGAGAAGGACGAGGAGCAGACGCCGGAAGAACCGCACCGGCGAAGTGTACTGCGTTGAAGACGGCGCCGCCGCCGCCAGCGCGGGGAACCCGTCAACGCGGGACCGTCAACACGTAGGTCGTCAGCACCGTGGTCTCGGCGTCCGGCCCCGGGTTGAAGCGGAACCGACGCAGCTGGTTCCGCACACACTCGGCGAGGCCGGCGTTGCCCGATGTGTTCTCCACAACGTTCGACGACGCGACCCTACCGGTGGGCTCGAGGATCCATCGGACCACGAGCCGCCCCTCCACCCGTGGGTCCTGCCGCAGCTCTCGCTCGTGGCAGCGGCGCACCATGGCGATGCGCCGCCGGACCATTCGCTCCACGACGACGCGGTCGAAGGAGCTGCCGGAGAGGACCGAGTGCGCCTGCACCCGGGAGCGAAGCGCCACGACATGTTGGTCGGCCGAGTTGCCGGGGTCAAAGGTCTGCCTGGCCGAGATGTCGACCGCGACGCCCGTCGCGTCGACGTCCAATACGCTGAGGGCGCCTTCCCGTTCGGTTCGTCGCTCGGGCCCCGCCGCGAGGACGTCGTCCTCGACCGGGTCCTCGGCTGGCGCCGCGGCGACTTCGGTCTCGTCCTCGGGCTCCGCCTGGACGTCGCGCGGCTCGACGTTCGGCTCGTCGCTGGGCGGCGGCTCGGGTTCGACCTCGGCGACGGGCGGCGCTTGCTGTGGGAGCGAAGCGGTCTCTCCGCAGGCGAGAAGCAGAAGGATGAAGAAGGGTACGCGCGACGCCATGACGAAGCGTCGCACGAACGGAGCGGGGTACGAACACACCTTCCGCGAGGGTCGACATCAGATCGCAGGCGACCTACCGGGTGCTGGCTTCGGGCATCGCAGTGCTGGCTTCGGGCATCGCAGTGCTGGCTTCGGGCATCGCAGTGCTGGCTTCGGGCATCGCAGTGCTGGCTTCGGGCATCGCAGTGCTGGCTGTGGGAATCGCAGTGCTGGCCTCCAGAACCGCAGGCGCTGGCCTCGGGAAACGCAGCGCTGCTTCTTGCTCAGCTCATCCAACGTCGTGGGTCGGGGTTCGATGGTCTGAGGCGCGGCCCAACGCAGCGCCGGCCGACAACAGCTCACCCGTGATCCGTTGGGTCCGCCCGGCGCGCTTGTTGATACGAGCGGCCGGAGAACCAAGCCGCGCTCAGCCAAGCTGCGGCACCCAGAATGCTTGTTGCGTACAAGGGACCAGCCCACATCCTCGGGCTGAAGAACAAGCCGCGAATGAGGACGAGCACGCACGCCACTGCGACGAACGCTGACCTCATTGTGCAACGCTTCAGCCAGGCTTGCTCCTCCACCTCGTTCATCCACGAAGGCTACAAGAGCGCATCCTGTTCTCAAACCGTGTGAGACGGGCCGTGCGAGACAGGCGGACGCGACGCCGCGGTCCTCACCGCCAGTCCAGGCTCGACAGCGGCACTGCCTCCTCACCGAAGTGTTGGTTGATCGCTTCGGCGGGCGGGAGGTCGGGGTCGAGCCGCAGGGTGGCCAGGTTGTGGATGGCGCACGGAGGGGACTGGGTTCGGTCCTCGTGCCGAAGCGAGATCACCAGCACCGCGGACGACGCGCTCGAGTCCAGCGTCTGAATGCGCGCGTTCACACACGAGAGCCCGTCGCTGGTGACCCGGCACGGATGGGGCTCGGGCGGGTCCCCCGCCGTGCCGTGCGGATCGCGCACGAGCTGCTGCAGGGCGGCGCGGGCGGCGTTCTCGGCCGCGCTTGACGAGCCGTCCGAATCGGCCTCGGCCGGTGTCGTGGACGGGGGATGGCACTCGGGAGATGGACGAAACAACTCACTCGGTCGTCCAGGTTCTCGGGGGTTGACCAAGCCGGTCGTTAAGCCCGCGACAATGTCCAAAAGGATGCCACGGAGTGAGATGCCCTGGCGGCAGTAGTCCGGGGGCGGAGGGGCTGGGCGCGGGCGCGACGGCGCGGGTGCAGGCTCGATCTCCAGCAGGTCGAACCACTCCTGGTCGTCGCAGCAAGAGCTCGACGCGTGCGTGGTCGGGCCGTGTTGGATGCGGCTCTCGATGTCGATCCGGTCGTAGGGCACTCGATCAACACGCATCGTTGTCACGACGACCAGCGCGTTCTCGTGGTCGAGGGCGGGCGGCAGGTAGGGCAGCGCTTGCTGGAGCTCGGCCCGCGTGAACGCGTGCATCCGGAACACGCCACCGGTCTCTTCGAGCAACGCCTCGCCGAGCAGCCCACGCTCTGCCTGTGACACCACGCGGCAGGCCGCCCGCGTGTCTCCCGCAGCCAGCAGACCCGCGATCGACGGAGAGGGTTCGGTCGCCGGCACCTGCGCGGCGGCACAGCCGCAGCACATGATCAAGACGAGGGAGCGCATCCGCGGCATCCTAGTGCGCGAGTTCCACGGCGTAGCAATGCGTCAACTGCGCTTCGCGCACCGGGCCGTCGTCGGCGATCGCGTAGCCATCCCAGATCGACTCCCGCCGCGCGCGTAGGAGGGCCTCTCGGTCGATGCTCGGAACATGGTCTGCGAAATGCTCTAGATCCTGCAGCCACATCTTCTTGATCAGCGCGAGGAGCCAGAGGCCCCCAGCCCACTCGTCGCCAGCGATGTCTTCGGTGGCATGAACGCGGCCATGCATCTGGGCGAGTGCTTCTCGGATCGCTGGGTCGAATGCGGTGTCGGGAACGGCGTAGAAGGCCGGCTCGAGCCATTGGTCATGGTCGTGGTAGACGACCACCGACACCGGTACGCCGGCGTTGCGTACCTCGTCGCTGTGCGGCAGCCCCAGCTCGCCGAGCCAGTCGAGGATCACCGCGTGCGATGTGGGATTCTGCGGCGGGTTCTGCAGCAATTCTCGTAGCGTCTCACTGTCCACCTGTCCTCCAATTCGTCACCTCTCGTCGCACGTTCAGCCTGCCGCACCAGATCAGGGCCCGAAGATCGCGCACTCGATCTGCGCGTCCGGAGCGGCGGCTGCGATCGCGCAGAGCTCCGCGCGGACCTCGTCGTCGAAGTCGCCGTCCGTGACCCCGCAAAGGTAGTCGCAAGAATCCGCGCGACGACACTCGATGCGGCGCGCGAAGGACGCGATCGCGGCCGCGTCCCGGTCGCTGCCGGCCCCCTGGAGACAGATGCGTACGTCGTCGCAGTACATGGTCTCCGGCGGGCTCTCGCCCAGGCATCCAGGCAGCCCGGTGCACACGACCCGGCTCAGGTCGCATGCAGCCGCTTCACAGAGACATCCGCGCAACTCTTCCGGCTCGAAGGGCTCGATGCCCATCGGGGGCGGGGGCGCATCCGGAAAGATCGAGAACCCATCGCGCGGGTGCCGATGACAGACCGCACAGTCCGCACTCGCGAGGCCCAGGCACTCGGCTTCCGCCTCGCTGATTCGGAACGGCATGGGGCGCTCGAGCGAACACACACCGGTGTCGAGGAAGCCCCCGCCGTCCGGCGGGCCGCTGTCTTCTCGCGAGCCGGTGTCGCGACCGGACGCGTCCAACGCTTCCGCGTCGAACGTGCGCCCCACCACGTGATGCTCGGCACACGCGAGCGGGAGCAAGAGCAACACCAACCAGCGCATCGACCGAAGCTAGCAGACCGACGTACAGGCGGTGCGCTCTATCGGTGTGCGTTCCCCGCCGATGGTTGTGCGGCTTTGGCGACGACTGCGACGTGAAGGATGCGCAGATGGACGACGATTCGGGGTGAGGGCTCGGCGCCTCGTTCTGGACGGAGACCCAGCCGCGCTGAATACCGATCCATCGCGACGGCGAGTTCGCTACCCTGGGAAGCATGGACGGTGGTGGCGAAGTAGATCCTGCGGAGTCGAAACGGTCGAAGTCGACCGAGTCGATGGAGCCAACCGAACCGGACTTGGGTGACGCGGAGACCGAGTCCATGCAGGACCGACTCGAGGATCTCGGCGAGACGATCGACGAACTCGGCGACCGGGCGGGGGACGCGCTCGAGGTTGCAGGGACGAAGTCGCTCGCGGCCATGAAGGTGGCCCGCGCCAAGGCCAGCGACG
Source organism: Deltaproteobacteria bacterium (assembly GCA_034670305.1). Classification (GTDB taxonomy): domain Bacteria; phylum Myxococcota_A; class Polyangia; order Polyangiales; family Houyiibacteriaceae; genus JAXMNT01. The sequence goes on from JAXMNT010000034.1 coordinate 32,761, forward strand.
CGCTCCAAGCCGGCGGGACCAAAGTCGCCGCAGCGGCCCAGAAGAGCGGCGACGCGATCGGAGAGGCCGCCAAGCGCGGCGCCGACGCTGCCAAGCGTGGGGCTCGGGCCGCCCAGGCGACGGCCGCCCGGACCAAAGCGCAGATCGAAGACGCGCTCGACGACGAAGAACTCTCCGCGCTCGAGCGCTCGCTCCGCGAAGGCGCCGACCTCCCGGAGCTCGGTGGCTCGAAGAGTCTGCTGACGCTCGCCGTCCGCCTCGACCGCGAAGGCGACTTCTGGCGCACGTGGGCGCTCGACCAGCGCCGCCGCGCCACCAACACCGACCGCGCGGTGATGACCTTCTTCTTCGGCGCCGGCCTGGCCGTGCTCGCGCTCGTCGGAGCCGGCTTCGTGGGCGTGCTCTTCGGCGGCACCACGCTCGTCCCGCGCACGTGGCTCGTGCTCGGATGCGGCGGCGCCCTCGCGCTGATCTCCGCCTTCGCAGCCCACGCCGGACGCCACATCCGTGCGGGTTACGAAGCAGGGGTCGACCGTGGCCTCGCCCGCGCAGCGCGGGCCGAAGCAGCGCTGCACCGCATCGGCCTGCTGCTCGCACTCGCCGAGACCGACGAAGCCGCCTTCGCAGATCAGCTCCGCCGCGAACTCGATCGATAGACCGAGACCGAGAAGCCTCGTAGCCCGGGCAACTGTGGGGCACCGCGCGATCAACCTTCCGACGCTTGCGCGGTTGCACCCGTGCGCGCTTCGCCTGCGGTGGACACGGAACCTTCGAACTCCCAGCGGTGGATGGGCACGCACCCGCATGTGCTGTTCATGGATGGACGCGAGGCGCCGAAGATCTTTTGCAAGGGTCCGGCGAGCGCTGCGTTGTTGCATCTGGCGCTGAGCGTTTGCTGGCATGATGGGTCGTGGTTTTCAGGATTCTGTTTCCCTCGGTTCTGGTCGCCGTCTGGCTCGCACTCACGGTGCTGGTCCGACATGAGGCGCTGGACGTGGGGGTCGCCTGTTTCGGGCTCCTCTACCTGCCGCTCCTGGTGCCTGCCCTCGTGGTCGTTCAGATGCGCGCCGACCGTCCCGACGCCAACGGCTTGGCCATGTGTGCACAGGCGCCGATGGCCCTCGTCCCGCTCTGGGCCGATCTCTCCACTGGCAACGTGGCGCTGCGCGGCTTGCTGGACGCGCTGGCCGAGACGTTTGAACCGAAGCTGTTCGTGGGTGGCTTGTGCTTGATCGCGTGCGCGGTCGTTCCCGTCCTGCTGGCGCTCGCCACCGTGCGGCGTGCAAGCCGCGGCCATCGACTCGCGTGGCTCGGCCTCTACGTCGTGGTGTGGGTACCGGCGGTGGTGATCTTCGACGCGCGCATGTTCTTGGGCGGGGCGCTGACGTGCTGCGGCCTGTGGTGGTTCTCCACCGGCGCCCTTCTCCGCCTCATGGTCCTCGTCGCCATGATCCCGCTTGCGGTGAAGAAGGCGTAACCGACCCAGGCCTCGGCCAACGCCGATGGCCTTCTCGAACGGCAGCCGCACCCCCTGCTCCGCAACGACCTCGGCAACTGAAGTGGCGATCCGATCCCGTTCGAGGAATCGCCCAACGAGCCCAATGCTGAGTTGCAACGGAGCGTCGAAGGGGTCGACGGAGCGCGCCGGTGCTGTGGGAGTCGCAGTGCTGGCCGTGCGATGCTCCCATCGTGACGACCGGGAACACCATGGTGCGCAACGCGCTGATCTTGAGCATGTTCGCGGTCTCGACCGCGTCGGCAGACGCGATGTCGCTTCCGTCGCGCTGCGAAGAGCCTGGGTGGATCGTCGCGCACCACCAGCACGACGCGTGGTGTGAACCGGTGTCGTGCCGCACCGATGGCGACTGTCCGCACGGCGGGACCTGCGCACAAGTCGCTCGGTGCTGGCAACAAGCCGTCCCCGCGACGGGCGGGGACGGAGCGCGGCCAGGTGAACCGACCACGGTGTGGAGGGCTGTGCCGGGGCGCTGCTCGACGTCGTGTCCGGGCTCGCAGCGATGCCTTCGACAGAACGAGTGCGTCTACGAGGCACCAGGGCCTCATCCTGAGTTCCGCCACGACGGCCCCCGGTTTCCAGTGGACCTGAGCAGCGAGGTGGAGAGCAGCGACGGTGGGAGTTGTTCTGCGGGTGGCCAAGGTGCCGGTGGAGTGGCTCTGTTCCTTCTGCACTGGCTGAACCGAAGACGCCGACGCCCCTGAACGACCGCGCGCCTCAAAGCGAGCAACCGGCCCCGCACTCGACCGAAGAGGGCGCTCTCACTGGAGGCTCTCTCATGTCTGTTCGCTTCTCGCTGGTTGTTGTCCTGTTCGTTTCCGCCTGCGCCGCGGACATCCCGCCTGGGGTCGAAGGGTTCCTCGACACCCAACGCGCCGCAGCGGACCAAGTTTGCCAATGCGCTTCCACGCTCGGCATGAGCGTATCCAGTTGCCTCGACCGGTTCGACTCCGCGACCTTCGAAGAAGCGTCCATGCACGACGCGGGCGCCCTCGATTGTTTGACCGAAGCGCTGGCAGTGGATCCCGACGCCGAGGCCGTGCTCGAATGCTACGCCGAAGCGTCTGCCCGACTCGCCGACTGCGCGGCTGGTAGCGGATGCGACGCGGTGGGACTGCAACGGTGCCTCGACCGCCAGGACCTCGACCGCGCCCGCTGTCCAGTCGTCAGCGCCGCGTTTCACGACACGCACCGGCGGTGCAGCCTTGGGCTCGAAGTCATGGCCGATCCCCTCTCCCCCTACCTCACGTCGGTGACCCACTACTTGCGCGTGGTAAGCGACAATCTGACGATCGGCCTCGACTGGCAAGGGTGCGTGCGCCCGTATCTGGAAACGAACGTGCACGGCTTCGATCAACATGCGGCGTGCGCGGTGCCACTCTACCGGGACCTGAGCGACTGCATTCGAGAGGACCATCCGACGTGCTCGGTCTCGATTGAAGACATCGATGCGTGCCCTCCGATGCACCCGGACTTGGAGGCGGCGATCGCACACTGCTGGCCGGCGCTCTGACCCTCAGCAAGGTCGAGGTCCCGACGACGAGTTCGTGCGCATCAGGCACCTGTGACGAAGAGCTGGGTTGGCGGTGTACTATGAATCTAGTAATGTGGGCTTGATGGCCAAGACGACGAGCTTCGTGCTGGGTGACGACCTCAGTGAGTTCATCCAGGAACGGATCGAACAGGGCGAGTTCGCCTCCGTCAGCGAGGTCGTGCGGACTGCGCTCGAGGCGTTCGCCGAGCAGAGCCGCAGGGAAGCGGAACTCTACGCGGCGCTGGACCAAGGACTCGCAAGCAAACGCGCCAAACCCGGCGTCTTCGCGCGGGTGCGTCGCCGGCACGGCATCCCCAAGACGAAGTGAAGGTTCACTACACGGTCCTGGCCGAGCGCGATCTCGACGAGGTGGCCGAGTACACCCGCGTGATGTGGGGCGAAGCGCAGCGCGACGCGTACATCGACATGCTGCAGCACACGTGCGAATCGATCATCCCAGCGCATCGTCGGATCGCCAAACCCGTGCCCAAAAGACCAGGGCTCTGGCGGTGGCGCGCGGAACACCACTACGTCTACTTCCGAGAAGTGGAAGACGGCATTGAAGTCGTCCGTGTGCTGCACGAACGACAAGACCCGCCACGACACCTGTAGAGGACGACGTGAGCACGGCCGGAAGATGCTCACCCATCACGACGGCAACCACGAGTACCCGGACGGAGCGCGCCAGAGATGCTGCGGCCTCTGGTGGTTCTCCACCAACGACCGTCACCAGCCCCAGAAGATGTCGAAACCCCGTCCCGGTGACACCGCTGGCTCGCTTCGCGAGGCTGCACGCTCTCTCGCGCGCGAGGCTTCGGGCCCGCGCAGGAGCGAAGCGACGAGCAGGTCCGGAGCCGTTCCCGGCGGGTTCCAGGACGGCCGAAGGCGTCCGCACCCGTCGGGACGCCGCGAGAGACCAGACAATATCGAGGCAGACGCAAGACACAGTTCGCCGCCTACCTGGCCGGCGCCGCATACAACCTCCTACGCGTCGCGCGGCTGCGGAGCTGCGCCGCGTAGCACCGACCGATGCCCGGCGGCTTCGTCCGCTGGGCATCGGGCTCCGATTCACGGCCTCGCCGTCGCGAAACACACGGCGTCCACGACGCGGGCAAGGGCACGGGCAAGGGCAACGGCAAGGGAGCAGGTCGCTTTTCAGCGACCTGCTAGGCGCCGATCTCTTTGAACTCTTCGTCGGCCGGTCCCTCTTCGGCATCGAGGAGCGCGAGGTGGTGCCCGCGGAAGACCTTCTTGAGGTACATGCGGATGGGGACCAGCATCGCTACGAAGAAGGGAAAGAGGATGCCGATGAAGCTGGTCTTGACGACCCAGAGCACCGCGAGGCAGACGAACTGGATGCCAGTGTAGGCGTGGATGAAGCGCAGTGGGACCGCGCGAATGTAGTGGGTCGGCGGGTACAGGTTCGGGTCGGTGATCCAGAGCTTGAACCGGTCCACGAACTGGTTTCCGCCGAGCGTGCCGATGCCCATGAAGAGGAAGAGCCCGAAGAGGACCGCCATCGGGATGAGCGCGAGGTACGGAAGAAAGAAGAGCACGGCCGCGCCGATGAGCACATGGATCATCAGGTTGGAGATGCGGTTCTCGACCACGCCCACGGTGCGTCCACGCCCGTCGACGACGACCAGGCTCTTCACGTGGTTGAGCGAACGGACGACGGCGCCGACGACCCAGGGCAGGCCGAACATGCTCATCGTGCCTACGAGCATGCCCATCACCGCCATGTCCCAGTGAAACGAGGGGCCGTTCTTCAGCTTGTAGTCCGGGCTGTTGGTCAGCCGCGCGGTGATGTTCTGGTTCACCCAGATGAGGATGGTGAGGAGCAGCGCCGGGATGGCAGCCGCGCCCCACACCCACGTCGGGACCTCCATCGGATTCACCAGCCAGTCGCGGTCGATCGACGGCGCGAGGTGGTCCGGGGCGTCGAGCTTGGGCAGCTCGATCTCCGGCCACGCATGCGCGAGCAGCGTCATGGCGAAGATGGCGATGGCCGGTCCGAAGTCGCTGAGAAACTCGCGGAACTTCGCGCGTAGGTAGGGCTGTCGGCGGAAGCGGGCGAGCGCCATCGCGACCACCGTGGTGCCCAGGGCGAGCAGGAGCTCGAACAGGGCGGTGGCTTCGGAGACCTCCGGATCTTGAAACGAGCCGGCCAGATCGTTGGCCGCTTCGCTGATGAAGATCAGGCCGATCAGCGCTGCGAAGACCTCGTCGGTGAATCGGGTGAAGTAGCGGATGAGCGCGCTGGCGTCTGTCGCGGCGAGCACGACGAGGAAGAAGCCAGCCCACAGCCCCACGACCGCTGCGGTGGGGAGGAAGGGAATCTCGAACTGCTGGCAGAGGCCATAGAGGATGCCGGTGAAGATCACGTTGGGACCGGTCGCGCCCACGATGGGGAGCGGCTGCCCAGCGCAGAGCGACCACGCCACACCACAGAATGCCGACGCGAGAAGCGCCTCGACGGCGCCGATCTGCCCGCCGGTCAACGTGGAGAGCAAGCCGCCGAACGCCACCGCCGCCGCGAGGCAGGCGACGAACATGAAGAGCACACTCCCCACGACCTTGAGCTTGAAGCCCTCCCGGAAGTCGGCGAAATAGTGCGGGAGGTGGCGCTTGATGTCGCGGGCCACGCCGCCGAAGAGTTTCCCGGTGCGCTCGAGCTCCGGCGGGATCCGCTTGAGGTCGATCTCCTGTTTGAGCGCTTGCTCGAACGCGGCGGCGAGCTCTTCCGGCGTCTCGGCTGCAGCGGCGGTGTCCGAGAGATCCTGATGGTGCATCAGGTGGGCGAACTCGGCGGCGGCGCCCACGTGCGGATGCGTCTTCTCGCTCGTGATCAACACCCACACGAAGCGGACCGCCTCGCCCTCCTCGTCGCGGAGCGCGAGCGGTTTGGTCAGTCGCACGAGCACGTCCACGTTCACGGGGAGACCGTCGGTCGCGGGGACCGAGTCGTGAATGATCGCCACGCCGCCATCGAGCACTTCCGGACCCGAGTCGCCGTGCCGGCGCAAACTCTCCCGAACCGACTCGCGGTCGCTCGTGGGATCCTTCGTGAGCGCGTCACCGACCGCGTCGAGGACGTCGTCGAGGTGTTCGGCCTCGACGTCCATGAGGATCAGCGTGTGTCCGTGGACCAATGCGCGACGCGCCATCTTCGTGGAGCGCTCGATCTCGAGACCCTCGGGCTTGGACGGTTCAGTCATCCGGTGGGCCTACTCGATTGCAGGGTCGATGTCCGCACGGCGATGGAGAGATGCGTGGGTCGCATCCTGTGTGTGATCCTGTGCGCGATCCTGTGCGCGAACCTGGGCCTGTTCTGGGGGGTGACTGCGGCGCCGACAGGCTTCCGCGCTTGGTCGGGCTCGTGGCTCGCGGCATCGAGTGGGATGGTGGGCGGATCGAGGTGCGTCATCCGCAACCCACGGAGCGCGGGCAGGCGGTGGGCATGGTGAAGGGGCCGTCGAGCATGGCCGTCGCTTCGCAAGTTGCAGGCCAACGGGCACGTCGCGCTTTTGAGCCTGGGCGGGTGCGAGTCGAAAGATTCTTTCGACCGCACCCTCAAGTTTGTTGAGGGCGTCCTCTTCGCCAAGCTCGACCATGTCGGACGGTGGGAGGGCCGCCGAGCGAGTGTTTCTGACCCGACCAGCCGAAGCTCCGTCAGACGCTTCATGCCCCACAACCGCGCCCGTCAGGGACGGTCAGCGGCAGCGGTAGTTTCCGCCGGGTCCTTCGACGGGTACGCACCCGGACGGCCCGTCCGTGCACTCGCTGTTTGCGATCCTCGTGAACTGCCCACACGAGGGCATGCTGAAGCCGACGTAGCCGCCGGGGGAGGCCAGCTCGCAGCGCGACCCGCTCCGGTAGCAATACGCCCTCATCGGGTACTCGGGGTCGCTGGAGCCGTTGCAGTCGTAGTCGTACGAGCCGCAAGCGTCGGGGGCGCCGAAGTAGGTCGTCTGGGTCGGATGGCTGTTGCGGTCGGTGTCGCAGCAGTCACCGGCGCGCTCGACGACGCCCCCCTCGCACGCGCAGCGGTACATGACCGGTCCGGTGCCGTACCCGTCCGAGTCGCCGTCCGCGTAGCAGGCCACCGGGACGGTCTCGAGCATCGCGCTGTCGTCGCAGTCGCTCGTCGCGGGGTCGCTCGGAACGCGGATCGTGTGGCCGACCGGGCAGGTCCCCGCCTCGCCGCGCATCGGACCGGGGCACAGCTCGGTCGGGGTCGTCCCGAAGAGCGCGTAAGTGTCGTTGTCCGTGTCGAGGTAGCAGGTGACGGTCAGCCCATCGTCGACCACGCCGTTGCAGTCGTCGTCCATGCCGTTGCAGGTCTCCTCGACCGGCCCCGGAGTGCACGCTCCGTAACGGCCCGCCGCGCACGTCTGTCGCGCACCGGCGCAGCGGCCGGGCAACATACAATCGCGTGACTCGTCGTCCACGCACTCGCAGCCGCCGGGCACGTCGTCCGGCATGCCGCTGCAATCCTCGTCCCGCATGTCGGCGTCGCACACTTCCACCGCGCCTGGGTTCACGGCGCCGGTCGTGTCGTCGCAGTCGTCGTTCCGATCGGCGAAGCCGTCGGGTCGGACGCATGCCGTGACCATGTCCGCGTCGACGGCGTCGCTCCCGTAGCCGTCACGGTCCACGTCCACCCAGTAGGTGACGAGCACGCCCTCGTCGACGTTGCCGTCGCAGTCGTCGTCGATGCCGTTGCAGACCTCGGGGACGAGCGGGTTCACGCCGGCCCGCGCGTCGTCGCAGTCCGAGCCACACACGTCGCCGTTGCAGCACGTCTCGTCCGGGACGCCGTCTCCGTCGAGGTCGCGCACGCCGAACGTCCGCGGATCGCAGTCCTCGTCGAAGCCATCCACGTCGCAGACCTCGAGGTTGCCGGGGAAACGTTCCGGGTCGCTGTCGTCGCAGTCGCGGCCCCCGCAGGATGCGTCGCGCGCGCCGTCGCCGTCTGCGTCCGCGCAATCCGCACGGCAGGACTGGCTGGCTTCATCGCACGTCTCCCTGTCGGCGCAGGCGGCGGTCGTCACGCACGCTCCGTCGACGCACGCCTCGGCGCCGTTGCAGAAGACGTCGTCCTCGCACTCGGCGTCGGTCGTACAGCCGGGGGCGTCGGCCGCAGCGTCGGGGCGCGCGTCGTCGTCGCCACACGCGGCGGACCCGAGAAGGAGAAGGCAGAGAAGAACTCGATACGTCGTCGTCAAAGCAGGCCTGTCGTCAGGGCAGGCAACACCTGCCGAAGTGGCTCCCCAAGCCGAGGTGTCTGCGGGTGAGCGGTTCGGTCAGCTCCGCGCCCGAAGACATCAGGCGATAGTCTGCCACACAAGACCCGCGTGCTGCCGGCGTGCGATCATCGAGAGGACGCACGCTTTGGATGAAGCGCCGGGCTGGACTCGGGCGGCATCGCACGTGAACATCCCAACGTTGGCCAGCGTCCGGGTCTCGGAAGGGGAAGCGCATGAGGGTGATTCGTAGGAAGATGTTTGGTTTCGGAGCAGTCACGACGTTGGCGCTTGCCGCAAGCGTCATGGCGTTCGCGCAGGACGATCCAGACCAAGTGACGGACGGGGAGCAGCGGGTGAACATCTCCGGACGCTTGACGGCCGAGCAGCTCACGGTCGCGCGACGGGCGCTCAGCCGCGTGGACGGGGTGCAGGAAGTCTCGGGCCAGCGCGAAGTGATCTTCCGCCCCGCGGCGGGTTCCGCGCTCGCGTGGTCCGCGGTTCAGCGGGCCGTCGACGCCGGCCACGACTCGCCGATCGTCGGGGCGCCGACCCTCGGCTTTGCCTTGACGGTGGACGTCGTCTTCAAACCTGAGCAGGTGCCCGCGGATCGGGTCCAGGCTGTCATCGACGCCATGCCGACCTTCGACACGCTCGCCGAAGTCACGTACGTCTCGGGAACCACGATCCGCCTCAGGTCGGCTCCTTGGAGCCCGCGCAACCAGCGCGGCTTCAACGTGACGAGCCTGCTCAGCCCGGCGGCGCGCGCGACCGGGTACCGCGGCCCCGGCGCCCCAAGCTACGACCGGTTCATCCAGGATGTGACCTTCGAGCCGGGCGGGACCTGACAGAGCCGGTCCACGGGTAGACTCCGACGATGGACTTGCGAACGACCGTAGCCTTCGTGGCGATGTGGGTGGCCGTACTCGGGCTCGGGTGCGACGACGGAGGCGGAGAGCACGTCGATGCCGGTGGCGGTGTCGACGCGCGCGTCGACGCCGCGGGAGACAGCGGTGGCGACGAAGTCGATGGGGGCGGGGTGGACTCCGGTGCGACCGATGGGGGCGTGGATGCCGGTGCGCCGGCGGCCACGTCCGTCACGATCCAGGTGCAGCCGGGCAGCGCGGCCGCTGGAACCGAGCGTGTGAACTTCGGTCTCCCGCTCGCACTCGGCGCGTTGACGGACGCGTCGCTCATCATCGTGCGGCATGAGGGCAGTGAAGTCGCGGCCTCGCGGCGAGGGCTCGCGTCGTGGCCCGATGGCAGCCTGCGCAGCGTGCAGCTCCAGATCGATCTGCCGGCCGAGGCGACTGAGGTCGTCGTCGACATCGGCACCGCCCCGACCGCGGCGCCGCTCTCGGAAGTCCCCGTCGCCGACACGCTCGCGGACGGCGAGCCACGGATGTGGGCGCTCATCCCAGCGAGCTGGCTCGCGGGGAGCGGCTTCGCCGGACCGCTCGTCGACGACGCGGCCATCGCCGGGACCCCGCTGGACGCGTGGGGCTCCGTCTGTGACTACGACCGCCACGACACCGACGCGTTCCTCGAGGGCAGCGCGTCGCGGGGCGTGTGGCTCTTCGACCGGGTCACCGCGATGGTGCGCGGCTACGCGCGCAGCGGAGAACGCTCGCCGCTGCGCTCGGCCTACCGGGAGGCGACGCTCTACCGAGAGGGACTCACGGGCAGCCCCACCGACATCCGCATCGGCGTGCCCGGCGCCAGCGACGATCTCAAGTACCACTACACCCAGGGCCTCGCGCTGCACTACCTGCTCACCGGCGACGATCGTTTCCGCGAGGCGGCCGAGGCGGTCGGCGCCCGGGCGGCGAGCCTCTGGACGAGCCCAGGTTGGGCTGGCGGCGCGGACTTCTGGACCGAACGCCACGCCGGCTTTGGCCTCCTCGCGTACGTGTGGGCCGCGGCGGTCTCCGACGACCGGGCGGGTGAGTTCGAGACGCTGGCCGATGACGCGGTGACGGCCTACCTCGACATTCAGGCGACCTATCCGATTGGCTACGAAGACGCCGACGCGCGCTGTTTTGCGCACCACGCAGACGCACACGGCGAGGACTACGGCTACGTCGGATGCAGCCCGTGGATGAGCGCCATCCTCGCGGACGGCTTGTTGGCCTACGCCGAGCTGCGTGGGGGCGCGAACGCCGACCGCGCGCACGCCTCGTTGATCCAGCTCGGCCGAATCCTCGCCCGAGATGGTCGCGACGGATCCGGCAAGCCGTTCTACTTCATGGGCGTCGGCACCGCCGACGACGAGCCCGACGCGTACGACGAGCACTGGGGCGAGAGCGCCTACATCGTCGCCATGGCGTGGCACCTCGACGGACGCCGCGACGCCGCGCTTCGGACCGCAGCGGAGGCGCTGCTCGCTGGACTCTCCACCAACGGCTCCGCGCCGCACGTGCGCAGCTTCAACTGGCAATGCCGCAGCGCTGTGATGACACCCGCGTTCCTGCGGTGAACTCGACATCGTAGACGTTCGTGCCGGCCAACCACGAAGACGCGACGTTCGAGACCACCAGAAACCGCCCGTTGGAGACCGAGCGCCTGGCTTATGACTTCACCAACCCCAGAGGTGTCGGTGAAGTCGAGGCCGAGAAATCAGCGGCACGCCGCCCCATCCAGCATGACGTATTCGAAGTTGGCCCCGCCGAACCAATCATAGAAGGTCAGTTCGAGCCGATAGGTCGCTCCGGTGTCGCTGCGAAGGATGACGGTGTCCTCGTGCGCCGTGAAGTCGATGTTGCGATCGGTCAGCGTGAGCGCCCGGGCGTGGCAGGAGCTGACGAACTCAAATTCGGGCGACGAGACGACACCCCCCACGGCCGAGGCCTCCGGTAGGACCCGGAACCTCCGCGCCCCAAAATCCACAACCTCAAGCATGAAATCGGAGACGCCTTCCTCCGGGGTTCCCTCTTCCAGATCGACGTGTCGCCTATACGGCGTCCCACTCTCTCGCACCGTGCCCCCCCGCGAGCAATCGACGCGGAGTTGGGCCACGTCCATCCGAAGGTAGGTCTCGGTGCGGAGATTGCCCAGCTTGAAGACCTCTCCGGTCGCGAGCTTCACGAGCACGACCCGGGTGTCGTCCAGCGGCACTCGATGCAAACGATCGTCGAAGGTCGCAGAGGCCACGTCGCAGCCCGTCACGTCGTCGAAGGTCGCACCAGAGAGGTGGGCGACCTCGACGCCGAGCGCGCGGTTCTGAAAGATGAAGTACCCGGTGCGGGCGTCGTTCTGGACGACCTCGAAATCCCACTCTTGCCATGGGTCTCGCGGGAGATCGTACTGGAACGAGTTCCAACGCTCGTACAACAGGTTGTAGCCACGAGACGACGACACGCGCACGTCTGTCACGGGATCGGCGCTGCAGTGCTCGAAGCACCCGCATGGGCCTGCGCCCATGGGGTCGATGTCGCAGTCGCCTCCACATCCCGGGGTGTCCGCGACGCCGCAGCCGCAGGTGCCTGGTTCGCTCTTGTCACCGTCGAGCGGACATCCATCGACGCAATCGGCCAGGGTGTCCTCGTCGCGGTCTGCGTCGGGCGTTCCGCAGCCGCAGACGCCGGGTTCCTCCTTCTCGATGTCCGCGGGGCACCCGTCGTCGCAATCGAGCACCCCGTCCATGTCCGCATCGGTGTCGGGCGAGCCACATCCACAGCCACCGGGCGATCGTTTCGCCGGGTCGTCCGGGCACTCGTCCACGCAGTCCGGCGCGCCGTCTCCATCTCGGTCCGTCTCCGGCGTTCCGCAGCCGCAGATCCCCGGCGCGTCCTTCTCATGCTCCGGGCAAGCGTCCACATCTTCGGCGGGGAGGCAGCCGAGCATCGCCGCGCCGTAACCAGCCGCTCCGACCGCTCCGGGTGGGCACGCGCGACCGCCGCAGACATCGTTTCCCGCGCCGCCCACCCCGAACGAGAGGTTCACGCGCGAGACATCCAAGGGGTCAGGGGTCGTACACGCGAGCGCGACGGAGTTCCCCCCGCCACCCGCGGCGCCAACGCCGCCGACGCCGCCGACGCCGCCGACGCCGCCACGGCTCGCATCTGGGTACCTGAAGACTACGCCCAGACTCTCCAGTCCGTCGGGCCCGCCTGCGCCTCCCAAGCCGCCGGAGCCGCCCGCGCCGCTTACGCCGCCCGCGCCTGAGACGACGTTGACTCCATGCAGGACAAGACCGGATGAGTCCGAGACCAGGATGCCGACCGCGCTGCCGCCCGCCTGTCCGCCGCCGCCGCCGAGCCCGCCGCGGCCCGGGGCGCCGCCTGCGGCGCCCGCTTGGGGCGGGGCGCCGAACCGGTTGTAGGTGCACGCGCCGCCGCCGGCACCGAACGTCCCAGGCGCGCCCGGCTCGCCTGCTCCGCCGGGCGCCGCGAGCCAGGCGTCGCTCGGTAGGGCTGCGGCCCCTGCTGCCCCTGCTGTCCCCGGCTCACCAACACGGCCGTCCCGGGCGGCGGATTCGAAGTCGCAGTGCTCGAACGCCCCGCCCTGGACCCGCAGATCGTCCCGTGTACCCGGAATGCCGATCCACGGGTATCGATTCGGGACGCCCTCCCCACTGGAGCCGCCGCCCGCGCCGCATGAGTGCCTCTGCGGTCGGGGGTCCTCGTGTTCACAGCTGAGGTCCGAGCAGTTCAGCTCGCAGCCGGCCAGATGCGCTGCGCGGTAGGCACTGTAGCTGGCGAAGTCGCGCGGACCGGGGCTGCCGGTCTCTCCGTCTTCGCCCGCCGCACCGTCGCGCGCGTCGGCGGCTTGGACTTCCACGTCGATGACCTGAAGCGCCGGTGAGCCGGCGACGCGCAGGGCCACCGAGCCGAGCCCGTCCGGCTCGCCCGCGCCCGCCACGGTGGCGATCGTCAAGTGGGACAAGTAGGCCGCCGTCGTCGCGCCTTCGACCGACACGGCGACCGCTGCGTTCACGTCCGGGTGCCGGTTCTCTTGGCGCACCGCGACCTCCCACCGGGGGCGCTCTGCGGGGTCGGGGGTGAACTCGGGGTACGTCCCGAAGCCGCCGTAGACACCCACGCCGTCGCCGATTCGAAGCGGTGTCGCGAACACCGGAGAGCCACCCACGAGGATGGCTTCCCGGCGGCTCCCATCCGCGTTCACCACCGCGAGCGCGGGCTCCATCGCGTCGAAGGGGCGCTCCCGGCTCCCGTCGCCGTCGCCCTCACTGTAGCTGGGGTCGACGAAGACGAACGGGAAGCTCCGCGAGGTGGGGTCGCACTCGACGGTCATCAGCCGAAGGGGAGGCTCCACACAGCGTGTGCCGTCGTCCTCGGGCACGCAGGCCCCGAGGTCGCACGTGCCACACGGACGACCGAGCTCGCAGGTGCCACAGCCCGTGCACGCGTCGGTGGTCGCGTCGGAACCGGGCTCCGCATCTCCGCCGGCAGGCCCCGCGTCCTCGACGGGGGCGCCGTCGCGTGCCCCGGCGTCGCGCGTGCCGCCGTCTTCGTCTCCACCGTCGTCGCCGCCGCCGCACGCGCACGCCACGGCCACCATCACAATCAAGCAAGAACGCATTTCTGTTGATACCACGCGCGAGCGAAACTTATGCGATTGATTCATGCGCGAAGCGTCTGAATACGTGTTAGTACCGACGGTTCGGAGGTGCAGGTGGGTCGCGAACAGTTGATGGTTGTGGCATTGATGTCCCTATTTGGTGGGTGTGGAGATCCCACTCCGGAACCGACAGAACCACTGTGTGTCGTGGTGCCTGATGTACTCGCCGGTGGGCTCGGTGAGCAGTGCGCGCACGACGACGACTGCCCCTGCGGCGCATGGTGCGAGCGGAGCGTCTGTGCGAGCGAATGCAGCGAAGACACCCCCTGTCCTGGCACAGCAGAATGCGACCTCGGGAGCGGGCGCTGCCAGGAGACGGGGGCCGCTCTGGTTCGCGGTCCCCGAAACCAGGTCCTGCGAACGAGCAGCTCCGAGGTCATCGTCCGGCCTTCCGGCCGTCTCACGGTGAGCGCGGAAGGGGACGAACCCGTCGCGTTCCGAGTTCGGGCGACGCCGGGCTTCGAGGTGAACTGTGGTGGCGACTTCGACGAGCAGTGTGACGCGAACGCGTCCGCCTCGGCTCCCGCGATCCTCGAGCTGCGGGCCTCCGAGGCCGCACCGGATGGCTGCGCGCCTCTGACCGCGACGCCCTGTCCGAGCGGGACGTTGACCTTGACTTCGGACTTCGACCGGCTCGATGTCGCGCTCGTGGTGTCGCCGGGGGCGGCGGCGCCCGCTCCCCTGACGGGTACCTATGAAGCCACGCTCACGGCGGTCGGCGCGGGGCTGTCAACGAGGCCGAGTACGGACGACCTCCTCGAGGGCGCCCGCGGCATTCGCGTCCAGGCCACGATCGAGGTGTTCGCAGACGACACGATCCGCCTTCGCGACGAGCTGGGGGTGTTCGGCGACGGCGCCGTTGGCACACTCACCGCGGGCGGGGCGGGCGAAGTCGTCCTCTCGATCCCTCGGTTCGCCTGGCTGACGGGTACCCGCGGGGACTCCCTCGACCCACAGATCGTGACGAGCTTCGACGACGCGCTCCTTGCGCACGCGGACGGTGCCATCACCGGAGAGCTGTTCCAGCGCTTCCATGGGATGACCGATGCCGCCGAGACCGCGACGCTCCGCTGGGCACTGGCGGCGGGCCGCCTCGAGCAGCAGCCGGAGCTGGGCACGCCGCCTGCGGTCCCAGCGCCCGCGGAGCTTCCCCCGGCCGACCGACCGGTGGCGGAGGACGAGAGCGCGCCTGCGGGCAGCGCCCTTGAGCTCGCGTGTGCTTCCGGCGCGCTCAGCGACAGCGAGCTCGACGCCGAGGGCGACCTGCGTTGTTCGGATGGGGCGACGCAGGCGGTCCTGCCTCGTTTCGGCGACACGGTCGACCCCGTCGATGGGTCCGCGCTGCTCGCGTCCTGCTACGGAGATCTTGAGGGCGCGGGGAGTGAGTGTGTCGATCGAGAGCTCGCGGTCGCTGCGCTCGTGCGCGCGCTGGATGGGCCCGCGGCCAGTGCGGAGCGGGCGCTCGGCCTTCGACTGCTCCAGCGCTGGATCACCCTGCACGGGTTCATCGCGCGGGAAGGCTTGGCCATCGAGCGTCTGCACGCCTGGTTCGCCGACGGAGACCCGCCCCCGATCGCGGATCCCGATGGACCGGGACCCCGAGAGTGGGTCGAGCCGGCGCTGGCCCGCTCGCTCGACGGCTGGGATCTGTTGTTCCATCCCCGCGTCGGCTCCGCACTGGTGGCGAGCGAGGAGGGGAGCCTGGCGTCGCCCGACTACCGGACCCGCTTCGGGTACGAGCCACCGGTGGCGACCGAGCTCGCGGACGCCGATCTCGGGATCTCCGTGACGCTCCTCGACGTCCTGCGTGATCAGCTGCGCGCGGCCGAGGTGGTGGTCCGGCGCCGCATGGGCGCCGACGGCCTCACCGAGGCGATGGCGCTCGGCCGCGCCGCGCTGCGCCGCGCCGTGGTCGCCCTCGCGTGGGCCCACGGGCTTCTCCACGACGCCACGGCAGGGTCCGATCCTGTCTGGGCCGAACAAGCCGACGCGGCAGCGCAAGGCGTAGGCTCCGCGATGCGCTCGCTGTTGGCGGCCATCCGCGCTGCGGAGAGCGGGGCGAACGCGCTGGGGATCGAGGACATCGACCTGCCCCTCTATCGCATCGGAGACGAGGTCGGCAGCGCCGAGCGGTTCGCAGCGGCGAGCGACTACCTGCTGGGGGCAGGCGGGGTGCCCGGCGTTGCGCCGAGCCTGGTGGAGGCGGCCCGCACCGCGTGGGACGACGTCCGGAGCAGCTGGCGCGACAAGCTCACCCGGGACTTTCGAACGTTCTCGGTGGAGAACCGAGTCGAGGATCTGCAGCGAGAGTATGGGGCGCAGATCGCCGAGCTCTGCGGCAACCCAGCCTGGGCGGAGCTTGGCGTGCTCGAGTTGTCGGCCGACGAACTCAACCCGAACCACTGCTACATCGTCGACCGCGACGGGTGTCCCACGCCCGACCGTCTCGAGGCGCTGATCACACCGACCGACGTCGCTCAAGACGTGTGTGTGATGTTGGCGTTGAACCGCTCGTTTCGACCACTCGATGTGGACGACATGGAGATTGGAGAGGCGCTCGACCGTCTGAACACCACACTCGAAAACGATCGGCGCTCGCGTTCGCCCGATCGCGCGCTCCTCACGTTTCTTCACCGGACGCGCCGGGAGCTCCCCCAGTTGCTCGAGGACTACCGCGACCAGTTCCCCGTGCCGGGTCCGCTGGCGTACGAGAACGCACGCACGCGATGCGGGGCGTTGGTGCACGAGCTCGGCGGAGAGATGAGCGCGGACGAGGAAGGGCGGGCGTGCACGTCGGCGCGCGAGTGCCACCCAGCGATGCTGTGTCGCATGGGGAGCTGCACGGCCGTCGAGCCGCCCGCGCCAGATGCCACTTGCTATCAAGGGACGCTCGGAGAGCTGAGGCTCGCGCTCCAGGCGAGCGCCCGAGAGGTGGACATCGCGCGCTCGGAGTTTGCGGATCGGTCGGACGCCTACGACATCGCCGTGCGCAGCTGTCTCATCCAGCAGACGGGCGGCGAAGACTTGCTCTCGGCGCTGAGCGAACACACCGACACGATGGTCGGAATGCGTCAGGCCAAGGGAGCCGCGGACGGTATCGCCGCGATCGCGGCCGCCACCGCAGACGCCTCGGACAGCACCGATGCGTTCTTCTCCGGCGGGGTGGCGCCGGCGGCGCGGCTCGTCCAGGGCGCAGCGGAGCTCGCGTCGACCATCATCGACAGCGAGATGGACGTGGCGCAGCTGCGGTTCGAAGAGATGTCGGCGCGGCTCGAGGCGAGCATCGAGAACGCGACCTGCTTCAACGACGCGCGCGCGGAGATGGTCGGTATGCGGACGGCCCAGTTGCGCATCGAGCAGGCGGGCATCGAGAACGCGCGCCAGGCGCTGGAGTTCGCGAACGCTCAAGCGACCGTCCTCGCGCTCGTCGGCGATGGTCAAGCGGTGGTTCAGAGCACGCGCGATCGCGCCCCCTCGGGGTTGCGTGTCGACTTCGCGTTCGACACCGAAGTGGCCGAGCTGGAAGCCCGGATGCATCTGGCCCGGCGCGCCGCCTACCTGGCCGTGCGCGCGGTCGAGTACGAGTTCCAGACCACGTCGGCGGAGCGCGGACGAGTCCTCGCGGCGCGAACCCCGGCCGCGCTCGAGTCGGCCCTCGGGCGCCTCACGGCGTTCACCGCCACCGGGGCCCCGACCGGAGGCGGACAGCCGCAGACCCTGCACGCTGTCGTGAGCCTGCGCGATCACCTCCTTCAACTCGGAGACCGCACCGGGGGCGCACCGGGCTGGCGCAACCTCTCGCCGGCGCAGCGCTTTGCCATGGTGCTCGGCTCGGACCGCTACGCGGTCTACGAAGCTGGGGACTACATCGGCCAGGAGATCCCCTTCACGATCTCTCCGGACGGAGCCGCCAACCCAGAAGGGATCACGATCCTCACCGGTACCGATTGCGCGGAACGCGTCTGGTCGGTCAACGCGTCGGTGCTCGGCGAGGACCTGGTGCCCGGGAGCGAGACGACCTTCACCCGTGTCGTCATTCGCAAGCGCAACACCTTCCACAGCCAGTGGTGCGCCGACCCCGGATCGGAGGGTCCGGCCTATCAGTTCGGGAGCGTCCGACCGGAACGCAACCTGTTCCTCGACCCACTCGTTCATTCGATGGTCGAGACGGATGTGATCTCGGTTGGGCCGAACACCGCCGCGATGGACCCGGCCCGGAGCTTCACGAACGCCCGCATCTCAGCGTTCTTCAACATCTCGCGGGCTGAGCTCGAGGACGAGAGCTACTTCAACGGGGACTCGACCGAGCTCGCAGGTCGCGGACTGTACGGGGACTACGCACTCTTCATCCCCGCGGAGTCGCCCTTGGCGCTCGGGAACGTTGACGACCTGCTCCTCCGCATCGACTACGTGTCCGCCGCGACGATGTAGAAGAACGGCGCGGCATCTTGGCCGCTTGATCGACGACCAGTGCATTCCGGACGCGAGAGACCAGCAATATTCTTGGGGGCACGGCCCCCAAACCCCGTCCCGGTGACACCGCTGGCTCGCTTCGCGAGGCTGCACGCTGTCGAATATTCGTCTCTTCTGCAACGCGTCGAACGTGGTGCGACGAGGTCTATCTGATCCAATGGACCACGCGAAGCGCTGCGGCATGCGCTGAGTTCGTGGAGCGCACACCCGGCCATAGGGATAGGCTCAGCGGCAGCGGAGCCGGCTGCTTCGGGTGGTGCTCGTACAACCCATCCCGGTGGGCGTCCCGATGCCTCCACACGCGCAGTCTTGGTGCGTGGTCGATTCGCCGCATTCGGCGGTGTGCGAGAGCGGACCAGCGCCGGCGCAGCGGCTCGTACACATGCTGCCCGACGTGGAGAAGCAGGTGACCGCGAGTGGCTGCTTCGTCTCGCCCGTCGAGCAGTCGTAGTCGAAACTCGCCGCCGTGCCCCCCATCCCACCACAGATGGTGGGGCAGTCCAACCCGTGGCTGGTGTAGCACCAGAAGCCTTCCCGAGCCGTGCGGGTGCAGTCACAGATGAGCGCGCCTGGGCTGTCGCAGTAGGGGGTGTCGAAGAAGCTGGTCTGATTGGGTCGCACGTCTTCGAGAAAGTCCCGGCAGTCCGTCTTGGGCAACGGCCCGCCCGCGCACGCGGCCCCCATGGGCGCGAACCCGTCGTTGTCGAAGTCTTCACTCACCAGGACCCCGCCACCGCTGCTGCAGTCGTTGTCGATGCGGTCGCAGATCTCGGTGGCCCCTGGGTTGACCGCGGACGCCCCGTCGTCGCAATCGGTGGTGTCGGTGTCGACCGGTGCAGTCAGCGTGAAGTTGTCGCCGCACGCGCCGCAGATGCTCATGCCCATCGCGCCGCTCGGTGCGTAGCCATCGTCGTCCGCGTCCGCGTAGCAGGTCGTCGTGACCGTCTCGTCTACGGCGCCGTCGCAGTCGTCGTCGGCGCTGTTGCAGCTCTCGGCGACCGGCGAGATGGAGCACGCACCCCATGTCGCGCCTGGCCCACACGTTTCGGTGCCCGCCGCACAAGCGCCGGGCAACAGACAACCGCGTGACATGCCCGGCGTGCAGTCGCAGTCCTCGTTGACGGCGCCGTTGCAGTTCTCGTCCACACTCCCCGCGTCGCAGATCTCGGGCGCGCCGGGGTTGATCGCGAACACGCCGTCTTCGCAATCGGTCGCACCGGCTCCGGGTGGCCGGTTGGTCGTCGTCACGGGGCAGTTGCCCACCTCGGGTCGGCTCGCGTCGATGCAGCGCGACGCCCCGGTGGCTCCGCTGCCCGCGTAGGAGTCGCCGTCTCCATCTGGGTAGCAGGTGGCGCGAAGCATCTCGTCGACCGCGCCGTCGCAGTCGTCGTCGATGGAGACGCCTTCCAGGCAGACCTCCGAGGCACCCGGGCGCGACGCCGAACGATCGTCGTCGCAGTCGATGTCGGCCCCGGTCGGCGCACGGTTGGTCGAGTCGGTCGGGCAGCCCCCCACCGACTCGCGCCCCACCTGCGGACACTCTGCGCGCGCGGTGGCTGCGGCGGGCGCGAAGCCGTCGTTGTCGAGGTCGTCGTAGCAAGTCACCGTCATGCCTTCGTCGGTCGCGCCATCGCAGTCGTCGTCGACCTCGTTGCAGGTCTCGAGCTCCGGTTCGATCGTGCACGTCGCGCTCCAGGTCCCGCTGTCGCAGACCTCCACGCCCGCCGCGCAGGCGCCGCCGAGCGTACAGCCACGGGTCTCGCCCTCTTCACAGTCGCAGTAGCCTTCGGGGTTGGCCTCGCCATCGCAGTTCTCGTCCACCGGTGGCTCGGCGCTGTCGCAACGCTCCATCGCGCCGGGGTTGATCATGCTCTCGAGATCGTCGCAGTCGCCGTCGTTCTCCGCGAACCCTTCGGGTGCGCTGCATGCATCGGTGGTCGTGCCGTCGATGTCTCCAAAGCCGTCGCCGTCGCCATCCGGCCAGTACGTGACCAGCACCTCTTCATCGACCAAACCATCGCAGTCGTCGTCGCGGCCATTGCAGCTCTCCGTGGCGTCGGGGTTGGTCCCCCGACGGGCGTCGTCGCAGTCGGAGCCGCAGACCAGCCCGCTGCCGTCTTCGTTGCAACAGAGCGCGTCTGGGCTGTCGTCGCCGTCCACGTCGCGGAAACCAAACGTGCGCGGGTCGCAATCTTCGTCGACGTTCTCCAGATCGCAGACCTCAGCGTTGCCAGGGAAGCGACCGGGGTCCATGTCGTCGCAGTCGGCGCCGCCGCAGTCGGTACCGTCCACGCCATCGCCGTCGAGGTCGCACTCCGTTTCGTCGCACGCATCGGCGACCTCATCGCAGACTCCATCGCAAGGCGCGCTCCCGGCTACACACGCGCCGTCGTTGCAGGTCTCGGTGCCATTGCAGAACCGGCCGTCGTCGCAGTCTGCCGCGGAGGTGCACAAACCACCGTCTCCCCCGGCGTCCGAAGTCATGGTGTCGTCGTCTCCGCAGGCAAGTGCCGCGCAGAGCAATACATACAATGAAAGCCGTCCCATCCCGCCATGGTGCCGGGTTCTTGGCCGACAGACAAACCAGGTGGTGCTCGGTTCGGCAGCTCCGCATCAGCGGCTGGGCGGTGTGCTGCGAGCAACTGGATCCGCGTCAGGTCGAGGGGCAGCCGAACGTGAAGTCGAGGCCGTCGTCCACCTCGGCCCCCTGTACGGCTTCGCAGGTGGCCGGACAGAGCGCGATCCCATCGTCGTCGTCGTACGCCCAGCCCCCGGCGGCGTCGCAGTCGTCGAGCGCCGCGACCGGCACCAGCAGTCCGCTGCCTTCCTCGTCCCGCACCGCGACGCTCAAGTGTTCGGGCTCGAACGTGCCGCCATCGGGAACCGGCGGGATCGGCGCGCTGCACTGGACGCGGCGGTTGCTCACGGTGGACTCCGTGAATGCCGTGGCGAACGGTGCCCACAGAGAGTCGCCGTCGCAGATCGAAACGCGAACGCCACCGGTGCGCGCGACCAGCTCGGTGTAGGTCAAGCCGCTGGCGCGCACATTGCTCCCGTCCCCGAAGCGGCACCGCACCGTCGCATCGTCCTCGTCTCCAAAGCCGTAGATGCCACTGACCACGTAGCCGTCCATGAGTCCGCCCCAGCGGGCATGGAGGATCCCCTCGGGTAGGGTCCGTGTGTTGAACGGGTTGGTGCCGCCCGGGCTCGACTCGAACCAATCGGCGGTGGCTGAGGGATCGCTCCCAGGAACGAAGCCCGCGTCGGTGGCGTCGACCATGCGCGCGTTGTTGTGGGTGACAAAGACCAGCGCCTTCGCGGCGTCGGGACGCAAATGGTCCACCCACGCCGGGCCTCCTTGCGAGTCGCCTTCTCGGTAGCCATCGGTCTGCCCGAGCGTGCCGAGGAACTGCTCGAGCGGGCTCGCGCCTCCCATGTCGATGGAGACGTGGAAGAAGCGCGTGCCGTTTGAACAACTGCTGTCCGCACTCAGCGGCGGAGGCACACAGATCGCTTCGGTCCGCATGGGTCCCACCGAGGACTGTCGCAGGCTCAGGACGACCAAGCGGTGGTCGAGCCCACGTGCCGACAACGCAATGGCGATCATGTTCAGCTGGCGCTCGAACGCGCGCAGCGTGGGTGCCAGTGAGGACGAGTTCTCGACCACGAAGATCACGTCGACCGCATCGTGGTGCTCGAAGGTCGCGGCGACCGTCTCGGCGACGCATTCGTCGGGCGCGTCTCGCCCCACATCGGCGCTCCCATCCGGGCCCACGTCGGCGCTCCCATCCGGCCCGACATCGACGTGCCCCACATCGACGCGTGCATCCAGCCCGACATCCGCACCGGTCGCATCGACCGGCCCGACATCGACGGCCGTCGCATCCGGGGACGCGTCGGCAAGGCCCGCATCATCGAGGGGCGCGGGGTCCTCACCACACGCAAGAAGCAGAAGCACCAGGGACGCGAATACCCATTGAACACGAAGCATGGGGTCGAGCATATCAGCAGCTCTTTGGTCGCCGACCGCTCGAGGTCGAACGGGATGGCGACCGACCCAGCGATCTCGTCGTGCGCCTCGGCCCACCCCACTTCCCCTTCTACGGGAGCCTCGGAACGCGGAGGAGCGTGGCTTCCGGTGAACGTCGGCGAAATGACCACCCACGGCGCAGCGGGCGAGTTCGCCGCCGTCGAGATGGTGCCCGGCGTGGACCCCGAATCGCTCGGACCTGCTCTACCGGCTCTTCATTGAAGACCACGCTTCGCGTTGTCGGAGCGATTGCTTGGCATGCCAACGACTCATCCCCGGACCGAAGCGCGAAGCGCCCCGCAAGACCCAATGGCGGCAGCGCGCGAATCGCCCCGCGTCTGGGCTCCCGCAACTGTCGACCGGCTGTGTCGATGAGGGGCTTCGTGACCGCGCCGCGAGCGAGAGTGCATGGAGAGACGCTGGCGATGACGCGGCGGACGAACCTGCGGAAGTTCGTGCTCGGCAACTGGGACCCGCAGGTCTCGCAGATCTACCTGTACTCACTTGGGGCGGCAGCGCTTGGTGCCGACGATGGGATGGGGGAGCGGCTGTCGGAGGCGGTGTTTCATCAGATCTGTTTGATGGGTACGCACCCGCATGTGTTGTTGACCGATGTGCGCGGGCGGGCGCCGAGGATCTTTTGTCGGGCGCACTCGTGGAGCGCGAAGGCGATCAACGTGCTGCTTGCGAAGCGCGGCTATCAGCGGCTTGGGCAGGTATACGACGGGCGGCAGATCTCGTTCGTCCGAACCATGGACTGGTCGGCGGAGTTGAAGCAGGTGCTGTATCAGTTCTTGAACCCGGTGGCGGCGGGGTTGTGCGAGAAGGCGGCGGACTACGACGGGGTGTGCACGCCTTTGGAATGGATCGGTGGGTACCGGTTGCGGGTGAAGCGTCCGGATGTGTTCTTCGACCCGTCGTTTCCGGCCGAGGTCATTCTCGTGTTCGGTCCGCCGCCGGCGGCGTACATCGCGTATGGCGGGGATACGAAGCGGATGGTGGCGGACCTGCGAAGTGACGCGCGCAAGCAGGAGAAGGCGATCGCTGCGATGCGACCGTTTCCGGTGCTCGGCGAGCGGAAGATGCATCCGTGGGATGAACCGAACACCTTGGTGGAACGGTGGAGTCCCAACCGGCCGCTTGTGACGATCGGTGTCGGTGGGGCCTGGGAACGCAAGCGGCTGCGGGAGCTCGTGCGGGCCGAAGTGGAGCAGTTCTGCGTTGGGCACGAGAAGGTGCGGCAGGAAGAGAAGGCGCAGATCGCGCGGCGGGTGAAGAAGGCAAAGGAGCGGAGACGCGCGGAGGCGCTGGAACGAGAACGTCCTGCACAGGAGTTGGAGTGCGGCTCCGAGGGCTCTCAGGAGCCTGCGCGCGAACAGGAGCCGGACACCGCCGCTCGTGAACAGGAACCGCAACCGGACACCGCTCGTGAACAGGAAGAGCCTGGAGGCGACGCGGTGCCTGGAGAAGAAGGCGACGAGGCACCCAAAGAGGAACGCGACATCGTGTACCCGTACGGCACCTACAAAGCGGCGCGCGAGCGACGCCACGAAGTGAAGCCGCCGAGTGGCGAGGCGTACTTCCTCGCGCCGGGTGTGTTCGACGAAGGCTGGGCCAGCCGGTACGTCGAGTGCGAGTTGCCGAAAGAGGTCGTGTTGGTGACCGGACGTGCGGTCGCGGACGAAGAGCGACGCAGCGAACGAGAAGAGTCCGCCCAAGACGTCTCCGACTTCTACGGCACCATGTACGACAAGCTCGTCGAGCGTGAGAAGGAAGCCTCCTCGAGAGCCTCGAGTGCGGAGGTCGAAGACCAGGCGGATGAACCCACCGCCGCCACCGACCGCAACCAGCAGAAGAGCGCCACCAAGCGACCGAGCATCCAACCACCGATGGCACCGCACCCAGTTCGCGAGCGCTACGAAAAGCGCCCCGACTTGTCCGACACCAACCGAGTCACCGTCCGCCGAGACCTCCTCCGACCAGGCGGAGCTCCTCGGTCCGACGAAGACCCCGACTGAACACCCTCAGCCGGCTGAAAGAGCCCAAGCGCGGCCCGGCAACAGCCCGAGCCGCGCACACCTGCGTCCGAAGCAAGACGCCAAGACCCAGAACCGCTCCAACAACCCCTCACAGCACCCATCCGGCTCCCAAGTGAACTGAGTTGCAGCGCATCCAGCGCAACAGCCCACCTCACGGAGCCGTCAAACGAAGTTCAAAAGCGTGCCAACGTCTCTCCCCCCGGACGGAGCGCGCGAAGCGCCCGTCCTCGAGAGCCTCGAGTGCGGAGGTCGAAGACGCGGATGAACCCACCGCCGCCACCGACCGCAACCAGCAGAAGAGCGCCACCAAACGACCAAGCATCCAACCACCGATGGCACCGCACCCAGTTCGCGAGCGCTACGAAAAGCGCCCCGACTTGTCCGACACCAACCGAGTCACCGTCCGCCGAGACCTCCTCCGACCAGGCGGAGCTCCTCGGTCCGACGAAGACCCCGACTGAACACCCTCAGCCGGCTGAAAGAGCCCAAGCGCGGCCCGGCCACAGCCCGAGCCGCGCACACCTGCGTCCGAAGCAAGACGCCAAGACCCAGAACCGCTCCAACAGACCCTCACAGCACCCATTCGGCTCCCGAGTGAACCGAGCTGCAGCGCATCCAGCGCAACAGCCCACCTCACGGAGCCGTCAAACGAAGTTCAAAAGCGTGCCAACGTCTCTCCCCCCGGACGGAGCGCGCGAAGCGCCCGACCCAACAGCCCACCTCCCGGAGCCGTCAAACGAAGTTCAAAAGCGTGCCAACGTCTCTCCCCCCGGACGGAGCGCGCGAAGCGTCCCACCTCACGGAGCCGTCAAACGAAGTTCAAAAGCGTGCCAACGTCTCTCCCCCCGGACGGAGCGCGCGAAGCGCCCATCCTCTCCCCCCGGACGGAGCGCGCGAAGCGCCCTCGGAGCGCGCAAAGCGCCGCTCCGGGACGGAGTGCGCGAAGCGCCCCCCACGCGAACGGAGCGCGTCCGCGCGGCTAGAGCGAATTGACTGTTGGGAAGGATTTGGCGGAAGCTGCCTCAGAAAGGTCTAAGGGATGGAAAGAAGATACTGGAGCCAGTTCGTTGACGCCAAGACTGTGCTCGGATGGAGGTGTCCACGCTGCAACGTGGGGCACCTTGAAGCGGAAGCTGAAGGGTGGAGGGAGGAAGATGTGAAGGAGAGCGGGGGAGCGGACTGCGACTGGGAACCGGACTGGGTGCGAAACCTATGGACCGGCAGTTTGAGATGTAGGTCCTCGTCATGCGGCGATGTGGTGGTTGGTATGGGATACACGAGTCTGGATCAGGAGGTGGATGAGGAAGTCGGCCTCATTTGGGTATCCAGGTATCATCCGCTGCTGTTCGAGCCCCCACTGCACATCGTCGCTCTGCCCAAGTCGATTCCGGCTCTTTTGGAGACCGACCTGATCGAGGTTTTTCGACTGTACTGGGCATCGCCGTCAGCGGCAGCAAACCGACTCCGAGTAGCGATAGAGCACTACTTATCCTTGCAGAAGGTGCCGCGGTCACGGAGGACAAAGAAGGGGAAGCTTGTGACGCTGCCACTCCACACTCGCATTGAACGTTTCAAGCAGGCTCGCCGGACCAATGCGGACGTTGCCGACCATCTCCTGGCACTAAAGTGGCTCGGTAATGAGGGTACTCATGATGGAACGCTGACCCACGACGACGTCCTGGATGGGCTGGTGATTCTGGAGGAGGCCCTTCGGCACATTTCTGGAAACGCTTCGGCATCGAAGGCACTGACAATGTCGGTCAACAAGAACCGAGGGACCGGGAGGAAGAAGCGGTAGAGACGGCGGGGCAACGCGAGGCTAAGGCCAGTACCCCGGACGGAGCCGCCGAAGGCGTCGTCTCCCCGGACGAAGCGCGCGAAGCGCTTTAGACCGAGCGCGCGAGCGCTGCAAACGTCTCTCCCCTCGGACGGAGCGCGCGAAGGCGCGCGCGTCGGCATTTAGGTGAAGTCGATACCCACGACCGATATCGCTGCAACCGCTGGGTTGGTCGCTACAATCTTGGAGGCATAGTTTTGTAGGAGGATGAGGAGTCGATCGTACTGAACCACGGAGCCCGTCGTGGGCTCCACCCACCCTTGCGAACGCCGCTCGGTCTGCGCAAGAACGAAGATGCCGTGCTTGGCCTGCCCATCTCGCATATAGCGACCAACGAGTTGATCTTCTATTGCGTGTTCTAAAGCAGGGATAGTGTATTGGTTCTTGGCGAGCCGCTTTAGCTCGATAGTTACGCGAGGAATCCCAGGAATATGAACGGAAATATCGGTCCTCTTGCTATCAAGAACCTCTGCTTCGCGAACCACAGAGTAGACGGTCCCCCAGCGAAAGTCGAGTTGGTCCGCCATCCACTCTGCAACTGCAGACTCCTCGGCGTGTGGGTGAACTAGACTACGATAAGAGTGATCGCCGGATTGCACCCGGTCAACTATTAGTGCGATGTGCCGCGTCAATAGGGTAAAGAGTTCGCGATCATCACTTGGTAGGCGCACATCGCAGCGTTCGATTGACAGGATATCGTCCGGGGTTAGGGTCAAAGACTCAAGGGACGCGCGCGAACGCAACTGGGCCGCTCGATAGAATGACAACTCTTCATGCCACGAAGAGAGAGAGGAAGATTGCATGAGGTGGTCGAAGAGCTGAGTTGCCGTCTCCGTACCGTTCTTGGATATGGAGTTCAAGATGTGAGTTCGATAGTACTCAGCTTCATCAGCATCTGTGGATGAGTATACAGTGTTGGCAGGACGGTTCGGTGCTGTAATGCGAGAGAGTAGCAGTCGTACAAAGGGCAACAGTCGTGAGATATGGGAGAAGCTCCTGGCCTCCCTAGAGTCGAGAGTGCCACGCAATAGATCGTTGGACATTCGAGCGGCGACTCCGGTGGCAAGCTCTGAGGGACAGCTACCGGGGCGCGAATCTATCCACGATGATGTGGCTTCAGGATCCGTAATGAGACATCCCGTCAGAACAGGTATGAGTGCGCCAATATCGTCGGGGAGATCGTATCGGTCGCAGACTGTGGCCAGTGCGTCAGCGATGCATTCATTCGAGCGCTCGGAGGCGAGTAGTATCGATGCCGCGTGGGCGCTCACCTCGGGTGAGCTTGGATTGGCGGTGCGGATCAACTCTATGATCTCGTCCGACGCCATCTCTATGAGCCTAGGCCCAGCACCGGATAGCAGTCGTATGGACTGAGGAGTAGTGGTCCAATCGCGGCTAATCTCTCGTCTAATCCACTTGCGCGCGACCGAAGGGTGAATGGTGGCCAAGTGTGACACCCAGGACGGATAGCGATTGAGAGAGTGGGCGGCATGCCTGAACAGCAGCGCGGCTTCGCTGGGACTGACGTCCTCGGGTCGACCTCCTTCTGCGAACCACACTTGAGCGCTGAGAAGCCCTACTACGCCGAGGGGATTGACTTTTGTTGGGGTGGGTCCCAGCGGGGCGAAGGTGGACCATACATCCCGGATTCCACGGAGGAGTAGCTCGGCGACCGTGTTCCCGAGGTACGCTACAACACGCTCACGCGAATACTCAAATCGGTCTGATGAGAACCCCAGCTGGGCAAACCAAGGCTGGTTCGCCAGTTGACACAGCAGCCCGAGGTGGCCGTTCTCCAGAGCGTGGGCATTGCATGCTAGGCAGCGAATACGTCGGATCTTCGCCAACCTGTCTTTTGCAGCCTGTCGTCGGGCAGACCGGCCAGCCGAAGTCGGTGGATTCATGGTTGCTAGTGCTGCGGGAAACGATGCAAGGATGGCGGCACGGTGTGACGAATCGCTGCCCCCTTCTAGATACAGTCGACACAGCAGATGGACGGCGACGAACTCCTCCGCATTCGGAATGTGTTTTTTGAGAAATGGGCTTAGCCACGGAGTATCCGCAGGCTTGAAGCGCCAGGATCGGCTACTTTGGACCCACGCGAAGAGGCGTTTTTTATTGCGGACTATGGCGTCCGTGAGCAGGATTTCACGCAAGTTTATGGTGGCTTGGCTCAGAGCTGTCGCGAGTGAATCTAGCGGTAGATCGTATCGGTGCTCCGCGCTCCGCTCCAGGAAACTAAGTGCATCCAGTAGGATTGGCATCAATCTCGGCGGAATTGGCTGTCGTCGGATGACCAATCTCGATACGACTTCTTCTAGGAGTCTTGCAACCCACAGATGCTTCTTGTTGCAGATTCGACCTCCACGTGATCGTGTGCGGGAGTAGAAGTGGGCAATAGTGTGGAGTCCACGCGCAAGTCTCCAAAGCGAACGCTCCGGCGCGCGGTTGCTGACGGCGCTGACTAGAGAAGCATCTGCTGCGAGGTCGGCACCAACCATCTGCGCAACTAGTGCCAGAACTTGGTTGGTAGACAGTTGGTCTGGGAACGCAACTCGGACTAGCGAAGAAATGAGTTCGGGGGGCGGAGTGGGGAGTATGCGTTCCGCAATCTTGCGCACGATGTGCGGAGGGGCAGAGGCAGTTGCCTCGATGGCGGAGGCTCGGGTTTCTAGTGACCGCGTGGGGTCGATCGCAATGGCAACGAGCTCGCTACTTGCCTGGGTGAGCAAGCCACTCTCAGCAAGACCAAGTAGGAGCTGGAATACTAGTTCGCTTGTTCCTGGAGTAGAGCAAGCGGTGCGAAGGACAATCGCTATTTCTTGTTCGATTGGCGCATGTGCGAGACTGGCGATGGCAGTAGGTGTGAGCCAGTTGTCTGGTCGAAGCTGAGAGTCGTGCTGGTGGATCCAGTTGGTGAGGCACTTGGAGAGGGTCGACCTGGGAAGCAGGTAGGGTGCACCGTGAAACAGCAGGGCACCTGGGTCATGCTCGGTCAGACGCTGACGAACCGCGGTATTCTCAATGGCAACCCAAGCCGCAATAGCCCGTCGACCAGGAGGCACCTGGACGCAATCCGGGAGGGGAACGAACAGTAGATCAGCTGGATCAAGCGAAGCACTTCGGGTTCTTCGATCGAGCCATTTTGCCGCAAGATAGTCGACGGATTCGAGTCTCTGAAAGCGAACCGCGTCTACGGAAGCCGAACCGAACAACGCAGATCCCAGGAGCCATGGGATTAGCTCCGGGCGCCACGTCGGCAATACGACGTGCGGGTCAATCATCTGCGGGTGACTAGCACTGGAGGTTGCGATGGAGGGGCTCACCCCGAAGGCGATGCAGGCAGCCAGAGTCTGTAGGGCAGAGTACGCGTCCTCGCGGCTGGGCATGGCTGGAGCGGGATGGTGGTCGCCGCATCCATCCAGGATTGATCTGTGGAGTCGCTCGTGTGGTAGCCCCAGTTTTCCTGTGTCGCGCCATTCACGGGCAGCTTGCACCGCCTGAAGTGGCCAGAGAACTACACTTGCGCCACCGACCGACCGAAGCCGGTGGAGGAACTGGTCGACGTCGGCTATTCCATTGTCCTCCGCGATACGTCGGACATCCGAGTTGCTCAGTGGGTTGAGCCTGTAGTACAGGATCTGCTGGTTCGGTTGGAGATCCAAAGCGGCTCGAAGCCGTTCTGGATCTGTCAGGACATCCCAGTCGCGATTGCGCGATGTGATGATATATCGTGCGGGTCCGTGCACGGACTGAAAGGCTCGAAGTCGGGCCAATGCAATCGTCAGGCCCTTCGGGTTATGGCGAACTGATTGGTCCGCACCGTCCAGTAGGTAGAGTGGGTTGGAGTCTAGACCTATCGTAGTCTTGAGAAGTACGCCGGGGTCAAGGTGCACCATTTCCTCGATATCAAGAAAATGGTGATTCTCAAGTTTGGAGAGCTGCTGAAGCTCCGTGGTCTTACCGCTCCCAGCTGGACCTAGGATAACCACGCAGAACGCGTTGGAGGTGAGTCTGGTCTGGATATCAACCCAGCTAGCCCTCGCGCCGTCCACATGAGAGGTAGCACGAGGATCTTGAAGCTGATGGAAGCGTCGCTCTAGTGAGCTCAGCTTCCCTGGAGTTGGCATCACCTACCTCACGAACACCCCATCGAGTTCCCGCAGTTCAGGCACTTATAACAAGCCCCATTCCGAACCGTAATGTTCCCACACTTCTCGCACATGGGCGCATCCCCCATCATCTCCCCAAGCTGCTGACTCAGCGCATTCTTCGGCCCACCAGCCACAGCCGGCTTCGCCCCCTCAGTCGCCGCGTCCGCCGAAGCAGAGTCATCAAACCCAAACGTCGCCTGCTCGGCCTTCTTGAACTCAGCCGGCGGAGGCGTGGAATGCCCGGCCGTCCCCTCGGCCCGCTGCGCCGCCGACACATCGGTCGCGCTCAGAAGCTCTTCCTGCTCCTCCTTCGGAGGCACCTGGGCAAAGTCGTACCGCTTCAAGTACTCGACGCCCAACACCCTAAAGACGTAGTCGATGATGCTCGTGGAGAACTTGATGTTCGGGTGGCCTTCGACGATGCCGCCGGGCTCGAACCGCGTGAACGTGAACTGGTTGATGTAGTTCTCGAGCGGGACGCCGTGCTGCAGGCCCATGGAGATCGAGATGGCGAAGCAGTTCATCAGGCTGCGGAAGCTGGCGCCTTCTTTGTGCATGTCGATGAAGAGCTCGCCGAGGGAGCCGTCGTCGTACTCGCCGGTGCGGAGGAACACTTTGTGTCCGCCGATGCGGGCTTCTTGGGTGAAGCCGCTGCGCTTCTTCGGCAGGCGGTGCCGCACGCTGTCGGGCGGGCGCAGGCCTTCTTGGGAGGCGTTGGCGACGCGCGGGCGCGCGGGCGCGGTGATGTCTCCGTTCGAGGTGATCTTCGTGACCTTGGCGGCGAGCGTCTCGGTCTCTTCTTCGTCCTCGTTGTCCTCGTCGGACTGGGCGCTGAGCGGCTGGCTCATCTTGCAGCCGTCGCGGTAGAGGGCGATGGCCTTGAGGCCGAGCTTCCAGCCCTCCATGTAGATCTCTTCGATCTCTTCGACGGTGGCCTCGTTGGGGAGGTTGACGGTCTTGCTGATCGCGCCGGAGAGGAACGGCTGGGCGGCCGCCATCATGCGGATGTGCGACATGGCGGCGAGGAAACGTTCGCCCTTCTTGCCGCAGCGGTTGGCGCAGTCGAAGACCGGCAGGTGCTCGGGGCGAAGGTGCGGGGCGCCTTCGATGGTCATGCGGCCGATGACGACCTCGTTGAGCTCTTCGATCTGCTTTCCGTCGAGGCCCCAGTGGCGGAGGATGGAGAAGCCGGGCGCGTTCATCTCTTCGGGCGTGATGCCGAGGCGCTCGTAGGCTTCCGGTCCGATGATCCACGGCGCGAGCGCGAAGCTCACGTCGAAGACGCCGCGCAGTTCGACTTCGGCCTTCTCGACTTCGCGTTCGGTGAGGCCCTTCTCGAGGAGCGCTTTGCGGCCGAGGTGCGGCGCGCCGGTGAAGGTGTTGGTGCCGGTGACGTAGCTGACGATCTCGGCGGCCTGGCCTTCGGTGTAGCCGAGCTTCTTGAGGGCGCCGGGCACGCTCTGGTTGACGATCTTGAAGTACCCGCCGCCGGCGAGCTTCTTGAACTTCACGAGGGCGAAGTCCGGCTCGATGCCGGTGGTGTCGCAGTCCATGAGCAGACCGATCGTGCCGGTGGGCGCGAGCACGGTCGCCTGCGAGTTGCGGTAGCCGTAGAGCTCACCGAGGCGGACGGCGAGGTCCCAGTCCTGGCGCGCCGCGCGCACGAGGTAGTCCGGGCAACCCGCGGGTTTGTCCTCGGCGATGCCGGGGCCGCCGGGCTCGTCGATCTGGTAGGCGGCGTCGCGGTGTTTGTTCATCACGCGGAGGAAGGGCTGCCGGTTCTTGGTGTAGCCGGGGAACGGGCCCTTGCTCGAGGCGATCTCGGCGCTGGTCGCGAAGGCGTGACCGCACATGATGCTCGTGAGGGAGCTGGCGATCGAGCGGCCGAGGTCGCTGTCGTAGGGGATGCCGAGGCGCATCAGCATGGTGCCGAGGTTGGCGTAGCCGAGGCCGAGCGGGCGGTAGTCGTGGCTGTTCTTCGCGATGTCGCGGGTGGGGTAGCTCGCGAGGTCGACGAGGATCTCCATCGCGAGGATGAGGACGCGGATCGCCTGGCGGTAGCCGTCGACGTCGAAGCGGCCCTCTTCGTCGACGAACTTCACCAGGTTGATCGACGCGAGGTTACAGGCCGAGTCGTCGAGGAACATGTACTCGGAGCACGGGTTCGACGCGTTGATGCGGTCCGTGTTCGGGCACGTGTGCCAGTCGTTGATGGTGGTGTCGTACTGGACGCCGGGATCGGCGCACTCCCAGGCGGCTTCGGCGACCATGCGCCACAGCTCGCGGGCCTTGTAGGTGTTCACCACGTCGCCGGTGGTGCGCATCTTCGTCTGGTGGTCGCCGTTGGTCTCGACCGCCTTCATGAACTCGTCCGTGACGCGCACGGAGTTGTTCGAGTTCTGGCCGCTGACGGTGTGGTAGGCCTCGCCGTTGAAGTCGCTGTCGTAGCCGGCGGCGATGAGGGCGCGTGCTTTGCGCTCTTCGCGGCTCTTCCACTGGATGAAGTCGCTGATCTCCGGGTGGTCCATGTCGAGGCAGACCATCTTGGCGGCGCGGCGGGTGGTGCCACCGCTCTTGGTCGCGCCGGCCGCACGGTCGAGCACTTCGAGGAAGCTCATCAGGCCGCTCGAGGTGCCGCCGCCGGAGAGCTTCTCCTGGCGACCGCGGATGTGGCTGAAGTTGGAGCCGGTGCCGGAGCCGAACTTGAAGAGGCGCGCTTCGTTCTGGACGAGCTGGTAGATGGCCATCAGGTCGTCGTCGACGCCCTGGATGAAGCAGGCGGAGCACTGGGGCTGCGCGTAGGCGTTGTCGGTCTGGATGATCGCGTCCTTGCGGGGATCCCAGAACCAGTTGCCCTCGGCGCCGACGATCTCGTACTCGTGCCAGAGGCCGCAGTTGAACCAGACCGGCGAGTTGAAGGCGGCCTTCTGGAGGAGGAGCAGGTGGACGAGCTCGTTCTCGAAGTTCTCGGCGGCGGCTTCGTCGGCGAAGTACCCGCCGAGCTCTTCGCCGGTGCGGCGAATGGTGTGGGCGACGCGGTGCACGAGCTGCTTGGCGCTGCGCTCGCCTTTGTTCTTGTCGCCGTGCAGGCCGGCTTTGCGGAAGTACTTGGAGACCGCGATGTCGGTGGCGAGCTGAGACCAGCCGACCGGGACTTCGACGCCCTTGAGCTCGAAGACGACCGAGCCGTCGGAACCGGTGATGATGCTGTTGCGAAGCTCGAACTCGACCGTGTCGTACGGGTTCTCGCCCGCACGGGTGAGCTTGCGATCGATGTGCAGGCCCCCCGACTGCTGCGTCACCTCCGCGCGACGAAGCGCTCCGTCCACCATTTGCTCGCCATCCATCTTCCGGGTCTCTAGTGCCACACTTGCCTCCAACCTGCGTCCCATCGGGACATCACTCAACGTTTCTCGCTCGCTCACAACCACTCACTCGTACTCAACAACACACGGCTTCCGACCGACGGGGACGAACTGGGTTGGATCGTTGCTGGAGCGCGTCACTCCGATCTTCTGCGTACAGTCTGGCCGATCCGGGGGATCCAGGGGATCCGGGAGCGGTTGTGCGGAGGGCCGAGCGCTGACGTCTTCTGCGTCGAGCGATGCGGATGCCTCGTTGCACTCTTCTTGCACTCTTGATGCGCGCTTCATGCGATCCGACCTCGTGCGGACCGATCTTCACTTCCTTCGTCACACAGCGGTGCCCTCGGAATGAGTCCCCAACTCATCCACTTCCAACTCACAGGCACAGCCCCGTTTTCCACCGTGTACCCACAAGGGGTTGGGCTGGTCCGTAGGCGACCTCCACAACCCCTAGGGGAAGACCCGTTGCTACGCTGTCCTGGCGAGAGGGTCAAGCGACGAATCGAACGCTCTCTGACGACTGGGTTCAAGCAGCTGAAATCATGATGATTTCCGCGTTCGCCGACATCGTCGCCGGATGTGCACCACGCGTACACATTTGGGGTGTCAAAGGAGCTACGAACATGCGGTGTGTGGCCACGTAGTGTCACGACGTGAACCCTACTAGATGTAGTGGTGTCGCCCCAAAAAAAGCGCAAGAGGCAGGGGTGGATGCACAGGTCTCGAAGGATGTGGGGGAGGTAGCAAGCGTGGATCGCTCGGGTGACCACTGGGTGTCATCTGAGGCTCGGGGACGGATCGAATTCGGGAGATCGTCTCGGTAAAGACGGGGTGTTCTGGGATCTCGGAGGGCGGTGGACACGGGATTCGAATTGGATCGGCCGCTCGAGGCGGGTTTGGGGGAGGCCGAATGTCTCAACTACGGTGCCATCCCGGTGTGACATGGAAAGCGGAGATCGTGTAAGTGGCTGGGATGGTTGGGTTTTTTGTGGGTTGTGGATGCGGGCGGGGTTTTGGGGTGGAGAGGTTCGAAACGGTCGTTTTTCGGGATCCGGCGTTTGGCGGAGGGGGCACAAAGTGAGGGGTCAGTGGGCCAATGTTGTCGGGGTGGGGCGGTGGGGGTGGGGAAATGGGGTGGGGGTGGAATTTGGGGGCGCGGGAGGTCGGGACGGGACCGAGGGCAAGGGCCCGCAGGACCGAGGGCAAGGGCACGGGCAAGGGCACGGGCAAGGGTCCTCCGCCTCTCCGCCCTAGCGGACGGTTTGGCGGAGGAAGCGGTGGGAGGAGGCCTCTTGGAACCTGGGGTGCCAGACCATGGTGATGGCGTGGGTGGGGAGGTCGAAGGGTTGGGGGATCTGCACGACGCCTTGGAAGGGGACCTGGGCGAGCGCGGCGGGGGCGGTGAGGACGAGGTCGGTGGCGGCGACGATGGGGAGGCAGGTGGCGAAGTTCGGGACGCGCAGCGCGATGCGGCGGGTGTGGCCGAGGGCGGCGAGGATGGGGTCGACGATGCCGTCGCCTCGGCCGGTGGGGGAGACGAGGAGGTGGTCGGCGGCGAGGTACTTCTTCTTCTTGATCCGGCCCCGTTTGCTGAGGGCGTCGAGGGCGGGGTGGCCTTCCCGTACGAAACAGGCGAACTCGTCGTCGAAGAGCACGGTGCGGCGGAGGGCGTCGGAGAGGCCAGGCACGAGCGGGCGAGGGTTCGGACCGCGGAGGACGGGGACGATGGCGAGGTCGAGGTCGCCGGACTCGAGGGCGGACGCGATCTTTGGGTGAAGCGGGGTGATCGCGAGGCGGGCGCCGGGGGCGGCGGCGGTGAGGCGCCTCGAGAGGCCAGGGAGCGCGACCATGTCGAAGAGGTCCGGGGTGGCGAGGCGGAAGGTGCGGGTGGTGGTCGCGGGGTCGAAGTCGCGGGTGCCGAGGGCTTGCCTGAGATGCTGGAGGCTGCCGGCGATGGGGGCGGCGAGCTGCTGGGCGCGGGGGGTCAGGACCCAGCCACCGGCGCCGCGGACGAGGAGGGGATCGGCGAGCAGCTCGCGCAGGCGGTTGAGCGTGTGGCTCATCGCGGGCTGGGTGACGCCGAGCGCCCGGGCGGCGGAGGTCACGCCGCCGGTCCGGATGAGCACGTCGAAGGCGACGAGCAGGTTCAGATCGATCTGGCGGAGGTCGATGTCGCGGGGCGGCTCGGTCTCGGGCGTCTTTCTAGGGGTCACAAGCGGACATTAGCTGTGTTGATGGTGGGATGAATAGCATCGATTGGGGGAATGTGTTCGCTGGAGGCAGATTGATTCTCGTCGGAGGGCGAGGCGGAATCGGCCGCAGCGGACTCCACGAAGCACGAGACCAAGGACCCCACGATGACCATCACCTCCTCCGCATCCCTCGCACTCACCGCATCCGAATCCAAAGGAGAGGATGCCGCGGCTCCCTTGCCCTTGCCCCTGCCCTTGCCCTCAGTGTCCGAATCCGAATCCGAATCCGAAGGAGAGGATGCCGCCGAAGCCACCGGATCCCGCACGCCCGACCGGCTGCTCGGCCGCGGCACGCCGAAGACGCTGGCCATCCTCGGTGCGACCCGCGGGGTGGGCTTGCGGCTCACCGAGTTGGCACTGGCCCAGGGGCACCATGTCCGGGCGCTGGTCCGGGACCCGAGCCGGCTGACGCTGAGTCACGACCGGCTCGAGGTGGTGGTCGGCGACGCGACCTCGGCCGAAGACGTGGCTCGGGTGGCGATGGGCTGCGATGCGGTGTGTTGCGCGGTCGGCGCGCCGGCCTTGAGCAGGTCGAAAGTGCGGTCTGAGAGTGCCCACGCGCTGAAGGCCGGTATGGCGGCGGCTGGCGTGAGGCGGCTGGTTGTTCTGTCCATCTTCGGGATCGGCGACAGCGCGCCTGGGCTGACGTTCGTCCTGCGGTGGCTCATCTTCCCGACCTACCTCCGGCGACCAGCGGCCGAACACAAGCTGCAGGAAGACGTGCTTCGGGGGAGCGATCTCGATACCACCTTCATCCGCCCGCCGAACCTCACCGATGGGCCGCGCACGGGTGGGTACCGCAGTGATTTCCCAGCCGAAGAGCGGGATGAGCCTGACCATCGCGCGAGCCGACGTAGCAGAGTTGATGCTTCGGTCGGTGTTCGACGATCGCTCGATCGGCCGGAGTCGGCTGATCTCGGATGTTGCCTAGCCGCGGCATCCTCTCCTTCGGATTCGGATTCGGAGCCCCGAGGGCAAGGGCACGGGCAAGGGCACGGGCAAGGGAACTGCGGCATCCTCTCCTTCGGATTCGGATGCGGTGTGCGGGGAGAGGTGAAGGTCCGCCGCTCACCCATGTCCCCGGTTTGCGTTCGCGCTGCGATGTTTCTGATCGGGGGCTTGGAAATTCTGGAGACCGCTGGCGACTGCATCAGGCACACACCGGCAGGGTATTTGCTCTGTTGGGAGGCGGTTGGCACTTATGGCTCTGGTTGGCACACGATGCGTCACTCAGAGCGTCGAGGGAGACAGCGAATGCGACGGTTGTTGATGTTGGGGTTGGTCATGACGGTGGGACTTGGGTGCAACCGCACCCACACGATGGGACCGGATCCGGATCCCGATCCGGATCCCGATCCCGACATCGTGCTGCCGGACATCGGTGAGGTCGGCACCGCCATGATCGACCGCACGGGCGGTACGGTCTCGGTGGGTGAGCTCGAGATCGAGGTTCCTGCCGGCGCGCTCTCGGCGCCGACCGAGATCCGCATCGTGGTGGAAGAAGCCGCGGTCCCGGACAGCTTCACGGCGTACTCGCCCATCTACCGCTTCGAGCCGGATGGCCTGGTCTTCGAGCGCCCGGTGCGGGTGTCGTTGCCCTTCCGCGGGGCGGGATCGCTCGCGACCGTGTTCTGGACCCGCGAAGGCGGCGAGGAATACGTGGCGCTCGAGACTTCGACCGAAGCCGGTCATGCGTTCGCGAACATCACGCACTTCTCACAGGCGTTCGTGGGCACGGCCTGTCAGTCGGACGACTGCTGCCGGCGGGCGCGCGGTTCGCTCGACGTGTTGCTCATGGTCGACAGCAGCAACTCGATGTCTCAGGAGCAGGCGGCACTCAGCGCGCAGTTGCCACGCATCGTGCGGGCGCTGGCGACCGGCGACGTGGACGGCGACGGGGTGCAGGACTTTCCGGCGGTCGGTTCGCTCCAAGTGGGCAGCGTGAGTGCGGACATGGGCACTGGCGGATTCCTCGTGCCGACCTGCAACGAGCCGAACTTTGGCGATGACGGCGTGCTGCGCACGTCGGGCAACACGGCGATCCCCTTTTGCCGTACGACCTACCCGACCTTCCTGTCGTTCGAGGCGGCGAGCGGCGCGGATCCCGACGAGTTCACGAGCGATGTGTCGTGCGTGGCGAACATGGGCACGAACGGCTGCGGCTTCGAACAGCAGCTGGACGCGACCCTCAAGGCGGTGACCCCGTCCACGAGTACGACGGTGTTCCACGCGGGCACTTCGGGTCATGCCGATGGCGCCAACGCGGGTCTGCTGCGCCCCGACGCGGTGCTCGCGATCATCAACCTGACCGACGAGGACGACTGTTCGGCGCTCGACCCGGAACTCTTCAACCCGTCGTCGCCGCGCTACCCCGGCGACTTGAACCTGCGCTGCTTCCAGCACCCCGAAGCGGTGCATCCGGTGGACCGTTACGTCGAAGGGCTCCTGTCGACGAAGGCGGATGCGGCCGACCTCGTCTACGCGGTCATCGCGGGCATCCCGCTCGGGACCGACGGCACCGCGTTCGACGACATCCTCGCGCACCCGGACATGGTCGAGCGGATCGATCCCGGCATGTCGACGCGGCTGCGCGCAAGCTGCGACCGACCGGGCACTGGCCTCGCGTTCCCGCCGCGCCGCATGGTCCAGACGGCCCAGGGCATCAGCGAAGCGGGCGGCCATGGCGTGGCCGCGTCCATCTGCCAGGAGGACTTCAGCGAGCCGATCCGGCTCATCCTGGAGCAGGTCTCGCGGAGTGTCTCCGGCACCTGCGGCTGACCTTGAACTGAGGACGCTTCGGCGCTCGAGTGAACCCGCCTTCTTTTTGGGAGGCGGGTTTTCTCGTGGCGCCTTCCTGCCACCACGGCCCTGGCTCGCCTTTGCGACACTGGCGGCCCCGTCGGGAGAAAGCGCACAGACGTTTGGGGGCGCTGGCACCAGACAAGGGGGGCATCTGCGTCGACTGTCTCGGCGCCTACTCTCGTAAGGAAACACCCATGAGCCTCAAACTCGGCACCGCCGCCCCCGACTTCAAGACCGACTCCACCAAGGGTCCCATCTCGTTCTACGAGTGGGCCGGCGACAGCTGGGTCGTCTTCTTCTCGCACCCCGCCGACTTCACCCCGGTGTGCACCACGGAGCTCGGCGCAGCGGCGCGGCTGCAGCCGGAGTTCGAGAAACGGAACACCAAGATCGTCGCCATCAGCGTCGACTCGGTCGAGAGCCACAACAAGTGGGTCGGCGACATCGAAGAGACCCAAGACGTGAAGCTCGGCTACCCGATCCTCGCGGACGAGAGCAAAGCCGTCGCCACCGCGTACGGCATGATCCACCCGGACGCAGCGGCCAACGTCACGGTGCGCAGCGTGTTCTTCATCGACCCGAAGAAGAAGGTCCGCGCGACCCTCACCTACCCGCCCGCGACCGGCCGCAACTTCGCGGAGATCCTGCGGGTGCTCGACGGTCTGCAGCTCACGGACTCGCACCAGGTCGCGACGCCGGCCAACTGGCAGGACGGCGACGACGTGGTGATCGTTCCGTCGATCCAGGACGCGGACGAGATCGCGAGGAAGTTCCCCAAGGGCCACAAGGTCATCAAGCCCTACCTCCGCACGACGCCGCAGCCGAACAAGTAGCGTTGGGCACGGTCGGCGGTCGCTTGGGTGACCGCCGACACGACCGGGTCGACCGCGCGCCGCGTCGAGTGCCGACGACGCGGTGTCAGCGGCAGCGGCGGTGTCACCGGCAGCGTCAGCGTCAGTGTCAGCGTCAGCGGCAGCGGCAGCGTCAGCGGCAGTGTCAGCGGCAGCGGCAGTGTCAGCGGCAGTGTCAGCGGCAGTGTCAGCGGCAGTGTCAGCGGCAGTGTCAGCGGCAGCGGCAGCGGCAGGCGCGCGTGCGCCGACACCGCGTGCCGACACCACGTACGCCGTGCGCCGCCTCCACCGACTGCCAGGTGCCCGCCGTGAGGGAAGCGC
The DNA here is from genome assembly GCA_034670305.1 of Deltaproteobacteria bacterium. Lineage (GTDB taxonomy): Bacteria > Myxococcota_A > Polyangia > Polyangiales > Houyiibacteriaceae > JAXMNT01. The sequence continues at coordinate 72,761 of JAXMNT010000034.1, forward strand.
AGGGCGCGGGGTGCCGGGCGGCGGTTCGTGCTTTACGTTCCACCCATGTTCCGCACTGGACTCTGGACGATTGCGCGCTGGCGGGGGATCCCGATCCGGCTGCACTGGTCGATTCCGGTCGGCGCGTTCTTCCTCGGCCGCATGGAGTTCGTGCCTGGCTTCTGGGTCGGTTTCGTATTGCTCGTGCTGGTGCACGAGCTCGGCCACGCGTTCCTGGCGCAGCGCCGCCGGCTCGCGGTCTACGAAGTGCAGGTCCACGGCCTCGGCGGGGTGTGTGCCCATCGGTCCGGTTCGCCCTTCGACAACTCGATCGTGGCGTGGGGCGGGGTGCTCGCGCAGCTGCTGGTGCTCTTCGTGCCCGCGTTCGTCACCATGCAGTTCGTCGCGATGCCGAACGCGTTCCTCCGCGAGATGATGTGGGCGTTGACCGAGACCAACCTCTTCATCGCCGGCATCAACCTCATCCCGATCGAGCCGCTCGACGGCGCCAAGGCCTGGCAGCTCCCGAAGCTCTGGTGGCAGCGGCGCAAACGGTTGAAGAAGTCGTACCCGAAACAGTCCTCGGCCGCGCGCACGAAAGCGCTGCAGCCGATCGACGGAGTGGCCGCCGAACGGACCGCGCAGCAGCTGGCCCAAGCGGCGCTCGACGACGCGAAACGCAAACACTGACGTCCTCCGGCGCCCGCGCAGGTGCGCTCTTCGGCGACATCGTTCATGGTTGCTCCCCCGTGACGGATGCGAGCGAGGTTGGCGAAACCGCCATTCGGAGGATGGTCTTCGAGTTCGGCTCGTCGTCCGTGAGCCTACGGCTCGATGTGCGGTGGCCGTCCGGCGAGGCGCGGCTCCGCAACCGCTACCGGCGGCAGGACCTCGAAGAAGAACGCACGCTCACGGCCGCCGAACTCGAGTCCCTGCTTGCGATCGCAGAACGGGTGCGGCCCGAAGATCAGGCGGCCGCGGTGGTCGGGTTCGACGACTTCTTTTCCGAGACGGTCGTCGTGGTGCGTGGGGAAGAGACCCTCCGGATCCACAACCCACGCGGGCGACTCGGCGACTCCCCGGCCGGCGAACTCGCGCGCGCAGCGGGCGCACTTCTCCACCGCCATCTGCCGATCGAACGCTGAGCACCGGCCGCAAAGACCGGGGTTCTACTCTTCGGCTTCTTCTTCTTCTTCGGCCGGCTCGCCCTCGGGCGCGGCTTCAGGCGCCGGCGCGGGGGCGGGGGCAGGCGCGGCATGGTGCGCGCTGCTGGCGGCTTCGCGAAGCGCCCGCACCTCGTCGCGGATCTCGCGGATCTGCGCGAGCTCCACTCGGGCCGAGGTCAGCTCCGCGCGGACGTTGCCGAGCTCGCTCCGAATGTCGAGATGGGTCCACGCGAGCACGACCACCACGAGGAGGACGAGGAGCACGGGGACGATGGACGACGACGAGCCGCCTGATTTTTCTTCGGTCACCCCAGAGGACGTACTTGGATTCGGCCGTCGCGGTCAAGCCCGCACGGGCTCGACCCCAGCCTCGAGCCCAGCCGAGCCAGCCAGGGCACGTCGCGGGAAAGAAGCTCAGGGGGCGCCGACGATGGCGATGCCGATCGTGACGCCGTGCGCTTCGGTGCCGACGAGGCCGCGCCGGTAGGCGACGAAGAAGCTCGCCGGTTCGCGGACCCGTGGCTTGGAGATGCGGACGGCGAGGCCGAGCTCCAGGCCGAGCCCGACGCTTCCCTGACGGATCCGTTGGTTGCCGAGCGAGCCGAGTTCGGCGTTCCGGATCTCCGCCGCGCCGAAGTGGCCGGTGGCGTGGGCGAAGGCGCGGGCGAACGGGGTGATCATGCCGAACTCGTGTTCGAGGCCCGCGAGCACTTCGAAACGCAGCATGAAGTGTCGGACGACGCGCGCCTGCAAACCATCCTGTTCGGCCTCGATGTCGGTGAAGGGGCCATCGAGGTCGCCGCCGCCGAAGGAGAGGCGGATCTCAGGCAGACGGAGCCAGTCGCCGAGCAGCAGCCCGGTACCGAAGGTGAAGCCGCCGGCGCGGGCATGGGGGTCGAAGACGGGGAGTTCGGCGTTGGCGAGCGCCTCGATGCCTACGGCGCCGAAGCGCCAGGCACGGTCGCCGAAGTCGAGGCCGGTGCCGAAGAAGCCGAGGGTGGCCAACTGCCGGCGGGAGGGGCGGGTGCGGGTGGTGCCCTCGGGGACTTCGGGGGGCGGCGGTGTGAGGGCGACCTGCTCGATCGCGATCCCCCGTTGGAGATCCACATCGGGTTGTTGGATGTGGACTTGCTGGCCAGTGGTAGGCGGCCCCTGCACGACCTCGACGACGACTTGCGCCTGAACTGCGACGGAGAAGCTCATTAGAAAGACGACGGCGAGGAACGTGCGGGCCATGCACACCCAACGGGCTCTGGGTCCGCGGGCTTACACCTCGGCGATCCACGAGAAGCGATCGGTCGTACACTGCACACGTGAAGTTCTGCTTTGGCATGCTCGGTGCGCTCTTGCTGGGTGGCGCGTTTCCAGTGACGGCGTCGGCGCACCTCGGGCTCACGGAACCTTCGTCTCGTTACGGGCCCGACGTCTTGAAAGACGGGCCGTGCGGCATGGAGGGCGGCACCCGGTCGCGTTTCGTGGTCACGGCCGAGGCGGGCTCCACGCTGACGGTGCGGTTCGAGGAGTACATCGACCACCCAGGGCACTACCGGGTGGCGTTCGATCCCGATGGGGACGACGACTTTCGCGATCCGGTGTGCGTCAGTCATTGCGACGAGCGCACCGATCCGGAAGACCCGACCTGGGCGCCGGACGACACGGGAACCGTGCTGATGGACTTGATCCCGGACGGCGCGCGCGAGGTCACGCTCGAGGTCCCGCTGCCGGACGTCGAGTGCGACAACTGCACGCTGCAGATCATCCAGGTGATGTACGACAAGCGGCCGTACGTCAGCGGCACCAACGACATCTACTACCAGTGCGTCGATCTGGTGCTCGAGCGGAGTGGACCGCCGCCCGACGCGGGGCCGCCGGTGGATGCCGGACCGCGGCCCGATGCGGGCGCGGTGGCGGATGCGGGGACCGATGCGGGCGGTGTCGCGCGCGATGGTGGCGGCGGGGGTCGCGATGGGGGTGCGGGCGAGGACGCGGGCGGGTGCTCGGCGGGGGGTGCCGGCGGGGCAGCCGGGGCGTGGGCGGTCTGGGTTGGACTGGTGGCGTTCCGTCAACGGTGGCGTTGAGTCGAATCGGGCACGGGCACGGGCACGGGTCGCACAGGGCATCCTGACGGCGATCGCGATCCCGTAGGCGAAGCCGATCCCGACGCGGATCCCGACGATCCCCGACGCCGATCCCGAAGCCGATCCCGAAGCCGACGCCGAAGCCGATCCCGAAGCCGATCCCGATCCCGACGCCGAAGCCGATCCCGAAGCCGATCCCGATCCCGAAGCCGATCCCGAAGCCGATCCCGACGCTGAACACTGACTGGGCTGGCTTCAGCCGCGGAGGGATTCGACGACGCGGAGGAAGTTCTCGCCGAGGATCTTTTGGATGCGGGTGTCGGACCAGCCGCGGTCGAGCATGATCTGGACGAGGCGGGGGAGCTCGAACGGGGTGGGGATCTCGGGCGGCGGGACGATCGCGCCGTCGTAGTCGGAGCCGAGGCTGGGCACGTCTTCGCCGACGAGATCGACGATGTGTTCGATGTGGTCGACGACGGTCTCGGCGGTGGCGTTCTTGGCGGCCAAGAAGTCGTTCTGGAACATGATGCCGACGGTGCCGCCCGAGTCGGCGACGGCGCGGACCTGGCGGTCGGTGAGGTTGCGCCAGTGTTCGTAGACGCCCGCGACGCCGGTGTGGGTGACCATCAAAGGTTTGGTCCGGTCGTGCACTTCGACCGCGTCGAAGAACGCCGGCCGGCTGATGTGCGCGAGGTCGACGAAGATGTCGGCGTCGTCGAGGCGCCGGATGAATTCGCGGCCGCGGTCGGTCAGGCCATCCGCGAACCCGAACGCGCCGGTGAGCTTGCGTGGACCGGGCGCGCTGGTCTGGCCGAGTGAGCTGGTGGTGAGGTGTACGACGGTGCAGCGGAGGATGTCGCCGCGCGGAATGCGGCCGACGTCGTCCAGATCGTAGTCGAGCGCGTTGCCGCCTTGGATGCCGAGGAACGCGCCGTGTTTGCCGCGGGCGCGGGCCGCGCGGAAGTCCGCGGTGGTGCGGACGAGCTCGACGTCTTCGACCGACGCGAAGAGGCCCTTGATGCGTTCGAGGTTCTGGAAGAACGCGCGCCGACGAAGCCGCGACGGTTTGGCCGGGTTGGTGGTGAGGATCCAGGTCGCGCCGGTGAGCCCCGCTTCGAGCGCGCGCGGCAGATCCGTCTGGCTGTAGAAGTTGCCGCCGAAGATGCCCTTGCCGTGTTTCTTCGTGAGGTCGTAGCCGAACACGCGCGTCCAGATGAACGAGTCGATGTGCAGATCGATGACCTCACTCGACGCGTACAGGGCGGTGGCTTCGGAGGAGACACCGAGCGCCTTGGCCCAGGCCTCGGGTTCGGAACGCCAGTCGCGGTAGGACAGCTGAATCATGACGGGCCCGACGGTAGTACACCGCGTGCCGCAGGTCGCGGGTGGATGCATGCGGTCTGAGCGTGGCGACGCAAAAGCGCTGGGCCGGCGACGGACGCACGCCGTAGGATCCGGCCATGGAGTACACCGACTATTTCGTCGTGCGGGAAGACGCCGAAACGCTCGCGAAGAAGCTCGCGCCGCTGGCCGACGGCGCGCTCTTGATGGACGACGGGGACGGACCGCTCCTGCCCTTCGCGGCGCTCTGGAAACCGAAGGCGCGCAAGACCTACGTCGCCGAGTTCAACTGGTTGCTCTCGGTGTTCGACGCCGAGTCCGCCGCGTGGGGGTTCACGATCTGCGTCGGCGGCGACGAGATCGGAAGCGCGGTCTACGGCGACAACTCGGAGTGGGGCATCGCGAAAAAGGACAACGGCCTGACCGGTGACCTCGACGCCATCGCCGAGGCGCTCGGGGTACCTGCCGCGAAGCTCTCCGAATGTTTGCACGACGGCGGCGTGGAAACGTTCTGCACCCTCGTCGGGTTCGAACATGCGTACATGCTCTACCCACACGAGCGGGAGCTGAAGGGCCAAGGCATCCAGCGGATCTCGCAGCACCAAGACCTGTGAAGGCGACTGGAGAGGAGTGGTGGCACTCGACGGCGACCGCGGCGTGCACTGAAACCAGAACCGCGGAAGGACTGCGTCAGGGAACCTTTCGCGGTTCCAAGACTCCAAGCCGCATGCACCGTCTCGCATGGGCCGCCTGTTTGTTGTCTGCCAGCTGGGCCCATGCCCAGTCCGACGCGGACCTGCCCATGCCCGACGGAGCCGTGATCTTCGTGCCGGAACGCGGCGCGCTGGTGGCGGACGCGGACGCCACGCTGAGGCGCACCGATCTGACATGGCTTCGGCGCGCCCAAGTGCTGCTCCAACGTGCGGAGCTGGCGGAGGCGCGGCGGTTCGAGATGCTGGACCGGCGGGTGCGCGGCGAGGGCGTGGATCGGACCGAGGCCGAGGCACTCGCGGCACAGGCGGCCTCCGACTTCCAGCAGGCGTCGAACGTGCTGCGCGATGGACTGCGGGTGCGGCCGCGGCCCTACACCCGAGAGGTCGGGGTCGGGGTGTGGACGTGGGTGCTCTTGCTCGACCGGCTGGAAACTCGAGCGACCGCACGCCGAAGAACAGCCCCAACTGCCTCAGCAACAGGCTCGGCGACAGACGCGGAGGGCGCAGACTTGGACGCCGAGGCGGTCGCCGCCCTCCTCGCCACCGAGTGTCCGGACTGTCCGCTCGCGGCGGACGCACACGTGTACTTGGGCGACCACGCGTACGCGCGCGCCGACCTGGACGCCGCGCGCGCCCACTTCGACGCGGCGGTGTCGGTGGCGCGCAGCACCGACTCCATTCGTGCCTACGCGTTCTACAAGCTCGGGTGGTTGGCGATCACCACCGGAGACACGGACGCCGGCCTCGACGCGTTCCGCAACGCACGCCGGCTCGGCAACCCCTACCTGGGCCGCACCGTAGCCCGCGACGCGGTCGGTCTTCTGCTCGCCCAGTCGCTCCCACCCGAGGCGGTGGTCGAGCAACTGCGCGGCCTGGTAGAGGACGAAGCCGAAGCGCGCGCGTTGATCGAGCGCGAAGCGGAACGGAACCGGCGGCCGCGGGTGATGGAGCGGCAGCCCTAGCCCGTCATCGGCATCGGCTTCGGCGTCGGCTTCGGCTTCGGCTTCAGCATCGGCATCGGCTTCGGCTTCGGCTTCGGCATCGGCTTCGGCATCGGCTTCGGCATCGGCTTCGGCTTCGGCTTCGGCTTCGGCTTCGGCTTCGGCAGCGGCTTCGGCTTCGGAAGCGGCTTCGGCTTCGGCTTCGGCTTCGGCTTCGGCTTCGGCTTCGGCTTCGTGGTCGGCTTCGGCTTCGGCATCGGTCGTCGCGGCGGAGACGCGGGGGCCGCCTAGGTCGCGCGCGCCTGGGCAGGTACCCTGCCCGGATGCGTCTCTTGCCCGCCCGCTCCGCGCCCCTCGCCGGATTCCTGGTCCTCGCCGCTTCCCTCTCCGCCTGCGGGGGCGACGACGACGGAAGCGTCGACGCGGCGCGGCCCGACACCGGCACGGTGGACGCGCCAGGTGCCGACGTGGTCACGCCCGACGCACCGGTCGTCGATTGCACCGGCCTCACGGTGCCGGCGCTCGAGCTCGCGCGCATCGAAGAGAACCCGGGCGCCGACACCTACAGCGTCTCGCTCTCGTGGGCGGCCAGCCCCGATGCGGTGATGGCCGAAGTCGGCACCTCAGTGACCGAAGGGTTCGCACCCGCGATGGATCCGGTGGCCGCGGGCACGTCGACGGGCGTCGCGCAGGTGGACAAGACGCTGCCGGATCTCTTCGTGCGGCTTGTCGGCGTCCGGGGCGCGTGCCGCGAAGAAGGCGACGCGGTGCGGCTGGCCAAACCCGACTACTCGGATCCGGCGCGCTGGAACGAAGGCTGGATCAAAGTGGTCAGCCACACCCACACGATCGCGGACATCAAAGCGAACGTCGGTGGCCCGGTGTACGCGAACCGCATCAACTGGTTCAACGGATGCTTCGAGGAGCTCGGCGACGACGAGGCGTGCCACGAACTCTACCTGCGCAGCTTCGCCGAGAGCGGCGTGCAGTGGCTGGTCGACGCGGCCACCGACCAGGACATCGGCGCGGTGATCATCACCGACCACGACAACGTGGGCATCTGGTTCACCGAGGTCTTCCGCCGATACAACCGAGCCGACCCGGACGGCGCGTCGGTGGTGCACGGCATGGAGTGGACGAGCGCGCTCGGGCACCTGACGGTCGTCGGCAACTTCCTCCCGGAGATCGACCGCGACGCGAGCAGCTACGACCTCGAGTTGGCGCGCCGCATCCACACGAGCACGCCGCTGCCGCCCGACACCTGCGACGACTCGGACGAGAACCACGACGTGAACGACCCGGACTTCGACGGACCGGACGCGCCGTGCGCACGCGCCGATCACCGAGGCCACGGCGACGATCCGATCACCATGATGGAAGCGACCGACAGCATCGAGGCGCTCCACGCGCGCGGCGCGCTCGTGTTCATCAACCACCCGACGAACGACGCGTTCATCGAGCCGCCGATGCGGTGGGGGCTCGGCAACCTCGACCGGGTGGACGGCGTCGAAGCGAACACGCCCGACCCGACGGCCACCAACCGGAACGCGCCGGAGTACTGGCGCGACATGGGGCTGCGGCAGGGGCGGCGCTGGGTGGGCATCGCGGGCACCGACTGCCACGTCAACGGACCCGTCTACGACGGCGACACCGGCTGCAATGCGTTTCATGGCTTGACCGACCTGACCCACCTGGACGCGCCGTACATGTGGGTGCGCACCCTGCGCAGCACCTCGGCGGCCGCGAACAACGATCCGGATCTCGTCGTCGCGGCGTTGCGCGAAGGCCGCGTGACGGTGGTGCAGGACACCGATCCGGCCGTGGTCGTCGACCTCGGCATCGACGCGAACGGCGACGGGCTCATCGACTACTGGAGCGGCTCGACCGTGCCTGCCTGCGAGCAGCCAGGGCGCGACCTCTTCACGGTGCAGGTGCGGGTCCGCGCGGTGCAGACCCACAACTACAACGTGAACATCTGGCTGCGCGACGACGAACAACGCATCTTGGACCGCACCGAGCTGACCGAAGGCACCGTCTGGGAGGGCTCGTTCGAGTTCTCCCGCGACAGCGACATCGAACCGGGCAACGACCTCGGCTTCGCGATGGCGTGGGTGCGCGAAGACCAGCGGTTCTCACCCGACAACGACGCCGGGTTCAGCAACCCGATCTTCTTCGAAGCGGGCACCGGCACCCTCGACTGCAGCACCCGCGACCGCGACGGACGTTAGGGCGGCGAGGTCAGACCCGGGCGTCTCAGAGCAGCAGGGCTTCCCAGAGGGCGCCGCGGAGGGCGCTCTCCTGCTCCGAGGTGATCGTCGCGTTGATCAGGAGCAGCGCTAGCAGGTTGCTGAAGAACGCCCGCAGGGCGTTCTCGCAGCCTGCCCCTTGCCCCTGCCCTTGCCTTTGCCCTTGCCCGCGGATCAGCGGTCAGATCGCTTGATCAGCGCGACGAGCATCGCG
>JAXMNT010000035.1:0-80833 GCA_034670305.1 Deltaproteobacteria bacterium
AGCAGGCTGCTGAAGAACGCCCGCAGGGCGTTCTCGCAGCCTGCCCCTTGCCCCTGCCCTTGCCTTTGCCCTTGCCCGCGGATCAGCGGTCAGATCGCTTGATCAGCGCGACGAGCATCGCGACGACTGCTCAAGACCGCCAGAGCCCAAACGGGCCCTTGCCCGACGACCGTAGTTCTCAGCCGTTCCCAGTGCATCGCTACTCGCTGCCCAGCGCGGCTTGGCAGGCGGCGCGGCTGCGGTACCAGTGGCCGGCGTCGTTGGGGTGGTAGGCGTGGACGTTCTGCGCGTCGATGTAGGTGATGCGGTCGTCGGTGACATCGACGATCGACATCGGCGACACACACCCCATGGCACCCATCTCCCCCGGCATGCCCGAACCGGGGGGCGGCCTCCGGATCCAGCGGTACTCGTACCCCGGTGCGTACGCGGTCATCTGCGGCGGCTGCCCATCGAAGCTGTAGATGGTCTTCACCTCGCGCACGCCCCCGTCGGTCTCCTCGCGCACCGAATGCGACAGGCGCATGCCGTCCGCGTTCGACTGCACCCGCCAGCGCTGACACTCGTTCACCCGCTGCGATTCGCCGTCGTCGGAGTTCGTGAACCGGTGTCGGATCCAGTAGACCGAGCGCGGGAACCGGCGGAGCGTGTACGGACGCGCCAAGACGAACCCGTCGGGAACCTCGATCTCGGGTGGTGTCGCGGGCGTGACTCGGGTGTGCGCCCCATCGGTGGTCACGACCACTCCGACGACCGTGCGGCGGGGCCGGGTCACCACCCGCGGTGGACAGTCGCCGGTCCCGCGTTCCGCGACCGCGCCCTCGATCCGCCCGCGCAGCACCAAAAAGCCATCGCGTGAACGCACCTGCACGACGGTGTGGCCGTCGTGTTCTTCGAGCACTTCGATCGGGTCGCAGAAGAAGTGCGAGAAGCGCGCCTCTCCCCCATGCGCCCCGACCCGCTTGAGATCGAAGGTGTGGCCGGTCGCGACCCGGAGCACCGGCGCAGCCGTCACGGGCGGAGGCGACGCGTGCGACGACTCCCGGATCCAGACCCGCAGCCCATGGTTGGTGGCGCCGTGAATCGGCGGCGCCAGTTCCCTCCAGGTCACGCCATCGACCTCGCGCGTCTCGCGCAACCACCCCGGCGGCGCAGGCGCCAGCAGCGCACCGACGACCTCCCCGCCCGGTTCCAGATGCAGGTCCGCCGACACCTCGGGCGCGACGGCCACTTCCGCCTCGGTGAGGACGGGTGCGGCGGGTGCGGGTGCCGCGGTCTCCGCCGGCGCGGGTCTCGGCTCTTGCATCGCCGCACCACACCCCATCCACACCGCGAAACCCGCAACCCACCCGCTCACTCGACATGCTCCCAACGACGTCATGTGTGCCCGACCCCACGACCACGAGAAAGTTCCGAGGAAGGACGTTCACCCAAAAGCGCCATGCCCTACAACGTCACCGGACGGACCTCGTTGGCGACCCCTACGAACAAGTCGTGCCCGTCGAGCCACACCGACTCGGTCCGCTCGCGGCTCAAAGCGCCACCGGGATGCGCGGCTGTTCCGCTCGCCCAGTCGAAGACTGGCAGAACCACGAAGCGTGATGGCGGTTGACGGGGATGGCTTCGTGGTGACTCTTGCGGCCATGTCTCTCAAGGGAATCGCACTTCAGGTTCTGAAGATCCTCGAGGAGGGGCGCTACGAAGCTCCGTCCGGCGCGACGATCGACTTCGCCGAAGCGTTCGAAGCGGCGGAGCAGGACACCGAGCTGTTCACGCCAGAGCATTTGCAGACGCTCCGCCAGACCGGCGCGTGGCCCTCGGACCTTTCGGGCCACATCGAGGTCACCGGGGAGACGACCCAGGTCGCGGCGCATCGGCTCGTCCACGCCCATCCGGACGAAGACGTCGCGGTGCTCAACTTCGCTTCGGCGAAGAACCCCGGCGGCGGGTTCCTCGGTGGCGCGCGGGCGCAGGAAGAAGACGTGTGCCGCTGCAGCGCGCTCTACCCCTGCCTGCTGACCCAGCCCACCTACTACGACATCAACCGCGCCTGCAGTGGCCCGCACCGCGCGCTCTACACCGACCACCTGATCTACACGCCCGCGGTGCCTTTCTTCAAAACGGCCGGCCGCGGCGAACTGCTCGAGCAGCCGTTCCTCGCCAGCGTGCTGACCGCGCCGGCGCCGAACTCGGGCGCCGTCTACAAACATGCGGACGACGAAGACGCAGCACGCGCCGCGCTGACGAAAACCTTCGAACGGCGCAGCGCGTACGTGCTCGCGGCCCTCGCCGCCCGCGGGCACCACACCATCGTGCTGGGCGCGTGGGGATGCGGCGCGTTCCGCGGCGACCCCACCCTCGTCGCCACGATCTTCCGGGATTTTCTCCGCACCGAGTTCGAAGGCGCGTTCGAACGGATCGTCTTTCCGGTGTTCGATCCGCGAAAAGGGGAGCCAAACCGCGTGGCGTTCGACACCATCCTCGGGTGAGCGCAGCGCCGCAAACATTTCGCCCGGCCCGGTGTCCGTAGTTCGGTGAGCTGCCAGCACAGAACGCGTGAGACCATCTGGCTCTGCTGCGTGGTCGCGTGTGCCACCCCGGCCGCGCCTCCGGCACGCACCCCGCCGCCGGTCGTCGTGCGCGCGCCGGCACCGGACTGGCAGCCCGAGTTCATGCCCGCGGGCCACACCCTGACCCTCACCTCTCCGTGGATGGCGGGTGGCTACCGCATCTACCCGGAGGGGGAGCAACTCCGTGCGGAACACATCTCACCGACGCCGAGCCACGTCGAGTGGTGCGGGGACGGCGAGATCATGGTGGTGGCCAATGCGGTCACCTACCAATCGCCCTCCACGGCGCGGCGGGTCGTGGCCCGCGGCGCAACGCTCGAGCCGCCCGAAGTCGCTGTGTCGCACGGCCGCCTGGTGTTCATCGACGGGAGCCGGGTGGCGCACGGCCGGTGCGAAGGCCCGTTGACCGATCACCCGGTGCCGCTCTTCGGGGCTCGAGCGCTCGGGCGCGCGGTGGTGGGCGTCGCCCTCGACGGCCGAACCCACTACTCGCTCGACGCGGGCAGAACCTGGCACGTCGTCGACGTCGAAGCGGTGGCGCTCGACATCGCACCGACCGAGCAAATCTGGATCGCCGATGCGGACGGACAGCACTACGAGCTCACCGCGAGCGGCGCGATCGCGGGGGACGAGCCACCGTTCTTCGGGGAGTCGATCGCTCGAATCCGCGACCTGGCGCAGTCTCCAGACATCACCGGGTTGCCGCGGGGCGGCCTGCAGCCTTCGGACATCGGCACGTTCTTTCGCAGCCGACTGGCGCTCGGCCATTCGATGCAGTGGACCCGGAAGTTGGCGGAAGCGCTTCTAGGCATCGACGAGGTGGATCGGGTCGAGGCCTACGTGGCGTCCCAGCGAGGCGAACCCACCCGCGCCGAGCTGGCGGCGCGCATCCGAGACGCGTGGCCTCACGACGCCATCGATCTCGTAGGCAGCCAACCGCTCCACAGCCGCACCCACAGCTACGCCTGTTTCGACAACCAGCCGTTCGTTCGCCGCCACGGCCGCTACCTGCGAGACGCGCGCGCCTTCGGTCGCGAGGGACCCGCCACCCCGTGGACCGCCCTGGCGCTTCCCGAGTTCTGCGACGGCTGCGACACCCGCCCCTGGGGCGACGGTTCGCACGTGGTGTGCGTCCACGACGCGTACTTGCTCGAGGGCGACCGCGTTCGGCGGCTGCCAGAGCGCAACGAGTACGGCTGGTCGACCCGAGGGGGCGAGTGGATGTTCTCCGCTGGCGCCTGCCACGAAGGCCCAAGTCTTCAAGGCCACCACCCGGAGGAAGAAGGAGACACGCCGAGGTTCTGCGCGACCAACTTGGATGGACGGGTGCTCGAGATGCGCTCGCCGGTGAACCTCGACCAGGTGTTCTTCGCGGTGCCGGACGGCCTGGTCGTGGCGTCCGACGACGCGCACCACGGCCTCTTGGAACTCGACCTCGAACACGCGGTGGGCGACGTGGTCCACGCTCAGTTCAAGAAGTTCGGACAATCCAGTCGTCGTCCCCGCGCACTGCCCGAAGGGCGCATCGGCCTGCTCCAAGACGACCCCCCGACGATGACGATCTGGGGCGCCGATCGTCCACCGATCCATCGCGACTGGGCGTTCTTCGACGCCGAGCGGGCCGTCCGCATGGAGGGCGCCAAGTTCCGATGGTCGAACGACGGCGGCGTCACGTCGGAGCAGCGCGTGGGCTCGGGTTCCAGTGGCGCGATTCAATGCACGAGCCTGGACGCGTGCTGGGTCGAGTGGATGTCGGAGCGACCCGACATGCGACGCACATCGCAGGCATGGGGCATCCCGCTGATTCCGAGCCACCTCAGCGACGCGCCCCGGTGGCGACTCGAGGAGGTCGCGCCGGCGCCGAGGCCTGAGCTGCAATGCAAACCCTTCGACGATCCCGTCGAGAGCTTCGATGGGTTCAGCGTGCAGATCGTGCCGGCATCGGCGGAAGAACGAACGTATCCGCCGGGTCCGAGCCGGATCGAATGGGGGCCGGTGGGACGCCCCGCCGACCGGACCGCCGAGCTGCCGTTCCGGAACCGACTGCTGCGGCTCAACCGCGACGAAGCGTGGATCTTCACCGCCGGCACACTCCGCCTGGTCCGGCCACGGCGGCCCGACGTCGTCACCAGTCTTCCAGGGGGATCGGAGTGGTCGGCCCGGCGCGCCCGCTGGTCCGGCGACTCCTACGTCATCGACTTCCGAGAGAACGCTGGGATGCGAGGAGAGCGCATCGAAGTCGGCCGGGAAGGGATCCGGTCGCGCCGGCCCATGCTCAGCGCCGTGCTCCAGCACCGTGGCGCGACAAGGGAGACCTGGGCCGCTGCGCCACGAACCGACGCGCCCCGACCGCCCGACCGCGTCTGCGATGCGGATGGACCCGGCACCTGGGAGATGCACGCCATGCGCGAGGGCGACTGGCCCGTCGAGATCAAGGTCGGCCTCGAGAACGGGACCCGTTGCTTGCGCGCCATCTCGTACCCGCGGTGTCGCATGCGCCCACAGCACGGGAGGCTGGTCGGCGCGTGCGCCACGCCAGAGAAGATCGAAGGCTACCGTTGCGAACTGGTTCTCCGATGACCCCGCGAGTTCGGCGGGAGACCGTTTGTTGTCCGAGGGGCATGGGCGCATCCCCCTCCGGCCTGCGGGGCAAAGCCCCTCCGGCCTCCTCCCCAACTTCGCTTCGCGCAAAGTGCTGCGCACTTTGACGGTCTTCGGCGCTTGACAGCGCTCTCGACCCTCAGCCGAAGAGCAAGGCGTCGCACATCAGGTTGCCGTGCCGCGTCACCCGATCGCCGGCGATCGAGAACGTGCCCACTTCGCCGTAGGTGGCGGCGCCGATGAAGGGCGCGCCGCCCACCGCATCGCCGAACATCTCCGCGACCTCGTCCATGCGATCTTCCACCGCACCGACGCAACCACCGCAGTAGACCACCACGCCGCCGCGCACGTTCGGCGCCTCGACCCCGCGCAGCGCGCGTTCGACGACTTCCCGCGCGTGGGAGACCAGCGAGCTCCGCGTGCCCATCATCTGTTCGATCTGTTCGCCCACCGAGAACTCGGTGAAGAACGAAACCGAGTCGTCGGTGTGCACTTGATGCGGATGCGAGAGCAGGTAGCGTTTGCCCCACGCATTGTCTTCGATGAGCCGGCCGATGGGGCTGAGGCTCGTTTCGCTGAGCACCACGCCACCGTTCGCCCGCGCAGACTTGAGCGCGCCCGACATCCACTCGTCGAGCACTTCGCCGGCGGGTCGGTCGTCGATCGCGTGGATCGTACGGCCCGCACAACGCGTCACGGTGCCGGTCTTCTTGGTGCCCATGTAGCCGCTGACGAACCCGCCATGCATCGGGCGCTTGGTCCGCATCGCGATCAGCAGCACGCCCTCGTCGGAGTGGTCTTCTCCGAACCCGTGCGATCGATCCCGATCGAACACGCACCAGCGCCCATCGAGGTCGTCGTCGGCTGCCGTGCCACCGAAGACCAGCATGCTCGACGCCCAGCCGGCCTGCGCGAGTCCCTCGACGACCCGCTCTTCGAACCCCGGCGTCGCGTGCACGAGCACGGCGTCCGGACGACCCAGCCGCTCTTCCATCTTGGCCGCCGCGTGGGCGGTGTCGCGCCGGGCCGCGTGGGCGTTGGTCTCGACGAGCACGTGCGCCACTTCGAGGTCGTCGCCGGGCTCGAACCCGAGACCCCACGCGCCGCGTTTGAACCCCTGGGGCACGAGCACGCCGTGGTAGCTGGTCGCGCCGAAGAGCGGCACCGCGGCCGGCACATGCTTGCGGACCACAGACAACTCGGCGTCGACCGTGGTGTAGACGAGCATCGACGTAAGAGAAACGTCGCCCGGAACGGGTTGTGAGAGGTCGAAGACGCGCACGGAAGCTGTCCTTGTGTTGTCATGAACGGATGCTCCGGGCCAGTCCCCACGCGTTCTCTCCCTTGCCGAACCCGGCCCGGGAAGATGGCAGAACCGATGCTGTGACCTATGCTCGCCTCCCCGCAGTGCACGCTGCGTACACCCTTCGAATCGTCGATCCGTGAGCCGCTTTCAAACCGTTCGGGCCCAAGGCCTCGTGAAACTCTACGGCCGCACCCGTGCGCTCGCGGGCGTGGCCCTGGAGCTGAACGCAGGCGTGGTGACGATCATCGAAGGCCCCAATGGCTCCGGAAAGAGCACCTTGCTCCAGATCCTTGCCCTGCTCGCCCGCCCGACCGATGGGGTCCTGACCTATGGGGACCTCGACGGACGCAAGGACGCCAAGGAGGTCCGCCGGCACCTCGGGGTGCTCACCCATGCATCCATGCTCTATCCGGATCTGACCGCCATGGAGAACCTGCGGTTTCACGCCACGCTCGCTGGGGTGCCGGCCGAGCGGGTCGATGCGCTTCGGGAACGGTTCGGCATCGGCGCCTTCGCCAACCGGCCGGTGCGCACGTTCTCACGCGGCCAAGTGCAACGGGTCGCGCTCGCGCGTGCGCTCTTGAACGAACCGCAGCTGCTCCTGCTCGACGAACCATCGACCGGTCTCGACGTGGCCGGCATCAAGCGGCTTCGGGCCGCGATCGAAGTGGAACGGGACCGGGGCGCGATCGTGGCGGTCATCACCCACGACCGAGCCTTCGTGAAGGGGCTCGACGCCGAACGCATCCAGCTCGAGCGGGGCCGGCGGGTATGAACCTCTGGACCGGCGCGATCGCGATCGCGAAGAAGGACCTGCGCATCGAGCTGCGCACCAAAGAGATCACGCTGACCACGATGTTCTTCGCGGTGCTGGTGGTGATCCTTTCGTCGCTCTCGTTCTACTTGAACAAACAGCTCGCCGAGAAGATCGCGCCCGGCGTGCTCTGGGTCTCGCTCGCGTTCGCGGGTCAGGTCTCGGTGCTGCGGAGCTGGGGACGCGAACGCGACAACGACGCGCTTCGCGGCCTGCTCGCGAGCCCGGTGCCGCGCGCGTCGATCTACTTCGGCAAACTGATGAGCGGCCTAGTGATCCTCTCGCTTGTCTGCTTCGTGCTCGTCCCGCTGGTCGGACTCTTCTTCCACCTCGAGTTCCGCGACCTGCCGATGCTGACCTTGCTGCTCCTGCTCGGCACGCTGGGGTTCGTGTCCGCCGGCACGCTCTTCGGCGCACTGACGGTGCGCTCGAGCGCGCGCGAAGTCGTGCTCAGTTTGATCGTCTTTCCGCTCGTCACGCCCGCCCTGCTTGGCGGCGTCGTGGCCACCCGCGCGCTCATGGGCGGCGCGCCCTTCGAGGAGATCGCGGTCTGGCTCGGGGTGCTCGCCGTCTTCGATTCGATCTTCTTGCTGAGCGGCTGGCTCCTCTTCGACGCCCTCCTCACGGATTGAGGCGCCCGCCTCGGCTTCCGCTTCCGCTTCGGCTTCCGCTTCCGCTTCCGCTTCCGCTTCCGCTTCGGCTTCCGCTTCCGCTTCCGCTTCCGCCACCAGGCGTCTTCGCCGAACTCCAACGTGGACAGTTCTGTAGAGAAGGTTAACTAGGAGCCCCATGCGGAAGTTGTTGGTGACTCGAGGCGCGCAGGGCGCGGGCAAGACGCATTTCGCGCACACGCTGCGGTTGCATGACCACGTGCTCAGCGCGGATGCGATCCGCCAGATCACCGCGGCGCCGGTGCTGACGGTCTCGGGCCGGTTCGGCACCTCGCAGGACCACGACGCCCGGGTCTGGAAGCAGCTCATGCAGCTGTGCGACGAACGCATGGGGCGCGGCGAGTTGCTCATCGTGGACGCGACCCACCCAAACGCGAAGGCATTCGAACCCTACCTCGAGCTTGCCCACAAACACCGCTATGAACTCCGCTGCGTGGACTTCGCGGGCGTCCCGCTCGAACGTTGTCTGAAGCAGAACCGCCTGCGCGACGATCCGTGGTTCGTACCCGAGGGCGTCATCAAGAAGACGTGGGCGGCGTGTGCCGATCCCGAACTGATCTCCGCGATCGCAGCGCTCGGCGTCGAGTCCATCCCGTGGCGAGAAGACCTCGGCCACGTCGACGAAGTGCAGGCCTGGCTCGACGAACCAATCCTCGACCTCTCCTCCTACGCCGCGGTGGTGCACATCGGCGACCTGCAGGGCTGCTTCACGCCGCTTCGGATGTTGCTCGACCCGACTGAAGAAGACGGCGGGATCCGCGCCGAGAACTTCTACATCTTCATCGGCGATCTCTGCGATCGCGGCGACGAGAACGCCGAAGTGGTCCAGTTCGCGCTGCAGCACATGCACGAAGACAACGTGGTCTTCCTCTGGGGCAACCACGAAGAACACTTGCACCGCTGGGCGCGCGGGCTCGACCCGGTCAGCACCGAGTTCGACGAACGCACCCGCCCACAACTCGAGGCGGGCGGCATCACACCCGCCATGCTGGACCCGCTCTGCGACCGGCTGCGCGACGTGGTGCGCTACACCTTCCGCGGCCACCGCGTGATGGCGTGCCACGCCGGCATGTCCACCGTGCCGAAGATGCCCGCGCGGGTGAGCTCCCGGCAATGGGCGAACGGCGTCGGCTTCTACGCCGAAGCGATCGATCCGATCTTCACCGAGCGCGCACCGGAGGGCTGGGTGCAGGTGCATGGCCACCGCAACATTCACTCACTTCCGACCCGCGCCGCGGAACGCAGCTTCAACCTCGAGGGCAAAGTCGAGTTCGGCGGGGATCTGCGGGTCGTCGTGCTCGACGGCATGGGCTGGCACGAACGCGCGATCCGCAACCCGGTCTTCCGGCCGATCCAGAAAGTGGTCGCCGCCGGCAAACTCCGCCACGCCAAGAGCCACCCGCAATGGGTCACCGCGGACATGGCCGACGCACCGGCCGAAGGCGCCGAGATGTTGCCCGTCCTGCGCGCGCACCCGCTCATCTACGAACGACCGTCCAGCAGCGTGCCGCACATCTCCGCGTTCAACTTCACCCGCGAAGCGTTCTTCGACGCCGCGTGGGACGAGACCAACGTGCGTGCCCGCGGCCTGTTCCTGGACAACGAGACCGGCCGCATCCTCGCGCGCAGCTACGACAAGTTCTTCAACCTCGGCGAACGGCCCGAGACCCAGCTCGACGCGATCTGCGAGCGGTTCGTGTTCCCGGTCGATGTCTGGCTGAAAGAGAACGGCTACCTCGGCATCGTGGGATTCGATCACCGCACCCAAGAGCTCGTGTTCACCAGCAAGTCGAGCCTCGAGAGCGACTTCGCCGGCTGGCTGAAGACCCGGGTGGAAGAGACGCTCGGCGAAGGCGGCTTGCAGACGCTGCGGCGCTACGTGCGCGACGCGCAGGCGTCCCTGGTCTTCGAGGTCGTCGAGCCGGTGCACGATCCGCACATCGTCGCGTACGACGCGCCGGTGCTCGTCTTGCTGGACGTCGTGCGCCGCGCCGAGAAGTTCGAACGCATGGACTACGACCGGTTGCAGAAGCTCGGTCAGTGGCTCGGGTTCCAGGTCAAGCAGCGCGCCGCCCGGCTGCCTTCCGAACGCGCGCTCCGCGGCTACCTCGGTCAAGCGCTCGAAGACGACGAACGCCAGGTCGAAGGCTACGTGCTCGAAGACGCGGCCGGCGCGCAGGTGAAGATCAAACTTCCCTACTACCAGTTCTGGAAACGCATGCGCTCGCTCAAGGACCGGGTGCTCAAGACCCGCGGTTCCAATCAGCCGCTGCAGCGGGATCTCAGCGACCCGCGCGTCGCCGCGTTTCACGCGTGGCTGACGGAGTGTTCGGACGAGACCTTGAAGCTCGGCATCGTCGAACTGCGCGCGATGTACCTCGACGGCCACGTGCCTCCGCCACGGATCGGCGAAGCGAAACCGGATCCGAAGGTGCGCGGATTCGAACGGGCCCTCGAAGGCCTCGAGGGCGAGGCGCTCAAACCCGCGACCGCCGAAAAGCTGCTCGAGAAGGCCCTCGCCCACGACGGCATCCTCGCGATGCTGCGCGAGCGCCCCGAGCGGGTCGCCTTGGTGCTCGCCTGTCCAGAGGGCGACACGCGTACCGAAGCGGCGGAGCGCCTGAACGTGGACGTGGCGTAGCTGGAAGCGGAAGCGGTAGCGGTAGCGCGACGGCCGGCGCCCCGAAGGACGCCGGCCTCACCTTCAGCGGCTCAGCTTGTACAGCATCGCGCAGACGTGGTCGCAGCGGTCGAGCAGCGCCGCGTCGACGTCCACGTACCCGAAGACCTCCGCCAGTTGGATCGCCGCCTTCAGCTCACTGCACTCGCCATAGGCAATCGAGAACTTGTCGTGACAGCGAAGCCCCCGGGCCTGCCGAGCCTCTGCAATGTTCAGGACCACGCTCTGCGCCGCTCGCTGCATCTGCGAAGCGAGCGAAGCGTCATGCTTGCGAACGGCCGGTAGAACCTGGGCGCGAAGCGAGCGCACGAGTTCAAAAGAAGTTTGAAGAACGATCATCGGAGACCCCTGTGTGAAGACGACCGAGCAATGTGCCCGGCGGCCGCAGGCCGCCGTCGTCTGGGGGGTCAGGGGTCAAGGGCGAAGCCAGCCTTCCGAAGGCTGGGGGCCGCAGGCCACCCTTGAGGCCTGGCACCCCAGACGGCACGCTTGATCACCCGCCGGGCACCAACCCCCCTCCGGCGACCCGTTCGAACACGGCAGTCACCCCGAAACGAGCCCACACGGAAGCCCTCGGCCTCAGCTGCAGAAACAGAAGCGGACGCGGAAGCGGAAACGGAAGCGGAAGCGGAAGCGGAAGCGGAAGCGGAAGCGGAAACGGAAGCGGAAGCGGAAGCGGCCGCAAGAACCACGGGCAAGGGCAGGGGCATGGGCAACGGCAAGGGGCCCAGTCCTCCTTCGGATCGGACCGTGCCCTGTCTCACCCCGCTGGTAGGGTGTGCAGATGGCCGTGGGCAAGTTGCACCTGAGTAGCGAGATGACGCCGAAGGGCGATCAGCCGACCGCCATCGCGGAGCTGACCGCCGGCATCGAAAAGGGCGAGAAGCACCAGACGCTCCTCGGCATCACCGGCAGCGGCAAGACCTTCACCGTCGCCAACGTGCTGGCGAACACGGACCGGCCGGCGCTCATCATGGCGCCCAACAAGACGCTCGCCGCGCAGCTCTACGCGGAGCTCCGGCAGCTCTTCCCGGACAACGCGGTCGAGTACTTCGTCAGCTACTACGACTACTACCAGCCCGAAGCCTACATCCCGAGCTCGGACACCTTCATCGAGAAGGACGCGATCATCAACGACGCGATCGACCGGATGCGGCACAGCGCGACCCGCTCGCTCCTGAGCCGGCGCGACGTGATCATCGTGGCCAGCGTGTCCTGCATCTACGGCATCGGCGCGGCCGAGTGGTACCACGAGATGTTGATCGACTTGCGCAAGGGCGAAGAGTTCTTGCGGGCGCGGCTGCTGCGCCGGCTGGTCGACATCCAATACAAGCGCAACGACGTCGACTTTCACCGCGGCACGTTCCGGGTGCGCGGCGACGTGGTGGAGATCTTCCCGGCCCACTCCGACAAGCTCGCGGTCCGGGTGGAGTTCTTCGGCGACGAGATCGACCGCATCGTCGAGGTCGACCCGCTGCGCGGCACCGTCGTGCAGGAGCTCGATCAGTACGCGATCTACCCGGGCAGCCACTACGTGACCCCCGAGCAACAGCGCGCGCAGGCGATCGAGCGCATCCGCAACGAGCTGCGCGAACGGCTCCAAGAACTCGAGAGCGCCGGCAAGTTGCTGGAACGGCAGCGGCTCGAACAACGCACGATGTTCGACCTCGAGATGCTCGAGCAGATGGGGTTCTGTCAGGGCATCGAGAACTATTCGCGGCATCTGTCCGGCCGCAAAGAAGGCGAACCGCCGCCGACCCTCATCGACTACTTCCCGGACGACTTCCTCCTGATCCTCGACGAGTCGCACCAGACGGTGCCGCAGATCGGCGCCATGTACCGGGGCGACCGCGCGCGAAAGCTCACGTTGGTCTCGCACGGGTTCCGGCTGCCGAGCGCGCTCGACAACCGCCCGCTCCAGTTCGAAGAGTGGGAGGCGCACGTCAAGCAGGCCATCTATGTGTCGGCGACGCCGGGCGACTACGAACTCGACAAAGCCGAGGGCGTCTTCGTTGAGCAGGTCATCCGGCCGACCGGGCTGATGGATCCGATCATCGAAGTCCGGCCGGTCAAATCCCAGGTCGACGACCTGCTCGCCGAAGTGCGTTTGCGGGTGGAACGGGACGAGCGGGTGCTGGTCACGACGCTGACCAAACGCATGAGCGAGGACCTCACCGAATACTACGCGGAGCTCGGCGTGCGGGTGCGCTACCTGCACAGCGACATCGACACCATCGAGCGCATGGAGATCCTGCGTGATCTGCGCAAAGGCGAGTTCGACGTGCTCGTCGGCATCAACCTGCTGCGGGAAGGCTTGGACCTGCCGGAGGTGTCGCTCGTCGCGATCCTCGACGCGGACCGGCAAGGTTTTCTGCGTTCCGCCCGTTCGCTCATCCAGACCTCTGGGCGCGCGGCCCGCAACGAACACGGCCGGGTGCTCATGTACGCCGACAAGATCACCGACGCGATGCAGATCGCGATCGACGAGACCAAACGGCGCCGGGTGATCCAGGCCGCCTACAACGAGAAGCACGGCATCACCCCCACCACGGTGCGCAAAGCGGTCATGGAGCTCGACCCGTCGATGGGCCTGAGTGACTACGCCGCGGTCCCCAAAGTCGGCGACGACGAGGGCACGGTCGAAGAGCGCATCGAAGCGCTGCGCGGCGCGATGTACGCCGCAGCGGAGGATCTCGATTTCGAGAAGGCCGCCCGCTGCCGCGACCAGATCAAAGCGCTCGAAGGCAGCGACAAACGCCCCCCCGACAAGAAACGCCAACGCCCCCGGCGGTGAGTGCTGGTTTCTCGGCCACCGCCCCCCAACCCTGTGACCCGCTTCGCCGCGTCAATTGCGGAGATGGCGGACTTGTGAACCTTCCTTACAATTGCGGGTCCGTACCGCTTCTCTGTGTTGCTTGGAGTGGGATCCGAGGTACCAATCGTCTGTGCGGTTCGTGATCCCGGTTCTATTGGTGGTGTTGGCGGGCTCGGTCGCCGCTCAACCCCCGCCCGGGCCCGACGCCCACGCCGCTGCGATGGCCCGGAGTCTGTTCCACGAAGGGGTGGAACTCGCCGACGCGCACCAGTGGTCGGAGGCCGCCGATCGGTTTCGTCGCGCCCAGGCCATGCGGCCTTCGCCGATCATCGCCTTCAACCTGAGCGTCGCGGTGCTGGAAGCGGGCATCGAACACGAGTCGCTCGTAGAAGCCGTCGAGATGCTCGAGTGGGTCCGCCGGCACGCCGAGACGCCCGAAGCCATGGCGGCCGACGCGACCGCTCGGCTCGAACTGAACCGGCCTCGACTTGCGAGCGTCCGGTTGTCCATCGAGGGCTCGCTCGACGGAGTGACCTTGTCGATCGACGACCGCCCCGTGCCCCACGGAGCCGTCGGCGCGTGGATCCCGGTGAACCCCAGTGAACACACTGTGGTCGCGATGCGCGGCGAAGAACGGTTCTCGGCGGCGGTGCCGTTGCTCGAAGAGGGAACGGAGTACGAGGTCGCGCTGACCATTCCGGCCTTCGTGCCCGAAGTCGTCGAACCCGAAGTCGTGGTCGACCCGGCGGAGGACGCGCGGCGCGCGCTCGAAGCCCAGCGACGCCACAACCTACTGATGGCCGACCAGCGGCAGCAGGAGCAGACCTCCCGTCGGCAACGACGACGGCGACGGGCGATCGGCATCACGGTCGCGCTGCTGGTGGCTGGCGCCGCGGCGACGACCGCGGTCGTGCTCACCCGCGACGACCCCCACCCCAACGGCACGCTGCAGACGGTGGACTGGCGATGAGCAGAGCCAGCGTGACTCGAAGCGTCGCCCTGGGCGCGCTGCTCTCGGTGGCAGCCTGCGCCGACCCCTCGACGGGGATCCTCCTGACCATCGAGTCGGACGGCACCCTCGACGAGGTGCTCATCGACTCCGACATCGGCATGGCCACCAGCCGCACCTCCCCCACCGGCGGCACCCTCGAAACGATCGAGACCATCAGCATTCTCGTGTCGTCCACGCTGGACGGAGAGCCGGTCGAGATCTCCGTCCAGGGCCAAATCTCGGGTTCTCCCGCGGGCCGGGCATCGGGCAGCGTCGCGATCCAAGCCGGTTCGTTGGTCCCGCTGACCCTCTCGCTGACCCGGCCCTGCGGCAACGGCACCCTCGAGGCGGGCGAAAGCTGCGACGACGAGAACCAGACCGGCGGCGATGGGTGTTCCGCCACCTGCACGGTCGAACCTGGCTTCTCCTGCACCGGCGTGCCGTCGGTCTGTGTCAGTGGCTGCGATCCTGCCTGCAGCGAGGGACAGCGCTGCGACCCGGACCGTGTGTGCCGCTGCGATCCCGCCACCTGCGCGGGCTGCTGCGACGGCGACGCCTGTGTGGCCGGCGACACCGCCGGGAGCTGCGGAACGATGGGCGAGAACTGCCAGGCGTGTGTGTCAGGGGACATGTGTCGGGCCGGCGAGTGCAGCTCCTGCTCGCTCGATTCGTGCGGCGGCTGCTGCGCGGGCGCGTCCTGCGTGGATGCCCTCGAGTTCCCGAACTGTGGCGTGAGCGCCGCCGGAGACTGCGTGTCCTGCGACGTCGCCACCGCCGACGGCTGCGCCGCTGGGGCATGCAGTTGCGGCGGCGGCCCGTCGTGCGGCGCCAGCGAAACGTGTGTCGACGGCGCATGCCGCGTCGAGTGCACGCCCGACACCTGCGACGGTTGCTGCAACGGAGAGATCTGCGTCGCCGAACCGAGCCTCACCCAATGCGGGGTGGCCGGCGAAGCCTGCCAAGCTTGCAGGCCGGGCCGGGCCGACGCCTGCATCTTCGGTGTCTGCCAGTGCGGCACGGACTTCGAGTGCCCGGATGGATCCGCTTGCACCGACGGGCGATGCGTCTGCATCGGCGCGGCGTGCATGCTCGGTGGGGCCTGCGTCCCGAACGACCAGCCCAGCAGCTGCGGGGACGCGGGCGGCACCTGTACGGTCTGCGACGCACAGGCGGACCGCTGCACCGACGGGGTCTGCACCTGCGGCACCGGACCGGCGTGTGGACCCGAGGAGGAATGCATGGGGGGCGCCTGCCGCTGCGACGGAGTCATCTGTGGCGCCGGCTTGCGGTGCATCGGGCGGTTCTGCGAGTGCGACACCATCTCGTGCGACGGCTGCTGCCGCGCCAGCGAATGCCAGCCGGGAACAACTCGGATGGCCTGCGGCGTGGGCGGAGTGGCGTGCATGGGTTGCGGCGCAGGCGTCTGTATGGACGGCTCCTGCCTCTGAAAATTTCCGCTGGCCGTGGTTCGACTCCGCCCTCCTTGGACGAACTCATTCCGGCCTTGGATCATTGATCGGTTGCCCGAAACTCCCGTACACCGGACAGTACGAGTTGTGATTGAGGCTGGCTTCACCATTGCGGATGTGTACGTGCTCGAGGGTCCCCTCGGTCACGGTGGCACCGCGCAGGTCTGGGCGGCCCGTCACACCCGGCTCGGGCACAAGGTCGCGATCAAGTTCGGCCTGGAGGGCAACGAGGATCTCGCGGAGCGTTTCCTCCGGGAAGCGCGGCTCGCGGCGGCGGTGAAACACCGACACGTCGTGGACGTCATCGACGTCGGCACCCAGGACGGCCTGCCCTACATGGTGATGGAGCTGATCGTCGGCGCCACCTTGGCGGACGTGCTCCACGATCGACTGATCGAACCGGCCGAAGCAGTCGCGATCCTCGTCCAGCTGCTCACCGCACTCGACGCATGCCACCGCGCCGGCGTCGTGCACCGAGATCTCAAACCGGAGAACATCTTCGTCGAATACGACGAAGACGACGTGTTCGTGAAGCTGGTGGACTTCGGGATCTCCAAGTCCACCGAACAAGGCGAGGTGCGCCGATCGGTGATCCCGACCCAGCAGGGCCGCCTCGTCGGCACGCCGGAGTACATGGCCCCCGAACAAGCCACCGGCGAGACCGACCTCGACCACCGAGTCGATGTGTACTCCGTCGGCGTCATTCTCTACGAAATGTTGGCCGGCAAACTTCCGTTCGGTGGCACGAGCCCGGGCATGGTCATCGCGCGGGTGATGCTCGGGTCTGCGAAACCGTTGAGTGGCATCCGACCCGAGCTGCCCAACCTCGGCGCGGTCGCCCACCGCGCGCTCGAACGCGATCGCGATGCCCGCTTTGTCACGGCGCGCGCGATGCGGCGCGCGGTGCAAGCGGCCGCGATGGAAGACCTGAACCTGGAACGCGAGATGTGGTCGGGCCGGATCAAACTCCCGACGCCGACCGCACCCATGCCCGCGGCGCCCGACGGGGAGAGCGCGAGCGCGGTCACTCAATCCGGCGAAGCGGCTGCGTTTCTCCCGGACGCGACCGATCCGTTCAGCGAGTTCCCAGCGGCGCCGCCGGTGAAGCACACCGGCCGATGGGTCCTGTTCGCACTCGCCATGGTGGTCGTGGGTGGCGCCGTCGCACTGCTCCTGCCCGGTGACACCGACCCGGACGTGCCGGCGGTGCGCGAAGTCGCGGACGCGCCGCGACCGGTTCCACAGCCCGATCCGCGCCTGGCCGAAGCGATTTCCGGCACCATGGCGCCCGGCAGCGACGGCATGACCCAGCCCTCCGAGCTGGCGGTCCCAAGTCGTCCGACCGAGACCGAGACCGAGACCGAGACCGAGACCGAGACCGAGACCATGGCCGCGCGGCGCGTGGACAACTCGAGCGACCCCCTGGCCATGAGGCGACCCGCGATGGCGACCGAGTCGGAGATGAGCCGCGGGACCGACACGACGGCCGCGAGCACCGTGACCGAGACGGACCCGATGACCGCGACCGGCATGATGACCGCCGACGTGCAGATGTCCGGCGTCGTGCGCGAGCTCGACTTCTAGTTTCGCACTCTGAACGCGGCTCAGTTCGCGCGGATGGGCATCGTCTCGAGGAACGTCCAGTCGGCGTTCTCTCGAATCGCGCGCTCGAGCTCCCACTCGTCGCGGAAGAGCGCCACGAGGCCGCCGTCGATGTCGTGCACCGCCAGCGGAATGCGTTTCGCGATGAGGTCCTCCGCCGTCTCCGGACCCTGCACCCAGCGCGCGTGGCTGTAGGGCAGGTTGTCGAAGCTGATCTTCGCGCCGTACTCGTGCTGCAGCCGGAACACCAACACCTCGAACTGAAGTTTGCCCACCACGCCGCAGATCGGATCCTTCTCGCGGCCCGGCTCGCTGAAGAGCTGCACGGTGCCTTCTTCGGCGAGCTGCGAGATCCCCTTCTGGAGTTGCTTGCGTTTGAGTGGATCGAGCAGAACCACCCGGCCGAAATGCTCCGGGCTGAACCGCGGAACCGCGTCGAAACTCATCGCCGCTTCGCTCGCGAGGGTGTCGCCGATCCGGAACAGGCCCGGGTCGTAGAGCCCGACGATGTCGCCGGCCCACGCTTCCATCACCGTCTCGCGTTCTTGCGCGAAGAACTGCTCCGCCCGGTTCAGGCGGATGGCTTTGCCGAGGCGCGAGTGGTGCACTTTCATACCGCCCTCGAACTTGCCGCTGCAGATGCGCGCGAAGGCGATGCGGTCGCGGTGCGAGGGGTCCATGTTGGCCTGCACCTTGAAGACGAACGCGCTGAACCGTTTGTCGTCCGGCGGGATCGATTCGCCGTCGGCGTCCGCCCGCGGGCCGGGCGGCGGGCAGAGATCCGCGAAGGACTTCATGAACGGCTCGATGCCAAAGCTGTTGAGCGCGCTGCCGAAGAACACCGGGGACAGTTCGCCCGCCCGAAAGCGTGCTTCGTCCCACTCTTCGCCGGCGCCTTCGAGCAGCTCCACTTCGTCGCGGAGCGCACCGGCCGGCTTGTCACCGAGCAACTTGCCGAGCTTCTCGGACGCGAGGTCCTCGATCTCGACGACGGCCTTGCTCGCGTTGCCGGACTCGCCGCGATCGAAGCGCAGCACCTTCTGGGCGTGCCGGTCGTACACGCCCTGGAAGAGATCGCCCGAACCGATGGGCCAGGTGTAGGGGTAGCTCTCGATGCCGAGCACGTCTTCGACCTGGCTCATCAGATCGAACGCGTCCCGAGCGGGCCGGTCGAGTTTGTTGATGAACGTGACGATCGGGATGCCGCGCATGCGGCAGACGTGGAAGAGCTTCCGGGTCTGGGGTTCGACGCCCTTGGCGGCGTCGAGGATCATGATCGCGCAGTCCGCCGCGGTCAGCGTGCGGTAGGTGTCTTCCGAGAAGTCGTTGTGGCCCGGGGTGTCGAGCAGGTTCCAGCGGATCTCGTCGTAGGTGAACTGCAGCACCGAGCTCGTGACCGAGATGCCGCGCTGCTTCTCGAGCGCCATCCAGTCACTGGTGGCCGCGCGTTTGGCTTTGCGCGACTTCACCGCGCCCGCCATGTGGATCGCGCCACCGTAGAGCAGCAGCTTCTCGGTCAGGGTGGTCTTGCCAGCGTCCGGATGCGAGATGATCGCAAAGGTACGCCGGCGCAGGTGCTCGGCAGCCATGGGCGGGCCTTAGAGCAAAAGACGCCCTCCGTCGATGCGCCGCGACGGCACGCGCGGCAACTGCCACCTCGGCCCTGAACCTGCTACCAATGCGGCGTGCGCGCTCTGAAACTGACCGGCCGTTTCCTGTGGATCCTCTGGGTCATGGGCGCGGCGTTTTGGCGCTACGTCTTCCGGCGCCTGACCGGCGGCCGGCTCACGACGCTCGAGCGCGATCGCCTGCGGGGCGTGATCCTCGCCGACATGCTGCAGCGGCTCGGCGCCACCTACGTGAAGTTCGGGCAGATCCTGAGCACCCGGCCGGATCTCTTCGGGCCGGGCATCACCGACTCGCTCGCGCGGCTGCAAGACCACGTCGCGCCGATCCCCTACGACATCGTCGAAGGCGTGATCGATGGCGAACTCGACGCGACTTCACGCGCGCTGCTCGTGGCGATCGAACCGGAGCCACTCGCCGCCGCCTCCGTCGCCCAAGTGCACCGAGCCGAGCTCAAGGACGGAACCTTCATCGTCCTCAAGGTGCAGCGGCCGCTCGCGCGGATCCAGGTCGATCGAGATCTCGTATTGATGATGCTCGGCGCGAAGTTCCTGAACCTCTTCCCGTCGATCAAGCTCCTCTCCCTGCCTGGCGCGGTGGAGCGGTTCGCCGAAGCGATGCGGGGGCAGCTCGACTTTCGCCTCGAAGCCGAGAACAACCGGCGCTTCGCCAAGAACTTCGAACACCTCGAAGGCGTGGACGTGCCGAAACTCTTCGATGCGCTCTGCACCGAACGGGTGCTCGCGATGGAGTTCATCGACGGAGTGCGCGCGACCGAACCGGAGAAGGTGGGGGGCGACCGCGAGGCGATCGCGCAGAAGGGGCTGCAGTGCATTCTGCAGATGGTGTTCGACGACGGGTTCGTGCACGCGGATCTGCACCCCGGCAACATCATCCTGACGCCGGACGAGCGCGTCGTGCTCATCGATCTGGGCCTGGTCGCGGAGATCGAAGACGAACTCAAGGGCCCCTGGATCGAGAGCTTCCTCGCCATCGGCCAGTACGACGCCAAGAGCGCAGCGCGCCTCTTCTACACCTACGCGCCCTTCGTCGCGACGAAGGACTACGGCGCCTACGAAGCGGACGTCGAAGCGCACTTCTCGAGCTTCCACGGCAAACCGCTGCACGAGATCGAAGCGAGCCAAGTCCTGGCCGGCATGATGAACATTCTTCGCCGCCACCGGATCCAGATCGACCCGGTGTTCACCGTGGTGAACATCGCGATGCTCGTCGCGGAGGGGCTCGGCAAGCAGCTCGACCCGAACCTCGATCTCATCCAGGTCTCGACCCCGTACCTGATGAAGGCCATCGCCCACGCGCCGACCAGCCGCGCGCCCAAACGCGAAGTCCCCGCACACTGATGGCGTTCCGTGGCCAAGAGGCGTCCGACCAAGCCCGCCGCGAAGCGCTCGAGGCCGAAGTGGAGACGCTGCGCGCGCAGAACGCGGAGCTGACCAAGCACGCGGTGTCCGATGCGCCACAAAGCTCGCTTCTGCCGGCGGTCCTGCTCTTCGCTGCCGCGGTGGGCTGCGGTGCGTACGCCGCATTCGCCCCGTACGTCGAACTTCGGATGATCCTCATCCTGGCCGCCGGATTCTTCACGACCGCAGCCGCCACGACGGTGGTGATCCGTCGCTATCTCCTCTTGGTGCCGCCCGATCGCATCTGCATCGTGGCCGGCCGAGCTCGGGAGGTGAATGGGCTCAAGCTCGGATACCGCGTCGTGACGACCGGCCGGACCATGCGCCTTCCGATCCTCGAGAAGGTCGAGTGGCTGTACGGCGGGGCCATCGCGTTCGAGCGCCGGCTCACGGTTGAAGTGAGCGATGGCCACGTGGATCTCTTGGTGGGCGCCCGCTGCGCCGTCGGCCGCAGGCACGAAGAGCTGCTGGAGCGCGCCGTGAACCAATGGGTGGGCTACCCGGTCGCCGCGCAACCCGCCGCCATCGAAGAGGCCGTGGTTCCGATCCTTCGCTCCATCCTCAAACGGATCCTGATCCAGGTGAGCCGGGACGACCTCAAGAAGGACGGCGACAAAGTCGAAGACCTCGTCCGCCGAGACATCGACGAACAGCTCTGGTCGCTCGGCCTCGAGCTGAAGACCCTGTCTCTAGAAACCACGTAGCAGTATTGCCCGGTCTACCCGAACTGAGTTGGGTGGTGATCGGAGAGCCATCCGTCTAGGATCGCAGGATGGATTTCGGGGCGCGACAGTGGGTGCTGTGTTTGTCTTTGGCCGTTGGGTTGGCGTGTTCCAGTGACCCGCCGCCTGAACCCGAATGTGAAGGGCACATGGACTGCCCTGAAGGCGAACGTTGCTTCGAGGGCAACTGCGAGACTGGCGGGCCTTGTGCCACAACGCCGGACTGTCTGGTCGCGGATGACCCGTGCCTGACCGCCCGCTGCGAGCCTGCGACCCGCACATGCATCTACGGGGTCCTAGACGGCGACGGCGACGGATCATCCCCAAGCATCTGTGGAGGCTTCGACTGCGACGACGGCGACCCGGACATTCACCCGGGCGCGGTCGATGTGTGCGATGGAGTCGATGCCGACTGTTCAGGCGACGAACCCCCCGATTCACCGGGGTGTGCCGTCAACAAGGAATGTTCCGACGGTCGGTGCGTATGCGTCACCGGTCGCAGCGACTGCGGCGGGTTCTGCTACGACCTGAGTTCGGACCGAACCCACTGCGGCCGGTGCAACAACGGATGCATCGGTGGGCAGGTGTGCCGGGGCGGTTCGTGCGTCTGTCCAGGCCCCGAAGAGTTCTGCGAACGGGCTTGCGTAGACACCACAACCTCAACGAGCCATTGCGGCGGCTGCGACATCAGTTGCAATGGCCTGATGTGTCTTGATGGATCTTGTGGATGTGGTCCGGCACTAAGCGGCTGCCCCAGAGGAAGCGTGCTTGCTTGCGTGGACCTAGACTCGGATATCCAACACTGCGGTGCGTGCGGCAATGAGTGTGCGAGCGGTGCGACCTGTCTAGAAGGTGTGTGCAGCATTCGCGCGGATGGGTTGTTCTCTGCGTATGGCATCTCGACATCGGTGAGCGCGTTTGACCTATCCGGTACCAACTCCGGGTCCCGCATCGATTTCGACGCAGTCTCCAACAGCATCGCCACGGTTGAGGAGACCACAGGCGCCATTCACCAGCACCTCGACGGTCCCTCCTCCTTCGACGGGTCCGAGGCCAACTTCGTTCTGTATGGACCCGACGGAGTCCACCGATGGGTCGCGGCGACCACCATGACTGCTCGCCGCCAAGTGACAGCGGAAGGGGCGCACGTCTTCGTCGCCATGTCAGAGGATGGGCCTAGCGGAACTCTCTCTGGTCAGACCTTCCTCCGAGAGATTGGTAGTGAGCGGATCGAGCTGCTCGCAGAACTCGACCACGACACCGGAGAAGTCGTTCAGTCGGTCGACTTCGGCGCTCTCGATGTGAGGATCACGGACATCGACGCAAATTCAGCTGGGGAGGTACTTGTCCTCCTTGAGCATCTGGAGGGAACCGTAGACCTTGGCGGTGGGCCATTCGATGCAGCCGATGGGCAGGGAATCGTTGTCATCTATGGACCGGGTCTCGTACATCGGCACTCGTTCCAGGTTCCGTTTGTGTCGCTTGGGCAGTTCAACCCCGGCGGAGACATCGTGCTCCACGGTGCACTCCTGGCGGAGGCATCCTTCCGCGGCGGGCCCGTACTGGCTCCAGCCTTCTCAGGCTACCTCGCACGTTTGACTCCCGAAGGTGGACACCTTTCGTCCTTCATCCGGACGGGCCGAGTGTTGGCAGTCACCGCGAGAGGCGTTTGGGTCCAGGCGTCGGTCGGATTCGGGTTCTATCGGTTCGATGGAACGGAGCTCCGTCTCCCTGCCCCATGGTCTGATCCGGACGTTCAAGCGGAGCACGTCGCCATCTCCGGCTCCGACCTATTCGTGAGTGGTCAGTTCCTGTCCAGAACCGACGTTGGTGAAATCCGGTTTGGTCGGAGTGCCTTCGTCGCTCGGTTCGACGCCGATACGCTCGTCCTGCGCGACGTGACGACCACGCCAGCTCCGACCTTCGGCTTCTTTGCCCTCGGTGGCGCGACACCCACGGTGAGGACCGTCGGCACCAGCTTTGGCATCGAACGTTTTGCCGGGCGTAGGCTCGGGGGGTTCGGTTCAGCCCACTCGTTCTTCGTGGACTACCAGTTCAGGTAACGGGGTCCGTTACGGGGCGAAGCGGCCGCGGCCGCGGTTGATGATCGGGTGGCCGGCGGTGTTGCCGACTCCAGGTGTTTCGGTCTGGAGTCGGAAGCCGTTGCCGAGGTCGCCGTTGGCGCAGTGGCGTTCTTCGGCGATGCAGTGGCGGGTCCAGGTCTGGGCGGTCTCCGGTTCCCAGGCCATGAACCAGTCGCCGTGCGCCGATGCACCGCCGGGTGATTCGTCCGTGGTGTCGTAGCTGTCCGACGAGAGGAACCAGTCGCGGGTGTCGCCGTAGGGTCCGACGCTGCGGTCGTCGAGCGGGTAGTAGAGCTGGTAGCTGACCTGCGGGATCGCGACCGGGTGGCTGGCGGGGCACCGGAAGGTGTCGGTGGGTTCGTCGTATTCGACGTACGCCATGTGGGCCTGGTGGTTCTCGGAGTCGAGGTTCTCGCCATCCCAGCAGGGCGGGAAGAAGAGCCCGAAGTGCACGCGCCAGGGAATCGGTGCGCCTTCGTCGCGACCTGGAACACAACGCGGAATGGTCGGCGACTGATCCTGCGGCTGTCCCTCCGCGTTGCGCTGGTCGTGGCAGGTCCAGCGGATCACCGTTGGGTGCTGCGGCGACTCCGGCGTCGCGCTGCCGCGGCCGGCGATCATGCGCAGGCCGATCGGCGGCGGAATCACGTCGCCCTCCACGCCGCGCTTGTAATAGACGTCCGGCCCGTGGTTCTCGGTGTCGATGAGCTCACCGGAGCCATCGCGCATGGGCACGCCGTTGTCGTCGAGTTCCCAGCTGTCGACCGGGTAGATGATGCGGAACGCGCCGTTCGGGATGAAGCGGCCTTCGTCGTCGGTCCGGAACGAGCCGTCTTCGTTCTGCTCGTACATCGGGCGCAGCACCGTCGGGACCCAGTAGGCGGTCATGTTGAGCGGGCCGCCTTGGCAGGTGCTGGTCATGCCGCTGCGCGCGTTGTCGACGGTGAGCGTGTGGTCCGCGACCGTGCTGCCGAAGTAGGTGTGCAGGTGCGCGACGCCTTCTTCGCCCGGGTAGACGATCGGATCGTCGTAGTTGACGTGCGAGAGGCTGCACTTGATCCGGAAGGTCCCGTACTCGTCCCGGTCGGTGAACGGGTCCTGCGTGCGATGGGTGACCAGGTGCCCGTGCATCGGGTGCGCGGGATCGAACACGCTGCCGCCGGGGCCTTCGATGACGCAAGAAGACGAGCAGCCGTCGCCGCTCACCTGGTTGCCGTCGTCGCAGGTCTCCCCGAGCCCGATCTCGTTGTCCCCACACGAAGCGAGCGGAGGGTGGTCGTCCCCGCAGGACGCCGAGAGCAAGAGGCAGAGCGCAAACGTCGAACGCGTGAAGGCCATCGCCCGACGCATAGCGCACGGTCGCCGCTTCGCCACCGCCACCGGCGTACGAGCCGCCGATTGCAGCGGCCGAAGCCGACAGCCGATGCCGGAGGCGAAGCCGAAGCCGAAGCCGATGCCGACGCCGAAGCCGAAGCCGAAGCCGATGCCGATGCCGACGCCGACGCCGAAGCCGACGCCGAAGCCGATGCCGATGCCGATGCCGATGCCGATGCCGAAGCCGATGCCGACGCCGATGCCGACGCCGATGCCGACGCCCTCGGTACCAGTTTCAGCACCAGCTTCAGAGTCAGTCTCAGAATCAGGATCGGCTTCAGAGCCAGCTTCAGAATCAGAATCAGCCGCAGAACCAGAATCAGAACCAGCTACAGAACCGGCTACAGAATCAGCTTCAGCACCAGCTTCAGAACCGGCTGCAGCTGAAGCTACAGCCGTGCTCCGAAGGGAGCACGGCTCTAGTACTTCCGGCGCCAGAGCAGGCCGAGCAGGCCGAGTACGACGAGCGCGCCCGGGACCCGCGAGGGATCGCTCGTGCCCGGCGTTCGGCAGCTGCAGCCGTCCGGATCGTCGACGAAGACGATGCCGCTGTCGGCGCCCGAGTCGATCGGTCCCGCGTCGACTTCGACCGAAGCGTCGTCTTCGACCGAGGCGTCGTCGGCGACACCGGCGTCGTCGCCCGCGTCCGCGCCGGCGTCGTCCATGGTGCCGGCGTCGTCCATGGTGCCCGCGTCGTCCATGGTGCCCGCATCGTCCATGCCCGCGTCCGTGCCCGCGTCGTCCATGCCCGCGTCCATGCCCGCGTCGGCCATACCCGCGTCCGTGCCCGCGTCCGGCATGCAGCCGGCGATCGGTACGTTCTCGCAGCCAGTGCCTTCGGTGCACATGTCCGCGGTGCAGTCGTCTCCGTCGTCGCAGTCCAGATCCGTGCCCGCCGCGCAGCTGCCCGCCGCACACAGCTCGTCGCCGTTGCAGGTGGTGCCATCGGCGCAGGACGTGCCGTCCGCTTCGAACAGGTCGGCGCCGCAGCTCTTCGTGGTGCCGTCGCAGTTCTCCGCCACGTCGCACACCCCGCTCGCCGAACGACACTCGGTGTCCACGGAGGCGACCGCGTCCGAAGGACACGCCGCACCGCCGCCCGAGCAGCTCTCGGCGACGTCGCACACGCCGGTGGCTGCACGACATTCCGTGACCGCGTCGAACACGTCCGCCGGGCAGTCCGCATCGGTGCCGGTGCAGGACTCGGCGAGGTCACACACCCCGGCCGCGCCACGACACTCGAGGGTCGACGGCGCGAAGCCGTCCGCCGGACAGTCGACGTCCGCGCCGTCGCAGCTCTCCGCCACGTCGCAATCGCCACCCACGGCTCGGCACTCGGTGCCCGAGGCGACTCGAAGGTCGGCCGGGCACGCCGCACCGCTGCCGGTGCAGGTCTCCGCCGCGTCGCACACACCCGCTGGCGAACGACACTCGACGGTGTCCGCCGCGAACCCGTCGGCCGGACAGGCGCGGCCGGCGCCATCACACGCTTCGGCGACATCGCAGACGTCGGCCGCGGCGCGACAGGTCGTCCCTGCCGCCGCCACGCCATCGCTCGGACAGTCCGCCGAGCTGCCCGAGCAAGACTCGGCCGCATCGCAGTCGTCGACCGACGCACGACATTCGTTGGTGGAGTCGAGGAACGAATCGCTTGGACAGACGTCGCTGGATCCGGTGCAGGTCTCGGCCATGTCGCAGTCGCCCGCCACCGCGCGGCACTCGACCGTCGAGGGCGCGAAGGCGTTGGCCGGGCACGCGTTGCTGCTGCCCGTGCACGTCTCCGCGACGTCGCAGACCGTGGTCGCGGCGCGGCACTCGACCGTCGAGGGCGCGAAGTCATCGACCGGGCAGTCGTCCGTCGTCCCCGTGCACGTCTCCGCCACATCGCAGATGCCCACCGATGCGCGGCACTCCGTCGTCGCAGGCTCTCGAAGGTTCGGGGGACAGCTTCTCAGAACGCCGTTGCAGACTTCCGCCACGTCGCAGTCTCCAGCCGATGCCCGGCAGGTCGTACCCGCCGGCTCCACGCCGTCGGCCGGACAGCTCGGGCTCGCACCGTCGCACGCCTCTGCCGCATCGCAGTCGTCCGCCGAAGCGCGACACGTGGTGCCCGTGGGCTGCACGTCGTCGGCCGGACAGGCAGCGCCCGAACCATCGCAGAAGTCGGCGACGTCGCATCCACCGGCCGCGGCCGGACGGCACATGGTGACCGCGTCGAAGGTGTCCGCCGGACACGAGGGGTCCACGCCATCGCAAGTCTCCGCGACGTCGCAGACGCCAGCCGACGCGCGGCATTCGGTGCCCCCGGCCACGACGGTGTCGGTGCAGAGCCCGGCCCCATCGCAGAAGTCGTCCGCGTCGCATGCGCCCGCGCCCGCGGAGCCGCAGAGCGTGCTCGAAGATGCGAACTGGCAGTCCAGCTGACAGCCGCACGTGGTCGACCCGTTCGCCGCCCCATCGTCGCAGGCCTCGCCGGTGTCGATCACGCCGTTGCCGCACGGCACGGTGCCGTCTTGGATGGTCACGTCGTCGATGCCGAGCTCGTCGCGGCTGCCACTGCCCGACAAGTCGTCGGTCACGAAGTGAATGTGCAGTGCCTCGCCGGTGGTCCACGCCCCGCCGAGATCAGCGAAGTCGAGGGTCTGGGCGATCGGGATCCGATCCCAGACGCCGGTAGGCGCGTCCGGTGTCGAGGTCAGCACGCCCGAGCAGACTTCGGCGGCGGCGCGGCTGGGGATCACGAAACAGACCTCGATGCTGTTGCCGCGGGGTTGGTCGTTGAAGAACCAAAAGACGAAATCGAGGTCGAGCTGCCCCACCGCCGGGCCCACGTTGGTGTACTGGGCCGAGAACCGGCCGGGGGTCATGTCGGTGCCGCCCGGCTGGGCGCCGAGGATTTCGTTCACGCCGGCGCTGCTGGTGTTGAACTGATAGATGCCGCCCGTGGACACACCGCCGGGGCTGTTGCCGCGGGCGAAGTCGCCGGTCAGCAGCGTATCGCCAAACGCGCCATCGCCATCGCTGAGCCCGCTCACGATCCAATCGTTCGAGTTGAGCTGTCCAGGGACCGGCGTCGGCTGGAAGCCGGTGCCCTCGAAGCCGGTGAAGTCGTCGGTGATCACCGCGAACCCGCCCGTGCCCGTGAGGTCGAAGTCGTGTGCCTGCGCGTCCGCCTGGCCCGCAAGCCCCACCGTACCCATCGCCACGATCAACCCAACCCATACAGCGTTCGCACGCCGCGCCCCCGAACCCATCCCAGTCATCGTGCGAGCCTACCTGCCCCACGAACCTTCTGCACGCCGGCAGGGCCCCCTTCAGCCCCTGGGTTCGGCGTCGGCTTCGGCTTCGGCATCGGCTTCGGCATCGGTTTCGGCGTCGGCGTCGGCGTCGGCTTCGGCTTCGGCATCGGCTTCGGCGTCGGCATCGGTTTCGGAGTCGGCGTCGGCGTCGGCGTCGGCGTCGGCGTCGGCTTCGGCTTCGGCTTCGGCATCGGCTTCGGCGTCGGCGTCGGCGTCGGCGTCGGCTTCGGGTTCGGCGTACGGCTTCGGCTCAGAGCACCCCCGGCTCAGTCGACCCGATGAAGCGCCGGTCGGCCGTGCAGCACCGCGTCGAGGTTGGCGAGCGCCAGCTCCGCCATGCGCACCCGAGTCGCCGTGGTCGCGCTGCCCACGTGCGGTGTGAGCACGACGTCGTCCCGCTGAAGGAGCCCGGCGTGTACGCGCGGCTCGTCTTCGAAGACGTCGAGCCCGGCGCCCCCGATCTTTCCTGCTTCGAGCGCCTGGACCAGTGCGGCTTCGTCCACGATCGCACCTCGCGCGGTGTTGAGGAGCAACGCGCCGCGCTTCATGGCGCCGAACTCCTGCGCGCCGAACCGGCGACGGGTCGCGTCGTTCAAAGGCGCGCTGATCGCCACCACGTCCGAGACGGAGAGCAGGGTCTCGAAGTCGACCGGCGACGCGCCTTCGCGCGCCAGCGCCGGGACCTCGGTCCGAGTGCAGTAGACGACGTTCATGCCGAACCCCGCGGCGCGGCGTGCGATCGCCCGGCCGATGCGGCCGAAGCCGTAGATCCCGAGGGTCGCGTCGCTCAGCTCCATGCCGAGCAGCGCGGTCGGCGACCAGAACCCGAAGTCGCCACTGCGCGCCAGCCGCTCGCATTCGCGGAGCCGCCGCCCGACCGACAGGAGCAACGCGAACGCGAGGTCCGCGGTCGCTTCGGTCAACACATCCGGGGTGTTGGTGACGACCACGCCACGCTTGGTGCAGGCGGCGACGTCGATGTTGTCGTAGCCGACCGCGAGGTTGGAGACGACGCGCACCGACGGGCACGCGTCCAGGAAAGCGGCATCGATGCGGTCGGAGAGCAACGAGAGCACCCCGTGGCAGCCGCGGGCGCGCGAACGAAGCTCCTCCGGTGTCGGCGGCCGGTCGTGCTCGAAGAGATCCACCTCGACGCCCCGGGGAAGCTGGCTGCGCGGATCGATCGGCAACCGCCGGGTGACAAAGATCTTCATCCGAGTGCACCGAGCCGAAGTTGCCGGAGCCACGCATCCATTTCGGCGCGGTTCGGGGGTTCGGTCGGAAGCGTGCTCTTCGCCTCGGCTTCGACGAGTTCCGCTTCGAGCTTCGTCCAGCCGGCCCGCATCGACGCGTCGATGTCTTCCGGCAGCGTCGCGTGTTCGTCGGCTTCGCCTTTGAACCGCACCACCTCGAGCACCTGCGGGTACCCGTACTCGGGCGCGAGCGCCGTCGCGTCGCCGATGAGTTCACCGGTACGCATCAGGTGGATGCCGGTGAGCGCGACCCGGTAGCTGTAGAGCATGGTCTTCGCGCGCTGCTTGAGCGCGTGCTCGCGCTGCATGCCTTGGAAGAAGCCTTTGTAGTGGCTTGCGAACCGCCGGCTGATGCTGCCGCGCGCGAGTTCCGCGAGCGCGTCGACTTCGGGGCCTTCGACGATTTGGATCGGAGACAGAAACCGTTCGAGCAGGTTGCCGTTGCCCTTGAGCAAGAGCGAGAGCGCGCGCGCGGCTTCGTGGGTGGTGAGATCGTGTTCGAGCGCTTCGAAGTCGAGCAGCCGATCGAAGGTCTCCGTCGGCCGGTCGAGCCCGAGCAGCGCCTGGGTCGGTGCGAGGTGCACGCCCTTGAGATCCACGTCGCTGTCCGGGGACGGGAACCCGTAGAAGTGCGCCCCGGTCACGCCGAGTTGAAGCAAGCGGCCCGGCGGTGGGTGCGCCTCCAGAAACCGAAGCGCTTTGTCGCGGTCGACCTCCATGCCCATGGCTACCTCCACCCCCGGACCCGCTCGATGAGCTCCACGCACAGCGCCTCGACGAAGTCTCCGTCGACGCTCTCTGGGAGGTCGCTCGCGGCGCGGGCCGTTCGAATGCGGGCGTCGTTGGACGCGCACACCTCGAGCAACTGTTCGTACGTCATCGCTCCATCGCGGATCGCGAGCAGCTCGTCGCGGTCGGTCCGCCGCACTTGCACGACGCCGGTCTCGAGGATCTCCACCGCCATGCGCTGAAGCCGAACGAGATGCAGCGCGTGTTTGGTGTCGAAGCCGTACTTCGCCTCGAGCGCACTGCGTTTCGGGTTCCGCGACTTCTTCCACTGCTGGTACTGCTGCCAGCGCGCCCGCGCCGAGCGGTACTGCTTCTCCTTGCCGAGCGTCGCGAGAAACGCCGGCGAGGCGTCGAGCACTCCGTCGCGTTCGAGCAGCGCTTCGGCGGCCCCGAGTTGATCTTTGGCCACCGCCGGCCGTTCGGGCAGCCCGAAGTCGGCGCGCACCGGTGCGGCTTTCGGAGGCGAGAGCAGCCACTGCCGATGGGTCTGGATGCGTTTGAGCTGACCGAGCGCGTAGCCACCGAAGGTGTCCCCGACCTGTGCGGTCACGAACCGGTCGCGCACCTCGAGCAGCCGCCGCCCGGCGTCTTCGAGCCCCTGGTGGTCGGAGGGATCGGCGAACAACATCTCGAGCGCCATCGGGTTCGCGCGGGCGGCGAGGCGCAGGAACTTCCGGAGCTCGAACCGCACGTGGTCCGGCCCGAGCTCGACCTGCTCCGGTCCTGGATCGGGCCCGAGGTACCAGACGGGCGGACCCACCACGATGCCCTTCAGATCGGTGTCCGATCCTTCGCGCGCGAGTCCAAACGCCCGGCTGCCGTGCACGGTTTCGTAGATCAGGTCCATGGGCCGCGGAGCATAACCACGAGCGCGCAGGTTGCCGAGCCTCCCTGTGGGTCGGAACACGCAGCGCCCTGCGACTGTTGGCCCACAGTGAAGGCGGGTAGCGGTCGCGGTAGCGGAAGGGGAAACGGTCGCGGTCGCGGAAGCGGTCGCGGTCGCGGTCGCGGTCGCGGAAGCGGAAACGGAAGCGGAAGCGGTAGCGGTCGCGGAAGCGGAACCGGAAGCGGAAGCGGTCGCGGTCGCGGAAGCGGTCTCCGAAGCCGACCCCGATCCCGAAGCCGAAGCCGACCCCGAAGCCGATCCCGAAGCCGAACCCGAAGCCGAACCCGAAGCCGAAGCCGATCCCGAAACCGACCCCGAAGCCGAAGCCGATCCCGAAGCCGACCCCGAAGCCGACCCCGAAGCCGAAGCCGACCCCGAAGCCAATCCCCTCCGAACGATCCTGAAGCCGATGACCCCGATGTCCGACCCCAACCCTCCCCAGGGCGAACTTGCCCGCTGGGGCTGGGCAGCGCAGTGTGATCGGGCGATGCGCCTGCTCACCCGCGTTCGAAGTCACGCCTGGCCCGCTCTTGCGACTGTAGTCCGATGATGGGGGTGGTTCTTCAGCGGGCTTCGTGGCTCTCGGTGGTCGGGCCGCTCTTCGTGCTCGCGGCGTGCGGCGAACCAGAGGTCGAAGAAGCGCCGCCCACTGCACCCGCGGTGCGGGTCGAGGTGCTCGAGACCACTGCGTGGACGCCGGTCGCCGAATCGGTCGCGACCCTCGATGCGGTCCGCCAGGCGAGTCTGCGCAGCGAAGCGGCCGGGCGGGTGATCGAGCGCTCCGTGAATGCGGGCGACCGGGTGACGGCGGGACAGGTGCTTTTGCGTCTCGACGTGGGCCGGGTCGCGACCGCGCTGCAAGCGGCCAACGCACAGGTCGGTCAGGCCCAGGTCGCGCTTGCTCAAGCAGAGCGGCAACGGGCGCTCGCGGCGCGGCTCGTCGAAGCCGGCGGCGCACCGCGGGGCCGATTGGACGACGCGACCGATGGGGTGCGGCTCGCGCAGTCGGCGGTGGAAGCGGCGCAGGCGCAGACCCGGCTGACGCGTCGAGGCATCGCGGAGTCGGTCGTGCGCGCGCCCTTCGACGGGACCATCGCCGAGGTGTTCGCCCAGGAAGGCGAGTTCATCGGACCCGGCACGCCGGTCGCACTGCTCGTCGACCCCTCTGAACTCGAAGCGCGGGTGCTGGTGGATCCGCGGGACGCGCTGGACCTCCCGATCGGTTCGGTGGCCCGCATCGAAGCGCACGCGCGGCCCGGCGAGGTCTTCACCGGCGAGGTCGTGCGCATCGGCGAAGTCGTCGATCCGCGGACCCGGCGCCTGCCGGTCGTCGTGCGGGTCGAGGACCCGGACCGCCGCTTGCGCGCCGGGCTCTCCGCGCGGGTGCGCATCGACACCGGCGCTCCGGCCGACGTGCTCAGTGTGCCGCTGGACGCGGTGTTCGAACGCTACGGGCAATCTCAGGTCTTCGTGGTGCCGGCGGACTCGGACGTGGCGGAGCGGGTACCGGTGCAGGTCGGCCGCGCCCAGGATGGGCGCTTCGCGGTCGAAGGGCTCGAGGCCGGCGCGCGGGTGATCGTCGCGGGCATCGATCGGGTCGTCGCCGGGCGGCCGGTGCAAGTGGTCGAGGCGGTGGTCGAACGTCTGGTCGACCCCGAACCGGCGCCGTGAACTCAGCTGCGTTCGTGAAGCCGGTGCGTTCGTGAAGCCGGGGTTCCTCGGGAAGCCGGTGCGTTCGTGAAGCCGGTGTTCCTCGGGAAGCCGGTGTTCCTCGGGAAGCCGGTGTTCCTCGGGAAGCCGGTGTTTCGCGTGAAGGTGTGCCTCACCCATGCGAGGTCGGCCCGATGAACGCGGTGTTCCGCTTCGTCGTGCGGCAGTCGCTGCTCGTCAACTTGGTCGGGGTGACGATCGTGATCGTCGGCGCGGTGCTCCTTCAGGAGATGAACCGCGAGTCGATCCCGCAGGTCCCGACCGGCTGGGCGAGCGTGGTGGTGCCCTACCCGGGTGCGTCGCCGGAAGAGATCGAGCAGCTCGTACTCGACCCGATCGAAGAAGCCGTCTGGCGCGTCGACGACATCGCCGAGATGTGGGGACACGCGCGCGAAGGCATCGGCTACGCGTTCGTGCAGTTCGAGCCGCACGTGGAAGACGTCGCACGCGCGACGCTGGAGATCCAAGCCGAGGTCGCCTCGGTGCGTTTGCCCGAAGGCACCGAACGGCCGCAGACCAAACGGTTCTCGGTCAACGTGCCCACCATCGCGATCGCGGTGCGCGGCGACGTGCCCGAAACGGTCTTGCGGCGGTTCGGTCTCGACCTCGCCGACCGCATCGAGACGCTCGACGGAGTGGGCGAAGTCGGGCGCAACGGCATCCGAGAACCGCGGCTCTACGTGGACGTCGACCCGGAGCGGCTGGCCGCGCGCGGGCTTCCCCTCGAAGCGGTGACCCAGGCGCTGGCGGTCCGAAGCGCCAATGTCCCCGCGGGCACCATCGGCACCGCCGACGCGCGTCTCATCCGAGGTATGGCGCGGGTCGACGACGCGGCGGGGGTCGGCGCGGTCGTCGTGCGGCCCGACCCGCGGGGGGCGGTGCGGGTCGGCGACGTGGCGGACGTCGAACGCGGCTTCGCGCCCGCCAGTTTGACGGGCCGCGTCAACGGCGAGCCGGGCGTGCTGCTCCTCGTGCGCAAAGCCGCCCAGGCCGACAGCATCCGGATCAGCGAAGACGTGCGCGCGATGCTCGAAGAGATCGAACCGCCGGATGGGGTCTCGATCGAGATCTTCGGAGATGCCGCCCACGAGGTGCGCCGGAGCTTGAGTTCGCTCTACGGCAACGCCGCCACGGGCCTCGTGCTCGTGCTCGCGCTGCTCTGGTTCTTCGTCGGCGGGCGCAACGCCACCATGGCGGCGCTCGGGGTGCCCATCGCGCTCGCGGGCGCCTTCGTCGCGATGCACATCATGGGCATCACGATCAACGTGATCTCCCTGCTCGCGCTGATCTTGTGTCTCGGGATCGTCGTCGACGACGCGATCATCATCATCGAGAACATCTATCGGCACATGGAAGAAGGGCGCAGCCGCAAAGAAGCGGCCGTCATCGGCACCCAAGAAGTGTTCTGGCCGGTGGTGTCCTCGACCCTCACGACGTGCGCGGCGTTCATGCCGATGTTGCTGATGACGGGCGTGCTCGGGCGGTTCTTCGCGATCATTCCGAAGGTGGTCGTCGCCTCGCTCGTCGCGTCGCTCATCGAAGCCTTCTTCATCCTGCCGAGCCACATGGCGGACTTCGGAAAACTCGCGGGCAAGAAGCACGCGGCCGACCGCCCGAAGACCCGGTGGGAGCGGCTCGGAGAACGGTCTCGCGCGGTGTACGAGCGGGTGCTCCGGGGCGCGCTCCGGCGCCGCTACCTGGTCATCGTCGGTGCGTACGTGATCGCCGGCGGGCTCGTCGCGGCGGCCGCGTTGACCAAAGACGTCGTGCTCTTCACCGATGGCGACGTCGACATGTTCGACGTGCGGCTGCACCTGCCGACCGACGCGTCCAAAGAAGAGACCGACGCGGTGGTGCGGCAGGTCGAGGCGCGGCTGCTCGCACTCGACCGCGAAGGCGTCGAGGCGGTGGTCGCCGCGCGCGGTCTGACGCGGACCAACATGGGCGTCGACCGAGGCGACCACCTCGGCATGGTCACGGTCTACTTGAAGCCGCAAGACCAGCGCGCCGAAGGCTCCGGGCATCGACTGCTCGCGGCCGCGCGTTTGGCCATGAGCGATGTGGTCGGGCCCTCGCGGCTGGAAGTGCTCGAGTGGCGACCCGGGCCACCGCGCGGGGCGCCGGTTGCGGTGCGGCTGCTCGGCGACGACCTCGATCGGCTGGCGGAACTCTCGGCCGAGGTCGCGGCGGAGCTGCGCGAGGTGCCTGGTGCGCGCGACATCACGACGGACTTCGAGCTCGGCAAACAAGAGCTTCAGGTCCACGTCGACGAAGAACGCGCCGCGCTCTTCGGGCTGACCCCGGCGCACGTCGGCCGGTGGTTGCAGCAAGCGTTCGGCGAGCTTCCGGTCGCGACCTTCCGAGAAGGCGACGACGAGGTCGACGTGGTCGTGCGCTTGAACGAGCGGGCGCGGCGCAACGCCGCCGAACTCGAAGCCCAGCACCTCGTCGCCGCGGATGGCTCGTCGGTGCAACTTCGAGAGCTGGCGACGATCGAACACGCGCGTGGCCCGGCCGCGATCCACCACCGCGATCGAGACCGGGTCATCAAGGTGACCTCTCAG
Source organism: Deltaproteobacteria bacterium (assembly GCA_034670305.1). GTDB lineage: Bacteria > Myxococcota_A > Polyangia > Polyangiales > Houyiibacteriaceae > JAXMNT01. The sequence goes on from JAXMNT010000035.1 coordinate 35,248, forward strand.
ATCGACGAACGGTCGACCACCAGCGCCGCGGTCAACCGCGCGCTCTTCGAACGCATCCAGCCGCTCATCGACGCCAACCCCGAAGTCCGCTTCGAACTCGGGGGAGAGTACGAACGCACCACCGAGTCGCTCACCTCGCTCGGCAACGCGTTCGCGGTCGCGGTGCTGCTCATCCTGACCATTCTCGCCACCCAGTTCCGCAGCCTGCTGCAGCCCATTGTCGTGATGGCGGCCATCCCGCTCTCGTTCATCGGCGTGGTGATCGGCTTCTTCGTGAGCGGCGCGTCCATCGGTCTCATTGCGCTCATCGGCGTCGTGGGGCTGGCCGGCATCGTGGTGAACGACTCGCTGGTGCTCGTCGACTTCATCAACAAACGCCGCGCCTCGGGCACCGCGCTCGACGAAGCGATCGTCGAAGCCTCGATCATCCGGCTGCGTCCGATCTTCTTGACCAGCATCACGACCGTCGCGGGCCTGGTCCCGCTCGCGCTCGCCGGAGACCGCGCGCCGCTCTTGAGCCCCATGGCCACCGCGATCGCCTGGGGCCTCAGCTTCGCGACCATCCTCACGTTGGTCCTCGTCCCCTGCCTCTACCGAAGCGTCGACGACCTCTCGCGTCTGCTCACGCGCCTCACCGCCCCCTTCGTCCGCTGGATCACCGACCCCGGCGAAGCCACCGACGGCTCGGTCGACGACCTCGACCCCCCGCCTTCCACGGCACAGCCCGCCGAGTAGATCGGCGTCGGCCTCGGCGTCGGCGGCGGCTTCGGCTTCGGCTTCGGCGTCGGCTTCGGCTTCGGGATCGGCTTCGGGGTCGGCTTCCGCCTCGGGCACGGGCACGGGCACGGGCACGGTCCCGATCCGGACCGCTACCGGTTGCACACCAGACCGCGAAAGCGCAGCTCGAACTCGCGGCCCGCGGCGACGACGTACGCGATGCCGCCCGCGCTGCCTTGGTCGACGAGCACCACATCCGCGGCAAGCATCGGCGTCGTGGTGAATGGTTCGAGTCTCCGAACCGCCGACCCGCTCAGTGGCGCGTAGACGAGCGAGCCGTCCGCGAGGACGAAGAGCGCTTCGGTTTCGTTGGTGACCACCCGTGAGATCCGCGCTCGCAAAGGCAGGTCCGACGTGTCGAGGTTCCGCCGCGTGCCGTCGATGCCCAGCACCTGGAGCTCCGTACGTCTCGGATCGGCGGTGCGCGTCGAGGCGATCACGACGCCACCGCTCAGTGGATCGGGCGCGGCCTGAGCACTCTCGACTTCGATCTCGGGCTCGGTGCCAAGCGCACCGGTGCGGCCGCTCTCGGTCCGGTAGCGCACTTCGGTGGGGCGGCCACCACCGACCACCACGAACACTCCGTCGCGGCTGAGCACGGGTCCGCCAACCACGGTGGGAAGCTCGCCCACGCTGCCGAACGCCGCCAGATCGTCGGAGGCGAGATCGAAACGGTCGTACAGGCCCTCGCCCTGCTCGACCACGAACGCACCGTCGTAGCCGCTGCTCGCGCGGCAGTTCCACGACCCGAGTTCGATCGTGCCGGTCGGTGCCCCGTCGAACGACCACTTCTCGAGCGTGCACAGCCCGTTGCGCAACATCGCGAACCCAGCCGGGGTGGCGTACGCCTGGTCCGCGGGCGCTGCGGTTCGCACCCAGGCCGTCTCCGGCATCGCGCGGACATCGACCCGAGCCACGTCCGCGGTCTCTGGTCCACGCTCCGCGACCAGCAGCGCCGTTGGCCCGCTGGGATGCACCGTGCCGCGGATCCGCCCGTAGGGCTCGATCGAGGTCGCTACGAGCACGTCGCCTTCGTAGCTCCAGCGACAGGGAAACGTGTCGAACCCGCCGTCGGGGGCGGGCGCATCAAGCAACAGCGCGTCGGCGGGCGTCGCGTCGGGCGCGCCCGGTTCGACCAAGAGACCCGTCTTCGATCCGCACGCGCTGAGCAGAGAGAAGACAGCGGCGATGGCCCAACGCATCCGGCATCGTACCGGAGTCGGGCGGTTCATCGAGCGGTGTCGTTGTGAGCGTGGGGCCGTGGGCGTGGCCGTGTGAGATCGGGTGGCCGCGGCCGAAGCCGGAGGCCGATTCCGAAGTCGATGCCGAAGCCGAAGCCGAAGCCGAAGCCGAAGCCGAAGCCGATCCCGAAGCCGAAGCCGAAGCCGATCCCGACGCCGAAGCCGAACCCGCCAGCCTAGCGGCGGCGGCGGAGGCACATCAGGGCGGCGGCCAAGAGCCAGGCTGCGGTGCCTCGGCCGCCGGCGGCGCAGCCGTGTGGCTCCACGGGCAGGGCGCTCGCGTCGACACCACCGGCGTCTTCGATCGGTCCGGCGTCGCGCTGGAGGGCGACCCGTTGAAGCGCGCCTTCGACCGCGTTCCGGTCGACGACCGGCGGCCGCACGGTGACCACTGAGGTCGCCAGGCGGCGGTCGGTGTGCACGAGCAGGGCGCCCTCGACCTCGACCTCGTCGCCTGCACTCACGACGTCGCCCTCGAAGAAGAACCCGGTCGTTCGTCCGGACCCGAGCCGCACCGCTTGGGTCGCGCCGAGCTCGCTGAGCAGCACCGGCACGTCGACCCCGAGCCGACACCCACCCGCGCCGCCGGCGCCGCGGCCATCGCAGGTCATGAGGAAGAGTCGGGTGCCGTCCGCGTTCAAGGCCGCGACGGTGTTCGCCTGGCGGCCGACGTCCCACGCGAGCGCTTCTTCGGGGTACGACGCACCGTTGATGACCACATCGTCGGAGTCCGCGCGCGTGCGCTCCCAACGGAGCGTGCCGTCTTGCAGCAGGTGCGGACCATCGCCGGCACCCTCTTCGTCAGCGGCCGGCATGCCGATGCGCACCGCGGTGGGTTCGTCGTGCACGCTCTCACTGCCACCGACAACCAGCGCCGGGTGGCCAGGACGAAGCGCGCGCGCGTCCACCGCCAAGTCGGCGCCGTTCGCTTCCGCGAGGGAACGGAGCGAGCCAGGACCTGCCACCCAGGAGATCCCCACCGACGCGTGGCTCAGATCCACGATCGCGACGTGGTAGTTCTGCCGCACCCCGGATGCGTCGACGCCGGAGCGGTGCAGATGCCGCACCCCATCCATGGTCAGCGTCCATCGGTCGACCCACTCAGCCGTCGTCCTGGTCGTCCTGGCCGCTTCCGCGACCGGCTGCGCATACGCGGGCGCACCCACACAGAGCGTGGCGGTCGCGCAAAGAGCGAGGGCGAGGCGCATCGACATGGGTGTGGGTACAGAGGTCACGAATCGTCACTCGAACTGGGGGAGAAGCCGCCGCACTAGAAGCAGCCACCTTCAGGGAGACACCAGGCGTCGCCCATCGTCGCACCGGTGGGCAGGACGACGATCACGTATCGGTTGGCCGCCACGAGGGCGCCGTCGCTTCGTTTTACGTTGTAGCGCCAAGAATATGCCCGGTTGCAGACCCGCGGCACGGCGTCTCCAAATGCGAAGCGCGCTTCGTACCCCAGCAGCGTCGTGCCCGTGACCGCGCGAAACACTTCGTTCTCCTCGTCGATGAGCGCGACGTTGTCGGGCGGGTCGGCGAACACTGGCAGCGACTCGACGTAGAAGGTGGCTGCGGTGGCCCCGCCGAGATCGGGGTCCCCGAGCGATTCGAACGCGCCGGTGTAGTTCTCTCCGCGGCCCCGGATGACCCGCTCGATCGAGACCTGCAGCGCCGACGCCGGGTTCTCCCTCAAGAAGAACACCGTGTCCCGGTCGGGCGAGGTGTTGCCGAGCGGGTTGAACCCGAGCGTGATCTCGGTCGAGTCGAGAAACCCGTCGAAGTCCGTGTCGGCCAGGAAGGGATCGGTGCCGCGTTCGCGTTCGGTCGCGTCGCAGAGCCCATCTTCGTCGGAATCGATCCGAGGATCGACGAACCCATCCTCGACCACCGCGTCCTCGCCGCCTCCATCTCCCGGCGCCGTCGATGTTCCGCACCCGATCCCGAAGACCCAGAGCAGCAGAACGGAGAAGCGCATACCGCTCCAGCCTGTCGAGTCCGCCCCCCAACGTCAATGCCCACGCCCGTCGAGCCCGTCGAGCGAAGCGAGCCGGCACCCGCCGAACGTCCGCCAGTCTCGCGAAGCGGCTCCCGCCCGTCGATTGGTCTAGACGGGCCGCAGGCGGCGCAAGCTGACGACGCGGCCGCCCTTGCCGCCCGGATCGACGGGCGGGAGCCGCTCCACGAGGCGTTCGATCCAGCCCGACGCGTGGATCATCGCTGCTTCCACGTGCAACTCGGAGAAGTTGCCGTCTTCGAAGATCAACACGAGCCAGTAGATCCCACCGAAGCCGCGGGCCAAGAAGCCGAGATCCGGATCGTGGACCGCCAGGCGGGTGCGCTCTCCTTCGTGCCCCTCGAGCATGCCTCGAAGCGACGTGACCCCTGCAAACCAGCGCAGCGCATCGCGCCACTCCTCTTCGGTCCGTTCCACGCCAGTCGCCGCCGCCCGCACATCGACGAACGCGCGCGCGAGCTCCTCCGGCAGTTCGCTCGGTTCGCCCGCGAGTTCCTTCGCGAGATCGATGTTCGACGCGTCCGCCATGGTCAACGCTTCGGCCGCCTGGCGGGCGTCGTGCATGTCCTCCGGGCCGCGGGCGGAGTGTCCCCAGATCATGGGAGACGATTCGTCCACGACCAGCGCGGTGCGCGCGCCAGTCTGCGTAGCGACGACATCGAGGGCGTCGTCGAGTGCGCGCCGGGGCTCCATCATCGGCCGAGGTGGGGTGGAGGGGCGGTCGAGGGTGAACTTGAATCCGCGGATCAAGAGCTCGAGGCGACCTCTCAACGCGTCCAGCGAAGCCTCGGGCGGCTCGTCGAACACCACGACGAGCCGGTGGTCGTGGTCGGGAAGCACACACCAGAGCAGGCCATCGGCGGGTTCTCGGCCTCCGAGTTCGAGGCGCGCGTCGTCTGCGCCGAGCTCGCGTTTGACCACTTCCAACAGCCGAAGCACGTCTTCCACCGGGGCACTGTGCCCGACATGGGCGGGCTCGTCATGGTTCTTCGTACGGTTGTATGGCCTCGACGCGAATCGACGGGGTTGGCCGCGGAGAAGCCAGATTGGACAAACCTCCACAGTATGGTTGCGCTTTTTGCGGGTAAGGAGTGAGAATGCGCCCCCGGGCCGGATTCGAACCGGTGGGGGTTGAATGACGGCCGGTTCCCCGGAGGGATGAGCTTTTCATGGCGGCAGCGAAAGAGATTATCTGCACGATTTGCGGGGCGAAGAACGACCCGGCTTCCAAGCGATGCACATCGTGCGGCGCGAAGGTCGACCCGCTCGACATGGGCCGGGAGCTCAGCGAGCAGGAGAAGCATGAGCGCCGCTATCAGCAGGACAGCTTCGACTTCAAGTGGGCCGCGATTTCATTTGGGATCTTCGCGGTCCTGCAGCTGATCGCGCTGGTCCTTCTGCCGATGGTCATCGACAGCTACGACCCGCAGGGGTTGCCCGGCCTGTTGATCAGCGCGGCGGTCTGGTTCGTGGGCGGCGCGGTCGTCGGTTTGGTCTCGCCTGGCAAGACCTTCATCGAACCCGGCGTGGGTGCGCTCATCGCGGTCGTGCCGACGCTCATCTACCTGAACTCGATCGCCGATGTGTACCGGCTCTCGCTCCTCGCCAACGTGGTGGGCGGCATGATCGGTGTGATGGTCACGCTTCTCGGCGGTTTCCTCGGCGAGAAGCTTCAGATGTCGACGCGCGGCCACGACTGATGCGGCTGATCTGCGGTGTGGCGCTGGCGCTTCTGTGTGGAGCCGCCAATCTCCCAACCACCGCACACGCCGATGCCATTCGAGCGCCGGCCGAGTGTCCTGAACCTGGTTGGGTCACCCGGCGGGTGGGGCACGGCGGCTGGTGTTTTCCACGCGACTGTCAGACCGACGCCGAGTGTCCGGGCGGCGGCTCGTGCGAAGAGGTCGCGCGGTGTTTCACCCAGTCGACCTACTCGGCCGGACGCCGGCGATTCGAGCCCGGCGAAGAGCGGCCGACGCGCGCACGACCGGGCGAGCGGTGCAACGCCAACGGAACCTGCGGCCCGGACCTCAACGGCCGGCCCCCGCCTCCGAACATGCCCACCTGCGAGACGAACCGCGAGTGTGTCTACGGGCCGGAGTTCGCATTGGACGCCCCATGGGACCGAGGCGAGACGACGCCGCCCCCGCGCCGCCTCCAGCCCGCGCCCGAGCCGGCGATGACCGAAGCACCCATGACCGAAGCGCCCATGACCGAGACCGCGATGAACGAGACGGCGATGAACGAAGCCTCGAGTGGAAGCGCGTCGGCCGAGACCGAGTCGTCGAGCTGTGCCGCGTCGGGCGCCGGTGGCGGTGGCGCGCTCGGGTTGATCGGCATGCTGTGGTTCGCGGCGCGACGACGACGCTGACGCAAGCGGGAGGCTGAGAGGGTCGGGACAGACTCAGCTTCCGCCCGAGGCCGAAGCCGAAGCCCGCGACTCGCGCGGGCCTCTGCGGCTGTCTGCTGCTGACTCTGCCGCTGTCTCTGCCGCCGTCTCTGCCGCCGTCTCTGCCGCTGTCTCTGCTGCTGACTCTGCCTTTGACTCTGCCGCTGTCTCGCAGGCGTCAGCGACCGCTGCGGTAGAGGTGGCCCGGCCGGGCGCCTGTCAGCTTGCCGCCCTTGGTGATCGCTTGGCCCTTCACGAGCGTCGCGATGTAGCCGTCGGCGCCCTGCATCAGGCGCTGGCCGCCGGCGGGCAGGTCTTTGCGCATCTCCGGGTGCTGGAGCCGCAGCTGGTCGAAGTCGATGACGTTGATGTCGGCGCGCATGCCCGGGGCCAAGGTGCCGCGGTCTTTCATGCCGAGGAAACGCGAGGTGTCGTGGGCCTGCATCTTCACGATCTTCTCGAGCTCGATGCGGTCGTGGTCGCGGTCGCGCGCCCAGTGCTGCATCAAGAACGTCGGGAAGCTCGCGTCGCAGACGGTGCCGACGTGCGCGCCGCCATCGCTGAGCCCCGGGAGCGCCAGCGGATGGGTGAGCATCTCGTGCAGCACGTCGAGGTTCATGCCCGTGTAGTTGTAGAGCGGGAAGTAGAGCAGCGCTTTGCCGTCCTGCTCGAGCAGCGCGTCGTAGATCACACCGAGCGCGGACTCGCCGTTCTTCATCGCCTGGGCGGCGAGGCACTCGCTCACGTTCGGCTCGTAGTTCGGGTTCTCGCCGAGTCGGAAGAGCCGCATCGCGACCATGTCGATCTTCGAGAGCAGCTCGTCGGCGAGCGGCGGAATCGGGCTGCCATCGCCGGCGACCGGTTCCGACTTCTCACGGAGCATCTGAGCCCGGAACTCGGAGTCGCGCATCGCTTTGACCCGCTCTTCGAGCGGCAGATCGTGGATGCGTTTGTACGACGGGAAACCCATGAACGGGTGAAAAGTCGCCTCGAGGCCGAGCATCACGCCGATGGCGCGCGCCGCGACCTGACAGCGGATCGTGAGCCCCTTCTTCGCGGCCGCTTCGGCCCGGTCGAAGATCCACTTCCACTGCTTGGGTGAGTGGTCGCGCTGCATCGTGGACATCGACATCGGGCGCCCGCCGGCCGCCGCGAGCATCGCCTCGAGCATGTCGAACTCGCTCTGAAAACTCTCGTCGCCCTGCAGCACGTTGAAGTCGCTGACCGCTTGCAACACGCCGTGGTCGAGACCGACGAACGCGCGCGCGAGCTCCACCAGTTCACGCGGGGTCGCCTCCGAAGCAGGCGTCGGTTTTCCGTCCGCGGTGCGGTGGTTGTCGCTGCGTCCGGTGCTGAAGCCGACCGCGCCCGCTTCGAGCGCTTCGCGCACCACTTGGCGCATCGCGATCATGTCGTCTTCGGTCGACGCTTCTTCGGCGAGCGCGCGTTCGCCCATGACGAACACCCGCACGACGTCGTGCGGCACCTGGCACGCGAAGTCGATCGTGTGCGGCATGCGGTCGAGCGCGTCCATGTACTCGGGGAACGTCTCCCAGTCCCACGAGATGCCTTCGGCGAGCGCGCTGCCGGGGATGTCTTCCACACCCTCCATCAGCGAGATGAGTTTCTCGTGGTCCTTCTCGTGGCAGGGCGCGAAGCCCACCCCGCAGTTGCCCATGACCGCGGTGGTCACGCCGTGCATCGAGGACGGCGTCATCTCTTCGTCCCAGCTGATCTGTCCGTCGTAGTGGGTGTGGATGTCGGTGAAGCCCGGCGTCACGACCGCGCCGCTCGCGTCCATCGTCTCGCGCGCCACGTCCGGGCAGTCACCGACCGCGACGATCATTCCATCCTTGATGCCGATGTCGCCGGTGAACCGGTCGCCCCCGGTGCCATCGACGAGGGTTCCACCTTTGATCTTGAGGTCGTACATCAGCGTTTCCTGTGCTCCTGGGAAGTCGTGGGGGCGGCAGGAAGTGAACCTGGTTCGCCCGGAACGAAGAGTACCCTAGATCGTTTTAACCGGTCGGTCAAACCTCTCGGTCAAATTCTGTGCTACATGCGGTTTCATGGGAGAACCGAAGGCCAAAGCGTCCTTGATCCTCGACGCCGCCGCCGCCGTGCTGGCGGAAAGTGGCTACGCCGGCCTGAGCGCGCGCGCGGTGGCGGAGCGGGCAGGCGTGAACAAGGCGCTCGTCTTCTACTACTGGGGCAGCACCAAAGAGCTCTTCGAGCGGGTGCTCGAACGCTACTACACCGCCCACAAAGCCAGCTTGGCCGAAGCTTTCGAACGACCGGGCACCGACCGCGAGCGCTTCCACCACGTCATCGACGTCTACCTCGACTTCATGGAGCACAACGTCGCCTACGCGCGCATCGTGCAGCAGCAGGTCGCGAGCCGCGGCGACCACCTGCCGCTCGTCGAGACCCATCTGCGCGAAGTGCTCGCGATGACCACCAAGGTGATCGCGCCGGTCGCCGGCACCGGACCGCTCGCCCCGAGACACTTTCACCTGAGCTTGTCGGCCCTGGTCTTGAACTACTTCACCTACGCGCCGGTGCTCGGCCCGGATGAACGCGGCCGCGATCCCTTGAGCAACGAAGCACTCGAAGAACGACGCGCCCACGTGCACTGGGTCATCGACGCCTGGCTCGACGCGCTCGCGAAACAACGCGCCGCCAGTTAACTCCGCTTCCGCTTCGGCTTCCGCTTCCGCTTCGGCTTCCGCTTCGGCTTCCGCTTCCGCTTCCGCTTCGGCTTCCGCCTCCGCTTCCGCTTCCGCTTCCGCTTCCCCTTCCGCTTCCGCATCCGCATCCGGGTCGGCTTCGGCTTCGGCTTCGGCTTCGGCTTCGGCTTCGGCTTCGGCTTCGGCTTGGGCTTCGGCTTCGGCTTCGCAGAGCTACCGGCTTCGCGCTGCCTTGTAGAGCGCCTGGCGGTGACCCTCGAACCGCCCCACCAACGACGGCGCCGCGGCGGCCACCGCTTGTACGAACCCCGCGGGGTGCGCGGACGTGCGTTCGATGCAGTCGCGCAGCTCGGTTTCGTTGCCGAGCAGCGCGTGCGCGAAGAGCCAGTACATCGCGTCGCCGTAGTGCGTCGCCACGCCGTCCTTCTGCGCCTCCCACACTGTGCGGGTGGGGAGCGAATCGATCGTGTGCGCGTCGAACCGTTTGTGCAGGAACCGCGTCATCCACCACCGCTCGGAGGCGCGCGCCATCGTGCGGTGCCACGTCTCGTCCCACGCGGTCTTCAGCGCGTCGTCCAAGACCGGCTCGGGCGGTTCGGACGGAACGACCGAGAGCACGAAGCAGTCGCGCACATCCTCCGTGTCCGGCTCGAACTCGGCGAGCTCGTCTTCGTCGAGTCCGTCCCTCTGCTCTTCGACCTGTTTCCAGAAACCCGCCGCCGCCTCGCACAAGAACGCGGACACGCTGGCGCCCCACGTGCCGACTTCGCGTTCGTCGTAGTACATCACGCCGCCGACGCCGGGCGCGTACTCGTGCACACACGCGAGCGCGTACATGAAGTCGCCGTACTGCAGCTGCGCGCCGATCGGCACGAGGCCGAGGAAATGGATGGTCGCTGCGTAGCGGCCGAGGTACCCGGCTTCGAGCGTCTTCAGAAACGCGTCCACGTCGGGCAAGCCGAGCGCGAACGACTCGAAACCTCCGGGCAGCGGGATCTCCGGATGATCCTCCGCGTCGGGATGAAGCAGCGTCGGGGCGGCGCGCACGAACGCGCGGGTCTCTTCTGGGAGCGTGCCCACCGCTTCGAGCAACTGCCGCAGCGTTTCCGTGTCTTCGTTCGGATCGGTCGCGCCGACGAGCTTCAGCGCCGCCGCGATCTCGGTCCCGCCCACATCGAGTGTCTTGGTCACACGCCCTCCCACGCGCCGACATCGGACGCGGCGGTTTCCCGTTCTGCCTCGAGCGTCACCTCGAAGAGGCGGCCCGAGTCGCACCCCACGAGCACCCGACGCGGCCCGACGAACACACACCCCGCGAGTTCGTTCGACTGGAACCGTTTCAAGGCACCGAAGCGGCCGACCCGCCGGCCGCTCGGCACCTCGTAGACTTCCAGGTTGCTCGAGCTTGGAATCGCCAAGAGCGTCCCGTCGGGCGAGAACGCGATGCGGTTGAAGAGCCCGAAACCGCACGCGATGCGAAGCAGCGGCGGCGTGTCCGGCGGCGCGTCGAAGTCGTAGACCCGCACGATGTGATCGGTGGCAGCGGACGCGAACCGGCGGCTCCCCGCATGGAACACGATCGACGAGACGTTCTTGTGGTTGCCGCCGCGCGCGAGCCGGTCGCTGCCGTGGTCGGCCCGAGCCCACACCCGCGTACCGCCTTCGCGTCGAGTATCCACAAGACACACCTGGCCGTCTTCGTTGCCGGTGAGCACGCCGAGTGCTCGGCCGTCGGCGCCGGGCACGACGCACAACGCGTTCAAGGTGTCGGTGCCGACCTCGACCACCTCGCCGACCGTCGCCAGATCGGGAAGCGACGCGAAGCCGACATGGTCTCCCACCCGGTGCGCGATCTTCTCTGGACCCAGCACCGCGACGTCGTCGGCGCGCGCTTCGGTCTCTGCCAGCACCTCGCCGGTGTCGAGGTCGATGAGCCGCAGCCCACCCCGGGTGCCGAAGAGCGCGCGGCGCCCCGGCACGAGCACGCCGTCTTCGACCGTGAGTCCGAGGTCCACGACCTCGCGGCCCGCCCCGTCCCTCCACTCGATGACGCTGCCGTCCCAGTCCGCGGTGAGCAGACCGCCGTTTTCGCCCGGCAACATCACGACCACGCGCCGCGCATGGGCCACGTTCTCGATCGGCACGAGCGCACCGCCCTCGGCCACCGTCACCACGCCGCTCTTGCCCGCCGCAAACGCGCGCTCGCCATGGCACGCGAGCGCCCAGATCGACGCACCGCCTTCGATCAAGGTCGACTCGGTGTCGTCGCCGAGCTCCCACCGGGTGAACGCGCCGCCCTGGGTGGTGGCGTACAACCCGTCCCCCTGGAACTCGAGCCGGGTGACCTGCGTCTGCAACAGCTTTCGGGTGAACGCGAAGCGCTTGTCTCCTTCCCCTTCCTTGCCGACCCAGATCCACTTGGAGTCGCCCGCGTACGCGAGCGTGCCGTCCTCCGCGTACGCGAGGGACCAGACCGAGAACTTCATGTCGAAGACCTCGGCCTCGCCGGTCTGCGGGTCGAGGATCTCCAGGGTATTCTTGTCGCCGCCCGAGCTCGTGACGTGCGACGCGAGCACCCGGCCATCCGGTCGGAAGACCACGTCCTGGTAGCAACCCGAACCGCTCGAGAACGACCACCGCTGGGTGCCGGTCCCGAGATCCCAGCCGATGAGTTTCGCGTCCTGGCCGCCCGTGACGAGCAACGTGCCGTCCGGTGAGACCGCAGCGCAGCGGGTCCCGTTCGGAACGCCGCCGTGGCCTTCGAGCTCGAGGGTGCGCTCGCCGGTCGCGACGTCGTACACCTCCACGTGTCCGCCATGAAAGGTGGCCGCGACGCGTTTCCCGTCGGGCAAGAACACGCAGTCGTAGGCCCAGTTCCACCGGAGCTCGAGGCTGTGCAAGAGCGCGCCGGTGTGGGCGTCGAGCAGGCGCGCCGTGTTCTCTCCGACCGCGCAGAGCAGCGCGCCGTCCGGCGAGACGGCGAGGCCGTTGATGTTCTGTCCGAGACTGAATGCGGGCGCGTCGAAGGCTTCGATCGTGGCGTGCCCCGCGTCGTCGGGTGCGACGTAGGGCATGTCGGGCCCGTCGAGGAACATCGACTGGATCCAGGGGTGCTCGGACCCGGCCAGCCATTCGGCGCGGTCGTCTTCTTCGAGACGCGAGAGGACCCAGAGCCGAGGCTTCTCCGGATCCGGCAGGTCCCCGTAGTAGCTCGCGCGGTACGCTTCGGTGGCTTCGATCTGGGTCCGGCACCACTGAACGAGGCGTGCTCGGACGTCGCGGTCGGGGTGTTCGAGCAGCGCCGCGAGGAGGACGTTCTCGAAGCAGGTCGCTTCGTTCTCGAGCGCCTCGAAGAGCGCATCCGGACCGTCTTCGGCGAGCACCTGCTGCGCGCGTACGCTGTCCCAGTAGCGTGGTTCGAGACCGCCTGCCGCGGCGCCCACTTCGCGCAGCAGCACGGTGGGGTGGGTCGAGAGGGACTGCACCCACGCGAGATCTTCGGCACTCGAGTCGTCCGATGCGGCGAAGAGTTCGGCTGCCACCCGGTGCAGGACGAGCAGATCGTCGGCCTTCGGGTAGCCATAGCGCTGCACCCGAAGGGTGTCGCGCAGGTAGCGCGCGGCTTCGAGGCCCCTCGGATCCGGATCGCCCGCGCGGGCGCATACGAGCGCCGCCCCGGCGCGGAGCAACATCGTCTCGTCCGGGTTGCCCGCGAGCGAATCCAGATATGCGCGCACGTCGGTGACGTCGTCGCCGGCTCCCGTCAACGCCGCGATGCCCCAGAGCGCCGGCAGCGCGTCGTCGGTGCGGATCATAGAACCGAGTTGCGCGCGGATGGCCTTCGCGTCGAATCCCTGCTGTGAGGATGTGGACGCCACTGCGGTTGCCGCCGCCACCGACGACACCGCGCGCATCAGGCTGAACACGGCGTCGAACGACTCGTGCAAGGGGTGGCTCGGGTCCTCTCCTGCGAAGAGCCGCGCGCAGCGCTCCCGCCAGAAGGCTGCGAGCGTGGAGACCGCCGTTTGGAGCCGTGGCGCCACGCGCAGGTCGCCCGCCAAAGCCAGACACACCGCGAGTTGGACCCGTTCCGGCAGGTCGTCGATCCCATCCAGCGCAGCGATCGCCACCGCGCGATCCTCGGGGTACGGCGACGCGGCCAAGCCGAACGGGAGGTGCGCCGGCGTGTCGGACCAACGTTCCACGCAGGGCGCGATCGGACGTCCGAGATCGATGCCGGCGGCCAAGCCCCGCAGGGCGGTCGACTCGTCGTCGGAGCGACTGAGCAGCGCGAGCACCAGCGGACCGAGCAGACGGCAGGAGTCGCGGCCGTCCTCGTCGCTCACCAACACCCGGTGCGATTCTCCACCGGCCCGCAGCCGCGCCACCGCGGTGGCGACTTCGGGATCGGTCGCGCCGCGCGCTTCGTAGAGCGCCAACAAGAACGTGCTGTCGAGCGGCAACGCGTCGCAACACGCCCACGCCTTGTCGAGCCAGTCGTCGCCGGAGGCCACGGCGGCCGCTTCCGCCTGTGCTTCCGTCTTCGCGGCCGCCATCTCATCCAAACACTCGAACCAACCAGCCATGCCGCGAGAGAACCACCGAACGGCAAGGACCTCAATGTTTGCCGGCTTCGAAGCCGCTGGCGAATCCGCTTCCAGTTCCGCTTCCGCCTCCGCTTCCGCTTCCGCTTCCGCTTCCGCTTCCGCGACCGCTTCCGCTTCCGAATCCGAAGGAGAGGATGCGCGGTTCCCGTGCCCGTGCCCGTGCCCGTGCCCGTGCCCGCGGGGTTGTTTCTGAACCGAAACCGATCCCGAATCCGAAGCCGATCCCGAAGCCGATCCCGAAGCCGAAGCCGATCCCGAAGCCGACGCCGATCCCGAAGCCGACGCCGATCCCGAAGCCGACGCCGACGCCGACGCCGACGCCCACGCCGATGCCGAGACCGATGCCGAGACGTCTTCAAAGGGTCGGGCCGTAGCCCGGCCTTCGTGCACGTACACGTACACGTGCACGTGCACGTACCCGTGTGCGTCCTCGTCCTCGCCATCGAGGATCAGACGTGAGTTCTGTTGACCGCGTCCGATGCCGATTCCGATGCCGAGGCCGATGCCGAGGCCGACGCCGCCGCTGCCGCTGCCGCTGCCGCTGTCGCTGTCGCTGCCGCTGCCGCTTCCGCTTCCGCTTCCGCTTCCGCAACCGCTTCCGCGACCGCTTCCGCTTCCGCGACGGATTCCGATCCCGATCCCGATTCCGACCGTGCCCCTCAGGTCGTGGGCCGGGTTCGGATCGTCTTCACGCGTTGGCGCAGCGCCGCGAGATCGACCTCCACATCGCCCCAGCGGGCGGCGAGGTAGAGCTCGGTGACTTCGTCCACGGTCTGCGCGTCTTGGAAGCCGGCTTCCCGGAGCGCTCGCGCGTGTTCGCGTGGCGTCGTGGACGCTCCCCGTTTGTGACCCGCGCGTTCGAGCACCCGCTCGAGTTGCCGGTAGAGGCGCACCAGATCTTGTTCCTTCGGTCGCCGCTTGCGCCGCCGCCAGAGCATCCACAGGCAGCCGAGCAAGAGCAGCACGCCGCAGACGATCGCCACCACCGCGTACCGGGGCGAATCGGACCCGTCGGCCTCCGCGTCTTCGTCGGTCAGCGTGCGCTGGCTCTCGTCTTCGGACTGGAACGATCGCAACCACCGAAAGGCACGGCGCAGCGCCCGCACCTGTTGGTGCAGGTCGTACCCGACGACGTCTTCGTTCCAGCGGGTGCGCAGCGCATCCAACATCGCGCGCAGGTCGTCGAACATGCCGGGCGGCACCGGCTCGCCGCGCGCACCTGGGGTCGGGTCGAAGGTCTCCCACTGGTCGTTGACCCAGGCCTCCACCCAACTGTGCGCGTCGCCCTGCGCGATCGCGTAGTAGCGGCCGTAGCTGTTGTACCGGCCGCCGAGAAAACCAGTCACGTTCCGGGCCGGGATGCCTTCGCCGCGCAGCATCACCGCGAGCGCGGTGGAGAAGTATTCGCAGTGTCCTTCGCGCGCCTCGAAGAGGAATACGTCGAGCGGGTTTCGGCCTTCGGTCTCGGGCTGGGTGAGCGAGTACGCGATCTCGCCCGAGTCCCGCAGCCAGCGTTCGATGCGCCGCGCACGAATGCTCGCCGATCCCTCGCCCGCGATCTCGCGCCCGAGCTGCCGCACCCGGCCGAGCCCGAGCGGCAGCTGCAGGTAGCGTTCGCGTTCCGGTGCGGTGAGCACTTCGCCGATCTCCCGGGCGTCGTCCGCGGTCACGATCGTGTAGCGGAACGCCAGCCCGTCCGGCTCGTACCGGAGGTCGAGCCCGTCGTAGAGGTCGAGCCGCCGTTCGATGTCGACCCCGCTCTCCACCCGCGGTGGCACCCGAAGCGCGATGGTGCCCGGCAACAAGAACACGACCGGCTCTTGCAGCGGGTCGAGGTGGATGTCGTAGCGCGTCTCGCCGCGCGCCATCGGCGGCCGCTGGATCACCGCGTACCGGCCGTGCGGCACGAGACCCGTCGGTGGCAACGGCGTGCGCGTCCACTCCGCATCTTCGTACCGGTCGAACGATGTGCCGCGCAGTCGGAAGTTTGCGTCGACCGGTGGGTTGAGCGCGAGGTCCTGCGGCTGAACACGGAGCACCACCGTCGGGTCGTTGCGAATGGTGCCGAACCCGCCGAGCTGCACGTTGGATCCGAACCCGGCCACCCGACGGCCGGCATTCTCCCCGAACGCGAGAAACCCCATGCCGACCCGCGGGAAGAGCAAGAAGAACGCAGCGGTCGCGAAGAAGAGCGGCACCGAGAGCGCCGCGGTCCCAGCCAGGAAACGCCAGCCGGCGACCTTGCGCGACGCGAGGATGCGCGTGACTTTTTCTTCGCCGCTCACCGCCCCGCTGCCGAAGTCGGAGACCGGCGCGTCGGGGGTCGCGGTCGCCTCGGCGGTCGCCGCGGGTTTCTTCTTCGGCGGGTCGTGCAGGTGCGGGGTGTAGTGCCGCTCGATCTCCGCGCGCAGGTGCGTCAGCGCGAACATCCAAGGCGTGACCAGCACGAACCCGAAGAACGCGAACCCGTAGTCGAGTCCGGTCGTCAGCACAGTCGCCGCGATCAGATGCAGGAACGCGAGCGCCTGCACGTGCTGGTGGTCCTTCGCGGTCGCGCGGTGGAAGAGCTTCGCGATCTGCAGAAACGCGGCGAACTCGAGCCCGAGTTCCAGCATCGCCGTGCCGAGGAACCCGCGGACCACTTGAAGCCCGAGCAACATCAACACGAGCGCGTTCCACATGGTCGTGTACCCGCTGCGCGACCAGAGCCCCGGACCGGCGAAGACACTCACGACGAAGCCGACCAGCAAGAGCGCGCGGCTGGGCAGCCCGATCTCGGTGCCGAGCGTCAGCGCGTACAAGCCGAGTCCCGCGATCAGATAGGTGACGAATTTGTGGAGCGCCTGAAACCTCACGCGGCCACCTCGCTGGCCGACACGACGGAGACTTTGATCTCCAGCACCTTGCCGGTGTTCGGTCCTTGAGGCGCCGTGGTGCCTTCGGCGCCGACCGGCTCGAGCAACGCGAGGTAGCGCCAGATCGGATCGGGCGGCGCGCCGGGCAACACCACCGGAGAACTTCCCGCCCGCGTCCGCACCTCGACCGACGCGCCGAGTCCGAGCGCCGCCGAGGCGAGCGACGCCGCTTCGGAGATCGCGGCCTCGAGCCCCTCGGCCCACGCCGGCGCGATCGCGTGGTCGGCAGGCGGCGCGCCGTCGTCGAGCACGATGGTCAGATGCGCGCGGGTCTCGGCGAGTCGCTCCCGCACCACCAGCCGGCCGAGCGCCGCGGTCCGCCGCCAATGGATCGAGCGCGCGCCGTCGCCCTCCTGGTACTCCCGCAAGCCGGCGACCTCGGCGCCGCGTCCGAGTTTCGCGGTCGCCGCGGTCTCGCCCCCGAACCCGCCGAAGACCTCGCGCGCATCGGTCGGCACGAGCGCGGGGAACACCAGCACTTCGCCGTCGATCGCGAAGCGCCGGCCCTTCTCGATCAGACCGAAGGGGTACCGCGTGCGCACGATGAGTTCTTCGAACCGGAGCATGCCCCGTCGCTTCGGACGGCGGCGGTAGGTGGCGGACTGCTGCGCGGCCGGCGCGACCTTCAGGAAGAAGCAGCTCCGCTCGGCCGAGACTTCGCCTTCGGCGCGGTCCTCCACCTCGAGCGCGTAGCTCGGGAGCCGCTTCTTGAGGTTGCGCAGCGTGAGCTCGATCAACGCCGGCTGGCCGGCGAACGCGCGGGTGGGCACCCGCCGGTCGATGCGAATGCGCCACAGCACCACGTCGCTCAGCACGCCGCTCACGAGCAGCAGACTCAGCATCAGCCCGAGCACCAAGTAGAGGAGGTTGTTGCCGGTGTTCACCGACGCGAGCCCGACGCCCATCGTGACCGCGACGAAGACCTTGCCCTCGCGGGTGAACCGGAAACTGCGCGGCCGGCGTTTTCGTTTCTCGCGTTTCTTGGCGCGCCTCCGTCCGCTCCACAGGACCACTTTCACCTTCTTCGGCCGCGGGGCCGCGCTTGGTTCGGTGGAGTCTTCGGTGGCGGGCTTCGAGGACACGCCAGTCACACAGGCACAGGGATCTCGGCGGCCAGCTCGCGGAGGATCGCCTCGGCGTCCGCCCGGGAGCTCGGCCCTTCGGTCCGGGTACGCACCCGGTGACTCAGCGCCGGCACGAGCAGCGCCTTGGCGTCGTCCGGTTCCGCGTACGTACGCCCCATCACGAGCGCGCGCGCTTTGATCGCGCGGCTGAATGCAAGCGCGGCCCGGGTGGACGCACCGACCTCGAGCATCGGATGCGAGCGGGTGGCGAGCACGAGCGCGTGCACGTAATCGAAGAGCGCCGGCGCGACCTTCACCCCATCGACCGCAGCCTGGGCAGCCATCAACTGCGCCTGGCTCACGACCGGCTTCACGCCAGCGACCGGGTCGGCGCCGGACCGCTCCAAGAGCGCGCGTTCGATCGCCTCCGGCGGATGCCCGATCCGCACCCGGAACAAGAACCGGTCGAGCTGCGATTCGGGCAGCGGGTAGGTTCCGTAGAAGTCGCGCGGGTTCTGCGTCGCGACCACGAAGAACGGCTGCTCGAGCGGGTACGTCTCGCCTTCGATCGACACCTGCCCTTCGCCCATCGCCTCGAGCAGCGCGCTCTGGGTCTTCGGCGTGGTCCGGTTGATCTCGTCCGCGAGCAGCACCTGCGTGAAGATCGGTCCTTTGCGGAGCGTGAACGCGCCGGTCTCCCGATCGAAGACGCTGCCGCCGATGACGTCGGCAGGCATCAGGTCCGAGGTGAACTGGAGCCGCCGAAACCCGAGCCCGAGCGACGCCGCAAGCGCGCGCGCCAACGTCGTCTTGCCGACGCCGGGCACGTCTTCGATGAGCACATGTCCACCCGCGAGCAGCGCGACCACGAGGGTCCGCACGACGTCGTCTTTGCCTTGCACGACGACGGACACGCTCTCGATCAAGCGCTCCGCTACGGCGGTCGGACTGGGGGGAGAAGGCGCGGCCATCCCGTCGTCAGGAGTCACGCCGGAAAGGTAGCACGCCCCAGTCGGGGCGGGATCCGAGGTCGTATGCGGTCGTATGCGGTCGGCCGCGGTCGCGGAAGCGGAACCGGAAGCGGAAACGCTTGCGGAAGCGGTCGCAGAAGCGGAGGCGGAGGCGGAAGCGGAAGCGGTAGCGGTAGCGGTAGCGGTAGCGGTAGCGGTTGCGGAAGCGGGTCGCGGAAGCGGAAGCGGAAGCGGTCGCGGCATCGGCTTCGGCGTCGGCGTCGGCATCGGCTTCGGCTTCGGCTTCGGATTCGGCTTCGGCGCGAACAAAGAACGGGGGCAAGGGCAGGGGCAAGGGCAAGGGCAAGGACAACGCTTCGCGTTTGGTTGCCCGGGCTGGGCTTCCTGTGCTGTGGTCTCTTCATGCGATGGGATGATCTCCGCTACCTCGACGCGCTCGCCCGCACCGGTTCCGCGGGCGCGGCGGCGCGGGAGCTGACGGTCTCGGCTTCCACCGTGTACCGCCGCGTCGATGCGCTCGAGGCCGCCGTCGGTGTCCCTCTGCTCGTCCGTGGCGCGGAGCCGATCGCGCTCACCGATCCCGGCGCGCGTCTGGTGGAGCTCGCGCGGGCGATGAAGCTTGGTCTGCACGAAGTCGCGCAGAAGGTTCAATCGAACGTCGCGTCCGTGCAGGGACGCGTGAAGCTCACCACCGTCGAAGGTTACCTGCCGCTGCTCGTCGAACCGCTCGCCGAGCTCGCCGCCACCCATCCGGACCTCACCGTCGAGCTGCACCTCGGGCACTCCGGGCCGAGCGTGCGCAAGCGCGAAGCGGACGTCGCGATCGGCGTCATGTCGCGGCCCCCGAGCGGCCTCGTCGGGCGGCGCATCGCGCAGATCGCCTACGGCGTGTTCGGCACGAAGGCCGCGCTCGAACGCAAACCGCTCCGCTGGGTCGTCTTCGGACCATCGCTCCAACACACCCAAGAAGCCGAGTGGGAACAGCTCCACGCCGGCGACGCCTCGGTCGCCACCAGCTCCCGCCACGCCTTCACCACCCTGATGTGCGCCGGCGTCGGCGTCGGCCTCCTCCCCCGCCCCATCGCCGCCCAGTACCCGGAGCTGCAAGAACTCGACGCCTTCCGAGACACCTGCGCGGAACTCAAACGCGAAGCCTGGACGCTGATGCATCCGGACATGAAAGAAGACCCGCGGGTGAGAGCGCTGCTGGACGCACTGACCCGGCACCTCGCGGACTAGGCAGGCCAAAGGCCTGACGAGTCCCCTTGCCCCTGCCCTTGCCCCTGCCCTTGCCCTTTGTTCGGCAAACCGACAGCAACCCGAGCAACAGACCGAGCAACAGCAACAGCGGCAGACTCAGGGACAGCGGCAGCAGCAGCCTCAGCCTCAGCGACAGCGGCACCAGACGCAGCGCCAGACTCAGCAGCACCAGACTGCTGTTCAAGCGTGCTCTGGAACTCGCGCTTCGGTGAAGCTAGCGTCGCCCGATGGACGTCGACGCCATCCTCGCCAAACCGCGTTGGGCACCGCTGCGTCGCTTCGTCGAGATCTGGTACGCCGAGCCGCTAGGCGCCACGACCACGCCGGTGTCGGAGATCGATGCGGTCGAGGCCAAACTCGGGTGCCGTCTCCCGCTCGTGGTTCGGGAGTGGTACCGCCTGGTGGGCCACCGGCTCGTGGATGTGAACTGTGACCGCCCGGTGCCGCTCGACAAGCTCGGGGTGTGGGACGGACGGCTGGCCCTCTGGCGGGAGAACCAGGACAACTGGAGCGTCGAAGTCGCGGCGGAGCCCTCGGACGACGACCTGCCGATCGAAGTCGGAGGGGAGCACTTCTTCGAACCCTTCCCGGCGACGGTCACTCAAGCACTGCTCGGCATGGTCTACAGCGACACGTTCGCCGGCGTGTTGTCCGGCTGTGGCGACGGTCCCCTCGGCAAGCTGGGGGCTGAGGTGGTGGGCGGATCCATTCCACTGGGCGAGGAGAGCGGCGCACGGATCGCTGGGTTGCCAGCGCTCGGCGTTTGGCCGATGCCCTACACCGAGGCGCCTCCTCGCGGTCATGAGACGCTCGTCGTGGACGGCCGTTGGATGGCCGCAACCGCGAAAGCAGCAGAGGAAGCCGCGACGCTCTTCGAACTCGGCAGCTCGGGCCAGTACGTGCTCGTCCTGTGGTTGACGCAGCCCTCCCTGCCAGGCGTGACGGCGGCCGAGCTCATGATGCAGGGCGACGTCGCCCAACACTTCACCGATGGAGCCGCACGCTATGTCGGGGGACACCACGACTATTCCGATGCCTACATGACGCAGGTCATCGCGATGGTCCTTCGGTTCGCCACCACCGACCCGGTCCGCGCGTTCGAGATGCTCCGACCGCACCTGTCCCCCGACTCACTCGACCACCTCACGGCCGGCTACCGCCCCGAAGACACCATCAAGTTCACGCCCTGCTGGCCACCAGGAGCCGAGACCTTCCACATGCCCATGTGAGCCCGAACCTCGGCCCATCACTCCAGCACGCACACCGTGTCGACACACCGTGCACTCGGAAGCTCCGACGAAGGCGGACAGGTCGGGCACGCGCCGTCGGTGCATTCTTCGATGCCGCACTCGAGCTGCTCGGCCTCGAGCCACGCATGGGTCGTGGCGTGCCACTCGCAGGGGCACCATCCCGTGTTGTCCGCGCAGCAATCGTCGAACTGCGTCGCCACACACTCGTCGTCGGACGCACAACGCGGCGTCTCCTCGAGCGGCGCATTGGGATCGAACGCGGGCTGTTGAGTGGTTTGGGCCACTGTCTGGACCCCGGGCTCCTCTTGCGTGCCGCCACCGCACGCGGTCAGGAAGGCCAGAGCCAGCCCCAGCGCGGCGGTCAGTGTGGATGACGGGGCAGCAATCTTCATGGCTCGGTGCTTAGTCTGGCAGGCGCTGAGACGCGAACGATTGGCACTCGTCCCGGCGTGGCCTCGCCCGCGGTGACACGGACGCAAACATCGGGGCGCTCCCCACGGCCACGGACCACTGCCAGCTCACTTTCTAGTTCAATAGCCGGGCGAGCATGAAGTCTCCCATCACAGATTGTGTACCGTTTGACATCTATTCCATCGGATTCGATGGTCGCCAGGACGCAGAGAGTGTCGACATCGGGGTCCCCTGGATCCGGCCGCCTGTGGGCGTATGCCCATGCCGCCAACGAGCTGCAATCATCCACTCCGGCCTGAGCTGCCGACCGCGGACATCTACACTGAGATCTGAGGACGTGTGGCTCTCGACCCTGGAGATGAACCCATGCCCCAACAGCCACAACGGTGGCGAGAACAAGGCCGACAAAGAGCTTTTTCAAGAGCCCGCCGAGTCGCCAACGAACAACGTCACCGAAGACGCGCGTCCGGGCGCCTTCCGCGTACTCCTGGACGCGATAGTCATCGACGGAGAGTTTAGTCCGTGACACCCGGATCTGGGAACTTGATCTCAGACTTGCGTTCATGGCGTCATGGGCCGATGCGCGTTCCGTTGATCCTATTTCTGGCAGGCTGCTCAGCCCAAACGTTCTGGCCGACCACGCCAGGGACCATCGCCTTTGAGTCCGACGAGTTCACCGGCGGCGAGTCGCTTGAACTGGATGGGATGCAGGTCTTCATCAGCGGCGCGGGCCACACTTCCATCGGCATCTCGATCCCGAAACGGGAGGGAGACGGGGTGGTGCCCGCACTCATCAGCTTCGCCCGGATTGGAGGCCGGTGGCGCTACCTGACCTGCCACCAGTGGGACGTGATCATCGACGAAAGTCGCAGCGCGTTTCAGACCACCCACGATGGCCATGTCGGTAGTGGCGGGGTGTCAGAACTGGTCTCCGCACCCACATCCATCGCCACCCTCGAGGCCATGTCGAACGCGGGGACGGTTCGAATGCGAGTCTGCCAAGATGTCTTTGAGCTCGACCCGAGCCAGCGCGAAGCGATCGGCCGCTTCGTCACCGCATGGCGCACGGGCTCGGTACCGGCAGCTCCCGCACCACGCAGTGAGGAGCGCCGGCGGACCAGTTCGATGCCAGCGTTCTAGGAAGGGCATATTCGTTGGTCGGAGAACGCGGCTTCACCAAACGGCACAATGATAGGCGCCTCCCACGTGACACCCGCGTACAGATGGTTAGAGGTCTGCTCAATGGAGAACGATCTCGACTGGGAAGAGCTTGTGGAGTCCGCTTCGGAGCAGACCTGCGAATGTTACGCCGAAGTGGTCGGAGCTTGGCTGAATGAGGAGGTACCACGCCCAGACCTGAGCGAGTGGGCTCCGCTGATCCCCGTACTTCAAGTCTGGAACAACCTATCGAAAGATCAGGAGGACCCTTTCGGACCCGTGAGCTTCTCTCAGATTCCAGGATCTCTACTTGTCAGTCTTACAGCCAAAGGTGCTCCCTGCTGCCCACCGGACGTCAGGGCTCGGCTGATTCACTTGGCTTGGCATCGAAGGCTGTGTAGTCATAGCCTGGTTCAAGATGGCGTGGAGGCATATCTTGAATCGGCGAAGTGCCTCCTAAACCACGACTCGTGGCTTACACCATTCGCGCGCTTCAAAGGAGCCCTCGACCTGGGGTGCTCACTTCGTGATAGCCCAGCTGCCGACACGGCGGTTCAAGGGGTTGAAGACGCTATCCGCACTCTCTACCCTGATGATCCGCTGTACTTCCTGCTTAGGTTGCAGCAACTCTTGCTGGACCACCGCCGGGGCAATCCCGTAGAGATGCTCGAGACTTGTATCGACATGGCGGCTCGGGCGCGCGCCAACTACGAGGCACACGGTATTGGGCCTAATGGTCTTGAGTCGGACCGGGAGCTGGCCTACCTTGAGACGGCACTAGCTTGGGCCCATCGGGCGAAAGAAGAACAGCGAGCAGTGGGGCTCCAAAGAGAGTTGGGCGAAGCATACGCGCGCAGAGCGCACGGCGTGATCGAAGCAAACTGGCCCAGCCGCTACTCCGTCGCTGAGCACTTCCTCGAGAAGGCCATTCAATCTCATCGAGTTGCTGGTGCCTCGAGTAGAATCGAAGACCTGCGTGGGGAGCGGGAACGTATTCAGCGCCAGGCTGTCGCCGAGATGGGAGCATTCTCGTTCAGTGTTGACTTGGGTGATACCCCGGACTCGGCACGCGGCCATGTGTCAAGCCTCCCGCTGGAAGCCGCCTTGCTTCGACTTGTTGCCCAACGCTCTCCGCCGACAAGCTCCAGGTTGGATCACGAAGTTCGTTTACACGGAGCTCGTGCACACCAACTCTTCCCTACAGTTCGACTGGGTCCGCGTGGAACCAAACAGGTATCACGAGGCAGCCTGCTCGATGCTACGGAGACTGAATGGGCGGCAGAACGACTGCGTGAGGCACACCTTCAACAGCAGATTAACGCTATTTCATTCATTGAACCTGCGCTCGATCAGATCGCACGAGAGCACTTGCTAGACTCTAGAGTGTGGCTACATGTTCTAGTGGGCAGCGAGTTTGTATCTCCCCCGAGACGCACCTCATATGCCCGCGGATTGGCGTCTGGTGTTCGCCAGGAGTGGGACACGTCTGCGGCTATTCTAGTGCCGCAGTTCGAGCATGGTCTGCGCGAACTATTTTCGCGAACAGGAATCGTGACTACCACGCTCCCTGGCAGTGGGATTCAGAACGAGCTCGACCTAAACAAGATGCTCACGCACCCGCGTGTCGGAGAGGTTCTCTCAGAAGAGTGGGCGCTTGATCTTCAAGCACTTCTGACTGAGAAGGCGGGAGCCAACCTACGCAACGATCTTGCTCACGGAATCCTAGATGATGATGCAAAGATCGCCGCCAAGATCTACCTCTGGTGGATCTGCCTGCACTTCGCACTCTGCCGAGATCACACCGTGGCACCTCTGTCATGTGAAGACGAATAGTAGCATGGTGGGAATCAAACTTGCGGCGACCAAAGGCGGATCGAAGTTGCTCTCACCCAATCATCATCCACAGGTTAGGCACAGCACATCGCGATTCCAAGCTAGGAATTGTCGAGTCTAGTGGCATCGATGGCCATTTGTCGATGACGCTCATCGCACTAGTTCCGCTTGGCAACGTCCCAGTCCTTATATCGGACGTCGTACTATCCGCGAAGTTTACGCCCAAGCAACTTCACTTGCCGACACAGGGCGCTGTCGTGCCCCAGCACCGGACAGTGGCTCAGCCGGTCGGTGTATCACGGAAGATCGTTTGGAAGGACCGCAACAGCATCATCGCGTTCTCCGGGCCCTATCGCGAAGCACTACGGCTCCGCAAGCGAGTATCTTCTTTGCAGGACAGGAGCCCAAAACGAATAGTCCAGGAACTAACCAACGCAAGGCTGCGGTCCCTACCTGGTCTTAGCATCGTGGGAATGGTCCGTGATCGTGACGGATGGTTCGGCTTCGGTAGCGGGCCGGACGCTTGGTCACATGCCAGTCCGGATGGAACAATCCACGTGGCCGGTTCGGGCAGATATGGACTTCTGTCCCTGCTCAGTTCCCTCTCAAGAACAGGAGGGTTCCTCTCTCGTGCGAGCGTGCTCCACGCGGCACTCTTCCTTGGCGACTCCCTCTGCAACTTTTCCCAATCTCAACTCGCCGGGGGAGCGTACGAGGCGTGGTACCCGTGTAACGGTAAAATTGTTCCGTTGGCTAACCACAACATCGTCCTCGGAGTTGGCCGAGCGAATACTGTGCACTTCTCCATTCTTCATAATATTCGGTACTACAAGGGGTGGCTCTGTGCGCGTACAGTTGCATTGTGCTCGGGGCAAGGTGGTGACCTGGCACTGGCCAAGGGCACCACACACGTGATCTCGTATCCGAATGTCCACCTGCCGCGAAGCCACCGGAAACGCATCGCAGAACAGCCTTTTCTTCAGGAAACCCCCTTGCAGACGACCGGCCTAGCCGTTTTTGATGAGGATGAACGCCTTAAAGGGACCCTTTTCATGGGAGGAGGCAAGAGTTCGTCGAACTCCATCTTTCTACACGAACACCGTGGCGGAGTTCTCGTGACCGTTCCGCACTCATTTCTAGCATCGTACCGGGCTGGCATCGGTCGTATTCTGACCAGCTAGGATAGGCACCGTCAAATGCCTAGTCAGGTCTGCCGCTGCGGAACCATCGAGGCGCCGCTTGGGTGCTGACAGCGACGCCAGCAGCTTCCACCTCTCCGCAGTTCTGCAAGACCAGTTCGCAGAACTGCACCTGGCCCGGGCCGCGTCCTCAGCCATGGTCGAGGCATGAGACGACTGGCCTTGCTGTGTGGGTGGTGCGTGGCGTGTGGCTCCTCTCCTGTGGACGGGCCGGACGCGGGCGCCGAAGTCGATGCGTTCGCGGCGGACGACGCGGCCATCGAAGACGCGTCCACGCCAGACGCCGGCCCTGCCGACGACGCGGGGTTCGACCCCGCCTTCGCCGGCCGCTACCCGCTGACCGCGCAGTTCCCCGAAGGCGGGACCTACGACGACTCCGAACGGGCGTTCTTCGTGGGCAGCCTCGGCACGGGCGATGTGTTTCGGATCGATGCGGAGACTGGGGAAGAGACGCTGTTCTACGAGGCGACCGATCCGGGGCTCTACTGGACGCTGGGGCTCGACGTGGACGAGGCGCGCGGCCGGCTGGTGGTGTGTGCGATGGAGGATCTGCGCGAGGTGGGCGATGGGGATCCGGCCAACGCGGGGTACGTGTGGTCGCTTGATCTCGAGACCGGGGAGCGGCTTTCGGTGCATGCGCTCGGCGATGCGTTCGAGACGGCGACGTGTACCGATGTGGCGGTCGCGGCCGATGGCACGATCTACGTGTGCGACCGAGAACACCCAAACGTGTACCGGATCGATCCGGAGGGGACGCTCTCGATGTTCGTCTCGGACGATCTGCTCGCAGGCGGCGTGGTCGGACAGAACGCGCTGGTGCTTCTGCCGGACGAGAGCGCGCTCTTGAGTCTGGTGTATCTGTCGTCGCGGCTGGTTTACATCCGGCTCGACGACGGCGCAGTGCGCGAAGTCGAGATCGACGGCGACTTCGCGGACCGGACGCCGGTGCTCAGCGGCGCCGACGGCATGACCTACGTGGACGGCGGGTTGCTCGTGGCGTTCACGAGCCAGTTCAACCGGGTCACGCCGGTGCTCGCGGACTGGAGCCAAGCGACGACGGTCGCCATCGATGTGCCCGAAGGCATGACCGATGTGGTGGCGACGCCGGGCGGCAACTACCTGCTCAACGGACAGGCGGTGCACTTCGCGTTCGACCGCACCCCGGAACCGTTCGCGCTGGTGCGGTTCGAAGGCCGCTTCGAGTGAGTGGCGCCGCATTCTAGGGTTACTGCGCAAGCGACGGACGGCTTGACACGATGCGTCAATATGGCATGGTGTTAGGCATACCGCGACCATGACCTAATATTGTTAGGTTTCGGCTCGCATCCACCGTTGTTTCTGCGGGCCGACCCACGGGCGGCCACGCCCTGGAGTTCGATTGGCGCCTCGCACCACCCGGCCCGGTCCGTCCGGCTTGTACGACCCCCGCTTCGAGAAGGACTCGTGTGGGGTCGGTTTCGTCGCCCACATCCACGGACGGCGCTCGCATCAGATCGTGCTCGACGCGGATCTGGTGCTCCGAAACATGGAGCACCGCGGCGCATGTGGGTGTGAAGCCAACACCGGGGACGGCGCGGGCATGCTCACCGGGCTGCCCTACGAGTGGCTCACCCGGGTCGCCTCCGAACAGCTCGGCGTGGCCTTGCCGGCGCCCGGACGCTTCGCGGCCGGCAACGTCTTCTTGCCGAACGACGCCGGCGAACGGGCGCACTGCAAACGGACCTTCGAACGCATCGCGCGCGAGCAAGGGCTGCGGGTGCTCGGCTGGCGGATCGTGCCGACCGACGCCGAAGAGGCGGACCTCGGTCCGACCGCGCGCGCATCGATGCCGGCGATCGAACAGCTCTTCATCGCGTTGCCCGACGGCATGGAGTGCACCCCGGACGAGTTCGAACGGCAGCTCTACATCGTGCGCAAACACGCGGGCACCGCGCTGCGCAAAGACGCGCGGCTTCGGGAGAGCGAGTCGGTATACGTGTGCACGCTCAGCGCGCGGGTGATCGTCTACAAGGGCATGCTGACGCCGGGGCAGCTCATGCCCTTCTACCCGGATCTGCAGGAGTGGGATTTCAAGACGCACCTCGCGATGGTGCACTCCCGCTTCTCCACCAACACGTTCCCCTCGTGGGACCGCGCGCAGCCGCTTCGCTGCATGTCGCACAACGGCGAGATCAACACGCTGCGCGGCAACGTCGGCTCGATGGACAACCGCGAGCGGCTCGCGAAGAGCGAACTGCTCGGCGACGATCTCGAGAAGTGTTTCCCGGTCTGCGAACCGTTCGCGAGCGACTCCGGCAACTTCGACAACGTGCTCGAGATGTTGATGATGTCCGGCCGCTCGCTGCCGCACGCGATGATGATGATGGTGCCGGAGGCGTGGCAGAAGGACCCGCAGATGAGCGCGGAGAAACGCGCGTTCTACGAGATCCACAGCGCGGTGATGGAACCTTGGGATGGCCCGGCGTCGATCGCGTTCACCGACGGCCGCTTCATCGGCGCGGTGCTCGACCGCAACGGGCTGCGCCCAAGCCGCTACGTGGTCACCGACGACGACCGCGTGATCATGGCGAGCGAGGTCGGCGTGCTGCCGATCGAACCGGAGCGCGTCGTGGAGAAGGGCCGGCTGCAACCAGGCCGTCTCTTCCTCGTCGACTTCGAAGCGGGCCGGCTGATCCCCGACGCGCAGGTGAAACAGATCATCACCGGCCGCGAGCCCTACGGGGATTGGATCGCCCAGCACCGGCTCGAGCTGACCGACGTGGTCGCCAAGGCCGAACCACACATCGCGCCGGAACCGGCCGCGCCTCTGCGACCTCGTTTGCGTGCGTTCGGCTACACGACCGAGACGCTGCAGCACTTCCTCGTGCCGATGGTCCAGCAGAAGCGGGACCCGCTCGGCTCGATGGGCAACGACTCGGCGCTCGCGTGTCTGAGCGACCAAGCGCGGCTGCTCTACGACTACTTCAAGCAGCTCTTCGCGCAGGTCACGAACCCGCCGATCGATCCGATCCGCGAAGAGATCGTGATGAGCCTCGAGGCCTACTGCGGGCCCGAAGGCAACGTGCTCGAGATGACGCCGACCCACGCGCGCCGTCTGCATTTGCCGCACCCGATCTTGACCAACCGGCAGATGGCCGCGATCGCCAGCTACGAGGGCGAGACCGAAGACGACGGGTTCCGCTGGCGGTCCCGCACCATCGACATCACCTGGCCACGTCGCCGCGGTGCGGCTGGCCTCGACGGTTCGCTGCGCCGCATCTCACGCGAAGCGGAAGCCGCGGTCGACGAAGGGGTACCGCTGCTCATCCTCTCGGACCGCGCGGCAGGCCCCGACCACGTGCCGATCAGCGCGCTGCTCGCGCTCGGCGCGGTGCACCAGCACTTGTGCCGGGTGTCGAAGCGCACGCGGGTCGGGCTGCTCGTCGAGACGGGCGAAGCCCGAGAGGTGCACCACCACTGCTGTCTCACCGGTTTCGGCGCCGACGCGATCAACCCCTACCTCGCGTTCGAGGCGCTGTTCGCGGCGCGGGACGAGGGGCTGCTGCCGGCGTTCGCCACCGACGCCGACGTGGAAGCGGCGTACTGCAAGGGCGTCAACAAGGGCATGTTGAAGGTCATGGGCAAGATGGGGATCTCGACCCTGCAGTCCTACAAGGGCGCCCAGATCTTCGAGGCGATCGGCCTGGCCGCGCCGGTCATCGACCACTGCTTCAGCGGCACCCTCAGCCGCATCGAAGGCGTGGGCTTCGACGTGCTCGCGGACGAAGCGGTGCGGCGCCACGAGCTCGGGTACCCGACGAGCGGCATCACCACCCTCGGCGCGCACGATCTTCCGAACGACGGCCAGGTGCACTGGCGGCCGCGCGGTGAGAAACACATGTGGAGCCCGCTCGCGATCCGCTCGCTGCAGCAAGCCGCGCGGTTCGACGACGAAGACGCCTACTGGACGTTCGCGGACGCGTGCGACGAAGGCGACCGGCAGCGCTGCACCTTGCGCGGGTTGCTCGGGTTCAAGACCACGACGCCGATCCCGATCGACGAAGTCGAACCGGCCGCCGACATCGTGAAGCGGTTCGTGACCGGCGCGATGAGCTTCGGTTCCATCTCGCGCGAAGCCCACGAGACGCTCGCCATCGCGATGAACGCGCTCGGCGGCAAGTCCAACACCGGCGAAGGCGGCGAAGATCCCGCGCGCTACTTGCCGCTCGCGGACGGTGCGCCGAACCCGCGCCGCAGCGCGATCAAGCAGGTCGCGTCCGGCCGGTTCGGGGTGACGATTCATTACCTGGCCGCGGCCGACGAGATCCAGATCAAGATGGCCCAGGGCGCCAAGCCCGGCGAAGGCGGGGAGCTGCCCGGCCACAAGGTCGACTCGACCATCGCGCGCATCCGGCACTCGACCGAAGGGGTCGGGCTCATCTCGCCGCCGCCGCACCACGACATCTACTCGATCGAAGATCTCGCGCAGCTCATCAGCGACCTGAAGAACGCGAACCCGGCGGCGCGCATCAGCGTGAAGCTGGTCAGCGAAGCGGGCGTCGGCACGGTCGCGGCGGGCGTCGCCAAAGCGCACGCGGATCACATCCTCATCAGTGGCCACGACGGCGGCACCGGCGCGTCGCCGCTGACCTCGATCAAACACGCGGGGCTGCCCTGGGAGCTCGGCGTGGCCGAAGCGCACCAGACGCTCGTGCTCAACGATCTGCGCGGGCGCGTCGTGCTCCAGACCGACGGACAGCTGAAGACCGGACGCGACGTCGTGATCGCCGCGCTGCTCGGCGCGGAGGAGTTCGGCTTCTCCACCGCGCCGCTCATCACGCTCGGCTGTCTGATGATGCGCAAGTGCCACCTCAACACCTGTCCGGTCGGCATCGCGACGCAGGACAAGGAGCTGCGGAAGAAATTCGACGGCGCGCCCGAACACGTCGTGACCTACCTCTTCATGGTGGCCGAACACACGCGCCGGCTGATGGCGCAGCTCGGGTTCGCGCGCATCGACGACATGATCGGCCGCGTGGAAGTGCTCGAGGTCAGCCCGGACATCCGCCACTGGCCGGAGTACTTCAAGACCCAGGGGCTCAACCTCTCGGCGCTGCTCTCGCCGGCCAAGCCGCACCATCCGGGGACCGCGGTGCGGTGCGTGGAGAAACAAGCGCACGGTATCGAGAAGGTGCTCGACAACCGGCTCATCGAACTGGCGGAACCGGCTTGGCTCGAGGGCGAGTCCGTGCATGCGTCGATGCCGATCCGCAACACCGACCGGACCGTGGGTACGTTGCTCAGCCACACCATCGCGAAGATCCGGTCCGAGTCGGATCCGCTCCCCGACGACTCGATCCGGTTCTCGTTTCGCGGGTCCGCGGGCCAGAGTTTCGGCGCGTGGCTCGCGCCCGGTGTGACGCTCGAGCTCGAAGGCGAAGCGAACGACTACGTCGGCAAAGGGCTGAGCGGCGGCAAGGTCATGGTGTACCCGGACCGCAAAGCCACGTTCGATGCGAGCGAGAACATCATCATCGGCAACGTCGCGCTCTACGGGGCGACCCGTGGCGAAGCGTACTTCTGTGGACGCGCGGCCGAACGCTTCTGCGTCCGCAACAGCGGCGCGCTCGCGGTGGTCGAAGGCGTGGGCGACCACGGCTGCGAGTACATGACCGGCGGCCGCGTGGTCGTGCTCGGCGAGGTCGGACGCAACTTCGGCGCGGGCATGAGCGGCGGCATCGCGTACGTGTGGGACACGAGCGGCGGGTTCGCGCGACGCTGTGGGCAACCCTCGCTGACCCTCGGACCGCTGGACGACGCCGCGGAACGCCACGAGGTGCGGGTCTTGGTGCAGCGCCACTTCGACTACACCGCGAGCGTGCGGGCGCGGGCGATCCTCGAGACATGGGAGAAGAGCTGGCCGCACTTCGTCCGAGTGATGCCCGACGACTACGCGCGCGCGCTGCGTCAGACCCGCTCGGAGGCGGCGTGATGGATGGCACTTCGCCCGAGCGTCCCGAAGACATGGCGGACGTGGCACCCGACCTCGAATCGGTGCAGGAGAGTCTGGATGCTGCGTCGCCCGATCTCGCGCTCCCCCACGTCGAAGGCCTCGGTGCGCTTTCTGGCGGGCCCGGTCGCCCGGCCTCGGTGGACTCCGTCGTGAGCGATCCGGTGAAAGAAGAGAAGAAGGCGCCCAAGAAGGAACGCGCCTTCATGGCGTACGCGCGCAAACCGGTACCGATGGTCGACCCGGCCCAGCGCATCTCCACCTGGGGCGAGCTGCATCTGCCGGTGCTCGCGGAGCATCTGCACGAACAGTCCGCGCGCTGTATGGATTGCGGCGTGCCCTTCTGTCAGTCGGACACCGGCTGCCCGCTCGACAACCGGATCCCGGAGTTCAACGAGCTCGTGTACCGCGAGAAGTGGGAAGAGGCGTCCGAGCGGCTGCACTCCACCAACAACTTCCCGGAGTTCACCGGCCGGGTGTGTCCCGCCCCGTGCGAAGGCGCGTGTGTGCTCGGCCACGTGGAGAAGCCAGTCACCATCGAAGACATCGAGCGGGAGATCGCCGAGCGCGCGTTCGACGAAGGCTGGATCGTCGCGGAGCCGCCGGAAGAAGAGACCGGCCGTTCGGTCGGCATCATCGGCTCCGGACCGGCGGGGCTCGCGGCCGCGCAGCAACTCAGGCGGCGCGGGCACCGGGTCACCGTGTACGAACGCGCGGACCGGGTCGGGGGACTGCTGACCTACGGCATCCCGAACATGAAACTCGACAAGGGCGTCGTGGATCGCCGGGTCCGCCAGCTCGAAGAAGAGGGTGTGCGCTTCTGGACCGGGCTCGAGATCGGCGTCGACGAACCGGCCGCCGCCGTGCGCAGCGCCCACGACGCGCTCCTGCTCGCGGTCGGATCCACCCGCCCGCGCGATCTTCCGGTCGATGGCCGAGACAGCGGCGGCATCCATTTCGCGATGGACTACCTGACCGAGTCCACCAAGGCGCTGCTCGATGGGCGCGACTCGATCGAAGCACTGCATGCGGCGGGCAAGAAGGTCGTGGTCATCGGCGGCGGAGACACCGGCACCGACTGCATCGCGACCGCGCTGCGGCAGAAGTGTGCGTCACTCACCACCTTCGAGCTGATGGACAAACCGCCCGAGTCGAGGGGGCGGGACAACCCTTGGCCCGAGTGGCCGCGCGTCTTCCGCGTCGACTACGGCCACGCCGAAGCGCGCGCGTTGACCGGCAAGGATCCGCGCGCGTTCGGGGTGCTCAGCAAACGGTTCCTCTCGAACGACGAGGGCCAGGTCTGCGGCATCGAGACCGTGCACGTGCGCTGGGCGAAGGACGAGAGCGGCCGCTACCAGATGGAAGAAGTCGCTGGCAGCGAAGAGACCATCGAAGCGGACTTGGTGTTGCTCGCGATGGGTTTCGTCGGGCCGGAGAAGACCCTGCTCGAAGCGCTCGAACTCGAATCCGACGCGCGCGGCAATGTCGTGGCCGACGACAAGAAGTTCGCCACCAACCTGCAAGGCGTGTTCGCCGCCGGGGACTGCCGACGCGGTCAGTCCCTCGTCGTCTGGGCGATCGCCGAAGGCCGCGAAGCCGCCCTCGCGATCGACGCCTACCTGCACTCGCTGTAAGACCCTTGCCCTGCTCGGGGTTTGGAGACGCATCGCAGGCGAGAAGCGAACTCATTGCGGCACGGACACGGCGCGCCCCACGCGGTGCCGATCCGCGCCCCTCCCCGCCCGACTGAACCGGTAGACTCCGCGGCGCGTGTTCCGCCTTCCCGCCATCGTCATCGTGGTCGTCGCTCTGGTCGCGGCCATGGCCTTGCCGGATCTCGAACTCGACTTCGATCCCCGCGCGCTCGTGCTCGGGGACGGCGAACCGATGGAGGCGCCGCTGGTGGTGCTCTTCTCCGCGGAGGACGTGCTCTCGGAAGAAGCGGTCGAAGCCCAGCACCAGCTCTTGCGCCGCATCCAACGTTCGCCCGACGTCGCGCGCGTCGTCGGCATGACCTCGGTCGACTGGCCGCGCCCCGCTCCACTCGAAGTCGAGGGCGACACCGAAGCGATGGTCTCCCTGATCGAATCGGCGCCGAACGCGTTTCCGGACGGTCTCGCCGGCATCGGCGCACGCACCGGCGGCCCGCTCGTACGTGCCCCGATGGTGGTGGGGGAGTCACCCACCGCGGACGAACTCGAACGACTCCGAAGCGGCGCCGATGTGCTCACGCCGCGGCTGCTCTCCGCGGACCGAACCACAGCCCTGCTCGCCGTCTTCTTGAACGACGGCGCGGACCCCGCCCGGCTCGCTTCGATGATCGAAGGCTGGGACGAACGCGCCTCGGTCACGGGCCTGCCGCTGCTCGAGCGCGGGCTCGCGCGGGCCATGGGCAACGATCCGATCTGGGTTCCGCTACTCGCCGCGCTCGCCAACGTACTGGTGCTGCTCTGGGGATTTCGCTCCGCGCGGGGGGTGGTGGTGCCGCTCGCGGCCGCGGGCCTGTCGCTCACCATCTTCCTCGGACTGCGCGCGTGGTTCGGCGTGCCGATGTCGTTGCTCGGCGTGGTGCTGCCGCCGCTCATCCTCACCCTCTGCGTCAGCGACGCGGTCCATTTGATCGCCCGCTACGAAGCACTCCGCCTCACGCACGGCAAGGTCGAGTCGGTGCTGCACGCGCGCCGGGACGTATGGGTGGCGTGTGTGGCGACCTCGCTCACCACCGTGCTCGGGTTCGGGAGCTTCGCGTTCGCGCGCCACCAAGCGATGCGGCAACTCGCGGCCGACGCCGCCATCGGGGTGGCTGTCGCCGTGTTGGTGACCCTGTTCTGGGTGCCGGTGCTGTTGCCTCTTTTTCGAGCCGGACGGCCGCAGCCCAAACGGGTCGACTCCATCGCGCGCTGGGCGATTCGGCGCCCGTCGGCAGCGGTCTACGTAGTGTTGGCATTCGCTCTTGGAGCGTGCGCCCTCGCCACGACGGTCCCTGTGCGTTCGTATTTGCTCGACCCCCTTGGAGACGACGCCATGGTCGAGACCGCGCGGCGCATCGACGAAGCGCACGGCGGGTTGCGAAGCATGCGCCTCGAAGTCCCCACCGAAGACTTCGCCATCATGCGAGGACGGGCTCTCGAGCGTCACATCGTGCGCAGCGTGCATCTACCGGCTGTCGACCCGGTTTGGCACGCGTGGTCGGTGTTCACCGACGCACCTCTTCCCATCGACCCCGCCACGCTCGAAGCCACCGCACGCGTGTCGTTGTCGCCGCCGATCGGTCCAACGACCACGATCGAGGTGGGTCTGCCCGCGTCGGTGGGGAGCGACCAGATCCTGTCGTTCGGACGAAGCATGCAGTCCGCGGGCGCCGTGGTCTCCGGCGAAGCCTTCGTGACCTCCGAGGGGCTCGAGACGTTGACCCG
Source organism: Deltaproteobacteria bacterium (assembly GCA_034670305.1). Classification (GTDB taxonomy): domain Bacteria; phylum Myxococcota_A; class Polyangia; order Polyangiales; family Houyiibacteriaceae; genus JAXMNT01. Next base: position 70,429 of record JAXMNT010000035.1, read on the forward strand.
AGACCTCGCGATCGGGCTCGGTTTCGCGCTCCTCGGCGTGCTGCTGCTCTTCCTCTACCTCGTGGGTTCACCAGCCCTGGCGCTCATGAGTCTCGTTCCCAACCTGTTGCCGCTCGTGGCCGTGGGTGGATGGATGGGGCTGCGGGGCATGTCGCTCGACGCGAGCAGCGCGCTCGTCTTCGCGGTCGCGTTCGGCCTCTCGGTGGACGGGACGATCCATCTCTTGCTGCGCCACAAGCAGATGCGTCGGCGCGCCTCGAACGTGCGCGCCGTGGTGGAGACGATGCGCTCGTCCGGCCGGGCAGTGGTCATCGGCACCCTCACGTTGGCCGGCGGGTTTCTCGCATTGCTCGCCAGCGGATTCGCGCCGCTCCGAGTCTTCGCGGAACTGTCACTGGTGGCGATGGGCGCCGCGCTGGCGGCCGAACTCCTGCTCATGCCCGGCCTGCTCCTGCAGTTCGGCTCCGGTAACGGCCGCCGACGGGCGCCGTAGTGGGTTTCATGATTCGTTGGTCCGTCGCCCTTGCTCGAGACCCCAACCGCCACTGGGCCGAGATGCTGCGCGGTTCGAGATGATGGGCTGGCGCTGGATGATCACTGCGCTGCTGCTGTTCGCGAGCGCGACCGTGGGTGCGCAACCCGCGGACGCGGCCGACCCGGAGGCGAGCGCCGCTCCCGAACCGTCGGAGCCGCCCGCGGCAAACCCGCGTTCGGACCCCTGGCATGCTTACCAGAGCGAGCGGTTCCGACTCGACGTCGCGCTCGGCTTCCACCGCTTCGAACAACAAGTCAAAGCCGAGATCGGTGGCGAAGCGGGCGTGCCGCTCGTGGAGGAGACGGCGGGCGCGCTCGGACTCGAGGCGACCTACAACGTCTGGAAGTTCTTGCGGTTCGGCCTCTTCGCGCAGCTCGACGTCGGCTCGCGCTACGCCACGCGTTTCGATCGCATCGAAGACGGCGCACCGATCGTCGAAGAACGCACCGGCGGTCGGTACACCGAGATCTGGCTCGGTCCCATGGTCCGCTTTCAGTGGCGCGGGCTCTTCGCCCAGGTCGGGTACGGCGCGCTCGGGCTGCGCAGCGACACCGCGCGCGACGACCTGCCTGGCGAGGACGGACGCACCGACGGATGGTTGCGGGTGTCGCCGCGCATCGCCTGGCGGTTCGGGGTGGGCGTGTTCGCGCCCATCCGCGACGACCTCGATGTGGTGCTCCGGGTGGACTACCGCGTGCGCTACTACGTCACGCGAAACGGCGAGCCGCTCGCGGACGACTTGGTGCACGGCACCCAGGATCTCACACCGTTTCTGGGCGTCAGCTGGCACCCGCGCTGAAGCGGCGGTCCTCGCGACAGCGGAAGCGGTCGCGGTCCTGGAAGCGGTAGCGGAAGCGGAAGCGGAAGCGGAAGCGGAAGCGGAAGCGGTCGCGGTCGCGGAAGCGGTCGCGGAAGGGGCAGCGGAAGCGGATGCGGGGGCGGAAGCGGAGCCGTGACAGAAGTGGCGGCGCCGAAGCCAAAGCCGAAGCCGAAGCCGATCCCGAATCCGATCCCGAAGCCGATCCCGAATCCGAATCCGAATCCGAATCCGAAGCCGAAGCCGAAGCCGAAGCCGAAGCCGAAGCCGAAGCCGAGGCCGAAGCCGAAGCCGAATCCGAAGCCGAATCCGAAGCCGAAGCCGAAGCAGAAGCCGAAGCAGTGTCCGAAGCAGAAGCAGAAGCAGAAGCAGAAGCAGTGTCCGAAGCAGAAGCAGGGGCCGTGGCGGCGGCAGAAGCAGAAGCCGAAGCCGTGGCGGCGGCAGACGATCGTGTCGCCCTGACGTGCACCTGCGCAGGCCGCAGGCCGAGCAACTGGTGCACTCCCCAATCGATCCCCGAGAGCGCCAATAGGAGCGCCTGCACGCCGCGCAGCCGCAGTTGGTCCAATGGCTTCTTCAGTGCACCAATCGATTGGCGGCGAGCACGTGCAGGTGCGACGGGCGCGTGCATAGGGCCGCCAGTCTCGCGAAGCGAGCCAGGCCCGTAATGGCAAACAAAGTCAGGCGCGGATGCCGTCGAACATCAGGGCCATGCCGGCTTTGCCCCAGCGGCGTCGGCCCTCGGCGTCCATGCGGACCGCGCGGCGCATGCCGTCGAAGATCAACGCGACGAGCTGTTGCGAGGTGGCTTCGATGTCGAGTTCCGCGCGCAAGAAGCCCTTCTTCACGCCGTTGGTGAGGAAGAGCTCGGTGAACTTCGCGTGCATGTCGAGCGCCGCGCCGAGTCGGTCGGAGTCGACCTGCAGCGACTGCTGGTGAAAGAAACGCACGACGTCCGGCTGCGAGTCCGCGAGCTCGAGCATCTTGTCGAGAATGCGCTCCACTTGACCCCGGTACTGCTCGAGGGTCTCGGCCGCGTTCGGATCTTCGGAGAGGCCGAGCTCGGCGATCCGCTGGATGACGCGCTCGAGGATCGTGACCGCGATGTCGTGTTTGTTCTTGAAGTAGCGGTAGAAGGTGCCGTGCCCGATGCCGAGCTCGGCCGCGATGTCGGCGATGCCGGACTCGTGGTAGCCCTTGGTCGCGAAGATGCGCTCGGCCGCGTCGAGGATCTCGTCGCGGCGCAACTGGGCGCGGTCGGGCACGGGGCTCATCGGAGCGGCTCCTCGGGGAACGTCACGCGCCCACCCTAGCGCGGGTCGCGGGTTGTGCAGGCGACTTCGCGGCGCGGGCACGGGCGGTGACCTCGTAGTGGCTCAACTCGAGCCGACGAAGTCGCCGGAAGAGATCGATGGTCGTCCACGGGTAGATGGCGCTGTTGCGGCCGTTCACGTCCAAGTACCAGCTCGCACACCCGCCGGCGTTCCACACGGTGTCTCGAAGCGCTTCCTGCACGTCGTCGTTGAAGCGTGCCTGTACTTCGGCCCGCAGGTCGAGCGACGCGATGTCCTGCCGCGCCATCTGTTCGAGCCCGCTGGCGAGGTAGCTGGCTTGCGCTTCGATGATGCCGAGCGCCGAGCTGTGTCCGTTGCCCACGTTCGGGCCGAGCATCAGGAACAGGTTGGGGAATCCGCTGACGGTCGTGCCGAGGAACGCTTCGGGACTGCCGCCCCACACCTCGCCGAGGGTGCGGCCGTCGCGGCCCACCACACAGCGCGAGATGGGCGGGTCGCTGACCTCGAAACCCGTGCCGAAGACGATCGTGTCGACCTCGTGGTGGGTGCCGTCCGCGGACACGAGGCCGGTCGGTGTCACCTCGCGCACGCCCTGCGCGATCACGTGCGCGTTCGGCTGCGTGAGCGCGGGGTAGTACGTGTTGGAGAGCAAGAACCGTTTGCAGCCGAGCACGAAGTCGGGCGTGAGCTTCGCGCGCAGCTCGGGGTCTTTCACCGCGCGGGCGAGGTGGCCTGTGCCGAGAAACTGCAGCCTCTCCATCGCCTTCGGGCGGCGCTGCGCCAACTGCACCAGCTCGAGCGCGTGGTAGATGGTCGACCGGTAGGCGCGCTGGGCGGCGGGCACGTAGCGAAAGAGTGCCTTCTCGAGCGCTGGAATCGCGTGGTCGGGTTTCGGAAGCACCCAGGCCGCGGTCCGCTGGAACAGCAGGAGCTCCTTCACGATGGGCTGGATCTCCGGGACCAGCTGAATCGAAGAAGACCCGGTTCCGACCACCGCGACACGCCGGCCTTTCAAATCGTGTTCGTGGTTCCACTGCGCGGTGTGAAAGTACGTTCCGCCGAAGTTCTCGAGTCCGGGCAGCTTCGGGATCTTGGGGAGGTGGAGCGGGCCCGCACCAGCCACCAGGATCTCCGCTTCGAAGGTCTCGCGGTTCGTGCGAACGAACCACTTCTGCGCGTCGTCGCTCCAGCGGGCCTCTTCCACTTCGGTGTCGAGCTGCACGTGGGACATGACCCCGAACTCCTGCGCGACTCTCAGCAGGTACGCCTGGATCTCGGGTTGGGGCGAGAAGACACGGCTCCAATCCGGATTCGGCGCGTAAGAGAAGGAGTAGAGATGCGAAGGCACATCACACGCGCACCCGGGATAGGTGTTCTCGCGCCAGGTGCCGCCGAGCTGGCTCGCCTTCTCCAGGATGACGAAGTCGGTGATGCCCCGCTTCAGGAGCTCGATGCCGACCCCCAGCCCCGAAAATCCCCCACCCACAATCACGATCTTCTTGCGTGTCACTGGTCCCTCCACCCCACGCCAACGCGGGAATGACATCTCGTTCCGCAGAATGACATCTCATTCCGCTTTGTCAAGATGCCTCGCCGGCCTTTGCTCGACTGGTCTTAATATGCTGAAATCACTGTGCTTACTGGTCTCCGTCGGTTGCGTTTCGCCCGGCCCCAGCGCGGACACCATGGCGCGCGACGAGCACACGACGCACGTGCCGGCGTCGGAGCCACGCCCCACCGCTCAGGCAGAACCACCCATCGATGCAGCCGGCGGGGAGCCGATCGACCTCGGCGCGTGCACGTTCGGATGTTGTGGGCCGGACGAGCGGACCCCCGATCCACAGGGCCACATCGAGTGCTGCTTCTGTGGACCCGACGAACCCTAGCCGGTCCGCAACTCGGTGCGACAACAGGCGAGGCCACCGCAACTCCGGAAAACCCGGTAGGATGACCGCCGAATGGCGGAGGCTTTGCCGCGGAAATTCGGCGACTACGTGCTCGAGCGTCGCCTTGGGGTCGGCGGTATGGCGGAGACGTTCGTGGCGCGCCGCGCCACCCACGGGGCCGTGGAGCAGCGGGTCTGTCTGAAGCGGGTGCTGCCGGCCTTCAGCCAAGACCCGGCCTTCGTGCAGCAGTTTCAGCGGGAGGCCCGGCTCGCCGGCCGGCTCCGGCACAGCAACATCGTGGGGGTCATCGACTTCGGATCCGTCGAAGGCGAACTCTACATGGGTTTGGAGCTCGTCGAGGGCGTGGACCTTCGCGCATTGATGTCGAGTCTGGATGCGCCGATGGACCCTGCGCTGGCGGCATTGATCACCCTCGATCTCGCCTACGCACTCGAGTACGCGCACGACAATGGGGTGGTGCACCGGGACGTCACGCCATCGAACGTGCTGCTCTCCCTCGACGGCGAAGTGAAACTCGCGGACTTCGGCGTCGCGAAGGCACTCGACGGCGCGACCATCGCCACCGCCAGTGGGTTCATCAAAGGCAAGGTGCCGTACATGGCGCCCGAACAGATGCGCGGAGGCAACGTCGACGGCCGGGCGGACCTCTTCTCGGTCGGCATCACGCTCTACCAGATGCTGGCCGGGCGCCGGCCCTTCGTCGGCTCCCACGACGTCGAAGTGATGATGAAGGTGCTCGAAGGCAACCGACCGCCGCTGCAGGAGTTGGCACCCGACACCCCGGCGCTCCTGCTCGAGATGACCGAGAAGCTGCTCGAACTCGATCCGGAGAACCGGCATGCCCATGCGGGCGAACTCCCGGAAGTGCTCGCGCCCTTCCTCCGCGACGGCATGTTGCGCGACCGGCTCGCGGCCCTCGTGCGCGCGGCCCACGGAGACGAGTCGGAACCCGAACGCCGAGACACCGCACTCGCACTCGCCAACGAGCTCGAGATGGGCACTGCGCGGCCGGAGGATCCGGACACCGAGAAGGAGACGCCAGCCGACGCGCACGCGCAAACCGAACTCGGTCCCTCGCCGCTGAAGACGGGCCCGGCCGAGACGCCCACGCCCAAGACGGCCACGCCCGACACGGAAGGAACACAGCTCGGGCACAGCGCACCCGAGACGGTGGGTGCCGCGCCAGACGCCAAACTCGGTGCCCCCGCCGAGCTCGAGGCTGCGTCGGAAACCGAAGATCACCCGGCTGTCGAAGCGGTCGCGACAATGGACGTGCCGAGCGAAGTGACGGTGTCGACGCCCTCCCCGATCGATGCGATGCCGGATGCGATCCTCGCCGAAGCGTCGACCGCGCCACCGCGCAGCCGCGTGGGGCTCTGGGTCGGGCTCGGGCTGACCGCGCTGCTCGGCGGCGGCATCGGGCTCGGACTGGTGGAAGGCGAGCCCGAACCGGTCGCCCAGATCACGCCGGTCGAACAGCCGCCCGTGGTGGGCGCGGACCCAGGTGGCGCGACCATGGCGCCGACCAAGACGACTCCGAGGATGACGGCACCCACGCTTCCGAATGGCCTGGCGCCCCCGGAAGTCGCGGAAGTCGCGATGGACGAGCCGGTCGACATGGACGCGGTGGCGCGGACGATGACCGAAGCGCCGATGGACTCGACGATGGAGGAAGAAGCCCCCGCACGGCTCGCGCGCTACCGCGTGAACGTCTTCCCCTGGGGAGAAGTGTGGCTCGCCAACCGTTACATGGGACGGGCACCCGTCACGCTGCGGCTGCCTCCGGGTCGGCACCTGGTGAAAGTGGGACAAGGTTCCCCCAGCCGAAACCGCACGTTGAACGTCCGCACCGGACGGGAACGGGACACCCTGGAGTTCGATCTCGCCAACTGAACCGACGTATGGCGAGTCTCGTGCAGCGAACCCGGCTCGGAGTGAATAAGTAGGTTGGGTTGGTGTTTCGCCAAGGCGGTCGCACAATGGAGCATGGCTGAGATGACGACGGGAACTGGAGCGCGCCTCGGGCGCCGCGCCTGCGCGTCGTGCCTCGCCTGTCTCCTGTGGCTCGCGACCAGTGGTTCGGGCGTGGCGCAGCGACGCCCCATCGATGTGCTCGGCCCGGTGCCGGCCGCGCCCGGCGCGCCCTCCCGCCAAGTGCCGCCCGCGCCCGGTGCCCATCCGGTGCAAGCGGATCCTGGCGCCACCGCCCCGGCCGAACCACCACCGAGTCGGCCCTCGCGTCCAGATCGCGAACCGGACCTGCGCCCGCCGATCACACTCGCCGAGACGGCCGGCTGGATCTTCGAAGACCCGGAGCCGGTCCCGAGCGATCCCGAGCAGGCAGCCGAACGCTACGCCGAAGAGCAACTCTACCGCCGCATCCAGGAAGACCAGCTTCGCCATGTGGGCGCGGACGACTGGTACCACCAGATGAGCCAGGAGATGCGGCGCTCGCTGCGTGTCGACTCCCGCGAAGTCACCCAAGAGCGGCGGCGCGGCATGAACGTGCTGCAACGCGCGGTGGATGAGTTCGGGCGCTACGCGAGTGGCCCTTCGGCGCCCGGCACCGTGCCCGGCCAGGCCATGCCAGAGACGATGCGGCAGTTCGACAACGCCGAGCGCGCGAACCTCGAGCGCATGGAACAAGAGAACCTCAACAACGCGCCCGTGCGCTGGTACGAGGTCGAGGTTCGGGTCACCCAGGCGCCCGACGGCGACTTGCTCGCGATCTGGGTCACGCGCTCGTCGCGCAACCGAGTCGTGGACCAAGCGGTGCTCGATGCGTTCCGTCGAGGATCGACCCGCGTCCCGGCCCCGCCGCGCGAGGTGGTCGGTGAGCGGCTCGCCATTGCGAGCGAGTGGCTGGTCGAAGTCGGCGACGTGGCGACCTACTGGAACCAAGCCGGCTGCGTCGACGATCCGGTCCAGGGCGGCTACCAGTGCGCGGCCGGCGGACGCGGTATCGTGCGCACCCGCATGCGTCTTCTTCGCGTCATCGACGCCACCCACCCGACCTGGGGCGAGCGCGAGCGCAACGAGCGCCGCGTCGCCGAACGCCGCGCCGCCCTGGAACGCGCCGAACGGCCAGCCGCCCTGACCCCGCCCGCTCGACCCGCGCCGCGCCCCCCCGCAGCCACCCGCCGCGCGCCCACGCCGCCCACGCCGAACTAGGGCCGCCAGTCTCGCGAAGCGAGCCAGGCCATCCACAGCACCAGCGAGTCAGGCGACTCCACCCGTGCACCTGCGCAGCCCGCAGGGCGAGCAACTGGTGCACTCCCCAAGTGCACGCAGAGCGCCTCAAGGAGCGCCTAGCAGGTCGCTAAAAAGCGACCTGCTCCCTTGCCGTTGCCCTTGCCCGTGCCCTTGCCCGCGTCGTGGACGCCGTGTGTTTCGCGACGGCGAGGCCGCGAATCGGAGCCCGATGCCCAGCGGACGCCGCCAATCGCATCAAGGGTTTTCCAATGGACCCACCGAATGGCGGCGAGCACGTGCAGGCAGCGACGGGCGCGAATTAGGGCCGCCAGTCTCGCGAAGCGAGCCAGGCCCGTAGTGAGAAAGAAAGAAGAACCCCACGCAGCCAGGGCCGCGTGGGGTCTCGAGAAACGCAGAGGCGAACCTCCGGACGTCGTCTACTTCTTGTCGCCACCCTTGGTGGTCGCCCACTTGCGGATCTCGTCGCGGAACCATTTGTCGGCTTCGTCCGTCCACTTCATCTTGTCGCGGAGGTAGGCCATGGTGTCCTTCTCGACGTCGGTGTACGCGTCGCCGTCCTTGACGAGCTTGAGGAGCATGGTCGCGTCCTCCATGGAGATGCGGCCATCGCCGCGACCGGCCACGGCCTTCTCTGCCGCCTCGATGAGCGCTCCGTCGTACTTCTTGCCGTCGATCTGCTTGTAGTAACCCATAACCGTTCGTTCTCCGTTCGTATGCCGCCGTGGCGTCCCCCGCTGCAGGCGGCTCGTGTTGTGAGGACGGTATACGGCGGACAGGGACACATCTTCCGCAAGATTGCTCACGGTACGCGTTTTCGTCTGACCACGCGGCCTGCTCGGAAGGGAGGTGCGCCGGGAGGTGGGGTGGGGTAACACCGCCGCCGTGACCTCGGACGACGAGCTGGAGCCTGACGCGGAGCCCGCGGAGACGGGCGTGGCGGGCGGCGCGGAGGGCACCGAGGGCGGCGATGCCGATGCCGAAGCCGATGCCGATGCCGATGCCGATGCCGATGCCGATGCCGACGCCGACTCCGAAGCCGACGCCGATGCCGATGCCGATGCCGGATCCGATGCCGATGCCGATGCCGATGCCGATGCCGGATCCGATGCCGAAGCCGAATTCGATGCCGACGCCGACGACGCCGAATCCGATGCCGAGTCCTTGGACGGCGGGGCCGATGGTCGGGAGGAGGGGGACCGCAAGCTGAAGCGGCTGGCGGTCCGGGGCGGGCTGGTCGAGATGGGGGCGTACCTGTTTGGGCAGGTGATGCGGCTGGGGGGGAACCTCCTCCTGACGCGGCTCCTCTTTCCTGAAGCGTTCGGGATCATGACGACGCTGATGGTGTTCAACACCGGGCTCATCATGTTGAGCGACGTCGGCATCGAGCAGGCGATCATCCAGAACGAGAAGGGCGACGACCGCACCTTCCTCAACACCGGCTGGACGCTTCAGGTCATCCGAGGGTTCGGGCTCTACCTGGCTGCCGTGCTGCTCGCCTATCCGATGGCCGTGCTCGAAGGCGAGCCGCAGCTCCTCTACTTGATTCCGGTCGGCGCGCTCGCGGTGCCGATCGCAGGGTTCGGCAGCACCGCGGAGTTCACGCTGCGGCGGCGGGTGACCCCAGCCCGCATCCTGTTCCTCGACGTCACCTCGCAGATGTTCGGGCTGATCGTGATGGTGATCTGGTCGCTCCTGAGCCCGAGCCTCTGGGCGCTCCTCGCGGGCACCATCGCGCGCGAGATCTTCCGCGCCATCGGCACCCACCTGGTGCTCATCAAGGGTTACCGAAACCGCTTCGCCTGGCACGCCGAACACCGTGCGACGATCATCGGGTTCGGCCGGTGGATCCTCGGCTCGTCGGCGGTGTTCTACCTGGCTGGGTTCGCGGACCGGCTCTTGCTCCTGCCGTACTTGCAACCGCGCGGACTCGGCGTCTACTCGGTGGCCGCGCTCTTGAGCGAAGCCGCCTACACGGTCATCGGCAAGGTCATCCACGGGGTGCTGTTCCCGATCTTCAGCCGGGTGCGGCTCGAAGGCACCGAGCGGCTGCGCGAGGTCTACTACCGCGCGCGGCTGCGCATCGACTTCCTCTCGCTCGGCGGCGTGGGCGGCCTCGTGATGGTCGGTCCGACGCTCGTCGACCTGCTCTGGGACGACCGCTACCACATGGCCGGTTGGATGCTGCAGGTGCTCTGCGTGAAAGCCGCCACCCGCTCGATCTTCGACCCCGCCGACAAGTGCCTGATGGCGCTCGGCAAAGTGCGGCTGTGTTTCATCAACAACGTCTTCCGCGCGATCTTCCTCTTCGCCGGCATTCCGATCGGCTGGCACTACATGGGGCCGGCCGGCGTGGTGTGGGCGGTCGCACTCAACGACATCCCCTCCGCGTTCATCCTGTGGCCGGCCCTCTACAAGGCCGGCGTGCTGCGCCCCGAACGCGAACTCTTCTCGCTCAGCTACCTCGGCGTCGGCCTGGCCGCCGGCTACCTGGTGAACCTCTTCATCGGTCTGTTCTAGCAGGTCGCTGAAAAGCGACCTGCTCCCTTGCCGTTGCCCTTGCCCGTGCCCTTGCCCGCGTCGTGGACGCCGTGTGTTTCGCGACGGCGAGGCGCGAATCGGAGCGCGATGCCCAGCGGAC
>JAXMNT010000036.1:0-78450 GCA_034670305.1 Deltaproteobacteria bacterium
CGCGATGCTCGTCGCGCTGATCAAGCGATCTGACCGCTGATCCGCGGGCAAGGGCAAAGGCAAGGGCAGGGGCAAGGGGCAGGCTGCGAGAACGCCCTGCGGGCGTTCTTCAGCAACCTGCTAGAACGTCTTCTCGGTGTCGATCAGGATGGTGACAGGACCCCAGACCTCGGCGGAGACGATCATGGCGGCTCGAAACCGCCCGGTCGCCACCTCGATTCCGGATGTCCGAACGCCCGCGACCACCGCCTCGTAGAGCCGCTCGGCCTGCTCGGGCGGGGCCGCACCCGCGAACGAGGGACGTCGGCCCTTGCGGACGTCGCCATAGAGGGTGAACTGCGGCACCACGAGCACCTCGCCCCCGATGTCCGCCACCGAACGGGACATCTTGCCCTCGTCGTCCTCGAAGATGCGAAGCCCCACGAGCTTCTGCGCCATGACGGCCACGGTCGCCTCATCGTCTCGAGGACCGGCGCCCAGGTAGACGAGCAGGCCTTCGCCGATCGCCCCGGCGACCTCCCCGGCAACCGTCACCGATGCGCTGCGGACGCGCTGAGCCACTGCACGCATCCCATGCCCTACCACGGCCGGTCCTTGCCAGCAGCATCGATGCGGGGGTACAGCCAAGCGATGGGGCGGAAAACCAAACCCACCTTCGGGCTGACCGGCGGCATCGCGAGCGGCAAGAGCACCGTGGGTCGGCTGTTCGCGGAACTCGGAGTGCCGGTGGTGGACGCCGACCAGCTCGCCCGGGACGTGGTCGCACCGGGCTCGGAAGGACTCGCAGAGGTCGTCCGCGCGTTCGGCCCGACCTACCTCGACGAGGATGGTGCGCTCGACCGCAAGAAGCTCGGCTCGCTCGTCTTCGCGGACCAAGCCGCGCGCCGCACCCTCGAAGGCATCACCCACCCCCGCATCGCGGTCGCCGGCAAGCAAGCCATCGCAGCGCACCAGGACACCGACGCCCCGTTTCTCCTCTACGAGGCGCCGCTGCTCGTGGAGATCGGGCTCCACAAGGCGTTCCCGGCGTTGATCGTCGTGTCGCTCGAACCCGCGCGCCAGCTCGAACGGCTCATGGCCCGCGAACAATGCTCCGAGTCCGACGCGCAGGCCCGCATCGACAGCCAGCTTCCCCTCGCGGAGAAGGTGAAGGTCGCGGATTTCGTCATCGACAACGGCGGCACGCTCGAAGAGACCGAACGGCAGGTCCGGGCGATCTACGAGGAACTCAGCGGCCGAGCCGCGTTGGAGCCTTCCCCATGAGCACCATCGTCACCGGCTTCCCGACCTCCTTCTTGGCCACGCGGGTCGTGCGCCATCTGCTGGAAACGAGCGACCAGGTCGTCTGGTGTGTGGTGCAGAAGAACCACCTCGATCGCGCGGCTGCGCTTCGGGATGGGTGGTTGCCCGAGAAACAGCGGCAACGGCTGCGGCTCGTGACCGGCGACACCGCTGCGCTCGACCTCGGGCTCAGTGGGAGCGAGTTCATGATGCTCGCTCGAGAAGCCCGCACCATTCATCACTGCGCCGCGGTGACCTACCTCGGGACGCGGCGCCCGGAGGCCGAGCGGTGCAACGTGCGGGGTGCTCGGGAAGTGCTCGAACTCGCCGAGGCCTCCCCGAACCTCGAACGTCTCGTGCATTGGTCTTCGGCGCTGGTCTCCGGTCGGCGCCGCGGGCGGGTGCTGGAAGACGAGCTCCAGGACGGCGGGTTTCGAAACGTGGTCGAGGAGACCCGGATGCGGGCCGAACGCATCATCCGCGAAGCCGCAAACCAAGTGCCGACGACGATCTTGCGACCGTCGATCGTGGTGGGGGACTCCGAGAGTGGCGAAGTCGACCGGCTCGAAGGCCCCTACCTCCTGGTCCTGCTGATTCTTGGTTCGCCCACCGACCTCCGGATGCCGATGCCGGGCCGCGGCGACATCCCGCTCAACCTCGTGCCCATCGACTACGTCGTGAAGGCCGGCAGCGCGATCGTCGCGGCCCCCCACTCGGTCGGCCGCACCTACCACATCGTCGATCCCGACCCGCTCACCGCCCGGCGCGTGTACGAACTCATCGCCCAAGCCGCCGGCCGCCCCGTGCCGCGCGGCTTCGTTCCGACGACTTTCGCCACCACGCTGATGCGCACCCCCGGCCTCGAACGGTTCGCGAACATGCCGCGGAGTTTTCTGGAGCAGCTCGCGACCGAAGTCGTCTGGGACGACCGCCACGCCCGAGCCGTTCTCGACACCCACGGCCTCCGGTGCCCCCCGTTCGAATCGTACGTCGAACCCATGGTGCGCTTCACCGGCGAACACCAAGCCCAGCGCTCCCTCGACTCGATCGACCTCGGCTTCCAAGAAGGCGACCTCCCCGCGTAGCAGCGGATTCGGCAGCGGCTTCCACAGCGGGATCGGGATCGGGTTCGGGTTCGGGTTCGGTGTCGGCTTCGGTGTCGGCTTCGGTTGTCGGCTTCGGTGTCGGCTTCGGCTTCGGCTTCGGCTTCGGCTTCGGTGTCGGCTTCGGTGTCGGCTTCCGGATCGGCTTCCGGATCGGCTTCGGCTTCGGGATCGGGATCGGCTTCCGCGTCCGCGTCCGCTTCCGCTTCCGCTTCCGCCTCCGCTTCCGCTTCCGCGTCCGCTTCCGCTTCCGCTTCCGCTTCCGCCTCCGCTTCCGCTTCCGCTCAGCCGTCCCAAGCCGGTGCGACCAGCCGTCGTCGTCCGTCTTCGCTTCGAAGGCCCTCGGGGTCGGGGCCCGGCATTCGGTCCCAGAGCTGGCACGTCACCGCGGCGTGTTTCTGGTCGAGCCCTTCGCAGTAGTTGGTGAAGAGGCAGCGCCGCACCTCGGCGCCTCGGCCGAGTTCGATCTTTCGGAACCAGTCGGGGTCCGCGAGGGACTGCCGTGCGGCCGCGACGATGTCCGCATCGCCCGCTTCGAGGATCTCTTCCGCTTGCCACGGCGACGAGATGCCACCCGCGGTGACGACCGGCGTCTGCCAACCGTCCGCGCGCACGGCCGCGCGCACGGCGCGGGCGAGCGGCACATTCCGTGAGAAGGGACCGATGCGTTTCGGTTCGGGCTTCGCGTCGTCGATCTTCACCGTCGGCATACACTCGTGTCCGCTCGGTCCGGTGTAGGGGTAGACGGCCTGGCCCACCCGCGGCGCCTTCGCGTCCTCGAACTTGCCGCCCTTGCTGACGCTCAAGAAGTCGAACCCGGCGCGCGCAAAACGCACCGCGTAGTCGACGCTGTCTCCCACGCGGCCGCCGCCCTCGATCACTTCGTCGCCGAGGAAACGCGCGCCAACGCAGTAGTCGGGTCCGACCGCGGCACGCACCCGCTCGTAGACCTCGAGCGGGAGCCGCACCCTGCCCTCCCGCGAGCCGCCGTAGCCATCGGTTCGATCGTTCCGCGCGGAGAGAAAACTCGCCATCGTGTAGGCATGCGCGTAGTGCAGTTCGACACCGTCGAACCCAGCTTCGCGCGCCCGAACGGCGGCGTCCGCAAAGAGCGGCGGCAGAGTCTTCGGCAGCTCACGAATGTGATCGAGGTGGGTGTCGGTGACGCGCTCGCGGTGGCCGTAGTGAAGCGACTCGAACTGCCGTGGGTCGAGCCACTCGTGCAGGTCGTGCGCGCTGGCGGACTGGAGCGCGGTGCGCAGCGCGGGTTCGTCGAGTTGCCGCAACGCGCCCGGCAGCCGCGCCCGCAGCGAATCGTCCACGCGCAGGAACCTCTGGAAGAACTTCTCGGGCGGCGGTCGACGCTTCACCGCGAGGAAGTCGATCAGTTGAATGAACAGACGCGTCTCCCCGTCGGAGCCTTCGCGGACCGCGTGTGCGAGACGCCGAAGTCCGTCCACGAATCGATCGTGGCCGATGCGCAGCAGCGGTCCGCTCGGTACGTCGCGGATGCCGGTCGCTTCCACGACGATCGCGCCCGGCCGTCCTTGGGCGAAGCGGCGGTACCACGCGAGCACCGCAGGTGTGACTTCGCCGTCCGGCGTGGCACGCCACGGCACCATCGCAGGCACCCAGGTGCGCGTTCGCAGACGCAGGCCTTCGCCGGTCGGTCCGAGCTGGACCGGCGCGTACCATTTCATCGCCTCCGCTTCGGCGCGCGTCGGCCACCTCGGGATCGAAAGCAGACGCAGATGTCGCCGGTCGGGTTTGGCCACGTTCGAACCGTGCCAACTCGCGCCGCAGGTTTCCAGCGTTTCCCCGAGCGCAGGTTCGGTTGGGCTCGGCACGCCCCTTGCGATGCACCCCTCCGCGTTCCGGCGAGGACAGTCGCCCGAACCACGATTGCTTGGCTTGGCTTACTTGGAGGTGGAGATGTCTTTCAGATTTCGATTCTTGTGTGTGGGTGGGTTGCTTGCAGCGGCGGGGTTGGCCGCGCTCTTGCCGCCAGCGACCGCGCGGGCGGTGTGCCGGGTGGTGACGCCAGGACCGTCGTCGGGAGATGACGGAGTGAGCTTCGATCCCCTGACGACCGTGCTCGTCGTGCAGGTGCCGCGGCAGACCGTCGCGTACGGATGTCTGGAGCGCCCGGATGCCGACGCTCTGTACGAACTCACCGGCGCAGAGCCGGCCGAACACCACGGCGCGGAGGCACTGTGTCCGGATGGGTCGGCCGCGATTCCGCTGCAAGACACCATCACGCACGCGATCTTGCAGCCCTCGCTCTACGCCAACGGTGGATCGGCGGGTCTGGTGATGCCGTTGCCCCGCCGTGCCGACGTCAACATCGGACCGCAGGCGCTCATCGACCAGGCCCAGTCTCTCATCCGCGCGAACGTGCGAGAGACCGTGGAGTTCGTCGAAGACCCCTCGCTCGGGTACCAGTGCAGCGACCCGCACTACTCGGTCAACACGCACCCGACGAACGACGGGTTCAACCCGCTCGCCGCGCCGCTGATGCTCTACGGCTGCAGCGATGGGAGCAGCGACTACTACCGGCCGGGCCTCGATGGGCGCGACACCTCGGTGGTGAGCTACGGCGAGACGGGGAGTGTCGAGTTCGAGTCGATTCCGATCAGTGAGGAGTACGAGGTCACCGTGCTCAGTGCGTCCACGCTCGAAGCCCTCGTGACCTGGCTCGACGAACGCGGGTTCGAACACGACGAGATCGACGACGCGGCGTTCTCTCGATACGTGGGCGAGGGCCGCTGGTTTGCGGCCGTGCAGGTCACGCCCGCACTCGATGGCGGCGTGAAACAAGCGCTCCCACCGCTCGTGGTGAGCTGGCGCGGTGCCGACTTCCCCATCACGAACGAGATCTCCTACGACCCGGACGGCGGCATCATCGAGACCGATCTCTTCGTCCTCGCGCCGCAGAAGATGGCCGTCCTGGGCGACTCGGTCGTGCGCTTCGCCGCGCCGTTCGAGCTCGGGTACGCCGACGACGCGATCGGGTCGTTCGGACTCGAGAGTGGCTGGCTCACCCGCATCAACCTCGAGCGCAACATGTCGGACGCGCTGCAGATGGACAGCGAACTCGTGCCCGCCGGCGACGCGGTCGAGGTCTACGTCGACTGGGTCGAGCGCAGCACCACCGTGCGCATCGCCCAGGCGTGTTGCTCGGGCAACGCGATCCCGAGGGGCGGCGCCCGCACCTTCACCGAGGTGTGGGAGTACGGCCCCGGCGACCGGCCGAGCGACGACGACTACTTCTACCGGGCGCCGCCACCGGACGGCAGCGCCTGCACGTACAGCAGCTACGGAGGCAGCTCGGGGGGCGGCGGCTCCGGATCGACCTCGAGTTCGGACGAGCCCTCGGGGAGCTACCTCTGCACCGTCACCGGGGCCGTGGGCAGCTGGTCGCCGCTGGTGGTGGCGCTCTTCTTCATCGCACGCCGCCGTCGCCGGCATCTGCGCTAGACGTTCGCCCAAGCTAGAAAACAACGATGGCCGGTCGCGTGAAAAGCGGCCGGCCATCTTCATTGTGCGGCGTACGCCGCGCCGCACTGGATCAGCGTCCGGCGATGGTCATCGACGACACGCGGAACGTGGGACTCGCGGTCGAGGTGCGCAGGTCCAAGTCGTTGGCGACCGCGTCGATGCGCTGAAACAGCTGGTCCACGTTCAGCGAGATGGTCACTTCGCTGACCGCGGCGCCGAGCTCGCCGTTTTCGATCACGAATCCGGCCGCGCCACGGCTGAAGTCGCCGGTGACCCCGTTGAATCCGAAGCCCATCATCTCGGTGACGTAGAGGCCGCGCGGGGTGTCTGCGAGCAGCGCTTCGGGCGACATCGTACCCGGCTGCAGAACGAAGTTGGTCGTGCTCGGTCCGACGCCGCCGCTCGAACCGCGTGAGGCGCTGGCGGTGGACTCCATCTCGAGCTTTCGCGCGGAGTAGCTGTCGAGCAGGTAGGTCTGCAGGATGCCG
The DNA here is from genome assembly GCA_034670305.1 of Deltaproteobacteria bacterium. Lineage (GTDB taxonomy): Bacteria > Myxococcota_A > Polyangia > Polyangiales > Houyiibacteriaceae > JAXMNT01. Next base: position 6,371 of record JAXMNT010000036.1, read on the forward strand.
TCCTTCACGACGACGTTCTTCCGGCTGAGCAACCCTTCGCCGTCGAACGCACGCGAACCGGGCGCGCGCGGAATCAGCGGGTCGTCCACGATGGTCACGAGATCGCTCGCGACACGGGTCTGCAGCCGATCGATCAAGTAGCTGCTGCCCCGCCAGATCGAGCCGCCGTTGATGCAGCCCGAAAGCAGGCCGAGGATGGAACGCGCGGCGTCGGGATCGAACACGACGGGCATCTCCGCCGACGCGATCTTGGTCGCGCCGAGTTTGCGGAGGGTGCGCCGGGTGGCTTCCTTGCCGACGGCAGTTGCCGATTCGAGCTCCGCCAGGTGCCGGGTCGCGGCCCAGTGGTAGCCGCTTCGTTTCTTGCCGTCCGCGTCGTCGGCCACGGGGTTGACCACGAGCGACGCGTAGGTGCCGCGGGTCGCGCCGCGAAAACCGCCACTCGTCACGAGCACGCTGCCACCGCTCGCGCGGGTGAAGGTGGCCCCTTCGCTGTTGGTGACGCGCGCGTCGGCATCGAGCGCGGCGCCTTCGCCTTCGAGCGCGCGGGCCAGGGCTTCGTCGGCCATCAGCGCGTCCATCGTGGGGTCGAAGGTGTCGAGGTCCACATGGTCTTCGACCTTCGAGAGCAACGCCGGGTCGGGTGCGCCCGCGAACGGGTCCGGCTGGGACAACGTCGCGAGTTCGATCGCGTCCTCGACGAGGCGCGCGCGCCCCGAGGCGCTCAGGTCGCTCGAGTAGGTGACCGCGACCTGCTGGCCGAGCATCACCCGGAGGCCGAGCGAGCGGGAACCGGCCTCTTCGACGAGCTCCGGTTTGCGCAGCCGAACCTTGGTCGACAGGTGCGAGCCGCCGCGGACCACGGCCTCGGCGATGTCGGCGCCGGCCTTCCGGGCGGCTTCGACGGTCTCTTCGGCGATGGCGAGAATCTCTTGTTCGTTGGTCATCAGAGCTGGGTCCCGCCGACGGTCATGCCGCTGATCTTGATGGTGGGGCAACCGACGCCGACGGGCACCGACTGTCCTTCTTTGCCGCAGGTCCAGATGCCGTCCGACACCTCGAGATCGTGGCCGAGCATGACGACTTTCCGCATCACGTCTGGGCCGTTGCCGATGAGGTTCACGCCCTTGAGGGGCGCGGTGAGTTTGCCGTCTTCGATGAGGTAGCCCTCGGTGAGCGAGAACACGAAGTCGCCGTTGCTGATGTCGACTTGTCCGCCGCCGAACTTGGCTGCGTACACACCCTTCTTCACGCTCTTGACGATGTCCTCGGGCGCGTCCTGTCCGGCGAGCAGCAAGGTGTTGGTCATGCGCGGCATCGGGTGGCTTCGAAAGCTCTCCCGGCGGCCGTTGCCGGTCGGGCCGACGTCGAAGTGTCCGGAGCTGTGACGGTCCTGCATGTACCCACGCAGCACGCCCTTCTCGATGAGCGTCGCACTCGTCGGCACGAGGCCTTCGTCGTCGACGTTGATCGAGCCGCGCGAGTGTTCGAGCGTCGCGTCGTCGATGACGGTGCAGAGTTCGCTGGCCACCACTTCGCCGACCTGGTCGGTGTAGTTGCTGGTGCCCTTGCGGTTGAAGTCGGCTTCGAGTCCATGGCCAACCGCTTCGTGGAGCAGGATCCCGCTGTCGCCCGGCCCGAGCACGACCTCGAGCTCGCCGGCGGGGGCTTCGCGCGCGTCCAGCATGCGCAGCGCCTGACGAACGGCTTCCTCGGCGTGGGATTCGGGCGAGTGCGCGTCGAAGTACTCGAGCCCGCACCGGCCACCGCCGCCGCTGGATCCCGACTGGCGCTTCTTGTCGGTGCCGTCGCCGTCTTCGGCGATCACGCGGACGCCGAACCGCACGAGCGGCTGGCGGTCGGTCACGAAACGGCCCGTGGAGGTGGCGATCAAGATCTCGCGGATCTCCTCGTTGAGCGACGCGGTCACCTTGGTGATGCGGGGATCGATCTTGCGCGCGGCCGCATCGGCCCGTTCGAGCAGTGCCCGTTTGGTCGGACCGTCGACGTCGAAGGAGAGTGTGCCGACCGGGTAACGGCTGGCGGTGTCGACCGCCTGAAGGCCCTGGGGCGGCGCGCCGCCACCCTTGGCGATCTGCGCGGCCGTGCGGGCGGCGCGTTCCATCGCTTCGGGGGTGAGTTCTTCCACGTAGGCGTAGCCAGTGGCGTCGCCATTCATGACCCGCACGCCGAGGCCCATCGCCACGAAGCGGCCGGCCGACTTCAAGATCCCGTCGTCGAAAGCGTAGCTGCCGTTGACGGCGTACTCGAAGAAGAGGTCGGCGTAGTCGCCCCCCTTCCCGAGTGCGACGGAGAGGAGGCGCGCGGCGATCGCCCGGTCGATGGGCGAAGGCCCATCTTCGGCGAACGGCGCGCGGTAGCGCGTGGCCTGAGTCGACATGCGGGGGACTGTACGGCCGCGCCGCGCGCCTGCAAAGGTGGAGGTCTCACACGGCGGCGCTGGGCCAGAGTGGCCGGCCGATCAGACCCGTCCGGCCGCGATCGCTTGCACAAGCGCCACGATGGACCGGCGGCGGTCGGGCTGCTCCGGGTAGAAGTCGAGTTCATCCACGAGGATCGCGCGCAGCCCAGCGGCGCGGGCGCCATCGATGTCGACCGACGGGATGTCGCCCACGTACGTGGCCTCCGACGGGTGGGAGACCTGCATTGCCTCGAGCGCGACCGCGAAGATGCGTGGATCCGGTTTGGAGATCCCGACGATGGCCGAGTCGATCACCACTTCGAACCGCCCCGCGAGACCGACGCGGGCAAAGAGCCGCTTGAGCTGTCCTTCGGAGTTGGAGACGACGCCCATGCGCACGCCGGCTTCGGCCGCACGATCGAGCGCGTCGAGCAGTCCTTCGGGGACGCGGCGCCAGAGGTTGAAGCGGGCGTGTTCGGCCTTCAGCGCGTGCAGCGCGGAGGGCGGGTCGGCGGCACCGGCTTCTTCGAGGAGGGTGGTCATGAAAACATCCCAGCCACTCGCGTGTCCGGACCCCTCGCGCAGTTTCGTTTCGTAGCGGCGCTTGGCCACGCCCTCCGCGCGCCGCACCGCGGACGACGGGACCGAGGCGAGGTCTGCGACGACGTCGTGGTCCAGGAACACGAGCGTATTGCCCGCGTCGAAGAGCCAGATCCTCGAGTTCATCGCGTGCGTCCGCGGGGGCTCAGCGGCCGAGGTCGAAGGTCATGACGATCGGGGCGTGATCGCTCGCCGCTTCGATCTCGGCGCCGTGAAGAATGCGCGCTTCGAGCAGCTCGGCTTCGACGTTGGCGGTGCCCAGCATGTAGTCGATCTGTTGCTCGCGTCGGTCGAAGACGAAGGTGTATCGGTCCGCGCTCGGCACGAAGCGGGTCAGATCGGTGAAAGCCGACGCGTCCCCCAGCAACGCATCGAGTGGATCGGAGTCCGGCAGATCGTTGAAGTCGCCCACGATCAGCATGCGGTCGACGCCGCTCTCGAGGCGGCGTTCCGCGATGCGCCGGCACTGCATCGCTTCGGCGAGACGCCGGTCGTCTCCGTTGCCTGGGGCGGACATGGAGAGGAAGTGCACGATCATCACCGTGATCGGAATGCCGCCCGGCTCAGCGAAGACCTCGAGGGCGTCTCGCGCGAAGAAGTACTCCTCGCTCCCGTCCGGCGAAGGAAACTGTTCGCCCAGGTGACTGGCGACGTTGGTGATCGGCACCCGCGCGAGGAAGCCGACGTCGATGCCCCGTCCGTCGAAACTGTCCATGAGGGCCATCTCGGTGTAGCCGAGTGAGTTCGCGGGGCCGGTTGCGAGGTCCTCAAGGATTCCGAGGTTCTCGACCTCTTGCAGCGCGACCAGATCCGCGTCGAGCGCCAGCAGCACATTCGAGACGTCTTCGATCTTCTGGCCGTACTGCCCGCTGGAGAGCACGTCGTCGGCGCGGTCCGGGTCGTTGCGGGTGTCGAAGAAGTTCTCGACGTTCCAGGTCGCGACCGTGAAACGGACCGGACCGACGACCGGCGCGTCTCGGCCGGCGTCGACGGTGGGGTCGGCGTCGAGCGGCACGTCGTCGTCGGACGGACACCCCGTGAGGCACAGCGCAGCGACCACCAGGGCCACCAAAGGCGCGCGGCGTGGTGCACGGACCGTCGCGACGGCCTCGCCGACCGGAGTCGCGCGGGCTGGAAGAAAGAGAAGGGACACAGAAGTGATGAACAGAGCCTAGCGATGCGCCGACGAAGGCGCACGAAGACGGCTCAGGTCAACTCCAGGAGTCGTTTGGCGCGCTGCTCGGCGTACTTGAGCAGCTCGGTCGCTTCGTCCTCCGGGATGCGGAGCTTCTCGACCAGCGACTTGAGCAGCCCGACCTCTTCGGTGCTCTGCTCCCCGTCGATGTACGTGAGGATGACCGCGTGCTGGAGCAGCTGACGGCGGTCGGTGGCGGACAGGTCGGTGATCGGAATGTCGTCGATGCTGCGCGAGGTCTTCGCGTACTCACGAATGGCGTCAGCGTCGTCGCCGCCGATCTCGAACGCTGCGAGCAGCGCCTCGATCACTTCACTTTCTTCTTCCTCGACCCGGCCATCGGCCCAGGCGACGGCCACGAGGGATTTCAGCATCGCTTCTTGGTGTTCTTGCATTCCGCCTCCGGGCCGCGAGCCTATCAGACCCCTGAGGCCGGGCGCGACCGTTTGTTGTGGGTCCCGTCAGCTCAAGAAATCCACGACGGCGGCGGCGATGTGGTCGACGCGGTCTTGACCGAGTTCCGGGAACACCGGCAGGGCGAGGACCTCGGCGCACGCCTGCTCGGCGACCGGCAGGCTTCCAGGCTGGTACCCGAGATCGGAGAAACACGCCTGGAGGTGAAGCGGGACCGGGTAGTAGATCGTGCTCGCGATGCCGATCGACTTCAGGTGGGCTTGGAGCGCGTCGCGCTGCGTGGTGCGAATCACGTACTGGTTGAACACGTGGCGTTCCACGACGCGCGGGGGCGTGGTGAGGAGCGCCGCTGGGAGGCCTGCCGCGGCGAACCGTTCGTCGTACCGCGCGGCGTTCTCGTGCCGGCCCGCGTGCCATGCTTCGAGGGCTGGGAACTTGGCCCGCAGGATGGCGGCTTGGAGCGCGTCGAGGCGAAAGTTGCCGCCGATGTGGGCGTGGAAGTACTTCGGTTTGGCGCCGTGGCCGCGGAGCATGCGCGCCCGTTCGGCCAGCGCTTCGTCTTGGGTGGTCACGAGGCCGCCGTCGCCGAAGCCGCCAAGGTTCTTGGACGGGAAGAACGAGAAACACCCGAACGTGCCCACGCTTCCAGCGCGCGCGCCTTCGGGTCCGGCCCCGAGGGCCTGCGCCGCGTCTTCGATGATCGGGATCTCGCCCGCTACGTCTTGCAGCGCCACCATGTCGACCATCTGTCCGTACAGATGCACCGGCATGATCGCTTTGGTGCGCGGGGTGATCGCGGCTGCGACCAGCGCCGGGCCCAAGTTGAAAGAGTCCGGTTCGATGTCCACGAAGACCGGCGTGGCGCCGACTCGAGAGATGCAGCCGCCGGTCGCAAAGAACGTGAACGGCGTGGTGATCACTTCGTCGCCCGGGCCGATGCCGAGCCCCATCAACGCCAGCAGCAACGCGTCGGTGCCGCTCGAGACGCCGATCGCGTACTTCGCCCCGACGTAGTCGGCGAGCTCCACCTCGAGCGCTTCCACTTCCGGCCCGTTGATGAAATGGCCGGATGTGAACACCCGATCAAACGCGGCACGAATGCCTGCTTCGAGCGGCGCATTCTGCGCCGTCACGTCCAACATCGGAATCTTCATTCGACCCTCCGGCACCCATCGGCCGCGATCGCGTAACGGTCGCCGCAACGCACACACTCGGCCTCGCCCTGCGTGTTGCCGAGCTTCTCACCGCACCGGCACATCCAGCCGCGGTGACGCGCGGGCGTGCCGACGACGAGTGCGTGCGCGACCACATCGCGCGTCACGACGGCGCCGGCTCCGACAAACGCGTAGGAGCCGATCTCGTGGCCGCACACGATGGTCGCGTTGGCGCCGATCGACGCGCCGCGGCGCAGTCGGGTGACGCGGAACTCGTCCTTGCGTTCCACGAACGCGCGCGGGTTGTCGACGTTCGTCAGCACGCAACTCGGCCCAAGGAAGACGTCGTCTTCGACTTCGACCGCGTCGTAGATCGAGACGTTGTTCTGCACTTTCACTCCGTCGCCGAGCACCACCTTGGACCCGACGTAGACGTTTTGTCCCAGCACGCAGCGGGCGCCGATGCACGCGCCGGCACACACGTGACTGAAGTGCCAGACCTTGGTGCCGGCCCCAATGTGTGCGCCGTCGTCGACGATGGCGCTCGGGTGCACGAACACGCTCTCGTGCACGCTCACGAGGCGCCCTCGGAGGTTGCGCATTCGATCTCGCGGCCACCCTCCCGCAACGAGCGGGCGCCGGCTTCGAGCGCGCGCACCACGCCGAGGCCCGAGACTCCGTCGGCGAGCGGGGCCACCCGGGAGCGACACGCGTCGAGGAACGCTTCGCACTCACGCCGCAACGGCTCGGCCATGCGCACCGCCGGCACCACGATGTCTCCGGTGCGGACGCGGACGCCCTCTTCGTACCGAAGCGACGCCGGCGGGGGCTCGACGCCCTTGTCGTAGATCGTGAGCTTCTGATCCGGCGACGTGTCGTCGAACACCGCCATCTTCTTGCTGCCCACCACGGTCAACATCCGCGTCTTGTGCGGGTCGAGCCAGCTCACGTGCACGTGCGCCACCCGTCCGGAGGGATACCGGAGCGTGCCGAAGACGACGTCTTCGATGCCCTCCTGGAGGAACACGCCGCCGTGCGCCGCGACCGCCACCGGCTCGGCGTCGAGCAGGAAGTTGGCGACCGAGATGTCGTGGGGCGCGAGCGACCACCAAGCGTTCTCGTCGCGTCGCACGACACCAAGGTTCAGCCGCCGGCACACGACGTAGAGGACTTCGCCGAGTTCGCCCGAGTCGATGAGGCCCTTCAGACGGATGACCGCCGGGTGGTAGAGCAGCAGGTGCCCGACCATGAGCATGCGGCCCTTCGCGCGCGCCATCTGCACGAGCGCGGAGGCGTCCTCGCTGCCGAGCGAGAGGGGCTTCTCGACGAGCACGTCTTTGCCCGCCCGCAGGAGTTCGAGCGCGACGGATGCATGGGACGGGGCATCGGTCGCAACCACCGCCGCACCGATGTCGTCGTCGTCCAGGAACGTGCGTAGGTCGCTGGAGGCCTTCACCCCGGGATACGTCTCGGCGTGCGACGCGAGCAACGCCTCATCCCGATCGCAGATGCCTTTCAGCGCGCCGAGACCGTGGAAGTTGCGGACGTGGTTCTTGCCCCAGCCACCCGCCCCGACCACCACCACACCGGGGGTGCCGGGGCGCGGCGTCATCGTGCCGCTCACGCGACGCGCTCGAACACGACGCCGAGCCCTTGGCCGACACCGATGCAGAGCGACGCCAAGCCGTAGCGGGACTGGCGCTGTTGCATGACGTTCATCAGCGTCGTGACGATGCGGGCACCGCTGCATCCGATGGGATGCCCGAGTGCGATGGCGCCACCGTTGACGTTCACCTTCTCCGCGTCGAGCCCGAGCTCGCGAATGCAGGCGAGGCTCTGCGACGCGAACGCTTCGTTGAGCTCCACGACGTCGAGGTCCTTCGCTTCCAGCCCAGCGCGACCGAGCGCTTTGCGGGACGCGGGGATCGGACCGATGCCCATGTAGCTCGGGTCCACGCCGGCGCTTCCGCTCGAGACGACGCGCGCGATGGGTGTGACCCCGTGTTTGTCCGCCCACTCGAGCGAGGCGAGAAGCACCATCGCCGCGCCGTCGTTGAGCGGCGATGAGTTGCCGGCGGTCACGCTGCCGCCTTCGCGGAACACCGGACGCAGTCCGCCGAGGGATTCGATGCTGCTTTCGGCCCGGATGCTCTCGTCGCGCTCCACGGTCCGCTCGACGTCCCGTTTGTGGGCCGGCGGCACGACGACCGCGGCGGTCTCGTGGCGGAAGCGGCCGGCCTCCCAGGCGGCGGCGGCTTTGATGTGCGAGGTGTACGCGAACATGTCCTGGTCTTCGCGACTGACCCCGTACTTCTCGGCAACGTTCTCCGCGGTCATGCCCATGCCGAGGAGTGGGAACCGCTGTTCCATCTTCGGGTTGGGAAACCGCCAGCCGAGGCTCGTGTCGTAGATCTTCGGTGGCTTGCGGGGGAAGGCCTCCTCCGGTTTGCTCATCGCGTAAGGCGCTCGGCTCATGGACTCGACGCCACCCGCCACCATCACGTCGTGGTCGCCGAGCGCGATCGCGCGGGCGCACTGGATGACGGCTTCGAGCCCGGACCCGCAGAGCCGGTTGACTGTCACGCCGCTTACCTCGAACGGAAGCCCCGCGAGCAGCGACGCCATGCGCGCGATGTTGCGGTTGTCTTCGCCGGCCTGGTTCGTCGCGCCGAGAATGACTTCTTCGACGTCCTTCTTGGCCTCGCCCTGCCGGTCGAGAAGCGCGCTCAACACCCCGGCGGCGAGGTCGTCGGGCCGCACCCGGGCGAGCCCTCCCCGGTACTTGCCGATCGGGGTTCGCAGTGCATCGATGACGACGACGTCGCGGGTCTCCATGTTCATCCTGTCCGGTGCGGCGTTCCGCGGTTTCGGCGAGTCCGCGCGGACCGCACCTGCGGCCCGGACGACTCCCAATGCTTGGCCAGTGCTGCGGGAACAGCGCGGTCGAACGCCGTTCTACCGCCACCGTCGTCTCACCGCCAACGCAAAGGGCCCACACCAACGGTGCGGGCCCTTGTAGGCGCGCGAAGCGCCCAATCCCGCGAAGCGCCAACGAGTCAGGCGGCTCCCCCCGTGCACCTGCGCAGGCCGAGCAACTGGTGCACTCCCCAAGTGCGTCATGGGGCGGCGGGAGTGCATCGACCGCGCGCAGCCGCCAGTCCCGCGAAGCGGGCCAGGCCCCGAACAGCGCCAGCGAGTCAGGCGGCTCCCCCCGTGCACCTGCGCAGGCCGTAGGCCGAGCAACTGGTGCACTCCCCAAGTGCGTCATGGAGGCGGCGGGAGTGCATCGACCGCGCGCAGCCGCCAAGTGCTCCAAGTGCTCTTTCAGTGGACCCAGTGATCAGGCGGCGAGCACGTCGATGTGCCCAGGTGGGGAGGAGGCCGCAGGCCGGAGGGGGAACCCTTCCCCCTCAGGAACAATGGACGCCGAATTAGGGCCCCAGGTGGGGAGGCCGCAGGCCGGAGGGGGAACCCTTCCCCCTCAGAGAGCACGGGTCCCGCGAAGCGGGCCAGGCCCGTAGCAAGAAGTCAGAGCATTTGGCGGCAGTCGCGGACGTAACGGCCTTCGCCGTGTTCGACGCACGCTTCGTAGGCCTGCTGAGCGCCTTCGCGGTCCCGGTTCTGCTGGCGGGACGCGCCGAGCGTGATCCACGCCTTGCTGTTCGTGGGATCGAGCACGGTGGCCCGCTCCGCGAACTGGGCGGCTTCCTCGAACTGGCTCGAGTTCATCAGCGCCCAGCCGAGCTCGACGAGGCCTTCGATGCCACTCGGGTTGGCGGCGACCGCCTCCCGCAGCTTCTCGATCTTGCGTCGGCCTCGAAGTCGTCCGGCTTCTTCCATGAGGGCTTCGTAGTCGCCGCCCGTCGGAACCTCGGCCACTTCGGTTTCCGTACCCGCTTCCGCTTCCGTACCCGCTTCCGCTTCCGTGCCCGCTTCGGTCTCGGTGCCGGCTTCGGTCTCGGTGCCGGCCTCGGCCTCGGTGCCCGGTTCGGTCCCGGCGAGTTCGGCGCCGGTCTCGGTCTCGGTTCCCGTCTCGGGCTCGGTCTCGGTCTCGGTCTCGGTCTCGGTCTCGGTCATGGTCAAACCCATGGCAGAGGACGAGAGGTTCGGGAGCACGGGCGGCCGGGAGCTGACCTCCTGCGAGGGCGGCATCAACACGTTGTGGTAGGCCCAGTACCCGCCGATGACGGCGAGTCCGGCGACGACGATGCCGAGGGTGACTCGCTTGAGCCCTTTGCTCGCCACCGGGATGATGCTCTCGGTCGGAATCGCTTCGGACAGGTCGTCCCAGGACTCTTGGTCGAGCTCCGACTCGTACGTCTTGGCCGTGAAGAAGTCCGATGCGATGGCGCCGTGCTCGCCGCTTTCGGTGATGGCGCGGATCGTCTGAGAGGAAGTCGAGCCCTTCGGGCCCTTGCGGCGCTTGCTGCGCTTGCCGCCGCTCTTGCCGTCGGCAGACTTCGCGTCCGCCGTGGAGTCGGACTTGCTGTCCGACTTGTTGTCCGACTTGCTGTCCGACTTCGCGTCCGACTTCGCGTCCGACTTCGACTTCGCGTCCGTGTCCGACTTGGCGTCCGACTCCGAAGTCTTGGCCGCCGTCTTGGCGCCCTTGGACTTCTTGCCCTTGCGGCCCTTCTTGCCTCGGCGCGGAGCCTCACTGGAAGACGACGTCTTGGCGTCCGCTTCCTTCTTCGCTTCCGCCTTCTTCGCTTCCGCCTTCTTGGCTTCGGCTTCCTTCTCGGCGGCCTTCGCCTTCTCAGCGGCCTCGGCCTTCGCCTTCTCGGCCGCTTCGGCTTCGGCCTTCGCAGCCTTGGCTTCGGCCTGCTTGGCTGCTTCGGCCTGCTTGGCTTGCTCCGCCTCGGCCTTCGCCGCGGTCTCCGCCTCGGCCTTCGCCACCGCTTCGGCCTTCGCCGCCGCCTCGAGTTTGGCGGCCGCCTCCGCTTCTGCCTTCGCCGCAGCCGCGAGCTTCTGCGCCGCTTCGGCTTCAGCCTTCAGCGCTTCGGCCGCCTTCTGGGCAGCCTCGGCTTCGGCCATCGCAGCGGCCGCAGCCTCGCGTTCGGCGGCGGCAGAGGCCTTGGCGGCTTCGGCTTCGGCCCGAACGGCCTCAAGCGCCTCGGTCGAGGGCTCGGTCTTGTGTGCGCCGGAGGGATCTTCCCGCTCCGCAGCGTCGCCGGCCACGACCACGTCGCCACCACCCGCGCCTGCCGCCTTTTGCGCGGGGAACTGGATGATGTTGCTCTCGCCTGCGGCCTTCTTGGACGCCTTGCGGCGCCTCCTGCCCTTCTTCGCCATGATTCCGCCTTTACCGGTGCCGTCTTCGGTCTCGGACGAGTCGTCCGAAGCCATACTCGTTTCCACGTCCTGTGCAGATTCCGCACCATCGGACGTTCCCCTACGATCTGCCGGATCTTCGGCCGATTCGCCAGCAATTCCGTGTGTCGGTTCGGCACGCTCTGGCACGGATGGCTCGGGGGACCCGTCCGGATCGTCAACAATCGCACGGTCGCCGACCACGTCGGCCTCGCCCGTGACCCGTCCGGTGTCGACGATCAGACCCTCGAAAAAGAGCTTCGAGATGGACGCCAAGGTGTCCAGATCATCGCCCGGAAGCAGATCGACCACCTCCAGGAGCGAATGGTGCCCGTCGAAGAGCCGCAGCACTTCGTTGATCTCGTCCGGGATCTCGGCCAGCCGGTCGACCAGGGACTCGTCGTCGACCTCGAAGACGGCTTGGAGTGGAGGCAGATGCTCCAACATGCGCCCCCACTCGTCCACTCGGCGCATGCCTTCCATGAGGAGGCCCTGGGTGGAGATGTGGATGGTGCGCTCTTCGAGCCGTACGGGACGGAACTCGAGGTCGAAGGCGCCGTCGCTCCAGACGAGCACCCGGTACACCGCCGCTTCGCCGCGCAACTGTCCGAGCTCGGCATGCACCAGCGTGCCGCCGTCGAACCAGAGCGCGCCTCGGCGCCCTTCGTTGCTGACGTGGAGCACACCGCTCTTGCGGCTGATGTCGATCGTCTGCAGCAAGTCGACGAGCCCCATCTCGCTCAGGGCACCGCTGAACCGGGTCTTCGAGAGACTCCGTCGCTCGAGGCCGCGCCGCTCCGAGCGCTGCAGGATCAGGTTCACCCGCGTGATGATCTCTTTGATGTAGGCCGGTTTGGTCAGGTACTCCTCGACCCCGAGCTCGAGGCCGCGGACCTTGCTCTCCACCGAACCGTCGCTGCTGAGGAACATGAAGGGGATCTCGATCCCCTCGGTCCGGAGCTGCTCGACGAACTCGAATCCGTCCGATTCCGGAAAGACGGTGTCGGAGAGGATCAGATCCGGCTGCGAGATCTCCACCATCTCGAGCGCGTCCGCGGTGCTGAGACAGGTCGCGACCGAATAGCCCACTTTGCGCAAGCTGACCTCCAGCACGCGAAGGCTGCGCGCGTCCGCGTCGACGAGGAGGAGGTTTTGTTTGGCCACGTGCTTGTTACAGACCGAGCGTGCGAGGTTCGCCTTGGGTACATCCCAACGCCGATGTCCCCGATGGGCGCAGTCTCCTAAGCCCCCTCCACCACGTCAAGCTTGGTCCAAGATTGGTAGGATCCCTGCGGCATGGATCAGTTCGTTTCGGCTGGGGCCGTTTCGATCTCTTCCGGCGCGAACGCGGGAGGGGGTGGGGTCTGCGCCACGGGCGGAGGCGTGGAAGCGCATGCAGCGACGCCCCACAACGCGAGGAGCGGTGCGAGGCGTTGGGGGGACCGACCGTGGAAGGTCATCTCGGCCGTGCTCTTGGAGGACTCAGTAGGCCAGGTTGCCGCGTTTGGTCATCGAGGTCTCGCCGAACTGGTTGACCATGCCTTCGCCGCTGTCCTGGAACTCGAAGACGCTCGCGATGCGGAAGGCGTCGCCGTTGTCGGCGCGGATCGTGATGTCCACGGTCTCGGCGTCCTCGACCTGCGGGGTCGTGACGAGGAGCGTCTCCGGGTCGATGATGGTCACCGAGGGCGCGCGCCGGGTCCCGAAGAACACGGTGTAGCCGATGTCGGTGCGGAAGTTCTGGCCGCCGATCTTCACCGGCTGCTCCCCGCCAAGACCCGCGTTTCGCGGCTCGACGGTGAGAATGGCCATTTCGCCACCTTCGCTCTCGCACCCGGCGAGGACGCCGACGGAGACAAAAGCGATGAGGAGGGAGCTGCTGAGCATCGTGGAGAGGAGGCGCATGAGGCCCGCACGATATTCCCCGTTGGGCCGGCCCGTCAATCGCGCTCTTCACCGCGGCCATTGGGTGCGAACTGGCTTGTTTGCCCGAGCTGGATGGTTAACTCGGCCCCCCGCGGCTGGATCGAGGAGCACATGACCGTCCTGGCAATGAGTGTGGAACGAGTGGAAGACCATCCCGACGCGGATTCGCTGCGGGTGCACCAGCTGCGCGCCGGGGAGCGCACGGCGCAGGTCGTAGCGAACCTCGAGACCGTCTACGCGGTGGGCGACGTCGTGGCGGTGGCGCTCGTCGGAAGCACGCTGCAGGGCAACCTCTCGATCCGGCGGGTCCGGCTTCGGGGCGTCGACTCGTTCGGGATGATGCTCGGACGGGTGGAAGAGGCGGTTGGCACGGACCTGTCCCACCTTCACGAAGACCCGGCGGCGGAAGCGTCGAGCGGGGCCGAACGACACGCCTTCGTCGCGTGGCCGAGCATCGAACAACTGCACCACCTCCGCGCGCACTTCGCCGCTCAGGCGGAGACGCCGCCGCAGGTCGCGTACCGGGCCAAGGTCAAACTCGACGGCACCAACGCGGGTGTCCAGATCCTCCGCATGCAAGGCGCCGAGGACGAGGTGTCGGTCGTGGCGCAGAGCCGCACCCGGCTGCTCTCTGTCGAGCAGGACAACTACGGGTTCGCCCGATGGGTGGACGCCCGCCGCGATGGGTTCGCGGCGCTCGCGCAAGACGTCGCGACCGGGGAGGACCGGTCGCTCGTCACGGTGTTCGGCGAATGGGTCGGGCCCGGCGTGCAGCGGGGGGTGGCGGTCTCCAAGATCCCGGAGAAATGTTTCGTCGTCTTCGCGATTCAGTTTGGCGATCCGATGCGCGACGCGGCCACGCTCGAGGTCGAGCCGGCTGCGATCGAAGCGCGCGTCGGCGCGATCGATGGCGTGCATGTGCTGCCGTGGGTGGACCTGTCCGTCTCGCTCGACTTCGCCGATCCGGTCGCGCTCGCCGCCGGGGCCGAACGCATCAACGCGCTCGTCTCCGACGTCGAGCAGTGCGACCCGTGGGTGAAGGGCGTCTTCGGGATCGAAGGCGTCGGCGAAGGGGTGGTGCTCTACCCCGATCCGAAGGGCGCGCCGCTCGACCGCGACCTGTGCTCGGAACGCATGTTCAAAGCGAAGGGCGAAAAGCACCGCGTGGTGCGGACCAAAGCGCCGGCTCAGATCGATCCGGAACAGGCCAAGAGCGTGGCGGAGTTCGTCGAGCTGGTGGTCACGGACGCGCGCCTCGAACAAGGGGTGCGCGAGGCATGCGACGGCGTGTTCGAGATGAAACGCATCGGCCATTTCTTGAAGTGGATCGCCGGCGATGTGCGGAAGGAAACGAGCGTGGAGCTCGAAGCGGCAGGGCTCACCTGGAAACAGGTCGGCAAAGCCGTGTCGGCCAAGGCGAAGTCCTTCTACATCAACGGGGTCCGGCGCATCGACTGACCGGTGCCCATTCGCGGCAGTGATAAGGATCGACGCGGCTGCTAGCCTCACGGCATGCGCAGCGGATGGGTCTTGGTGGTGGGGTGTCTGGTGGCGTGTGGCGAGAGCACCGCGCCACCGGACGGCTCCATCGATTCGGGTGCGGTTGACGCGCCCGCGGTCGACGCGCCCGGGGTCGACGCGCCCCCGGTGGACGCGCCTGGGGTCGACACCGGACCGCGACCGGATGCCGGACGCCGCTCTTGCGGCGGGTTCGTGGGCGCGACCTGCGAAGACGACGAGTTCTGCGACTACTCGTTCGACGATGCCTGCGGCGCCGACGACGGTGGCGGGTTCTGCGAACCGCGGCCGATGGATTGCCCGGACATCGCGGACCCCACCTGCGCATGCGATGGGATGGTCTACGGCAACGCCTGCGAGGCCAACGCGGCGGGCTTCGATGTGAACGCGCTGCGCGGCGGCTGCACCCCGCCCGAGGGCACGTTCGGGTGCGGAGCGAGGTTCTGCGACATGAGCTCGTACTGCTTGGTCATCGTGGACGACACCGGCCTGCCGCCGACCTACGAATGTCGCCCGCTCCCGGGTGCCTGCGGGGCCGAGCCCACCTGCGCGTGCGTGGCGGAAGAGCCGTGCGGCGACATCTGCGAGGAGCGGTCCGACCACCTCGAGGTGGTCTGCCCAGGCGGCTAGCAGCAAAGACCGCGGACAGCGACAGAGAGAGCAGCAGACTCGACGTCGGCTTCGGCGTCGGCTCGGCGTCGGCTTCGGCTTCGGCGTCGGCGTCGGCGTCGGCGTCGGCTTCGGCTTCGGATTCGGATTCGGCTTCCGCTTCCGCTTCCGCTTCCGCTTCCGCTTCCGCTTCCGCTTCCGCTTCCGCTTCCGCTTCCGCTTCCGCTTCCGCTTCCGCTTCCGCATCCGCTTCCGCTTCCGCTTCCGCTTAACTGTTCAGCGGGCCCAGCCGAGGAGGATGACGACGCCGATGCTGTTGGGGGGCGCGTCGGGGCGGTCGCCCTGCGCGACGCCGATGCCGATGTAGCGCACCTCGGGATCGAACGTGGGCTCGAGGCGGCTCGCTTCGCTCACGTCGCCGACGACGGCCATCAATCCGCCGATGCGGCTGAACATCATCGAGAACCGCCGGAGCGATCCGCTCGCGTCGTCCACCGTGTCCTGCTGGCTCTGGTTCGGGTTCGCGAAGTACTCGGTCGCGGCGTTGCCGGCCGCGGTCTCGAGGTTCTCATCCACTTCGAGCGCAGACGCCCCTCGCGCCCGGCGACCCGCGTTGATCGCTTCCAGCAGCTCGGCACGTGCATCCGCGGCGTCGATCTCGGCGTTCATGCGGATGAAGACTTCGGTTGCGACGAACGCGGTCCGCGAGCCCTCGGTCTCCGACACGACGCCGACGCCGACGTGGGTCACCGACCGGTTGAGGATGTTCGCGCGGTGGCCCGGGCTGGCGAGCAGCCCCTGGTGGATCTCGGTCGGCGAGTACCCTCGGCCGATGTTCTCCAGGATGAGCCCGGAGCGGTAGCCGGCGCGCTCGACGCGGGCCGGCGCGTCGCCCGTGGTCGGGCTCCGGTGTCCGACGAATCCATTCGCCACCATGTCTTCGCTGTGGGCCCGGGCGACGTCGTCGAGCCCGTCGTGGGCGCTGAGCGGCCGCAAGCCGGCGCCTTCCCGCGACTCGTTGATGCGGGCGAGTAGCGCGCGCGCCACCGCTGCGGCGTCGCTCATCTCCGAGGCGTCGTCGCGCACCCGAATCGCCACTTCGCGGGGAGGCTCCACCCCGACGTACACCGGGAAGTTCGCGACCACCGAGTCGCCGCGGGATCCGCGCGCGAGCACCTCGACCTGATACGCGCCGGGCGCAGCGAGTGGGACCTCGACCGTGAAGTCGGGCCCTGGGCCGGCGGGCAGCCGTTCCACGTCGGCACCGGGCGGCGCCACCGCCACCGTCGGGGTCGAGTAGCCGTCGGAGAGCCGGCCGCGCAGGGTGATCGTGCGGGTCCCCGCGGCGAGCGCGCGCGGCACCGAGTCCAACGTGAGCACTCGGGTGCTCAGCGTGACGACGACCACGCGAAGGTCCCCCTGGAGCACCACCGCAGCGCCGAAGTGCGTGTAGCGCTGGCGGGCCAAGAACCGGCGCACCCCATCGGCGACCGCGACGTCGAGACCGCTGTCGCTGGACTGTCCGAGCACCAACAGATGCGGCACGGGCTCCACGAGGCCGAGGTGGCGCGTGAAGAGTTCGATCACCTCGTGGGGAGGCGCTGCGCCGCCCTGGCCGAGGTGCGGCACGATCCACTCGGCCAGCAAGGCCAAACGTTCGTCGCCCTGCAGCAGCACACCCGCGTCCTGACCCGCATCGCGCACGCCCGAGGCCACCTCATCGGCCGCGGACTCGGCCCGCACACCGCCTGGTTCCGCGGTGGTCTCGTAGCTGTCTCGGCCGGGGCCCGGCACCGAGATGGTCTCGACGGAGGCGTGTTGCACGTCGCCGTTCTGAGTTCCGCCACCACATGCGACGGCGGCCAGTGACCACACGAACCACCAACGTCGTGCGCCGAGGCGCTCCGAACCAGGGAGCGAAGAGAGAGCACCGGAATGCGACAACGTTTACTCCTGGGCCCACGGATCGACCACTTCGACGTGGCGTGGTTGCACGCGCATCGGAGTGACCTCCGCGGTCTGAGACGGTTCGGTCATGGTGTGCCGACGGGGGCGGGTCATGCCGCTTCGCGGCGCGGGGGACTCGATGGGCTCGAGCGCGACCCGCACATCCACGCTCGTCGACGCGAGCCGCACCTGCCGCGGTTCGTGATCCCGCACGCGGAGTTCGAGCATCAGGGCCTCGCCCTCGGCCGGTCGGTCGAACGACATGGGGGTGTTCCCGACCACCGCGCCGTCGACGACGATCGCAGCCCCGATCGGATCGCTCGTCACCTCGATGCGAACCATCTCTTCGGCCGGCGCGGGCGGCTCGAGTTCGGCGGCTGGAGCCACCTCGCGTGGCGCGGCGATGCCAGCCGCCGGCGCGTGGCTCGAGTTCTGAGCCACCTCGGTGTGTCCAGACAAAGCGAACCACGCCCCAGCGCCGGCCCCTCCGACGAGGAGAACGAGCAGCGCACCCACCAACAGCCACGGTGCGGACGAACTCTGGCTCGGCGGCGCGGCCATCATCCCTGTCATCCCTGCCGCGACCGCTGGGGAGGGCACCCGCTCGAACGCGACCGCACCGCCAGCGCGGATGGTGTGGAGATCGGCGACGAGCGCTTCCATCGAGCCGTAGCGATCTTCGGGACGCTTCGCGAGCGCCCGCATCACGACCCCTTCGAGGGGCCCGGCCGCCGCTTCGATCTCACTGGGACGGGGCGGCTCTTCGAACATGTGTGCGGAGAGGATGCCCATGAACGTGTCGCCGTCGAACGGCACGACGCCGGTACACATCTCGAAGAGGATCACGCCGAGCGCGTAGATGTCCGCGCGTGCGTCCACGCTCTGTCCGGCCGCCTGCTCAGGCGCCATGTAGTGCGGGGTTCCGAAGACGGTGCCGGTGCGGGTCAGCTTCGAGTTGGCGCCACCGACCTTGGCGATGCCGAAGTCCAGCACCTTCACGAAGTGGTCGGTCTCGTTTCGATGAATGAGGAACACGTTGTCCGGCTTCAGATCGCGGTGGACGATGCCGCGGCTGTGGGCCGCCCCGAGCGCGGACGCCATCTGAAGGCCGATCTCGATCACCATGTCGATCGCCATCGGCCCGCGCCGGATGCGTTTCGTCAGTGGCTCGCCCTCGAGGTGTTCCATCACGAAGTAGGCGGAGCCATCGGGCAACCGGCCGAAGTCTGAGATGTCGACGATGTTCGGATGCCCGATCGCGGTCGACGACGTGGCTTCCTGCTGGAACCGTTGGACGGTGACCTCGTCCCGCGACGCATCGCTGCGCAGCACCTTGAGCGCCATGCGCTTGTTCAATGCGACGTGGGTGATCAGGTAGACCACGCCCATGCCGCCCGCACCGAGCGTGGAGTCGATCCGGTAGCGTCCGTCGATCGTCTTGCCGATCAGCGGATCGAGGGGCTGGCTCGTCTCGGGGACGGGCTGCAACTCCGAGCCATCCTGCGGGCAGAACCGAACTTCGGAGGTGAAGCGGGAGCCACACGACGCGCAGTGGTAGGTCTGAACGGTCATCAAACGTGGGAAATGGGGTCAACCGGCGTCGGCTGGCCTCGCCCTGGCAGGGTACTCCAAGACGGAGCGGACTGTCTCCTGCGGAAGGCTATTCGCCGGCATCCCCAGCGCTGGCATCCCCAGCGTCGACCTCGCCGCCGTCGCCGGCGTCGCGTGCTTCACCGCACACGCCGCCCGCGCACACGAGTTCGCCCTCGCACTGCGTGTCGCGGGTGCAGGGGTCGCCCGGTCCGGTGGAGTCCTCGAACCCGCACTGCGGAGTGGCGACAAGCGCCAGCCCGAGCGCGGTTGCGAGGACCCAGGCCATTCAGTCTCCGAGGCTGGTGCCGCAGCCGGAGCAGAACCGACCGCCTGGGGCGTTCTGAGATCCGCAGGACGGACAGAACTTCGGAGCCGGTGAGAGTCCGGTACCGCATTCGGCGCAGAACTTCCCGGCCGGCACACTCGCGCTGCATCCCGGACACGACACCTTGCCGTCCGCGCCCGCTTGAAGGGGCGGGGGTGGTGCCGCGGGTGCGGCCGCGGGCGCACCGGGGGTCATCGCGCCAGCGAATGCTTGGGCCATACCGAACCCCGCGCCGAGTCCTGCGCCGGCCATCATGCCGCCGCCGCCGCCGCCCTCGCCGGGACCCTGCGCCATGCCGGCGCCGGCACCGATCATCGCCTTGCCAGCCGCCATCTTGCCGAAGTCGCCGCCGGCCAACCCGGTGTAGCGCGCGTCCTGCTGGAACTCTTGGTCGAGTTCGAACTGCTTCTGCTGTGCTTCGGCCTGGGCCTTCGCGATCGCGATCTGCGCGATGCGGGCTTCGCGCTTCGCCTGGCCGATCTCGCCCTGCGCCGCCTTGAGCGTCTCTTTGTCCTCAGGGCTGAGGTTGATGTCGAAGTCGCTGACCTGGAGGATCTTGACGCCGATGTTCTCGAGCTCGGGCGCGTGCTGCTCGAACATGCGCGCCAGCTGACTCTGCAGCGCCATGAGCTGGAGGAGACTCTTGCCTTCGGTCTGACAGACGTGGCCGACCACCGTCTTCACCGAGTTCTTGAAGCAGTCCTTGATCCAGGTGAGCACCTGCTCGTTGGATGTCAGCCCGCGCATGCCGACGTAGTTCACGATGAACCGTGCGGGATCCACGATCTGAATCGCGAACTTGCCGAAGATGCGGGGCGTGACGAGCTCGCCGAGCATCGGGTCTTCCATCATGCCGAGCTCGCCCCCGAAGGGCAGGTCGTAGACCGGCTTCATCGTGACGAAATAGAGGTCGGTGATGAAGATGTTCCCGCCGGTCACCTTGTCGATGAGCTGGCCGAGGAACGGGATGTTCTGGGAGGAGAGCTGATGTCGCTGTCCGGCACCCGCGGTCCGCATCACGCCAACGACGGACCCGTCGCGGAAGAACACCGCAGCTTCGTCGGCATCGACGGTCAGCTGCGCATAGTTGGGGATCGTCTGCTCGGGGTGTTTAAAGATGATGAGATCTTTTTTGTCGTCAGGACGATGGATGAGCATCTCCTGCACACCGTCTTTGACGAACCCGAACACTCTTCCGAGCACCATGCCGTTCTCCCGTTCAGCGCCGACGCTCGTCGGCGGGCTGTAGCTTCCGCGGTTTGGACCCCTCTGTCTTCCCCGGACGTGAAGCGGGACCATCCTAACCATGCGGGGCCCCGATCGGAAGGGATGAGTGATCCTTCCGCGAAACGGCGGGGCGGAGACACGGGAACGCAAGCGATCCAAGGGCGCGGGCGAGGTGAGGGCAGCGCGGAAGAATGAATGCGGAACCCTCGGCAAAAGTCGGTGTCGGATGTCAGGATGAACCGAATGCCCCGCCTCTTCGCCGCCCTCGTGTGCCTGCTCGCCGCACCCGCGGCTGGGCAGACGGCGGCGCAACCCGAAGCCGGTGCAGGGCTCGACCGGCCGGCCAGCGACGCAGACGCGGTGCAGCAACTTCTGCCGGAGGGCGACTCCGAGTTCGACCCGATCGGGACCGGAGACACCGCGAGCCTTCGGCACGTGCGTCCGCCGGAGCGGCCCACCGTGGACGAATCCCACCTCGGACCGGCGCCCCCGTTGGCGGAGATTCAGTCGGGCGAGATCGTGCGGGCGATCGCAGGGGTGCGGATTCGAGAACACCGCATCCATGTGCATCTCGTGGACGGGCTGGCGGTCGTGGACGAGCGGCTGCACTTCCATTCCCGCGCCCGCCATCCAGCCGAGGTCCGAGTGCATCTCGCGGTGCCGGAGGGCACGTCGGTGGCCCATCTGCAGGTCTGTCGAGATGCGGCGGCGGGTGAGCGGCGCACCGAGTCCACGGAACAACGGTGCCGCACCGCGCTGCCGGGAAGCGCCGATGCGTACGACGAAGTGGTCCGGGCGCGCTCACCCGGCACGCGCCCTCCCCCGGTCGCACGCGCCCGCCCGGTCTCGGGCGCGCTCCAACTCGATGTGGCGCCGGTCGAGCGGGGCGTACCGATGTTCGTTCACCTGCGCTGGGTGGCGCCCCTCGCGATCCGCGGCGGGGTGGCGCGCCTCGACATCCCCCGACGCGGCAACGACCTGCGCGCGGTCGAGATGCAGGTGACGTTGTCCACCGAGGGACTGCTCGTGCCCACCCTTCAGGACGCTCCTGCGGGCGCGGGGACCGTCGTGAACATTCGACCTTGGGACGAGTTGCAGGCGTCGGCCCAGGTGCCCGCAGGCGGTGCGCCCCAGATCGTTGCGCATCGGTTCGCGTGTGCCCCCACCGATGGGTCCCCGCAGTGCGCACGGGTCTTCGCGACCGCCGGCCCGAGGCCCGCTGAACGCCAGGACGTCGTGCTTCTTCTCGATGTCTCCCCGTCGACCTTCGGCCCAGCGCGCGGACGCACGCCCGCTGCGATCGCCGCGCTGCTTCGCACCCTTCCCCCCGAGAGCCGCGTGCGCGCGGTGGCGTTTGCTGGCCGGGCGCAGGCGTTGATCGAAGAGCCCACCGCACCGGCCGACGTCCCGATGATGGCGATGGGTTCGCTCGGCGGCGCGGTGGTGGCCAACGGCGGCACGACCTCGCTCGGAGCAGCGACGCGGTTCGACGCGGCGTGGGCCGTCGTGCGCCCGTGGCTGGCCTCTGCACGCCGTGGACACCCGCTGCACCTCGTCGTGGTGGGCGACGGCGGCCTCACCCGCGGACCCGATGCCGACCGCGCCCTGAGAGCCGCGCGTCAGGCTGGGGTCCGGATGAGCGTGCTCAACCTCGGCGACCGTCCAGCGACGGGGCAACTGGTGGAGGCGGCGCGATCGTTTGGCGGCATCGTCGCCAACGTCGGTCCCGAAGCCGACCTCGCCGCCCGCGGCCGAGACACGCGGCGCCTCGAAGAAGCACTCGCCTCCCTCTTCGCGCCCCAGGTGGGCGGTGACGTGACCGTTCGGGTCGGGCGGGACTCGATCGTGCTGCCGGCCATGCGCGCCGGAGAGTCACGTGTGTGGCAGGGGCCGGCAACCGGGTTGCTCACCGCCCAGCACGGGCGGCAGCGGATCCGATTGCGCCGCCCCGCCACCGAGACGCCGAGCTGGGCCGCCGCCATCGGAAGCGCAGTCACCGGCCAGGACACCTGGACCGCCATCGCCCGCGAGGACCGCGCCACCGTCACCGCCGAGTCCGCGGCACAGTGCGATCCGCGCGGTCCGGCGATGCGTGCCGGCGGCATCTCGAGCGACGAACATCCGGTGGCACCGGCCGGTCCCCGAGCCTGTGTGCCGCCCCCGCCCGCACCGGTTCAGCGCAGCCTCGGCCGCGGCGTGCCGGCCGAGACCGTGCTCTCGATGTTGCGACAGCGCATGGTGCCAGCGAGCCGCGCGTGTTTCCGGCGAGACCGCGCCGGTCGACGCGACTACGCGGTCCGCGTGGTATTCCACTTCGAACTCGCCGATGGCGAGGTCGTGCTCGCGGACGTCTCGGGAGAGATCCAGCCAGCGCTGCGCAGCTGCCTACTCGACACCTTGGACCGGCTCGAGGTCCCGCGGTTCGAAGGCACGATCATCGTGCGCTGGCCAGTGCACACCGAACGGGATGTGCCCACCGTGACGTGGGAACTTCGCGGCGACGTCGCCGACGCAGTCGACCAAGCGTTGGGCGACGACCGAAACACCGGCACGCCGGAGATCTGACCTCCCGGCGGCGGCGTCGGCTTCGGCGTCGGCATCGGCTTCGGCTTCGGCGTCGGCTTCGGCGTCGGCTTCGGCTTCGGCGTCGGCTTCGGCTTCAGCTTCGGCGTCGGCTTCGGCTTCGGCTTCGGCTTCGGCTTCGGCTTCGGCGTCGGCTTCGGCTTCGGCTTCGGCGTCGGCTTCGGCTTCGGCTTCGGCTTCGGGATCGGCTTCGGCGTCGGCTTCGGCTTCGGCTTCGGCGTCGGCGTCGGCCTCACAAGGGCAAGGGCAAGGGCAGGGGCAGGGGCAGCCTGCTTTGCCCGCCCCTGCGCTCTAGCGCGCGGCGTGGCGGACCCGAGGGTCCGGGTGGTCGGCGAACTGCGCGGCGCGGGCGGAGAGGGTCTCTGAGGACGAGGCCCGGCCGGCGACCACGGCAGCACTCAAGAGGATCGGATGCGACGCCTCGTCGTCCAGCACGTCCGTGATCAACGCACGCGTCTCTTCCGAGTCGTCGCGCAACATCGAGAGCGCGCGGGCACGAATGACGAGCCAACGATCGTGCGTTGCCACCCAGCGCGCCGCCGCCGGATCGACTTCCGTCGGCAGGTCCGCGGTGTGCCTCGCGCGCAGGCGTTGAGCGAGCGTGCGCGCGCTCCACGGTGCGTTGGTCCAGTCCGCGTCGCGGGTCGGCGAGGTCGCACGCGCGACAGAAGGCGCGGATGCCGGGGCCGGCGACTCGGTCGTCGGCGCCTCGGTCGGGGCCTCGGTCGCGGTCGGAAGCAGCGCTTGCTCCACCGGTGCCGCCCCTTCCCCACACGCGAACATCAAGCAGGCCGCCGAGACCCATCGCATCTGCAATCGCCAGTTCATCGGGTCACCGGGCTGAGCTGGATCAACCGCCGCTGAGCGGTCGACAGGGTGCGCTGCGAGAACTCGAGCGCCGACAACCAGAACATCAGGTTCTGCCCGTCGGCGAACTCACACTCTTCCGCGGTGAGCTCTCCGTCCTCGTCGAGATCGAAGCTCACGTCGCATTCCGGCGTGTCCCCGATCTCGTCGAAGATGTCGCCGGTGTCCTCGGTGGTGTGAAAGAGCCCGATCTGGTGACCGACCTCGTGCGAGGCGGTCTCGGCGAGGAGTACCGGGTCGAGAAACCCTTCGTCGTCGATGTGCGCATCGACCGCCACGATCACCCCGCTCGACACCGTGCCGACCACGCCGTTCGGACCTGGGATGCCAGCCGCGAACCCGAGCGTGAACGGCTCGTCGGCGAAGCCCTGGATCAGATAGACCAGGATCTGGAGTTCGTCCGCCGGGACGTAGGACGCGCGCACCGCGGCTGCACCGGCGCCCTCCGCGTTGACGAACGCGGGACCCGGGACCGCAGCGATCTCGATCCGAGAGTCGATGCCCGCGTCGCTGAAGACGAGCGCCATCTCGTCGCGGAGTTCTTCCACGGTGACCTCGCCGAGATCGGTGTCGCCGACCACCACCACCGTCACATGCAACGAACCACCGGCCGGGCGGCGCCGCGAGACGATGTGAAGGATGCCTCGTCGCGCGGAGAGGTCTTCGTCGGACACGCCCTGAATCGTGGTGCAGCCAGGTGCGATCGAAGAGTCTTCGTTCGCGGGCAAAGCCACCGCACCGGCCGGGTTGAGTGTGTGGAAGTAAGGCGCGGTCTCGCCGAAGGGGTCCGCTTCGTTGTCCAGGTAGACGACGTCTCCTTGGCGCAGCGTGCCGATGGCGGTGAAGCTCTCGCCCGCTTCGACGACGAGCAAGAGCGACTCGAGATCCCGGGGGACCCCGAACTCGAGCAGGTCGCTCGCCGAGCCGCCGCCGCGAACGGCCTCCCAGTCGATGGCCACCTGTTCGTGGGTGACCTCGCCGGCGAAGCCGATGTCTTCGAGTTCTTCACACCCGCCGGTCGGCGGATCGGGGTCGTCTTTGCAGCCAACGAGGGCGCAGCACGCCAACGCGATCGCTGCTGCACGGAGAGAGGTCATTCTTCCTCCGGACGACCGCTCGCAGGACCGGGTCCGCTCGGTGTCGCCGCCGCGCGCGCAAGCACGCTGTGTTTGCGGCCGTAGCCGAAGTAGATCGCGAATCCGATCGCGAGCCAGATGAGAAGGCGCAGCCATGTGTCGAGGGGAAGCCCAATCATCACCCAAAGACAGGCCAGCGCGCCAGCCCCCCCGATCAGCCACGGCGCCGGCACCTTGAACGCACGTTGTACGTCCGGTTCGGTGTGGCGAAGAATGGGTACACCCAGGCACACGAGCACGAACGCGAGCAGGGTGCCGATGCTGACGAGCTCCCCCACGAGGTGGATCGGGATGAACCCGCCGCAGATCGCGACGAACACCCCGGTCACGACGGTCGCGACGTGGGGCGTGTGGTGTTTCTCATGGGTCCGATGGAACCAAGGCAAGAGGCCATCGCGACTGATGGCGTAAAAGATCCGGGTCTGCCCGAGCATCATCACGAGGATGACGCTCGTCAGGCCGGCGAGCGCGCCGATCTTCACCATCGCGGTGAAACCCTTCTGTGCGGACGGCGACCAACCGCGGAGCTCCACGATGCGATCGATGCCGACCGCGATCGGATCCGCGACGTCCAGGCCCTCGTAGTGCACGACGCCCGTGAGCACGATCGCGACGCCGACGTACAGCAGCGTGCAGATCACGAGAGAGCTGAGGATGCCGATGGGCAAGTCGCGCTTCGGGTTGCGGGTCTCCTGCGCCGTGGTGGAGACCGCGTCGAAGCCGATGTACGCGAAGAACACCACCCCCGCACCGGTGAGCACACCACCCATGCCCCAGCCGTATCGGGCTCCCTCGGCCGTCTGCTGCACGGCGGGCACGAGCGCGCCGAGGCCGGTCGCCGCGTCGTTCACGAACAAGTTCTCTCCACTGACGACCCCGATGCCGAGCAGCACGAAGACGATCACGATGGTGACCTTCACGATGACGATCAGGTTGTTCACCCACGCAGCTTCTTTGATGCCTCGGTAGATCACGGCCGCGGCGAAGAGGGCGATGAAAGTCGCGGGCATGTTCCAGTACCCAGCGGCTTCGACGCCGCTGGCGAGTTCGACGGTTTCGAACGGGCCCTTCGTGAATCGTAAGAACGTGTCGCTGAACTCGATGCCGAAGTTCTTGTGCAACAGCGAGTAGAGGTAGCCGCCCCACGCCTCGGACACCGTGACCGCGCCGAACGCGTACTCGAGCACGAGATCCCAACCGACGATCCACGCGATGAGTTCACCCATGGTGGTGTAGGTGTAGGCGTACGCCGATCCCGCGACTGGGATCATGGAGGCGAGCTCCGCGTAGCAGAGGCCGGCGAGCGCGCAGAGAATGCCGCCGACCACGAAGCTGAACACGATGCCGGGACCGGCGTATTGCGCCGCCGCGGTGCCGGTCAGCGAGAAGATGCCCGCGCCGATGATGGCGCCCACACCGAGCATCGCCAGGTTGAACGCGCCGAGGCTGCGCTTGAGTCCGCCGGACACCGCGACGTCGTCTTCGTGGCCGTGTTCCGCGCGGTTCGGATCACCGGCTTCCGCGATGACTTCGGCCAAGTTCTTTTTCCGCAGCAGCGACATGGCGCGAGAGGGTCGCCGGAGATCGCCGATTGCTCAAGTGTCTCTGCGGCCAAGAGGCCAGACCCAGAAGCCAGGACTCAGAGGCCAGGACTCAGAAGCCAGGACTCAGAGGGCAGACTCAGAGGCCAGGACTCAGAGGGCAGACTCAGAGGCCAGGACTCAGAGGGCGTCGGTCAGGGCGGTGCCCACCGCGGCCCAGCCCGCGCCGGAGCGGCGGATGAGTTGGCTCGCCGGCTGGCGCAGGTCCGAGAGCATGCGTCGGTGTTGGCTCTCGGCGTCGGCACCGGCGGTGGTCTTGACGACCGCGAAGAATGTGACGCCGTCGCGGTTCAGGTTCGTGAGGACGTCGGGCCACTCGGCGGGTGGCGGCGAGACCGTGGTGTACGGCACGTACAGCCCCAGGCCGATCGGCTGCGGTCCGTTGTGGTTCGGCGCATCGGTGAACGCGACCACGATGCGCTGCGCGCTCGGTCGCCAGCATCCGCCCGCGACCCGATCCGCGGCGCAGCGAAGCGGCTCCGTCTGAGGATGCGGTGCGCCACCGGTCAACACGTCCAGGGCTTCGATGCCGCTCTCGGGAAGGTCGCCGCCGCCGTAGCGCGGCGCCCCCGCCAGCTCGGCCCGAAGCGCAGCCTCGTCGTCGGTCGGTGCGATGCCGCCCGTGAACGGGACGTCCGTTCCGCCGAAGTCGGCGTAGTAGCTGATGCCCACCTGGACGCCCTCGATCGCCAGCAGCTCCGCCACGATGTCATCTGCGATGGCGGTCGCGCCGCTCTCCACGTCGCCGGCGTGCGAGCCGGTCATGTCGAAGAGCAGTGTCACGTCGACCGGGATCACCGCTGCGCAGGCGACCTCCGTCTCGTACCCGCAGGTCTCGCTGCACCGCTGGACCTGCGACTCGCCCTCGGGGCAGCCTTCGGTGGTGCGGCGCGTGGTGCCGGCCGCGCACTCGCCTTCGCCCATGCAGATCGCGACAGGCGCCCACTCGCACGCGACGTTGCAGCGCGCGCGCTGGGTGCCGCACATGCCGCAGGGTGCGTCCCCGAGCGTGCCCGGCTCGCACATGCCTTCGTCTTCGCACACGCCGTACGCCCAGGTCCCGTCGTCGCCGCAGACCCGGTCTTGCTCGCCACACGATCCACATTCGACCCGTTCCATGGCGCCCGGTGTGCTGCATGGGTCGAACGAGCAGGCGCCCGCGTCCTCGAACGCACACATGTCGTCGCACAGCACCTCACGGGTCTCCATCGCTGCGCACCCGTCGTTGGTGCGGGTGCGGGTGCCGGGCGCGCATTCGCCTTCCCCCGAACACGCACCGAACGGCTCGAGCGTGCACATGGTGGTGCACCGCGCCTGCTGCATGCCGCACGCACCACACGCCACCATCGAAGTCGTGCCGGGCACGCAGCCCATCGGCCGCTCGCCCGCGCAGGGTCCGTAGCTCCAGATCATCTCCGCGGTGCAGAAGCGGTCCCGCGATCCGCAGAGGCCGCACGACACGGTCTCGAGCGCACCGGGTGCGTCGCAGGGTTCGTCCATCGGGCCGCTGTCGACGCCCGCGTCCTCTTCAGTGAACGCGTCCTCGTCCGTGGACGCATCTTCGCCAACGAACGCGTCCACGCCCGCGTCGTCCCCCACGAACGCATCTTCGCTCGCGCCATCCAGCGCTCCGTCGAGTGGCGCGGTCGATTCGCCGCATCCGAACATGGAGATCACCAGCGTACCCAAGACCAAGCGCGTCATTTTCAAAGCTCCCTGACCGCAGTGTAGGAGAACCCAGCCCAGCTGTCTGGTCCGCGCAGAAGAACGGTCCGTTCGGCGCGCCCTGGCGGATCGACAGTCGACAGGACGGAGACGGGTCAGGCCGTGGGGGCGGGGAGGATGCCCTCGGCGACCAGCGCGTCTCTCAAGCCGTTGGCGTCTTGGAAGAGGTGGGTGCGCATGCCGAGCGCGGCTGCCGGGTCGAGGTTCTTCTGGCGGTCGTCGACGAAGAGGCAGTCTTCGGGCGCTGCGTCCAGGGTGCGCAGCACGTGTTCGTACAGCTTCGGGTCGGGTTTGCGCAGGCCGACCAGGCACGAGACAAACGACCACTCGAGGAATCGGCTCAGGCGCAGCTTGTCTTCGATCCAGACGTACCACTCCGGGTAGTTGGAGAGCGCGTGGACCGAGAGGGCACCGGTCCGCTGCGTCGCCGCCAACTCTGCAAGGAGGCGCTCGATGCCGGGCAAGAATGCGTACCCGTCCCGGATCATCGATTCGAACGCCGCGTGGTCGAAGCTCCGGCCGTCCGCGAAGAACTCGTCGAGGAAACCGTCCCGCGAACGCTCCCCGTGCTCGAAACGGATCCATGCGTCCGGATGCTTCAACTGCCAGAGCGTGTCGCTCTCCATGCCGAAGAACGCGGGGATGTCGCGAAACGGATCCCGGACGAGGGTGTCCATCACGTCCAAGAGCACGATGGTTCGTCTCATGAACACGCCGCCCGTGGAGCAGGCGGCGTGGTTCGAGCAGCCGTTCGCAAAGCGGCGGTCACCGCATCATGAAGATCGGCTGCGACACGGCGAACGGCGAGCGGCCCGGATGGACCGGCTCGAGCGTGTCTCCGCCCTTCGCGTGGAACACGACCCACGCCCCGCCTTCGACTTCGACGTCGGTCTCCAGGCGAATCACGTCGGTCGAGTCCGGGATCGGCAACGTCTCCGCCAGCTCTCCATCCACCCAGACCTCGAGTTCGTCCGCGTCGACCCAGGGCGCCGCCTGCACGACCACGTGGAAACTCTCGCGCGCCATCGCCGAGGCGATCTCGCCGCCGGGACGCACCCCATCGCGCCCCTCCACCGTCAGGTAGAGGCCGCCGCTCACGGTGAATGCACCCGCCCGGGTCACATCGCGCACGAGCGCCGCGCCGCCACCGGCCCGAAGCGAAGCCGCATCGTCGACGCCGACATCCAGACACGTCCGCGGGTACCCGATGGGGGATCCGCGCATCACCCCGTGGGTGTCGGAGGAACCGACCGCCCAGACGCGCCGTCCTTGGTTCAAGAACGAGAACCAGTCGTTCACGATCTCCATCGACTCTTCGAACGAGTCGTCGTTGAACACCTCGACGGCTTGAAAGTCCTCGTCCCACAGCTCCGGGTTGCCCACTTCGCCGGTGACCGGATCGTAGTTCGCCGCGCTGAAGTACCCGCCGATCGCGGCGCCGCGCGGATGGTTGATGATCAAGACCGGATCTTCGGGCAGCGCGCGCACGTCGTTGAAGACGTCGGCGGGCATGCGGTCGATCCAAGGAATCGACCCTCGGTTCTGCATCTCCGGCCGCGGCTCCACCGGCACGACGCCGAAGTGGCCCCACGCAAACGTGGTCAGCTCCATGGACGTGACGCCGAACACGTAGTCGCCGAGGCCGTTCTCCTGACCCAGCACATCCCACTCGTAGACCCACTCGTGGTCGGAACGGCACGGGATCTCGAGGCCATCCGCCGCCGCCGTGCCGAGCTTCCACAGACCAGGGTCTTCCGAGTCCGGCGAGCGGTCGGTGTGGATGTGGTAGTCGGCGCACATCACCCCGGTCGTGTCGACGACCCGGTCGAGGACCACGGTCGTCGGCGTGGCCGGAGGCGGTCCCGCGACCACGGTGATGTCGGAGTCGAAGATGTCGTACTCGTACCCGCGCGACACCACGACCTGATGCATGCCGGGCAAGAGCGGCAGGGTGACTTCGCCGTCGAGCGGGAACACCACGTGGGTGCGCCGGCCGGGGCGGTCCGGTTCGCCGTACTTCGCTTCGATGCTCGGCTCCGCCCGGCCCACCGGGGCGGTCTGCACGCGGACTGGAAGCGGCTGGTCGTCCGAGTCGATCGCCCGAATGCTCACGAACCCGACGGCCGGCATGGTGATGTCGCCCGAGGCCACCGGGTCGGAGAATCCTTCGCCTGGGCGGAAGGCACGCAGCTGCGGCGTGACGTCGGCGGGCACGCTCAGTTGGTAGTTGCCGGATTCGTCTGTGAGGGTCCGCGTGATGTACGCATCGTCGGTCTCTGCGTGAACCCGGACGCCGGCCATAGGCGCTCCGTCGGCGCTCAGAACCCGCCCGGTCATGCTCGTCGTGGCGACGCCTTCGCTGCGCCAGATGGCTTCGCGCACACCGTTCATGCCGCGCCCGGCGCCGACGTGAAGCCGGTAGTACGGAAGCGCCGTCTCGCCACATGCGCCGATGGACGCGCGTTCGCCCTGCAGCACGATCGCGCCGCTGATCTCGAGGATCAGCCCCACCTCTTCGGTGGGTTCGATCGCGTAGCTGGTCGCATCGTCGTCCGCGAAGCCCATCCACGGGTACGACTCGGACGAATCGACCTGGAAACCGCGGACCGGTCCGAACGCTGGCATCCGCTTGGTCTGGAAGATGAGAAAGAGGTTCGGCGCACTCGTACCGCGCGCGCGCGGGTTGGAGAGCGTGTAGGTGACGTCGACGACTTCGGCGTCGGGCGCCAGGCGGTAGTCGACCGCAATCGTCAGGTCGCCGTACTCGAGGGGCGCGAACACCCGCGCGAGGTCGTCCACGAAGGGGATGGGATGCAGCGCACCGACTGCCCGGACGACCGCGTCGTCGGTGCCATCGTCGAACACCCCAACACTCGTCGGCTCGAACGTGAACCGTCCCACGCCGATCAGCAGCTCGTTGAACGCGGCCGGTTCGACCATCGCGCCGCCTTCGATGCGGGCGAGCCCGTTCGGTTTGCCGCCCCAGGGATCGTAGCCGTCCGAGACCCGCATGGACTCGATCACGACCGCGACTCGGTCGTTCGCGACGACGAAGTCTCCGGGCGCCCAGGTCGCGAGACCGCTCGGATCGTCCGGCAACATCTCCGCGGTCAGCGCGCCCGCGCGCGCTTCGCCGGCGGCACTCCCGAGCGGGTCCGCGTGGCCCGCCGCGTCGCCGACCTGGAATGGGCCGGGCAAGGGGTCACACACCTCGGGTTCGGGTGCGTCGACCGCGGCGTCGTCTGCGCCGGCGTCGATGGTCATGTCGTCGTCGCTGGGACAGCCCGCGATCACGAGAAGAAGAAGAAGCCACCTCATGGCTACGTTCTATCAGTGGGTCACAAGGCTGTCACCGAGGAGCGGAGAACAACGTGGCGGAACCCGACGTGCCGAAGCCGCGGCCAGCGATTGGAAGCGCGCCGGACGGCGTGCCCAACCCCACGAGACCCGCGTCGTTGTGCGTTCGTTGGGGTGCGCTGAGGTTCCGAGGCGATCCCTCGGAACCCATCTCAGCGCCGCATGTTCTCAGCGCCGCATGATCTCAGCGCCGTATGATCTCAGCGCCGCCGGCGGCGCAGGGCCCACGCGAGGCCCAGCACCCAGAGCACGCCGGAGCCGGTGTTCCCACCCGCCGCCGCGCAGCCCCCGCCCTCGTCGGGTGCGGTGCCGGCGTCGACGCCCGCGTCCACGGAAGCGCAGGAGCAGTCGCCCGTCCCGTCGTCGCAGGCTTCGCCCTCGTCGACGACGCCGTCGCCGCAGAAGGCCGGCATGCAGTTGGACCGGCACGCATTCGCCGCCTCGTCGGAGTTGGTCTCCCCGTCGTCGCAGGTCTCGCCATCGTCGAGCACTCCGTCGCCGCAGTGCGCTTCGAGGCAGTTGGTCCGGCAGGCGTTCGGCTCGGTGTCCGACCGGTCTGGCACGTCGCACTCTTCGTTCGACTGGACCAGGCCATCGCCGCAAGTGTTCTCACACGTGCTCAGCCCCGCGTCGTCTTCCCAGCACGACCAAGGCACCTCGACCTCGCACGCCGCGCTGCACCCATCTCCGTCGTCCATGTTTCCGTCGTCGCACGCTTCGCCGGCGGTGCGGTGTCCGTCGCCGCACGCCCGGATGCAGTTGCCCTCGCCGTCGTCCACGAAGCCCGGGCTGCACGCGCAGCTGGCGCCGCCCGGTTCGTTCACGCAGGTCTGGCCGGGATCACAGCGGACGGCACCGGTCGCGCATTCGTCGACGTCGGAACAGCTGACTCCGGAGCCTTCGTAGCCCTCTGTGCACGCGCAGGTGTACGCACCGTCGGTGTTCGTACAGCGGCCGGCCGGTGCGGGCGCGCAGTCGTCGATGCCCTCGGCGCACTCGTCGATCTCCGAGCACGTGCGGCCATCGCCGGCGTACCCGGTGCTGCAGATGCACTCGAAGCTGCCTTCGCTGTTGATGCACTCGCCCTCGGGTTCGACCGCGCAGCGCGCGATCTCGGGCGTGTCGCACTCGTTGATGTCGACGCAGGTCGAGCCATCGCTCACCCAGCCACTCGGACACACGCAGCGGTACCCAGGCGGCGCCGTCTCTTCGCAGGTGCCGACGCCGCAGGGACGCCCGGAACACTCGTCGATGTCTCGGCAGGTTCCGCCCGTGAAGGTGTAGCCCGCATCGCAGTCGCAGTTGTAGCTGCCCGGCAGGTTGTCGCAGGTGCCGCCGTCGCCACACGGGCGCGAGGTGCACTCGTTGTCGTCCAGGCAGGTGGTGCCGTTGGAGGTGTAGCCGCTCGGACAGGAACAGGTGTAACCACCCGCGTTGTTGCGGCAGCTTCCGACGCCGCAGACGCCGACCATGGTCGCGCACTCGTTGATGTCGACACAGCGGTCGCCGGTTCCGCGCGACGGCGAGCCGACGCCGCTCCAACCGGTCCGGCAGGTGCAGTTCCAGTCGCTTGCGCCAACGGCCGCACAGTCCGCGTTGGAGTCGCAGTCGTGGGTCCCTGCCAAACAAGCGTTCTCGGTCACACAGGTCGTGCCATCGAACCCGAAGCCGGGCGGACACGCGCAGGTGTACCGGGTGGGCGGCGAGAAGTTGGTGCAGTTGCCGACCCCGCAGATGCCGGGCATCGAAGTGCACTCGTTGAGGTCCACGCAGGTGGTGCCATTGAACGTCCAGCCGGTGAAGCAGCTGCAGGTGTAACCCGGGGGCGCCGTCTCGGAGCAGTTGCCCCGGCCCGAGGTGCAGGGGTTGCCCGAACATTCATTGATGTCGGTGCAGCCCGCGACCGTGCTGGTGATCTCGAACCGTTTGGTGCCCGCGCCGCCGGTCCAGACATGGCTGGAAGACCGCCGGTGACCGCTGCCGGAGTAGCCCGCGTTGCAGGAGCATTCCCAGCGGCCGTTGCCGTTGTAGACGTCGCTGCACGAGCCACCGGTCGTAGCGCAGTCCCGGTAGTTGGCGTTGCTGCAGAGGTTGAAGTTGGAGGGTTCGCTGCTCGAGTTGCCGGGCTCGCCGCGGTAGGGGTTCGCGTACGACTCGCCCTGGCTCCAGTCGAAGAAGGGATCGCCGAGCTCTTGGCCGTTGGTCCATCCGTCGCCGTCGCTGTCGAGCTCCGCCAGGTTCTCCGTCCAGACGAAGCCGGCGTTCTGGAACGCGTTGCCGAACGCGTTGCGCGCGTCGCCGCCCGCTGCGCTCATGTGGCAGATGATGCAGCGGCCCGTGGTGCCGCTGATGTACCCGTTCGGCACCCGCTCGGGATAGAACGCGGACGCATCGGTCTCGAGTCCCGGCACGACACCGACCCCCGCGACCACAACCAACAGACCCAACGCTCGCAACCGTCCCAAGATCCACGCTCCTCACAAGAAAGCCCACCCGCTCTCAATCCGCGCAGCGTAGCCCGGAACGAGAACGACCGCAGCCTTTGGCGATGGGTGGCGCTCAGGGGGTTTCGGCGTCGAGCTCGGCGTCCAGCGCCAGCAAATCGTCCTGGCCAGCCCGGACGAGCCACTCGATGAGGGACTGGGCCACGAGGGCCCGCCACACCAGCGTCAACGCGAGCGCGAGCATGAGCAGCGTCAGTGGGGTGGTGGGCGCGATGCCGCTGGCCAGAAGAAACAGCAGCCCAAGGCTCGCTTGGCGGCGCAGCGGCGACTTCGCGGCCAAGCCCGACAGTCCCACCCCGAGGACCAGCGCGTGCAGGGTCAGGTAGAGCGCGGGCGCGACCTTCAAGAGCAACTGTCCATGCAAGAGCCCATACGCGAGGCTCGAGAACGCTTCGTTCTCCATCGCGTGGTCGAGCCAGCTGCCGCCGACCGCCGCGAAGACCATCAACGCAACGACCCCCGCCCCCAGCGAGAGCTGCTGCCACAGGGCGCGTTCGCGTGGCCAACCGACGACCCCGAGGCTCACGAGCGCCACCCCCCACAGGAGTTCGCCGCCGTGGTGGAGCGCCGTGCCGAGTGGGTGCGCGTGTTGCCAAAGCGTCAGCGCGCCGATCAACAGGAAGATCGTGGCGGCGAACGCGAGGAACGAACCGAGCGCGGCCCCGACCATCGCGGACCGCATCTCGAATGTTGCGCCTTTGCGGCCGGCCGAGGTGGACAGGAGGATCGCGAGCAGGTTCACCGCCCCGAGGGCGAACAAGACGACGAGCGGGGTCGTGCGCTCGGCGGGCAACACCGCGGCGAGCAGCACCGTCGGCAAGAAGATGCCGGCGAAACCGGCCAGCCCGAGGCGCTGGTGCAGGGGCGCCTCGTGGCGGGGTTGGATCATCTCCGTGATCGCGAGCCCCAACGTCAACACGCCGAGCAAGGCACAGGTGTTGCGGAGCAGGTCGCCGGCTTGCCCGGCGGTCGCGATCGCGTCGTGGCTCAGACCGCTGAGTTCTCGGTCCGCGACCACGCGCACCAGCAGCCGGTTCCAGAGTTGGTCGGCGATGGCGAGCAGGGCCACCACGACCGCTCCGAAAGGCGCCAGCCGGGTCGGCACCGAGGCCTCTGCCGCCGCCGAACCATCGTCCGCCTTCGACCCAGCGACCGCACGCTCTGCAGGTGGCGGATCGTCGGGCGCGTCGACATCGCTTGTCACAGACTCCGACACAGAGTGGACGACGCTAGCAGCCAAGCCCCCGCAACGGGGAGCACAATCGGGCTTGGCTCGCTTCGCGCAGCGGCCGTCAGTGCCAGGCGGTGAGCTGCGCTTCGACTGCGTCGAGGCGGGCGGTGGGCTCCGCGGCTGGCTCGGTGCCTTCGGCGCGGGGATGGCAGAAGTAGCAGCTGAACCCCTCGCCGGTCTCGGCGTCGTATTCTTCGGCGCCGATCATCTGACGCATGGCCGGGACCACGTGGTTGAACATGAACCGCACCATCCGCGGATGGGCCTGCACCATCGCCCGCTGCTCGTCTGAGCCGCTGGGGTGGAGCGCCAGGATGTCCGGGTTCGGCATCTCGAAGTTCCGCTCGGTCATCGTGGCGCCGTGGCAGTCCTGACAGCGGAAGCTCGCGTAGCGCTCCCCGTCGTACTCCTGAAAGAGCGTGCGCATGTACGGCAGGACTTCCGCGCCCATGTACTGGCCCTTCTGTTGGGCGGTCATGGTCTCCCAGGCCGCGGGCGGGTTGGGGATCTCCTCGGCGGTGCGCGGACGCATGCCGATCCCGTCGAGTTCGACCTCGGGTTCGACCGCCACGGTCTCGACTTCGTCGCCGGTGCCCGTCGTCTCGACCGGCTCGGTGGTCGTGGACTCGGAGCCTCCACAGGCCAAGAGTCCAGAGACCGCCAGAATCGCTGTCCGTCGCATCGTCGTTCGCATCGTCTTCTCCTGTTCTCGCCGGCTGCTACGCGCGCACCCGGCCCCCGTTACGTTACTCGGCCGGTGCCGCCATCGACGGCAGGGGCTCGCTGACTGCCTGGTCGCGGCCGGCCTCGGCGTCCGCAGGAACCAATGCTTGCAGACCGGCGGCCCGCAGGAGCGCAAGGTCCGCTTCCACGTCGGGGTTGCCGGTCGTCAGCAGTTTGTCGCCGTAGAACACGCTGTTCGCGCCGCCCATGAAGCAGAGCAGTTGCGCCTCGTCGCTCAGCCGAGAACGACCCGCGCTCAGACGGACCATCGCCTTGGGCATCATGATCCGCGCGGTCGCGCACATGCGCACCAGCTCCATCGGATCGACCGGAGGCCGGTCCTCGAGGGGGGTGCCCTGCACCGCGACGAGCGCATTGATCGGCACGCTCTCGGGCTGCGGCGTCAGGTTGGCGAGCGTCACGAGCATCGCCATGCGGTCGCCTTCCGATTCGCCCATGCCGATGATGCCGCCCGCGCAGACGTGGATCCCCGCCCCCGCCACGCGCTTGATCGTGTCCAAGCGCTCTTCGTAGGTGCGGGTCGAGATGATCTCGCCGTAGAACTCTTTGCTCGTGTCGAGGTTGTGGTTGTAGGCGGTCAGTCCGGCCGCTTGAAGCTGCGCGGCCTGGTCGTCGGTCAACATGCCGAGCGTCACGCAGGCTTCCATGCCGAGCCCGCGCACGCCGCGCACCATCTCGAGCACCTGTTCGAACGGCGCGCCTTCGCGTGCGTCGCGCCATGCCGCGCCCATGCAGAAACGGCTCGCCCCCGCCGCCCGGGCCGCCCGCGCTTTCGAGAGCACTTCGGACACTGGCAAGAGCCGCTCCGGCTCGACGCTGGTCGAGTGTCGGCCGCTCTGCGGGCAGTACGCGCAATCTTCGGGGCACGCGCCCGTCTTCACGGACAGCAGGGTGCAGAGCTGGATCGCCCCTTCCGGGTGGTGGGTGCGGTGCACGGTCTGCGCCCGGAACAGCAACTCCAGGAGCGGCAGCTCGTGAAGCGCACGGGCTTCGCGAACGGTCCAGTCGTGGCGGACCGATCCGAGATCCGAGGCGGAGGGCGTCGTCATGGGGTGGCTCTACGCAGAATCGCGATCCAGCGCAAGGGTCGGCCGTGTCCGGTCGCGCCCTGGCGCGGTGGTCACCCCGTGGCGCGGGTGCGTGCGAGCTCGAGGAGCGGCGTGGGCGCGGTGGCTTCGGTCGGTGCGAGCGAAACGCCTGCGCTCACGCTGGGCTGCGCGAGATCGCCCAGGACCCGGTCGAGTGCCGTCTGGGCACCGACGGCCTCCGTGTCCGGCAGGATGGCGACCACCTCGTCCTCCGTGGAGACGAAGACCGTGTCCATCACCCGGAGCAGGCCTCGCAACTGCGGCCCCAGTACGGCCGATGGCCCGCCGCGCAGGACCACCACCGCAAGCGATTGGCCAAACCGGCAGGCTCGGGTCACTTCGTACTCGAGACTCAGGAGCATCTGCGCCCGGTCGCCGAGCCCACCCGGCGCGACCGACTCGCGCGCCCGCCGACGGGCGTCGCGTGCGGACGAAAGCGTCTCGCGGATGCGGGTGTGGATCTCCGCGACCCGATACGGCTTGCAGACCATCCCATCTGCCGGCGAAACCGTTTCGCCGGTGTCCCCCACCGCAAGCAACACGGGGATGACCTTCAACTCCGCGTCGTTCTTCAAAACCTCCGCCACCTCTTGGCCGCTCATCTCGGGCAGCCCGGCATCGAGCAGGACCAACATGGTGGGGTGGCGGGCCAGCAGTTCGAGCGCCTGGCGCCCATCCAGCGCGGTCAGCACCTCGTACCCAGCCGTCGTGCAGGCTTCCTCGAGGAGGTTCAACGAAAACGGATCGGCGTCCGCGACGAGCACGTACGGACCCGACATTACTTTCGCCCGGCGTCCTCGAGTCCGTAGGACTGAACTTTGCGGATCAGGTTCCGACGGCTGATGCCGAGCTTCTCGGCGGCGCGCGTCTTGTTGCCCTTCGCCGCTTTCAGTCCGTCGGCGATCATCTTGCGCTCCAGAGCTTCCACCGCTTCGGGCAGGGTCTGACCGTCCGTGACGACGAGCTCCGCAGGGGTCTGAGCCACCGTCCGCGAACCACCGCGGGCGATCGCCGGCGTGAGGTGTTCGTCGCCGATGAGCTGTTCGTCGCCTGAGAGCACCCAGAGCCGTTCGATCTCGTTTTCGAGCTCGCGGACGTTGCCGGGCCAGTGGTGTTCGAGCAGACGGTCGAGCGCGGCCCGGGACAGGGCCTTGCTCCGGCCATCTCGTTTGGCCAGCCGCCCGAGGAAGTACTCGGCGAGCAGCGGAATGTCGTCGCGGCGTTCGCGCAGAGGCGGCACGCGGATCTGCACGACGTGAAGCCGGTAGTAGAGGTCCTCGCGGAACGAACCAGCCCGGACCATGTCCTGCAGCTCGCGGTTGGTCGCCGCGATGATGCGCACATCGACCTTCTTCGGTTCGGTGGCGCCCACGGGCATGAACACGCCCTCCTGCAGGACCCGCAGGAGCTTCACCTGGAGCGCCGGGGACATGTCGCCGACCTCATCGAGGAAGAAGGTGCCGTTGTCCGCGACCGAGAACAGGCCCGGCTTGTCGTTCACCGCGCCGGTGAAAGAGCCACGCCGGTGACCGAAGAGTTCGCTCTCCAGCAGGTTGTCGTTGAACGCGCTGCAGTTGGTCGCCACGAACCGCTGCGACGAGCGACGCGACATCTCGTGAATGCCCTTCGCAACGAGTTCCTTGCCGGTCCCGTTCTCCCCGAGCACCAGCACGGTCGCGTTCGACCCGCGGATGCGGTCGAGCGTCTTGAACATCTCGCGCATCGGCGCGCTGCCACCGACGATGCCGGTCTCCCGAGCGATGGCTTCGGGGGCCTTCGGCTCGATGGGTTTGGACGCAACTGCACCAGCGGCGGCACCGAGCGCAAGGTCTGCGAGTTTCTCAGCGCCGGTTCGGCCGCTGATCTCCACCTTGAGCCAGGTTCCATCGCTGAGGGTCGTCTCGGCGTGACCGGAATCCGTCATCGACGGGGCGCACGCTAGCAGTCGGACGGGGGCGCTACAATCAACATGTTCGGCTGTGGCAGCGTGGACCACGACCCAATGCTACAGCCGAGCGTGGAACGAAGCACGAGTGCTCGATGGGTCGCGACCGAGACCCTGCACCGGGTCGCAGTGGGTGGCGCGTGGGCGGCACCGACCCTGGACGCGGCGCTCCAAACCGCGGGGCTGAGTGACCGCGACGCTCGGCTGGCTGTGGCGATCGTGTACGGCGCGCTCCGGGTGCTGCCCACCCTCGACGCGGCGCTCGATGCGCACCTGCGCACGCCCGACAACATCGACGCCTTCACCCGGGCCGCCCTGCGGGTGGGGTGTTTCCAGCTGCTCTACCTGCCGCGCGTCCCCGTCAGTGCCGCGGTCAACGAGAGTGTGGCGATCGTGAAGCGCAAACGGGGCAAGCTGGCCGGGCTGACCAACGCGGTGCTCCGCAAGATCCGCCGGTCCGAAGAGGCCGCACCCCCCACCACCCTCGACGTGCCGAGCTGGGTCCGCGAACGGCTCGAAGCGTCGCTCGACGCGGGGCGGGTGCAGGAGTTCCTTGGCGAACGACCGCTGCCACCGCCCCTGCACGTGCAGGTGCACGGCGACCTGCAGGCGTGGTTGGAGACCGCCATCGAGGCGATGCCGCGGGCCGAGTTCGCGGCCCTCCCCCTCCCCGGGGCGGTGGCGATCACCCGCGCGGGCGACCCGCGGCAGTTGCCTGGCTACGGAGACGGCGCGTTCTCGGTGCAGGACCTCGGTTCGCAGATCATCGGCGCGGCGGTGGGTGCAGAGGAAGGGGAACGGATCCTCGATGCATGCGCGGGCCGGGGCGGAAAGACGACCACGCTGCGCCGGGCGGTCGGGGCCGCGGGCCAGATCGTCGCGGCGGACCTCCACGAGCCGCGTCTGGACCAGATCGCGACCGAGCTCACCCGGCTGAAACTGCCCCCCGTCGAGACCGCCGCGATCGACTGGTCGGTCGGCGATGGCGGGCTCGAAGGCGACTTCGATCGCGCCCTCATCGACGCCCCGTGCACCGGGCTCGGCACCATCCACCGCCGCCCGGAAATCTTGCTCCGATTGGCGCCCGAGGCGGCAGCCACGCTCGCGGCACTCCAGCAGAAGATCGTCTCCCGCGTCGCCGGCCTCGTGCGTCCGGGCGGCACCCTCGTGTACGCGGTGTGCAGCCCCGACCGAGCGGAAGGCGAAGTGGCCCTCGGCGCCGAGTGGTCCGAAGATCCTCTGCCCGGATCCGACGCCGACGGCGTGCGGCGCATCGGACCGTGGTCGGGCGGCGCGGACTACGAAGGGAACGACGCACCGAGCGAGAGCGACGCGTACCAAGTGCGCCGGTGGCGCCGCGCGGTCTGACCGTCCCTCAGAAGCCGATCACGCCCTCGCACGATCGACGCAACCGCTCGTCCATCGCGCGCATGTAGTAGGCCGCCGCAAACGCCGAGAGCATGGAGACGCCCGTCGCGAGCATCCAGCCGCTTCGAAACATCTCAGCGGACATCATGTCGGCCGGGAGCCGCCCGACCACACCGCCGGTGAACCGGCCGACCACCCACAAGACCCACCACACGACGATGGGCCAGCTCGTCGAACCACCCCCGGTCCAGCGCCACATCGCGGAAGCCCGCTGGTACGGCAACCAGTAGTTCCCAATCGGCACGAACCAGCACCACACCGCGCTGGCACTCGACATCGTCAACCCCGACTGGGGAGCCATCTCCATCGCCGTTTTGAACGCCCGATGAAACCAGACGATGAACACGATGCCGGTGATCAACATCAAGAGCATCTCCACGCCGGTCGCGAGCGCGTCCGCCTCCAATCCGTAGGACAAGAGCATCGTCTGGTCCGGCAGGAGCGCGGCGGCGAAGAGCACCGCGTGGAACACGCCGTTGAGCGCGAGCAGCCCGATGCCCCACATCGCGAGGCCCCCGCCCGGGTAGGCAGGACGGTCCGAGACCGTGGGATCCACCGCTAGTAGTCGCCGAAGAGTTCGCGGATGGGCACGTCGAGTGCGACCGCGATCTTGTAGAGAGAGCTGATGGACGCGCTGCTCTCGGCGCGCTCGATCTGTGACAGAAGCGAGACGCTGAGGCCGGTGCGGCGCGCCATCTGTTTCAGCGTCAGGCCACGATCTTTGCGGAGGCCTCGAATCGTCTCTCCGATAACGCGGTGCAGGCTCTCTTCCGGTGTCCGGAGCAGGCCCTTCTTGCGCATCACCCGGTCGATGACCGCGCGAAACTCGTCCGGGTTGAACGGTTTGCGCAGGTAGTCGACCGCATCGAGTTTCATCGAGCGCACCGCGGTGTCGAGGCTCGGGTATCCAGTAAAGATCACGACCGCCACGTCGCTGTCGACCTTGCGGATCTTCTCGAGGACTTCCACCCCGCCCATCTCGGGCATCATCAGATCGAGCACGACCATGTGGAAGCCCCCGACCTTGACGGCCTCGGGTGCTTCCACGGGGTCGGAGAGCGTCTCTACCTGGAAACCATCCTTCGCCAGGAAGGTCTCCATGAACTCGCAAATGGCCTGATCGTCGTCAACGACGAGCACCTTCAAGGGAGTGGGTGCTTTGGCCATAGGGAGCGCTCCTTGCTCTTTCGTACTTTGTCGGGGCGAGAGGATTTGAACCTCCGACCTCACGGTCCCGAACCGCGCGCGCTACCAAACTGCGCTACGCCCCGATGTTCTGTCCCCGAAGGGAGGCGGAAGCTAGCCCTGGTGTGCGGCATGGTCAAGCGCGGAAGCGCCCCACAGAGGTCGGCATCGGCGGGATCGGCATCGGCATCGGCCCGAGGGTCGGGTTCGGGTTCGGCTTCGGCATCGGCATCGGCTTCGGCTTCGGCTTCGGCATCGGCTTCGGCATCGGCATCACCAAGGGCAAGGGCAGGGGCAAG
The DNA here is from genome assembly GCA_034670305.1 of Deltaproteobacteria bacterium. GTDB lineage: Bacteria > Myxococcota_A > Polyangia > Polyangiales > Houyiibacteriaceae > JAXMNT01. Next base: position 48,304 of record JAXMNT010000036.1, read on the forward strand.
GGCAAGGGCAAGGGCACGGGCACGGGCACGGGCACGGGGAGACTCGCGATGGGGCCCCTGCTATGGTCCGGCCCCATGCGGTACGTACAACGGATGCCCCCCCACCGATGGGTCGGCATGGCCCTCTTGGGCATGCTTCTGACCCCACTCGGTTCCACCGCCACGGCACAGACCCCGCCCCCGGTGGTGGTCATTCCGATCCCGGGCGAAGGACTGACCGCCGAGATCGCCGAGACCTCCGTGGCCGCCCTGACCCGCGCGCTCACGCCGCTCGTCTCCGGTCGCACCGTCCAACCGGCGCTCGGCGCCGTGCAAGCGGTGCTCGCGTGCACTGTGCCCGAGCCCACCCCCGAGAACCCCGCGCCGACCATCGATCCATGCCTCGGTGCGCAGATCGCAGCCGCCGGGGGCGCCGCGGGTGTGTTCGTTCGGGTGTCGGTGCAGAGTGGGGTGCTGCATCTGGACATCGCCGTCCGCGAACCGATGTCCGGCGTGCTCCGCGTGGAGCCGCTCAACGTGCAGGTCCCGGTCGCCGAAGCCGCCACCGCCGATGCACTCACCGCCGTGTTGAGCGCCCGCCTCGGACCGCTCGCGGCCGGCATGCCCGAGCCGCCGACGCGCACGACGTTGCTTCTCGCTGTGAACCAGGACGGCGCCACCGTCTCGATCGACGGCGCGCCCGTCGGTCAGACGCCGCTCGCCCCGCTCGAGGTCGCGCCCGGCAACCACACGATCAGCGTGACCGCCCGCGGCGCGCAGCCGTTCAACCGGTCGATGGACGTGTCGCTCGATGGCGCCCGGGTGAACATCGATCTGGAACCGCTCCCGGAACAAGCCGCGCAGCTCGCGGCCCAGGACGCGCAGGAAGCGGACTCCTTCGTCACCGCGGAGGCGTCGACATCCGGGGAACCGCTCTACAAGAAGTGGTGGCTCTGGGCCGCGGTCGGCGGCGCCGTCGTGGTCATCGCCGCGATCATCATCGGAGTCGCCGTCGCTGGTGGCAGCGACACGCCCAGCGGTTTCGAAGTCCCACCGATTCCCGGCCGAGGTACGCCATGAAGCACCCGCAGATGTGTCTCGCCTTCGCCCTGTGCGTCGGCCTCTGCGCCACAGCATGTGGCGACGGCGGACCCGAACCCCACATCGTCTCCATCGTTGCCGACGACGGCTCGGTGGGCGGCGTGACGATCGCGCAGGCCGCGGTCGACGAGATCGAGATCATCATCGTGCCCGATCCGAGCGACGGAGCGTTCGAACCGCTCGCGCCGACCGAGATGATGGGCGGCGACGTCGAAGTGCGCGTGTCCGCGGTCGGCGAGTTCGTGCTCAAACTGCGACGCGGCTACATCGACCGAAACGCCATCCCGACGAGCACGACCTTCCGAGTCGACGTGCCGCTCGTCGCGGCGGAGATGATGGACGGCCACACCTTCGACCCGACCCTGCGGGTGACCTTCATCCGTGCGGGCGAGCGCATCGCCGAGAGCAACCCGCGCTTTCTCTCATGGCCGATCCCGGTCGGCGAAGATCCGACGAGTGTGCTCGTGCGATGCAAAGCGGGCTTCACCAGCCAATGCGAAAACATGTGAGCGCCGCTCCGCGCCCGACCGCCTCGGGTCGAGCGCGCTGTGAGCGTGGAGTGCGCCGTGCGCGTCCCATTCCTGTCGGACAACCAACGTCCGCGTGTTCCGCACACTCGAAGGTGATGGGTTGAAGCGGCCGACCTGGCTCGTCGTGGGTCTGCTGCTCGTCGGGGTCGGGTGCCGGCCCCGCGTGCCTCCGGAAGTCGTGCGCACCCTGGCCGACGTCCGGCAGGTCGGGGTGTTCGTCTCGCCGCACAGCTACGAACACTTCGTGCGGGGGGAACTCGCCGCGGCCTCCGGCGACGACGAGACGGCGGTGGGCCACTACCGGCAAGCGCGCGCGGGCGCCCACGACGACGCGCTCATCGCCGCGCGCATGGCCGAGGCGCTCGATCGACTCGGACGCACCGAAGCCGCCGACCGAGCATTGAGCGAAGCCGCCGCACTCGAACAAGCCGCCGAAGCGGTGCACCTCGCGCGCGCCCACATCGAAGCCCGACGCGGCGACGACCAAGCCGCCCTGGCCGCGGCCATCGCTGCGGTCGAATCCGCACCCGGTTCGGAGACGGCGGTGCTCGAACTCTCGGTCCGGCTCCAGCGGACCGGCGCCGAACCACGGGCCCTCGAAGTGCTGCGCTGCACCCACGGTCGCGCTGCGCTGCGCGCCCGGCTGGCGTTGGCGGTCGCGGCGCAGGACCCCGGCGCGGCCGCAGAGGCGGTGGAAGCGATCCAGCGGCATGTCCCCGTGCTCGAACAAGAAGCCTGGAGCGCAGCCGAAGTCGCGATGACCCACAGCCAGCCCGGGTTGGCGGCGCGTTTGATGGAGCGGCTGCCCCCCGCCGCCGCCCCGCTCGAACGGCTGCGGATCCGCGCGTGGATCGCCTCGGGTCGCACCGACGAAGCGCAGGCCGTGCTGCAGACGAGCGACCCGACGCGCTTCGGCGACGCCACCGAAGCCAGCCGGCTCTTGCGGGATGCCGGCGACCCAGCCGGGGCCGAAGACATCGCCCGCGAAGCCACCGCGTCGAACCCGAGCGCGTGGGTCTCGGTCGGCGACGCGGCGCTGGCGGACGGCCGGCCGGTCGACGCCGTCCGCGCTTACGGCCACGTGCCGCGCGGTGCCAGTGGCGCCGCCGAAGCCCGGGCCGGCATGGTGCGCGCGCTGGGCTGGCTCGGACTGCCAGCCCTGGCGGCCGAGCTGCGGTGAGCCGGGGGCAACGGCAAGGCAAGGGGCTGCGGGGCTGCGGGGTGGTGCCAAGAAGAACGGGCCGTGCTAGGTCTCGCGGGTTCTCTGCTCGGGCAGACACGTTTCCCTTCTTCCCTCAGGTCCTCTCCATGCGAATCGTCTTGTTGCTCGCCGCCCTCAGTACCCTCATCGCCTGCAGCGACGGCGTCACCCGCTGGGACGGCCCCGGCTGCCAGCCCGCCTGCCAGGCGCCGCACGCCGAAGGGGTCCTGGAAGAGTTGGCCGTCTGCCTCGACGAGGACCACCAGCCCGAGTCCTGCAACGAAGCGGGCGCGAACACCGTCACCTGCCCCGGCAACGCCGCGAGCGTGACCTGCGATTCCGAAACGGGTCTCCCGACCTGCGACGGCGTCGTCGCCCGCCCCTACTGCGCCAACTAGCCCAAGAGGGCTAGTTCCCCTGCCCCTGCCCGTGCCCTTGCCCGTGCCCTGTGTGTGCCGACGTGCCCGACCCGTCAGATCGCCATCAGGTTCGGCACGCCCCAAACCAACCAAGCGGAAGGTACGGTGCGAAACCGACGCTCGCTCCAACACGGACTGAGAAGAAGCGCCTGCGGGTCATCGGTCTCCTCCCATCGCTCGGCAGCTGACCCACACGATCGAAACGCTCATGAAGATGGAACGACGACACTCGCGTTCCGATTCCGCTACGAAGCACCAGCCTGCCAGACGAACAACGCTTGCGGTTCGCGACGCCGAACCCAACTTGCGGCGTGCCCGAGTCCAATCCAATGCACGAAGCGCTCGCGCTTGCGCTCGGAATCCTGCTCGTTCGCGTACCAGAAACGGTCGAGCTGTACGCGTTCGATGGAACCTACTTGGGTGACGACGCTTTCGAAGAGCTCCGGCGGGAGCAAGCGCGAATCCTTGCTTGGCGAGACAAAGCGGCTCGCAAGCTCGGTATCGATCCCCCGACCACCAAAGCAGGAACGAGTGCTGCCCACTTGATTGGGTATGAGCTTCAGGAGGACATGGCGGAGTGGGCGATGAAGCTCCTCAGCGAACACGGCGTGCGACTCTGCGCGACCTTTCCTCAGTGCGATGCTTGGCTGTGATGACGGAAATCGTCCCGCTCCCCAGCTACCACTCACGCGGCGCGGTCAGCTCTTCAGCGTCCAGCGCCCAGCCGTATGCCCGAGCGATGGCCTCCACGTCGTCGATGATCGTTTCACGAAACACGCTCTCGATGACGCTCCCCCGCTCCGCCATCTCTTCGTCCAGGTCGTTGAAGGCTTCGGTCGCTGCGTGAGTCAACCGAAAGACGTGCGCCTCGTCTTTGGGCTGCTCCGCTTCGAAGCGTTCCGCGAGCCGTCGCAAGATGCCCTGCCCCTTCGCAATCAAGTCGGCCGGGAAACCCGTGTCGCCAACGATCGCTCGAAGGAAGATGTGGTCTGCGAGCTTCGGATTGGTGATCGGCACGGTGTCGATTGTCCCCCACGCGATTGCGCAACATCACCTGCGGGCAAGGGCAAGGGCAAGGGCAAGGGCAAGGGGGACTGACTTCGTCAGTCCGCGAGGATCGGGCAGGTCCAGGTCTCTCCCAGGCCATTCGCACGGCCGGCGGAGTCGAAGATCTCCTGGCGCCTGGACGGATCCGACGTCGCGATGCGGGCCATGAGGCCGCCGAACTCCGAGTTCTGGATTTCTTCGCGGGCCCGGTTGGCGGTGGTCATCGCGCGTTGCTGAGGATCCGACTCGGTCTCGGAGACTTCGGTCGCGATCTCGCAGAACGTGCGGATCGCAAAGCCGAGCTCCGAGGGCACTTCAGGCGGCGGAGGTTCCTCGGTGCAGCCGACCAGAAGTGCCAGGCCAGACAGCGCAGCCAAGAGCCGTCGTCCCCACCTCTGTCCAGTGCACCTCTGTCCTGTGGAAGCGTGCGGTGTTTGGGAAACGCAGCTCTGTCCCTCATGGTTCATGCTTCGACTCCCAGACGTTCTTGCAGTGCCCACAACCGGTCCTGGCCCCACGCCACGAACGCGCCCTGCCGGAAACTCGGCACGCCCCAGAGTCCGGCTTCGCTGAGCGCCTCGCGGTTCTGCTCGGCGTCGGTGCGCCACTCGGTGCAGGTCAGCGAGGCGTCGACCAGATCGGCGACCTGGGCGCGTTCGGCGACTTCGCGCAGCTCGGGGATACGGGTCAGATCCACGGCCCGCGACCAGATCGCGGCGCCAGCCTCCACCACCCACCGAAGCGCGGCGCGGTCGCCGCGTTCGGTGCGCGCCACGTAGGCGAGCGCGAGACAACGTTCGACGCCTTCACCGAGCGGGTCGCACAACCGGCCGAACGGGACCCCGAGACGTTCCGCTTCCCGCTTGGCGTCGCGCACGATGTACATGCGTTTGTCCCGCGGCACGGGCAGGCCGCGGGTGACCATCGGGAGCACCGGCCGGAGGGAGAACGGAACCTCGGGCCGCGCGGCGACGAGTTTCTCCACTTCGGCCGCGCCAAGGTACGAGTAGGGGCTTCGGAACGAGACGAACGCTTCCAAGGGAGCGGGCGCTGGCTCCGGTGTGAAGACGGGGACCGCGGGCAGGAGCGCCGCCGGATCCGCGTCGCGTCCGAACATCGCGCGGCACAGGTGCGGCAACCGGTCGAGGCCCCAGAACCATTCGCCCTGGTAGCGGATCATGGCGCCTTGGTAGTGCCCCGCGCGCCGCAGGTCCCGGTAGTTGCGCTCCAGGGTGGGCATCACCTGTTGGCCAGGCACGGTGCCGTGTTCGCGGACCAAAGATGCGAGGGCGTCGGAGTCGTCGAGCCACAGCGCGCGACCGATCGCGGCAGCGACCGACAGACGTTCTTCGATGGGTCGATCGACGAGCAACACCGCGTTGGCGCGCCGGACTCGATCGGCGGCCGGCTGCACCGGGTGGTCAGGAAACTCGAACCCGTGACGCCGGGCCAAGAGCGCTGCATCCCGCCGCGCGTGTTCGACGCGTTTGATCGGTTCGGGATCCGCGTCGGCAGCGGGCGGCGGGACGAGCACCATCGAGAGCTCGACGTTGGGACCCATCAGCCGCGGGAGTGCGAGGGCGAGCAGGTGCGACCACGGGTCGTCGACCTGGTGGTAGAACACGAGCTTGTGGCGGCCGCCACGCAGGCGCCGTTTGAGGCCCTGCCAGCCACGCGACGTGTCGCGCAGGCTGCCGAGGTACGCACCGATCGCCGCCCCCTTGAACTTCGCCCCGAGCCCCATCGAACGTCAGAGACTCGGTGCGGGGGCGTGGGCCGCCGCAGCGCCGGTGGCTTCGTAGACGTCCGCGACCGCGTCCGCGAGCTTGCTCGGATCCGAACCACCCGCCTGCGCGAAGTCCGGCCGGCCGCCGCCACCGCCGCCCACGATCTTGGCGGCGCGTTTGACGAGATCGCCGGCGCGGAACTTGGAGGTCACTTCTTTCGAGACCGAACAGGCGAGGAGCGCCTTCTTGCCGTCGCCGCTCTCGGTGCCGAGCATCACGACGGCGGGCGCGAGCTGGTCGCGCAGCTTGTCCGCCATCTCGCGCAGCACGTTGCCGTCCACGCTCGGCACCATCGCGCCGAGCACCCGGACGCCGTCGACTTCTTTGGCCTCGCTCGTCAGATCGCGGCCGCCGCCGCCGCTGACCAGCTCGCGCTGAAGTCGCTCGACCTCGCGCTCGAGGTCTCGGCGGTGCGCGTCGAACTTCTGCAGGCGCGCGGGGAGCGCATCGACGGTGGTCTTGAACATGTCGCTCAAGTCCTGAAGCGCGCCGGTCTGCTGGCGCAGGAACGCGAGCGCGTTGAGCCCGGTCGACGCTTCGATGCGCCGCACGCCCGCGGCAACGCCGTTGTCGCTCAGGATGGTGAAGAGGCCGATGTCCCCGGTGCGGAACGCATGGGTGCCGCCGCAGAGTTCCAGGCTTGGCCCGATGCGCAGCACGCGCACGACGTCGCCGTACTTCTCTTCGAAGATGCCGATGGCGCCGCGCTCTTTGGCTTCGTCCATCGGGAGCACATCGGTGGTGATGGCGGTGTTCTCGAGCACCGCGCCGTTGACGAGGTCTTCGATGCGGCGGATCTGCGAAGCGGCGAGCGGCTTCGTCGACGAGTAGTCGAACCGCAAGCGGTCCGCGGAGACGAGCGAGCCCTTCTGGGTCGCGGTCTCGCCGAGCACCTTGCGAAGCGCCCAGTGCAAGAGATGCGTGGCGCTGTGGTTGCGGCGGGTCGCGGTGCGCGAGGCGTCGTCCACAACGAGCTTCAGCGCGTCGCCGACCGCGAGGCGTCCTTCGGTCAACGTCGCGACGTGCACCGTCAGGTCCGGTACCGGAATGAGCGCGTCGCCGATGTTCCCGCTGAACGCTTCGCCGGAGAAGGCGCCTCGGTCACCCGCCTGGCCGCCCTTCTCGCCGTAGAACGGCGTGCGGTCGGTGACCAAGACGAACTCGGTGCCGGCTTCGACGGAGTCCACCCTCTCACCCTCGACGAGGAGCGCGGCGACCTTGGCGTCGCACTCGTCGCGGTCGTAGCCGAGGAACTTCACCGCGCCGCCGAGGGTCTCGCGGATGTCGTAGTAGACCTTCTCGGTCGCGACCGAGTCGTTGAGCTTCGAACCTTCTCGGCTCCGGGCCCGCGCTTCTTCGAGCGCTTCTTGAAAGCCCTCTTCGTCCACCACGAAGCCGGACTCTTCGCCGATGACTTCTTGCAGGTCGAACGGGAAGCCGAACGTGTCGTAGAGCTTGAACGCAACCCGGCCGGGGAGCGTCTTGGTCCCGCCGCCCGCTTCCGTGTCGCTCATCGTCCACTCGTCGTTCTCTTCGAGCAGCTTCAGTCCATCGGCGAGCGTGCGGCGGAACCCGATCTCTTCGGCGCGGGCCACGTCTTCGATGAGCGCGGCGCGTTCGACGAGCTGCGGGTAGTCTTCGCCCATCAGCTCGAACACCTTGCCGGCGCAGCGGTAGAGGAACGGCTCTTCGATCCCGAGCCGGTACCCATGACGGATGGCGCGGCGCATCACGCGGCGCAGCACGTAGGGCGCGCCGCCCTTGTCGGGGGAGACACCTTCGCTGAGCAGGAACGCAGTGAGCCGAGCGTGGTCGGCGATGACCCGCATCGAGGTGTCGTCGGGCGCCTGGGTCTGCCCGTACTTCTTGCCGGCGATCTCTCCGGCGAGCTCCACGATCGGCCGGAGCAAATCCGTGTCGTAGTTGCTGAGCACCTCTTGTTTGACGACCGCGAGCCGCTCGAGTCCGGCGCCGGTGTCGACGCTCGGCGCCGGCAGGTTCTTGAGCGTGCCGTCCTCTTGCCGGTCGAACTGCATGAAGACGAGGTTCCACAGCTCGAACCAGCCGCGGCCTTCGGGCGTCGGCTCTTCACCGAAGGTGGACGGGTCGACCGGGTCGACGCCGAGGCAGTAGTGGATCTCGGTGCAGGGTCCGCACGGGCCGGTGTTGCCCATGGACCAGAAGTTGTCTTTGGCGTCGCACCGTTTGATCCGGTCGTCCCCGCAGCCGGTGACGTCCTTCCAGAGCCGCACACTCTCTTCGTCGGCCGGGCCGTAGCCTTCTTCGCCGCCGAAGACCGTGAACACGAGGCGGTTCGGATCGAGCCCGAGCGTCTTCGTGATGAACTCCCACGCGTACTCGATCGCCTGGCGCTTGAAGTAGTCGCCGAACGAGAAGTTGCCGAGCATCTCGAAGAAGGTGTGGTGCCGCGCGGTGACGCCCACGTTCTCGAGGTCGTTGTGTTTGCCGCTGATGCGGATGCACTTCTGGGAAGACGTCGCCCGGCTGTACGCGCGGGTCTCCTTGCCCGTGAACACGTCCTTGAACGGCACCATGCCCGCGTTGACGAACATCAACGTCGGATCGTGGTCGAGCACGAGGCCCGCGCTGGCTTCGAGCGCATGTCCGCGCTGCTCGAAGAAGCCAGTAAACGCTCGGCGAATCTCCCGGGAATCCATGTTTCCCCAGGTAGCGCCGACTCCGCCCCTTGGCTACCCGCCCCCGCGGCAAAACGCACCCAGGTCCCGGGACGGGGCCGAAGCGGTGGCCGAAGCGGAAGCGGAAGCGCTTCCGCGTCCTCTACCGAATCCGCTTCTGCTACGGAACCCGCCACCGCTACCGCCGCGACCGCTTCCCGCTCACCCAGTCGGGCTCAGCTGAAGACGTAGACGAACTGTAGGACGCCGGCGACGAGGCCGAGGACGGCGCCGGCGAGGATGAGCTTCCACTCGTCCTGCTGGAAGGCGGGGCGGAGCACGCCTTCGAACTCTTCGGGCGAGAGCTGCTCCATGCGCTCGTTGATCTCGTCCTTGATGTTCACGGCTTTGCCGGCGAACGTGTGGAGCAAGCCGCCCTCTTTGGGGAGCTCGTCCTTGATGCGCTGGGTCATCTCGAGGCGCAGGGGCTCGCGCTCCGCTTCGGGGATCATCATCGCGGCCATCGGGTGCGCGAGGTACTTCTCGATGAGCGCGGTGACGTGCACGTCCACGATGCCGAAGATCTTCTCGGCGGTCGGTCCGGTCGTCACGGTCTTCGTGATGTTGTCGGCGTTGAGGACCTTGCCGGCGGTGAGCTTGCTGAACTCGCGCGACACTTCTTTCTGTCGCTTGTGGAAGACGCCCTGGATGACGAAGGGTCCGACCTTCTTCGGCTGCTGCGGCTTGAAGATGAGCTTGAGCGCGACCCAGTTCGTGGCGTAGCCGACGAAGAACCCGGCGAGCGGGAGAACCCAGTCGAGCGGCAAGTAGACCCACACGCACATCTGGATGAGCCCGAAGAGGAACCCGAACCAGATGCCGGAGCGCTCGATGAACTTGAACTCCTCCGAGCCGACCTGGAGGAACATCATGCTCATGAGTTCCTTGTCTTCTTCGACCGCTTCGACGACGACCCGCTCCAGGTCGAGGATGTCGGTGATGTTCGCCGAGAAGTCGTCGACGATCGCGATCGCGACGGCGCGCACCTCTTCCGAGATCTTGTCGCGCACGGTCTGCTGCATGACCTCGCCGGCGTTCTCCCACATCTGGGGGGCGCGCTTGGTCGCGACCTCGTCGATGACCTGCTCGGTGATCTCGGCGACCACCCCGTCGAGCTCGTCGGCGAAGTCGTCGCCCTTGAACTTCGAGAACAGCTCCTCGAGGCTCAACAGCCGCGTCAGGATGAGCTGCGTCGACATCTTCGCGAGCCGGCGCGCGTTGGCCGGCACGATGCCCTGCCATCCGATCGGCTTCACCCCCACGAACTCTGCGGGGTAGAACATCATCTTGATCGCGACGACGTTCGTGAACCAGCCCACGAAGGCGCTGAAGAACGGAATGAGCAGGACCAACCAGTCCGCTGCGAGTCGCTCGATAAAGCCCACGGTCGAACGATGAATGGACGCTCAGCGGTTCGGAGTCAAGCATCGAACGCCCTGGGCCCGCGGTTTCACGGTCGCTCTGCCCCGACGTGAGCCGCGTTTCCCGAACCCTGCTGTCTGTGGGAACCGCAGCCCTGTGTTTGTCACCCCAGCGTGCTACCTCGGGGTCTCGGCGTTTCGGAGTACCTCATGCTGACCTGCCTTCGCGTACACAACCTGGCCATCATCGACGAACTCGAAGTCGAGTTCGGTCCCGGCCTCAACGTGCTCACCGGGGAAACCGGGGCGGGCAAATCCATCCTCGTGACCGCCCTGCGGCTCGTGCTCGGCGGCAAGGGCCGCGCGGACATGGTGCGGACCGGCGCGACGAAAGCCGAGGTCGAAGCGCTCTTCGAGCTCGGCGACGATCCGGACCTGCGGGCCCGGCTGGAAGAGGCGGGCCTCGACGGCGGCGAAGAGCTGGTCGTGCGGCGGGTGATCCAGGCCAACGGCCGGACCCGCGCGTACATCAACGGCACGCTCGCGACCGCGACCCAGCTCAGCACCCTCGCGGCCGGGCTGGCGGACATCTCGTCCCAGCACCAGCACCACACGCTCGCCAACCCGCACTCGCACCTCAACTTCCTGGATGCCTTCGGCCGGCTGCTCGACGACCGGGCCGAGGTCAAAGCCGCCCACACGCTGCTCGTGGAAGCGGCTGCGGCGCTCGAGGAGTTGAAGCAGCGGTTCCGAGAACGCGCCGACCGCGAAGACCTGCTGCGCTACCAAGTCGGGGAGATCGACGAGGTCGCGCCGGTCGTGGACGAACGCGAAGCGCTCGAACAGGAGCGAGGCCGGCTGCGGCACGGAGAGCGGCTCGCGACCGCGGCGGCCAACGCCGAAGACGTGCTGTACGCCCGCGACCGTTCCGTCTCCGAGCAGATCGCCAAGGTGCTCACCAACGTGCGGGACGCCGCCACACTCGATGCCTCGCTCCTGCCCCACGTCGAGTCGCTCGCGGGTGCGCTCTCACTGATCGAAGACGTGGCCGCGGACCTCGGCAGTTACGCGCGCGACGTCACCGTGAGCCCCCAGCGCCTCGCCGAAGTCGAGGAGCGGCTTCACCGGCTCCAGCACCTCGAGCGCAAGTACGGCGGCAGCCCCGAAGCGGTCCTCGAGCACCGAGCCCGGGCCGCCGAAGAACTCGAACAGCTGCAGCGCCACGAGGAGTTCTTGCTGGCCGCCGAGGAGACCCACCAAGCGGCCCTCGAACGCGCGACGAAACTCGCGCGGCAGCTCCGAAAGAAACGCACCAGCGCCGCGACCAAACTCGGCAAGGCGATCAGCGAAGAGCTGCACACGCTCGGCATGGGCGGCGCGCGGGTGGAGGTGGACCTCGCCCCGCTCGACGGGCGTGGCCCCGAAGTCGACGGCGCCCGGCTGTCTCCGACCGGCATCGACCGAGCCGAGTTTCTCATCGCGCCGAACGAGGGCGAAAAGGCGCAGCCCTTGGCCCGAATCGCTTCGGGCGGAGAGCTCTCGCGCGCGATGCTCGCGATCAAACGGGTGCTCGCGGGCCTTGGACCGGCGGGCACCTACGTGTTCGACGAAGTCGACAGCGGCGTCGGCGGCGCGGTGGCGGAGGTCATCGGCCGCAAGCTCAAGGACGTCGCCGCGCACCACCAGGTCATCTGCATCACCCACCTGGCGCAGATCGCGGTCTTCGGCGCCGTGCACTTCCAAGTGCGCAAGCAGGTCGACGACGGCCGAACCCGCAGCGAGATCGAACGTCTGACCACGCCACAGCGGCTCGAGGAGGTGGCGCGTATGGTCGGTGGCGTGAAGATCACCAAACGCACCCGCGCCGCCGCCGCCGAAATGCTCGAACAAGCCCGCGCCTGAAGGCCGCCGGGGATTCGGATTCGGCGTCGGAGTCGGCTTCGGCTTCGGCTTCGGCTTCGGCTTCGGCTTCGGCTTCGGTTTCGGATTCGGCTTCCGCTTCGGCTTCGGCCGAAGCCACCCCGGTCGCTTCTGGTAGAGTCGCGGCGATGCGATCTCTAGCTCGCTCGCGTGGCTTCTGGCTCTCTCTCTTCTTGTGTGGTTTCGCGACCAACGTGCATGCCCAGCAACGGGTCGCGGTGGAACGGTTCAGCGGTCCCCAGGCCGGGCAGATCCGCAACCTCCTGGTCCAGGATCTCGAGGCGAACGGGTTCGAGGTCGTGGGTGCATCGGAGGTCCGCGACGCGTCTCGGGAGACCGTGGGCCACACCCGGCTGCGCGACGACGACTACCCGCAGGTGGCCGCCGCACTCCGCGTGGTCGCCTTCATCGATGGTTCGGTGAGGCGTGCCCGGCGCCGATGGACGCTGCGGGTCATCGTGCGCAACGCCGCCGATGGCATGCGCATCGGCACCGAGTCGTGGGGCGGACGCACCATCGCCTCGCTGCGGGCGGTCCGGCGCAACGGCTTCACGAAACTCGAGCCCCACCTGCAGATCGCCCGGGCACCCGCCGGTACGGCGGAGCCAGAGACAGCCCACACCGAAGCGGTGGTGGTCGATCCCAACGCCACCCCTTGGTACGCAGGCGACGGTGACGGCGAGGGCGCGGGGGAAGAAGAGGACGGGGACGAGGAGGAGGACGACGAACCCACCGACCCCACCGAGGCGGGACGGCTCGGCTACTTCAAGCTCCGGTTCGACGTGCTGCTCGGCGTCGTCAACCGATCGCTTCACACGAGCGCCCTCGTCGACCCTCGGTTTCGACGCGGCTCGGCCGGGTTCCCGACGAGCGCGGACGTGGATGGTGACGGGGACCTCGATCTCATCGAAGAGTCGCGCGAATACGACAGCCGCGGGCTCGGGCACGGCGAGCTCGGGTTCTCGCTCCAGCTGCACCCGGGCATGTTCTCCGACACGCCGGTCGTGCCCTGGCTCGGGCTCGTGCTCTCCTACCGGCACTCGGTGCTCCTCAAGTCCGAGGGCTTCTCTTGTTTGCAGGAGCTCGAGCCGCCGGCCGACAACTTCGTGACCGAACCGGGAGACCCGCCCGTTCGAAGCTGTCCGGCGACCGACACCGTGCCGGTGGCGACGTCGCAGGACGAACTCTTCGCGGGGCTGCGCGCCGACTTCAACGCCGGCGACGATCCCGCGGGGCCGTGGATCCGCGTCGATCTCGGCTACGGCATGTTCCGGTTCAGGCTGGACCCAGACGATCTCTCCTTGCTCGACCGCACCTTGATCGTGCCGCCGATCTCCTACTCGTACATCAACGCCGGGTTCGGCGCGAAGTACGGCTTGCACGATCTCGTGTGGGCGGCCGCGCGCTTCAACTACCGGTTCGGCATCGGCGTCGGTGACGACGCACGGCGCATCTGGGGAAGCCAGACCGGCGGCGCACGCGGGTTCTTGCTCGGCGTCGACCTCGATCACCACATGAAGTACCTGAGCGAAGGCGTGCACGTGACCCTCTCGTTCGACTACTTCCGGTTCACGACCGCGTTCCGCGGCCAGGTCGCATGCGACGGGGGCAATGGCAATTGCCCCGACTACAGCCTGTGGGAACCCTGGGCGACCTTCGAGAACCAGCTCGCCGGCGGCCTGCACGACGACGTGAAGGACACTTACTTCCGCATCGGTTTGGCGATCGGTTACGAGTACAACTGAGATCTCCGAAGGAGATCTCAGTTGTACTCGCCCTTGCCCGTGCCCTTGCCCCTGCCCTTGCCCTTGGGTTGTTGGGGGTTGGAGTTGGTCGGATCGGATCGGATCGGATCCAATCCGAATCAGCGCTGCCTCACTCGCCTCAGGAACACGCGGGCAAGGGCACGGGCACGGGCACGGGCACGGGTAGCCTCCGCTTCGCTTCGGCTAAGCGCCCCGCAAACCCAGGCCCATCGTGACGGTGCCGGGGGCGTTCTGGCCCGGGGGGAACTGGTGGCCTTCGATGAGGTTGCGAACGCACTGGACGACCGAAGGATCGATCGGGCAGTAGCGGCGCGCCGTGACGCCCTGGACCTTGCCTTCGGCGTCGATGGTCAGGATGAAGTTCTGACCGTTCATGAAGTTGTGCCCGCGGTAACACGCGGAGATGGGCGCCGACCACGCGTCGCGCATCGGACGCAGATGATCGAGCTCCACCACGCGGCCACCGTTCCAGCTGGTGGCGCGGATCTCCTGCCCAGCGCTGATCGGGTAGACGTCCCGCACGTAGTCGTCGTCGCCACAGGCGACCCAGGTGATGCGGTTGCCGTAGGCGTCCATGGTGGGTCGGCCATCGTTCGCGCTCATGTGCGAAGCCATGCGACCCGGCGCGCCGACCCGGCTCATCGCGACGGCGACGCTTTCCGTCATCGCGCTCTCCGTCATGGTGGTCTCGGTCCTCGCGGTCTCTTCCGCGGCGGCTTCGGCTTCGTGTTCGGCCCGCAGCGCCTCTTGGACGAGCCGCGCCACCCGGGCTTCGTCCGACTCGGTCTCGGTCTCCGAAGCCGACTCGGCGTTGGTCTCCGAATCGGACTCAGTGTTCACCGTCAGCGAAGCGCTCACGGTCGGTGGCCCATCCATCGCGGGCGGCGCGTCGGGGGCACGCAGCGCCCAGAATCCGCCCCCGACCAGCACCACCGCCGCGCCCACCAGCGCCAGGGGCCATAGGCTCCGTGCCTTGGCCGGCGGGGTGGTCGGCACCGCATCGACCACGGGCGGGAGATTCGCTCCAGAGGCCAGCGCCTGAACCGCGGCCGGGGTTTGCGATGGCACCGTTCCGTCCGCGGTCTGCACCGCGGCCAGCGCGGCTGGGGTCATCGTCTTGCCGAACGCATCGTCCGTACCGATGCTTGGAACGGTGGCTTCGCTCGGCCCCGCCAACCCAACCGCCTGCGGCGCGCCCACCCGGAGCGGCCCGAGCGCATCGATCGCCGCGCGCATCTCGGTGGCGGTCTGGAACCGCGCTTCGGGTTCCTTCTGCATCGCCCGGCGCACCACCGCGACGAGGCCAGCGTCGAGGTCCGGCCGCAACTCCTCGATCGGCGTCGGCGTCTCCCCGACGATCGCAAACATCAGCTCGTGGTAGTTCGAGCCGGACACCGGCATGCGCGTGGTGAGCATCTCGTACATCATCACGCCGAGTGAGTAGAGGTCGGTGCGCACGTCCACCGGGCGACCCCGCGCCTGCTCCGGCGACATGTACGCCGGGGTGCCGAGCACCTGACCGGTCGTGGTCATCTTCTGGCTCTGCTCGTCGGTGATCCGGGCGATGCCGAAGTCGAGCAGCTTCACCATGTCCCGCACCCCCGAGATGGCGGTGAGGTAGACGTTGTCGGGCTTGAGGTCGCGGTGCACGATCTCGCGCGCGTGGGCGGCTTCGAGTGCGGAAAGCACCTGCGACACGATGAACCGAACCCGCTCGGGATCGAGTGCCCCCGCCTCCATGAGGTCCGCGAGTGGCTGACCGTCGAGGTAGTCCATGACGAGGAACGCTTTGCCGTCGTCGTAACCGAAGTCCGTGACCTGCACGATGTTCGCGTGCCCCAGCGACGCGGCGACCTCCGCTTCCCGTTTGAACCGGGCGACCAGGGTCGCGTCTTGCGCGAGCGTCTCGTGCAGGACCTTCACCGCACAGCGGCGGTTCAGTCCTTCTTGAAGTGCTTCGTACACGGCGCCCATGCCGCCTTGCCCAAGCAAGCGCACGAGACGGTACTTCCCCCCCACGAGGGTACCAATGAGTGGATCGGTCACGGGCGACAGCATAGTTCAGGTCGCGGCGGCGCGCTTCCAAGCCCCGGTTCGCGCATGGACTGCGCCCATCGCGCCCCACCGACCAGCGTGTATGCTCTTGTGGTGCGCATTCCGCTCGCCAACCTCCTGGTCAAGAGTCCGCTGCCCCGAATCGGCGAGCAGATGGAGCGCGTGCGCGCGTGCGCCGCGAAAGTTCCGCTGCTCATCGAGCACCTGAGCGCGCAAGACCAGGCCGGGGTCGAGCGGCTCGCCAAAGAAACATCGATCCTCGAAGCGGAAGCGGACGAGATCAAGGACGCCGTCCGCAACGACATGCCGATCCGATTGTTCCTGCCGGTCGACCGCCGGGACGTGCTCCGCCTGATCCAGGAGATCGACGCCATCGCGGACTGCGCGGAGGACGTGGGGGTGCTGCTGACGCTGCGGCCGCTCCACGTGCCGGAGAACATGCGCGGCATCCTCGAGGAGTTCGTCGCCAGCGTGATGGACACGGTCGACGCTGCAGAGAAGCTTGTCGGCATGGTCGACCCGCTCGTGAAATCGAGCTTCGGTGGCAAAACCGCGGAAGAAGCGCTGCGTCTGGTCGAGGAGCTCGGCTCCTGCGAACACCGGGCGGACAAGGTCCAGGACCAGTGTGCCAAGGCACTCTTCCGCGCCGAGGACGAAATGGCGCCGGTCGCGGTGTTCATGTGGACCAAGGTGCTGAACAAGATCGGCGACATGGCCAACCACGCCGAGAACGTCGGCGACCAGTTCCGCCTCTTCGTCGCGCGCTAGCACAGGTCGCGCGCTGGCACAGGTCGCTCGCTGGCACAGGTCGCGCGCTGGCACAGGTCGCTAGCAGGTCGCTGAAAAGCGACCTGCTCCCTTGCCGTTGCCCTTGCCCGTGCCCTTGCCCGCGTCGTGGACGCCGTGTGTTTCGCGACGGCGAGGCCGCGAATCGGTCGGTGCTACGCGGCGCAGCTCCGCAGCCGCGCGACGCGTAGGAGGTTGTATGCGGCGCCGGCCAGGTAGGCGGCGAACTGTGTCTTGCGTCTGCCTCGATACTTCTTGGGGGCACAGCCCCCAAGAAATATCGAACGGGCTCTCGCCCACCTCGAGCAGGTCGTCGCGATGCTCGTCGCGCTGATCAAGCGATCTGACCGCTGATCCGCGGGCAAGGGCAAAGGCAAGGGCAGGGGCAAGGGGCAGGCTGCGAGAACGCCCTGCGGGCGTTCTTCAGCAGCCTGCTAGAGCAGTGTGACGGCGATGGAGATGAGCACCATTGCGAGCACCGCGGTGAACGGGACGGTGACCACCCAGCCGAGCACGATGCGGCGCACCACCGACGTGTCGACCGCGCCAAAGCTCCGGGCGAGTCCGACGCCGATCACCGCGCCCACCAACGTGTGCGTGGTGCTGACCGGCAGCGCGAGCTGACTCGCGATCAGGATCGTCGTCGCGGTGGCGAGCTCGGCCGCGAACCCGCGGCTCGGGGTGAGCGCCGTGATGCTGCGGCCGATCGTCTGCATCACCTTGAAGCCGTAGGTCGCGAGCCCGAGCACGATGCCGAACGCTCCGATGAGCAACACGTTGGGCGGAACCTCGACGACCGTCTGAACACCTTCGCGCACCGCGCCGAAGACGGCCGCGAGCGGTCCGACCGCGTTGGCCACGTCGTTGCTTCCGTGCGCGAACGCGACGAAGCAGGCGGTGAGTACTTGGGGCGCGATGAACAAGGTCTCGATCGCCGCATCCGGCCCGCCGCGCCGGATCGCGAACCACATCGCGAACGAGCCACCCGCCGCGACGCCCGCCGCGGCGACCGCGGCCCAGACGATCTCGAGCCGGCTGTGAAGCAGCAAGAAGGAGACGCCGCCCAGGAGCAAGAACGAGAGCGGCGGTGCGACGCGGCGGAGGACGGACTGCGGACTCGGTGCCCGCAAGATGGTCCGTCGCAGCAACACGAACACGCCGTATCCAAGCGCGCCGCCGAGCGCGGGTGAAACCAACCAGCTGGCGACGATGCGAAGGATGACGTTCCATCGCACTCCGTCTCCTCCGCCCGACCAGAGCCCGAACCCGAGCACCGCGCCGACGATCGCGTGCGTGGTCGACACCGGCCACCCACGTGAGGTCGCGAACTGCAGCCAGGCCCCAGCCGCGATGAGGCACATCGTCATGCCGACCGCGACCACGAGCGGGTCGTCCCCAAGCACCTCGGCCGTCACGATGCCGCCGCCGATCGTCCGGGTAACCCGTCCCCCGAGCAGAAGCGCACCCCCCAGTTCGAACACGCCAGCGACCAGGAGCGCCCGCCGAACCGTGAGCGCCCCCGACCCCACCGAAGTGCCCATCGCGTTCGCCACGTCGTTGGCGCCGATGTTCCAGGCCATGTAGAGCCCGGCCACCGCCGCCACCGCCAGAACGATCGTCACCCCATCCACGTGGCACTCCGGCTATCAGATCGCGCCGCCACACGCGAACCGCCACACGATCCTTGGTGCTCCGGGCCTGACTCCATCGACATCGCGCGCCCCCTACGCGCGGCCGCGCCGGAGGTTACCGACCGGCCATGGGATCGGCTTCGGCTTCGGCTTCGGATTCAGGATCGGGATCGGCTTCGGCTTCGGCTTCGGCTTCGGCGTCGGCTTCGGCTTCGGCGTCGGCTTCGGCGTCGGCTTCGGCTTCGGCGTCGGCGTCGGCGTCGGCGTCGGCGTCGGCTTCGGCTTCGGCGTCGGCTTCGGCGTCGGCGTCGGCTTCGGCTTCGGGATCGGCTTCGGCGTCGGCTTCGGCTTCACGCAAGGGCAAGGGCAAGGGCAGGGGCAAGGGCGAGGGCTCGCACGGAGCGGCTCCGCACCCCCCCCTCAGCGCACCACGGCCCGGTCCCCGACCTCCACCGACCCCGCCACCCCCGCCGCCACTTCGAGCACGTGCGTCGCGACCTGGCACGTCGCCGCCGTCTCCCCCGCCGCGACCCCCAGCGCCACGTCCGTCACCGCCGCGTCGGTCACGAAGACGACGTCGATCGGAAACGTCACCGTCTCGTTCACGATGCAGACCTCGCCGCGGATGGGCAGCTCCATCCAGAGCCCTTCGGATGCGGGCAGTGTCTCGCGTCCTCCGAGTCCAAGCCGCCTCTCCGTTTCGCTCCGCGCCACCTCGACTTCGACTTCGAGCCGCAACCCGCCTGCACTGTCCTCGATCGAAACCACCGTGACGCCCGCGCAGCCGCAGAGCGAGAGACCGAGCCACACCGCGCCGACCACGCGGTGGAAGATCCGACGCGGCGAAGCCGAGCGAAGCGAGCAAGCCGTGTCACGGACGGGGTTTGGGGGCCGTGCCCCCAAGAAGATCCGACGCGGCGAAGCCGAGCCAGGCCCGTACCGGCAGGGAAATCCGTTCACAGCGACTGGAGGAACTGGAGCAGCTGTTCGCGCTCTGCGCCGCTGAGCGCCTCGTAGGCGAGTCGAGACGCCTCCGCTTCGCCCGCGTGGCTGGCGATGGCGTCCTCCAGGGTGAACGCCCGACCGTCGTGCATGTAGGGTGCGGTTGCCCGGATGCCCCAGAGCGGCGGGGTCCGGAACTGACCTTGCGTCGCGACCCCGTCGGCGATGCCGGGGAACCCGTCTTCTTGGACGTCGTGCAGGAGCAAGTCGGTGTACGCGAACACCGGCATGCCATCCGCGTCGTCGAGGACCGCGTGGCAGTCGAGGCAGCCCGTCGCTTCGAAGTGCGTCTCGCCCGCCGCTTCGGCGGCGGCGTCGGTGCTCACGCCGACCGGTTGCGCGAGGTTGGCCATGAAGAAGGTGAGCTGCTCGAGTTCTTCCACCGTGATCTCCGGATCGGGGATGTCGTCGGAGTCGCTGCCGCCGCCGAGGGAGAGCCCTTCTTGGTCCGGCAGCGTCACCCCGAGCTCGTTGAACATCGCGTCCCGAGCGAACTCCGCGAGCGAAGGCACGCCGCCCTTCCAGCCGAACCGGCCGAGGCGACCGTCGTCTCGCACGTGGGCGACGCCGCTGATGCCGTCCTCGTCCAGGTCGTCCGGGTCGGCCAGCGCGAGAATGTTCGCCTCCGGAATGCCCTCGAGCAGTCCGAGCCCGAGGATCGAGGGCGTCTGCCTTGCTTCGATCACGTTGGACAGATCGTCGAAGTACGGACGGCCGGCGCCCGGCAACCCGTGGCGGTGCGCCATCGTGCCACCGCTCGGCTCCGCGAACACACCGCCGGTGACCGTGCCGTGACGAGAGACGTCGAGGTCGACCGGACCGGCGCCCCCGATCGTCGGATCGAAGTGGCAGCTCCGGCAGGCGTCGCCATTGAACGACGGCCCGAGTCCGCCCGCGATCGGCACGTCTCGATCGAACACCGCGCGGCCGTCGACGAACTGCTGCATCTGGGCGGCGTCGAGCGCGGCCTCTGGTCCGCCCTCCATGCCAGGACCGGGGACCGGCGCATCGGGCGGCAGCAGCCCTTCGGTGAACTGCGACGCGCCGCCGAGGGAATTGAGGAAGGCCAAAACCTGACCCCGCGCGCTTTCCGAGAGCGCGATGTACGCGTCCCGCGATGCGGCGGCTTCTCCGCCGTGCATGCGGATCGCGGCGTCGATCGTATCCGCCCGGCCATCGTGCAGGAACGGACCGCCCGCGCCGACGCCCCAGAGCGGCTGGGTTCGCCACTCGCATCCCGGGCCGCTGTCTGGGCACCCGCTCGGGTCGCCCGCCCGCCCCATGACCACGCCGTCGGCCAGCTCGGGACCCATGTCGTGCAGGAGCAGGTCGGAGAACACCGGAATGGTGCCGCGCGGCCCCTCGAGCGATTCGACGTGGCACGAGACACACGCGATCTCATCGAAGGTCGCGCGGCCCGCGAGGGTCTCTTCGGTGGGCGCGTCCGGCTCGGGCGCGGCGAGCAACATCGCGAACGAGACCAGGTCGAACAGGTCCTGTTCCGAGAGCTCTGGGTCGCACACGCCGTCGTCGTCCGTGGTGGGGTTGTCGGGCGCCGAAGCCTGCCCTTGCTCGAGGCCACCGACGTCTCCCGAGAGCGCCGCGGTGCGACGTGTGCTCGGTCCATCCCCACCGCTCGGCACCGGAAGCTGGTTCTTGCGGCTGCTCGAGAGCGGGTCGCTCGTGATGCCCATGTGGTTGAAGAGGGGCCCTCGGATGAACCCCTCGATGGACACCGTCTGCGACTTGCGACCGAACCGGCCCACGAAGCTGCGGTCGAAGTTCGGGCGGCCGCTGATGCCATCGCCGTCTCGGTCGTCCTCGTCCACGTTCGCCAGGATCGCGTCTTCGTTCAGCTCGGCGATGAGACCGACGCCGAAGAACGGGATCGCGTTCCGGGTCGCGAAGTGGTTCGCCCGCGGGTCCTGTCGCCGGCGGGTGGTCACCGCATGGGTGGCACCGGATCCAGGCGGCATGCCCCGGACGTCGGTGGGCAGGCCATCCACGGTCTCGCAGAACGGCAGGCTGTCGAGATCCGACCGGACCTCCGCTTCGAATTGGGGCAGCACGCCGTTGACGCCGAGCTCCACGCGGCTGCCGTCGTCCAACTCCTGGCCCACCAGAAGAAAGTCACGGTAGTGACTCGATGTGCCTCCGAAGGTCGGCTTCTCGTGGCAGGCGCCGCAGAACGAGACGTTGAAGTGCGGCCCGAGACCATCCGCCACCGAGAAGCGACGGATCGTGACCTCGCGTCCGCGTTCGAAGGTCGCGCGTTGTTCGGGGGTCGCCGTGGGGAGGATCTCACCCAGCGGTGCGAAGATGCCTTCGGCCGGAAGGGGCGGATCGTCGGTCGGACAGCCGGTGGCCAAGCACACAGCGGCGAGGAGCGCTGCGGCACGGCCCAGTTTCGATGTTCTCGCTTCGGTCATCCGCTCCCCACTCCTTGTTGCATCACACACCGGTGTTGCCCGGGACCCGCACACTGAGACCAACGCATCAGCAAGAAGGGTTCCATGCGAACTGTGCCACGACGTGCCGCCGGTTCAACACCCGAGTGACGCTTGCCCCTGCCGTTGCCTTTGCCCTTGCCCGCGGATCAGCGGTCAGATCGCTTGACCAGCGCGACGAGCATCGCGTAGCACCGACCGATTCGCGGCCTCGCCGTCGCGAAACACACGGCGTCCACGACGCGGGCAAGGGCGCACGGGCAACGGCAACGGCAAGGGAGCAGGTCGCTTTTCAGCGACCTGCTAGTTCTCAGGAATCAACGAAAGAAGCGCCCGCACCTGACGCAGCAGCTGGTCTTTGCCGGCTTGTCCCTTCTCGAGCACGCGGGCGGCGCTGCGCTCGAGCGCGACACGTTCTTCCGCCGTCAGGTCTTTCGCAGTCAAGACCACCACAGGGGTGCCGGCCAGTCGTTCGTCCTTCTGCATCGCCTCCAGGAAGTCGAACCCATCCATCTCGGGCAACATCAGGTCGAGCAACACCACCTGAGGGTTCGCGGCGCGCATGCGCTCGAGCCCCCGGCGCCCATCCGCCGCTTCCGCGACCGACCACCCTTCCTTCTCGAGCATGCGCCGCAGCATCTCGCGGGTCTCCGCATCGTCCTCGACCACCAGGATGGTGCGCTGCGCGCCCGCGTACCGCTGGAGCACTTTGACCAGCCGGTCGCGCTCGATGGGCTTCGAGACGAAGTCGGTCGCACCGAGTGAGAACGCGGTCTCTTTGTCCTCCGCCATCGTGACCATCACGATCGGGATCTTCTCGGTCTCCGGATCTTCGCGGAGCGCGGTCAGGACGGACCAGCCATTGGTCACCGGCATCATCACGTCGAGTGTGATGAGTGAGGGGCGGTGTTCGCGCGCCATCGCCATCCCGGTCGCACCGTCCGGCGCGGTGAGCACCCGGTAACCTTCTTTGATCAAGAATCGCTGGAGCAGATCCCGCGCGACCGCGTCGTCGTCGATCACGAGCACGAGCGGCTCCTTCTCGACGATGCGCACCACCTCCGCCTCCATCGTGATGCTCTGTCGCGACGGCGGCCTGCCGCGCACCGGCAGGTACACGGTGAAACTCGATCCGACCGCGGCCTCGCTCTCGACCCGAATCGATCCGCCCATCATCTCGGAGAAGTGTTTCGAGATCGCAAGTCCGAGGCCCGTGCCCCCAAACCGCCGGGTGGTGCTCGCGTCCGCTTGGGTGAACGGCTGAAAGAGTTTGTCGAGGGTCTCGGAGTTCATGCCCACCCCGTCGTCGTGCACGCGAAAGACCAGCTCTTCCCGGTCGCCGTACGCCGGGCGGCGTTCGATCGTGAGCCGGACCTGGCCGTTCTTGGTGAACTTGCAGGCGTTGGAGAGAAGGTTGAAGAGAATCTGGCGGAGTTTGGTCGCGTCCGCCCACGTGCGTCCTGCCTGCGTGCCCGCGCGCACGAACCGGTTGCTGTTCTTCTGCGCGAGCGGCGCGATCGTCGCGGCGACCTCGTCGACCAGTTGGTCGACGTCCACGTCCTCCCAGAGCAGGTCCATCTTGCCCGCTTCGATCTTGGAGAGATCCAGGATGTCGTTGATGAGCCGCAGGAGGTGTCTTCCCGCCCGCCGGATCTTCTCGAGGTCCGGCACGAGGTCGTCCTGGCCGACCTCTTCGGCTTCTTCTTGGAGCATCTCGGCGTAGCCGATGATCGCGTTCAGTGGGGTGCGGAGCTCGTGGCTCATGTTGGCGAGGAACTGACTCTTCGCGCGGCTCGCGGCTTCCGCTGCGTCTTTCGCCTCGCCGAGCTGCGCCGTCCGTGAGCGCACCTGGTGCTCCAGGTTCTCGAGCAGCTCGTCGATGCGCATCTCTGCGCGCTTGCGCTCCGAGATGTCTTCGACCACCCCGACCAACTGTCCGAGCGAATGGTCCGCGGCGTGCTCGGCGAAGATCGCGACCTGCGCCCACACCACGGCACCGTGGCGTTCGACGAACCGCACCTCCCGCTTGAGCACGTCGAGCTCGCCGTGCTCGAGCAGCGTGAGCGCCAGGTGCACATCGTTCCGATCGTCCGCGTGGGTCAATGCGCGCACGTCCCGACCGGCGAGCGCAGCGTCGCCCCAGCCCACCATCTTCTGGAACGCCTCGTTGGTCTCCTCGAGTTTGCCGCCCTCGCCCGCGATGAACATGCCGACCGGCGCGCCACGAAAGATCGAGCGGAACCGTTTGACGCTTTCTCGAAGCGCCGCGTCGAATCGTTCTCGGTCGCGGATGTCGCGCACCACGGCGACGAAGTGACGGGTGTCGCCGATCTCGAACGCGCCGATGCGGACTTCGGTGGGGAACGAGTTGCCGTCCTTCATGAGCGCGCGACTGCGAAAAGTGTGGGGCTCGCCCGGCGTCATTTGCATGAGCTGCCGCTCGATCTCCTCTGGCGGACGCCCGCGGAAGCTGCTCTCGACGTCGCTCAGACTCAGCTCGAGCAGCGCCTCGCGGCCGTACCCGAGCGCCACCGCGGCTTGCCGGTTGGCTTCGAGAATGCGGCCCCGCTCGTCGTGAAGCAGCACTCCGTCGACCACGTCGTCGCTGAGCCGCCGAAGTCGCACCGCCAGCCCGCGCGCGTCGTTGAGGGCGCGACGCAGAGCGTCGTTTTCCCGCTCGAGTTCGCGGATCCGTGCGTCCTGCTCCACGCGCCCGAAGGTACTAGATGTGCGGCCGGCCCACCGGAGTTCTCTCGTGCGGGACCGGGTGCTTACGCGTCCACCAGCGACTCGACGTCGTGGGCGCTCCGAGCGAGTCCGTCGGTCAACACCCGGGGGGCACCTTCGGTGATGAGCACATCGTCTTCGATTCGAATGCCGCGCACGTCTGCGAACTTCGCCAAGCGTTCGTGATCCACGCGGTCCCCGCCGATGGCGCGAAGCTTCGGGTTCTCGAGGATCGCCGGGACCCGATAGAACCCCGGCTCGATCGTGACCGCCATGCCCGCTTCGAGGTCGCGGTCCAGGCGGAGGTAGCCGAGCCCAAACTGTGTGCTGCGGGTGCGGTCTGGCGCGTAGCCGGCTTCGTCGCCCAGATCTTCCATGTCGTGCACGTCCAGCCCGATGAGGTGGCCGACCCCGTGCGGGAAGAACAGGGCGTGTACTCCGTCGGCGACGAGCTCGTCCGGGTCTCCGCGAAGGATGCCGAGATCGACGAGCCCGGACGCGAGCACCCGGCACGCCTCCAGATGCACGTCGCGGTAGCGGGTGCCGGGCACGCACCGCGCGACCGCCGCCGTGTGGGATGCGAGCACGGCGTCGTAGACCTCACGCTGGGTCGAGGAGAACGTGCCGGACACCGGCCACGTGCGGGTCACGTCACCGGCGAACCCCGCTTCGGTCTCCGCGCCGACATCGGCCAAGAGCAGGTCGCCAGCCTTCGTGACTGCGGTCTGGCCGCGGTTGTGGAGCACCTCGCCCCGAATGGTGACGATGGGTTCGTAACTCGTGCCCATGCCGCGCCGGTGCAGCGCGTACTCCATGGCGGCCCGGATCTCCCGCTCGTGTACGCCCGGCCGCGTGATCGCCATGCCCGCGCGGTGCGCTTCGACCGTCGCCTCCGCCGCCTGCTCGAGCTCCGAGATCGCGTGTGCGTCGTGCCGCGAGCGGCAGCCGATGATGGCGCGACGGACCACCCGATCGCGTTCGGTCGGCCCGTGGCTGTTGCGCCCCAGCCGCAAACACATCTGGCTCCGGCTGATGGATCCAGGGGCGAAGAGCACGCCGGCCGCGCCGTCGAGTTCCGGCATCTGCGAGAGCGGACGGACCGGTAGACCCAGCCGGTCGCCGAGCTCCTCGAACGACGGCGTCGGACCGTGCCAGAGCGCGTCGTCCTTCGATTTCGCGGGGGCGTAGATGGCCACGTCGTCGGCCCGCACGAGACACGCGCCCTCCATCGGCAGACCGACGAGATACAGAAAGTGGCTGGAGGCGCGGAACGGATACGTGTTGGCCGCGTAGTTGCGCGGACACTCGAGTCCCGCGTCCACGACCGCCGGGCCCTTGAAGGCACCGAAGAACGCAGTGCGGCGCGCGGCGAACGGCGCCGAGTCGAAATCGGACGGAAGATGCATCGGTTCAGCCTGGGACGATGCGGCGGAGGGAACCGTCGAGGAACACGATGAAGAGGTCGCCGTGTCCGTTCTGTCCGAACGAGACGAGGTTGCTGCCGCCAAAGCTCAGGTCGTCGATGCGCTCGTGGTCCTGCAACGCGCCTTCGCAGGTCCGGATCGCGGCGACCGAGGGGCTGCAGTAATCCCCGTAGAGGTACCAACCCTGAAGCGCCGGGATCCCGGTGCCGCGGTACACGTAGCCGCCGGTGACCGAGCAGCCCTGCTGGATCGGTTCGTCGTCGCGCCCCTGCCGGTAGTCGATGATCGGTTCGAAGTGATCCGGCACCATCGACACGAGCCCTTCGTCGAAGACCGAGAAGCCCTCGTACGCGCGCCAACCAAGGTTCGCGCCTGGCGCGATCGGCGAGGGCATCCAGGTGATCTCCTCGAAGGAGCCCTGGCCCACGTCGCCGATCCACAGGTCGCCGGTGCTGCGATCGAAGCTGAACCGCCACGGGTTCCGAATGCCGTACGCCCAGATCTGCGTGCGCCCATCCGAACCATCGAACGGGTTGCCCGCGGCTGCGTAAGAGGGGCCAGCGTCGACGTCGAGTCGGAGGATCGAACCGAAGAGGGTCTGGGTGTTCAGCCCGTTGCCGGTGGGGCCGTGTCGATCGCCGCCGCCACCTTCGTCGCCCATGCCGACGTACAGATACCCATCCGGTCCGAACGCGATCATGCCGCCGTTGTGGTTCGACTCCGAGTCGTTCTCGTCGATCAGCGTCGCGACCGCCGTGCTGTCCGCCCGGTATGGGTCGTCGTCCGAGCGGCGGTACTCACGGACGGTGTTGCGCCGCGGACCCGAAGGCGTGACGTAGACGAAGAAGCGACCGTTCAGTGCGTAGTCGGGATGGAACGCCAGTCCGAGCAAGCCCTGTTCGCCATCGGTGAGCAGGCCGCCGATGTCGAGGAAGTTCTGATCGCGCACCGTGGTGCCGCCTTCGACCACCCGGATCGCGCCACCCTTCTCCACCACGTAGAGCGTGTCGTCGTCGCCGGGCGCCGAAGTCACGAACACCGGCGACCGGAAGCGCGCCACGTCTTCGAGGGCCAGGCTCGGAAGTGCGGCGGTCGAACACGCCGTCGGTCCGGAGTCGATGCCTGGTGCGTCGGCGGTCGGAGCATCGGTGCCTGGGGCGTCGGTGCCGGGCGCATCGACACCCGGCGCATCGGCCCGGGGTGCGTCGGCGCGCGGGCCGGCATCCGAGCTGCCGTCGTCGTCGCCGCAGCCAAAGGCACAGAGTCCCAGGAGGAGCAGAGAAAGGGGTCGAACCGTCATGGCCGTAGCTTGAACGGCTCTGACCAGGATCACCAGCGCGGGTTCCCCAGTGGCACCAGTGCGGGCACCAGTGCGGGCACCAGTGCGGGCACCAGTGCGGGGCACGGGGCTCGAACGCTTGCCAGTGCGGGCACGGCCGGGGTAAGCCCCCCGCCATGACGGACACCCCTGCGGTTCCCACCGACGGCACCGACCCGCCGGCACGCCCCAACGACGCGCCTTACCGCGAGATCACGTTCAGCGCGGTCGTGCTCGGCGTGATTCAGGGCGCGATCATGACGGCTTCGTTCGTCTACATCGGGCTCAAACTCGGTTTTGGCCTCTCCGGTTCCACGGTGGCCGCGATTCTCGGCTTCGCGCTCTTGCGGGGGGTCGGACGCGGGGTGCTCAAGATCCCGGGCGCCGGTTCCATCGTCGAGAACAACATCAACCAGACGATCGCGTCGGGCATCAACACCGCGTCGGCCGGTGTCACGTTCACGTTCCCGGCGCTCTACCTGCTCGGCTTGCAGGACCAGATCGACTTCAAGTTGGCGATCCTCGCTGCCGTGGCCGGCTCGTTCATGGGCATCGTGATCATCATCCCGCTCCGCAAGCAGATGATCGAGATCGAGCGGCTGAAGTTCCCCTCGGGCGTCGCGGTCGCGACGATCCTGAAGTCGCCCGGCGCCGGCGCGGCCAAAGCCAAGCGCCTCGGCATCGGGTTCGCGGTGGCCGTCGGCATCACGCTCAGCACGACCTACGAACTGCTTCCAGAGACCCTCGAGATCGGATCGTGGTTCCTCGAGGATCCAGAGACCGCCGGGGGCTGGAGCGGCATCCTGGCGCTCGGCACCTCGCTCTCGCTCTCGATGGCGAACTTCGGCGCCGGCCTGCTCAGCGGTCGCGGCGGCCTCGCGTTCGCGGTCGGCGGCGTGCTCAGCTGGTGGATCATCGCGCCCTTCATCGTCGGCCAAGGCTTCATCGCACCCGGCCCCGAAGGTGTCCTGCCCACCGGCGGCGATCTCTGGGGCGCCGTCTACTTCGGTTCTTTGCGTCCCGTCGGCATCGGCGTCTTGATCGGCGGTGCACTGGCCGGCGTGGTCATGAGCTACCCGGCGCTCAAGGGCGCGATCAAGAGCCTGCGCTCCGCCGCCAAACTCGCGAAGCAAGGCGCGAGCACGGATGAGCTGCCGCCGAAGATTCTCGTCTTCGGTCTCATCGCTTCCTTCGCCGCCCTCTTCGTGGTCGCGTTCCTCGGCAGCGACGGAGCCATTGCGATGGCCCTGAGCGTCGCCGCCGCGGGCACCATCTGGCTCGGACTCGCGGGCCTCATCGTCGCGCAGGCGACCGGCGCGACCGACATCTCGCCGCTCTCGGGACTCGCGCTCATCGCGGTGACGCTCATGCTCGCGCTCACCGCGAACAACGTGCTGCTCGCAGTCACCATCGGCATCGCGGTGTGCGTCGCGACCAACCAGTGCGCCGACATGATGAGCGACCTCAAGACCGGCCACCTGGTCGGCGGCGTGCCGCGCAAGCAGCAGCTGGTGCAGTTCGGCGTGGCGTGGGTCGGACCCGCGATCGCGATCGGCACCGTCGCCCTGCTCTGGGCGGGTGGCGAGAACGGCACCGGCGGCTTCGGCGAAGGCACCGCCCTCCCCGCACCGCAGGCCGGCGCGCTCAAGGGCATGGTCGAAGGCGTCGTGCAGGGGAACGCCCCGCTCGACAAGTACGTCGCGGGTGCCGTCATCGGCGGCAGCCTCGCGCTCTTTCCCATCGCGGGCCTCGGCGTCTTGATCGGCTTGGCCATGTACCTGCCGTTCGAGATCACCCTCGGCTACGGCATCGGTTGCGTCACCTCGATGCTGCTGGAGAAGAAGCTTGGGCGACGGTTCTACGGCGACTTCATCGTGCCGGTGGCCGCGGGCTTCATCGTGGGTGAAGCGCTCACGAGCCTGACGATAACGATGGTCAAACTGGCAGGGGGCTCGTGATGAACCCGATGAAGCTCATTGGATTTCTGATCTTCGTCGCGGGTCTCACCGTGGCGGGCTGGTTCGCGTCCTACGTACCGCGCGGCGAGGAGCTCGTGGGGCTCGCCCGCATCAAGGTGTGGTTCGGCCAGGCGGGCGTCTGGTTCCTGCTCGGCATCGGCGCGATGGTCGTGGGCGGTCTGTTGGCGCGCCGCGCGAACAAGGCTCCGGCGGCATCCGACGCTGGAGGCGACAAGGACGGCGGCGCCTACCGCGGTGGGTCGGGCCCCAAACACGTACTCGCGCTGCTCGACGAGATCGCCAGCACGCTCGAACCGCTGAGCGCCAGCGGACTTCCCGAAGGCAGCAAGAAGCTCGCCGACACCCTCGATGCCTTGCTCGCCGACACGGTGCCAGACTTTCTCGACCAGCGAGAACTGCTGATCGACAAACTCGGCCTGGAGACGTTCGCCGAGATGATCGGACACTTCGCTTCGATGGAACGAGGCGCGGCCCGAGCATGGAGCGCGCTCACCGACGAGGTGTACTCGGAAGTGGAGCCCAGTCTGCAGAAGGCCAAAGACGGCATCGCGGCCGCCCAAGAGATCGCACGGGCCGCGCTCGCCTGAGGTCGGCACCGAGCGGCTCGCGACCATGCCGTCACCTGTTGCGGGGTGGATGGCCTCAACCGCTTCGACCAGCCAATAGGGAGGCGGGGTTCCGGCGCGAAGGCGTTTCTCCAGCGGACCGGGCCAGCGGCGCTGCGAGGGGGCTTGTTGCCAATGCAGCATGCTGCTGCACCGCTTGAACTGCCGTGTTCGAAGCGGCGCCGTTCGTTGCCCGGCTCTGGGCTGAGGCGCAGCGCCGGGCTCCGCTCCGTGTGGTTGAGAAGTGGCTGCGCTTGAAGCGTGGTCAGCGTCGAGGGCCGGGGACGTCGTCGATGGGGATCCTCCCGCGCTTTCTCCATCCGACCCGGAGTAACCAGGTGCCGGCTCTTGGCATCCTCGGGGCGC
>JAXMNT010000037.1:0-78307 GCA_034670305.1 Deltaproteobacteria bacterium
CGTCCGCTGGGCATCGCGCTCCGATTCGCGCCTCGCCGTCGCGAAACACACGGCGTCCACGACGCGGGCAAGGGCACGGGCAAGGGCAACGGCAAGGGAGCAGGTCGCTTTTCAGCGACCTGCTAGGAGAGCCGGATCGCCTTGAGCCGGGCGTTGACGTCCCGGGCCAGGGTCAGCTCCTGGTCGCGCGGGAGGGCGGTCGTTGCGCTGAAGAGGGCGAACGCGGCGAGTTCGTGGAGCGCTTGGTGCAACGCCTCGATCGGATGATCGGTGTCCGCACCCTTGAGCGCCTCGGCGACAAAGACGGCGTCGATCGTTCCGAGCTCGTCCACACCTTCGCCGAAGAAGGGCCCGTAGCCGCTGCCTTCGATCCAGGCTTCCAGTGTCGCGCGGGTCTGACTGAGGCCACCGTACGTCGCGACCGCGACGAAGATGTCCTGCATCACTTCATTGAACCGCGCGATCAGCGCCGTCACCTGGGCGACGTCGATCTTCCGAGAGGTGTGCAGCGTGATCTGTTTCGCTTGGATCAGCTGGTAGACCGACTTCGTGGTCAGGAACTCGCCGAGACCGGTCTCCCGCGCGATCTCGTTGATGCTCCGTTCGCCATCGCACGCCGCGAGCACGGTGAGGGCATCGCCATCGAGCTTCTTCGGGTCCGGGGCATCCAGCGATCGGACAGGACACATCTCGAGGTTGGGAACCTTGTCTTGGAAGAGCGCCATCTCGTCGATGCGCTGCACCCCTTCCATCAAGAGGCCCTGAACCGAGAGGTGCACGGTGGCGCCGGTGTCGCCCTCGTCGTCGCCGACGATGAAGGTGTAGACGCCCTCGTGCATCAGTAGCGCCGCGAAGAAGATCTCGCGGGCCTGGAGCTGCAGTTGCTCGAAGAGCCCCTGCTGGTCGACGTAGCCCTTCTCGACCGCCAACTCGCCGAAGCGCTTCGAGCCCATCTCCAGGGCGAGTTCTTCGATCTGCTCGCGCGACAACACGCCGGCCCGGTAGAGCACCTCGCCGAGCCGGTCGTCGGACGCGTTGCTGCTGGCGCCCTTGAGCGCGCCCTTGTCGAAGGCGAGCACGCGGTTCGCATCGGCCGAGTGCACGTGCAGCTCCCCGATCCAGTTCGACGTGGCGATGATGTTGATCATCTCCATGACGCTCATCCGGGTGAGGATCTCACCGGCCATCTGGACACGGGCTTGCCCGGTGCTGCGCAGCACGATCAACTGAGGGCCGGTCACGACCAGGTCGTAGGACCCGGCGGACGGCCTCAGGTGGATCTTGGCTTCGCCATCGGGCTCGAACAGTCCCTCGCGCGTGATCTCGATGCGTCCGTCAGACACGCCGTGGAGGGTACTTCACGCCCGCGGCAGAGTGTGAGTTTGTCGCGCGTCTGCGATCATGCGGTTGCGGCGTGGGTGACTTTGCGTCCCTCGGGTGCTGGCAGGTCGACGCGTGCTGCGAGCACGCATCGGAACGCATCGCGGTAGAGATACGCGACGCCGATGTTCAGCGCGGCGACGAGCGCGGCGGGTCCGATCCCAGCCGGTGCCAGGAAGAGATGGAACGCCACGATGTTCACGCTGATGGGGGCGAGGACGGTCAGTGCGAGGGGCACGAACCGGTTGGCGAGGAGTGCGACGCCGATGAGGATCTCGGTCGCCTTGAGGAGGGGGAAGAAGTACCCGGAGGCACCCAGGCCTCCCAGGAACGTTGCGGCGGCGCCCTCCATCGCGGGGGCAGGCAAGAAGTTGAGGAATCCGTTCAGTCCGAAGACGACCAGGACGACGCCGAGGAGAGAGCGGGACACGAGGGCAGCAAGTTTGGAGTTCATGAGCTTTGTTCCTTTCCCTGGTACTCTGAGACCTTGAACGGAGGGCAAAAGTGCCTATGAACGCAAATGTCTGTTCTCGTATCCGCAACAATATTGCTGGTCTCTCGCGGGGTTCCTGCGGGCCCAGACGCCTTCGGCTTTCTTGGGGCCCTGGGAAACGGCTCTGCAGCAGAGCCTCCCGCGCGAGAGACGATATCGGGAGGCTGCGGGCTCTCGAAGCGAGCTGTATCCCCAAGAACAATGAGGCGCTGTGAACGTTGATCCCCGGGATGTGCTGGTGTTTCACGCCGTGGTGGAGGCAGGCAGCTTCAGCGCGGCGGCGCGGACGTTGGGCGTGGCCAAGTCGGCGGTCAGCCGGCAGGTGCAGCGTCTCGAGCAGGCACTCGACGCCCGCCTGCTGCAGCGCACGACCCGCCAGGTGCGGCTGACCGACGCGGGGCGCGCGTTCCAGAGCCACGCGATCGATGTCTTCGAGGCGTTGCGAGACGGCCAACGCTCGATCCTGGAGATGCAGGACGAACCGCAAGGGGTGCTTCGGATCACGGCCCCGGTGGAGGCGGAGTCTCTGCTTGGGGACGCGCTCGTCCGGTTCTTGGCGGCGCACCCGAAGCTCCGACTCGAAACGGAGTTCACCTCACGGATCGTCGATCTGGTGGGGGAAGGATTCGACCTGGCCGTGCGAGGCGGCGCGCCCGGTGGGAGCAGCCTGATCGGCAAACAGCTCGGTCCATCGCAGCGGGTCCTGGTCGCGAGCCCGGCGTACCTGGACGCGCACGGGACCCCCGAGGAGCCGGAGGACGTTCGGCGGCACGCCGCGTTGGTGTACCGGCCGTGGCGATCTTTTCGATTCGATGGACCGAACGGTCCGGTGGTGATCGCCCCCGATGCGATCCGGTTCTTGGCCGATCATCAGCAACTCCTCGCCCGTGCCGCGCTCGGTGGCCTGGGCATTGCGCAAACCGTCTACGCCTACGTCGCGGAGGGGCTGCGAGAAGGCAGCCTGGTGCGGCTCCTTCAACCGTACGAGAAAGAAGGGCAGTCGTTGTGGATCGTGTATCCCAGTCGTCGGCTGGTGACGCCGGCCGTTCGCGCGTTCATTGACGAGGTGGGGCCGGTCCTCGCGGCCGGGAACGTGTCATGATGGCGGCGTGACCCATTGTTCTTGGCGCGCGGCTGTGATGGTCGCGTTGTGCATCTCGGCCTGCGGGGACTCTGCACCCACGCTGCTGGTCGATGTGCGGACGGACTACGTGCCGGCCGCGGAGTTCTTCGAGTTCGAGGTGTCGCTCGTGCGCGACGACGGCAGCCTCGAGACTCAGCTGCGCCGGGCGGTGTCCAGCGATTCGGTGCTCTCTGGGGTGCGGGTTGGTGAGTTCGACCTGAGCGCTGGGCCCCAGCGGATTCAAGGCCGTCTGCTCGGCCCGACCGGAGCTCGCATCGCCGAGCGCACGGTGGTGGTCACTGTCGCTGAGGGCACGCAAGCCACGACGCTTGTCTTCACCCGCAGCTGCGAGGGCGTCGCGTGTCCGGGCGCGGGAGACTCCGCGGCCACCGAGTGTCTCGGCGGCACGTGTGTCGTGCCGGACTGCACGCCGGAGAACCCCGCCGCCTGTCCCGAGGGCTGCGCGATGGCGAGTGACTGTCCGGCAGCGACTTCGGACTGTGCGCTTGCGGTCTGCGTCGACGCCACCTGCTTCTTCGAACCCGTCGCCGCGGTCTGCGGCGTCACCGAGTACTGCGACCCAGATCTCGGGTGTCTGGAACGTCCCGACGCACCGGACGGTGGACCGATGGACGGCGGCGGCGCCGACGCGGGTGGGACCGATGCGTCCATTCCAGATGCGGGCGTGGATGCGCCGACCGAATGCATGGAAGGCGCCGCGTGTGTGCTCGACGGCGAGTTGCAAGCGGAACACCCGTGCGCGGACGGGGTGGTGGATTGTTCCGGACCCGAGCCGGCGTGCGTGGTGGGACCCGCCCGTGGCACCGACGTGGTGTGCCGGCCCGCGATGGGGGACTGCGATCGCGAGGAGCGCTGCGATGGAACGACGACCATGTGCCCAGCCGATCAGCTGCGGGCTGGTGAAGAGTGCCGCCCAGCGGCCGACGAGTGCGACGTCTCGGAGTCTTGCGTCGCGGGCTCCGTGACATGTCCGACCGATGAGTTCGTGAGCACGGGGACGGCTTGTTCGATGGGGTTCTGTTTGGACGGGTCATGCTCCGACAGCTGCACGCCCGGCGCTTCGTGCACGCCGCCCGGGCAGCCCTGTCGCAATGGCGCGCTCGACTGCTCGGGGCCGAGTCCGGTGTGCGTGGCGGGCTCGAACGTTCCGAACGACACGGTCTGCGGAAGCCCATTGACCGGTTCCTTCGGTGGTTGTTCGGGCTTCAGCAGCACCTGCGACACGACCGGCACCCAGAGCCGCACCATCACCGACCGTTTGTGCCGAGCCGGCGCATGTACGGACGTGGACCGGCTCGACACCCAAGCCTGCAACCGCACGACGGATGGCGTGATGTGCAGCGCAACCACCTGCCCCGGGTTCGGCGCTTGCGACTACACATCGACCTGCGACGAAGCGGCCAGCCAGCAGCGGACCTGTCAGGACTTCGCGTGCGCCGCCGGTGCCTGCAACGCGACCCCGCGGGTCGAGACCCAGGGCTGCAGCCGATCGACCACCGGCACGATGTGCGGCAGCACGAGTTGCCCAGCCTTTGGTGCATGCGGAGGCTACAGCTCGACCTGCGACGAGACGGGTACCCAGAGCCGGGTCTGCACCGCACGTCAATGTGGAAGCGGCACGTGCCAGGACGTGATGCTGCCGCCCGAGAACCAAGGCTGCGGCCGAACGACGACGGGGATGACTTGCGGCGCCACCATGTGCCCAGGGTTTGGTCCGTGTGGCGGGTTCTCGTCCACCTGCGACGAGAGCGGCACCCAGAGCCGAGTTTGCACTGCTCAGCAGTGCGGCAGCGGTTCCTGTCAAATGGTGCCACTCGCGCCTGAGATGCAGGGCTGCACCCGTCCGAGCACCGACGGCGTGATGTGCGCACCGGACGAGCCCGGGCCGTGGGGGAGCTGCATCGCGCAGGGGCTCGGTTGCGACAACGGAGAGCGCATGCGGACGGTGACGACCTACTCGTGCAACGCGGAGTCGTGCGGTTCGAGTTCTTCCTCCGAGACCGGATCCTGCCGCCCCATGGAAGGCGACGCGTGTGCGTACGACTGTGGTGGGGTCTGGTGCCTCGGCATGTGCAACGTCGTCGGGGAGTGCACCGACGAGTTCTGACTTGCTTCGCGGGCGTGGTCCCGGTACCGGTCGAACATGGGCAAAGTCGCGTTCGTATTTCCAGGCCAGGGTTCTCAGACGGTGGGCATGGGGCGAGAGGTCTACGACCTCGAGGTGGGCCGCGCGGTCTTCGACGCCGCCGACGCCGCGATCGACGACTTGGTCGTCAGCCGTCTCTGTTTCGAAGGTCCAGCGGACGCGCTGAAGCTCACCGCCAACACGCAGCCGGCGATCGTCACGGTCTCGGTGGCGCTCGCGCGCGCGCTCGGCGAAACGCCGGACGTGGTCGCGGGACACAGCCTTGGCGAGTACTCCGCGCATGTGGTGGCGAAGACGATGTCGTTCGAAGACGCGGTCCGCACGGTGCGCAAACGCGGTGGCTACATGCAGGACGCGGTGCCGCCTGGCAAAGGCGCGATGGCGGCGATCCTCAAGGCGACCCGCGAGGCGGTCGAGTCGGTCTGCGCGGAGGTCGATGGGGTGGCGGAGGCGGTCAACTACAACTCCGCCGAGCAGATCGTGATCGCCGGCGAAGCGGGTGCGATCGCGGCGGCGTGCGCGAAGCTCAAAGAAGAAGGCGCGCGCGCGATGCCCTTGCCGGTGAGCGCACCGTTCCACTCCAGCTTGATGCGCCCGGCCGAGGAGCGGCTCGCGGTGGATCTCGCCGCCCTGACGTTCTCGGATCCCGAGTTCCCGGTGTACGCCAACGTCGAAGCCGCGCCGGTGACAGACGCGGCCGCTTCGAAAGATGCCCTCGTGCGACAAGTCAGTCGCGCGGTCCGCTGGCACGAGTCGGTGCTGCGCATGGTGGACGACGAGGTGTCGCTCTTCGTGGAGATCGGACCGGGCAAGGTGCTCACCGGTCTCGCGCGCCGGATCGCGTCCGGCGCCGCGCGCGTCAGTGTTCAGTCGCCGAAAGACTTCGACGAAGCCCGCGCCGCGATCGCCGAGGCCCGCGGCTGAGCATCAGGAGAAGGTCAGGAGTCAGGCTTCGCGACTTCGGACCACTTCTCGGGCGTGTACGTCTTGAACGTGAGCGCGTGGATCGGACCGTCCATGAGCTCCCCGAGCGCGGCGAAGACGAGGCGCTGCTGCGCCACGCGTGACTTGCCCGCAAAGGCACCGGCCACGACCACCGCTTCGAGGTGATCCTTGGTGCCCGTCATGTCGCGGACCTCGACGTGTGTGACGTCTTCGACCCCGTCTCGGATGCGCTGCTCGACGACCTTCAGTTCAACCATCGGCAGAGCGTAGCGCGCGCCCGCAGAAAGGAAAGCTGCGGCGCGGCGCTACTCGCGCGGCACCGCCGCCCACATGCCCGGTTCCCGGTTCATGGAGCTGAGGTTCGGGGCGGTCTCGGGCGCGGGCGGTTCCCGGATCGGTTCCACTGGGTGATCCGCGCCGTCCGGCAGCTCGGGCACCGGCCACGGTTCGAGGTCGTCTGCGATGGAGATGTGAAAGTGGAACTCGTGCAACGCGTTGTGGGTCCGCATGGGTGTCTCGAAGGGCGACCCTTCGAACCCCTGTTCGCCGTACCAGGCGAGGAACCGTTCCACGACGACCTCGTCGTTGTAGTAGATGCGCAGGTGCCCACGGCTGCAATCGGCGAACGCCTTGGCCAGTTCGAGCACCCGGGCCCGCTTCTCTTCGATCTCCGCCGGGTCGAGGTCCTCGTAGTTGTTCGGGTAGCGCCCGCCCCCCGCGTTCTCGACCATCATCGAGCCGAGCAGGTAGAGGTCCACGTCGACGCCGCGGTCGTGGGTGGAGTGCCGGGGACCGGGCGCGTCGAGGTCGCCGATCGCGAGTGGTTGATCGGGGTACGCCGCGTGGAAGCGGTCGGCCGCTCCGAGGATCGCGGTGACCAGGGCAGGCCGCCCCCACATGTGCTCTACGATCGTATTGCGCCACCTCCGGTAGCGGCCTTCCGACAGGGGCGCGGCTGGGATCTGCCACTTGCACTCCGGGTAGGACGCGCCCCGATCGCATTCGCGGGGGCGCGGAATCGGAAGCGGCGGCACCACGCACCGCGGTGGCCTGCTCGGCTCGGTCGCCGGTGGTGCGACGGGCCCATGCAGAAGCGGCGGGTGCTCCACTCGGCCGACCGCCTCGGGAGCGCTTGGCGGCTCGGGGCGCACGGTCCCCGCGTTGTGGTCGCCACAGGCGACTGCGGACAAGAGGAGAACGGTTGCAGGCCACGCACGCACGGCGATGGACCATACACAATCCAGGGCGCGACGCATTCCCCCGCGGACCTCGGAGCGGTTGCTGGCCCGCAGAGGGGGCGGTAGCGTCCGCGCCGCATGACGAACACGAACGAACTCCTCGCGCTCGACGGATGGGCAGTCATCCTCGGTGCATCCAGCGGCTTTGGCGAAGCGGTGGCGCTGACCCTCGCCGAAGCCGGCATGAACATCGCGGGCGTGCACCTCGATCGCCGCGCGGGCATGGCCCACGTGAAGGAGATCGAGGAGAAGATCCGCGGCTTCGGTCGCGAGGCGAAATTCTTCAACGTCAACGCCGCGGACGAGACCAAGCGCGGCGCCACCTGCGACGCGCTCAAGGAGTTGCTCGACGGCCGCGGCGAGAAGGTGCGCGTCATGCTGCACTCGCTCGCGTTCGGTACGCTGCGCCCCTACTGGTCGGACGAGGGCGAGCCGACCATCACGCAGAAGAACATGGACATGACGCTCGACGTCATGGCCCACAGCATCCTGTACTGGACCCAAGATCTGCTCAGCCGCGATCTCTTCGGGCCGCACGGCCGGATCTTCGGCATGACCTCGGCGGGCAGCACCTCCGTGTGGAAAGGCTACGGCGCGGTCAGTGCGGCGAAGTGCGCGCTCGAGTCGCACATTCGACAGCTCGCCGCGGAGCTCGCGCCCAAGGGCATCACCGCGAACGCGCTGTGCGCCGGTGTCACCGTGACCCCCGCGCTCGAGAAGATCCCCGGCAGCGAAGCGATGATCGAACACGCCACCCGGCGAAACCCGCACGGCCGATTGACCAAGACGCAAGACGTCGCCAACGCCCTTGTGGCACTCGCCTCGCCCGCGACCCAGTGGATCACCGGCAACGTGATCTACGTAGACGGCGGCGAGATCATCGGGGGCTGATCTCAGACGAAGAGGGAGCTGACGGAGTCGCTGTGGTGGATGCGTTTGATCGCTTCCCCCAGCAACTTCGCGACGGAGAGCACCCGGATCTTCGGGTGGGCGGCCACCTGGGGCGTGATCGGGATCGTGTCGGTCACGATGATCTCTTCGAAGGGAGACTCCGAGATGCGGTCGAGCGCAGGGCCGGACAGCACGGCATGCGTTGCCGCAGCGAAGATGCGTTTCGCGCCGCGCTGCTTGAGGGCCTGCGCGGCTTTTGTGATGGTTCCTGCGGTGTCGATGATGTCGTCGAGCAGGATGCAGTCGCGGCCTTCGACCGCGCCGATGATGTTCATCACCTCTGCGACGTTGGCGCGCTCACGCCGCTTGTCGATGATGGCCAGGTCGGCGTCGAGTCGCTTCGCGTAAGCGCGGGTGCGCTCGACCCCGCCGGCATCCGGCGAGACGAGGACCGGGGACGAGTTCGCGAACCGCGGCTTGAGGTGATCGAGGAACACCGGCATCGCGTAGAGGTGGTCGAAGGGCACGTTGAAGAAGCCCTGGATCTGACCCGCGTGAAGATCCATCGCGACGACGCGGTTGATGCCCGAAGCGGTCAACAGATCGGCGACCAGCTTGGCGGTGATGGGCGTTCGCGGTGCGGCTTTTCGATCCTGCCGCGCGTACCCGTAGTACGGGATGACCGCGGTGATCGATCCAGCCGACGCACGCTTGAGCGCATCGGCCATCACCAAGAGCTCCATCAGGTGATCGTTCACCGGCTTGGAGGTCGGTTGAATGACGTACACGTCCACGCCGCGGACGTTCTCTTGAATCTCTGCGAACACCTCGCCATCCGAGAAGCGCGTGATCCTCGAACGCGCCACCGTCATGTCGAGGTACTTGCAGATGGATTCGGCCAGAGGGACGTGGGCATTCCCGCTGAAGATGCAGGTCGACTTGAACACAGCGCCCTCCTCGCGACGTTCCGCCCGTCGCGGCGCGGAGATAGCAATGCGCTCCGGGGGTGTCAAACGTGATCGGGGATCGCCGCCGATGCGTTGCGCAGCCTCGGACGATCCGCGCGAGATCGTGCCGCGACCTTGCGTTCCATTCGGCCCCGACCGCGATCTCCGAAACGGCGCACGCGACAATCGACTCGTGTTTTGTGGTCCAGATCATTGCTGCGCGGTGCCGCGGATCACGTTCGAGACGCGTGACGATCCGTCCGGAAGCGACCCACAGACACGGTTCTCGATTGCCTCGGGACGGAATCACTCGCAATGTCGGCTGCGCGGACGACCAAGTGCACGGTGGCGGTTGAGGGGTTTGGCCACACCGGGGTACACACAGGTCTCTTCTGAACGTTCGTGCACTCTCGATCGCAGAGAGGGACCATGACCTCCGACACCGTCACGCTCTTTACCGACCGACCTGGCTTCACTCCACTCTGGCGTGATGCCCTCGAACGACATGGCTTCTCAGTGAAGGTCCATTCGTCCGACGAGGTCGGCACCTTCGCGCTCCGCAACCACGCGGTGGTCTTCGACGCCGCGACTCCTGCCTTCGACGACGACGAACTGCTCACCGTCGTGGGCTTCGCGCGTGCCGCCGGAGGGTTCCCGATCGTGCACGCCGAACGCGCGGTCGAAGACGTGGTCGAAGAGATCTGCCTTGGGCAGGTGTGTCGTTCTTCGGAGGACGTGGAGCGCGTCGCGGGTGCGATCGCGCGCCGACTCGATCCGGACCGGTCGCGCCGCTTCGAGTTCGTGACCGTTTCGCCGAGTGGCGACGTCCTCGCCATCCTCGGCGATGGGCACGCGACCTTGCTCAAGCGTCCCGTGACGGAGCTGGACGACAAGAGCGACGTCCTCACAATCGAACTCTCCGACGACGCGTCGTCGGTGACCCTGGAGCTCGACAGCAAGGTGCGGTTCGAGCTGCACGCGGCCGCCTTCTCGGTTGGCGAGCGCACCACCACCGTGGACATTCCCATCGACGGCACCCGCCTCGGCGCACGCCTTCGACAGCTCCGGCTCGAAGCCGGCCTGACCCAGGCCGAGCTGGCCAAACGCACCGGCATCCACCGCCCCAACATCGCGCGCGTCGAAGCGGGCCGGCACACCCCGTCGCTGGAGACGCTCGCCCGATTGGCGAGCGCGATCGGCGTGCCGACCACCCGCGTGCTCTCCGAAGACTGATGGCCTCGGACCTCCGCGACGCGGCCACGGTCCTGACGCTGAGAGACGGCACCTCGAACGGTTCGTTCGAGGTGTTTCTCGTCCGTCGCCACGGCGGAAGCGGATTCATGGCGGGCGCACACGTCTTCCCAGGCGGTGTGGTGGATGAAGGCGACTCGGACCCGCGCTTGCTGGACCACGCCGAGGGTCGGACCCCCGCAGAGTGTGCGGCGTGCCTCGGCGAACCGGGCAACCCGAAGGCGGCGGCCTACTTCTTCGCGGCGATGCGCGAGACCTTCGAAGAAGCCGGTGTGCTCGTCGGCACGAGCGACGCACCACCGGACGATCACGCCCGAAGCGCACTCCAGAACGCGGAGCGTACGTTCGGCGACGTCGCGGTGCAGTTCGGGTTGAAGTTGCGGCTCGATGCACTGGTGCCGCAGGCACGCTGGATCACGCCGACGGTCGAGAAGCGGCGGTACGACACCCGGTTCTTCCTGGCGCGGTCCCCCGCGGGACAGATCGCCCGCCACGACGACATCGAGACCACTGCCGGGGATTGGTTCGAACCCCGCGCCGCCCTCGAAGCCGAGGGCCGTGGCGAGATCAAGCTGCCCCCGCCCACGCTGGTCTCACTCGAGTGGCTCGCCGGGTTCGACGACATCGACGGCGCCATGCAGGGCGCGGCGGCACGCACCCCGCCCGTGATCCAGCCCGAACCGCAGGCCGAGGGAAGCCGGATCGTCCTGGCGCTCCCGGGCGACCCGTTGCATTCGCTCGCCGAGCCGGCCTTCGAACACACCACCCGCGTCGTCCTCGAAAATGGGCGCTGGTGGTCGAAGAAGACCTAGGCGCGCCGACCCCGACCCTGAGAGGGGAGCGCGCGCGGCTTGACCTGGTTCCGCAATGGGTTCAAAAAGCGGGCCCCGCTGGGCCAGGACGGTCGCAACGGTGCCGACTGCGGAAATCGCAGTGAAACTCCAGGAGTACGAAGAGATGAACAAGCAGACGCTGCAGGCTGAGGTCCGCGATTCACGCGGAAAGGGGCCCGCTCGTCGGCTGCGCGCTCAGGGCAAGATTCCGGCCGTGTTCTACGGTCCGGGCATCGAGCCGACGCCGCTGACGGTGGATCCCAAAGAACTCGAAGCGCACCTTCGAGGACCGCTGGGACGAAACACCCTCTTTGACCTGACCTACGACGGCAAGAGCGAACTGGCCATGGTCAAGGACCTCACCGTCACGACGGTCGATCGCGTGCTTCTGCATGTCGACTTCCTTCGAGTGAGTGCCGATGCGCCGGTCAAGGCCGAGGTCAAGATCACGACGACGGGCCGCGCCATCGGTGTGGTCAAGGGCGGCAAGCTCAACGTCACGCGCCGTGCGGTGCCCGTGCTCGCGAAGCCCGGCAGCATCCCGGCCAAGCTCGTCATCGACGTCACCGAGATCGACATGTTCGGCAGCCTCGCCGTGAAGGACCTGGTTCTTCCGGAAGGTGTGACGGTCACGCTGAAGCCCGACCTCACGCTCGTCGCCGTGGTCGAAGATCGTCGCGCCATCAAGCTCGCCGAAGAAGAAGCCGAAGCAGCCGCCGCGCTCGCTGCAGGCGCGCCGCCTCCCAAACCCGCCTGATAGGGCGGAGGAATGCACCTCGTCGTTGGGCTCGGCAACCCCGGGTCCAAATACGCACAGAACCGACACAACGTCGGCTTCATGGTCGTCGAACGACTCGCGTCGCGGTGGGGGGCTCCCAGCGCGCGCGAGAAGTTCAGCGGGCTCGTCACGAAGGTCTCCGTCGGCGGCGACGACGTCGTCTTGCTCCAGCCGCACACCTTCATGAACCTCTCGGGCGAGTCGGTTCAGAAGGCCATGCGCTTCTACAAGGTCGACCTCTCCGAGGTCATCGTCGTCCACGACGAACTCGACGTGCCGTTCGAAGAGCGCCGCATCAAGATCGGTGGCGGCGCAGCGGGGCACAACGGCCTGCGCAGCATCATCCAGATGTGCGGCGGACCGGATTTCGTTCGGGTGCGCTTTGGGATCGGCCGGCCGAAACACGGCTCGGGCGCCAGCTTCGTCCTCAGCGACTTCTCGGCCGATGAGCGCATCACCTTGGACACCGCCATCGACGGCGCCGCCGACATGGTCGCGGCCATCGTAGACAAGGGCGCGCGGGGCGCGATGAATGCGCTGCACCGCAAACCCAAGAAGAAGAAGGCGAAGAAGCCGGCGAAAGGGGCGCCCTCAGACCCTGCTGAGGTCGACCCGCCCTCCGACGCCTCCGACTGACCCCGCCGAACGTCGCATTGCGCCTCCCCGTGGCGCGCGCTAAATGGCCGGCCCCCGCAATTTCGCGGCTGTTCCTCGCTCCCACACACGTGTGGGGGCAATCCCAGGAGGGAACGACATTGGCAGAACAAACACTCTCCACGCCCATCAAGCAATGGGCGCGTAGCTACGAGAC
Organism: Deltaproteobacteria bacterium; assembly: GCA_034670305.1. Classification (GTDB taxonomy): domain Bacteria; phylum Myxococcota_A; class Polyangia; order Polyangiales; family Houyiibacteriaceae; genus JAXMNT01. The sequence continues at coordinate 12,858 of JAXMNT010000037.1, forward strand.
CATCTACATCCTTCGTCCGAACATCGAACCGGAGGATGCGGAGAAGGTGGCGGCCCGCGTCACCGATGTGTTCGAGAAGATGGGCGGCAAGCTCACGAAGGTCGACTTGTGGGGCAAGCGCAAGCTCGCTTACCCGATCCGCAAGTACACCCGTGGCATCTTCATCTTCCTCGGCTACTCGGCCCACGGTGACCTCATCGCCGAGCTCGAGCGGAACCTGCGCCTCCTGGAGACGGTCATCCGTTTTCAGACCGTGGTGCTTCCCGGCGAGCTCGATCTCGAGACCGTGACCATCGACGCAGAAGAGACGGTGTTCACGCCGCTCGAAGACGACGAAGACGAAGAAGAAGAGCTGACGACCGCGCAGCGACTCGGCATGGAAGAGGCGCGACCGCGTCCCGCGCCGGTCGAAGCGAAGGAAGAAGGCGACGAGGCGAAGGCCGACGACGCCGAAGCGAAGACCGAAGGCACCGAAGCGAAGGCCGATGACGCTGCCGCACCGAAGGCCGAGACCAAAGAGGGCGACGACGGCGAGACCGACGCGCCCGTGAAGAGCGACAAGGGAGGCGACGATGAGTGATCACGACACGACGCACGACGACGACGACGACGAGGTCACCAAGGGCACTGTGATTCGCGAAGGGCGTTCCGACGCGGATCCCCTTGGCATTCGCCGCCGCCGTGGTGGACGCAAGAAGGCGCCGTCCTTCACCAAAGAGCCGGACTTCGTGTTCGACTACAAGGACCCGCAGCAGCTTCGTTACTTCATCAGCGAACGCGGCAAGATCGTGCCGCGCCGCATCAGCGGTCTGTCGGCGCGTCAGCAGCGTTCACTCACGACGGCTGTGAAGCGCGCGCGCAACATTGCGCTCCTGCCCTACACGGCGGTGAAGTAATGGCCCGCCGCAACGTCACGGTCGTCCTCCGTCAGGATGTCAGCGGCCTCGGCACCACGGGCGAAGTCGTCAAGGTTCGTCCTGGCTTCGCACGCAACTTCCTCCTGCCGCGCAGCCTTGCGGTCATCGCCTCGCGGGAGAACGTCAAGCAGATCGAACACGAGAAGATGCAGGCCCGCATCCGCCTCGACCGCCTTCGCAAGGCAGCCGAGGAGCAGGCCGAGGTGTACCGTGGACTCCAGCTCCACGTCGCCAAGCAGGTCGCGGATCCCGCGACCGGCAAGCTCTTCGGTTCGGTCACGATCGCCGACATCATGGAGGCACTCGAGGTGAAGGGCTTTGGAGACGTTCCGCGTCGCCAGGTCGTGATGCCCGAGGACACCATCAAGGTGACCGGCTCCTACGAGATCCACATCCGCCTCGCCCAGGGCGTGCAGGTGCCGATCAAGCTCGAGGTCAAAACCGCCGCGTAAGACGCGGCGGTGTAGGGCGCTTGCGCGCCCGAAACCTCACATGAAGAACGGCGTCTCCGGTTGGAGGCGCCGTTTTCCTTTCCGTCTGGGCGCCTTGGACGCGGCGGTGTAGGGCTTGCGCGCCCGAAACCTCACATGAAGAACGGCGTCTCCGGTTGGAGGCGCCGTTTTCCTTTCCGTCTGGGCGCCTTGGACGCGGCGGTGTAGGGCTTGCGCGCCCGAAACCTCACATGAAGAACGGCGTCTCCGGTTGGAGGCGCCGTTTTCTTTCCGTCTGGGCGCCTTGGACGCGGCGGTGTAGGGCGCTTGCGCGCCCGAAACCTCACATGAAAAACGGCGTCTCCGGTTGGAGGCGCCGTTTTCTTTCCGTCCGCCGTTGGTCTGACGGAAGGGACTCAGCCGTCCTGGAAGTCGCTGGCGCCGTAGTAGTCGTCCTCGACCAGGTTGTCGAAACGGGTGTGTTCGTTGAAGAACCGCACGCGGACCGTGCCGGTGGGGCCGGCGCGCTGCTTGCCGACGATGATCTCGGCGATGCCCTGGTCTTCGGTCTCCTTGTTGTAGACCTCGTCTCGGTAGACGAACCAGATCGTGTCCGCGTCCTGCTCGATGGCGCCGGACTCACGAAGGTCGGAGAGCATCGGGCGCTTGTCTTTGCCGGCGCGCGATTCGACGCCACGGTTGAGCTGCGAGAGCGCGATGACCGGGATCTTGAGATCCTTCGCGAGCGCTTTGAGGTTTCGGCTGATCGCGCTGATCTCCTGTTCGCGTGAGTCGGTGCGGGTGCCGGCGCGCATGAGCTGGAGGTAGTCGACGATCAGCAAGCCGAGTCCGTGCTCTGCCTTGATGCGGCGCGCTTTGCTCCGCAGTTCGAGCACAGTGATGGCCGGCGTGTCGTCGATCCAGATCGGGAGCTCGGTCAACACGCCGGCGGCGCTCGCGAGCCGGGTCCAGTCGTCGTTCACGAGCTGGCCCACGCGCAGGCGCGTGCCATCGACGCGGCCCTCGGAAGCGAGCATACGTTTGACCAGCTGCTCCTTCGGCATCTCGAGCGAGAAGATGGCGACGGGCACGTGTTCGCCGTCGCGTTTGCCGAGCGCCGCGTTGACCCCAACGTTCACGGCGAACGCGGTCTTGCCCATGCCCGGACGGCCCGCGATGATGATGAGGTCGCCGGGGTGCATGCCGGCGGTCATCTTGTCGAGCTTCTTGAAGCCGGTGGGCAGACCCGAGATGGTGTCGCCGCGCGAGCCCATCGCTTCGATCTCTTCGAAGGTGCGCATGACGACGTCGCGCACGTGTTCGTAGGGGTTCGCTGCGTTCTGTTTGGCGATGCTGAAGATCGCCGACTCGGCTTCGTCGAGGAAGGTCTTGAAGTGCCCGTAGTCGCCGTAGCCCTTCGCAGTGATCTCGTTGCATGCGGTGATGAGCCGCCGCACCTGAGACTTCTCGAGGACGAGGCCGGCGTGGGCTTGGATGTTCTCCACCGTCGGGATCGAGTCGCTGAGGGACAGCAGGTACTCGTCCCCGCCCACGGCCTGGAGCTTCTGAGACTGCACGAGCGCTTCGCGCAGGGTGACCTGGTCGACCGGCTGGTTGCGTTCGGCCAGGTCGCTCATCGCCAGAAAGATGATCGCGTTGGCTTCGCTGTAGAAGTCGTCGCGCGACAACATCTGGTGCACCGTCGCGAAGGCTTCGTTGGCGAGTAGGATACCGCCCAGGACGGCCCGCTCCGCATCGAGTGCGCTTGGGGGGACGCGGCGGGAAACCGCCCGCTCTTGGTAGTCGTCGTAGTCCATGGGTGGTGGGTCCGGCAGCGGCGGCGCCGGACTGCGGAATGTACCAGGTCCATGCGACGCAGCGGCGCTCGTCGCCACCCGACCGGTCCGCCCGAGGCGGGTGTCCGGAAGCTTCGACAACCGGCACTCTCTGCTATGCTCGCGGCCGCGCGGGGCCTGCCCGCGGACGGCGTCGGGGTGGCGCCGGGGTGAGGAGCTTCGTGGTGATGAAACGACTTGGGATCGCGCTTGCGGCGTTTGGGTTGGGTGTGGCGTTCGCGCCGCCGGTGGCCAGTGCGGGTGGACTCGAATTCCCTGCCCCCGGCACCGTGTCTCTCGGCCGCGGCGGCGCGTCGTTCGCGCGACCGGGCGATCCGATGGCGCTTCTCTACAACCCGGCGAACCTCGCGGGCATGCAGGGCATCCAGCTCTCGCTCCAGACCCACCTCGCGTTCTACGACGCCTGCTTCCAGCGCGAAGGCACCTACCAGGAGTACTCCGCCGAACCGGGCATGGCGGACCGCAACAACGGCAACCGCATTCGACGCGTCGACGAGGACCCGACCTTCATCGAAGCGAGCGCGTTCAACGCGGCGGGCGCGTACCCGGATGGCCAGTTGCCCGAGGTGTGCAACTCCGGACCGCCCGGCATCGTGCCCGAACTCATCCTCACGTGGCGCGCCCACCGCAAGGTCGGCATCGGCATCGGGTTCGTTGCACCGGCCGCAGTCGGGCACACCGTGTGGGGTGGCGACACGACCATCAACGACCGCACCTACCGCGGCACCGTCAACGGACTGCCCGCGCCGACCCGCTACGGCCTCGTCGAAGAACAGCTCATCGTCGCGTTCCCGACCATCGGCGTCGGCGTCAACGTGCACCCGCGCCTGCGCCTCGGCGTCGCGTTCGGCTCGGGCTTCGGCTTCTTCGACTTCACGAACGTGACACGCGCGGTGCAGGGCGAAGACTTCGCCGGGGACATCTTCACCGAGCTCTCGGCAAGCGACCCATTCATTCCGAAGATCACCGCTTCCGTGCATGCGATCCCGCACGACAACCTCGACATCTCGCTCACGTTCAGTTGGACCGACACGGTCCGCGCGGAGGGCGACCTCAAGCTCACCACCGGCTACTACCGCGAGACGCCCGTTGACGAACTCACCATCCGAGGCGCGACGCTGGAAGCGCCGCAGCCCTGGCAGATCGCGCTCGGCATCCGGTACGCCGACCGCATCAGCCCCCGCACCGACAACCCCGACCAGGTCGCGCAGCTCAGCCGCCGAGTCGAGGACCCGATGTCGAACGAACGTTTCGACATCGAACTGAACGTTGTCTACGAGCGCAACTCGGTCGTGAACGAGTTCGGGGTCACGATGCCTCAGTGCGACATGGCAGCCGGCTCCGTCTGTCAGACTCAGCCGGACGGAAGCTCCGCGTTCGTGGTCAACGCTGCCCCGTTCACCCCCGCGCCGATTCCGCCCGGTCTCACGCTCGCCCACAACTGGCAGGACTCGCTCTCGGTTCGCCTCGGCGGCGACTACAACGTGATGCCCGGCCTCGCCGCGATTCGTCTCGGCTTCTCGTTCGAGTCCAAGGGCGTGGAAGACGGCTACGAGCAGCTCGACTTCATGCCGTTCATGCGCTTCGGCGCGCACATCGGACTCACGATGCGCCTTGGGTTCTTCGACATCTCGCTGGCCTACGCCCACATCCAGCAGGTCGAGACGACGGTGTCGGTTCAGGACGGCCAGATCACCCAGGTCCACGCCGAAGAGACCTTCGCCGATCTTCAGGACCGCGAGTCGGTGGCTGGCCACGGCACCATCATCAACGCGGGGCGCTACCGGTCGAACTTCGACGTGGTCTCGCTCGGCCTGACGTACCACTTCCGATGAACGACGCGGGACGATCGGCGCGCCGCTCGTCTCGTGTCATGCGCATCGGTCGGGCGCGCCGCACCGGGTTTCGTGCAGCGTCTGTCTGGGCGCGCCTTCTTCTGTCGGACAGCTCGGGTGGTTCGGCACCTTGCACGACCCCTGAATCGGAGAGCCATTCGTGAAGATTCGAGTGCTTGGTGGCGGGCCCGCTGGACTGTACTTCAGCATCTTGGTCCGCAAGGCGCGGCCGGACGCCGAGGTCGTCGTCTACGAGCGCAACCGCGCCGACGACACCTTTGGTTGGGGGGTCGTCTTCTCGGACGAGACCCTCGGCAACCTGGAGGAAGCGGACGCCGAGACGTACGCCGCCATCCGGGAGAACTTTGCCTACTGGGACGCCATCGACGTGCATACCTGGGCCGATGGTCACCGCGTGGTGCGCAGCGGTGGTCACGGCTTTTGCGGCATCGGTCGCATGCGTCTGCTGCTGATCCTTCAGGCGCGTGCCCGCGAGCTCGGGGTGGCGCTTCGGTTCGAAGAACAAGTCGACGACATCGAAGCGCTTCGACGCGACTGCGATCTCTTCGTGGCGGCGGACGGGATCAACAGCCGCACCCGTGGCCTCTTTTCGGACGTCTTCAAGCCGTCGATCCGGAAGGGTGACGCGCGCTTCGTCTGGCTCGGCACCAAGCAGTGCTTCGAGGCGTTCACGTTCTCGTTTCGGGAGAACGAACACGGCGTCTTCCAGATCCACGCCTACCAGTTCGACGAGTCGACCAGCACCTTCATCGTGGAGTGCGACGAAGCCACTTGGCGGGCGGCGGGTTTGGACGCCGCCACCGAAGCAGACACCGTCGCGTACTGCCAGTCGGTCTTCGAGGACGAGTTGGGCGGGCATCCCTTGTTGCCCAACCGCTCGGACTGGATCCAGTTCCGGACCGTGAGCTGTGAACGTTGGCACCACGAGAACGTGGTGTTGCTGGGAGACGCCGCGCACACCGCGCACTTCTCGGTGGGCTCGGGCACGAAGATGGCGATGGAGGATTCCATCGCGCTCGCCAACGCCCTCGGCAGCAACGCCGACGTCGAAGGTGCGCTGCTCGCCTACGAAGAAGACCGGCGACCACTCGTCGGCCGCACCCAGAAAGCCGCCGCGCAGAGCGAACAGTGGTTCGCCGAATCCAAGCGGCACCTGTCGCATGCGCCGGAGCGGCTCACCTTCAGCTTGCTCTCTCGGACGAGGCGGGTGACCCACGAGAACCTGCGGCTGCGGGAACCGAGCTACATCGAGGGGCTCGATCACTGGTTCATGGCCAAGCATGGAATGCCTGCCGAGGGTGGGGTGGTGCCGCCGATGTTCTGTCCGTTCCAGCTGCGCGACTTGAAGCTCGGCAACCGCGTGGTGGTCTCGCCGATGTGCCAGTACTCGGCGACCGACGGGGTGCCGAACGATTGGCACATGGTGCACCTCGGCAGCCGCGCGCTCGGTGGCGCTGGCCTGGTCTTCACGGAGATGACCAACGTCTCGGCCGATGGCCGAATCACCCCCGGCTGCACCGGCCTGTACGACGACGCCCAGGAGGCGGCGTGGTCCCGCATCGTGCAGTTCGTGCATGAACGTTCTTCGGCAGCGATCGGGATTCAGCTCGCGCACGCGGGCCGCAAGGGCGCGACCAAACTTCTCTGGGAAGGCATGGACCGTCCGCTCGAGTCGGGCGGCTGGCCGCTCCTGGCGCCCTCGCCGATTCCGTGGCGCGCGGACAACGTGGTGCCGAAAGAGATGACGCGCGAGGACATGGTCCTGGTCCGCGACGCGTTCGTCGCCTCGGCGGAGCGCGCGATCCGATGCGGTTTCGACTTGCTCGAAGTGCACCTCGCGCACGGGTACCTGCTCTCCAGTTTTCTGACGCCGGTCTCGAACCAGCGCACCGACGACTACGGTGGCGATCTTCGATCGCGCGCGCGGTTCCCGCTCGAGGTCGTCGAGGCAGTGCGCGCCGTGTGGACCGGGCCGCTGAGTGTGCGCATCAGCGCAACCGATTGGGTCGAAGGCGGGTTCGGCATCGAAGAAGCGGTGGCGCTCAGCGGCTGGCTGAAAGCTGTGGGCGTGGATCTCATCGACGTGAGCGCCGGACAGACCTCGCCCGACGCGAAGCCCGTCTACGGGCGCGCGTTCCAGACGCCGTTCTCAGAACGCATCCGGAACGATGTGGGCGTGCCGACGATGACGGTCGGCAACATCTACGACCACGACCGCATCAACACGATCTTGCTCGCCGGCCGCGCAGACCTCGTCGCGCTCGCGCGCGCGCATCTGGCGGACCCCTACCTGACGCTGCACGCGGCGGCCGAACTCGGGTACGAAGGCACCCAGTGGCCGAAGCAATACGGTTCGGCGCGCACCTTGTTGCCGCGCATGTTCGGCGACGGTGACTGAGCACTCGGAGCCGGAGTCTGTCTCGCTGGGGCCGGAGCGACCCCGACCGAGGGGGCTCGGCGACTGGCAAGCACCCGCCGACAGCGTGGTCTGGGGTTCGGCGTACCGGGTGGTGGATCCGCGCCGGGCCGCAGTGGTCTATGGCGCGCTCTTGATTCTGGGTGCGGGCGTGGCGATCTCCGCAGCGACGCTGGTCGACGTTCCCTCGGCGCCGCTCGAGACGCTGCGGGTGGCCTTCTTGGAGCGCGCGATGCGCGGCATCTACTGGACGGTGGCCACCGTGTTCGTGCTCGTCCTGATGCTCGGCGCGACCAAACGGTGCTTCGGGTTCGGGCGCGGCACGCTCATCGGCATGGTGGCGGCCGTGGGTGCGGCGGCGACGTCGGTGTACGTCACGGCATCCTGGCCAGGGTGGTCGGATGCTGTTGTCGGGACGGTGGGCACGGTTGTGGTGGTGGCTCTGGCGACTCGTTCGAGAAGTGACGAGAGCCGGCGCCTCTTGGCGATGTTCGGCTACGTGTCGCTCGCGCAGGTCGCGTGGCGCGCGGCCCAGATGGCGTTCGACTTCGCACCACCCCTAGGCGGTGAAGACGCGCTCGTGCGCTCCGCGATGTCGGCTGGGGTCGCGGCGGCGGTCGCGGGGGTGGCGTTGGTGTGGACGGCAGGGAAGCGCGCCGGCTGAGCCGAATCCGAAGCCGAAGCCGAAGCCGATGCCGAAGCCGCTGCCGAAGCCGCTGCCGATGCCGAAGCCGATGCCGAAGCCGATGCCGAAGCCGAAGCCGAAGCCGAAGCCGATGCCGAAGCCGATGCCGATGCCGAAGCCGAAGCCGAAGCCGAAGCCGAAGCCGACTCCGAAGCCGAAGCCGATGCCGAAGCCGCTGCCGAAGCCGAATCCGGGCGCAACCCGAAGGGTCCGCTACCGGCTTCTGGCCCTCTTAGGCCAGAAGCCGTTTGGCTTCGGCGACCACTGCGGCTGCGGTGATGCCGAACTTCTCGTAGAGGACTTCCGCGGGGGCGGAGGCGCCGAAGCGGTCGAGGGTGACGAAGCCGCCGTCGGCGCCGACGTAGCGTTCCCAGCCTTGGCGGATGCCGGCTTCCACGACGACGCGTGCGCTCACGCTCGGCGAGAAGACGCTGTCTCGGTACGCCTTGTCCTGCTGGTTGAAGAGTTCCCAGCTCGGCATGCTGACGACGCGGGAGCGGATGCCTTCGGCGGTGAGCACACTGCGGGCTTCGAGGGCGAGGTGCAGTTCGGAACCGGTGCCGACCAGGATGACCTGCGGGTCGTCGTCGCCGTCGAGCACGTAGGCGCCCTTGTGCAGTCCTTCGGCGCTGGCCATGCCGCCGTCTGCGCGGTCCAAGGTGGGCACGTTCTGGCGGGTCAGCACGAGGGCGGCGGGGCCGTGGCACCGCATGGCGGCGATCCACGCTTCGCGGGTTTCGTTCGCGTCGCAGGGACGCAGTACCGTGAAACCGGGGATGGCGCGCAACGACGCGAGCGTCTCCACCGGCTGGTGGGTCGGGCCGTCTTCGCCGAGTCCGATGGAGTCGTGGGTGAAGACGTAGCGGGTGCGCAGCTCCATCAGCGCGGCGAGTCGCAGTGCGGGGCGCATGTAGTCGGCGAAGACCAAGAACGTCGCGCCGAACGGGATCACCCCGCCGTGGAGCGCCATGCCGTTCATCGCCGAGCCCATGCCGTGTTCGCGGATGCCCCAGTGCACGGTGCGGGGCACGCCTTCTTCGCTGGCGCGGAAGTCGGTGGTGGTGGGGGTCTTGTTGGACCCGGCGAGGTCCGCGGAACCGCCCACGAGCTCGGGTACGGTGTCCATGAGTGCCGAGAGCACCTTGCCGCCCGCGGCACGGGTGGCCATGCCCTTGGCGTCGGGCGGGAACGATGCGAGCGAGCCGAGGTCTGGCAGCTCACCCGCGAGCGCGGCGTCGAACGCTTTTCGTTCGGCGGCGTGTGCCTTCGACCAGTCGGCGAACTTCGCCTTCCAAGCCGCGTGGAGCTCGGCGCCGCGCGCTTTTACGGCGGCGGTCGCGTCGGCCACTTCGGCCGGCACGTGGAAGGGTTCTTCGGGCCAGCCGAGGACCTTCTTGGTGGCGGCGATCTCTTCGGCGCCGAGCGGCGCGCCGTGGGCCCCCGAGGTGTCCTTCTTGGTGGGCGCAGGCCAGCCGATGATGGTGCGCACCCGGACGAGCGAGGGGCGTGGATCCGCCATCGCGGCTTTCGTCGCCGCGCGCAGCGCGTCGAGGTCGTTGCCGTCTTCGACGGCGCTCGTGTGCCAGCCGCAGGCCGCGAACTTCTTCTCGACGTCTTCGCTGAACGAGAGATCGGTGCGGCCATCGATGGTGATCTTGTTGTCGTCGTAGAAGACGATCAGACGGCCGAGCTGGAGGTGGCCTGCGAGAGATGCGGCCTCCGCGGCGACGCCCTCCATCAGATCGCCGTCGCTGGCGATGCAGAAGATGCGCTGGTCGAAGAGCGACTCGTCGAACCGTCGGCCCATATGGTGGGCGGCCAGCGCCATGCCGACCGCGTTGCCAATGCCCTGGCCGAGCGGACCGGTCGTCGTCTCGACGCCCTTCGTGATGAAGTTCTCTGGGTGTCCGGGGGTCTTGCTGCCCCACTGCCGGAACTGCTTCAGGTCCTCGAGCGAGAGGTCGTAGCCGCTCAAGTGCAGAAGCGCGTACTGCAGCATCGATGCGTGTCCGCAGCTGAGCACGAAGCGGTCGCGGGCGGCCCAGTCGGGATCCGCGGGGTCGTGCCGGCGGAATTCGGAAAAGAGCAACCAGCCGAGCGGCGCGAGCGCCATCGGGGTGCCGGGGTGGCCACTGTCGGCGGCCTGCACCGCGTCCATGGAGAGCACACGAATCGTGTCGATGGCTTTTTGGTCGAGCGACATGGCGCCGATGTAGCACTTTCGGGCCGCGGCGTCGTCGGTCGAGCGCTTTTCAGGCGCTGAAGACGGTCAACGGGCTTGGACGAGCAGCGTGGGCAGGCCGTCGGCCAGGACAACCGTGCGGGCCAGGACAACACTCAACGCAGAAATGGCCCACCTTTCGATGGGCCATCGGGTTGGGGCATCGGGAGCTCAGCGCGTCGGTGCGTTGTCCGGCGTCACGAGGAGCGCGGCGAACGCGGTGCGATCCCCGCTTGCCAGCCCTTCGAGGGCGGTGCCGCACTCGGGGGTCTGCGTGCGGTACATCGGAATCAGGCAGCGCTGGGCTTGCGCGTCGAGCCCGCGGCAGCGGCCCATCAGCTCTGCATCGGAATCCACGCCGCCGACGTGGAGCGCCATGGTGCAGGGATCTTGCGTGGGGTCGAAAGGATCGAACCCCATGCGATCGTTCAGACCTTCGACGCGGGGGATCGCGGCTGGTGCCGTGCCGGTTTCGACTGGAAGCACCGCACCACCGACCCGCTCGAGCTGGCGATCGATCTCGGTCTGGCCGAGATCTTCCGCTGCGGCGGGTGCGAGATGCGCGGAGGCCGCGATCTCTTCCTCCATCGTGTACTCGGAACCGAGCTCGTCGAAGGTGGGTGCGGCCTCGTCGGTGCAGGCGAGGGCGGTGAGTACGAGGATCGAAGTCAAAGCGCGCATGGACATCTCCGACCAGAGCCTCTGCAAGTGTCGGGCCCCAGCTGTGGTCCCGAGATCATTGCATGATCGGGCGGTGGGGGGCACGAATGCTTGCTGGGCCCCGCACTTTTTGCGGAGCGATCGTCGCCCTGCGGGCGCTCAGAAGCCACCAGGACCGCCCCCGGCGCCAACCCCGGCACGAGACCCACGTTCTACTTCCGGTGTTCGATCTCGGGCGGCTTCTTGAAGAAGGCGTTGAACTCGGGGGTGTTGTAGGTCTGGTAGTCGATGTTCCACGGGGTGATGGAGACGTCGCCCTCCTTCCAGTCGAGCGTCATGGCTTTCGGGATCACACCCCGGTAGCTCGAGTCCGGCGGCAGGTCGTCGTTGTCGTGTCCACCCGCGCTGAAGAGGGTGATCAGCGTGACCTGGTCCTCGTCGTAGGTGCGGGCGAACCCGTCGAGCACCTTCTCGTGCCCGCGCACGATCGTGTTGCACCCGATGCGCTGAAGGAACGCCGCCGCCTGCAGCTTGCCGAAGGGGAAACGGGCCGACTGTTCTTGCAACGCCGCAGGGATCACATCGGCGGAGCTCGGGTCGCTCCACATCATCTGAAATCGCACGTCGGGGTCGTTGAGAAAGGAGAGATCCTTCCATCGCTCTTTCACGAGCCGGTCTCTCGGAATGCCCGCGTGCACGAACAGGGTGCGGTCGAAGATCAACATGTTCGGGAGCGCCTCGAACAGGCGCATGTAGTGCCGGAACACATCGATGGGCAGATGGGGCTTGAGCGTGTTGATGGCTTCCGCCGGTTTCACGCCGCCGTAGATCTGACCTTTGTACTCGACGTAGTACTCGTGGTTGCCGCGGAGGATGTAGACGTGCTCTGGCGCCGTGACGAACATCTGAAGCGCCGTGCGCAGGACGCCGTTGAGACTGAAGAGCCCACGGTCGATGTAGTCGCCGAGCAAGACGAGCAGCGGCATCGGGAGCGAGGGGTCGTTCTTGAACTGAGCGACCTTCTCGAAGAAGTCGGCCTGCATGACCGCGCCCTTCAAGCATGAGTAACATCCGTGCAGATCGCCGAGCACGGTGACCTCGTAGCCGGCCGGATGGGTCGCGGGGCGTACGTAGACGTGCCCGTCCAGGAACGCTTCCTGGCCATCGAACGCCTGCACGTTCTGCTGGCCGGTGAGTTTGCCGGCACCGGCGGCGCGCTGTTTTTCGAGCGTCTCCATCACGGTGTCGAGGAGTTTTCGGTCGCCGTCGATCTGCTTCTGGATCTTCTCCTTGTCGGCCGAGTAGTGAAACTCGAACTGTTGGAAGAAGGGGTGGTCGGCCGACGATTGCCGCCGTTCGATCGGGTCGACGATGGTGCGCCGGCCGCCGCCCGCGTCTTCGATGATGTCGATGTCGACGTCGGTCTCGAACAGATCGACGAGCTCGTTGCGGAACTTCTGTTCGGCCGGGTGCACTTCGCCGTCGGCGGCGATGAGGTCGTCCATGGCCGCCATCAGTGCTTCCTGGTTGTCCCGCTCGAACTCCTGGAACAGTTCGAAGCAGCGCAGCTTGAGCTTCGCGTGGATGAACGCGTCCTGGTCTTCGTCCTGAGCCACCGCTTCGGTGAACAGGTCGGCCACGTGGCGATCGATGTTCTCGAACACTTCGTGAAAGTGTGTCGTGAACCGCTGCACCAGCTCGTTCTGGAGTTTGGCGTCTCCGCTCGGCATGCCGACCTGCACCCGATGCTCGACGAGCTTCTGGATGTAGTTGCGGACGAACTCCTTCTCGGAGCTGTCGAACTCCCCGTCGATGTATCCGAACGTCGTCAGGTAGAAGATGATCGCCTGCATCTGGCGGTCGGCGACTTGGGGATCCCCCGAGAAACTCAGCATGGCCACGGATGGTAGACCAGTCCGTGGGCAGCGTGGGAGCGGTTTGCGGTACCCACGGAGGGACACCGGTACGCGCCTCAACAAGATGGCACAGCGAGCGCGCTCGCCGTATCCTGCGACCGCGTGCGGATAATCCTGACGTTGGGTTGGTTGGTCTGTGTGGGGACCGTCTTCTGCGCTGCGCCCGTTCTGGCGCAGACGGGTGACGTGCAAGCAGCCGCCCGTGCGTTCGAAGAGGGGCAACGCGCCCAACTCCAGCAGCAGTACGCCCGTGCCGCGCAGTTCTTCGAGATCGCCCACCGGGCTGCGCCCGCACCAGCCGCGATCCGCGCAGCGATCCGCAACCACCGGGCCGCGGGCGCCCTGCCCCGCGCCGCGACACTGTCGCTCGAGGCAAGCTCCGACTACGCGGAGGACGCAGAGACGCTTGCGCTCGCGCGCTCGGTGCTCGAGGAAGCGGGTCGCACCCTGGGTCAGGTGGAAGTGACGTGTGCGGCGCCCTGTGCCGTCTCCATCGACGGCCGCCTCGCGACGCTCGAGGCAGCGGAGTCGATTCGGGTCTTCGTCGCGCCCGGGGACCACGAGATCAACGCGCGCTTCGGAGAAGTGGATGCCCCGCCGCAATCGTGGACCGCCACGGCCGGACAGTCCGGCGCGGTGTCGTTCGACGCACCGGTTGCGGATCCCGACCCCGACCCCACCGAGCCCGATCCCAGCGACGGCCAGAACGTCCAAGCAGATCCAGAAGATGGGAACAGCTCGTTCCGGCGTGACCCGGTACAGCTCGAGCGCACTTCGGCCAGCGGCCTGTCCCCCGCGGTGACCTGGGTGGGCATCGGCGCGACCGCGGTCGTGGGCGCCGTGTTCGTGTGGTCGCTCGTCGATGTCGGGAACGCCAGCGACAACTACCACTCGAACCCGACCCGAGATGGTTTCGAGGAAGGGCAAGACAAGGTGCGCCGGATGGCGATCCTCGGCGCCACCACGGGGGTGCTCGGCGTCGCCACGCTGCTGATCGCCACACTCGGAACCCGCTGGGAGGGGCAAGATGCCGCCCATCCGGCCGCCGACACCCGGGCTTCGGTCTGGGTTGGCCAAGACGGCGGCGGGTTGGTGGTTTCCGGTTCGATCGGACGCACCCAGTGAGTCGGTGCCCTCAGACGGGATGGGCGCAGTGAGCGCTCGAACGAGCAAGGCGCCCTCTCGCCGTTTGCTCGGCCGGTATGAGATCGTCGCCGAGATCGCGCGTGGCGGCATGGGCACGGTGTTCCTCGCGCGCGTCGAAGGCGTTGGTGGGTTCAAGCGTCTCTTCGCGGTGAAGCTCATGCACCGGCACCTCGCGTCGGAGCCGCAGTTCGTCCACATGCTTCTCGACGAAGCGCGGCTGGCTTCGCAGCTGCACCACCCGAACGCGGTGGGCGTGGTCGATGTCGACGAGTCGTCGCTCGGGCTCTACATCGTGATGGAGTACGTGAACGGTTTCGCGCTGGACGACGTGCTCAAGAAGCTTCGTGAGGTCCCTCCGGCGGAACGCATGCGCATCGGACTGCGCGTCTGGCTCGACTCGGTTCGAGGCCTCACGGCCGCGCACCAGCTCAAGGACGACGAGGGGACCTCCCTCGGCATCGTGCACCGCGACGTCTCCCCGCAGAACATCCTGGTCGGGCTCGACGGAGCGGGTCGCATCACAGACTTCGGCGTGGCCCGCGCCGCCGAACGCATCACGTCGTCGCATCCGGGCATGATCAAGGGCAAGCCCTGCTACATGGCGCCCGAGCAGGCGCGCGGAGAAGCCACCCTCGATGCCCGCGCGGACATCTTCGCGCTCGGCATCATCCTCTGGGAAGTCCTCACGGGCCGGATGCTCTTCGAGAACGAAGCTGGTCCAGCCGTGACGCTGGTCCAGGTCGTCAACAAGCCGCTCCAGCCGCCCTCCACCGTGTGCGCCGAAGCCGCGCCGCTGGACGACGTGTGCATGAAGGCCCTCGACCGCGCGCTCGAGAAGCGGCACCAGGACGGGCGCTCGCTCTACGAAGAAGTGGAGCAGGTGGCCCGCGAAGCGGGGCTGCTGGCGACCCAAGAAGAAGTCGCCGACTTCATGCGCGAGGCGTTCTTCGAGGAGATCGGCGCCCGCAAGTCGGCGATCAAAGATCATCTCTCCGCGATCGGCGATGCGAGCTCGAAGGAGATGCAAGAGAGCGACATCTACCAGGTGCCCTCGCTGAAGTCGTCGCCTCGCGTCGAGCGAACCTCGATCGAGACACCCCAGCCCAAGACGGGGCCGTGGCACGAGACGCCCGAGCCGCAGGAGGCGTTCGTCTCCGAGAGCGGCGAACGGGTCCGCGCCCTCACCCCGCTTTCGCTTCCGCCGGCACCGACGCGATGGCGCCGAGTGGCGATCGCGTTCGGACTGATCGGCCTGCTGATGGCGGGACTCGCCGTGTGGGTCATGAACGGTCGCGAAGCCGACGCAGCGGAACGCCGTCGCGAAGCACGGGCCCAGGCTTCGGAGGAAGCGGCAGCCGAAGAACGGCTCGACGCGGAGAACGCCACCGAGGCAGCGGTGGCCGAGGCGGTCTCGGAAGCGATGGCGGAAGCGGAGACGCAGCGCGCCGCGGCCGAAGCCCTGCGCGTTGCGGCGGAGGCCGTGGAGGTCGAGCAGGCCGAGGCAGAGCGTGCGGAAGTGGCCCGCGTGGCGGAAGAAGCCCGCTCGGCAGAAGAGACGGAGCGCGCCCGGGCGAGGCGCCGCGACCGCACGGAGACGGACATGGTCGACCCCCCCGGCATGGGCATGGGCATGGAGACGATGGAACCGGGATTCGAGACCAACCCCTACCTGCGATGACGCATCTTCCATGACTCCGTTCCCCCGACCTCAACCCCTCCCCGCATGGCCTCGCCTCCTCGCCTGCGTGCTCGGCTCGGGTTTGCTCCTGCACTGCGACTACTTTCCCGAGTCTCTCTTGGACGGTTCGGTCGAGAACGACGCGCCGGATGGTTCGGTCGCGGCGTTCGCCCTCGCCGAGACGTGTGTGGGCGATGTGCCCATGGTCACCGACGACCTCGACAACGTGCCGATCGATCTGACCACCTTGAGCGACGACATCAGCGACATCGGCTTCTGCACCGGCGCAGACGCTCCAGGCAACGACGGCTTCTTCGGCGTTCAGATGGAGGCCGGCGAGAAGTGGCACTTCCACCTGCGCACCGTCAGCGAAGACATGCGCAACCCGGCCATCTATGTGCTCGACTCGTCCTGCGACTCGCGCCGCTGCATGGCCGGCGACGCGATCGATGTGTGTGGTGAAGGAAGGGACGAGCACCTCTCCTTCGTCGCACCGCGCGCCGGGCTGTATTACGTGGGCATCGACAGTCGCGTGGTCGGCGGGGCGATGTACCAACTGGTCGCGCTGCGGCCGGTGTGCGGCAACGACGACGTCGAGCACAGCGAGACCTGCGACGACGGCAACACCGAGTCGGGCGACGGGTGCGACGCCACGTGCCGTCACGAACTACCGCACCCC
Source organism: Deltaproteobacteria bacterium (assembly GCA_034670305.1). GTDB lineage: Bacteria > Myxococcota_A > Polyangia > Polyangiales > Houyiibacteriaceae > JAXMNT01. The sequence goes on from JAXMNT010000037.1 coordinate 29,319, forward strand.
ATGACCGGCATGGCCGAAGCGGAGCCGAACGACGATCCCACCGGCGCGAACCGAATCGTCGCTGGGACCGGCAACGTCACGGGCCGACTCGGCGGCCGATGCGACACCGATCTGTTCTCGTTCGACGTGGAGGAGGGCACCAACGTGAACGTCGCGCTCCGCGGAGCCGGCGGCGTGGCCTGTCCCGTCGGCACGCCCACGTTCTCGCTGCAGCTTCTGGCCGCCAACGCGACCAGTTTGGTGGCCGCGGGAAACGTTCCGGACGGCGAGAACTGTCCGGTGCTGACCGCGACTGGGCTGACCGCCGGCACGTACTACGTCTCGGTGACGACCGACGAGAACGAGCGCCCGTTCGACTACACGCTCGCGGTCACCCAGCCGTAGGGAACCCAGCCGTAGGGAACACCGACCACGACCCGTCCTGAAGCACGCACAGACCTTCGGACGTGTGCGTGACCACGGTGTGGGCGTTGGCAGCGACGCGTCGCAGTCGAACTTGGCGCAGGTGCGCTCGGTCGTGACTTCGTTGCCGCGGACCCGGAGCAGTGCGCGGCCGGAGGTCACGAACAGTTCGTCGTTCGGACCGGCGGCGATGCGCTGGAGATCTTCGTCTTCGTCGCCAACGTCGATGCACTCCAGGCCACTGCGATCGCCGACCAGCAGCAGCGCGCCGTCCGCGGAGACGCCACACATCGCAACGCGTCCATCCGACAGCGTGGTGGCGCCGTTGACGCAGCTGCCAGCGGGGGTCGAGAGGGTGCGCCACTGGTTGCCGTCGAAGTGGGCGACGCCGTTCTCTCCGCCGACGTACACGTTGTCCGGCCCACCGGCGATTCCAGCGAGGTAGCTCATGTCGTCGTTGGGCAGACCCGTGTCGAGGATCCGCCAGAGGCCATCCTTGCAGTGCGCGACCTGCGGTCCATACCCACCCACCCAGACGTCGTCGTCGCTGGTTCCCCACACGGTGATGAGGTCGTCGACCAGGTCGAGCTTCTGGGTTTTCCATGGGCGCTTGGCGTCCGACCGAGCAGGACGCGAACCGTGCTTCTTGCCGACGATGTGAATGGTGCCCTGCGGCGACACCCAGAGGTCCTGTGCTCGGTCCCCACGTTCACGGAGCAGCGACCAATCCGAGCCCGTCCAGCGTCCGACCCGGCCGCGCGAGAACGCGCCGACGATGTGTCCATCCGGATCCAAGGCAAGGGCGTGCATCGAGCAGCACTACCACGGCACTACAGAGAGAACCTCAACCGGACCCCTGCGCCGTGCCGGTCCGCCCACGCTTCGGGATGCGTTCCCCAGTCGGTTCCGAGCACCGCGAGCAGCACGGTTCCGATGCCCGCGAGCGCAGTCCCGATCCCTGTGCCCCACGTTTGGCGTCGGCTCTCCTCCAGCGCGGACTGGTGCTCCGCCGAGAGGTTGACGTCTTCACGGGCTTCGAAGGTGTTCACCAGAGACCAAACCGTGACCGTGCCGAGCGCGGCGGTCGCGAGCAGACCCACCCAGGTCACCCACTGCGGCAGCTGCACCCGTCCCTCGTGTTCGAGGTGGATGGGCGTGCGGCGGAACTCGCCGCGCGTGGCGGGTGAAGCGGGCTGGGCCGTGGCCGTGCCGATCGAACCGAGCAAGAGTGCCGTCACCAACCAAGCGCAGAACTTCGAGTGCATGGGTCCCCCTAGAACACGTTCTAGCACTCGGCGCCAACCGATGCACGCACGCCGACTCTCCGTTTCCTCCTTCTTGGCACCGCGGTTTCGGTTTGCCTGCCTTGTTGAAAGTCACTATCAACTTCTCGTGACCGAGCCCTTGACCCTCGATCGTTTGCCGGTGGGCGAGTCGCGCGTGGTTGCGGCCGTCGGCATTCCGAGCGGTGACCGGCTCGTTCGATGCCGCCTGCTGGAGATGGGGTTGCTGCCCGGAACCGAAGTCCGCGTGGTGCGGCGCGCTCCGCTCGGGGATCCGATCGAGCTGCGGTTGCGTGGTTACGCGCTCTCGCTTCGGCGGGAAGAAGCCGCCGCCGTCTCGCTTCGACCGACGGACCGGGCCGAACCGTGAGCGCGGCGGCGGGCAAACCGCGCACGGTGCTGCTCGCGGGCAACCCCAACACTGGCAAGACCACCGTCTTCAACCAGCTCGCCGGGACACGCGCGCGCACGGGCAACTACCCCGGTGTCACGGTGGATCGGCGCACCGCGAAACTCGACTTCGCGGGACACGAAATCGAGCTGGTCGATCTTCCCGGGACCTACAGCCTGACGGCGCGCTCCCCCGAAGAGCGGATCGCGGTGGACGCGATTCAGACGCACGCGCCGCACGCGTGTGTGGTGGTCGTCGATGCGGCCGCCCCAGCCCGTGGTTTGTACCTGGCGCATCAGATCGCCGAGACCGGCACGCCGATCGTGCTCGCCCTCAACATGATGGACGAGGCCCGCAGCGCGGGGACGGAGATCGACGAAGCGGTCCTGGCGAAGCGATTGAATGCCGAGGTGGTCGCGATCGTGGCCTCTCGAGGCGAAGGGCTCGTTGCGCTTCAGCAGGCGGTGGTCCGGGCGATGGAGCGACCGCGCGAGCCGCTCGCGTTGGCGTTCGATGAAGCGACCACCCGAGACGTCGCGGAGGTCGCAGCGTCCGTCCCGTTCCAAGGCGACCCGCACGCGTGGGCGGTGTGGGCGCTCCTGAGTTTCGGGGCCGACGAACTGGAGCTGACGCCGGAGCTCGATGGGGCGGTGGCCGAAGTCCGGGCGCGGGCGGAGAAAGAGGGACGCGACCTCGACGCCTTGCTCGTCGAAGCGCGCTACGCGGTGGTGGACGAAGTCGTCGCTCAGAGCGTGCGCAGCGGCGCACGGCACCGCGCGCTCACCGATCGGCTGGACGCGGTGCTGGTTCATCCGGTGCTCGGTCTCTTGGTCTTCGCGCTGGTCATGTTCGTGATCTTCGAAGCCCTCTTCACCGGGGCCGACCCAGCCATCGGTTGGATCGAATCGAGCGTCGGGTGGGCGCAGGAGTTCGTGCAGGGCGCGATGGCCGAGGGACCGCTCCGCGACCTGCTCTCTCAAGGCGTCATCGCCGGCGTCGGCAACGTCGTCGTGTTCGTTCCCCAGATCGCGCTGCTGTTCTTGCTGATCGCGTTCCTGGAAGACTCGGGCTACTTGGCGCGCGTCGCGTTCGTGATCGATCGCGTGATGAAGGGTGTGGGTCTGCACGGCAAAGCGTTCGTGCCGCTGCTCAGCGGGTTCGCCTGCGCGATCCCGGCCGTCATGGCGACCCGGACGATCGAGAGCCGCAAGGATCGACTCGTGACGATGATGGCGCTGCCGCTGATGAGTTGCAGCGCACGCCTGCCGGTCTACGTGCTCATCACGGCGACGGTGTTCGCGCACGAAGCCCGCGTGCTCGGTCTCTTCAGCGTCGGCGCCATCGTGCTGTTCGCGATGTACGCGCTTTCGGTGGTCGCGACGCTCGGTGCCGCCGCGGTGCTCCGTCGCACCGTGCTCCGTGGGCCGCGTCCGACGCTGGTGCTCGAGCTGCCGCCCTACCGGATGCCGCTGCTCGGCAACCTCGTGCGCCAGACCTGGACGCGGGTGCGAAGTTTTCTCGTCGACGCGGGCACGATCATTCTGGCCCTCACGATCGTGCTCTGGGCGCTCTTGACCTACCCCCACGATCAGCCAGCCGAAGCTGCGTTCGAGGAGCGCCGGGTCGAAGCGCAGGCGACGCTCGAGGGAGAGGCGCTCGAGGAGGAACTCGGCGCCATCCAGGCGGAGGCACAGGCGGCGGCGCTCGAGTACAGCGCCGCGGGCCGGGTCGGCAAAGGCATCGAGCCGGCGCTCGAACCGCTTGGCATGGACTGGCGGATCGGCGTGGGCGTGATCGGCGCGTTCGCGGCCCGTGAGGTATTTGTCTCGACCCTGGGCATGGTCTTCGGCGTCGGCGAAGTGGACGAGGAGAGCGTGCCGCTCCGGGAACGACTTCGGTCCGCCGTGAAACCGGATGGCACCCCGTTGATGACGCCGCTGAGCGGTGTCGCGCTGATGGTGTTCTTCGTGCTGGCCGCCCAGTGCATGAGCACCTTGGCGGTGGTCAAACGCGAGAGCGGCAGCTGGAAGTGGCCGCTCTTGATGCTCGGCTACATGACGGTTCTGGCCTACCTCGCGAGCTTGCTGACGTTTCAGGTAGGCTCCCTGCTGGGGTGGGGCACATGACGATGCAGGAGATCGGTGTCGTCGTGCTCGTCTCCGCGGCCGTCTTCTACCTGGTGTGGAAGTTCGGCTTTCAGGGCCGCCAGAAGCCGAAGCCGCCGCGCGGCCCGGACGTCCCGCTCAGCCGTCTGCGCAAGAGCGCACGCGAGAAGTAGAACCAGACCAGGAAGTGGAAGCGGAAGCGGAAGCGGAAGCGGAAGCGGAAGCGGAAGCGGAAGCGGAAGCGGTCGATCTTGCGCAACGGTTTCGGGTGGTTACCCTGTGGCCCGTGGCGGCCGCTTCGTCTTTGGGACCCATCTCCAACTCTTCCCGGGACGCCAGACGTGAAGCCCGTGCGCGCGCGCATTTCCGGGTCCGCCGTTTTGCTGGGCCGGCGCTCCACGCCCACCAGGTCGACCACCTGCGGGTGGCCCACGTCACCGACCTGCACGTGGGCCGCATCACGTCGATGTTCACGCAGATGGAAGCGGTGCGGCTGGCGCGCGCGGCGAAACCGGACCTCGTGGTGATCACCGGCGACTTCGTTTGTCACAGCCAGCTTCATCTGCAGGATCTCACCGAGGTCATTCGCGCGTTCGACCTTCCGGTGTTCTGCGTGCTCGGCAATCACGATCACTGGAGCGGTGCGGACGCGGTTCGGCGTGCGTTGCGCAAAGGCGGCGCCGAGCTCTTGGACAACGCGTGGACGAGGTTTCAGATCCGAGGTCAGGAGCTCCAGCTCGTCGGTCTGGACGACGCCTACACCGGACACGCGCACCGGGCCCGCGCGCTCGCCGGCCTCAAGCCCGGCCGCGCCACCCTCGGCCTCTCCCACATCGCGGAAGAGGCGGACGGGCTCTGGGCGGGTGGGGTGCCGCTGGTGTTGAGCGGACACACCCACGCCGGACAGATCACGGTCGCTCGGTTGCACGAGATCGCCGTCGGCAAACTGGCCGGGCATCGGTACGTGCACGGACTCTACGGCCGCCGCGCGGTGCGACCCGAGGTGCACGAACCGAAGGGCGCCGTGTACGTCGGTGCAGGCGTCGGCGCCGCCGTCATGCCGCTGCGGGTTGGAGAGCGCGCCCGGCGCGAGGTCACGATCTTCGAACTCGGAACCCCGCCCGGCACCTTCGACGAGCCGCTGCCCGAGCAGGCGCCACTCGCGGGGCGCAAGCCCTCGATGAAGAAGATGCTCGTGCGGGCGCAGGCGGTAGAGAAGAAGCGGCTCAAGCGGGAGCGCCGCGAAGCCCGCCGCAAACGCTGAGCAGGGCGCGGGCCCACAGCCGATCCGTTCGCTGCGCCGATGCGTTCGCTGGGCGGCGGGCGACGCAGGGTCAGGAGCCGCGCAGGGTCAGGAGCCGCGCAGGCCGTTGATGTCCGTCGTCGAGTCGCGGACTTGGTACTCCACCGCTTCTCCGAACGAACGCCACACGACGATCGCCAGGACCGCGATGAGTACCAGGATGATGATGTACTCGACCGTGCTCAGACCGGCCTGGTCGTGCTGGAGGTCCGCTGTCCGAGACGCCGTCCGTTGGATTCGCATGCATCCCGAAGATAGCGAAAGCTGGCGCCCGGCGCATCCTCGAAGAAGTGCCTCGCTCAGCCCCCGAAGAACGTGACCTCGGCGCCTGCGAGCCACGCGCCCCCATCGGCCACGATCGTCGCGCCATGGACCAAGGACGAAGCGTCCGTACTCAGGAACAGGGCCACGTCGGCGATCTCCGAGATCTCGCCCCATCGGCGCATGGGAATCGCGGCGATCATCTTCTCTTTGATGCCGGGCGGTGCGAGCCGCGACATGCCTTCGGTGCCCGCGATCGGTCCAGGCGCGATGCCGTTGACCCGGATGCCCTGCGATCCCCACTCGAGCGCGAGCGACCGAGTGATGGAGTCGATCGCGGCCTTGGCGGCCGACGCGTGGACCTGCAGCAGGGAGGCGCCGTAGTGCAAGGTCGCGGAGATGTTGATGATGCACCCGCCGTTCTCTTTCAGCGTCTTGTCGTAGGCGATCTTGCAGACGTTGAAGGTGCCCTGGGTGTCGATCTCCATGACGGTCTTGAACCCGTTGGGGGAGAGTTGTCCCGCTGGACAGAGGAAGTTGCCCGCGGCGCCGTTGATCACGATGTCGACGCGGCCGAACGCCTCGAGCGCGCGGTCGAACGCGGCTTCGATGGTCTCTGGCTGCCGCACGTCGCAGGCGACGCCCAGGCACTCCTGGCCTGTGGCCTCCGTGAGTTCTTTGCTCGCGCCATCGAGTCGCTCTTGCGAGCGGCTCGTGATGACCGCGCGCGCGCCATGTGCCATCAACGTTTGCGTGATGCCTTTGCAGATGCCGCTGCCACCTCCGGTGACGAATGCGACTTGGCCTGCGAGCACGTCTTCTTTGAATACCGACATGGCGCGGGTGTAGCACGGTGGACGAATCGTGAGCAGCACGGCAACGGTCGACCACGTGGTGGTCGGGGGCGGTGCGGTTGGCCTCGCGGTGGCTGCGCAGTTGAGCTCGGGCGGTGGTTCGGTCGTGCTGCTCGAGCGGCATGCTCGGGTGGGCGAGGAGACCTCCAGCCGCAACAGCGGGGTGGTCCATGCGGGGCTCCATGGCCCGGTGGACTCCCTGAAGCGTCAGCTGTGTGTGGCGGGTCGACCGTTGCTCTACGAGTTCTGTGCGAAGCACGGCGTACCAGTCGCAAAGACCGGCAAGTGGGTGCTGGCCCAGACCGCCCACGAAGAGGCCGCGCTGGAGTCGCTGTTGCGTTGCGGACAAGACAGTGGGGTCGAAGGACTGCGGATCGTCAGCGGCGCCGACGTTCGTCGGGAGGAACCCGCACTCTCGGCCAGGTGTGCGCTTCGTTCCGAAGAGAGTGGGGTCGTGGACGCAGCGGCGTTCGTCGATGCCCTCCGGCGGATCTCGGTCGATGCTGGCGCGATCGTTCGGGTTGGCTGCGCGCTGGTCGCGGCCGAGGAGCGTGGGTCGGGATGGCGGCTGCGCGTGCAAGGGCGCGGGCTCATGGAACACATCGACACGCCTTGCGTGATCAACTGCGCGGGGCTGAACGCCGACCGGGTGGCCGAGATGTTCGGGCTGCCGGTCGATGCGCTCGGGTGGAGGGTGCACCCTTGGAAGGGCAGGTACTTTCTGATCTCGCCCGGCGCGGCCTCCGCGGTGCGTTGTCCGCTCGTCTATCCGATGCCGGTTCACGGCGGCCTGGGCGTGCACCTGACCCGCGGGCTGGGTGGTGAGACCTTGCTGGGTCCCGACGCCGCTGTGGCTGCAGGGCTCGATGATCTCGATGTCGACGAAGCCGCCGCGGCTGCCTTCGCCGAGGATGCCCAGCGCTACTTTCCCGCACTGCGCCCATCCCACCTCCAGCCCGCGTACGCGGGTCTCCGGCCGAAACTTCGAGCCGACGGATCGTTCGCCGATTTCGTACTGCACGAACAACCCGCGGGGGTGGTGCACCTCCTCGGCATCGAATCTCCCGGGCTCACCGCGGCGCTCGCCTTGGCCCGACGGGTCGGCGCTCTTGCGCGAGGTCACGTTTGACGCGATAAGCCGACTTCATGGAGCGGCGACCGAGCCGCCCACCGGCGCTTTCCAGAGCGCCCACCCGAATCGAAGCAGAGAGCCCACGAGAATCATGACCCACGACGTCGTCATCATCGGATCCGGACCCGCCGCCCACACCGCCGCGATCTACGCCGCACGCGCCGAACTCAAACCCGTGCTCTACGAGGGCTTCATGGCGGCCGGTGTCGCCGCGGGTGGCCAGCTGACGACCACCACCGACGTCGAGAACTTCCCCGGCTTCCCGGAGGGCGTCATGGGCCCGGACCTGATGGACCGCATGCGGGCCCAGTCCGAACGGTTCGGCACCACGATCATCACCGAGACGGTCAACGAGATCGATCTCAGCAAGGCGCCTTTCACCTTCAAGGCCGACGCTTCCGAGGGCAGCGCCAAGACGATCATCTTGGCGACCGGCGCCACCGCGAAGCGTCTGTACGTTCCGGGGACCGGCGACGACGAACTCTGGATGCGCGGCATCAGCGCGTGCGCGGTCTGCGACGGTGCACTGCCGCTCTTCCGCAACAAGCCGCTCGTCGTGATCGGCGGCGGCGACAGCGCGATGGAGGAAGCCACCTTCCTCACGAAGTACGCCTCGAAGGTGTACATCGTGCACCGCCGCGACGAACTGCGTGCCTCGAAGATCATGCAGCAGCGCGCGCTCGACAACCCGAAGATCGAGTTCGTCTGGTCGCATGGCCTCGCCGAAGCGAAGGGCGACGACCTGCTCTCGCACGTGGTGGTCGAGAGCACCAAGACCGGAGAGAAGAAGGAGCTCGAAGCGAGCGGCCTCTTCTTTGCGATCGGCCACGTGCCGAACACCGCGTTCCTCAACGGTCAGTTGGAGTTGGACGAAGACGACTACATCGCGACCAAGCCGGGCACGACCGAGACCAGCGTCGAAGGTGTGTTCGCGTGCGGCGACGTGCAGGACAAGCGCTGGCGCCAGGCGATCACCGCGGCGGGCACCGGCTGCATGGCGGCGCTTCAGGCGGAACACTTTCTGGCCGGGCACGGGTGATCGCAATGGGACTCTTCGGCAGCCTCTTCAAACCCAAACGAAACCCGATCCACGTCGACGACAAGTCGTTCGAGCGGGAAGTCTTGCAGAGCGCGCTTCCCGTCATTCTCGACGTGTGGTCCGCCGGCTGCGCGCCGTGCAAGAAGCTCGAAGAGGTGATGGTTGCGCTCGCCACCGATTACGACGGGCGCATCAAGGTCTGCGAGATGGGCTCACACATGGCGCCGCGCGCCGCGACGAAACTTCGCATCGCCGCCACCCCGACGGTCGTCTACTTCAAGAGCGGTCGCGAGGTGGAGCGCGTCGCCGGCTTCCGCGGCAGCCTCTACCACCGAGAAGCGATCATGGAAGTCTTCGGCATCGAGAAGTAGAGGGACGCGAAGCGGCCATCTACCCCTTGCCCCTTGCCCCTGCCCTTGCCCCTGCCCTTGCCCTTGCCCTTGCCCTCCTGAAGCCGACGCCGAAGCCGAAGCCGAAGCCGAAGCCGAAGCCGAAGCCGAAGCCGAAGCCGAAGCCGAAGCCGAAGCCGAAGCCGACGCCGACGCCGAAGCCGACGCCGAAGCCGAAGCCGAAGCCGAAGCCGACGCCGACGCCGACGCCGAAGCCTCGCGCGACCTAGCCTTTGGCCAGGTCTTTCTCCAGCGCGTCCGGGGTCTCGTCCAAGCCCGCCAGCTTGCGGGCTTGCGCGACCTTCTTGTCCCAATCGACCGTGCGCTCGATGACGATGCGCTGCGCTTGCGGTGAGCCGGCGCCGTGCATGCACTCGATGCGGAATGGGACCGAGCCGCTGCCGTACGCCATGTACTCGACGAGTCGCAGCGCCTTGGCGCGTTCGTCGGACCCGGCGACCAGGCGCAGTCCCGGTCCGATCTCTGGATGGTCGAGGTCGTCGAGCGAGGGCATGGTCGCCATGAGCCCGCCGGCGAGGTCTTCGGCGAGCCGCACGATCTCGTAGGGGAGGGCGGTCACGTGTTGTTTGCAGACGTTCGCGAGCACTGGGTCGACCCGCCACACCCCGGCTGGGTCCAAGGTGCCCTTGGCGCTCGCCGCGACGCCGAGTCCGTGGATGGTCTCGGTGAGGTGGGTCATCTGAACGAGTTTGTCGCGCACGTGGCTCGCTTTGCGCACGCCGTGTTCGCGCGTGAGCAAGTCCGTTGCGCCGATGAGGACGTCGAGGTTGCCGGGTTTGCAGCCGCCGTAGCTGGCGCGGTGGTAGCCCGCGAAGGCATCGACCAGCGTCGCGCTGGCGGCGAGGTCGCCGTCGAAGAACACCCGCTCGGTGGGCACGAAGACGTCGTCGAAGAGCACCACGCACTCTTGGCCTCCGTAGCGTGCGTTGCCGGCGTCGCTCGTGCCCTTGCGTTCGTCCGAGGGCTGACGTCCGAGCACCATGCGGATGCCGGGTGCGTCGACGGGCATCGCGCAGGCGATGGCGAAATCCTCTTCGCCTTCGCGGAGGGCCTGGCCGGGCATCACGAGGATTTGGTGCGCGTTGGCGGCGCCGGTCTGGTGGATCTTCGCGCCTCGAATCACGACGCCGTCGTCGCGTCGCTCCACCACCCGCAGGAAGTGGTCCGGCTGCTCGGGCGGCCGCTTGGAGCGGTCGCCCTTCGCGTCGGTCATCGCGCCGCACAACATCTCGTCGCGCGTTTGCACGCCGCGCAGCCATTCGAGGAAGCGTCCGTGGCGTTCGGGATCGGGATGGGTGGCGATGAAGAGCGCGTTGATGCCGTCGAGCCCGACGCAGCGTTGAAAGCAGGTGCCCGTCGCGAAGCCGAGCGCGCGCTGCATCGTGAGCTTGGCCTGCAGGTCGGCCTGGTCCCGGAACAGATGGCAGAAGCGGTTGACCGGCCCGTCGATGAGATCGGAGTGCGCGGTGGCCAGGTGCTGGGTCGCCGGATCGGATGCGAGTGCGTAGGTCGCCGCGACCGCATTGACCGAGGGGCGCACCTTCGGGTGGTCGATCGGATCGTCGACGCGTGCGCCGTCCACGAAGAGCACCAGCGCGCGGGCGCGCAGGGACTCGAGGTACTGGGCGGCGGTTCTCACTTCGGAAAACCGTTGAAAACGTAGCCGCGGTCGACGCCATCTTCGATGCGGCGGATGGCGCAGTTGTGCGGGTTCGGTTCGGTCTCGAACCACTCCGGCGTGAGGTGGCACCACATCATGAGAAATGCGCGAAGGGTCACGCCGTGGCAGACGACGATCACGCAGCGGACGTCGTCGCTCTCCGCGTCTCGGTGAAAGGTGCCGAAGGACTGGTGGACCCGCACGGCGACATCGAAGCGGCTCTCGCCCGCCGGCATCCGTGCCCAGAACTTCCCTTCGAAGCGGCGGTGCTTCTCGTACTGGCTCCACTCGTTGGGAAAGAGGATGGGGAGCTCTTCTTCGGGGATGCCGTCGAAGATGCCGAACTGCTGCTCGCAGAGGAGCACGTGTTCCCCACGATCGCAGATGAGGTCGTCGCCCATCTCGGCGTGAATCGCGTCCGCGGTCCGCCGGGTGCGTTCGTACGGGCTCTGCCAGAGGCGCGTCCGCGGCGGTTTGTCGCCGAACGTGGTTCGGAACGTCTCGACCAACTTCTGGCCGGCGATCTTCGCCTGGCGGTCGCCCTCCGCGCTCAGCGGGATCGCGTGGTCCGCCATGTCCCGGTGGATCTCCGGGTTGACGTTGCCTTCAGATTGTCCGTGTCGGACGAGAAAAAGATGTCGGACGCTCACGAGGCGAAGCATCGCACGGCCGCACGCGCACCAGCCAGAACGTAAGCCGCGCACCTGCGACCATTCAGTGGAAGGGTTCGGGCTCCGCACGCGACGCCATGCGCCACGACAAACGGCGCCGCGCTTTCGCACGACGCCGTCGTTGGTCCGAGAGGACGAGACTACTGGCGGTTGGCCCGCTCGAAGAACTGGGCCGCCTGTTTGCCCGCGCGCTGGGCGCAGCTGTTGAGGCGACCGCCGACCGACATGCGCGTGAGCGAAGGACTGACGCTGCAGTACACCTCGACTTCGTCCGTGACCTGCCCACCGATGGTCCAGCGGAACCGGGTGACGAGCTGTGACGCGCCGCCGACGGGTCCGCGGGCGCCTCGCACGATCTCCACGAACACCGGCGACATGCGGACTTCGCCGGGTCCGGGCGGCGCGTTGGCCGGCACGACCGGCACCGGCATGCGACTGGAGAACGCTTCCAAGAAGCGCTGGTCCATGTTCCCGAACGCTTCAGACAACGACTGCTGCTCGCCCGGCGGCTCGGCACCGAAGGGGTTGCCGTCGATGATGACCTGGCTGAAGTCTGCGGCGTAGCTGACCGACTGTGCGCCGGCGACGGCGGAGGGCGGTCCGCTCTGGACGAGCACGGCCCAGGGGGGGCCACAGGACGCGAGCAGAGCAACGGTGAGGACGAGGAGGTAGCGCATCGCAGGTGGCTACCAGGCGCCCGAGAAAGGATCAAGGGTCCCCGGCCACCGAGCGCCGGTCAGAGATCCTCGAGTTGTCTCTGGAGCTCGCCCGCCGGGTGGCCGTTCCCGACTTCTGAGCGGCGGTCAGAGATCGTCGAGTTGAGCTTGCAGTTCGCCGGCCGCGTGGCCGTCCCCGGCCCGTTTGGCGGCTTCGAGGCCGCGTTCGCACCATGTGCGTGCGTCGTCGATTTTCGACAACGCCTCGGCGACCTGCGCGGCCATCAGGTAGGTCGGCACGTAGTCGGGGTAGGTCGCGGCGACCGCATCGAACGCGTCGAGAGACTCTTGCAGCCGCTCGAGGGAGCGAAACTCCATCGCCCGCGCGTAGTGCACGAACGGGTCCTGGCTGCCCTTGGCGATCATCGTGTCGAACATCTCCAAACGTTTCGACATCTCAGCCGACCTGCTCGACGACACCGAGGTACGGGAGGTTGCGGTAGTGTTGGTCGAAGTCGAGCCCGTAGCCGATGACGAACACGTCTTCGATCGTGAACCCGAGGTAGTCGATCGGGACGTCGACGCTGGAACGGGCCGGCTTGTGTAGGAGCGACGCGAGCTTCACCGACGCGGGCTTTCGCGTGATCAGGTTCTCATGCAGGTATTGCATCGTCAGACCGGTGTCGACGATGTCCTCGACCACCAGCACGTGCTTGCCTTCCACCGGCTTCGTCAGGTCGCTCGTGATCTGCACGACGCCGGACGACTCGGTGCCTTCGTAGCTTCGCAGCCCGAGGAAATCGACGCTCAGCGTCAGGTCGATGTGCCGGATGAGATCCGCGGCGAACATGAAACTGCCCTTGAGGACCGGCACCACCACAATCTCTTGGTCGCCGTAGTCCGCGGTGATCTCGCGGCCCATTTCGGCCACGCGGGCCTGGATCTTCTCTGCGTCGATGAAGGTACGAATCGAGGTCATGTGCGCGTCTACCACACGCTAGCCCGGACCGGTATCGTAGGCCGCCAGTCTCGCGAAGCGAGCCAGGCCCATCGCCGCAAGAAAAGGTTCAGAGGAGCAGGCCGGCGACGGTGGCGGTCATGCAGGCCGCCAAGGTGCCGCCCAGCATGGCGCGCAGGCCGAGTTTGGCGAGGTCGCTTCGACGCTCGGGCGCGATCGCGGAGATGCCGCCGATCTGGATGCCGATGGATCCGAAGTTCGCGAAGCCGCAGAGCGCGTACGTAGAGATGACCGCGCTGCGTTGGCTGAGTCCTTCGCCGGACTGAAGCATCTCACCGAGGTGCGTGTAGGCGACGAACTCGTTGAGCACCATCTTCTCGCCAAGCAGCGCGCCCACCTGTCCGCACTCTTCTGGCGGCACGCCCATGATGAACGCGAGCGGGGAGAAGGCGCCGCCGAGAATGCCGCGGAGCGACCACGGCGAGAGCGTGGCGTCGAACATCTCGTTGTATGCCATCACGGGAAGGCCGATCACGAAGTCGACCATCGCGACGAGTGCGAGAAAGACCAGGAGCATGGCCGCGACGTTGAACGCCAGCTTGAGCCCTTCGGTGGCGCCGCGGGCGGCCGCGTCGAGCACGTTCGCGTCGATCCGTTCGATGGCCAACGAAATGGGCGGGGCGTCTTCTCCCGCCACCGTCTGCGACACCTCGGTCTCCGGCTGCATGACTTTCGCGATCAAGAGCGCGGCGGGTGCGCTCATCACCGAGGCGGCGATGAGGTGTCCGGCGATGTCCGGAAAGATGGACTCGAGCATGCCGACGTACGCTGCGAGCACGCCGCCTGCGACCGTCGCGAACCCGCCCACCATCACGGCGTTGAGCTCGGACTTCGTCATCGTTGCGACGTAGGGTTTGATGACCAGCGGCGCCTCGGTCTGGCCCACGAAGATGTTCGCAGCGGCGCTCAGTGTCTCCGAACCACTGGTCTTCATGGTGCGCCCCATCAGGGCGGCGATGATCGACACCAGCCGCTGCATGACGCCCAGGTGGTAGAGGATCGCCATGAGCGACGAGAAGAAGAGGATGGTCGGCAACACGTTCAGCGCGAAGGTGAACTTGTCGTCAAGGTAGTCGCCAAACAGAAAACGGGACCCCTCCGCGGTGAACCCCAGCAGCCCGACGACCACGTCGTTGAGAAAACGAAAAAGCTCTCGGCCCATCCAGGTGTCGAGTACGAAGACGGCGAAGATCAGCTGGAGCCCGAGCCCCCACAGCACGACGCGCGTCGGAAACAGCTTCCGGTTGGACGACATCAACCACGCGAGAAAGATCAACACCCCGAGCCCGAACAACGAAGTCACCCGCTGCCACCAAGGCACCGCCGCCATCCCCTCCCGCATCTCGGAAAGGGAGACCGGCGCCGCAACGCCATCGGCGCCGGCTTCAGCGTCGGCCTCGGCTTCGGCGTCGGCTTCGGCTTCGGCCTCGGCGTCGGCATCGGCGTCGGCATCGGCGTCGGCTTCGGCGTCGGCCTCGGCTTCGGCTTCGGCCTCGGCTTCGGCATCGGCGTCGGCCTCGGCGTCGGCTTCGGCCTCGGCGTCGGCTTCGGCGTCGGCGTCGGCTTCAGCCTCGGCTTCGGCCTCAGCTTCGGCTTCGGGTCCGCGCGTCGCGGACGGTTCCGGCTGCGCCCACACGCCCGTCGTCGCGCCCACGACGAGCGCGAGGGCGAGCGCCCACTTCATGCGTACATCGCTTCGATTTCGTCCGCGAAGTGGTCGTTCACCATGCGTCGCTTCACCTTCAAGGTCGGCGTCAGCTCCCCATCCTCGACGGTGAAGTTGCGCGCCAAGATGGCGAACTTCTTGATCTGCTCCACCCGGGCGAACTTCTTGTTCATCTCCTCAACGTACGCCTCGAGCTCCGCGCGGAGCTTCGGGTTCTCGTGCAGCGTCGCGAGGTCGGCCCCGTTGGCCTCGGCCCAAGCGGGCGACGCATCCGGGTCGAGGGTGACCACCGCGCTGAGGAACTTGCGCCGGTCGCCGATGACCACGGCCTCGTTGATGAGCTCATGGTTCTTGAGCGCCGCTTCGAGGTTCTTCGGCGTGACGTTCTTGCCACCCGCCGTGATGATGATCTCTTTCTTGCGGCCGATGATGCGGAGGAACCCGTCTTCGAATTTGCCGAGGTCGCCGCTGTGCAGCCACCCGTCTTTGAGGGTCTCGTTCGTCGCTTCTTCGTCCTTGTAGTACCCGAGGAAAACGTTCGGCCCGCGCACGAGGATCTCTTCGTCTTCGGCGATCTTCACTTCGACGCCGGGGACGGCGGGACCGACGGTTCCGTAGCGGAACTTCTCTGGCTGGTTGAAGCTCGTCGGCCCGGTGTCTTCGCTCTGCCCGTAGACCTCGAGCACGAGGATGTCGAGCGACGCGAAGAACTCGAGGACCTCGGCGGCGATCGGGGCCGCGCCGGACACGCAGGCGCGTGCGCGGCCGAGACCGATCGCGGGCTTGAGCTTGGAGTAGATGAGCTTGTTGGCGAGCTTGTGCTGCAGACCGAGGCCCATCGGCACCGATCCACCGGCCTCGAGGATCTTCATGCGTTCAGTCGCGACGCGGCGCGCCCACGCGACGAGTTTGGCTTTCGTACCGGTCGCGGCTTTGAGCTTGCCGGCGACGCCCGCGTGGAACTTCTCCCAGATGCGCGGCACGCCGAAGAAGACCGTCGGCTGCACTTCTTTGAGGTTGTCCGGGACCTTCTCGATCGACTCGGCGAAGTAGACGGACGAACCCGCGGTGATCGGTCCGTGGATCGAGAACATCTGCTCGGCGATGTGCGAGAGCGGGAGGTACGAGAGCGAGCAGTCTTGAGACGACAGATCCACGAGTTCCTGGGCTGCCTTGGCGGTCCACGCGAGGTTCTCGGTGGAGAGCATCACGCCCTTCGGCGGGCCCGTCGTACCAGACGTGTAGATCAGGGTCGCGAGTCCGTCGGGCTTCAGCGCTTCGAGTCGCGTCGTGACAGCAGACTCTTCGGTCCCTTCCGCCTTCGCGAGGAACGCCTCCCAGTCGAGGACCATGGGGTCGTCGATCGCGGCGCAGCCCTTCATGGTCACGATGTGTTTCAGATCGGGGAGGCTGTCGCGCTCCGCCTTGACCTTCTCGTACTGGCCGAGGTCTTCGACCAGGATCACTGGAGACGCCGCGTGTCGCACGATGTACGCGACCTCCTCGGACGAACAGGTCGTGTAGATGCCAGCGGGCGCGGCGCCGCACGCCATCGCGGCGATGTCGAACACCACCCACTCGGGCCGGTTGAACCCGAGAATGGTCGCGGTCTGTCCCGCCTCCAATCCGAGCGCGATCAGCGCACGCGCCGCGGTCATCACCTCGTCGCGGTACTCGCGCCAATTGGTGGTGCGCCAGATCCCGTCTTCTCGGACATGGTAGGCGGGGGCATGTGGACGGCGCTCGGCTTGTTCGAGCAGACGCGCGGGGATGCTTTCGGACACGGTTTTCTCCTCCTGAGGACCGGCACTCTATCGATCCCGACCGCGAAGATCCATCGCCCGCGCGCTCAACGTTTCGCGGGTGTTTCTGGCCAGAGCGGGCAGCACCACCCGTGGAGGCCTGCTCCGGGACGGGCCGAGGTGTCAGCAGCCGCAGCCGCAGCCGCTCGCGCAGGCGGTGCTCCACTGGCACGACGACAGACAGAACTGCCACGAGTTCGTACCGCAGCATCGGTAGCGCCCGCCGGACACGCCGCTGTCGCTGACCCAGTCGCAGGCCGCGCCGCCGACGAGTCCGCAGCCACCCCAGTTGCAGCTCGCGGTGCAGGTCTCCTGGTTGCGTCGACACGGACTGTCGCTGCCGCCCGCACAGGTTCGGGTCGCGCCGGGCGCGCAGGTCCCGCCGCCCGAACACGTGCTGTACGCGCTCCACGCGCCCCAGGTACAGCCCGCGCTGCAGGTCCGGCTCCGGGACTGGCTGCCTCGGTCGCAGTTGCCGCAGGCGCGGGAGTCGTTCTCGACCTCACCGGGCATGCACTCCGAGCCGCCGGTGTCCGAACATGCGCCGAACGCGCCGTACGTGCCCCAGGTGCAACTGGCGCTGCAGCTTCGGGTGCGCGAACGCGTCCCACCCCCGCACGTGCCACAACCTTCGGTGTCGGTTTCGATCTCGCCGGCGGTGCACTCTCCACTGCCCATGCAGACGCCGCTGCCCCACGAGCAGTCGGCTTGGCAGGTCTCCATCGAGGTCCCGCACATGCCGCAGGGGCCCGCCGCGCGGATCTCGCCCGGGCTGCACGCGCGCGACGTGCACACGCCATCGTCGGCCCAGGTGCCCCCGCTGCAGATCTGCCGCTGCATGCCGCATCGTTCGCAGGGGATCTCGCGGGCCGGCGCGCCGTCGGTGCAATCGCAGGTCTCGGGCGCGCTGCACGGCAGCCACTCGGAGTCGGTGCATCGTTCGACGCCCGTGCCGCAGGCGCTGGAGCAGCTGCGCTCCGCCATGCTGCCGACGCTCGGGTTCGTGTCGTCGCAGTCGAACTCGGTCGGCACCCCGTCGCCGTCCGCGTCGCCTGCGGGATCCACGCACGCGCCGGCCACGCAGACCTGGGGCGCGGTGCAGCTCGGGGTACATCCGCCGGCGTCGACGCCGCCACCACCGGTGTCGGACCGCCCGCCGTCGCTCCCGCTGGAGTCACGGCCTCGCACGGGGTCTTCTCCGCCGCCGCTGGCACAACCGGCGAGAAAGAATAAGCAGGCGAGCGAGGATCCCAGGACGCGCATTGGCCAAGGATAGCGGTTCGGCGTCGATGTGTCCGCTGAGCGGTCGATCCGGCGGCCGACGAGCACACTCCGGTTGGGGAGGACGCACCCGGCCGCTTGTGCTATTTCTCCAGGGCCGGAGGAGTGGCCGAGCGGTCGAAGGCGGCGGTCTTGAAAACCGCTGACCCCTATCGGGGTCCGGGGGTTCGAATCCCTTCTCCTCCGCCAAGACGTTCGGGCATCGCGACGATGCGGGGTGGGGGCCTTGATGAGCAAGAAGACAGCAGCCGAGGATGCAGCACCGACCAACGTCGAGACACGGCCGTGTCCGCGCTGCCGCACCGCGGTGGCCGGCGTGCCCGACGAAGAGGGCGGCGTTCGAGTGATCCGCTGGACCTGCACCTGTGGTTGGCGCCGGATGATCGCCGAGTCCGGCGCGGTTCGCCGCCCGAAGGTCTGACTCCAGGCGCCGACGGGGCGTGCCCGCGGGCGTGTGGACGGCGTGGCGTGGGCGACCGAGCTTGCGCGACGGAGCTTGCGCGACGGGGTGCGGGGGGTATATCGACGCGGCGAAGCCGAGCGAAGCGAGCTGTGCCCCCAAGAATATCGCTCGCGAATTCACCCGAAGGCGCGATGCGCTGCGCGGGGACGCAACCCCCACGAGGACTCCATGAGCGACACCGTCGAATCCATTCTCGAACAGTACGCGGGCGAGACCCCCGGCGTGATCGGCAACCTGCGACGGATCCTGATGTCCGGTCGGCTCGCTGGCACGGGCAAGATCGTCATCCTTCCCGTCGACCAAGGTTTTGAACACGGACCCGCGCGCACGTTCGCGCCCAACCCTGCCGGCTACGATCCCCACTACCACGCCAAGCTCGCGGTCGAGAGCGGCTGCAACGCGTACGCGGCGCCGCTCGGTTTCATTCAGTCGATCGCGCACACGTACGCGGGTGTGCTGCCGCTCATCCTCAAGGTGAACAACAGCGACAGCCTGGGTGGACCCGAAGCACCGGAGTCGGCGCTCACGTCTTCGGTCCGCGACGCGGTGCGGCTCGGCTGCTCGGCGATCGGCTACACGATCTACCCGGGCAGCGCGCTGCGCAACGGGATGTACAAGGACCTCCGCGATCTGATCGCCGAGGCGCGGGACGCGGGACTTCCGACGGTGCTGTGGGCTTACGCCCGCGGCAACATGCCCAAGGAGGGCGAGACCGCCGTCGACGTCATCGCGTACGCGGCGCAGATTGCCTGCCAGCTCGGCGCGCACGTCGTGAAGGTGAAGCCGCCCACGGACGTCGTGTGGCACCCCGAAGCCAAGAAACACTACGAGGGCATCCCCCACGCGACCCTCTCCGATCGCATCAAACATGTGATGCAGTCTTCGTTCGATGGGCGCCGCATCGTGATCTTCTCCGGCGGTGCCGCGAAGGGCACCGAGGCGGTGCTCGAAGAGATCAAGTCGATCGCAGAGGGTGGGGGCAACGGTTCCATCATCGGCCGCAACGCCTTCCAGCGCGAACACGGGGAGTCGCTCGCGTTGCTCGACAAGATCATGTCGATCTACGAGAACGCTTCGCAGTGAACCGTGCGCCCCACGAGGCGGCCCGTCGTCTGACGGACGCCTGGTGGGGGACCGCATCCTGGGTCTTTCAATTGGGCGCGCTGAGCCTCGTGGGCATCACGCTGGCCGCGTGCGGCGGTTCGTCGAGCACCCTGCCCGGCACCTTGGCGCAGGTGCGCGACGCGCCTCTTGGGGCCGACGACGCCGGCTGCCTGATCGTGTTCCTGCCCGGCGCTGGAGACGAGGCGGACGACTACGTCGAGCATGGGTTCTTCTCCGAAGTGCGCCGCGCGGGCGTGGATGCCGATCTCGTCGCCGCCAACGTCACGGTTCCGTACTACCGCGCCGACAACGCGATCGAGCGGATCTACGAGGATGTGCTCGAGCCTGCGAAGCGGGCTGGGTACGAACGGGTGTGGGTGGTGGGCATCTCGATGGGCGGCGGCGGTGCGCTTCGAGTGGCCGCGACCCACACCGACGACGTGGCCGGAGTCGTCTTGCTCGCGCCTCTGATCGGTGGACCTGGGCTCTTTCGAGACGTGCTGGCGGTGGGCGGACCGCAGAACTTCGAACCCGACGACGAGCTGCGCCGTACCGGCGGCCCGTTCGTCGACGCTTGGCACTGGGCCGGCCACCGGGAACGGGCGGACGGGTCGGTCACGCCGCTCTACCTCGCGTACGGCTTCGAGGATCCGCTCGCGCGGATGAGTGAGACCCTGGCGCTGGCGTTGCCCGAGAGCCACGTGATCCGCGGCGGAGGCGGACACCGCTGGGTGGTGTGGCAGGAGCTTTGGCGCGGTCTGGTCGCAGGAGGTTTCCTGCAGCGCAGCTGCGGCGTCCTAGATCCGGCGGCGGACGAGACCGAGACCGAGCAGTAGCCAGGCGAGCCCCGCCGGCGGAGAAGCCGACGCGGAGCACGTGGCGCACCCACCGGCGGCGGGGGCGTTCGGCGACGCGCTCGACTCGGCTTCGCCGGACGACGCAGGCTCCGACTCGCTCGAGGTCTCACCACCTTCCGCAGCTGGCTCGACACGGTCGACCACATCGACCGGCGTGACGCCTGCGCCGTGCGCGGCTCGATCTTCGCCGGCGTCGTCCGCCAACCGGGTGCGGGAACACATCGTCGTCTCGGCGGGCGCATCCGCGTTCGCGCGCGTCGCGTAGACGAAGAAGGTCGCGCCGACGGCGAAGCCGACCCCGCACATCGAGCTCGAACTGGGTCCGCGCACGACGACGTTCTCCTGGTCCACGCCTTTCCAGGCCTGGGTCACATGGAAGGCCGCCGCATCCACCATCTCCCCTTGGTCTTGGAGCACTTCGATGATGCGTCCTTCGAACACGAGGTCCGCCTGGGCGAACGCCTGCTCCGGCGAGAGCTGAGCGCACGAGCACGCGTGGACCTCGCCGGGGAGGGCGGCCCAGCAGAGCAGAAGGAAACCGGCGGAGAGGAAAAGGGTGCGATGCATGCGTTGACAGGTCGTAAGGGCGCGGCTAATTGCTGCCTTCGCTCGGACGGTACCACCGCACGGGCGTGGCTTGAAAAGGTACGTGGGAGAGGTGGCCGAGTGGTCGAAGGCAACCGCTTGCTAAGCGGTCGTAGGGCCAAAAGTTCTACCGCGGGTTCGAATCCCGCCCTCTCCGCCAGCTTGAAGATGCCGCGCACCTCGTTGCGTCCGACAGCTCCGAAAACAACTGCGTTTCGAAAAGACAGCACTGGCTTGGCTTGACCAAGCGACTTCGCGCGTTATCTTCGCGCTCCCTTACGAGGTCTCTTGGACCTCGGAGGACCCGTGGCTCAACTGGATAGAGCACCGGTCTACGGAACCGGGGGTTAGAGGTTCGAATCCTCTCGGGTCCGCCACCGCGGACAGCCAATCAGGCACAACGGGGTCACCAATGGTGGCCCCGTCGTCGTTTAAGCTCCTTCCATGACCACCGACGAAGACTTCATGCGCGAAGCCATCCGCGAAGCCGAGCGCGCCGCGGCCCGAGGCGAAGTACCGGTCGGCAGCGTCGTGGTGGTGGGCGGTGAGATCATCGCGCGCGCACACAACCTCCGAGAGACCGCCCAAGATCCAACCGCGCACGCCGAGCTCATCGCGGTTCGCCAATCCGCAGCGCGCCTCTCGAGCTGGCGGCTGGTGGACGCCACGGTCTACGTCACCCTCGAACCCTGTCCGATGTGCGCGGGCATGCTGATCAACGCGCGCGTGCCCCGGGTGGTCTACGGCGCGGTCGATCCCAAAGCCGGTGCGCTCGAGTCGCTCTACCGGCTCGGCGAAGACGAACGTTTGAACCATCGGCTCGAGGTCGCGTCCGGCGTGCTGGCCGACGAGTGTGGCGCGTTGCTGCGCGAGTTCTTCGGGCGGCTCCGCAAGCGCCGCTGAGCCTGCCTGGGCGTGGTCTCGCAGCGCTGCACGAAACTGCGCGCGGGCCCGATCGAGTTCGTTGACAGGGTGGCCGCCGATGCTAGTTTCCGCCGCGGAGGGCTGGCCGAGTGGTCGAAGGCGCTTGATTCGAAATCAAGTGTACTGGCAACGGTACCAAGGGTTCGAATCCCTTGTCCTCCGCCAGGTGTTCCGTTCGCGAGCACCTTTTTCTTTGTCATTGAGACTCCGCGTCCGGCCGCTCCAGTTCCGCTGGGGCACCCAAGGACGGACGTGGATTGGAGAGGTGACCGAGTGGTCGAAGGTGCACGATTGGAAATCGTGTGTACTGGAAACGGTACCGAGGGTTCGAATCCCTCTCTCTCCGCTGGATGTGTCTCCCGCCCGACCGGGATGGTGTCGCTTGACACTCGTCTTCGCCGTGGGCATACCGCATCCGAACTTGTGGTCCCGCCAACGCTGGCCCGTGAAACCCGCCAGGCCCGGAAGGGAGCAACGGTAACGGTCACCAGCGTGTGGTGGGGCCTTTCTTAATTTTGATACGGGCCTGGCTCGCTTCGCTCGACTGGCCCTAATTCGGCGTCCGTTGTTTCTGAGGGGGAAGGGTTCCCCCTCCGGCCTTCGGCCTCCTCCCCACCTGGGCACCTTCACGTGCTCGCCGCCCACTCCCTGGGTGCACTGAAGAAACATCTGGGGCACTTGGCGGCTGCGCGCGGTCGATGCACTCCTGCCGCCTCTGTGACGCACTTGGGGAGTGCACCAGTTGCTCGCCCTACGGGCTGCGCAGGTGCACGGGTGGAGCCGCCTGACTCGCTGGCGCTGTTCGAGGCCTGGCTCGCTTCGCGAGACCTGTACTTCTGAGGGGGAAGGGTTCCCCCTCCGGCCTGCGGCCTCCTCCCCACCTGGGGCCCTAATTCGGCGTCCGTTGTTTCTGAGGGGGAAGGGTTCCCCCTCCGGCCTTCGGCCTCCTCCCCACCTGGGCACCTTCACGTGCTCGCCGCCTGTTCATTGGGTGCACTGAAGAAAGCATCTGGAGGTCCTGGCGGCTGTGCGCGGTCGATGCACTCCTGCCGCCTCTGTGACGCACTTGGGGAGTGCACCAGTTGCTCGCCCTGCGGGCTGCGCAGGTGCACGGGTGGAGATGCCTGACTCGCTGGCGCTGTGAGATGGCCTGGCTCGCTTCGCGAGACTGACTGGCGGCGTCGGATCGGAACGGCGTCGGCTTCGGCTTCGGCTTCGGCTTCGGCGTCGGCGTCGGCTTCGGCGTCGGCTTCGGCGTCGGCTTCGGCGTCGGATTCGGATTCGGATTCGGCTTCGGATTCGGGGTCGGCTTCGGATTCGGCTTCGGCCTTCGGCTTCGGATTCGGCTTCAAGGTCGGCTTCGGCCTTCGGCTTCAGCGTCGGCGTTCCCTTCTACTGGAAGCCCGGGGGTCGTTCGTCTTCACCGCGCGGGGCGGCTTCGGTTCCGCAGTCGGGGCTCCGGCCGTCTACGAGGCGTGCGTCGATCTCGGCGGCAGCGACACGCACGACCATCTCGGCTTGTTCCGACATCTCCCGACAGGAGAGCGCGACCACCTCGGTCAGTGTGGCGCGGGCTTCCTCGCCCTGGCCGCGTTCGCGTTGGCTGTGCGCGGTCCGCAGCAACGCGAAGGGATAGAGTGGGTGGTCGAGCGCGCCGAGCAGGTAGCGGTAGTCGTCGGCGGCGTCTTCCCATTCGTCGGCTTCCGCGTCGATCTCGCCACGGATGAGCCACGCGACGTAGATCAGCTCGCCACCGGATTCACGGTGACGCGTGGTGTAGCGCTCGGCGAGACGGTCGGCGTTCGCGCGCCCATTGCGCCAAGCGGACCACATCTCCACGAACGCCACGTCCGAGGCGAAGTCGTCCGCGCGCACCCGGCCGAGTGCCCTCAGGATCCGGTCGTGCTCGCGGCGCATGCGGCGGCGGTCCCGCGGTTCGGCCGCCGCCATCTCGTCGGCGAGCGCGAGGGCGAGATGCAGTCGCAGCGTGCGGCGCTCACCGCCGCTGACCCCGTCCATCGCGTCGCGCACCTGGTCCGAGGTGCGCTGCTCGGCGAAGAGCTCGGTGGTCGCGGACAGGTGGGCGCGAAGGATCGAGGGCGTGTCGAGCTCCGCCGTCGGCACACGGCCGCGGGGCGCCGTCTGTGTGCCGCCACCGCACGCGCATGCGGTCGACAGAAGGAGGGGCAGAAGGATTCGCACCCAGTGGTCTTACCACGCGAGGAATGACTGTGCGCTTCGACGGGGCCCGTGCGGTGGTTCGGTGGTTGTCCGAATCCGAAGCCGAAGCCGATGCCGAAGCCGATGCCGATGCCGATGCCGAAGCCGATGCCGACGCCGACGCCGACGCCGAAGCCGATGCCGATGCCGATGCCGATGCCGAAGCCGAAGCCGATGCCGCCGTGTGTGATGGGTCGGATGGTGCTACGGCGGCAGGCATGCCGGACTGGCTTCCTTTCGACGCCCACCCTTTGTACGCCTCGGCGGTTGCGTTCGTGCTCGGGTTTGGTGCGGTCGCGTTCGTCGCGACGTTCTTCGTCACCGCGCCGTACGGACGCCACGCCCGTGCGGGGTGGGGGCCGACGATGCCCGCGAAGTGGGGATGGGTCCTCATGGAAGCACCGTCGCCGATCGGGTTCGCCATCGTGTTCGCGATGTCGAGTCACCGGACCGAGGCGGTGCCGATCCTTCTGCTCGGGATCTGGCAACTGCACTACCTCTACCGTTCGTTCGTCTTCCCGTTTCGCATGCGCGGTGGAGACAAACCCAAACCGCTGCTCACGGTCTCGATCGCGTTCTTCTTCAACTGCTGCAATGGCGCGATGAACGCATTCGCGATCACCGAGCTCGCACCCCATCTGTGGGGGGAGGGCGCGATGGCCTCTCCGACGTTGTGGGTTGGGGTCCTGGTGTTCGCGTTCGGGTACGTCGTCAACCAACACGCGGACTACGTGCTGCGCAACCTCCGCAAACCCGGCGAGACCGGCTACAAGATCCCCTTCGGCGGACTCTACGGCGTCGTGTCCTGTCCGAACTACCTTGGAGAGATCCTCGAATGGGTTGGGTTCGCGATCGCGGCGAGCACTGCGCCGGGCTGGGCGTTCGCGTTCTTCACGGCATCGAATCTCGTGCCGCGCGCGGTGGCGCACCACCGCTGGTACCAGGAGAAGTTCACCGACTACCCGAAGCGGCGTCGAGCGATCGTCCCGTTCTTGCTCTAGCGGTCGACGAGGAGGCCGTCGCGGCGTGCTCCGACGAGCTTGCTGGGCGCGCCCACCATCTTCAGTTCCTCGAGTCGTGGGAGCAGGTCGAGGTCGACTCGGTCGACTTCGGTGTGGCTGATGTCGAGAATGCGGAGCTGGGTCCACTGGTGCACCGGGAGGGACGCGAGCGCGGTGCGCGAGAGGTCGAGGAACCGAAGCGACGCGATCGGCGCCAGTTCATCCACGGTCGTCAGAAGCGGGTTCTGACCGAGGCGTAGTTTTCGGAGCTCCGGCAGGGCGCCTTGCTGCGCGAACGCGGAGGGAAGGTGACTGAGACGGTTCTGCGTGAGATCGAGTGCGCGCAAGGCCCGGACCTCCGCCAACGAATCGGGGAGCGACTCGAGCAAGTTCTCACGCAGGTCGAGGTGCTCCAGACAGCCAAGACCACCCAGCTGTTCGGGAAGGGTTCGCAGGCCGCAGCGACTCAACTCCAGCAGTTCCAGATCCGACAACCCGCCGAGCCCGTCCCCAACGCGAAGCACTCGGCTGCTTCTCATCCGCAGGCGGCGCAACCCCGTGTGTTGCTCCAGACCTTCGAGTGTCTCGATGCCGTTGTCTCGGACGTCGAGTACTCGGAGTCGGGGGCTTTGAATCGAGGGCAACGCGCGGAGATGGTTCGAGCGCGCGTCGACGTGTTCGAGCAGCGGGTTGGCGAGCGTCATCGACTTGAGCTCGCATTGCGTCGCGTGGATCTCGCGCAGGGCGACCAGGTCGCGCACGAAGCCCGGCAGTTCGTCGAACCAGCACTTGTCGAGCCGCAGGGAGCGCACGCGGTCGAGCCGCTCGAGCCGGTCGGGCCAGCGCGGCAGGCGCCATTTTCGAAGGTGGAGCTTGGTCGGGCGTTGGAGAGACGCGTCGACCGACGCGCCCTCGCACAATCCATCCAGCATTCCGAGGAACGCGTACTGCAAGGTCGGGGTCAGCTGAGGGTTGCCGAGAAAGAAGGGGCCGAGCTCCGGCTGTCCATCGGGCGTCAGCCGCGTCTGCTCGAAGATCCGACCGAAGAGTTTCGTGTCGGCCAGACTCCGGGCCACCTCGATCCCCTGGTCCACATGGTCCTGGTCCCGCACGAGCGCGCGGATCTTCACCATGGTCTTGCGACGGTCCACCGCGGGCAGCCTACCCGTCTTCGTGGGCTGCGGTAGCGTTTCCGCCGGCATTTTCGGCCGCGCGCATCTGAGCGGCGACGCTCTCGTCGCTGGGTGGGGGCCGACGGAGCGTGGCGATGCGTGTGGGACCACCGACGGACGTGGCCCACGCGCGCAGGCTGTGGATTCCGTCGGCCTGACTGCGCACCGCTTCGTACCCGAGGACCTCGGTCGCGCGGCGGCCGTCGAGCGATGCGCTCATGCAGCGCATCGCCACCTCGGCGGGCAGACACTTCCTGCGTCCAACCCCGAGCAGCATCGAGACCTGCGCGCGCAGCGGGACCCGGGACGTGCGCGGCGGAGGAAGCTCGAGCGCTTCGCTGAGGTCTCCGTAGAAGTCGCGGGCGAGCGAGATCTCGCGGTCGAGCACGTGCAGGATCGAGCCGCCGGCGTCGGCTGCCGTGGTCGCGAGTCCCACGGCGTGGACGAGGTTGTCGATGTGGGTGGTGGCGATCAGGTTCGTGCCTGGACCGAAGAGATCGATCCCGCCCTCCAGCGCTTCGGCGCAGAGCTCCGGCAGCCGCGAACGGTCGTCCGGACCCCAGAGGAAGCCGGGGCGGAGCGCCACCACGTCCAGGTGTCCGCGCCCGTGTTCCCCGCCGCTGCCGATGGCCACTTCTTCGGCTGCCAGCATCGTCCGCGCGTGTGCGCCGATCGGTGGTTTGCTCATCACGCGGTCTTCGCTCCACCCGCTCCGGCTCTGCCGAGTGAGGGTGACGTCGGCGCAGCTGAGATGGACGACGCGCGGGATCGCGAGATGTTTCGCGGCGCGGATCACGTTCTCGGTGCCGGCGACGTTGATCCATCCGAGCGCGGTGGGGCTCGCGCGCAGGCTCGACGCGCCCGCCGCGTGCACGACCACGTCACATCCCTGCGCGGCTGCGGCGATCGACTTCGGATCGCCGACGTCGCCCTCTCGGAGCGTCGCACCGGAGGTCAGGAGCCGACCGGCGCTCGTGTGCGGGTCGGGATCCAGGTCTTGCAGAGCGTTGAGGTCGCGCACCAGCCCCACGATCTCGTCGCCGCGATCGCACAGGGCCCGAACGACGCAACTGCCAGCGAACCCGGTCGCACCGGTCACGAGAATCTTCACGGCCGGAGTGTACGCCGGAGCACGCCGGGTGGCCGGTGCGGAGTGTTGCGGCATCGAAGCGTGCTTCGGCGCGGTGCGTGGAACGCCGGCCGGACATGTCCCGTGCTCGCCCGGGTCCCGCGCGATAGGCTCTCTGGGTGCGTCTCGGCCGCCACCTTCTCCTCGGGTTCCTTGTGGGCTTGGCGGCGTGCGGAGGCGACCCCACCTGCGTTGACGAAGACTTCGATGGGTTCGGGGAGCACTGCGTCTTGGGCCCGGACTGCGACGACCAGAACGCTGGCCGGACCGACGATTGCGACATCGTGCCTCCGCCGGACTGCGATGCAGACCCGTTCTCGGTGGGCTGCCCCTGCCTCGGAGGGCTCGCGGGCTGCTACGGTGCGGACCGCGCCACGCTCGCGTTCGGCACCTGCCGAGAAGGCACCACGGCCTGCCGCGGCGGCCGCTGGGGCGTCTGCGAAGGACTGGTGCGGCCGACCTTCGAGACTTGCGAAGGCACGGACCAGGACTGCGACGGACGCGTGGACGAGGGGGTGCGCAGCCCCTGCGGTGGGTGCACGCCTGGCTGCATCGGCGGGGTTTGGGGCGAAGGCGAAGCGCCGTTCGAAGCGATCGGCGACCTGGCGCTGACAGAGCGCGGCTGGTTGACCTTGCGGCGCGAGGAACGCACGACGGGCGAGGTCTGGGTGGCGAACACGGCGGAGTCGACCTTGAGCCGGATCGACGCGGCCGCTGCGGAAGAGGTCGGGCGCTACTTCACCGGGGGCGCCGAGCCGAGCCGGGTGGCGGTGGATTTTCTCGGCGATGTTTGGGTCGCGAACCGAGAGTTCGACGGGGTCAGTCGAATCCGAAAGATCGCGTCGGACCCGTCTCGCTGCATCGACCGGGACGCGTCGCTTTCGATCGAGACCTCGGACTCGCCGGTCCCGTTGCTCGACGACGAGTGTGTGCTCTTGACCGAAGTGGTCGGAGAGGTGGGGGACATCGCGCGTGCCCTCGCGGTCGATGGCGCCCTCGGACCCGATGGGGGCGGCGGGGGAGACCTCTGGGTGGGGCTCCACGATGGCGAACGGATTCTTCATGTGGACGGACGGACCGGGCAGGTGCTGGACACCATCGAGACGCCAGGGTTCCAGCCCTATGCGGCGGTGTTCGATGCGTGGGGCACCCTCTGGATGATCAGCCGCGACGGGCTGCTCCTCTCCCTCGATCGGTTCGAACGGCCGTTCGTGCCGGTGGTGCGCGAAGTGCCGCTCGCCTGTTTCCTGCTCTACGGACTCGATGTGGATGCCGAGGGCCGGGTCGTGACGAGTGGCTTCTCCTGCGATCGCGTCAACCTCTACGACCCAGTCGAAGATCGATGGCTCACGCGGACCTCGCCCCCGAGTCCGCGGGGGGTGGTCGTCGTGAACGGCGACGGTGGCTCGTCCGCGTGGGTGGCCCACACCGATGGGCGGATCTCTCGCGTGCTGCTCGACCCGTTCGCCAGCATCGAGACCTTCGACCTGACGGCACTCGACGAGGTGCCGACCGAGTCGATCGGCGTGGCGGAGGCGCTTGGGGACATCTGGGTGGTCAGCAGCCGAGGGGCCGACCCCGCGTTCGGCGTCGCCACGCGGGTCGACGGACAGACTGGCGAGGTGAGCGCGCAGGTGCCGCTTGGCGCCTCCCCCCACTCCCAGGGCGACATGAGTGGCGCCAAACGAGAGGCGGCATTCGTTCCCGAGGCCACCACTCAGCACGTCTTCGATGGATGCGCCGATGGCGAGACGACGTGGGTCCAGCTTCACGTGGAAGCCGACGTGAGCCCCGGCGCGGCCGTCGAGGTCGCGGCCCGGCACGCGGCCGACCGAAGCGCACTCACCGCCCAGCCGTTCGTCGCTGTGGGGCAGCTGCGCGACGACCGCTCCCCGTTCCCACTCGACTTCCCACCGCGGGGCGTGGTCGAGGTGCAACTCACCCTACGGACCGAAGCGCGGGATGGCGCGCCGCGGGTCCGTCGGGTGGGTCTCGAGTGGTCCTGTCCCGGCCCGGATTGAACTAGGCGGCCTTCTTCTTGGCCTTCGCGGCGCCGGGCTCGGGTTTCTTCGCGCCGGGTTCCTTCGCGCTGGGTTCCTTCTTCTCCGCGGCCACCTCGGCCTGGGTCGGTGTCGGCGTCGCGTCGGGGAAGAGTTTCTTCCACAGGGTCGCCCGCATCTTGTCGTCGGCGAGCACCGCGGCCCGCGCCTTCTCTCGTCCTTGGCCCAGCGACACGTCTCCGAACTTGAAGTACGAGCCGTTCTTCTCGATGAGGTCCGCCGCGATCGCGCGGTCCAGCAAGTCCCCGACCGCATCGATGCCCTCGCCGTAGCGAATGTCGAACTCGGCTTTCTGGAACGGCGGCGCCAGCTTGTTCTTCACGACCTTCACTCGGGTCTTGTTGCCGAGCACTTCTTCGCCGTGTTTGAGCGCACCGATGCGGCGCACGTCGATGCGCACCGACGCGTAGTACTTGAGTGCGTTGCCGCCGGTGGTCGTCTCCGGCGATCCGAACATCACGCCGATCTTCATCCGGAGCTGGTTGATGAACATCAGCGTCGTGCCGGTCCGGTGCGTGATGCCGGTCAGCTTGCGCAAAGCCTGGCTCATCAGCCGCGCTTGCAACCCGACGTGGGTGTCGCCCATCTCGCCTTCGATCTCGGCGCGCGGCACGAGCGCCGCCACCGAGTCCACGACCACCAGATCCACCGCGCCCGACCGCACCAGCGTCTCGGTGATCTCGAGCGCTTGTTCGCCGGTGTCCGGCTGGCTGACCAGGAGCGACTGAGGGTCCACCCCCAGTGCCTGCGCGTACTGCACATCGAGCGCGTGTTCGGCGTCGACGAACGCGGCCACACCGCCCGCGTGCTGGCACTCCGCGATCGCGTGCAGCGTCAGCGTCGTCTTCCCACTCGCTTCGGGTCCGTAGATCTCGACGACCCGCCCCCGCGGGTAGCCGCGGATCCCGAGCGCGAGGTCGAGCGAGGGCGATCCGGTCGGGATCGCCTCCACGTCGGCGACGCTCCGCCGGTCCCCGAGTTTCATGATGCTGCCCTTGCCGAACTGCTTCTCGATCGCACGCATCGCGTCGTCGATCGCTTTCACCTTCTGTTTCAACATGCTGGTCCTCCTGCCGCGGACTGCGCGGCGGATGGACGCAGTTCACGAGGCATGCCGGCGCCGGAGGACGGAGTTCCGGGGACTTGGCGCCGGTCGGGTGGCGGGATGGCGGACGCGCACTGGCGGTCCGACGCCGAACCTCTACGTCAGGAACTCGAAACGTTTCTCGTTCGCTGCGACCAGCGCGCCCATCAAGTAGCCGACCACGCCGTGCACGTACGCAAGTCCCGCGAACAGCACGAAACCGAGTCCGCCCATGGTGAAGATGGCGCCGAGCACCGATCCACCGTCGCTCACGGCCATGGAAACCGCGGCCAGCGCGGCGGTGGCCGCCATGGCCAGGGAGAGCCCAGTCAGACCGGCGAAGCTGATGAGCGCAACCACCAGGTAGCCGACCGGCGCTGCGGCGATGCCGCGCACGATCGAGAGCACATCGAAGACGCCGCCGACCCGCCCACTGATCCCGCGGACGGTGAGCGCCATCGGCCAATAGAGGTAGGGAATGGCCAGCGAGGCAAACACGAGCGGCGGGGCCACGCCACGGGTCGCAAGCCAGTAGGGCATGCCGAACACGAGGACCGCGACGATGAGACTCAATGCGCCCGACGCCATCAAGTCCACCGGGTGGGGCACCCGCAGCTCCGACACGTCCACGTCGCCGTCTCCGTCGTCGGTCAGCGCCGCCTGGGCGACCTGGCCGAACACGCTCGCCAGCATGCCGACGGCGGCGGTCGTGAGCCCGAGTCCCATCATGAGTCGAAGAAGGAACCCCGGAAGCAACAAGACGGTCAGCCCAACGGCGCCGGTGGCTCCCGTGGCGGCCAAGAGCAACCATCCGCGGCCCATGAAGGGCGCGACGAACGACACCGGGATCCGCCCCCAGAACGAGGGCGGGTCGTGCTCCGCAGAAACCGTGTCCGGCACCCCGATGGGTGCGGCTGCGGAGGGTCGAACGCTCCCCGGTCGAACGCTCGCCGGTCGGACACTTTCGGGCGCAGCGCTGGCGGGCCGGGCGCTGGTCGCGGGGCGGGCGGCGGTGAGGTCTTCGAGGCGGACCTTCGCACCCATCTCTCGGCAGCGGTCGGCGACCCCGGCGCATCCTTGCGCGTCGCCCTCCCAAACGACCGTCGGGGCGGCGGACACAAACGCGATCGCTTCCCTCAATCCGATCCCCAGCAAGGGCGCCAGCGTCTCCGCGTCGGCGACCGGGTCGCGGAACGCCAACACCCAGACGCGGTGCGTGACGCGAGGCGGCTCAGCGGGCTGACCGGGCAGGGGCGGCAACCCCCCACTGTCCGCGGTCACGACGCTTCCGGTGGGATGGGGACCCGCGTGCGGCTGGGGCGAAGGCATCGGCGCCGGGTCGGTGGCGAGGTCCAGTCCGGGAAGGTCGTCGAAGCCGCGGTCGTCGAAGCCGTCGAACGCACCCACCCCGAAGTCGGGCGACGGCGCGGCGGGCGGAGGGGCCTCTGCCGTCTCCGGGATGTCCAGCGACAGCCCTTCGATGTCCGCGGCGAGCAGTCCGGCTTCGGCGGGGATCGGCGAGTGGCTCGGCGGATGGCCCGGCGGCTGGCTGCGCGGGGCGGGTGCGCCAGGCGGCACCGAGACTGGATCGGTCGCGAGCTCGAGCGGCGGGAATGCGTCTCCATCCGGCAGCTCGAATAGGCCGTCGTCGTTGGCCTTCCACGCGTCGTCGTCCACGCCGCACGATGCCACGCGTGCCCTGGTGCCGCTACGGGCCTGGCTCGCTTCGCCCCACTGGCGGCCAGCACTGCGACTCCCGAAGCCAGCACTGCGGTTCCCACGGACAGCACGGCGACTCCCGAAGCCAGCACTGCGTTTCCCGGAGCCAGCACAGCGACTCCCGAGGCCAACAACCGCGCGCGGGACGACCAGCAGCACTGGAGGGAAGGGCAGCCGGCGGATACCGTGTCGTGTGCGCATCCATCCCTCGTTTCCGATCAGTCTTCTCCTGTCCTTCGCACTGCTCGGCGGTCAGCCGACGCGCACCGAGGCCTGCGCCTCGATCGGGCGGCGCGGGCCCGTCACGATCAGCGGGGAACAAGCGCTCATCGTCTGGGACGAGGCGCGGCAGACCGAGCACTTCGTGAGAACGGCTTCCTTCGAGGTTCTCAATCCGTGGAGGTAGACGACTACTCGCGGGTCGCGGCCCAGAACTGGTCGACGGGTCCGACGCGGTCGAGCAAGCCCGAGTAAGACGGCGAGACGTCGACCAGCACGAACCCGACTCCGCGCTCGCGGCCGAGGCGGGTCTTGATCTCTTTGAGTTCGAAGAAGCTGGTCTTGCCGGCCGGCACCAAGACGAGGACCCGGTCGGCCAGTCGGGCGGCACGGCGGAGCGCCGGACCCTTGCCCGCGCCTTCCCACGCCTCCACCGTCATCTGCATCGGAGGCTGCACGTCGAGGTGGTGGCCACCGGCGACCATCGGCATGATCGCATGCGGCATGGCGGGCATCACGGCGGTCGGGCCGCCGCCCATCTCGTCGCCCGAGGGCAAGGCCAACATCGCTTCGTCGAACGGTGAGCCACCGACGAGGGTGGTGTCGTACCAATCGCTGCTGAGCCGCTGCGCGAACTGCTGGGCGAGCTCGCTGAAGTCCGGCTTCACCGGCACGATCAACATCTGACCCATCGCGTCCGGCACGAAGTCATCCAGGTCCGCCACCAGGTCGTCGATCGCTTCGGGGTCGCGCGGCCAAATGCTCGTCCCGATCACCGGGCCCTTGCCCCAGAACGCGGTCTCGTTGGCGGTCTGCACCCGCAGGCCCTTGAGCTCGAGGAACATCAGGACGAGCAACGTCAAGAACACCGCGGCCATCGGGAGACCCGCCGCGACGATGTACTTCTTCTTGCTGGCCTGCGCGTAGTCGGGTGGGACCGCTTCGCTCATGATCGCGAAGCCGTGCCGCGGATCGCGCAGCGCATCTTCCATGCGCGCCTTCTGGGTTTGCAGCTCCGTGACGAGCGATTCGTTCACCCGAACTTCGGCCAACATGCCGGTCGCTTCGCCTTCGATCGACGAGAACTGCTCCACCCGCTCGCGGGCCTCGCGCGCGAGCCGGGTCAGTCCTTCGAGCCGCTGCCGCCCCGCCTGCAAATCCGCCTGCGCTTCGCTCAGGGAGGCCTGAAGGCTGGCGTACAGGGTGTTGGTCCCGGTCGTCGCGGTGCGCACCCGCTTGGCGCCACCGCCCGAGATCGCCGCTTGCAGCGTGGCGACCTGAGTCTGCAGCGCCTGTACCCGCGGGTGATCGTCGGAGAGCGACCCGCGCAGCTGGGTCAGCTCCGCCGTCAGCCGCCGCAGTTCGGTCTCTTCCGCGCTCGCGCCACTCGACGCGCTCTGGGTGGTCGTGCGCGGGGTTCGGCGAAGTTCGCGTTGAAGCTGTTCGCTGCGCGCTTCGAGTGCGGCCAACTCGGACTCGGTCCGATCGCGCGTCGCGCGGAGTTCCGCGGCTTCTTCGATCGCTGCTTCCTGTTCGGTGGTCAGGTCGGCGACCCCGTGCCGCTCGCGGAACGCGTCGTACTGCGTCCGGGCGGCGGCCAGCGCGGTCTCGCTCGCGCTGATCCGTTCCTGGAGCGTCCGGATGGCCTCTTCGATCCGCTGACGTTGGAGGGTCTGCTGGTGATCCAGAAACACGCTGGTCACGGTGTTCGCGAACTGAGCCGCGCCATCGGCGGTCTTCGACTTGGTGGTGATGCGCACCACCTGGGCGGAGTCCGCGTCGGCCGTGATGAGTGCGCCGACCACGTACGTCGGCATGTCGAGGTCGAGTTCGGTCCGCACCCGCTGCAGCACTTCGTCGATGTAGATCGACTGGATCATGCCGCCTACGTCTTGCGTCTCGTCGGCGGGACCGCTGGCGAGCCCTTCGATCGGCGGCCGGCCTTCGTAGCGCAGCATCGCGGTCGCTTCGAAATCTGGCCTCAGGGCGAACTTCGCCAGCGGCAATCCGATCGCGGCCCCGAGCAGGAAGGCGCCCACGAGCCACCAACGGCCGCGCTTGAATCGCCGCAACAAGCGGGATGGATCGACGGGCGACCCATACTTTTGTTCGTCGTCCTCTTCGCTTGGCGCATAGGGACCCGAACCGCCTCCCGGCGGGTCACCCGATCCTAGCTGGCGAGGTCCGTCCAAATCGTGATCCTGAGGGCCCCGTCCCCCGCGCAGTGGAGGGAGAACCGAGCGCCGAAGATGTAGCCCTGGGGAAGAGGGCATGCAACGTGTGTCACTCGGGTGATACGTCTTTGTATTCGATGAGTTCGGACTTCTTCCGCCGAACGAATGTGTTCCACGTGTACTGCAAGACTCCCCGCATTTCAGCAATTTTGCCGACCGCCACGCCCGTGGCGTAGAGGGCGGCGTCCTCGGCCGAATCCCGAGAGGCGCGGTAGCGGTAGATCTTCGACCACAACAGCCCGAACCCAGCCGCGCCGGCGACCAGGCTGGTGCCCAAGGTCAGCGGTGCGAACACGAGCGAGAAGGTCGGCACGGCCCCACCCCAGAACACGATCGAGCGGAGCTCTTTGACGCGGTAGCGCTCGTCGGTGGCCCCGTGCATGTGGGCCGATTCCGCATAGGCATGGCCCGCGCGGACCGCGCGTTTCCACCATTGTCCGAACCGGTGAATGTCCGCGTCGTGGAGCGTCATCTCTTCGTCGAGACGGACCACCCGGTGTCCCGCTTTTCGGACCCGTAGACACATCTCGGGATCTTCGCCCGCAATCATGCCCGGGTCGTATCCCCCGATCGCGTCGAAGATCGCGGTCCGGATGAGCGCGTCGCCCCCGACTTCGATCGCGTCGCCGATCGGTGTGTCCCACTCCATGTCGGCGAGACGGTTGTAGGGGGAAGCCTCCGGGTACCGTTCGCGGCGGCGTCCCGCGACCATGCCCACGTCGGGGTGGGCGTCCAAGAAGTCGGACGCGGCTTGAAGCCAACCGGACTGGAGTTCGCAGTCTCCGTCGACGAACTGGACGTACTGGAGTTCTGGCGCGAGCGTCCGGAGCCGCTCGTACCCTGCGTTGCGGGCGCGGGCGGCGGTGAACGGAATGCTGGTGTCGAGGTTCACCACCTCGGCGCCGAGATCCTGCGCCGCGTCGACGCTTCCGTCGGTGGAGCCGCTGTCGACGTACACGACATGACACACCTGTTCGGATCCGAGCAACGAGCGCAGGCAACGCAGGAGCCGTTCGCCCTCGTTCCGGCCGATCGCCACCACACCCACCGAACCGACCTCGCCCGCAGCACCCATGGGTCGAATCTGAGAGCCACGGCGCGGTGGGTCAACTCGTCTTCCGCTGGGTGTCGGCAGGGTTGAGACCGCCCGCGTTTCTCCAGGAAGATGTCTCCCGGATTTCGTGCTAGCTACCGCGGCATGCTGTCCGGCCCATCGCGCTTCTCGACCGCGCTCTTCGGACTCGTGCTGGTCTTGGTGCTGTTCGGACTCGGGTTCCGCATCGCGCCACTGCTCGACGACGGTGGCCGACGCATGGCCATGTGGCCCACCGAAGACGGCTACTTCATGCTCACGATGGGCCGCAACGTCGGGCTCGGGCGGGGTCTGAGCGTTGCGGGCGGCGAGATGCCGACCAACGGCACGCAACCGCTGACCACGTTCGTCTGGGCGGCCGGCTACGCACTCGTCGGACCGGCACGCGAAGCCGGCGTCTTCTTCGCGCTCGTGCTGCAGGTGATCGCGTCGGCCATCGCCGCGTTCGCCCTCTTCGCACTCGGCAAACGCGTGTTCCGGGGCCGCGAGGACGCGACGGGACGCGCTGCGTTGGCTGCTGGCGTGTGGTTCGCTTCTCCAGTCGCCATGCCCCACACGATGAACTGCCTCGAGACCGGCTTCTACGGCATGATGGTCGTCTTCGTCTCGCTCGCGCTGCTCGCGGGCGAAGGGACGCGCGCGCTGTGGTCGTGGAGGCGCACGGTGCTGTTCGGCGGGTTGCTCGGCGTGGCGTTCTGGGTGCGCAACGACTCCGCCTTTCTCATCGCGGCGTGTTGCCTGGCCTACTTGTGGCCGGCGATCGCGAACCCTGAGGAACGCAAAGCACGGCTGAGCCGGGTGTTCGCATTCGGTGCGACCTCCGTCGCGGTGGCGTCTCCCTGGCTCATCTACAACTACACCGGCTTCGGCAGCGTGATGCCGGTCAGTGGCCGCGCCGAAGCGCTCACCGGCCACCTCAACATCGCGGGCGTCCCAGTGGTGATCGCGGAGTACCTCATGGGGTTTCTTCCGATTCCCCACGCCATCAGCGATCACCCCGCGGTGCAGGCGGGCGCCGCGCTGCTCGTCGTCGGCGTGGCGGTGATGCTGTTCCTGAAGCGCTCGTCGATGCGGCCAACGGAGCGCACGTTGCTTCTCGTCGGCGCGGTCTACGTCGGACTGATGGCATTCTTCTACGGGGTGTACTTCGGCGCGCCGTGGTTCCTCGCGCGCTACTTCTTGCCGACCTCGCCGCTCCTCGCACTCGTGTTTGCGAGCGCCGTGTTCGTGGGCGTGCAGTGGCTGTCCGAACGCGCCCCTTCGGTGGCCCGCGTGGGGCGGGTCGGACTCTCGGTCGCGATGCTCGGTGTCATCGTGTTTCTCAGCGTCCGCCAGTACCGACAGGGCCACACCCATCCGCACTTCCACGTGGTGCAGTGGGTCGAGGACCACGTCCCCGAAGACACCTGGGTGGGCGCGGTCCAGACCGGGACCCTCGGCTTCTTTCACGACCGCACGATCAACCTCGACGGCAAAGTGAACCTCGCCGCGTTCGAAGCCCTCGTGGCTGGCCGCGAAGGCGAGTACGTGGTCGAGGACACCGAGATCGAATACCTGGTCGACTGGATCGGCATGCGCGATTGGATGGACAAACCCGCCATCGCGGAGAACTTCGAGATTCTCGTCCAGGACGAGGCAGAGAACCTGGGTGTGCTGCGTAGAAAACCCCCCGCTCCCTCCGAGTGAACCGACCTGCTTTTGAAAGTAGGCTCTGCGGCCCGACAGACCCTGCGTTTCGGACAGCCAACACTGAGTTTTGGCAACACTGCGTTTCGAGAAGAGAGCACTCCGTTCGATGAAACTGACCACCATCCTCCTCAACTGGCGCACGCCCGACATGACCATGAAGGCGGCGGAAGCCGCGCTTCGTGAACTGCCCAGCGTCTCGGGCACCTGGAACGTCGTCATCGTCGACAACCACTCGCGCGACGGAAGCGAAGAAGTG
This sequence comes from Deltaproteobacteria bacterium, assembly GCA_034670305.1. GTDB lineage: Bacteria > Myxococcota_A > Polyangia > Polyangiales > Houyiibacteriaceae > JAXMNT01. Next base: position 67,062 of record JAXMNT010000037.1, read on the forward strand.
CTGCGCAACGCGCTCGCGGAGCGGCTTAAGGCGGACGATGGGCTGCAATGGGACCGAGTCGAACTCGTGCAGTCCGGCCACAACGGCGGCTTCGGCGCCGGCAACAACTTCGCGATGCGCCGCGCGCTCCGCTCCGACGATCCGCCGGAGTACTTCTACATCCTCAACTCGGACGCGTTCCCGGACCCCGATTCGATCCGTCTGCTCGTCGAGTACCTCGATACGCACGCGGAGGTCGGCATCGTCGGCAGCTACATTCACGGCGTCGATGGCGAACCCCACGTCACCGCGTTCCGGTTCCCCTCCGTGCAGTCCGAGATCGAGGGGTCGCTTCGGCTCGGGGTCGTGTCGCGGGCCCTCGACGATCACGTCGTGCCGATCGGCATTCCCGAGTCGACGCGCGAGGTCGACTGGTTGGCCGGCGCGAGCATGATGATCCGCCGCAGCGTGCTCGAGCAGATCGGGCTGTTCGACGAGTCGTTCTTCCTCTACTTCGAGGAGACCGATCTCTGCCACCGCGCCCGCGGCGCCGGGTGGAAGATCGTCTACGTCAGAGAGAGCTCGGTCGCCCATGTCGGCTCGGCGTCGACCGGCATGAAGACCTGGAAGAAGGTGCCGGAGTACTGGTTCGACAGCCGCCGTCACTACTTCCTCAAGAACCATGGCCCGGCGTACACGCTCGCCGCGACCACCAGCCGGGTGCTCGGGAGTGCGGTGTGGCAGGTGCGGCGCAGGCTCCAGTCGAAAGCCGACGAAGACCCGCCCGGGTTTCTACCTGGGCTTCTCCGCCACAGCTCGAAACATGCGCTCTTGCGCTTCTTCGGGGGGGTGCGACGGGCGGTCGCGCCACCGAGCGACGATGACCAGAACTGAACCGACATGCGCGAGGTGGTCGCGATGAAAGAGATGACCCCTGAGGAGTGCGCGGCCGCCGAACGGGCGTTGACCGGTCCGGTCGGCGGAGCGCTCGCGCAGGCGATGTTCGAGCGGGCGCTCGGACGCGTTCCCGTTGACGAAGACGGCGTCGCGGCGGCTGGCCGGCTCGGCTGGATCGACGCGCAGCTCGAGTTCACGCCCCTAGGCGCGCTGGTGAAAGACCCGCTCCGCGAGTTCGGGTTCTGGCGCGAGCGCGGGGGCAAACTTCCGAGCGAACACTTGGCCAAAGCCCTGGCCGGTCCGCGCTACGCGTTCAAACGCGTGCTCGAGGTCGGGTGTGGCGGCGGCTGCAACCTGCTCTCGCTTCAGATGCTCACGACCCCGCCCTCGCGGATCGCGGGCGTCGAGCCGATGCCGGTCTACGTGCAGATGGCGTCCATGCTTGCGCGGGTGGCCGGACTCGAACCGCCCGAGATCGTCCGCGGCAGCGCCGAGTCCCTCTCGTTCGGCGACGGCTCGTTCGACGTGCTCCTCTGCTACTCGTCGCATCAGTACATGGACGTTGATCGTTCGCTTCACGAGATGGCCCGCGTGCTCTCGCCCGGGGGCGAGCTGATCGTGGTCGGCAACAGCCTCGTGCCCTTCGCGGTCGAGTCGGCCGAACGCTTCGCGCGGTCGCGGGATGCCAGCACACTGCGCAGCGACGTCAAAGCCGTGGCCAACACCCTCTCGTACCAACTTCGCGGTCGTCGCATCCGCCGAGGCCGCAAGACGAGCACCACCGGCGCACCGATCTACCCGACCCTCGGGCACATGCGCCGCCGGATGCGCGGGGCCGGCTTCGTCCTCAGCGCGCACGGCACCCAGGGCCTGCCCACCCGCGAAACCGTCTTCGTCGCGATCAAACGCTGACGGCTCGGCCTCGGCCTCGGCATCGGCTTCGGCGTTCGGCATCGGCGTTCGGCGTCGAGATTCAGGAGAGGCTTCAGCAGGCGACGGCTTCCCACGCGTTTTGGTACCGTGCCCCTCATGATCCGACTGGGCTGGATGTGGTTGGCAGCGCTTGCATGCACGGGCTGCGACGGATGTGAGACGCCACCCGACGAAGGCACGTCGGGGGTCGAGAACGAAACGGAATCCGTCGAGCAACCCGCGGAGGCACCCGAAGCAGAGCCGTCGGAGGTCGCCGCGGAAGCGGGTGCCGCACCCGAGGTCCGGCCGCCGCCTGCACCCGCGACGGATGCGCAGCAAGCGCAGGCCGCCGAAGCGCTCCGTCTGTTGCAGAGCGGCCGCGTGCACAGCCGGGCCGAGCGATGGGATGCCGCGGTCACCGAACTGGCGAGCTCCGCCGAAGCCCACGAGACCGCCAGTGCACGGTGCGAACTCGGCTGGGCGCTCTACCACGCGGGCCAGCTCGAGCGCGCACGTGCGGAGCTCGCACGCGGGGTCGATCTCTTGCGCGTGGCGGCAGCACGCCGACCGCGCGATCGACGCACCCTCGGCGCGTGTCTCTACAACCTAGGCCGCGTCGCGGAGGAGTCGGACGCATCGTCGGCGGCTCGGTACTACCGCGAGTCGATCGAGGTACGACCCAACGACACGGTCGCGGCCCGACTCGCCGCGCTGGACGCACCTGCGCCCGCACCACGCGCCGGCGCGTGCGAACCGGTGGACTGCCACGGGCCGTATCCCGGGCCTCAGGCGCTGGACCGGGACCGATTCGAAGCGGTGGTGCGCGAAGCGTTTGATCAAGACGGCCGCGACGAGGTGCAACTGATCACGCCGCCGCGCGTGACTGGTGAACTGGAGACGGCGTTGGCGATCGCCGAGAGCGGGTCCATCGGGGTGCTGGGCGTGCGCACCAACGACACCTGGTACGTCTGTCCCCTGACCGAATTCGGCGGCAGCACCGATGTCGGGGACATGGTTCGCGCCCACCAGTGGATCCCGGGCGGACGCCCAGAGCTGACCGTGGACGTCGACCTCTCGTGGAACGGATACGAGGACGGCATCAGCAACCAGATGGGCCAGATCCATCGAGTCTTCGTCGGGTGGGCGGACGACTGGCCGGTCGTGTACGGATCGATCGTGGTCGCGGACTACTACCGCGACGGCAGGTGGAGCGACTGCCACTGCGGCGTGGACATCGAGAACGGTGGGTGCTGCGATGGCTTCGAGCCCATCGAACGCACCACCACGTGGACGCTCCGGACGGAACCGGACGGGCGGGTCCATGCGGAGCCGTCGAATGCGGAGGGCACGGCCGGTACCTACGACCTGCGCCGACTCTGCGAACACCCGCGCGCGTCGATGTACGGCGGGCCGGAGAACTGAGTTCGGCCGGTGCTGGTGCTGGTGGCGATCCCCCGAAGCCGAGCCCGAAGCCGATTCCGAAGCCGAAGCCGACCCCGAAGCCGAAGCCGAAGCCGAGCCCGAAGCCGTAGCCGAAGCCGAAGCCGAAGCCGAAGCCGAAGCCGACGCCGAAGCCGACGCCGAAGCCGAAGCCGACGCCGACGCCGACGCCGACGCCGACCCCGAAGCCGACGCCGACGCCGACGCCGACGCCGACCCCGACGCCGACGCCGACGCCGACGACCCCGAGGCCGACGCCGACGTCGCGTTGTGCCCGCCTTCCTGCGGCCGGTACAGTTCCGAGATGAAGCGGCCATCGCATCAACTTCTGGTGGCTTGCATCCTGAGCTTTGCGATGGGGTGCGATGGGTGCGGGGAGGCTTCGTCGCCACGGGTCGAGCCTGAAGCGACGGCCACTCCCCAGCCGAGTGCGCCCGTCGAACCGGAGACCGAAGCCGAAGCCCACCCGGGCGCGCCGCCGGAGATTCGGGCGCGGCCCGCGCTGACCGAATCGGAGCGCGCGAAGGTCGCCGAGTCGAGGCGCGCGCTTCAAGCGGGCCGCGAGCTCAGTCATGCGCAACGGTGGTCGGACGCAGTGGCTCGGTTCACCACGTCGATCGGCGCGAGCGAGAGTGCGAGCGCGCGGTGCGAGCTCGGGTGGGCGCACTATCAGCTCGGACAGTTCGAGGAGGCGCGCGTGCAGCTCGAACGCGGCGTGCACCTGCTCCGCAACGCGGTGCATCGAGCGCGCGGGCGGCAGACGAATCGGCCGTCGACGCTCGGTGCGTGTCTCTACAACCTCGGGCGCGTGGCGGAGGAGAGCGACGTGCCGGCGGCGGCGGCGTACTACCGAGAGTCGATCGCGGTCCGCCCGAACACCACGGTCTCAGCCCGCCTGGAGGCGCTCGATGCGCCAGAGTCGGAAGTGACAGCGGGCTGCGAACCGGAGGTGTGCGACGGCCCGTACCCAAGCCTCGAGGCGGCGCTCGACGACCAGACGATTCCGGCCGACCCGGACGACCCCGACTCCGGGGAGACAACCTTCAGTGCCGAGACGCCCGTCACCCTCGGCGCGCTGGAACTCGCACAAGTGGATTCGGACGCTGGGCACCAGTACCTGGCGATCGGGACCGGGGCGAGGTGGTTCGTTTGCCCGATCGAAGAGCCGTCCGACTTCAGCGACACCGCGGTGCGGGCTCCGACGGTGCATCAGTGGATACCGGGTGGCTTGCCCGAGGTCACCGTCGACGTGGAGTACTCGGAGATGGGCCACGAGGAGGGCATTTCGATCGGGCAGGGTCGGATCTACCGGGTGTTCGTTGGATGGTCGGAAGACCGACCGGTCGTGCTCGGCGGCATTCAGGTGGCGGACTATTCCTACGACGGGATGTGGACCCACTGCGAAGGCTGCGAGCGTTTCGAGAACGGGGACTGTTGCGAACTCGAGGACATGTCCGAAGAGGTGCGGTGGACATTGCATGCGACGGGTGAAGGAAGGGTTCGCGCGGAGTCGTCCAACCCCCAGTACGACACCGCTACGTATGATCTTCATCGGTTGCGCTGTGATCCGGAGCGGGATCTTCGGCGGCCCGAGGGGCGCTGATCGGTAGTCGAGTTGGTCGCGTCGGGCCGACGCCGACGCCGAAGCCGAAGCCGAAGCCGACGCTGAAGCCGACGCCGAATCCGAAGCTGAATCCGAATCCGAAGCCGACGCCGAAGCCGAAGCTGAAGCCGACGCCGAAGCCGAATCCGAATCCGAATCCGACGCCGAAGCCGACGCCGAAGCCGACGCCGATGCCGATGCCGATGCCGACGCCGATGCCGACGCCGACGCCGACGCCGACGCCGAACCCCTCATCCTCTGGTGGTGCGCCCCTCCTCGTGGAAGTTGGGTGCTGGCCCGATGGATGGTCCAGCGTAGCGGTCGGCGGGGCGGCGCCTCAAGGAGGCCTTCGGCCCGGCGCGATGCGCGCCGCTTCGCTGGCGCGCTTCGCGCTGGCTCGTCCTTGACCCGCCACCCCACCGACCACTGGGGGCGCTGCGCGCCCTCGGGCGAGTTCACGCTCGCGGGGAAACACAGGTAGGTCAACGATGCTGGTATTCGACAAGTCGCTTCTTCTTCTTTCACTTTTGGTTCGCGAGGTTCTGCCTCGCATTCGCGAGGCCTCGCTGAAGTCGCAGCTCCGGCGTGCGGCGCAGGCGGTGCCTTTGCTGATTGCGGAGTCGCGAAGCGCGCGGGGGGCGCGGAACCCGGACGGGTTCTCGCGCGCTCTTGGTGAGGCGCGTGAGGTGAAGGCGGCCCTGCAGGTGGCGGCGGTGATGGGGTACGTAGAGGCGGGGGAGGACGTCTACGACCTCGCGGACCACGTCTGCGCGATGCTGTTCAAGCTGAGTCGGACATAGCGTCTTGAGCGGAGTGTCTCGCGGGACGCTCCGCTCGCCCTCGCTCTGAACCGGGCCGAGACCGGCGCGCTAGCGGGTGGCGCGGTAGCGTTCGTCTTTGAGCAGGGTCTCGGTCAGGGCGAGGAAGTCGAAGCCGCTGGACTCGAACTCGGTGTGGATTTCGGGGACCCACTCGAGCAGCTCTTCTTCGGTGAGGTCGCGGCCGAGGTAGTGGGTGGCGAGGTTGCGGACGGCGCAGGTGGTGACGCGGCGCTGTTCGCTCGGGTCGTCGACGAGGCCGGTTGGACCTTCTTCGAGAATCGCGGCCTCGGTGTCGGTCAACCACGCGCGGGCTTGCGGAAACCCGCGCCAGTCTTCGAGCGCGAGCGCGTGGCTGTTGTCGGCGGTGATGAAGTAGGTGTTGCAGAAGCTCGAGCAGCGCGGTCCGTCGCCGGTCTGGCAGGCTTCGCAATCGGTGCGCGCTTCGTTCATGGGCAGAAACTCCTCATCGAAGAAGCCGTAGGTGCTCGCGCCACGCCATCGACCCCACGCTGCGGAGACGCGTTCGAGGGTGTCGTGACAACTTGCGCAGCCGGCGCGCTCGCGGAGGTTGGGGGGCGGGTCCGCTTCGAGCTCTTCCGGCAGCCCATCGGCGGGCGGGACGAAGGGCTCGCATCGGAACGCGCTGTAGAAGCGGTTGGCGCGGCCGCGGTTGCTCGCGAAGCGCATCAGGTACCCGAAGGTCGTCAGCACGCCGGCGTGCCGGTCGGAACGCTCCACCACGCGCCACTCGTCGGCTTGCTGGAACGTGAGGTCCGGCATGGTCGACATCTCGGTCTTGTAGGTCACGCCGCCGCCTGAAGTCTCGGCTTCGACGCCCGTCATGTGGGTGTAGAAGTGCGTCGACGGACCGTTGACGAGCGTCTCGTTCGTCGTGAACGCCTCGAGGTAGCTGCGGCGGTTTCGAATGATGTGCTCGAAGAGCCGCGCTGGTTCGTCGGCGAGTGCTTCGCGCATCGCGCGCTCATGGGTGCTGTTCACCTGTGCGCACGCGCGGAGGTTGGCTCCGCAGCCGCAGTTGCGGTCCGCGTTGTAGCTCGAACACGAACGGCCATCGGTGCCGGTGCCGGTGTCGGGCTGCGCGTCGAATGCACAGACCTTGATGGGGGTGCTCGGATCCCAGTAGGGCCGGACCATCACGTAGCCTTCTTGCCGGCAGGTACCGCCGGTGCACTCCGGATCCGAGTAGGTGCGGATGGGAATCGGCCGACCGTCGGCGTCGAAGTTGGTCTGGAGCTGGTCCAGGCACTCCACGTCGCGTTCGCCGCGGTAGGTGTTGCGCGCGTTGCCCACGCGGTAGAGCTGGGTCCCCGAGATGCGACCGAGGCGTCGCTGGCCGGCCGCGAGCGCGGTCACCTCTTGCAGGTTGCCCCACAGCAGACCGCGGTGAAACCGGCGCACCTGGGCGAGGTGTTCGTCGGACTCGACGAGGCTGGCGACGAGCGCGTCGGTGACCTCGCCCTCGAGCGCTTCGTACTCCGCGATGGTCGGTGGGCGACCGAGTAGGTCGAGCGAGATGCGGCGCAGCAGCCGATGCGGATCCGGGGTCTGCGAGGGCGCGCACTCGGCCGGCGTGTCGCCTTCGGCCTGGGCGTGCAGCGGCGCGCTGGCAGTGAAGCCGAGGATGGCGGCGAGCGCGGACAAGCGTGGGGCGCTCAGAAGACGGGTACGCATGTCAGGCCTCGATCCAGTTCAGGAGGGGCGCGGTGCGGAACGAGCCGTGGTCGAGCCCGGCCGAGGCCGCGATGGTGGCGCCGATGTGTTCCGGCTCGAGCATGGTTCCATCCGAGTCCGGCAGGCCGGTGTCGAGGTTGGTCTTCTGCAGACCGAGCGCTTCGCTGGACGTGGCGCCGACGACGCCGCGCTTGAGTTTGCCGCCGAAGACCAGCACCGAGTTGGCGAACCAGTGGTCGCGCCCTCCGTTGCCGTTGATCCTCGGGGTGCGCGCGAACTCGCTGGTGACCACCACCGTCGTGCGTCGCAATCCGGGGTCCTCTTCCCGCAGATCGGTCAGCAGCGCGGCCACCGCGTCGAAGGTCTGTTTGAGTTTGGCCGGCTGCGTCGTCGCCCAGTTCCCGAAGTGGGTGTCCATGCCGACCTGGATCTGTGCGGTCACCGACCGGCTCAGGCCGGTGTGGAGCAGCTGGGCAGCGCTGGCTGCGACCAGGCCGGAGTTGTTCTGGTCGCTCCGGGGCGCGGTCGCCGGGAAGCCGTAGAGCGCGCGGACCGCGTCCATCTCTGGCGTGTCCGCGCCGAAGTCGAAGTAGCGCGCGACGTTCTCCCGCGCGAGCGCACGCACCCGGCGCCGGGCCTCGTCGAGCTGTGCAGCGGGCGGCCCACCGCGGTAGTGCGAGGCGACGCAGGTCTCGGTCTCGTCTTGGGCGGCGAGCAAGAGCGCTTCGATGTCGTCGGGGAGTACCGGACCGCGCGGTTCGAGCAAGCTGTGAAGGCCGGGCGCCCGAGACGCCCGCACGCCGGTGTAGTCGGCGGGGTGTCCGTCGTTGTAGCTCGGAAGCCCGATCGACACGTTCGGCATCACGAGCCCTTCGGTCAGCGGGCCGGCGGTGGAGAGCAGCGTGCCGAGGCTGCTGCCGCGCGCTTGGGTGCCGGCGGGACGGCGGAAGGTGTTCACGTAGGCGCGGCCTGCGGCGTGGGCCACGGTGTTCATGTTCACGCTGCGGAACACGGTGGCGAGCTCGTGGTGGCCCGCTTCGACCAGCGAGCGCATCGCCGCGCCCCAGAGCGTCGAGGTGCCGCCGACCGAGACCGGGATCGGATCGCGGAACTCCGCTGGCAACGCGCCCGTGCCCAGATCGATGCCCGCATAGCTGCCGCCCGGGTCGCGTGCGTCCGGTCCGAGCAACACATCCCATCCACCGTTGAGGTAGAGGTTCACGAAGCGCATCTCCTCGCCGGGGGCGGCGAGCAGCCGGCTCCCGAGACCGGTGAACGCACCGAGGCCGGTGAGCGCTCCGGCGCCCAGGGCACCTTTCAACCAACGTCGTCGTCGAATCTTCATCATGCGTCTCGTCGTCCGTTGGGTCAGTAGGTGAGAAAGTCGGGGTGGGTGGCCAAGCCGATGCAGACGGCTTCCCAGCGGCGCGCCATCTCGAGATCGGTGAGGGGTTCGGTCGCGTCTTCGGCACGCAAGGTCAGCACCCGCATCCAAGGCGCGAGCCGCGGGTCTTCGTCGTCGGTCACCCGCTCGCCGAGAAACCGAAGCAGCAGGTACTGCACGTTGCCGGCGAGCGCGGCGTCGTCGCGTTCGGCGAAGTCGATGTCCCGCAGCAGCACCCGGTCGCCTTCGGCGGCTCGGTCGGCGTCGATGGCGGCGCGGCAGGTGGCGCGCGCCGCGTCGCCGGCGAGTTTGTCGAAGGTCACGCTCAGCTCGCGGCCTTCGTCGGTGACCTCGACGTAGTCGGCGCGCCCGAGCGAACCAGCGAAGGTCTCGGCGTCCGACCAGCGCTGTCCGGTCGCGACTTCGAGCGAGGCGAAGAGCTGGTCGGCGGTGAGCCGCCGGATCCGCCGCGCGTCGTCGAGCTCCGCTGGACCGATCGGGTTGCGCTCGGTGGGCACCACCGCTTCGCCCGGGTCGATGGGCGGCCGCTCGTCGGGGCCGGGTTCGATGTTGCCGGTGCACCCGAGCAGCGCGATCGCGACGAGTGCGAGCGCGATGCCGAGTAGGCTGCCGTCGGCTTCCTTCATGCAGCGCGCGTGGGCTGAACGAAGCGAGCCGACACCCGCGGTAGGCATCCGAGACTTGAGCTTCATTCCTGCATTCCTCCTTCGATCCATTCCACGATGGTCGAAATCTCGGCGTCGCTGAGCGGCATGGTGGGTTCCTTCGGCATCTGGCCGGTGACGACCTGCGGTCGAATGGCGGGGGCGAGGTTCACCCACGCCTCGTAGGTGCTGAGATCCGGCGGACCGGCTTCGTCGCTGGACGCGACGTGACAGTCGCTCAGGGCGCACGAGCGCTCCGCGATCGGCTGGACGGCCAGCGTCCACGAGCTGCCTTCGACCACTCGGTACGGCACGCGGCGGGTGGTGCCGGTGGTTTCTCCCGCGCCGTCCAGGGTCTCGAACTCGAGGACGTGCCAGCCGGAGGCGCCTGGGTTCATGTCGGCCACGGCGGCGGCACCGAGCACCAGATCCACCGTCGCCCTTCGTTCCCCGTCGATGCGCACTTCGAGTCCGGTGGGGCGCGCGTCTCCGAACCCATCGATGTGCATTTCGAGCGAGAGGGTGTTCGCCGCGGTGCGTTCGAAGGGGCGCAGTCCACGCACGTGGATCGAGGTGTCGAAGCTCGTCCGGCAGATCTGGCCGCCGCTCTGGACGAACGCACCGCCCGCCGCGAACGCGTCGACCTGGTCGATGCCCGCCGTCGCGATCCCGGCCGGCAACCCGGTGAGATCCAACCGAGACCAAGTGCCTTCCGCGTCCGTGTCGGTGCGGCGCACGAAGAGCGCGTCTTCGGTGCCGACCCACAGGGTCCCACCGCCGCTCGCGAGGTGGCGCACCGGCGCGCCGAGCGTCGCTTCGCCGAACCCCACGTCGGGGTTGCCGAGGTGCACGATGCGGCCGGCGGCGACCGCGACGTGTTCGTGGTGGCGGATCGGCGGAAGGCTGGGCGTGGAGAGTTCGTCGAGTCGCTGGATGCCTTCGTCGGAGAGCCGCCAGACATGTTCTCCGGCCATGTAGAGGTGCCCTTCGGCGCCCGCGCAGGATCCGTCGTGGTTCGCGAGCCAGCGCAGGCGTTCGAACATCGCCGGACCGGCCGGGTCGAGATGCCACCAGCGCTCCGACGACCGCTCGTGCAGGCCGCTGCTCGCCAGAACGTACGACTCGAGGTCACGCCGCGGATCCCCGCAGAAGGCGAGCGGGGTGCCGCCTTCGATTGGAAAGTGGATCGGCGCGGTGCCTTCGTCGCTCAAGAGCCAGAGGCGTCCATCGGCGATTGCCACGAGCTCGCGGTCGTTCAACGCGTGGGCGAACGTGATTTCTCCGGGCGGCAGGGCGACCTCGAGCGTGGGCGCGCCCGACCGAAGCACGGTGATGCCCGACTCGGTCCAGATCCACGCGTCGCCTTCGGGTCCCACCGAGAGCAGTTCTCCATCCATCGCCCGGCAATCGAACTCCGCCCCGAGCAAGGGGGTGGAATCGTTCAAGGCGACTGGACCCGGCGGCGGCGGCGGATCCTCGCGATCGCCCACGGTCTGTACGCCACAGGCGAAGACCAAAGGGAGGAGGGCGAGCGGACGCATGCGTTCGCAGTTTGCACAGCCCATGCCGGCCGGTTCTCCCGGGTTTGAGCCGCCGGTGGGGTGGCGAGCCCCCGGTCCCAACCCGCAAGCCCCACCGGAAGGTGGACGTCTGTCCCCAGTAGAACCAGGCCGCGCCGTCGCTGTCGCTGGTGGCTGTCGCTGTCGCTGTCCGCTGTCCGCTGTCGCTGTCTCTGTCTCTGTCTCTGTCTCTGTCTCTGTCTCTGTCTCTGTCTCTGTCTCTGTCTCTGTCTCTGTCTCTGTCTCTGTCTCTGTCTCTGTCTCTGTCTCTGTCTCTGTCTCTGTCTCTGTCTC
>JAXMNT010000038.1:0-78177 GCA_034670305.1 Deltaproteobacteria bacterium
GCTCTCGCCCACCTCGAGCAGGTCGTCGCGATGCTCGTCGCGCTGATCAAGCGATCTGACCGCTGATCCGCGGGCAAGGGCAAAGGCAAGGGCAGGGGCAAGGGGCAGGCTGCGAGAACGCCCTGCAGGCGTTCTTCAGCAGCCTACTAGCGCGCGTCGCGGCCGTGCGGTGCGTCGAGATCGAGGTCCGGCATGAGCGCGACGATGCGGGTCGGGTTCACGCTCTCGTGGCTTCCGAAGTAGTGCGTTCGGATGTGGTGCAGGTTCACCGTCTCGCGCACGCCGGGCGTCTGGTAGACGTCGCGGGTGAAGGCCCAGAGGTGTTCGTAGTCCCGGATCCGGCGCTTCGAGCACTTGAAGTGGAAGTGGTAGACCGGGTCGAACCGCAGCAGCGTCGTGAAGAGGCAGACGTCCGCTTCGGTCATCTGGTCGCCGACCAGGAAGCGCTGATCGGCCAGCACCGCGTTCCAGTGATCGAGTGCGTCGAAGAGTTCGCCGGCGGCTTCGTCGTAGGCGCGCTGGGACCGCGCGAACCCAGTCCGGTAGACGCCGTTGTTGATCGGCTCGTAGATGGCATCGATCACCGCGTCGATCGTGTGTTGCACCGGTTTCGGGGCGAGGTTCACGTCCGGGTCGCCGAGCCCGAGGAACGACGTGTCGAACATGCGGATGATCTCGCGCGACTCGTTGTTCACGATGCGCTTGTCCTGGGTGTCCCAGAGGATCGGGACGGTGACCTTGCCGGTGAACTTCGGATCGTGCCGCTGATAGACCTCCCGCAGAAGCGCGGCGCCGTCGGGATCGGGCACCACGCCTTCGCCCTCCGCGAACGTCCAGCCGTCCGCGCCCATGAACCAGTGCACCACCGAGACCGGGACATGGGGTGTCAGACCGCGCAGCGCCCGGACGATGAGGCACCGGTGCGCCCACGGACAGGCGTAGGAGACGTAGAGCCGGTGGCGGCCCGACGTGGCGTCTTCGGGGGCGACCCGATCGCGCAGGCTGACCGGCTCCCGCCGAAAAACACCGTCTTCGTCTGCGAACCCACGCCGCGTCGTCCACTCACCCTCGATCAGTTGGCCCATGGGTCTCCTCTGTGGTGCAACGCCGCACGGCGCAACTGTTTGTCCGCCGAATGAATGGCTCCCTTCAGGCGCTCCGACCTCCTCCGCGTCGACCTTGGACGATCGAATCAAGTGCGGCAGCATGCGTCCCATCCACATGACTTGTTTCCGTCCGTGTCTCGTTTGCCTGGTCGCCCTCGTCGGTGCGTGCGCCCCCTACATGAAGAGCGAGACGATCTCATCCGCTTCATTCGAGGCCCCCGAACGCTGCGGCCAAGGCCCGTACGAGATCGCGCTGCAAGCGCGCGGCAGCCGATGGGGCGAGGGCGTGGTGGTCGACATCGTCTCGCCCCATGGGCTCGAGTTCGAGCACGAGATCCTCGTCGGTGACGAGACCATCCGGTCGGGCGAGGTGGGCCCCATCGTGGGCGTGCGGCAGGTGAGCGTCGATGGGCAGACCCGGTACGAGCAGGCCGAGGAACCGATGGTCTTCGACAACAGCAGTTGCCTCATCCAGGGCGTGCCGGTCGCGGGTGCGTCGGTGCGGGTGGCCGCCGGCCCGCCAGCCGAGGCTGCGCCAGTGCCCGACCAAGTCGTCGTCCATACAGAGGTCCCGCCAGAGGGGGCCATCGGGGAGACACTCGAGGCGACCGCCCGGGCGAGTCTCGAGTTGCGGGCGGTGCCCCGGTTCAGCGGCGGCGTGGGGCGCAACCACCTCTTCCAACACCAGCTCGGCCGGGTACACCTTCATCAGGATTGGGAGAACGACAGTCTTGGGCCGGCGCCTTATGCACCGGGGACGCCGATTCGAATCCGCTTCTGGTCGACGGTGCCGAACCTGCTCGAGGGCGTGACCTTCGTGGTCCGGCACTTCGGCTTCGTGCCGACGGTGAGTGACGAGGAGTACGTCGCGCATCTCGAAGGCGAACGCTCCGAAGAAGAACGTCGGGCGGCACAGCGCGAACTCGACCGCCAAGAAGCGGCACGCGAGCGGGCGGAGAACGGGCCCGGTCGACGGGAGCGCCGCCGCATGGCGCGCGCCGAACGGCGGGAACGAGAGCGGCGCGAACGCCACGAGTTCTGCAACGCGCATCACGACTCCGAAGACTGCTGGGGTCCCGGCGGACTGGAGGGTCATCGACAACGACAGGCCGACAGCGCCGCCAACGCAGAGATCGCGCAGCGCGAGCGGGCCGCAGCGGCCGAGGCCGAAGCCTACGCCCGCCCCGACGGTCCGCCGCCTCCGCCGCGTGCTCAGGCGCAGCCTCCGAAGCCGAGCCTTCATGCCCAGTGGACGCCCGGGTACTGGCACTGGATCCCGCGCGAGTGGGTCTGGATCGGCGGACGGTGGACCGTGCCCGAGTCCGACTACGCCACCGCCACCGTCGTCGCCCCGACACAGCCTCCGCCTCCCCGCGCCGAAGCGATCCCACCGCCGCCGGGACCCGGATTGGTCTGGGTCGGCGGCCACTGGCAGTGGGACAACCAACAGTTCGTGTGGGTCGCGGGCTACTGGGATCTGCCGGCCGAAGGCAGCGTCTACCAGGCGCCTTCGTGGCGGGTGCAGAACCGCGGCGTGGTCTTCGTCCCCGGCCGCTGGCAAGTGCGCATCGGGCGGTAGGCGGCTACGTGCGGACCGTGCTGGTGCGACGGGCGTGTGCGTCGGGCCGCCAGTCTCGAGAAGCGAGCCAGAGCCCGTGGTGCATACAGAAAGTGACGGTGGCCGCGACATGCAATGCGCAGCCACCGGGCGCTGGACCTGATCGCCCCTGAAAAGAAAGGGCTTTCACGGATGGCGCGGCTCCTGCACACCGCGGGGCATGGACTTCCTTCCCGTGCTGCCCTCGGTGTGCGTATGAGTACCGGCGATCTCTTCGGTGCGATCTGCGCCCTGACGGGGCTGTTGGCGATCGCGACCCCGTTCATGGCCTTCTTCGCGCTCTCCCGGCGCAAAGAGGTCCGGATGCGTTTACACGCGCTGGAGTCCGAAAACGCCGCGCTTCTCGGCCGGTTGGTCCAGCTCGAACGCTGGGCGAGCACCGTGGTCGCTGGCGAGCGTGCACCGAAGCTCGGCAGCACCACGGCCATGGAGGCCGCCGGCGCTTCTGGCGACGTGTCGGTGATCGCAGCCGCCACCGCGCCTTCGCACCTACCGCCGGTGCCTTCGCACCACCTCGCGCAGCCTTGGCAGCCGCCCGGCTACGTGGGTCCGACCCCCCGAGAGAACGTGGAGCCGATGGGCCCGCCGGTCTCGGAACCCGCGCAACAAGAGGCGGGCGCGGCTTCCGAACCGCCTCTGGCGCAGTCGGCTCCGGGATCGGAGTCGGCCTCGGAGTCGGCCTCGGAGTCGGATTCGGCATCGGCATCGGCATCGGCATCGGCATCGGCATCGGCATCGGCTTCGGCTTCGGCTTCGGATTCGGCTTCGGCATCGGATTCGGCTTCGGCATCGGAGTCGGCTTCGGCTTCGGCTTCGGCTTCGGCTTCGGAATCGGCATCAGGATCCGCTTCCGAATCGGCCTCAGGATCGGCTTCGGAACCGGACTCCGGATCGGGCGCGGAGTCAGGATCGGTGCGCCCAGCTCCTGCGCAGGATCCCCGCGGCGCTTCGCAGCCCCCACAACCTCCGCAGCCCCCGGCGCCGCAGCACGCGCAGCCCGGTCCGAGCGGTCCAGACAAACCCTCGTTCGACTGGGAGCAGTTCCTCGGCGTGCGCGCCGCCGCTGCGCTCGGTGGCCTGACGCTGCTCGCCGCCGCCGGATACTTCTTCAAGTACTCGATCGACAACGGCCTCATCGGGCTGACCGCGCGTGTGATCATCGGCGCAGTCATCGGCGTCAGCTGCATCTTCGCGGCCGAGGTTCCGCTCCGCGCCAAGTACCGCGTGCTCGGCGATTGGCTCGCGGGTGCGGGCGGCGGCATCCTCTACTTCTGTTTCTGGGCGGCGTCCGCCGGCTACGAGCTCATCCCGATCTGGGCGGGCTTCGCCGGCATGGTGGTGGTCACCGTCACCTGCTGCGTGCTCTCGGTGCGACGCAACGCCCCGGCGGTCGCGCTGCTCGCCTTCCTCGGCGGCTTCGCCACCCCCGCCGTGCTCTCGACCGGCTCCGATCGGCCGATCGAACTCTTCGTGTACCTCGTCGCGCTCAACGGCGGCTTGATGCTGGTCGCACGCGCGCGCAGTTGGCCGTTCCTCCCGGTGGTCTCGCTCGTGCTCACGAGCCTCTACCAGATCTTCTGGATCACGCAGCGCATGGGCGACGGCGCCGACCGGCTCGCGATCGCGATCGCGGTGTCGCTCGCGTTCCCGATCGTCTTCGCGCTCGGCGCGCGACCGAAAGCGGACTCCGAAGCGAGTGCTTCCAACACGGCGTTGTGGCGCGGCACCCGGGTCGTCTCGGTGCTGCTGCCCTTCCTCTCCGCGCTCTATCTGGCGCTCAGCGCGCCGATGGGCCCGGACCTCTGGCCGGTGGGCGGCATGCTCGTGGTGCTCTGCGCCGGCGCGGCCTGGATGGCCGAGCGCGACCAGATGCGGTTCATCGCGCTCGGCGCCGCCAGCGCGTCGGTCGCGGTGATCACCGCGTGGACGTTCACCCAGTCGTTCACCGACGCGCTCGCGTGGGAGCTCGCCGGTGTCGTGCTCGCGGTGTGCGCGGCGCTGCACGTCTTCGCCGAACGCACCGCGCGACGCATCCGACGCACACCGGTCCTTGAACCTGCGGGGGACGACGACGGGGCCACGGCATCGTCCACGGAGCCGAAGCCGAAACCTCGGAACGAAGCGAGCGATGCCGCGACCGTCTTCGTGCTCGGCACCTCCTTGCTGCTGCTCGAGATCCCGACCCGACATGCGATCGCCGTCTGGCCGTTCGCGGCGATCTGGACGCTCGCGCTTCTGACCAACCTCCGGCACGTCCGGCTCGGCACCACGGCGGTGTCGCAACTCGCGGCGCCGGTGATCTTCGGCATCGGTCTGATGAACTTCCACGTGCGGCGCGGGCTCGACGTCGGCTTCCCCTCCGAAGCGTTCTACGTCGGCTTCTTCGTTGCGGTGGGCCTCGGCATGCAGCTGCTCGCCACCCGCGCGCGCGGCAAAGTCGGCGACCTCGCAAGCCACGGCGCCGCCGGGTTCGCGGGCCTTGGTCTCATCCACTTCGCGCTGCTCGATCCGAACATCCCGCTCTCGGGCGAGGTCGGGTTCGCGGGCATCGTGTTGTTCGCGCTCTTCGTCGCGACCTCGAGCCGGCGGCTTGGCAGCTCGGTCTGGCTGGGCGTCGGGCTCACCGGCGCGGCGGCGTCCACGTTGGCGCTCGTCGCCAACACACTTCATCCGCCCTTCGGCACAGCGCCCGCCGCCGCTGCGAGCATCGAGGTGCTCACGGTGGGCGTGCTCGTGCCGCTGGCACTCTTCTCCTTCGCACCACTCTGGCTCGGCGCCCGCGCGCGCCATGCGATCGGCACCTGGCGGGTTGCGGCCCTCGCGCCGCTCGCGTTCTTCCCCGCGTACTTTCTCGTGTACCGCGAGCTCTTCGGTGCGAGCAGCGACGGCCTCGCGGCGTTCACCTTCGGCGCGCTCTCGGTCGCGGTCGCCCTGTGCTCCAAACGCTTCGGTCCCGAAGACCAGGACGCGCGCACGAGCGCCTTCGTCTGGCCCGCGGTCGTCGCGCTCGGGTTCCTCACCGCCGCGATCCCGCTGCAGCTCGAGAACGAATGGGTGACCATCGGCTGGGCCATCCAGGGCGCGGCGGTGCTCTTGCTCTGGCGCCGGGTCGACCACGCCGGCCTCAAGTGGACCGCGCTCGCGCTCTTCGGCGTGGTCGCCATCCGACTCACGCTCAACCCGATGGTGCTCTCGTACCATCCGCCGAGCGGGTTCCCGGTGCTGAACTGGTTGGCGTACGGCTACCTCGTGCCGATGGCGGCGATGATCGTCGGCGCGCGTCTCTTGCTCGACCTGGACGTCGCGCGCCGGCGCACGTGGGAGAAGAACGTGTTCGGCGAGCGCCAGGTGCTCGTCGGGCTGCTTGGCGCCGCCGCGATCGCCGTCGGCTTCGTGTGGGTGAACCTCACGATCATCGATGCGTACTCGGTCGGTCGCGAACTCGAACTCCCATTCGACCGCGTGCCGGCGCGCGACCTGACCCTCTCGATGGCCTGGGCCCTCTACGGCCTCTTGCTCCTCGCGGTCGGCATCTGGCGCACGGTTCGGCCACTCCGCGCGCTCGGCACCACGCTCATCGCCATCACCGCGCTGAAGGTCTTTCTCTACGACCTCGGCAACCTCACCGATCTCTGGCGCGTGGCCTCGCTCGTCGGTCTCGCTGTCTCTCTCATTCTGGTTTCGTTCGTCTATCGACGGTTCGTCTTCGGCGACAAGGAAAATTCATGACCCGCGTCCTCCCGTTCTTTCCATCCATCGTCCACGGTGGCGCCGCGCGTCCGCAGGCACGGCTCCGGGCATGGGCTTTGGGGGGCGTGCTCGGAGCGCTCTGGCTTGCGGCGTTCACGCCCACGACCGCGGGTGCCCAGCCGCCGCCCGGTTCGCTCTACGAACACCAGGCCGAGATCCTCTCGAGCGCGCAGGGCCTCGTCCGGCTTCCGTTGACCGGCGAGGTGCTCCGGCAGTGCGGCGAAGACCTCTCGGACCTGCGCGTCTTTCGCAACGGCGCGGAGGTCCCGCACTTCGTCGACGCGCACGGACGCACCGCCGAGCCGGCCGAACGCCGCTTCTCTCTCTCGCCCGTCTCGGCCGAGCGCGATCTCCGCGAAGTGGAAGGCGCGCCGACCCGCGCGACCGAACACTACGTCGTCGTGCGTCCACTCGAAGCGACGCCGGACCGCGCGTGGCGGATCGAGTTCGCGCCGGTGTCGTCCGACTTCGTGCGGGAGGTCGTCGTCTACGCCCACGATCCGGAACAAGCGGTCGGTGGCGCCAGCGGACGTGGCGAAGAACTCGCGCGCACCCGCATCTTCCGCCTCCCCCGCCAACGCAGCGAGCGACTCTTCGTCGCGTTGCCGGCGCGTTTCCTGGACGAAGCCCAGCTCGAGGTCGAACTCGTGGGCGACGGCGCGTACCTCGAGCCCGTGATGTCGCTCGTCTCCGATGTCCGCCTCGACGGCGCGGCCGAGAACACCACCCTGGCGATCCCGCTCCAAGAGCAGTCGCGCGAAGTGGTGGGCGATGTGACCACCGTCGAGCTCGTGCGTCCGCCCGGCGTGGCGCCGGACCGGCTGATCGTGCGCACCCGCGCCCGCACCTTCCACTTGGACCTCGAGGTGTTCGACATCGGCGCAGGCACGTTCTCGAGCGCACCGGTACAGACTTCGCTTGGATCCGCCGCGGTGTTCCGCATGGCGGACCGTCAGGATCTGGAGTCGCTCGACGTCGCGCTCGCTGGCACCCGCGGCGAGCTGCTTCGAGTGACCCTGCGCGGCACCGTGCCCGACGACCTGACCTTCGAAGCGGAACTCCGACAGCCGGTCTTGCTCTTCGACCACCAGCCGGGATCGGTGCTGCGTTTCGGTGGCGGCCGGGTGCGCGCGCCGAGCTACGACTGGAGCGACGCGATGCGGCTCTACCACTCGGCGAGCCGCACTGCGACTCCCAGAGCCAGCACTGCGATTCTCGAAGCCAGCACTGCGATTCTCGAAGCCAGCACCGCGTCGCCCGCCCGCCTCGGTCCGGTCGTGCCGAACCCAAGCTTCGACGACGCGCCCGCGCTCGCGTTCGCGATGACGCCCGGCGCGGTGGTGGATGGCCGGGCCCACGCGCACCGGCAGCGTTTCTCGGTGCCCGCGACCCGCGATGGACTCGTGCGCCTTTTGCCGACGCCAGAGACGTTGGCTGCGTCCGACATCCTGGAGAACGACCTGCGCATCGTCGACGCAGAAGGACGTCAGTGGGCGTACTTGCGCGGGCCCGAGCGTACGCGCCGGCTGCCCGCCGCGGAGGTCGCACCGACCCCGACCGATGAGATCACCCGCGACGGCCTCGGCCTTCGCGGTCCGACGAGTCGCTACGAAGTGGCCTTGCCAAGCGAACCGCTGCGCGTCGAAGGGGTGCAGGTCACCACCGACGTGCGCTTCGTGGACCGGGTCTGCACGCTGGTCGGCGAGGTCGAAGGCGAAGAAGGCGCGCGCAGTCTCGCGCAAGGAAGGCTCGTCGCGCGCCCGGACGGGCAGGGCGCGGCGCTCCTGTTGGAGCAGCGCACCTTCCGTCATGCCCGCGTCCACTCGCTCGCCGTGTGGGTCTCCGATCAAGACGACGCGCCGCTGCCGCAGCTCACCGTCGAGGTCATGTATCCGGTGAACGCGCTCTACGCGCCCCTGCCGGCAGGCGACTATGCGCTGCTGGTCGGTGCGCGCGACGCCGAAGCGCCGGCGTACGAACTGCGACGGGCCTCGGAACTCCTGCTCCACGTCGAACCCGCGGACGTGTCCCTCGGCGCGCTCGAGCCGAACCCCGCGTACGAACCGCCGAGCACCTACAGCGCCGACGTGTGGAAGGACATCGTCATGTGGGCCGTGCTGCTCCTGGGGGTGCTGTTGCTGCTCTACCTCACCTTCCGCTCCGTCCCGAAGGATGAGGACGAAGAAGGCGACGCCGCTGAGCCGGAAGAACGTGAGGAAGGCGCGGCAGAAGACAGCACAGGCGATGCAAGAAGCGACGGTTCAGAAGACGAGGAACGTCCAGAGACCTGAGCGCACGCTTGTCGTTTGAGTTGATGGCCCCATGCGCGTTAGGGTGCCCGATGCGACAAGTGGGGGCTTGGGTCGGGTGTCTGATGATGCTCATGGCAACGGGGTGTGGCGACGACGACGCAGGCGGCGTCGACGGGGGCACGCGCTGCACCTCGTCCCCTGAATGCGACGACGGCCTCTTCTGCAACGGCGCCGAGATCTGCGATCCCGGATCGATCGAGGCGAATGAGATGGGATGCCGCGCCAGTGCAGCGCCTTGTGGCGGCGGAGCGTGCGACGAAGAGGCCGACATGTGCGGTTCGGGATGCACCGACGCCGACGGCGACGGCCACGGGGAGTTCGCGTGTGGCGGCGACGACTGCGACGACGCCGACCCGACCCGCTTCCCCGGCAACGAAGAAGTGTGCGACCTCGAGGGGCACGACGAGGACTGCGACGCGAGCACCTTCGGCGACCGAGACATCGACGGAGACGGACACGCGGACGCGCGCTGCTGCAATGCGGGCAACTGCGGAGAAGACTGCGACGAGACACGCCGCGGCACGAACCCGGACGTGCCCGAAGTCTGCGATGGCCGCGACAACGACTGCGACGGACTCGTGGACGAAGAGCTCCTCGAAGCGCGCTTCGCCGACGACGACCGAGACCTTCACGGGGATCCGCGGGCGCCTGTCCGCGCCTGCCCGGGACGGGCCGGAACGTCCGCGTCCATGCTCGACTGCAACGACGAGGACCCGAGCACCAACAGTCCGCAATCCGAACTGCGAGACGGCGAAGACAACGACTGCGACGGGATCGTCGACGAAGGCCCGGTGGACTCGATGTTCTTCCCGGACATGGATCTGGACGGCTACGGCAACCCGCTCGGCGTGGCCATCGTCTCCGACGAACCGGTGCCGGGGTACTCGCGCATCCCCATCGACTGCGACGACATGGACAGCGCCCGCTCGCCGCGCGCGCCCGAACTCTGCGACGCCATCGACAACAACTGCGACGGCGAGGCGAACTTCGTCATCGGCGTGAACGACTGGGAAGACGACGACGGCGACGGCCACGCGGACGCGAGCTGCGGCGGAACGGACTGCGACGACACCGATCCGATCACGTTCCTCGGCAACACCGAACGCTGCGACTTCCGAGACAACGACTGCGACGGAACGGTGGACGAAGGCTGCGGTGGCCCCGGCATGGACGGCGGGACCGGCGATGGCGGGCCCGGCGGCGGCGTCGATGCGGGCGTAGACGGCGGCGCGTGTATGGTCGATCCCGCCGACCGGTCCGATGGCACCGGCACGTTCCTGCTCAACGACGTACCGATCCCCTCTCCAAACGTTTACGTCGAGCACTCCACCGGAGCAGGCGAGGGAGGGGCCGTCACCCAGCTGCGCATCTACTTCCAAGAGTTTGCGGGTGCGTGTGCGTTTGCGGTGTCGGGCGGAGATCCGGCTTCAACGCTCATCGGTTACGTCAGCCTCACTGTCCAGAGCGCCGACGCCAGCCCGCAACCGTTGCCCGGACCGGGGACCTACCCCTTCAGCAGAGACGATGCGGTCGGTGTCGCCGAGTTCCGTGGCGCGGGGCGTTACATGACTTCCGAGACTTGCTCCACGGGCCTCGGGCGGGGACCGGACACCGAGATGGGTTCGATCACATTCGACACGCTCGATCCAGTGACCGGTGCGGCCAGCGGCTCGTTCACGTACACCGAGACCTTCGATGGCGGCGCCACCGTGAACGTCTACACCGGCACGTTCGACAACAGCGGGGCGGAAGGCAGATTCTGCTTCACCCCCGCCGCTCCCCGCACCTCGACACCGTGTTGCACGACTCCCGGCGGCGGGGCGAGCTGAGAACGGATGGGTCCGGCTGGCGAGCTCGAGTTCGCCGGCATCGATCGTCCGAGTCTTGGAATGTACGCCCGGGCGGGGGTGGTTGCTGCGGCCATGCGAATGCTGCTTCTCGTCCTGAGCGCTTGCGCGTCGACGCCCACCCGGTCTGAAACCGCCCCGCCGCCTTCGGAGACCGAGGCGACCGCGGTGCCGTCTTTGGCAACCGCAGAGACAACCCAGACCCCATCGAACGCTCTCCAGATCGTGCAGCGGGACGACCTCTTGCCCGAGCTGCGCGCGGACGGGTACGACGGCAGCTTCGTCGCCCACACCTTGGGCACCGATTCGATGGTCTGCGTCGGGGCCGGATGCACCCACCGAGTGCCGCCGGCGTCGACGTTCAAGATCCCACACGCCGCGATCGCACTCGAGGTCGGCGCGCTCTCAGGCCCGGAACATCCGATGGCGTGGGACGGCGAAGAGCGCTGGGTCTCGAGCTGGAACCAGGACCACGTACTGCGCACCGCCATCCGAGACTCGGTGCTCTGGTACTTCATGCGGGTCGCGCCACTCGTCGGACAGGAGCGCATGCAACACGCGCTCGACACCATGGCCTACGGCAACGCCACGATCGGGGAACTCGACCGGTTCTGGATCGATGGCTCGCTCCTCATCTCGCCGGTCGAACAGGTCGCGTTCTGGAGCGCGCTCGCAGACGGTTCGCTTCCGGGCATCTCCGCCGAGACCCGCGAGACCGTGCTCTCGATGTGCGAACTCGCCCGCGACGAGACCTCCGTGCCGTCCTCGGGAACCACAGTGCTCTACGGCAAGACCGGCTGGGACCACCGCCCCGACAGCCCCGACCACGGCTGGTTCACCGGCTGCATCGACGCAGCCGGCACCTGGACCTGCTTCGCCCTCGTCTTCGAGACCGAGGAAGAGTCCCCCGCCCTCGACCGCTTCGTGCCCGCCCGCCGAGCCGCCGCCGAACGCCTCCTGAGTCGCCTCGACATCCCGGTGCCGAACCACTGACCCATACGTTCGCGCGGTCCCGTCTGCGGCGCGCCCACCCGAGTGCTGGCCGGACTCAGAACGGCTCGCACTCCCCCATGGCCTCGTCGCGGTGGGCGTCGCAGAACGTTTGGCAAGAGGCGAGCACCTCTGGACCAGGGGTACCGAACCGACACGGCTCGTAGTCGGTCGGAATGCAGGTTGTCGCAAAGAGGTAGGCCTCGCCGGTCGAGCGGGAGCCCGCGAATGTAACAATCAATCCGCCTCCGTCCGCACAGTTGCACGATGCCCAGATGTCCGAGAACGAGCAGAAGGTTCCCGCATCCGACTCAATCGTATGACCCGAGCCACACCCCAGCAGGAGGAGCGTGAGAATGGTCGGCAACCGCTGTCCCAAACTACGAATCATGCTGTCGGCGTTCTCGAGCACGGGGCAACTCGATGCGGAAACCCAGGTAAGGCGCCGCAACCTTCATTATTTCAGAGGGCCCAGTCGGGGTCGAGGATCTCCAACAGATCGGCGCCCGCCGGTGACCCCAGAAACCCGGAGCCTACGATGTTCATGATGCGTGCGGTGACTCGGAACACGCACGCGTCGCCGTCATAACCTTCGAACACGATGTGGTGTTGCTCCTCCGAACGAACCGACGTGTGGCATCGCCCGGCTGTCTTGCTGACGAGCTCGGTGACCTCGGTGGCGGCGATGGTCGCTGCGGGCGCACCGCCGGTCGGCCGGAGCCCGAACCAGGCCTGCCGATGGCTCGCCGTGTACTGAAGGAGTTGGACCTGCATCTCGCCGAGGGCGCAGTACCGCTCGATCGCTGAGAACATGCCCCCGCTCGAGACACCTTCGGGCCAATCGGTTTCCATGAACTCTGCGATGTCGACGAGCGGTCGCCCATCGCTGCCGACCAGCCGCACCGATGCGCGCGACGCGCGCAGGATCTCCGCCATCCGGACCAGCAGCGTCGGTCCGCGCCCTTCGTTCGCCAGCCGCGCTGCCCCTTCGAGCCGTGCGCGGTCTGTCCGCGGCTGTGGGTCCTGTGCCGCGACCGCTTCGAGTTGCTGCGCGGCGTACGCCTGCATGCCTTCGTGTCCGAACGCGGTCTGCATCCGCTCCGCGTTGCCCACCACGATTTCGTAGGGTGGCTCTCCACGCTCGGCTTCCAGACACGCTCCAAACGAGCGCAGATCCCACCCGAGGTGTTCGACCGACAACGCGCCTGCGATCGCCGAGACGAAGTCGTCGAAGCTGGCGATCGACGCGCCATCGATCTCGATCCGCTGCACGGGCGGCTCGCACGCGACCTCGGCGCGCCTGCGTAGCGCCGCTTCGTGG
The DNA here is from genome assembly GCA_034670305.1 of Deltaproteobacteria bacterium. Lineage (GTDB taxonomy): Bacteria > Myxococcota_A > Polyangia > Polyangiales > Houyiibacteriaceae > JAXMNT01. The sequence goes on from JAXMNT010000038.1 coordinate 12,945, forward strand.
TTCGCGATCGCGCGGACGATCGCAGCGTCCTCCTCGGTCCCGCCGGCCCACGGCACCGTCCGCTCGAGCCATGCCACGCCAGGCCACCGGTCTCGTGCGTCGCGGAAACACACCATGGCTCGAAGGACCACCTCGGGTCGGACGAAGAGCGCCATCGGAAGCGTCTCCGTTTCGAAGGACTCGAAGCAACGAAGGGTGACGCGCTGGTCGGGCGCCGCGGCGACCGCAACCCAGCGCTTTTCGTGGCCAAACGGATGCGACCCGTCGATGAACGACACAGCGAAGCGGCGTTCGGGGTGCCGCCGGATCGACAGCGACGCTGCGAGCACACTCTCGTCGATCGAATACTCTTCCCACCACTGGAGCGACACGGTTCCGGTGCCGTTCGGGTCGTTCCAAATCGACTCGTCCAGCTCGAGCACACCCATCCAATCGGCCGGCTCGGTGATCCGAATCGGCGGCCGCTGGTAGGCGTCGGGCAGTTCCAAATACAGGCCCGGCGGACGGATCCGTTTCCGACGCGAGGTCGTGGAATCGAACAGCACTTGACCATTCCGACCGCGCAGCTGCAACGACGCGGGCGAACCGCAGACCACCCTTGCGAGCGTTTCGAGCAGCGTGTCGCCGACCGAACCACGCGCGTGCAGGAGTGCGCGCCGATGCCACGCAGCGTCGTCCGTTCTCAGCATGCCGCGCCCACCCTCCGCAATGACCTGCAGCGCCCACGTCTCGTACTGCTCAAGCCCCACGTGCCCGAACGCCTCGAGCATGGTCTCCGCCTCGGAGACCACGATCTCGTAGGGCGGCTCCCCGCCGTAGCCCCCCTGTAGACAGTCGTGCAGCGAGTGCAGATCCCAGCCGAAGTAGTCGACCGACAACGCCGTTGCCATCGCCGACACGAAGTCGTCGAAGCACCGAATCTCCGAGCCGTTCAAGTCCACCTGCATGGAAACGTTTCAACCTAAGTCGCGCCTCGCCTCGCGTCATCTGCATCGTGGTAGATCGTCCCGATGTCGCTCGAACAACCCCAGACCAAACCCATCGTGGTGGGGTACCTCGCGTTGCAGGGCGCTGCGGTATTCGGTTGGTGGGCTTTGATGTTCTTCGTCGAAGCGTCTCGTGATTGGTTCGTGCCCGCGGGCGAGCCCACCGCAGGGCTCAGTCGTTTCTGGCTCCCCGATCTCGTGCTCGCGTCGGCCTCGTGGGCGTGTGCGTGGGGTGCCCTGCGCGAGCGCACCTGGGTGGCGACAGCGACCTGGTGGCTCGCGGGCGTCTGCTGCTACCCGACCATGTACTGCCTGGCTCTGAGCGTTCGGACGGATTCGGGCTGGTTGGCGAGTGGCTGCATGGCGGCGATGTCGGGTGGCTGTCTGGTGGTCGCCTCGATCCAAGGGACCGCTTCACAGGACGCCGCCGCCTACCGCGCCGTCGACCTGGGCAAGGGTGGCGCGTTGGCCTGGACCATGCTCCAGGTCGTGATCTTCTGGGGACTGTTTCTCTGGGTGTTCCCGAAGACGGTGGTCGAGCTCGAAGGGCGCTTCGGCGTGCCCGCCATTCCATCCGGGGGGTGGATTGCGCTCGCTGGGTTCGGCTTGGCCGGTTGCCTCGGCATGTGGAGCGGCACGACGATGGCACGCATCGGCCGCGGCACGCCGTTGCCGACGGCGGCGGCGAGCACCCTGGTGACCGCGGGGCCGTACCGCTGGGTGCGCAACCCGATGGCGGTGGCGGGGATCACGCAAGGCATCGTCATGGCGTGGTGGATGGGGAGCGCGTCGTACATCGCGCTTTCGCTGTTGGGCGGCGCCATCTGGCACGTGTTCGTGCGGCCGTCGGAAGAGGCGGATCTCGAAGCCCGTTTCGGTGCGCCGTATCGGACCTACAAGACGCAGGTCGGCCTCTGGCTCCCGTGGCTGTTTCGCAGCCGCTAGCAGGTCGCTGAAAAGCGACCTGCTCCCTTGCCGTTGCCCTTGCCCGTGCCCTTGCCCGCGTCGTGGACGCCGTGTGTTTCGCGACAGCTAGGCCGCGAATCGGAGCCCGATGCCCAGCGGACGAAGCCGCCGGGCATCGGTCGGTGCTACGCGGCGCAGCTCCGCAGCCGCGCGACGCGTAGGAGGTTGTATGCGGCGCCGGCCAGGTAGGCGGCGAACTGTGTCTTGCGTCTGCCTCGATATTGCTGGTCTCTCGCGGCGTCCCGAAGGGTGCGGACGCCTTCGGCCGTCCTGGAACCCTTCGGGAACGGCTCCGGACCTGCTCGTCGCTTCGCTCCTGCGCGGGCCCGAAGCCTCGCACGCGAGAGACAATATTTCTTGGGGGCACAGCCCCCAAGAAACATCGAACGGCCTCTCGCCCACCTCGAGCAGGTCGTCGCGATGCTCGTCGCGCTGATCAAGCGATCTGACCGCTGATCCGCGGGCAAGGGCAAAGGCAAGGGCAGGGGCAAGGGGCAGGCTGCGAGAACGCCCTGCGGGCGTTCTTCAGCAACCTGTTAGTACTCGGCTACAGGACGATGCGGCGGATGTTGAGGGTGTAGCTGCCGATGTCGGTGGTGATGGCGGTGAAGATGAGGGTGGTGTCGCCCGGGGCGACGCGGCCTCTGCAGGTGGGGCTGCCGCTGCAGTAGATGCCGTCGGAGCGGCCGTTGCTGACGGTGACGCTCCAGGTGCCGCTACCGCCGCCGGTGATGTCGGCGCAGAACGGATCGCCGGGGCGCACATCCCGGAAGTAGCTGTCGGGCGTGCCGCTCGAGGCGGACTCCCGGATGGTCTCGACGGTCAGCCCGGCTTCCTCGCAGGTGACCGGACCCGGGCCAGCATCGGTGCCAGCGTCGGTGCCAGCATCGGTGCCCGCGTCGGTGCCCGCGTCGGTGCCTGCGTCGGTGCCCGCGTCGGTGCCCGCGTCGGTGCCCGCGTCGGTGCCCGCGTCGGTGCCCGAGTCCGTGCTGGCGTCGAGGTCTGCGCCGGAATCGAGGTCTGCGCCGGAATCGAGGTTCGGGGCGTCGCTCGCAGCGTCCAAGTCGACCGCCGCGTCTGTCGAGGACGCGTCGATGTCTGCGGCATCGCGGTCGGGCGCGTCCGCTTCGGACCGGGCATCGCTGACCGGCCCTGCGTCCGCGCCAGTGCGCACGTCGTCGCCGCATGCCGCAGCGACGATGGGGAGAAGAACGAGCAGCGCGACGGGGTGATGAAGTCTCACCCGGCGGAGGTTCTCACATTGGTCGGGCAGGGGGCAGCCGCGGAGGGCGCCGGCGGGTTCTTGCCGCCCACTGCCGCAGACCACTGCTGTCTCTGCTCGTTCCTGCTGCTGTGTCTGCTGCTGGTTCTGCTGCTGTGTCTGCTGCTGTGTCTGCTGCTGTGTCTGCTGCTGTGTCTGCTGCTGTGTCTGCTGCTGCCGATCCGAACCGACGCCGAAGCCGAACCCGAAGCCGAAGCCGAAGCCGAAGCCGACGCCGACGCCGAAGCCGAAGCCGAACCCGAAGCCGACCCCGAAGCCGAAGCCGACGCCGAAGCCGAAGCCGAAGCCGACGCCGACGCCGAAGTCGAAGCCGACGCCGAAGCCGACGCCGTCAACGCGTCAGAGGCGGGTGCAGGTGGAGGCGTTGGTGGGGCTGCAGGGGATGCCGCAGCTCGAGTCGCAGACCTGGCCGGTGTTGGTGTAGCCGTCGGGACAGGGCCAGTTGCCGCAGTTGGTGACCGTGGCGGCTTCGGCCAACGTGCAGGTGGTCGAGTTGGCGCCGGAGGGGCAGTCGCTTCCGCAGGTGGCCGTGCATTCCCAGCGGGAGTGGTAGTGGGTTTCGGGACACCGGTTGAAACAGGTGCGGTAGCTGTCGCTGCAGTTGGGGGCGCAGGTGATGGTGTTGTAGGGCGACGTGCTGCACGAGGTCGTGGCGTTGCATCCGGCGGTGCAGCTGACCGCGCTCCAGTGGTAGCCGGCGGGGCAGCCAGCGGTGCACTTGGTGATCGCGTCGCAGGTGCACACGTTGCAATCGCTCCAGGTGCATGTGCTCGAACAGGTGCGCGCGGTGCAGGTGTCGCACGCGCCGGTCGCACCGGGGGCGCACTCTCCTTCACCGGTGCACGACCCGAACAGCTCCCACCGACACGACTCGTTGCAGCGGCGGCTCTGGGTTCCGCAGTTGCCGCAGCTGCGCGCGTCGGTCGTGTCCGCCTCGCACTCTCCCGCGCCGGTGCACGGTCCCCACGGTCCGAACCCACAGCCTTCGTTGCAGATGCGGTCGCGGGTGCCGCAGTTGCCGCAGGCTTCGGTTTCGCGGGTGCCGGGCACGCACGTGCCCAAGTCGGTCCCGCACGCGACGCAGAGCGCATCCACGCACTCGCCACCGCCCGGACACGGGGTGCCAGGGCAACACGGCGCGCCGGGTGCGCCACACTGGAGACAGCGTCCGACGGAGGTGTCGCATGAGAACCCGGTCGCGCAGGCGTCTCCGAGACAGCACGGGTCGTCCATGCGACCGCACGGGACGCAGGTGCCGGCGTCGCACACGAGCACGCCGTTGCACGCGTCGCCGTCGCAGCACGGTTGCCCGGTCGCGCCACACACACCCGGCGGCACATCGAAGCGCAACACGTCGCGGGCGGGTGCATCGAGGTTGGCGTCGACGCTGCGACTGTCCATGGACGCATCTCGGCTCGCCACGCGCACACACACGCCCGCCTCGCAGGTCCAGCCATCGGCGCAGGGACACGAACGCCCTTCCAGGTCGACCTCGCTCAACGCGCACGCGGGCACAGTGGCGAGGAGCAGGAGCGTGAGGAAGGAAGCGCGCACGAAACAACGACACCATACAAGAAAGCCGGGCCGCCGGACGGATGAGCGTCTAGTAGCTGGCCATGTCGGCGCAGTCCAAGTGGTCTCCGGGATCGACGCCGAGCAAGTCCGTGTAGCGCCGGTAGAACCCGATCCGATCGTCGACACGCGGGTCCGGGCCGATGTTGCACTCGAGGCCGCCGTTGATGATGTTCACGGTCATTCCGAATCCCGGACGGCGGTTGCCCGCCTCGTCCGCAGACGACGGAGTCCAGTGGCCCACCATCACGTCGTGGCACGAAGGTTTGGGTGGCTGGCTTGTCATCCAGAACCAGATGGCGGTGCGAAACGCGACCACGCCGTCGGTGGCCACGAGATCCGGATCGCTCAAGAGATCCAGCCCGAGCGCCGCCCCGGCCTGCCCGTAGTTGTAGTTCCACGAGAGCTGCATCGGACCGCGGCCGTGGTACGTGCGTCCGGCCGCGCACGGCCACATCTCGGATGCAGCGCAGTAGCCCGTACATCCACCGCCGCCGCAGCCCACCTCTTCTTTGAAGCAGAGCCCCCACGCGTGCGGACCGTCCGGCGCAGTCGACCAACCCCCGGTCGTCTCGTGGGACACGTTCGCGAGAAACGCAGCCGCTTCCCGTCGACGGACCTCGAGGCTGCCTTCGCTGCAGAAGTCCGGGAACGTCTCGGCGGCCGCCAAGAGCGCCTCGTAGGTGAACAGGCTTCCATCGCACGCCGGGTCGGTTCGATGCAGAAAGAACGCGTCGTACATCGCGCGCGTGACGATGGCGGCGAAGTCGCCCGTGCCAGCGTCTGTGTCGTCGACGATGGTGTCGAAGGGCGCGTCGTCTGCGCCAGCGTCTCGAGCGCCAGCGTCCGACCCGGCATCCGGCGTCCGAGCGGCGTCGGCGAGCGCACTGTCCGGAACGGGTGCAGCGTCGCGCGCCACCGCGTCGTCGTCGCCGCCACAGGCGCCCATCAAGAGGATCGCCATCGTCGGAATGAAGCGTCTCACCGCCCTCAACGTCTCACGCGGTTCGAGGACATTCCAGGGCTCGAGGTTCTGTGAAACCGCCACGCGCCACTTCCGTCACCAAGGGGACGGAACACAACTGCCCCTCGCGGCTTGGGCCGGAGGGGCAGGGTTTGGTGGAGGCGCAGGGAATCGAACCCTGGTCCGAGAACGATCCAAATCGGCGTCTACGTGCGTATTCCGTGGACTTGAGTTTCGCTCAGACGTGCGCCCACGGACGGGCTCTTGTCTTCGCTAGCTGCTCTAAATCTCATCACCTCGTCGAGCTGCAACCGTGGTGACCAGTCGATTCAAATGACGCCTCCGAAGGGAGCATCGACAAGCTCCCTAATTCGGCGGCCCTACAGGTTTTTAAGCTGCGAGAGCGAGTGCGTTGTCGTTGGCACTTATAGGTTCCCACGCTTTTAACGCCGTCGTGAGCCGGCGGACACGCAACCGATTCTTCTTCGTCCCCGTCGAAACCGATCGCCCCCAGAAGGGACACACCGTCGAAGGAACCCGGGTTTTCAACGAACCCGCCCACTATGGGCACGGGCCATCGAAGAATCAACGTGCCGGAGCCGGGGAGCCGCCCTTGCCCTTGCCCCTGCCCTTGCTCTTGCTCTTGCCCTTGCCCCTGCCCTTGCCCTCGGAAAAAGCGGCAGACTCAGTGGCAGCGGCAGACTCAGTGGCAGCGGCAGACTCAGTGGCAGCGGCAGACTCAGTGGCAGCGGCAGACTCAGTGGCAGCGGCAGTGGCAGCGTTAGACTCAGTGGCCGCGGCAGACTCAGTGGCAGCGGCAGACTGCGTGCAGCGCCAGCTACTTGACGACGCGGAGGTGGGAGGGGCGGCCCGGGGTCGGGCCGTCGCCATCCGGATCGGGCGCGTCTTCGGTCTTCTCGATCGCTTCGACGAGGGCGCCGGGGGGCGGGGGGATGGTGGACTTTCGACCGCCCTTCACCACACGCAGACCCTTGGGCTCGCGTTTGCCCATCTCGCGCTCGACCTCTTCGACGAGCTCCGCCGGCATGGAGTCGGGCCAGACCATCGCGCGGCCGTGCGAGTCGGCGAGCGCGTAGACGGCATCCCAGGGAACCGTCACGGAAAACGGGGAGCCACCGAAGCTCAGGGTTCCGAATATGCCCGCGTCGTCCACCCGGAGGTCCGGAATGGGTTTCGGCATGTCGAAACCGACCTGGAGCACCAACTGCGGCGACTGCCTCAGGTGGAGCGGGACGACGACGCCTTTGGCGCGCGGGTCCAGGTGGATGAACAGATCTCCGCGGAGCAAGAGGCCGCGTGCGACGTCTTGCTTGTCCGGAAGCTGCTGCTCTCCGTCCCCCACCTACCAGCCATAGCATGTTGCGCCCCCTGCGCCAGAAGGGCGCACCGCTTCAAAAGCAGCCCTGGATCACGCGCCACCCTTCCGAACTTGAAACACGTTCCTTTCAGATCCGAACGACGTTCGCCGGACCCGCCGCGAAATCATGGGGGATTCCGGCTGGCACGCCGCATGCTTTGTATCCCCGCAGACGGTGGTTGGCCGAAACTACCCCCCCCCTCCTGTGACGGCCAACCTCGGACTCCGACGACTCGCTCCTGGACGAACCCCCCCTCATCCGGAGCGAGTCGTCGCTTATTTAACCTGCCGAAGCGGCTGATTCGTCGGTGAGGACCGAGAGGTCTTCGTTTCGTAGGCGGGCTGCGTATACTCCCGCCCCATGAGTGACCAGGAGGAGGAAGAGCAGCGGGCGTTCGTGGTGGCCCGGCTAGGCACCGAGACGTGGGTGACCGACCTCCCCACCGGTCAGCACATCACGGTGGGTTCTGCCGAAGCCGCCGACCTCCGCCTCGACGATCCGGGCATCGCGCCCGGCCAGCTGCGGCTCTTCTGGGATGGCAAGACCGTGACGTTGGAGGCGACCGCCGGCACGTTCCTCCAAGGAAAGAAGTTCGCGGGCGCCTGCGAACTCAAGCCAGGCGAAGAGCTGGCGATCGGTGGCGCGCAACTCGTGCTCGGGGTGTCGGTGCCTTTGGCCACCGGTGGACGTCGCGCGCTGACCCACCACGAGTTCCGCGAGCGTCTCTACGAAGAGCTCGCCCGCGCCAGTCGGGTCGGTCGTCCGACGACCCTGGTGATGATGACCGCGCGCAGTGGGGAGGGTGGTCGCATCTCATCGGCGGCGCTCGATTCGTTCCGAGGCGGCGACGTCGTCGGTACCTATGCCTCGGACGAGCTCGAGATGCTTCTCCCCGACACCGACTGGGACACCGCGCAGTTCGTGATCGAACGGTTGCTCGCGTCGGCGGAAGTCGAAGCGGCGGTCGGCCTGGCGGTCTCGCCCGATCACGGCGACTCGCCGGAGCGGCTCTTGCGGGCTGGGCGGCGCGCGCTCGCGTCCGCGCACAACGACGGCGCGACGTTTCGGGGACCGCCCGAGCCCTCGGCCGGCAGCCCGCGCACGGAACTGGCGGTGGAAGATCCCGCGACGGTCGCGCTCGTGTCCGACCTCGAAGACGCGGCCGCCGATGCGCAGCCGGTGTTGCTGCTCGGGGAGCGCAGCGCGGGCAAGAGCGCGTTCGCGCGGCTGGTCCACGAACGATCCGCCCGGACCGGCGAGTTCGTGACGGTGCACGGTGCGTCGGAGGAGACGTTCGATGCGTCGCGGCTCGAGCCGGCCGAAGGCGGCACGTTGTTCATGGACGAGGTGGGCGAGCTTCCGATCGACCATCAGCGCCAGCTCTTGGCGTGGCTCGACGAGAAGGAGCGGGACATCCGCCTCATCGCCACCACCCACCGCGCGCTTGCGGCGCTGGTGGAGCGCGATGCGTTCGACTCGGGTTTGCACGAGCTGCTTTCGACCCGCGTGCTGGAGGTGCCCGCGCTCCGCAACCGGCCGGGCGACATCCTGCCGCTCGCGACTCAGTTCGCGGAGGAGTCCGGCGCACCGACGCCGGTGAACTTCTCGCCGGGATCGATCGCGCGACTGCGCAGCTACCCCTGGCCGGGCAACGTGCTGGAGCTCCGCAACGCGATGGAGCGGGCGGTGCGGTTGGCCCGCGAGGGGGAGATCCTCGCCGAACACCTGCCCTCGGAACCGATGTCGATCGCGTCCAGTGAGGGCCGGCTTCGGGAACACGTGGACAGCGTGGAGCGCGACGCGATCATCAAGGCGTTGGCCGACTCCAACCACAACCAGACCCACTCGGCCAAACGACTCGGCATCAGCCGCCGCGCGCTGATCTACAAGATGGAAAAGTACGGCCTGAAACGACCGCCCAAGGGCAGCAAGCGGTAGTTCCGCTGGTTTGAGCGCGTGCTGTCCCGAATGTCGGGGCGGCGTGTCTCGTGGTCGTGGGCGAGGGACACGTGGGCACGCGGGCCGTGGTTTGGGTGCGGTTCTGACGGGAAGCAATGCCCCTCTCCGGAATGAAGGTGGTATGGTGCCCTCATGGCCATCGCGCCGCGATCTGCGGATGAACTCCTTAAAGACGTCTCGAGGCTCAACGAGCTTCCTGCCGCTGATTTGAAGGCCCTTGCGGAGTCCGCCGAGGTGCGAAAAGCACCCAAGGGCGCTCCGCTCTTCAGTGAAGGTCAAGACGCCGAGGGGCTCTGGATCGTTCGCACCGGCGAAGTGAAGCTCACCAAGAGCGGACGCGACGGCCGCGAACAGATCCTCTACCTCGCCCGTCCCGGCAAAGCGATCATCGAAGGTCTGCGGTTCGACGGCGGCGGGTACCCCGCAAGCGCCGTCGCCATGCGTGCGGCGAGCGCCATCTTGATCCCGAACGAGTTCCTCACGCGCCTCGGCGATCGCCGACCGCAGGTGCTGCGCACGTTGATCGACATGCGCGCCAAACGCTCCGACCGCACGCTGCAGCTCGTGAGCGACCTGTCGCTCCGCACGGTGCCGGCGCGCCTCGCGTCGTTCCTGTGCACGCTCGTCGCGATGCGCGAAGCCAAGGGCCAGGACTCGCGCAACCTCGTACGCGACCTGACCACCGAAACCGTCGCCGGCCGACTCGGCACGGTCCGCGAAGAGATCAGCCGCGGCCTCGCGTACCTCGAACGCCAGGGCGCGCTGAACGTCAGCCCGGATCTCATCGAAGTCGTCGACCTCGAGCGGCTCGAACAGATCGCGTTCGGACCCAAGAAGGGTTCGAGCTGAACGACGACTGAGCCGTCGATGAGAGCGGCTGCGACGATCGTCTTGCTCTCGAAGTCTTGCGCACCGGCTGCGGAACCCAGCCACCGGTGCCCAATGGATGTGCGGCGAGAGGCACGCGCGCACTGCGCGCAGCTTTGCGTGGGAGTGCCCTCCGCGCCGGGTGTGCTGACTTATGGTCCAGGGGAACTCGCCGAGTAGCTCCCTCGGCTCTTTGCCCTGAGACGGCACCAACCAAGTGCGACCGCCTAGTGGCCCGAGCGTCACCTGCTGCGGGGCCAGAGGACGCCGAGGTCGCGGTGTAGCTGAGAAGGCGGCGGGGTTCCGGCTTGGAGCGGCTGCGGGGACGGCCGCTGGCGGGCGGCGCGCTGCGGGGGCTTCTTTGCAGATGCACCATGCTGCTGCACCGCTTTGAACTGCCGTGTTCGGAGGACCGCCGTTCGTTGCCCGGCGGGCGGCACAAAGCGCAGCGCCCGACCCGCGTCGCCGGTGCCGAAAAGTGGCTGCGCCAGGAACAAAGGACTTGAAACGATAGCCAAGATGTAGTATATTAGCCTAATCAAGATGGCGCGCCGCACTCGAAAACTCAAACAGTTGGACCTGCAGTTTCGGCAGTGGGGTGGTCGACGGGCAGGCGCGGGTCGCAAGCCCAAGGGAGAACGGGCAGGCGTGCCGCATCGCCGGAGGTCGGCCATTCAGAACCGGCACCCCGTGCATGTGACCATCAAGGTCGCGAAGGACCTACCGAACCTGCGCCGCCGCGACCTGAGGGCGGTCTGCTTTGCGGTGTTGGAAGAAGCGGCCGAGCGCCACGGCATGCGCATCGTTCACTTCTCGATTCAAAGCAATCACGTGCATCTCATCGTCGAGTGCAAAGGCACGACGGCGCTGCAACGCGGCATGAAAGGTTTGCTCGTTCGGCTGGCCAAGCGGCTCAACAAACACCTCGGCCGGCGCGGACAAGTCTTCCCCGACCGCTACCACGTCGAGCCGCTGAAGACGCCGACCCAGGTCCGCCACGCGCTCCGCTACGTGTTGAACAACGCCCGCAAACACGCGGGGGCCCGCAAGAAGATCGACGCCCACTGGGTGGATCCCTGCTCCACCGCGCACACCTTCGACGGTTGGAAGTCGACGCCAAAGTGCCCTGGGAACTGTGATCGGGCCCCGAGGATGCCAAGAGCCGGCACCTGGTTGCTCCGGGTCGGATGGAGAAAGCGCGGGAGGATCCCGATCGACGATGTCCCCGGCCCTCGCGGCTGACCAAGCTTCAAGCGCAGCCACTTCTCGACCACGCCGAGCCCAGTCCTGGCGCTGTGCCTCAACACAGAGCCGGGCAACGAACGGCGCCGCTTCGAACACGGCAGTTCAATGCGGTGCAGCAGCATGCTGCATTGGCAAACAAGCACCCTCGAACCGCCGCTGGTTCGGTCCGTTCAACCAAACTCCTGCGCGCCGGAACCCCGCCTCCCTACTGGCTAGGCCAAGAGATCAAGGCCACCAACCCACAACAGGCGACTGCGCTGGCCAGTGAGCTGCGCTCGTCCGCGACATTCCCGAGACGCGTTCAGCCTTTGACGCCGCCGGCGCCGAGGCCGCTGACGAGGTGGCGCTGCAGCCAGTAGAAGAGCGCCATCACCGGCACGCTCACCACCAGCGCGCCCGCTGCGAAGAGGCCCCACTCGGCGTCGTGTTCTTTCACGTAGCGCTGCAGCACGACCGGCAGGGTGAAGAACTCTTCGCGGTTGAGGAAGGTCGCGGCGAGAATGAACTCGTTCCAGGCGGTCATGAACGCGAACAAGAACGTGACCGCGAGGGCTGGGCGGGCGACTGGCAAGACGACACGCACGAACGCGCCGAAGCGGGTCGCGCCATCGACCATGGCGGCTTCTTCGAGGTCGTGCGGGATGGTGTCGAATGCGCCTTTGAGCTGGAAGATGGCGAAGGGGACCGCGCTCGTGGCGTACACGAGCACCAGACCCGACCGGCTGTCGATGAGCCCCAGTTGATCGAGGATCAGGTAAAGGGGAATCGCGGCGGCCACACCCGGAAACATCTGGGTCGCCAGCAGGGTGATCATCGTCGTCTTCTTCCCGACGAATCGAAACCGGCTCATCGCGTAGGCGGCCGGCGTCGCGATCATCACGGCCACGAGCGCAGTGGCGATGGAGACCACCGACGAGTTGACGAGCTGGCGCACGAAGAGCCAGCGCCCGTGGTCGTCCGAACGTGTGACAACGGCCTCGAGATGGTCGAGGGACGGGTCGGTTGGCCAGGGGACCGCGCCCGGACTCGCGACGTCGCTGGAGGAGAAGGCGAGGGCGACGACCCAGAGGATCGGGTAGAGCGCGAACCCAACCGCAGCGATCAGCAACGTGTGCGAGACGATCGACTGCAGCGGCGTGGGCGGCCGAGTGTTCGGGGTCATGCCGGCGCCGCCTTGCGAGACGCACCGAAGAGGCGGGTCGAGACCAACAGGATGCCGAAGATCAGCACCGCGTACGCGGCCGCATAGCCGTACTGGCTGCCGCGCGTGAAGGCCCAGCGGTAGGCCTCGGAGACGAGGATCTCGGTGCGGCCTCCGGGCTCGCCGGCGCTCACCAGGAACACGACGTTGAACATGTTGAAGGTCCACACCGCGCCCATCGCGACGGCCGGTCCGAGGGCGGGGCGCAGCATCGGCAACGTGACGCGCCGGAACTTCTGCCACGAGGTCGCGCCGTCGACCTCCGCCGCTTCGTAGAGTTCGTTCGGGATCGAGGTGAGCGCGCCGAGCGTGACCACCATCATGAACGGGAAGCCGAGCCACACGTTGGTGGCGACGTTCGCCGTGAACGCGGTCGACCACTGCGCGAACCAGCTCACCGGTTCCACGCCGAGCCCTTCGAGCATCGCGTTGATGGCGCCGAGTTGCCGGTGGAACATGCCCTTCCACGCGAGCGCGGTGACGTAGCTCGGCACCGCCCATGGGAGGATCAGCACGACGCGGTAGAAGCCGCGCAGCTTCAGGGTCGGGCGGTGCAAGAGCAGCGCGAGCGCCATGCCGATCCCGAGGTGGAGCGCGATGTTCACCACCGTCCAGAGCACGGTGACGAGCAGCACCACGTAGAAGGATCGGCGCCCGAGCAGGTCCCCGCCGCGCGCGGAGAGGATGTCGACGTAGTTCGCGAACCCGACGAAGTGCATGTCGGTGCCGCGTCCGGCAAAGAGCGACGCGCCCGCGCCGACCAGCAGCGGAAGTAGGACCAGCAGACCCACCGCGACGAACGCGTGGATCAAGTAGCGGTAGGCCGGCATGGAGCGCCGGATCGCGACGCGGGTCTCCGGATCCTGCAGCCGGCGGACCCAGACGAAGACCACGAAGAGAAGAAATGCGCCGAGTGCGAGCAGGGTCGGGGTGGGGCTGACCGCTTCTGGCATGGGGCGGGTCGCGTCTGCAAAGTCGGCGGCACCGTCGGCGAGCGCGGCGTCGATGGGGGTGCCCTGGCGCAAGGCCGAGAGCAGCGCACCGCGCGCCGGCTCGAACACCTGCCGCATGCGCGGATGGGTGGGCATCGGGATCGCAGCCGCGGCGGCGCTGCGGAAGGTCGCGAGGACCTCGTCGTCGCCCCGCTCGCCCGCGAACGCCACGACCTGCCGACCGACGCGGGCACGGATTTCGGCACCGACCGGTCCAGCCAGAAACTCCGCCAGCGACCGCGCCTCGGGGCGTTCGGTGTGTGAGGTGACGAACGCGGCTTCGATCGTCGAGAAGGGCTGCACGGCGCCGCCCGATCGCAGCGGCGGCATCGGCACGACGCGCCATTGGAGATCCTCCGGCAGCCCGGGCGCCATCCAGGGACCGCTGATCGCAGCGGCGGCTTGTCCACCCGAGAACAAACGCGAGACCAGTTCGCCGTTGGCTTCTTCGGGGATCGATCGTGCCCGCACCGCGTCGCGCACGAACCGGACCGTCGCGTGCGCGGCGTCTCCGACGAAGCCGTAGGTGCCGTCGTCGTTCAAGAGGCGGCCGCCGTGCGCATGCAGCAGCGCGGCGACGTAGTACGCATTCTCCGCTTCGAAGACGAGCGGGTAGGTCGCGTCGCAGGCGCTCGGTGTTTCGAGCAGGGCCTCGAAGGTCGCGGGCGCGGCGCCCGGGTAACAGGCCCGGTTCAGGTAGACCGCGGCGGTCTTGGTCGCGAGTGGGATCCCGTAGAGCGCGCCCCCATCGGTGAGCGCGGAGAGATCCTCCGCCGAGAACGACGTGACGTCGCTGCCTTCGATCGGCGCGATCAGGCTGCGCTCGAGGTAGCTCGCGAGCCGTTCGTGCGCGTCGATGAACACGTCCGGGCCCTGGCCGGTGGGGATCGCGCTCTCGAGTTTGGAGCCGTACGCGCCGAACGCGTTGGCGAGGATCTCGACCTCGATGCCGTGCGCCTGCTCGAACGCACGGGCGGCTTGGCGAATGGCGTCTTCTTCCGCCCCGCCGTAGGCGTGCCAGAGTTTCAGTGGCTCTTGCGCGTGCGCTTCCGTCGCTCCCAAACTTGCGATGGCGGCCACGCACGCGCGAACGAGCCAGCGCAGCGCGCGCTCCCGGAAAGCGGTGGTCATTCCTGTTCGGAGCCGGTCGCGTCGCCGCCAGAGTCGCTGCTTGAGCTCGGCGCTTCGCCGCCGGAGTCGTTCCCCTCGTGCCGCAGCCCGGTCTCCGGATCGAAACAGTGGAGCGCCGCTGGGTCTGCGTGCAGACGCAGCGTCTCGCCGGCTTTGGGCCGCTGCTCTCCTTCCAGCCGGGCCACGAAAGCCTGACCGCCCACCGTGCCGTGTGCGTAGGTCTCGAACCCCATCGCTTCGACGACGCGCACTTCGAGTTCGAGCGCCGCGCGATCCGAGCTGTCCTCCGACTCGGCGAGCCGCACGTCGTGGGGGCGGATGCCGAGGGTCTGCGGACCGGACAGCCGCAGCTCGAGCGGAAGGTCGACGCCTTGGGCGCGCGCCCGGCCGTCCTCCACGTCGACCTCCAGAAAGTTCATCGCCGGGCTGCCCATGAACCCAGCGACGAAGCGGGTGCGCGGCCGTTCGTAGATGTCGAGTGGCGCGCCGACCTGTTCGACCACGCCGCGGTTCAGCACGACCAGCACGTCCGCGAGCGTCATCGCTTCCACCTGGTCGTGGGTGACGTAGACCATGGTCGCGGCGAGCTCTTGGTGCAGCCGCTTGATCTCCACCCGCACCTCGGCGCGCAGCGCAGCGTCCAGGTTCGAGAGCGGTTCGTCGAAGAGAAAGAGACTCGGCCGCCGCGCGATGGCCCGCCCCATCGCGACCCGCTGCCGCTGGCCGCCGCTGAGTTCGCGCGGGTAGCGTGCGAGCAGCTCGCCGAGTCCCAGCAGCCCGGCCACCTCTTCGACGCGCGCGTCGATCGTCGCGCGCGGCGTCTTGCGCAGCTCGAGTCCGAACGCGAGGTTCTTGCGCACGGTCAAGTGCGGGTAGAGCGCGTAGCTCTGGAAGACCATCGCGACGTCGCGGTCTTTCGGGGGCGCTCGGGTGACGTCGCGTTCGCCGATCTGGATCTTGCCTTCGTCGACTTGCTCCAGCCCCGCGATGGTGCGCAAGAGGGTGCTCTTCCCGCAGCCGCTCGGACCCACGAGCACCATCAACTGGCCATCCGCCGCATGCAGGTCGATCCCCCGCAGGACGGGCGTCTTCCCGAACTGCTTCTGGATCCCCGCGAGTGTCAGGTCGGCCACGGCGCGAGGTGTACCGGACGAAGTCGCGGGGGCCAACACCTGTTCCCATCGTCCGACCCTTGGAGGCTGGGCGCGGATGGAGTACAGCAGGAGGCCGTGACGTTTGTTTTCAAGAGCCTCTTCAGCACCTCCGTTCCTTCGCTCTTTGCCGCGGTGCTTTCGGGAATCGCAGTCTTGGTCGCCGGATGCGCAGATTCCTCGGTCCGGGTCCCCGGCGACCCGTGCCTGAACAGCGCCGACTGCGCCGAAGAGGACGCCTGCTTCGAGACCCGAGGCTCTGGCGACCCCGTCTGCATGGAGACGTGCGACGAGACGACCCGACTGTGCGACACGGTGGACCGCGAAGTCTGCCTCCCCGGCCCCAGCGGCACGCGTGTCTGCTACATCGGTGGCGACCTCCCGTTGAACGCAGATTGTGCCGACGGCGGGGACTGCGATGTGGGTCTCGTGTGCGTGAACGCCAACGGGGAAACGAAGTGCAAAACCGCGTGCGACACGAGAGTGGGCAACTGCGGAGACCTGACGTGTCTGGTCGTCGGCGCGGAGCCGGCGGGCTACTGCGGACTCCCGCCTGCCGAGTAAGGGCCCTGTGACCTACCGGACCTCCCTCAAGGTGCGCTTCGGAGACGAAGACCACGCGCGGATCGTCTACTTTCCGCGGTTTCTGCACTTCTTTCACTGCGCCTTCGAAGACTTCTTCGGCGACCACGGCCATTCGTACCGGAAGGTGCTGGACGAAGACGGGTTCGGCTGGCCCGCCGTGCACGTCGACGTGGATTTCCAGAGTCCGCTGCGTTTCGGCGACGTCTTCGACATCGATGTCTGGGTCGAGAAGGTCGGCCGGAAGTCGGCGACGTTCCGATACCGCGGCCGGTGCGAGGGGCGGGACGTGGCCACGGCGACCATCGTCGTGGCCTGCATCGACATGAAGAAGTTCGTCGGGGTGCCGATCCAAGAGCCCTACCGGACCCTGTTCGAGAACAACCAGACGCCGCCCCAGGACTGAGCTTCCGTCCAGCCTTCCGCGCAGCCTTCCGCCCAGCCTTCCCCCCAGCCTGGGCTCTGACGCGGCGCGTCGAGAAAAGACCGAGTGATCCGGACGGGTGTGCCGGGTATGCTCCGCGGCATGTCGATGGCACAAGCGGCGCTCGATGCAGCGCGCGGTTACTTGAAGACGCACCCCGAAGAGATCGGTCGCGCCATGCGCAACGCGCTCGGCCTCCGGGTCGGTGTCCCGATCAATGCACTGCGATGGCTCGGCCGACAGGCGGAGAAGTCCGGCAAGGTGGAGGATCTGAAGATCGATCCGACCCCGCCCGGGATCCGCGTGGGCGCCAGCATCGATCTGATGCACACGCCGATTCGCGCGAGCGCGATCATCTTCATCGACCGCGTGGTCTTCAACGAAGACGAACTCACCGTCGCGCTGCGACTCGAAGAAGTGTCGCTCAAGCTCAACGGCGAAGCCGAGACGCCGGTCGCCGCGCTCATCAAGAGTGGCGCGCTCGATCTGAGCCGGCCGGGCACGTTGCTCAACTACATGCCGAAGCGCAGCCCGGTGATCGCCGAGGCCTCGGACAACCGCATCACGCTCGATCTGATGCGGGATCCCAAGATCGCGAAGAACAAACTTCTCCGGAACGCCATTGGCGCGGTGACCTCGTTCTTCACGTTGCAGACGATCGCGACCGACACGAGCCACCTGGACATCTCGTTCCGAGCGTTCCCTGGCGGCATCCGCGGCGCCGCCCGTTCGGTCCGCCAGCACGTGCTCCTGCCGTCGATCGGCAAGATCCTCCCCGGCTGAAGTCTCGCGAAGCGAGCCAGGCCCGTAGTGCTAGACTAGAAGCGTGAAGGCGCTCATCAAGGTCGGCTACGCCTGCAACGACCATTGCGGCTTCTGCCACACGTTGCACGTGCGCGACGTGCAGGGCAGCGCCGACGAAGTGAGCGCGAAGATCGTCCGGGCGCACGAGCTCGGCCACACGATGATCGTGCTCAGCGGCGGTGAACCGACCATTCGGCCGGAGCTCCAAGCGTGGGCACAGCAGTCCGCCGATCTCGGCATGGACTTCGGGCTCGTGACGAACGGTCGCATGCTGGCGTACCCGGAGGTCGTCGACGCATTGATCGAACGCCGACTCAAGTACGTCTACCTCTCGCTGCACGGCGGCACCGACCGGGTGCACAACCTGATGGTGCGGAGCCATGCATTCGAGGAGACCTACGGTGCGCTCGCGAACCTCACCGGACGCGGCATCGACCTGCACATCAACTGCGTCATCACCAAGCAGAACATGAAACATCTGCGCGGCGTGGTGGACGCCTGCCTGCCTTACGAGGACGCGCAGGTGAAGTTCTCCATGGTCGAGCCGAAGGGCGGCGGCGATGTGCTCTTTCACCGATTGATGCCGCGCGTCGCCGAGGTCGCCGGCCACGTCCGCGATGCGCTCGCGTACGCGGCGACCAAGACCGCGGGTCGACCGGGACCGACGTTCGCCCACGGCGCGATCCCGCTCTGTCTCATGCCGGGCCACGAAGCGGCGTTCGACGACCTCAAGACCCATGCGTTCCGGACCATGGTCGAAGTCGGCGAGACGGACTTCTTTCCGGTCGACGACCTGAACAAGGTGCAGCCGCCCGAGAAGTGCGGGTCCTGTTCCCTGCGCGGGCCGTGTCCAGGTCTTTACAAGGGGTACGCGGAGTCCTTCGGGAGCGACGAGCTCATCCCGCGTGCCGAACCGGAAGTGTCGGTGCCGCGGGGCAACAGCTTCAACTTCGTCTTCGTTCGGCGCTGGGCCACCGAGGTTCCGTGCGCGCTGCGCGACGCGGAGCTCGGTGTCACGCCCTGGGACCGCGGCCGGGATCTCTTCGTGCGGCACGACGGCAAGCTGGGCCTGTACCGATGCGAGAGCCGAGACTTCTCCGACGTCGACATCGCGCACATCAAACACGACCTCGGTCAGATCTACGTGGACGCGTCCCGTGGCAAAGCCGCGCCGGACGACTTCGCGAAAGACCTGGTCAAACTCCAGCGCTCGAGCACCTGCGAAGGCTGTTCGTTCGAAGCCACCTGCACCGGCATGTTCGAGCCGGTGTTCGAAGACGTGTTCACCCGCGACGACCAGACGATCCGCGCGCTGCTCGAGACCGCCACCGGCGACGTGCTCGACCTCGGCTGCGGCGCCGGTCCTTACGCGGCGCTGCTCAAACCGCGGGTCGCCGAACAGCAGCTCTCCTACGTCGGCGTCGACCCGGACGAACACGCGCTCGGCCGCGTGCGGGCGGAGTGGCCGGACGTCGAGTTGCTCGCGGCCGAGGGCGAAGACCTCTCTCCCCTGGGCGAACGCACGTTCGATCGCGTGTTCGTACTCCGCAGCTGGAACCACCTGCACGACCCCGACGCGGTGCTGGTCGAGGTGCTTCGGCACTTGCGGGAGGACGGAGAGCTCGTCGTCTCAGACGACGTCGCGTTCGGACTCGCCAGAAGCGCGCCCCAAGCGAAGGTCGGCGAACGCGAGGGGGCGTTTGAACACCACCGCAACGATGGGCTCGACGCCTGCGCACGGGTGCTCGAGCGACACGGCCTGCACGTGTTCGAGCGCCACGACGTCGAGCGCCAGACCAGCAACCGCTGGCTCCTGCGCGCCCGCCGCTGAGCGGCACCCGGAACTCTGGCGCCCGGGCGCTGTCGTACCGGGCGTGCGCTTCATCGGGTTCGCGGTTGTCACGACATTGGCCATGCTCTTTTGGGCATCCGGCACGAATGAACGCGCGCTCGAAGCACGGGAGTCCGAGTTCGGCGGCATCCAGCCCGGCGACTTGGTCTTCCAAGATCTCGAGTGTGGGCTCCGCTGCGCACTCATCCGGCGCATGACGCGCTCGCGCTACACCCATGTGGGCATCGTTCTGGAAGAAGACGGCGAGCGGGTCGTGTGGGAGGCCTACGCGCCGGTCGGTCACGTGCCGCTCGCAGAGTGGGTCGCGCGCGGGAGGCAGGGGCTGTTGGCCGTCTACCGTCCGAGCGGCGCCTGGGATCAGGACCGGGTCGCGGCGGAAGTGCGCCTTCAGGCCGGCCGTCCGTACGACGGCGACTATCAGTGGGACGAAGCACGGATCTACTGCAGCGAGCTCATCGCGAAGGCCTACGAACGGGCTGCGGGTGAGTCCGTGTTTCCGCCGCACACGGTCGACCTCGGACAGGAGGCGCCCCGCATCGCGCGGCTGACCGGTGGGCGGCTCACCCCAGAGACGCAGATGGTCACGCCCTACGATCTGACCCAGCACCCGGGCATCCGGCGGGTCGTCGATCAGCTCGCCGACGATCGCTGAACACCATACGCGAAGCATGACCGGTCGGTCCGGAAGCGCCGCCGTGCGTGTGGCTTCTCACGGGGGTGTTCGGCCACACCGACCAGAAACCGCGACGATCGCGAACCACCGTCAATCGCGGGCAATTGTGGGCTTGTCCGGACCTTGCACACCGTTCGCACGCGTTGCTAGGGTTCCGCCGCGACGTGTGTCTCGGTCGGTCGTGTGGTCCGCCCGATTCATCCCTTCGCAACTTCTGGAGGCCTTGCTTCGCATGTGTCCGACTCGTGTGTGTGTCGTGCTGGTTCTGTCTGCGTTGTCCGCGTGTGTGGTGGATGACGCCGGCTCTCGAACCAGCGCCATCGTCAATGGAGAACAAGTCGAAGGCACCGAGCCGGCGACGGTCGCCGTCCTCAACCGCTTCGGTGGCTTGTGCACCGGTACGCTCATCGCGCCGCGCGTGGTGCTGACGGCCAAACACTGCGTTCAGAACCCAGGCGCCTCCGAGCCGGGGTCCCCGGGCGCGTTCGTGATCGGCGTAGGCGACAACATCAACCGCCTCGAACGCACCTTCTCGGTCAGCGACGTGGTGACGACCCCGGGTGTGTACTCCGACCGGGGTGGCCTCTCGGGCGCATTGGTCGGCATCGACATCGCGCTGGTCACGACCACCACCGTCGTGGATGGCGTCACCCCGATCCCGGTCCACCGCGGCGACCCCCGTGACCTCATCGGTCAGGACGTGCGCGCGGTTGGGTTCGGACAGATTCCAAGCGGCTCCGCCGGCCGCAAGTACCGAACCGTCAACGACATCGTCAACGTGGCCGGCAACGTCATCTACATGAACCCGACGATTTGCCAGGGCGACTCGGGCGGCCCTCTGCTGACCATGGACCCGGAAGAAGTCGTCGGCATCGCTTCCTTCGGTACGGGGGCGTGTGGGAGCGGACGCAATGGGCACAACGTCGTGTATGCGTTCCTCGAGATGGTGGACGACGCGATCCGCGCCAGTGGTGTGTGCGTGGGCGACGGCGAAGAGGTGTGTGACGGCGAAGACAACGACTGCGACGACGCGGTGGACGAAGACTGCTCCCGGGTCGGCGAAACCTGCACCGACGACAGCGAGTGCGTGACGCTCTTGTGCCGCGAGATCGACGGAGCACGCATCTGCACCCAGGACTGCAACCCGCTGCGGCCGTTCAGCTCCTGTCCCCCGTCCATGTTCTGCGCGACCACTGCGGGATGCGACGGCCAATGCGTGTTCGGCGAAGAGGGCGCGGGCATGAACGACGAGACGTGCGAGGACGCGACCGACTGTGCCTCGCTCTTCTGCGCCGATCCGGGCGACGGGCGCAAGCGCTGCCTCGACCCGTGCATGGGCGACGCCGGTACGTGCCTCGCGGGCGACGTCTGCGCCGCGCCTCCGATGGCGTGCGGTGGATGTGTGCCGGCGGCCCTGGTGGGCGAAGCACGCGGCATCGGTGAACCCTGCGAAGGGCCCGAGTCCTGCCGGAGCGAGATCTGCTTCACCGAGGAGAGCGCGTCGTACTGCAGCCGAGACTGCACCGTCGACAGCGATTGCGGAGAGGCCTTCCACTGCCGGCCGCCCAGCGACGCGTCCCCCGGACGCTGCGTCCGCGGCGAACGAGGTGGCGTGGGCAGCGGCTGCGTCGACAACCCGGACTGCGGCGAAGGGTTCTTCTGTGCCGCCCTCGGCGAGACCCGCTGGTGTACGAGCTTCTGCCGCGAGACGGACGAATGCCCGCCGGAGTTCACCTGCGAGCTCGTTGGCGAAGACACGTCCATCTGCGTGCCCGAACGGGGCGTGGTCGGCGCGCCGTGCATGGGGGCCGACGAGTGCATCTCCGCCCTCTGCGAGCCGGTCGGCGTCGAAGAGGCGCTCATCTGCAGCCGCGAGTGCGGCGGCGATGCCCCGTGCGACCCCGGTTTCGAATGCCGGCGTAGCGAAGACGGCTCGGTGGCGTACTGCACCCGGACCCTGGTCCCCGAAGTCGTCGAATCGGGCGGCTGCGCCACCGGCGGTGCGTCGGCCGGCTCTGGTTTCTTTCTGTTTCTCTTGATCTTCGCCGCACGTCGGCGCCGTTCCATCTCACGAGGTTCCCATGCGTCGTAGCGCCGTTCTCTTGTTGATCCTGTCCGCTTGCGTCGCGGATCCCTACGGCGCCTCGGAGTACGAGATCGTCGACGGCACGAACGACACCGAACACCCCGAAGTGGTGTTCCTCTACCAGACCATCGGCGCGGCCTGCACCGCGACGGTGATCGCGCCGCGTGTCGTGCTGACGGCCAAACACTGTGTGCAAGACCGGGGGCAGAACCGCGCCGCTGCGGCGTCCACGTTCCGCATCCTGATCGGCACCAACTCCCGCCGCGCCACTGCGCAGTACTTTGCGCAGGAAGTGCGTCCGGCACCGGGCCGCTGGGACCTGCGCGACGCGTCGGACGTCGCCGTCATCATCACGACCGAACCGATCCGCGAGGTCACGCCGCGCGCGATGAACTTCGGCAACCCATCCGCGCTCAACGGGCGCACCTTCACCGCGGTCGGCTACGGCCAGACGCCGAGTGGCGGAAGCGGTACCCGGCTGACCACGTTCAAGACCGTGCAGGGCACCGAGCGCGGCTTCATCTACGTGCGCCCCTCGGTGTGTTCGGGCGACTCCGGCGGCCCGCTCATCGGACCGGAAGGCGACATCTGGGGCGTGGCGTCGTTCATCTACAGTGAGACCGGCGGTTCGCCTTCGTGCGGCAGCGCGCCGGGCGCCTACAACAGCATTCAGTCCTACCAGTCGCTCATCGAGACCGCGATCGAAGACAGCGGTTCCTGCGTCCCGTCGGAAGAGGTCTGCAACGGCATCGACGACAACTGCGACGAAGTCGTCGACGAGGGCTGCACGCCGCTCGGTGAACCCTGCGTTGCCGACGGCGAGTGCGTCGGAGAGACCTGCCGCCAGGTCTCGCCGGACTCCGGCAAGATCTGCACGATCGGCTGCAACCCGCTCGAGCCCGAGATCGGATGCATGGAAGGGTTCTACTGTGCCAGCGAGGGCTGCGACGGATTCTGCGCACCCGGCGTGCGCGGGGAACTCGACCTCGAGGCGGACTGCACCGCCGACACGGACTGTTACTTGCTCAACTGCGAGGACCCGGGCGATGGCCGGTCGCGATGCCTCGCGCGTTGCATCGGTGACGGCGGCAACTGCCTCGCCGGCGAAGTCTGCGCGGCGCCCTCGGGTGCGTGCGGCGCGTGTGTCGACCGGGCGCTCGTCGGCGAAGCACGTGGCTACGGCGAGCCGTGCGACATGGACTCGGAGTGCGCGAGCGCGCTCTGCCTCGAAGACGAGCACAGCCTTTACTGCTCGCGCACCTGCGAGACCGACGAAGACTGCGGCGACACCTTCCACTGCCGGACCGTGGGAACCGAACCGGAGGTGATGCGCGCGTGCGTGCGTGGTCCGCGCGGCGACGTGGGCGACGCGTGCGTGACCAACGAGGACTGCGGCTCCGGCATCTGTGCGGTGCTCGGCGATCGCACGTGGTGTACCGCGATGTGCAACCCGGACGACGGATGCGTAGACGGCTTCTCTTGCGAGCCGGTGGGGGAGAGCATGATCTGTGTGCCCGAGAGCAGCCTGGTCGGCGAAGAGTGCATGGAGAACGCGGACTGCACGTCCGGCTTGTGCGCCATCGGCACCGCCTCGGGCAACGTCTGCACCCGGTTCTGCGACGGCGGCGAACTCGCCTGCGCTTCGGGCTTCGAGTGTGTGCGCATCAGCGGCGGTCGCGAGAGCATTTGTCTGCCCGCGGGTGGGAACGAGCCCGCTTCGGGCGGCGGGTGCAACGTGGCGCTCGACCGCTCGTCGGGTACGCCGTTGGCACTCGGGTTCGGTCTGTTGCTCGCGTTCGTGTGGCGGCGTCGCACCCGTTGAGGTTCATCGGCGGTCCGCCGCACACGGATTCCACACGGACACGGGGGTTTTGCCCCGTGCGTGTGGTTGAAGTCACGGCACGCCGTAGATCCCGACCAAGGGATCACCGACCATGCATGTGATGATTCGACCGGGGGGACGGAGAGACCATGGAAGCTGACTCTGACTCCATCCAATTCACCGGACGCATTCTGTACCTCACCGAAGATCCGGAGCTCTTGCGCCGGCAGCTTGGTGGCGAGGACCTGCCGTTCGACGAAGAGCGGGCGCTGCGGAACAACATCAGCACCGACGAGATCACGCCGGGCTGGGTCTGCTTCTACTACGACGAGACGCTCGGTCGTTTCTCGATGGTCGGCCTCAAAGGCGGCGTCATCGAGAAGGACTCGATCAAGAACGGCGGCTTCGAAGTCATCGTCAGTGGTCTGAGCAAAGGCTGTGGCAGCAGCCGTGAGACGGCGCCGTACAGCGAGAAGGCCGCGGGCATCCGGCTCGTCATCGCGAAGAGCATCGAGAAGATCTACGGACAGAACTGCCAGAACATCGGTCTGCTGACGTCGACCGATTTCGGCCTCATTCCGCGCATCCTCGCGGGCGAAGCGATCCCGAAATCCGAGTTCACCGATGGGCTCGATCCCATCAGCGCCGACATCGTCTCGAGCGGCGGCCTGTTTGCGTACAACCGGCTGCGCATGGCCGGCGAAACCGCACCGCCGAAGATCGAACGCGCGCCGCGCCCGATGACGCTCGTCGAGAAGATCATCGCGAAGAACGCGGTCGTGGACGCGCGAGAGTCGAAACTCGGCGTGCCCGCGGTGGCGCCGGGCGATGCGCTCTTCATTCGCGCCGACGTGCGGTTCAGCCACGAATACGTGACGCCGATGGCGGACTCGCTCTTTCGCGATGCCCTCGGCAACGACGCGAAGGTGACCGACCCGGACAGCGTCTTCGCGTTCCGAGACCACCTCACCTTCCTCGGCGACGTGATGAGTCCAGAGAAGCGAGAGATGGGCCTGCTCACCCACGCCGACGGCCTCGCGACCACCCAGGCCGGCTTCGCGAAGAAGCACGGGCTCAAGCTCTACGGCGAGAGCGACCAAGGCGGCTCGGAAGCCATTTGCCACAACGCGGTGGTCGAAGACCTTGCGCTGCCGGGCGACGCGGTGGTCGGGACCGACAGCCACACCTGCATGGCCGGTGTGCTCGGCGCATTTGCGTTCGGCGTCGGCAGCACCGACATGGCGAACAGCTGGTACACGAAGGACGTGCGCGTTCGCGTGCCGGAGACGGTTCGATTCGTCCTGAACGGTTCGCTCCGTGCGGGCGTGAGCGCGAAGGACGTGATGCTTCACATCCTGAGCCAGCCCTTTTTCCGGACCAGCAAGGGCATCGGCAAGGTGCTCGAGTTCGCGGGGGAGGGCATCGCCAGCCTGCCGCTCGACGAGCGCGCGACGCTGACGAACATGGCGGTCGAGGCGGGCGGGTTCACCGGCATCATCGAAGCCGACGAAGTCATCGTGGACTACCTGCACGTGCAGCGCGGCCTCCCGAAGGAGGAACTGCGGGCGCGGATCCTCAAGAGCGATCCGGACGCGACCTACCTCGAGACGATCGAGATCGACCTCGACGGCATCGGTCCGATGGTCGCGACGCCCGGCGACCCGCGCAACGGCATCGCGATGTCGGCGCTCGACGACGACGTCAAGATCGACATCGCCTACGGCGGCTCCTGCACCGGCGGCAAGAAGAGCGACATGGACATGTACGCCCAGGTCATCTCCGCCGCGCTCGAGCGTGGGCTCAAAGTGGCGGACGGGGTGGAGTGCTACATCCAGTTCGGCAGCCAACAGATCCGGAAGTACGCGGTCGAGAAGGGCTACCTCGCGCTCTTCGAGAAGGCCGGCGTCACGGTGATCGACCCGAGCTGCGGCGCCTGCATCAACGCAGGCCCCGGTGCTTCGCGCACCAAAGAGCAGGTTTCGGTCAGCGCCCAGAACCGCAACTTCCCGGGCCGCAGCGGGCCCGGCCAGGTCTACCTGGCGAGCCCCCTGACCGTGGCCGCCAGCGCGATCATGGGACGCATCGTCCCCCCCGAAGCGATCCTCGGCTAGCCGAAGTCGCAGCTCATCAACACTTCGGACATGCCGGAGTTGTTGGTCTCGTCGCACTCGTTGTAGGTGCTGCCGCCCATGCCGTCCGAGTCCACCGTCGCGTCGACGGTGAAGTTCACGAACGAGAAGCCGCCGGGGAAGGTGGCGGTGAAGATCACGGTCTCTTCCTGGCCGGGCAACAAGAAGCGGGTGGTGCGCTCGACACCGAGGTCCATGGCCGCGCCACCCTCCGGCGTGAGCGTGGCGATGACGGGAACGCCCGCCGCGACACCGAGCGCGCCGCGGTTGCCGACGGTGACGCCGATTCGAAGCGTGCCGCTCGCTTCGCACTCCTCGAGTTCGATGGACACGACCACGAGATCCGGCGCGTCGAAGAGTCCGCCCGGCTGCACGTTCTGGCGGAAGTTGTTCAGCCGCGAGTTGAGCCAGTTGGGCTCTTCCATGCGCGGGATCTGACCGTCTTCGGTCACGTTCGTCACGTGGTAGGTGTGCTGGTTCCAGATGCGCCGGGTGCGGACCCAGTTGTTGTCGGTGTCTTCCCAGATCTCGATGCCACCCAGTGTGCCCGAGCCGGTGTTGGGCTCCGGAATGACGACTTCGCTCTTTCCGTCGTTGTCGACGTCCACGACGATCGGCATCTCCATGCGGGTGTTGCTGCGGTGGGTGGGGTCGTCGTAGAGGACGGCACCCGTCCGGCCGTCGAAGATGCGGAAGCTCGTCTCGTCCGCGTAGACGACCTCGGCTGCGCCATCGCCCTCGAAGTCGAACACACTCGATCCAGTCGCGCGGCTCGAGCAGTCTTGGTTGCGGACCTGCCAGAGCACGAACTCGGATTCGCACTCGTCCGGGAGCGGGTCGCCGGTGCAGTCGAGGTCGATCACCACGTAGTAGTCCGCGCCGGCCGTGCCGATCTCCGGGCGTCCGTCCCCGTCGAAGTCCGCGATGGTGGGCGGGCCGCTCTCGTTGCTGCCGCACGACACCCGCGGGATGACCACCTGCTGCTTGAGCGTGCCGTCGTGTTCGAGGATCCACACATCGCCCCGCCGCACGACGACGACCTCTGCTTCGTCGTCGTCGTCGAAGTTGCCGATCGCGTCGTAGCCATCGCACGCCACCGCGCCCGCGCAGTTCGAGCTCGCGCTCGGGAACGTGAACGTCCACTCCTCGCTGCCGTCCCGGCCGTCGTAAACGGTGTTGCCGGCGATCACTTCCATCACGCCGTCGAGATCGATGTCGGCGATCGTCGAGACCGGTCCGAGGAACGCGTTGTTGCCGACCCCCGCGCTGGCGCCGACGGTGTTGCGTCCGTTCCAGAGCAGGGTTCCGTCGAGCCCGTTGAGCGCGATGTTGCCGACCACGACTTCGGGCTGGCCGTCGCCGTTGAGGTCCGCGATCGCCGGCTGGGAGCCGCCGCCGGGGTCTGCCGGCACGTTGGTGGTGTTGCGCCAGAGCTCTTCCCAGGCGGAGCCGTCGGCTGCGGTTCGGCGGAACGCGATCGTACCGCCGGCCTTGAAGGTCACGACGATCTCGGGGACCCGCTCGTCGGCCATCGAGTCCGGGTGCAAGTTGCCGAGCGCGACGCCGGATGAGTTGTCGACGAAGGGCATGGTGATCGTCGCCAGCGTGTTCATCGTGCCGTCCTCGTTGCACAAGCCGCTCACCACCCGCAGTCGGCCGTTGGCGGTGCAACAGCCGTTGCCCTGGCGATCGAAGCTGACGAACACGATGTCGGGGATGTCGAGCGTGTCGGTGACCCCGTCCTCGTTGTCGTCGGTGAGGTTGGCGACCGCGGGGGTCATCACCACGTCGTCGAAGCTCGCAGAGTCACCCGCTGCGGGCCGCCACTGACACGCGGTCCGGGGGTTGAAGTCGCCGACGGGCGGCATGAACTCACACACATCGACCGCGTCGCGCGGCACGCATCGCCCGAGCCCGACCTCGCACAGCTCGTCCGCCTCGCACTGCTCGGTGAGCGTGCACTCGTCGCCGAGATCGATGCAGTCGTTGCTCAGACACGCTTGCTCTGCGCCGCAGCATTGTTCGCCCGCCGCACCGCAGCGCTGCGCTTCGTCGGCGCATTCGATGACGCACGCGTTGTCGAGGCATTCGTCGGTCTCGGCGCAGCACACGCCGCCACAGAGCGTGCGCTCGCCGCAGTCGGTGACGCAGCGTCCGTCCATGCACGCGTCGGCTGCCTCGCAGCAGCGCGCGAGGGCGCCGGTGCCGCACGCCGGCCGTTCGTCTTCACACATCAGGTCGGGCGCATCGCGTCCTGTGCTGCCGTCGATGTCTTCGACCAGGACGCACATGCTGTCGACGCAGTTGCGTCCCGCTGGGCAGTCGGCGGTCGTGACGCAGGTGGTGGGGTCGCCCCCGCCACAGTCGCAGGCGCCGAAGAGCATGAAGGACAAAGCGAAGGTGGCGCGGAGAAGACCAAGACGTGACATCGGCGTCATTGTAGCCAACCTGGACCGCCTCTGTCTGGCGATTCGGCGATTCAGGTTGGTCGCGCGCAGTCGGCCCGAGGAACCACGGGCCGTGCAGAACCTTGCCAAGCCTCGCGGTGGCGATGCCGCGCCCCCGTTCGCGGACTCCGCGGTCTGAAACAATTGGAACCGAGAACACGGTTCACTTCCGCCCAGGATCGGCTCGCCAGGTTGCTCGCGCGGTTCGATCATTTCGTCGGGGACCGGCCCGCACCCAGCGGACACAGTGCGCCCCATGAAACACGGAATCAGCGCCCTCGGGCTCGCTCTGCCCAGCCGCTACCTCGACGTGCGCGACCTCGCCACGCTGCGCGGTGTCGAGCCGGACAAGTACACCAAAGGCCTCGGCTGCCACGAGATCGCCCTCTGCGGACCGGACGAAGACGCGGCGTCGCTGGGTGCGAAAGCGGCGCGTCGCGCGCTCGAGCGCTGGGGCGGAGACCTCGGTCGCATCGGCCTCTTGGCGGTCGGGACCGAGACCGGCGCCGACATGAGCCGGCCGATGAGCGCGTTCGTCGCCGACCACCTGAAACTTCGAGGCCGCATGCGCAGCTACGAAGCCAAACATGCCTGCTACGGCGGGACCGTCGCACTTCGCCAAGCGCTCGAGTGGCGCGCGAGCGGCGCGCATCGAGGACGCGCGGCGCTGGTCGTCGCGACCGATGTCGGGCTGTACGCGCCCGCCGATCCCGGCGAGGCCACCCAAGGCGCGGGTGCGGTCGCGTTCGTGCTCGACGACGACGCGTTGGTTGCGTCGATCGATCTCGAGAGCCACGCGTTCGCATCGCCCGCCTTCGATTTCTGGCGTCCGGTGGGCGAACGGTTCCCCCGCGTCGAAGGTCCCCTCAGTCTCGACTGCTACCGCGAGGCGGTGGAGAAGACGTTCGGCGGCTGGGCCGGAGAGTCGTCGGTGCAGGATGCGCTTGCGACGCTGGAAGCGGTCGCGTTCCACGTGCCGTTCCCCAAGATGGTGAAGAAGGCGGTGCTGCATCTCGGCGCCACGCAGGGGTGGGACGAGGGCGATACCGCGACGTTCTTCGAGACGAAGGTCGCTCCGACGATGCGCTGGAACCGCCACATGGGGAACAGCTACACCGCGGCGCTTTGGTGGAGTGTGGCGTGCGCGCTGGTCGGTCGAAAACCGGGCGACGCGCTCGGTGCGTTCTCCTACGGCTCCGGGTTCGGCAGCGAGCTGTCGATCCTGCGCGCGGGCGAGGCGGCCGCCGAGGCGCTCTGGCAAAAGGACGTCGAAGCCGACCTGAGCGCACGTGTCCGCATGGATGCCGCCGAGTACGACGCTTGGCGCGGGTCGGTCTGAGTCGACGTCGAAGCGAGGCAGGCGGCTCCGCTCGTGCACCTGCGCAGGCCGCCAGTCTCGCGAAGCGAGCCAGGCCCGTGGTGCTATAAAAAAAGCCACTGGAGGATGGTGATGCTCGTGGTGCAGACGATCAGCTGAAGCGGCAGGCCGAGTCGCAAGAAGTCCGTGTACCGGTAGCCGCCCGGTCCGTAGACCATCAGGTTCGCGGCGTAGCCGACGGGGGTGCTGAACGCGGTGGACGCGGCGACCATGATCATCAGTGTCATCGGCAAGAGCGCGATGCCCTGCGCTTCGGCGACGCTCGCGGCGATCGGGAACATGAGCGCGGCGGAGGTCG
This sequence comes from Deltaproteobacteria bacterium, assembly GCA_034670305.1. GTDB lineage: Bacteria > Myxococcota_A > Polyangia > Polyangiales > Houyiibacteriaceae > JAXMNT01. The sequence goes on from JAXMNT010000038.1 coordinate 43,135, forward strand.
CGGTGTACACGGTGCCGGCGAGCGCGGCGGTGAGCGCGTAGAGGGTCACCAGCAACGCGGTGCGCCCGTACGGTTCGACCAGCGCGACGACCTGACCGGCCACGACTTCGGCCGCGCCGCTCTCCGCCATCGCGTGACCCACGCCGAGCGCGCTGCCGACTGTGATCAACACGCGGATGTCGAGCGCGGCGCGCGCCTCTGCGCCGTCGAGACAGCGCAAGAGCAACATACACCCCGCGGCGGCGAGGCTGGCGGTGACGAGCGGCACCGCGCCCGCGGCGTTGACGGCAACCATCGCGACCAGGACCACGAACGCGACGCCGGCTTTCTCGTGTTTCGGCGGTGTGCTTCCTTCGACCTCGCTCACGAGCGCGAACGCGGGGTCGCCGCGGTGTTTGCGCGCGAAGGTCGGATGGGTTTCGAGCAAGAGGACATCGCCCGGCTCGAGTTCGATGTCGCCGATGCGGCCGACCACGTGGGTGCCGTGCCGGTGCACCGCGATGATGGCGGCGTTGTAGAGCGTGCGGAAGCGCGTGTCGCGCACGCTCGATCCCACCAGCGCGCTCTGCGCGGCGACGACGGCTTCGACCCACCGGCGCTGTCCTTCGAGTTTGTCGACCTGGTCCGCTTCGGGGACCAGCCTCAGCCGCCGCAGATCCACCGCGGTCTCGACCGCACCAGTGAAGCGAAGGATGTCGCCTTCCCTCAGGTGCGTCTGCGGACCGACCGCGGGCAGCAGCTCACCCTTGCGTTCGATGCCGCTGAGGAAGAGCCCCGGGAGGCGCCGCAGTCCGCTCGCTTCGATCGTCTCGCCGCCGACCGGCGAACCCTTCTCGACGCGCATCCGGATCAAGTATTCGCGCGATGCTTCGTGCGAGGTGTCGACGCCGGTGCGGTCGCGCAGCAGCCAGCGGGACGCGACGACCACGTAGATCGTGCCGAGCACGAGCGCGGGCAGTCCGAGCCAGGTCACGTCGAACATGCCGAGTTGGAGGTTCGGGTCGACGGTGTGCGCGAGCCCCGAGACGACGAGGTTGGTGCTCGTCCCGATGAGTGTGCAGGTGCCGCCGAGGATCGCGGCGTAGCTCAGGGGCATCAGCAACATCGAGACGCTGATGCCGGTCTGCCTCGACCAGCGCTGCAGCAGCGGTACGAACATCGCCACCACCGGCGTGTTGTTGAGGAACGCGCTGAGCGCTCCGACCGGGACCATGACGCGCAGCTGGGCGCCGGCGATGTTGCGCGGGGTGCCGAGCACCCGGCGGGCCACGTAGTCGAGCGCGCCGGTCTGTTGCACGCCCGCGGCCACGACGAAGAGCGCGCCGATGGTCACGACGGCCGGGTTGGCGAAGCCCTGAAACGCTTCGGCCGGTTCGAGCACGCCCGTCGCCAAGAGCACGGTCAGGCCCGCGACCAAGACGAGGTCGGGTCCGGCGAGGCTGGCGACCATGGCCGCGACCATCGCCGCGACGACGCCGATCGTGACCCAACCGTCGGTGGTCATCTCGCGGGGCTCATGACGCGGTGCTCACGCATCGGGTGGTCGGCCGCCCGGTGGAGGCACGCGGTGGGCGCGATCGAACACGCTCACTCCGGGATCTGGAAGAGCACGCTCGGTCCAGGCACGCCGTTCGGGAACGCCGCCCCCAAGAAGCTGACGATGCGCATCGTCGGGGTTTGGCTCTCGGCGGTGACGACCACGCCGCACGCGGTGGAGCCACACAGGGGGCGGAGGGTGCGGCCGACGGCGCCGTTCTCGGTGGTGGTGGACTGGAATCGCCAGGTGAACGCCGCGGTGGTCGCGGGTTCTTCCTCGACCTCTTCGGAACCGGGGGGCGGCGTGATGCCTTCGAGCATCTCGACCGGCTGCGGGGTGGGCGCGGCCTCTTCGGCTCCGTGGCGGTGCAGCTCGATCTTCACGCCGTTGCCGCGGGCGAAGAGCGTGATCTGCATCTGGCCGCCCTCGGCCACGCTGCTCGATTTGAAGGCGCAGTCGACGTAGGGACCGTCGCGGCACTCGGTGTACATGTCCCCCCAGACGGGTTCGAGCTCGTCCCATTGCCGCTGGTAGGGCCCCTCGAAGCTGGCCCACTCTTCGGACTCTTCGCGAACGTCGTAGGCGCCGATCTTCAGGAAGCCGGTGTCGGTCGTCTGGCCGCGCCGAACCTCGATCCCAATCTCTCGGAGCCCCGCGGCCTTGAGGGTGGCGAGCACCAGCGCCATCGTGCGGTACGGGGTGTTCGCGTGCAGACGAAGCGCGGCGGAGCCACGCGCTGGGGCCGCTTCGATGGCGGTCACGAGCGATCGGATGCGCATGCCATCGACCTCCTCGTCCGGGATGCGGCCGCCCGTCAGCTCGAGCACGGTGTGTGCTTCGACCCGCATCTTGGACGGCGACACTTCGATGCGCAGGGGGCTCTGCGGACTCGAATCGTGCCGGAAGGAGATGGGCAACTCCATGATGCCGACGACGGGGTCCGGGGACTCTTCGGGCACCTCCGGCTCGTCGTCACATCCCGTAACGGAGAGCGAGAGCGAGAGGGCGACGGAGGCGAGGAGGAGGACGCTGCGCATGGCGCCGGACGATACTCGAAATGCCCCCAGTGTTAAACGGGTGTCTCTCAGAGGTGTCAGGGGATGCAGCGACCGTCTGGGTCGCATGTCTCGCCTGGATCGCAGTCGCCGTCGTTCCGGCACTCGACCGGAATGCGGCATCGGTCGTCGACGCACACCTGCCCGGCCGGACAATCCGCGGACACCCGGCAGGTGGTCGCGGGCTCACAGAAGCCGAAGTTGCACACTTCGCCTTCGGCACAATCGACGTCACGGTCGCATTCGTCGGGCGGGATGAAGAAGCAGAAGCCGGCGAAGCAGCTCTGGCCCGGGGGGCACTCGTCGTCTTCGACGCAGCCGCCCTCGACCGTGCACTTGTTGTTGATGCACATCCGGCCGGGGCCACAGTCCATGTCCGTCCCGCAGAAGAGCCACGGGAAACACCGGTCGGCCACGCACTCCCAGCCGTAGTTGCAGTCTCCGTCGCCGCTGCACCCTTCTGGCTGGCAGTAGTTGGACTCGCAGACTTCACCGGCCGGACAGTCGTCGTCGCGCGCGCAGTCCGGGGTGATGAAACACGCCCCGAAGTCGGCGCAGGTCGTGCCCGGCGGACAGCCGGCGTCCGGGCTGCCAGGCGGCGCACAGAGCTGCAGCGCGACGCATTGATCGCCGAGACAGGTCCAGCTGATCGGACAGTCGGCCGAGGAGGCACAGGTGATCTCAGGCAGGCACGAGCGGGTCGAGACGCTGCAGAACGTGCCGGCGGGGCAGTCGGAGTTCTCGCGGCACGGTTCGTCCTGACACCGTCCGGTGACGCAGGTCTCGCCGCGCGCGCAGTCCGAGTCTGTGCGGCACTCGCCGACGAAGCGGCAGGAACCGAGCACGCATTCGAATTCGTCGTCGCAGTCGATGTCGCGCGTGCACTCGCCCACGAAGGCGCACATGCCGCCAAGGCACGCGAACCGGTCGGGGCAGTCTGCGTCGCGGGTGCACTCGCCGACGAAGATGCAACGGCCGGACTCGCACACGAGACCGCTGCCCATGCAGTCCGCGTCCGCCGAGCACTCCGGCGGAGGCACGCACACGCCGTCGTCGCAGATCTGCATGCCTTCGCAGGGCACTTCGGGGCAGGTGGGATCTGGATCCTGACAGAACCCGAAGTTGCACACCTGCCCGCCGGGACAGTCCGCGTCTCGATCGCACATCTCGTCGGGCAGCTGGATGCACGCACCCGAGATGCAGTAGGAGCGCGGGGTGCTGAACGGGCAGTCTGCGTCGGTGGTGCAGTCGGTGCCCACGCACATGCGCCCAATGCACCGCATGCCCGGCGCGGGACAGTCCGTGTCCATCTCGCAGAAGAAGCCGGGGAAACAGCGGTTGGCCACACACGACCAGCCGCTCGCGCAATCGGCGTCGACGTCGCAGTCCGAGGGCTGGCAGAAGCCGAACTCGCAGATGAGCGCGCCCGGGCAGTCGTCGTCGCTCCGGCACACGTCGTCGTCGACGCAGCGGAATCCGTCGCAGAGCTCCGGCGGTGGACAGTCCGCGTGTTCGCGGCAGCGACGAAGGGGCGAACATCGGTTGAAGAAGCAGTAGTCGCCGGCGGGACAGTCTCCGTCGGTGTCGCACTCGGTGGCGGGGATGCAGCGGCGGGCGAGCGCATCGCAGACCTCGTCGTCGTCGCAGTCCGCGTCGCGCACGCACCCCGTGGGCACACACCGCGCGGCCTCACAACGGAACCCAGCGGCGCACTCTCGGTCGCTGAGGCAGTCGCCGGTGAACACGCACCGCGCGGCCGTGCACTCGAACCCGACGCTGCACTCGGCGCTGGTCATACAGTCGCCCGTGAAGACGCAGGTCTCCGAGATGCACTCGAACCCTGCGCCGGCGCAGTCTCGGTCGCGGGTGCAGTCGGGCAGCGCGACGCACGCGCCATCGACGCAGTCGAAGCCGGGATCGCAATCGCTTCGGGTGGAACAATCGGGCCGCGGCACGCAGCGTTCGCGCACGCAATCGAACCCGGCCGGGCAGTCGACCGCGCGCACGCACTCGACCGGTGTCTCGCAGCGACCGCCGGTGCAGCGTTCGCCTGGCAAACAATCGATGTCGGTTCGGCATTCGATCGCGCTCACGCACAGCCCGCCCTCGCAGGCCCGGCCCGGGCCACACTCGGCATCGGTCGTGCACCCCGAGGGTGCGTCGTCGGTGGAACCGTCGACCGGGCGGGCATCGCGCGCGGCGTCGATGGGCCCTCCGTCGGGCACGAAGTCGTCGACGAGGACCGAACGTCCACAGCCGAGGACGGAAAACACGAGCCCGAACACACCCATCCACCGGAAGACCATAGGAGGAGTCTAAACCGAGGCCGCGAGGGCTGCGAGGTTGTCCGGCGGTGGGAATGGACCCAATCCCCCGTCATGGGTCATTCCACCAAAAGTTTCCGGAAGGGAGCAGCTGATCTACGCTCCCTCACGATGAAAAAGTCCAAGATGAGTCGGCGCGTGTTTCTGGTTCGTGGCGCAGGCGCGACCGCTGCGGTGGGCGCGGGTCTGCTGACCCTCGGCGCCGGCTGTGGCGGCAGCGAGGGGCCCAACTGTCAGGACGTGACCGCCCTCACCGATGCCGAGCGCAGCGCCCGCGTGAACCTCGGTTACGTCGAGGTCTCTCCGCACGCCGCGGCGAAGAACTGCACGAACTGCAACTTCTTCACCGCCGGGGCGGCGAACGCCTGCGGGACCTGCACGCTGGTGAAGGGACCGATCAACCCAGCGGGCTACTGCAACAGCTGGGCGATCAAGGCCTAGGCCCGCCGCAGGCTCTCGAGCGTCGAAGACGAGATCGCGCGTGGCCGTTCGGAGTCGTGCGCGGGAAGGACCGGCGCGCTGCTGGGCGGAATCGAACCGCGCACCGATCGACGCATGAGCCCAGCGTGCACGTCGTGCACCGTGAGCCGCTGCCGGATCCAGGTGGCCAGCGCGCTCGCGTCCGTGGCCGCGCGGGTCGCGTGGCGCACCGACTCCGCGGCGTGCCCGCGTTCCGCGTAGTACCCGAGGGCGGCTTCTGCGTCGCACGCGAATGCGACCGAAGCGCAGGCGCGCTCCAAATGCGTGGGGCTCTCGGTGCGGCTGGCTCTGAATCCGGATGCCCAGCACTCGCGGGCGGTCGACGCACCACGGGACCACTGCTTGGCGAGCCTCCACGCGTCGGGGCCGGCTCCCTCGCCCAGTGAGCCACCTGCATGGCGCGCGACGTCTTCGATGAGATCGCAGGCCAGGGCGACCAAACTCTCGCGCGGGTGGCCGGCCGAAGTGGCGAGCTGGACCAGCCAGTCGGCGCGTGGGCAGGACCGCCATGCCCGATCCAGGGAGCCGGCGTCGCGCAGGAACTGAGCGAGCGGTTCGTCCGGGATCAAGGAAGCGAAGTCTTCGTCGAGGTGGATCATGGAACTCCTGGCCAAGGCTCCTGACAGTGCAACGATCGTGCACTGAAAAAGTTCAATCATTCTGCCGAACTGTTGGGGGCGCGCCCCCGCGCATGCCCCGTTCTTGGGGGCTGCAGCCCACATGGCCAGGGGTGGATCCCACACCCATCACTGCGATTCCCGCAGGACCGGTGCCAGCGCATCCAGGGCTTCTTCGAGGGCGTCCAGCGGCAAACTGGTGAAACAGAGCCGGACCCAACGGGCGTAGGACGCGCCGCAGGCCGCACCCGGCGTGAGCAGCACACCGTGGTCGAGGGCGCGCTCCAGGAAGGGCAGCGCATCGGTCTCGCCTTCCCGCAGGTGCGGGGTCGCGTCGAAAAAGAGGAACGTACCCCCGGGCGGCACCGGTTCGCCGAGCCGTTCTGCGGCCAGTCGCGCGGCGGCTCCGAACTGGTCGCGGCGGCGGGCGAGGAACGCGTCGCCATGCTTGATCGCGGCCGCCACGCCGTGCTGCATCGGGCGCGGGGCGCAGTAGTTGAGGAACGTCTGACACCCGCGGACCGCTTGCATCGCCGCTTCACAGCCATGCGCCCACCCCACCCGCGCGCCTGCGAGACCGTACGTCTTGGAGGATGTGTGGCAGGCGACGTAGCGATCCTGCACATCGTCGCGGGTCCAGATCGGGCGGGGCGCGTCACCGAAGTAGATCTTCTCGTAGGCCTCGTCGCAGACGATCCAGAGGTCGTGCGCGACCGCGACCTGAACCGCTTGTTCGACCTGCGCGTCGGACCACATCGCGCCGGTCGGGTTGTGCGGCGAGTTGAGGTAGAGCGCGACGGTGCGCGGGGTGATCGCGGCTTCGAGCGCCGCCCGCAGATCGGTGGGGGCAAGGTGCGCGAGTCCGTCGACCTCGACCGGCACCGCCCCGCGGCTCGCGATGATGCCGCGGATCAGCGGCCAATACGGTGCGGGGAGAAGTACTTCGTCGCCGGGATCGAGCAGCGCGCGGCTGATCACCATCAGACCACTCGTGGCACCACTGACGATCTGGATGCGATCGCGGGGGACGTCCCGGTGGGCGGACAGCTGCGCTTGCACCGCGTCGAGCAACACCGGCTCCCCCTGAACCGGTGCGTACTGATGCACGAGCGGCAGCGCAGCGCTCCGCTGAGATTCCGCGCGGGCGACCTCGAGCGGCTCCTCCCATGTGTCGCCGACATGCAGCGGGTGCACGACTTCTCCGCGGGCGCGCTTCTCCGCGGCCCGGGCGGCGAGCCCACTGAATACTCGAGACGACAGGGTGGCGGTGGACGCCGCCACGGAGGGATGTCGAGGCATGCGCCAGACGTGCCGCAATCCATGCCCGACTTCAAGCACGCCCGACGCGGCTGGGAGGGGGGCTAGACCAGTTCGAAGTCGCCGGTGAGGGAGTCGGCGATCTGTCCACCGTCGAGCAGCCACGGGAGCTTCGGGGCATGGCGGCGCGGCACCCGAACGACCACGGGTCGCTCGTAGGTTCGAAATACGAAGTCCCACAGCGGCGAGGTCACGCCGTGGTTCATGAAAGGCCGCGTGAAGTGGTGGTGAAAATGGTGGCGGCGGGCCCAGCGGCCGTAGAACGTGCGCGGCGCGTGCACATGCAGGTCCCGGTGGACGAACTCGTACGTGCGCCAGCCGGCGGCAAACCCCCCGACGAAGCAGCCTGCGGCCCCCATGCCGAAAATGGGGGCCGTGATCAGAAACAGCGCGCTCAGCACGGGCACCGCGAGCAGCAACTTCTTGGTCCACGGGGTGAAGTAGTCGGGTTTGGAGTGATGGCGCAGGTGCTCGCGTGAGCCTTCCGTGCGCCCTTTGGGTTTGTGGCCTCCCCAGGCGTGGAGCGCGTACTCCGCGAACGTCCAGAAGAAGAACCCGACCAGCGCTGCGACGACGTATTCCATAATGTGAACCCCGTTCACTTTTTGACATGGGTCGAGGGCGCTGTCCAGTGCGGAAGACCACCAAAGTGCGGAACACGTTGCGCGAAACGAAGTTGGGGGGAGGCCGGAGGGGCTTTGCCCCGCGGGCCGGAGGGGATGCGCCCATCCCCCGAACAGGGTCCGTCAAGAGCAACTGGCCGATGGCGGCGGTTTCCTCAAACGGGGGAGGGCGGCTCCCTGCTAGTCTCCGCGCCATGTCTGAACTGGTTCGGATCGACGTGGTCGATTCCGTAGCGACCCTCACGATGGACGACGGCAAAGCCAACGCGTTGTCCCACGACATGTTGACTGCCCTCGCCTCTGCGCTCGAGAAAGCGCGGACCGAGGCCAAGGCGGTGGTGTTGACCGGTCGGGATGGGCGCTTCTGCGCCGGGTTCGATCTCAAGGTGATGATGGCCGGGCCCGCGGCCGCCATCGCCCTCACCTCGGCCGGGTGCGACGTCCTCATGAGGCTCTACGAACACCCTCAACCGGTGGTCGCCGCGTGCACCGGACATGCGATGGCCGGTGGCGCGCTCCTGCTGCTCTGTTGCGACACCCGCATCGGCATCGAGGGTGACTTTCGCATCGGGCTCAACGAGGTCGCGATCGGCATGCCGCTCCCGGTGTTCGCCAGCGAGCTCGCCCGCGAACGACTTCGCCGCAACGCCTTCTTGCGCGCGACGCTTCAGGGACACGTGCACAGTCCGAGCGAAGCGGCCGATGTAGGATTCCTCGACCGGGTCGTCGCGCCCGGCGAGCTCCTCGAGACCGCGCGAAGCGAGGCGCTGGCGCTGGCGAAGCTTCCGGTCAAGGCGTACGCCAGCACCAAACGAAGCCTGCGGGAGCCCCTGATCGCCCACGTGCGCGCCACCTACGAAGACGACGTACGCCGGGTCATGTCGGTCATGACCGAGTCGTAGAAGAAGAGGAACATCGATGGCACAAGACACGCCCGCCCCGCCGGCCTCGGAGAGTTGCCCAGGTACCGGATCCCTCCACGCCACCATCGTCACGAGCATGGGCGAGTTGCACGCGGCGCTCTACGAAGCGTCGGTGCCGCGCACGGTCGCCAACTTCGTCGCGCTCGCGATGGGCACCGTCGAATGGACGCCGCCCGCGGCCGCACCGAGCTTTGGTGATCTCTCGAGTGCGAAGAAGGGGTGGACCGGCGGTGGCGCCGCCACGGTCGACGGTCCTGAAAAAGTACGTCGGCCGCTCTACAGCGGCACGATCATCCACCGGGTGATCCCCGAGTTCATGATCCAGCTCGGGTGTCCGAAGGGCAACGGCACCGGCAACCCCGGCTGGAAGTTCGCGGACGAGTTCGTCCGCTCACTGCGGCACGACGCGCCGGGCACCTTGTCGATGGCCAACTCGGGTCCGAACTCCAACGGCTCGCAGTTCTTCGTGACCGAGGTGCCGACGCCGCACCTGGACGACAAACACACCGTGTTCGGTCGCGTGACGGCAGAGAGCGTCGAACTCGTGAAGAAGATCGCCCGGGTTCCGACCGCGGCTCGCGACCGGCCGAAGACCGACATCGTGCTCGAGGAGATTCGCATCTTCCGAAAGTGAGGATCGTGCCTGCCCGCCAGTCTCGCGAAAGCCACGCTCAGCCTTGGCGAGAGGCCGCCAGTCTCGCGGAGCGAGCCCGGCCTGTGGTGCAGCGAACTAAGTGCTGCGGGCTTCGCGGTCGGAGACGAGCGCGACTTCGAGTTCTCGGCCGAGCGCGCCGAGGCCATCGTCGAGTGAGTCGACCTTCGCGTGTCCTGCGACTTCGGCGGCGAGCCGTGCCGCCACGCCTTCGAGTCGGCTGACGAGCGCTTCCATGCGGGCTTCGGCGACCTGGGTCTCCCCGTCGAGTTCGTCGCGGCGGGCCACCGCTTCCGTTCCGACACCTTCGATGCGCTCGCGGGACCGGCTGATTTCGAGGGCGTGGGCCCGAACCTTCTCTGCGAGTTCACCGAGTTCGGCGGCCGCTGCCACCACCGGATCGTAGGCCGGTCCGAGCCGACGGCCCTCCCGCGCAACGGCCCCCACCGCACGACGCGCGCGCCGGCTCCAGCCCGCCCACCGGTCGCGTCTGCGTCGCCGGAACCACACCAGCAGCCCGAATGTCGCAACGATTGCGCCGAGGACGACGGTCACGATCGTGGACATGGACTCGGTGCGGGGCGAAGACGTGAGGGCGGGAGACGGGAGCAGGGCGGGCGTCGCGACGGTGGGGACCGTGCGCACGAGGATCTCGATGCGGCCGCGCAGCTGGCGCACGGCCTCGCTGCGGGTTTGCAAGTTGGCGGCGGCGATGCGGGCGATGGCGAACGAGACCCGCGCATCGTGCGAGGGGAGCCGCACCACGTACGAGTGGGTGTCGACGTTTTCGCTCAGCAACGTGCTGCCTTCCGGAAGGAGCACGTACGGGCCATCGGCTTCGAAGCGCAGGTCCGGGGTTTGGCGGTGGAACGCATCCAGGGTGCTTCCGGCCGCGGGAATGGACACGGTGCCGACCACCTCGATCGTCCGCTCGTCGTCCAAGAGATTGGAGACATCCAGGACGCTTCCGTCGAGCGGCAACTCGAGCCGCTCGGTGACGACGGTCGCCGGTTCGTCCGCCAGCGCGGGCGCGGCACCGAGCGCGAGTGCGCACACGGCGAGCGTGAGGCGCCATGCGCCTTGCCACCTCGATGCAGTCGACGGGCTCATCGCATCCGCCGATCACCGAAGTAGTTCATCGCCATGACCAGGGTGTCGCGGGAGCCGCTGTCCCAGCTGCCCCAGGCGCCCTGGACGACCTGCTCGTAGCGGGCCAGCAGCGCTGCGTCCTGACGCAAGCCGTCGTCGCGCCACAGCTGCGCCGCCGCCTGCAGGAGTTCGCGGCGCTCGGTCAATGCGCGTCGGGCACTCGCCGCGTCGCCGCGCCCGAGGGCATCGGCGGCGCCTTGCAGTGCCGAGCCAGCCTGGAATGCGAGCACGGTGCGTTTCACCGGTCGGACCACCGACGCTTGGGCGCGGGCCGCGTCGGTGGTGCGCTCGGCGGTGACTTCGCGGACGACGTGGCCGTTCCGGTTTCGGATCAAGTCTTTGAAGTCGAGTGTGACCGTGGCGATGTCGCTCGTGCGGGTTCCGGCCGGAACCTCCAGCTCCATCAGGATGACGTGCTGGTCGCCGCGGCGGAACGTCGGCAAGTGGATGCGGAGACCGCGCTCTTCTTCGTTCTGGCGGTCGCGGGCGACGCCGAGTTGGCGGGCGATGCGCTGGTCGACGGCGACTTCGGTCGCGCGGACGGCGGCGTGTTCGGTCTCACTCAGCAAACGCGATCCGTACACCTTCGTGGCACGCACGCCTTCGGCGAGTTCGACCCGAACCCGCAGACCCTGCGCCACCGCTTGGGCGCGCGCCTCGAGTTCGTCTTCGAGGATGTCGGCCATGTCTTCGGGCCGGCGCACGAAGTGGTAGCTGCCGCTTCCTTCGCGGGCGATGGTGATCATCGTCTGCTCGTCGAAGTCGGTGCCGAGCCCGATGGCGGTCGTGAGCACACCCGCTCGGTCGAACGTGCGTCGGGCGACGGCGCCGAGCATCTGCACGTTGGTCTGACCGACGGTGACCCGACCATCGGAGACCAGGAAGGTCATCCCGACGGTGCCGCCGGCGCGCGCCCGGGGGGCGTGTTGGTCGACGAGCTCGAGCGCCGCGCCGATGTTGGTGCCGCCGCCCGGAACGAGCCGGTTGATCGCGGCATGCGCCGAGCGGCGGTTGCCCACGCGGGCCGGGCGCACATCGAGCGTGGCTTCGTCCGAGTAGGTGACCAGACCGAACGTGTCCTGGGGCTGAAGCGCGTCCACGATGCTGTGGGCGGCGCGGATGGCGTGCTGCCACTTGTGGCCGTCTTGCATCGAACCGCTTCGATCGAGCACCAGACGCACATCCATCTGCGGGCGGCGCGGCATCTCTCCCTGTCGTCCGATGAGCGCGACCTGAAGATGGACTCGCTCGGTGCCGGTGGTCAGCTGAGCGCGTTCGAGCTCCGCGAACATGTCGACGCCCTGGCTGGCGGGCACCGGGTAGGGCAGCGGTTCGCGGTCGCCGAACGCTTCGATGCGGACGAGCTCGCCGCCGACCATCACGCCGCGGTCCAGCAGGTCGTCGAGTCGGGCGCGCACGCCGTTGCCGCCGACGAAGTTCGAGGCGAGCACCCCGTTCTGAGGAAGCGGCGCGGCCGGCATCGGCTGGCCGGGGGCCATCAGACGACGGGGCCTGGGGCGCGAGGCCTCCTGACGCGCGGTCCCAGTGCTGGCTGCCATGGCGGACGCGCGGCCCACGTAGCCGGCGGCACCACCGCGCGCGCCCTGGGAGCCCGCAACGACGTCGTCGTACTCCGCCGGCGCCTCTTCCGCGACGCCGGTCTCCATCTCGGGTTCGGCCAGGTCCGCCAGTTGTTCGGTCCCCACGGTGGCGGGCTCCTGGGCTCTGGGAAGTTCTTGAACCTCTTGAATGGTGGCCGCCGCCGGCTCGGCATCGGCGTTGAAGCCGCAACCGAGCGCCAGTACCAGACTCCAGATCCCCACGCGCGTCGTATGTTTGTTCATGTTTCGTCCTCAGGGCGGACCCGTCCATTTGGGCTGAGCCGCCTCCCGGGCGTCTCGAGCCGCATCCACCGTCCGCAGAACGAGACTCACGACGGGCGGCCAGTCTTTGAAAAAAAAGACCGGGCCTTCCTGCTTGCCGAGACGGGTGGCGCGCGCCGCATGCAAGCGGCGGCGGCCTGCAGTAGGATTCGCCCGTGAACAACGTCCAGGCGATGCAGCGGATCGGTGAGACGGTCGATCGCTACAAGATCGAGTCCGTGCTCGGCTCCGGCGGCTTTGGCGCGGTCTTCCGCGCGCGGCACGTCATGATGGATCGCCAGGTCGCGCTGAAGCTCCTGCACCCCTCGGCCGCGGCGAGCGACGAGATCCGCGAGCGCTTCATTCGCGAGGCCCGCACGCTCGGCAAGCTCGGTCACCCGCACATCATCGAGATCTACGACTGCGGCGTGACGAATGGCGGCGAGCTCTTTCTCGCCATGCAGCTGCTCGAGGGCGAAGACCTCTCCGAACGGGCCGAGAAGCATCGTCTGACCGTGGATGCGGTCGTGGACGTGACGGTTCAGGTACTCGATGCACTCGAAGCCGCGCACGCGGCTGGCATCGTCCACCGGGATCTGAAACCGGCGAACGTCTACCTCGCGACCCAGCGCGGCCAAGAGGTCGTCAAACTTCTCGACTTCGGCATCAGCAAACTCGACGCGGGCGAGGGCACCGGCCTGACCCACACGGGGGTCGTGATGGGGACGCCCCACTACATGGCGCCCGAACTCTTCAGCGGTATGAAGGGCGCGGACCACCGCGCGGACATCTACGCCGTCGGTGTGATGCTCTACGAACTCTTCTCGGGCGGGCCGCCGCACGACGCAGCGAGTTACGAGCAGCTGGTGGTGAAGATCGCGACCACCGATCCCACCCCGCTTCGGCAGAAGTTGCCCTCGTTGCCGGAGGCGCTCCAGCAAGTGGTCGAGCAGGCGCTCCGCAGGGATCCCGACCAGCGGTTCTCGAGCGCGAAAGAGATGCGGACCGCACTCGAGCGCGCCCGCGGTGCGTCGACCGTGCCTCTGCAGGTCGACCCATCGCTCGCGTTTGCGGCGACCGGATACTCGTCCCCCCTATCGTCGGCACCGACCGGTGCCGCCAGTGGGCCATCGGGCCCGCTCACGCCCCCACCGGCCCGCGCGCCGGTGGACATGATGGGCGGGGTCGCACCCCAGTCGACGCCGATGAGCTCAGCGTCCTTGCCTGGTCATGTGCCTGCACCCGCCATGGGGGGCAGCCCTGGCTTCGGGGGCATGCCCCAAGCGATTCCTCCGTCCTCCGACGGCGGCGACATGACGAAGCTCGTCTGGGGCGCGACCGGCGTCCTGACGCTCCTCGTCGCCATGGGCATCGGGCTCGCGGTCTTGTCGAGCCAGGACGACGATTCCGAGACCGCCGCTGGACCGAACTCCGGCTTCAGCGTCGATGTCAGCCCGCACACTGCGGCGCCCCACCAACCCCCCGTCGTCGACAGCATCGGTGCGAGGGGACCCATGCAGCCAGCCCAGGTGGTCGCACCGCAGCAGGTCGCGCCGCAGCAGGTCGCGCCCCAGGTCGCGGCGCCACCCGTCCAGCCCTCGATCGTGCCTCAGGCCACGAACACGCCCAGTGTTCCGGCCGCGACCGGGGGCCGCATTCGGATGCACGAACCCAACTTCGTCAGCAGCACCCCGCCGAGCAGCAGCTCCATCTTCGCGCGCTTCGAGAGTCAGCGCGCGGCACTGCAACGTTGCCGCCGCGACGTGCCGAACGTCGCGCGGGTGAGCTTGATGTTCAACAGCGGGCGGGTCTCGCTGGCCACGGCGCACGGCTCGACCGACGAGGAGGTCGGTCGTTGCGTGGCGAGCATCATGCGCGAAGCAGGACCGATCGACAGCCAAGGCTCGGGCATCATTCAGCTCGTGTTCGACCTGCCGCCAGGCTGAACTTCAACGCCCGAGCGCGCTCGGATCAGTCGTCGGCGTTCTGCGAGCGCGCGTACGCCAGGCCCACGTAAGGCCCCATCGGGCTCGCGAAGTTGCCGCCCACGGTGGTCAGGCGGCGACCGTCTCCGAAGATGGCGTGGAACGCGTGGAAGGTGTCCTGGTAGTCGTCGTGCACCATCTCGAGCGACGTGAAGTCGAACCGGCTGATCTGACCCTGCTCGCCCACCGCATGGATGACGTCGTCGCTGCCCATCCACACCCCGTTGAGTCCGGGCAGCGCCGCGGGCTGCTCGCCCATCCATTCGGTTCCGTCGTACCGGTACACCCAGCCGTTGCCCCGTCCGCCGACCGCTGCGATCCGGTTCGGCCCGGTGCCCCAGATGCTGATGAGATCCACCGAGGCGCCGATGTTCACTTCGGACCACGCCGCGCCGTCGTAGTGAAGCACCACCCCCCGTTGCCCGACCACCCAGACATCGTCGGGTCCGCTCCCCCACACCTTGAAGAACGCGAACACGTTGGCGCGTTCGAGCTCTGGCAGCACGACCGGCGTCCACGCCGAGCCGTCGTAGTGCGTCACCGTAGGCACGCCGCCGGCGAACGGGTTGCCGCCCACCGCGTAGACGTCGTCGGGTGCGGCGCCCCAGACGCCCCACAGCACCTCGGAGGTGCCCGAGTCCTGCCGGGTCCAGGACGTTCCGTCGTGGTGGAGGATCGTGCCGCCTTCCCCCACGACGAAGACATCGTCTGAACCGAACCCGAACACCCAGTTCAAGAGCGGCAGATCGCTGAGTCCCGTGTCGAGGGGGGACCATCCGCCGGCGTTCCGATGGAAGATCGCGCCGGTCGAGGGCCGACCTTGGCCGCCGACCGCATAGAGATCGTCCGATCCGGGCCCCCAGACGCTCAGAAGCCATTGGGAGGAGGGGTCGAAGGCGGGCGCCCAAGGTTCGCTGGCGGGGCCGGGACATCCGAGAAGACAGGTGAGGCACACCGACAAGAGAAGGCGCATCCCCACATCCTACACACTCCCAAAGTGGGTTGGGCCGGTCGCACGCGTTCGGATGCCCGAGCACTCGAACTGGAACTTGTTCTGGAACTTGTTCTGATGCGGCGCCGGACAAGCACTCTCATAACGCCCTGGAAACAAACAGCTTTTCGGCGTACTGCGGACCGTGGATCGGCTGACCTGGATCGGGCGACGGTTCGCTTCCCCGTGGCCACCGCTCGCCGGATTCCTCGCATCCGCGTGGGGTTCACTTGCTAACTGGACCCGGTCGACCGCTGCGCGCCGTTCGGATCCGGGGGGATCCGCCGACCGCCAGCAACCGCGGCCGACCCGACATCATGACGCACACAACCCACCCTTCGATCGCCAACAGCTACGACGTCGTCGTCGTGGGCGCGGGCCCTGCTGGGGCTGCCGCCTCCGCCGGATTCGCCCGGCGCGGCGCGCGGGTGCTTCTTCTCGAAGCCAACCCCAAAGCATCGACCCGGCTCGCTGGTGAGTGGATCCACCCAACCGGGGCCGACGTGCTCGCGGGCTTCGGCCTGACCCCGCATGAAGCGACCGCGTCGCACACCCCGAGCCATGGGTTCGTGGTGTTCCCGGACGACGAGTCCGATCCGATCGTGCTTCCTTACGCCGACGGCGCGGTCGGGTTCTCGTGCGAGCACCACGATCTGGTGGAGTCGCTTCGGACCCAGGCCCACGCGCTGAGCGGCGTCACCTACCTCGAGCGGGCGCGCGTCACCGAGATCTCGGGCGCCCGCGTCCAGTTCGCCTACGAAGGTCAGACCCGTGAGGTCCTGGCCGACCGCATCGTGGGCGCAGACGGACGCTCATCCATCGTGCGCAAGAGCCTGGGCGGTCCGACCGAAGCCGAGGTGATCTCGCACATGGCCGGCGTCGAACTCAACGACGTCGAAGTTCCGTTCGAAGGGTTTGGCCACGTGCTTCTCGGCGGACCCGGCCCGGTGCTGCTCTACCGCATCGCGCCTGGTCGCGTGCGCGCGTGTCTCGACATCGAAGTCGGTGCGCCCGGTGCCAGACGCGATGCGAGTTACCTGTGGGAAGCGTTCGCGCCCCGCTTTCCGGCGGCGCTCCGACCCGCGCTCCGCAAAGCGCTCCGATCGCAGCGGCTCACCTGGGCATGCAACCGGTTCTTGCCGCGTGCGTTCTACGGCGAGGGACGCGCCGCGCTCGTTGGAGACGCGGTCGGCTTCTACCACCCGCTCACCGCGAGCGGCATCAGCATTGGGCTTCGCGATGCCGAAGCGCTCGTCCGCTCGAACGACGTGGCCAGCTACCAGTCGGAGCGCGAAGCCGCGTCCTATGTGCCGGAGCTGCTCGCGAACGCGCTCTACCAGGTGTTCACCCGCGAAGACGCCAGTGCAGCGTCGATCCGAGCGGCCGTGTACGACGTCTGGCGCGCCAGCCCGTCGGAGCGTCAGCGCACGATGCGGATCCTCTCCGGTTCCGAGATCCGCACCGGTCAGTTCGGCAGCGCGTTCGTACGCGTCGCCCTTCGAGCGCTTCGTTCTCAGGCGGCCGACCAGGGCGTGGCCCGTTTCGCGACCGAGCTCGGCCGCTTCCTGGAGTTCGCCCAGTGGCCTGGCGCGACGGTGGTGCCCGCAGCGATTCGCCGACGCGTCCGCCCGACCGGCACCGCGCTGCAGCCGCTCCGCGGTCTCGGCGTGAAGCCGACGCTTCCCGAGCTCCCCGAGGTGTCCAGCGCACAGACCTCCGTGACGGTCGATGTCGACGCGTTGCTCGCGAAGGTTGCCGACGACGTGTCCCAGGCGTCCGTGATCGCGCGGCTCGCCGAACGTCTCGAGACCCACAGCCGACAGGGCGACCTGGACGCCGTGGTGCTCGACTCCGAGTCGCTGCTTGCGATGTCCGCCGAGACGCCCGCCGACCGGCTGCACCGCGCGCGCGCACTCGCCACCACCCAGCGCCGGTACCCGGGCGCACTGGCGCGCCACATCGGGCCCGAGCTTCGCCGGATCGCCGGCCGCGTGCGCGCCGACGAAGCCGTGACGAGCCACCCGCGCGATGTGGCCCTCGCGCTCGAGACCCTCTTTCACTGCGGTGTGCCCGTGTACGACGCGCTTTGTCGCCGGTTCATCCGCGCGCTTGGCGCCGCGCAGACCGAAGACGGAAGCTGGGGCGGTGCGGTGACCACCGCGATCGTGGCGCGCGCCCTGCTCGTGTCCGAAGCTCCGCTTTGGGCCGCCATCGAGCGGGGGCTCTCGAGCCTCGATGCATCGATCACGCTCGGGGCGGAAGCCGCCGAAGCACTGACCCTCTACCGAGCGCGCCGCGCCATGCGCCTCACCGCCCGGACCGCCCGCGCCTCCCAGGACGCTCAGCCGGCCGACCATGCGTACTGTTCCGAGGCACTGCTCGCGGTCTCGCGCAGCTTCGCGCGTCCAATCGAGATGCTGCCCGGCGATCTTCGGAGCGCCGTCACTTGTGGCTACTTGCTCTGCCGCATCGCCGACACGGTCGAAGACCACCACGGGTTCACCAGGGACGAACGCGACGAGCGCTACGGAACCTTCCTGTCCGCCATCGAAGGCCCGGCCGACAGCGCGCCGGTCGCGCGGTTCGAGGAACTGTTCGCAGACGTCGAAGGCGAGCCGGCCGAGATCGACCTCTGCCGCAACCTCTCGTCGGTGTTGCGGGTGTTCCGCGCGCTGCCTGAGGCGATGCAGACCAAGACGATTCGCTGGGTCGCCGAGATGACCCGCGGCATGCAGATCTACTCGCACCGTCCGCCCGGCAGCGACGACTACACCGCGCTGCACACGGTCGAGGACCTCGAGCGCTACTGCTACTTCGTGGCGGGCACCGTGGGCCACATGCTCACCGACCTCTTCGTCGAAGAGATCGGCGAAGTCGGCACCAGCGTGGAGCACGCGCTGCGCACCGAAGCCGAAGCGTTTGGTGTTGGCCTGCAGTTCGTGAACATCCTCAAGGACGTGACCGACGACCGCGAGCGACTCGTCTCGTTCATTCCGCGGACGTCCTGTTTCAAAGAGGGGCTGCAACTCTCGCAGCTCACCGATCCAGCGCGCCGGTCCGAAGCCCACCAGGTCGTCGCGCCGCTCTTCGACATCGCCCAGGGCCGCCTCGACCGCGCCCTCAACTACGTGCTGGCCATCCCGGCCGAACACACCGCCGTGCGGCTCTTCTGTCTGCTGCCGCTCTGGATGGCAGTTCGCACGCTGGTCCATGCGCGCGGCAACGACGCGATGTTCGTGACCGGTGCGCCAGTGAAGATCGCCCGCGCCGAAGTCGAACAGCTGATCGCCGACTGCATGGCGCACGTGGGTCAGGACGACCTTCTTCGCGTTCGTTACGACGCGCTCTGGCGCGCCCCACTTTCCGCCCCGCACACCCAGAGCGCCGTCCACTGAAAGATTTCGGCTCGTTTCGCGAGCCAGTGAGAACACCATGAAACACGCAAGCGATGCTCCCATTCTCGTGACCGGCGGCGCCGGTCATGTCGGCGCCAACCTCGTTCACCGCCTCGTCGAAGACGGCCACCGTGTGCGTGTGTTGCTGCGCGCCGGCGAGAACAACGAATCCGTGCAAGGGCTCGACGTCGAGTCCGCGATCGGCGACCTGCGCGATCCGACTTCGCTGCGCGAAGCGGTCAAGGGATGCCGCCGGGTCTTTCACGTCGCCTCGATGGTCAGCACCATCGACGGTGACGCCGACCACCGCCGCGCGATCTACGAGACCAACGTCGTCGGCACCCGTCATCTGCTCCGCGCCGCGCGCGAGCACTCGGTCGAGAAGTTCGTCCTGACGAGCTCCTTCTCTGCGGTCGGCTACGACCTCGACGAGACCGACCAGCCCGCCCACGAAGGCATGGGGTTCTACCCGTTCCACCGCGCGATGCCCTACGAGCGCACCAAGGTGCTCCAGGAGCACGAAGTGCTCAAAGCCGTCGTCGAAGGTCTCGATGCGTGCATCGTCACGAGCTGCGCAGTCATCGGCGCGCACGACTACCTGCCGAGCCGCATGGGCCGCACGATGGCCAAGTTCGCCAACCGGAAGCTGAACGCCTACGTGCCGGGCGGCTTCGAGTTCGTCGCCGCGCGCGACATCGTGGCGGGCCACCTGCTCGGCATGGAACGCGGCCGCGTCGGACAGAAGTACGTCATCGCGAGCCAGTTCCTCACGCTCGACGACATCTGGGACATGCTCGAAGAGATCACCGGCCAGCCGCGCCCGCGCTTCAAGGTGCCGAGCGCCGCGCTCTTGCCGATCGCCGAGCTCAGCAGCTGGATGATGTACCGCATCAGCCCGCGCTTCCCCCAGCTCCTCACACCGGGCGCGATCCGGCGGCTGCAGCTCCGCCGCCACGCGGACACGAGCAAAGCCCGCCGCGAGCTCGGCTTCGTGCCGACCCCGATGGAGGAAGCGTTTGCCGAGGCCTACGCGTTCCACTTCTCGAGGGGCGCGATCACCCACCCCGAGGCCAAGAAGCCCGTTGCGCCGAAACCCTCGCGCACCGCGCCCATCCACTCCGACATCCGAATCCACGCCTGAGCCATGAGCAGAGTTTACGTTCAGCAAGATGCCCCGCCGCCTTCGTTCGAAGAGGCGAAGAACACCCGTCAGAAGGTGCGCGCCGCCGGCATGCACCCCGACTACTGGTACCCCGCGGCCTGGGCCAAAGATCTCAAGCCCGGCGAAGTGAAGGAAGTCGTCTTCTGGAAGCGCAGCATCGCGCTCTTCCGGGGCGACGACGGGCAGGTCCGCGCCATCGACAACCGGTGCGCGCACCGGCAGCTCAAGCTCACCACCGGCCACGTCGAGGGCTGCAACCTCGTCTGCCCGTACCACGGTTGGGCGTACGACGGGCAGGGCCGCGTCGTGGACATTCCGCACTCGCTCTTCGGTCGCAAGTTCCCGAAGTTCCAGGTGCCCTCGATCCCCGTGAAGGTGAAGCACGGCCTCATCTTCATCTTCCCCGGCGACCCGGAGAAGTCCGAGGACGTGGCGCCCCCGGACATCCCTGAGCTCGAAGGCAAGAACCCCTGGCCGACCGTCTGCGTGGACTCCACCTGGAAGGCCCACCACTCGATGATCATGGACAACGTGAGCGACTTCACGCACGCGTTTCTCCACCGTCGCTTCAAGCCCTTCGACGACGCCAAGCTCATTCACTACGAGACCATCGGCGACACCGTCGAACTCGAGTACGAGACCAAGGTCGGACGCGGACCCATCAGTGGACTCTTCGTCGACCGAAGCCGCGTCGACTCCGACTCGATGAAGCTCGGGTACGAGTACCCGTACCAGCGCAGCAACACGGACAACCAGATCAAACACTGGTGCTTCGTGCGGCCGATCGACGAACGCACGACGGCGAGCTTCTTCATCTTCTACTTCCGCTCGTTCCGCGTGCCATTCACGAAGGTCCCGCTCCCGTTCAACGTGATGCGCGGGCTGTTGGCGATCGGCAAGAAGCTCACGGTTCAGCCGCTCCTCGAAGAAGACGGAGTCGCGGTCGAGTGCGAGCAGGACGGGTACGACCGCCACTGGGACGCACCGCTCGCGGAGCTCAACCCGGTCGTGAAGTCCTTTCAGGAACTGACCATTCGCAAGTGGGAGGAGTACCTGGCCAGCCAGACCCTCACCACCATCAGCAAGAAGTCGAAAGACGAAGAGGCGCGGGTATGACCACCACGACGGACGAACGAAGCTCCCGGATCCCGGGGTTCTACCGCCTCGACGTCGAAGAGCGGCACGACGAGCTGCGGGAACGTTTCGGGCTCAGCACCGAAGATCTCGACATCCTCAAAGACGGCAGCCGGCTCGGGGTCGACCGCGCGGACAAGATGGTCGAGAACTGCGTGGGCGTCTTCGGATTGCCGATCGGTCTTGGGCTGAACTTCCACATCAACGGACGCGACTTCACGATCCCGATGGTGGTCGAAGAGCCGTCCGTGGTGGCGGCCGTGAGCAACATGGCGCGCACCGTTCGCAAGTCCGGAGGGTTCCGCGCCGAGGCCGACGAATCGTTGATGATCGGCCAGGTCCAGATCCTCGACGTCGAAGACGCGGACGTCGCGGTGGCGGCGCTCGAACAGAACAAGCAGCGCTTGCTCGACGAAGCCAACGCCGTGCATCCCAACATGAAGCGCCGCGGCGGCGGAGCGCTCGACATCGAGGTGCGCCGTTTCGACGCGCCGTACCCGATGCTGGTGCTGCACCTCATCGTGGACTGCGGCGAAGCCATGGGTGCCAACGCGATCAACGCGATGGCCGAAGGGGTCGCACCGCTCGTCGAGCGCCTCACCGGCGGCCGCGTGAACCTGCGGATCCTCTCGAACCTCGCCGACCGCCGCTGCGCGCGGGCGTGGTGCTCGATCCCCGAGCTCCTTCTCGCAGGCAACGGGTTCACCGGTGCCGAAGTCGCCGAGGGCATCGTCGAGGCCTACCAGTTCGCGGCGGTCGATCCCTACCGCGCCGCCACCCACAACAAGGGTGTGATGAACGGCGTGGACGCGGTCGCGATCGCCACGGGCAACGACTGGCGCGGCGTCGAAGCGGGCGCCCACGCGTTCGCAGCGCGGGATGGCAAGTACACCTCGCTCACCAAGTGGTGGCGCGCGGACGGCCAGCTCCATGGCTTCATCGAGTTGCCCATGGCGGTCGGTGTGGTCGGTGGCAGCACCAACGTGCACCCGACCCTCCGGGTCATGCGCAAGATCCTCAGCGTGGAGAGCGCCGCGGAACTCGGCATGGTCATGGCCACCGTCGGTCTCGCTCAGAACATGGGCGCGCTGCGCGCACTGGCGACCGAAGGCATTCAGCGCGGACACATGAGTCTGCACGCGCGCTCGGTGGCACTCGCCGCTGGTGCCGAAGGCAGGCTCGTCGACGAGATCGCTCGCGAGCTCATCGCGGCCGAGTCGATCAAACTCGACACCGCACGCGACCTCATCGCCGCCAAGCTGCGCCGCAAGGTCGGCTGAGCTGCGGCCGGGCCGCGCGCCCGGCCGTCCCCTTCCGGAGAACGTCCATGGCCTCGTCCCTCGATCTCGAACTCAGCCTCGACCGTGGGGTGCGCCGGCTCGTCGATCTCGCCGACACGCACCACGCAAGCCACGATGGCGACGACGGCACCGACCGGGTGCTGCGTCACTTCGAGGGCGAAGACGTCTGGAACAGCATGTTGCCCGCGCAATACGCGATGGCGATGCACGTGATGGGGGAGGAACTCTCCGAGGAGCGCAAGCGGCGCATCGTGCGGCAGCTCGAGCACGAGCAACTTCCGGGCGGACTCTGGGGGCTGCACCGGTTCGGGGAGCCTTCGCTCTTCATGACCGCGCTCTCTTACGTCGCCGCGCGTTGCGTCGGCGTGCCCGCAGACGACCCCCGTTTGGCAGCGGCTCGGACGATGTTCGCGAGCGAAGACGTTCGCGCCATTCCGAGTTGGGGCAAGGCGTGGCTCTCGCTGATGAACGTCTACGGCTGGGAGGGCGTCAACGCCGTGCCGCCGGAAGCATGGCTCCTCCCAGAGCGCCTGCCGCTCCATCCGGCGAACTACTACTGCCACACGCGGCTCATCTACATGGGCATGGCGAGCGTGTTCGGCCAGAAGCTCCGTGCGCCCCGCAGCGCGCTGGTCGATGCCCTTCGCGCCGAGCTCTACCCGAACCGAGACTACGCCTCGATCGACTTCCGGAGCGCGCGCCACCTGCTCCGCGAAGACGATCTCTGGGCACCGCCGACCAAGACGCTCAAGGCGATGTACGAGGCGGTCAACTTGTTCGAACGCGTGCAGTCGAAGATCCCCGGCCTCGGCCTGCGGGCGCGCTGTCTCGCCGAGCTTCGGGAGCGCATGAAGTTCGAGCTGCGCAGCTCGGACCACACCTGTCTCTCGCCGGTGAACGGGTTGCTCTTCATGCTCACCCTCTGGGCCCACGATCCGAAGGACCCGGATCTCGCCGAACAGCGACGCCGTTTCGAGGGCTGGATCTGGGAGGACGAAGACGAAGGACTCCGCATCTGCGGCGCGCGGAGCGCGACGTGGGACACGAGCTTCGCGATCCAGTCGCTCGTGGCTTCGCGTCCATCCGTGTCGCCGTCGACCCGAACCCGTCTCGACGCCGTCGTCGAGGAGTCGGTGGCGTGGCTTCGGTCTCAGCAGATCACCGCGCCCCAACGCCCGCTCGACGAGTACAAACGCGCGTACCGAGTGGACCCAACCGGCGGCTTCTGCTTCGCGGGCATCTGGCACGGCTGGCCAGTGAGTGACTGCACCGCCGAAGCGCTCGAAGCGTTCCTCGAAGCGGACGCGATCACCCCGCACGATCCTCAGGTGCTGACCGCAGGCATTCGGTTCCTGCTCCAGTGTCAGAACCCCGACGGCGGTTTCGGAAGCTACGAAGCCCGCAAGTCGATGGAGATGGAGTGGATGAACCCCGCCGAGATGTTCGGCGACTCCATGACCGAACGGTCGTACGTCGAGTGCACCGCGAGCAACCTCATCGCGCTCGTGCGGGTGCGTGCACGGCTCCAGCAAACGGGCGGCGAGGGCCAGCTGCTTCGCCGCATGGATCAGGCGATCCGCCAAGCCGAACGGCTGCTTCGCAAACGTCAGAACGAAGACGGTTCCTGGGACGGCGCCTGGGGCGTCGCGTTTCTCTACGGCACGCTCTTCGGCATCCGCGGGCTGCGCGCCGCCGGCGCCGACGCGTCCGACCCGGCGATCGCTGCGGCCACCGAGTTCATTCGAGGCCACCAGCGCGCGGACGGCGCCTGGGGCGAACACTGGCGCACCTGTCTGACCGACCGGTACGAGCCGTTCGACCACGGGCACATCGTGCAGACCGCGTGGGCGGTCCTGGCCCTCGCGAACGCGTCCGAAGCGCCGAGCCCCGAAGACGAAGCGGCGATCCTGCGCGGCTGCGCCTGGCTCGCCTCTCAACAGCAAGCCGATGGCGACTGGCCCGAGCAGGAGTTTTCGGGCGTGTTCTTCCGCACCGCACTCATCGACTACCGGGCCTACCGTCGGGTGTTCCCGGTCTGGGCTCTGAGCTATGGTGCCGCGCTTCACAAGCGACTCGGCGCCCATCGGCCCGCCGCCCAACCCGTCGCCTGAGTCTCCATCTCCACCCGCGCCACCGGCCGGGTTCAACCGCCAGCCAGAGAGTACGCACCATGTCCGGAGTCAGCCGCGAGTCCTTCCAATCGACCGTCGACGAGTACCAGGGTCTTCACGACGAGAGCGGAAGCGACGTCGAGCAGCGCAAGGCCCAGTACACGAAGCTCGTGAACCAGTACTACGACCTGGCCACGGACTTCTACGAGTTCGGTTGGGGCGAGCACTTCCACTTCGCGCCGCGATGGAAGAAAGAGAAGTTCCTCGCGAGCCTCGAGCGTCACGAGCGGCACCTCGCGCGCAAGCTCCGGCTCTACCCGGGCATGGAAGTCCTCGATGTCGGCTGCGGCGTCGGTGGACCCGCGCGCTACATCGCGAAGCACACCGGCGCCAAGATCGTCGGCGTGAACAACAACGCCTACCAGATCAGCCGCGGCGAGAAGCACACCCAGAAGGCCAAGCTCAACCACCTGGTCAGCTTCCAGAAGGCGGACTTCATGGCGCTCCCGGCCGAGGACGGACGTTTCGACGCCGTCTACACGATCGAAGCGAGCTGCCACGCGCCCGACCGCGTGAAGCTCTTCCAGGAGTTGCGGCGGGTGATGAAGCCGGGCGCGCTCTTCGGTGGTTACGAGTGGTGTCTCACCGACCAGTACGACGAGTCGAACCCCGCGCACGTGAAGATCAAGAAGGACATCGAGATCGGCAATGGTCTCCCCGACCTCTCGCACACCTCGGTGATCGACCAGTCGCTCGAGGCGGCCGGGTTCGAAGTCCTCGAGACCCAAGACCTCGCGCCGACCGGCGACCCGGAGACCCCGTGGTACCTGGCGCTCACCGGCGGCGATCTCTCGCTGGCGAGTTTCCCGCGCACGCCGATCGGGCGAACCGTGACCAACTTCGCGACCAAGCTCATGGAGAAGGTCGGCATCGCGCCGAAGGGCACCCAGGCCGTCAGCAGCTTCCTCAACCAGGGCGCCGACGCGCTCGTGGCGGGCGGCGAGACCGGCACCTTCACGCCCATGTACTTCTTCGTCGCCCGCGCCTAGCGGTCGGAACTGGCCGGGTCGCCGGCCTCCTACACGGGGCCTTCTACACTGGCCTCACACTGGCTCGGCCGCCTATGGTGGCCATGGCCGTGCCTCGATCCGATGGGCTGACGGTTCGGTGGGGCTGGGGCCACAAACCCACATGGAGTGACGCTCCTCACTGCCGCTCGACGCGTAGGTGAAGGGGAGGGCGGGATCCGCTATGTTTCGCGCGACCTTCCTTCCCGGATCCTTCCTGGAGACCCCATGTTTGCCCGTTTGAACTTCACCCACCTCGCTTTCTTCGCCCTCGCTTCCACCCTCGCACTCTCCGGTTGCGGACGATCGAGCCTCTTGAGCGATCTCTCGGACGGCGGCGGCGTGCGCCGGGACGCGGGCGATGGCGGTGGCGGTGGCGGCTGTGGCGACGGGCTCTGTGGCGCGACGGAGAACTGCGCGACGTGCCCGGCCGACTGCGAGATGTGTCCGGACGAGTGCGGCGACGGACTCTGCGCACCGACCGAAGACTGTTCCACCTGCGCGCCCGACTGCGGTTCCTGCCGCGACTGCGGCGATGGATTCTGCGACCCGGACCTCATGGAGAACTGCGAGACGTGTCCCGCCGACTGCGACGCATGCGCTGGTTGCGGCGATGGGCTCTGCGGTATGGGTGAGAACTGCGCTTCGTGTGCGGAAGACTGCGGCGCGTGCGTGCGGTGCGGAGACGGGCTCTGTCGCGACGGCGAGACCTGCTCCACCTGTCCGGGCGACTGCGGATTCTGCGAGGAATGCGGCGACGGAACGTGCAGCGCGAGCGAGAACTGCAGCTCGTGTCCGAGCGACTGCGGCGTGTGCATGACTTGCGGCGACGGCCGGTGTGGCGCGGGCGAAGATTGCGCTTCTTGCCCCGACGACTGCGGCCGCTGTGAGACCTGCGGCGATGGCGAGTGTTCGGACGCCGAGGACTGCTTCTCCTGTCCACGCGACTGCGGCCGCTGTGAGTTCTGCGGCGACATGACCTGCTCCGGCAGCGAGACCTGCGGCAGCTGTCCCGAAGACTGCGGCCTCTGCGAGCGCTGTGGCAACGGCCTTTGTGCCCCGAGCGAAGACTGCTCCACCTGTCCGCGCGACTGCGGTCTCTGCGAGTTCTGCGGCGACGCCACCTGTCAGGCGACCGAGTCCTGCAGCAGCTGCCCGGGCGACTGCGGCGCGTGCCGGACCTGCGGAGACGGCTTCTGCCGCGCGGGCGACGGCGAGGACTGCCTCACCTGTGCGGCGGACTGTGACCCTTGTCCGGAGTGTGGCAACGGGGAATGCACGCCGGGCATCGAGAACTGCTCCACCTGCCCGGCCGACTGCGGCCGATGCGACCCGTGCGGCGACGGACGCTGCCGTCGCCCTGAAGACTGCGCGAGCTGCTCTGCGGACTGCGGCGTGTGTTCGGTCTGCGGCAACGGCATGTGCGAGGGCGACGAGTTCGAGACGTGCGTCAACTGCCCGGCCGACTGCGGCATGTGCGGCGGCGTCACCTGCATCGAGGTCGCGACTTGCATCTTCGGCTGCGTCGACTTCGGCGGCGGTGGCGGTGGACCGCCGGACTTCTCGTTCTCGTGCGTGGCGGATTGCTCGGCGCGGGCCTGTGCCGACGTCCGGTTCTTCGTGGACGAGGTCATCAACTGCGCCATCCGTGAGATCTTCACGTGCGGCGACATCAGCTGCGTCATGGACAACTGCTCCGAAGCGATCGGCGCGTGTCTGAGCGCCCCCCGCTGCCCGCCCACGATGTGAGCGACCCCGGGCCTTGAAGAAGGTCCGGTCCCGTCAGAGGCCCGCACGAATTCGTGCGGGCCTTTTCGCGTTCTCGGGGCCACTGGGTCGAAACGTCCCGGGATGGTGATGCCCCGCGAACACAAAACTTCACAATTCGCCGCCCGAACGACACCGTGAGAATTCCCTTTGATTACAGATGCTTGCGCACGGAGGGCAGGGTTTTGGACCGATTGGTCAAGATAATGGGTTGACGGAGCGCTTTCCTGGTCCCAAATGTTTTGGACCGGTCGGTCCACAAGGGTGGATCGAAGTGGAGGCGGCGATGACGACGGCGACGATTGATGACGCAACGATTCGAGAGATGGAACCCGCGCTGATGCGCTACGCGCGGCAGCGCGTCGGGCCCGACCTGGCAGCCGACGTGGTCCAGGAGACCTGGGTCGCGGCGATCAAAGGCGTCGGCGGATTCGCTGGCCGGTCGTCTCTCAAGACCTGGCTGACGAGCATCCTGCGCCGCAAGATCGTCGACGTGCACCGTCGCAAGCGTCCGCAGGTGAGCTTCGAAGAGCACCACACGCCCCCGGCCATGGCGCCGAGGGAGCGGCTCGACGACGAAGCAGCGCTGGAGGTGGTCGGCGCCTCACTCGACGCGCTTCCAAAGCGCGAGCGGGAAGCGGTCACGCTGGTGGACGTCCAGGGCTACGACCGGGACGAGGCCGCCCAAGAGATGGGCGTGTCCCGCGGTGCGCTTCGCGTGATGCTCCACCGTGGTCGTGGGCGGTTGAAGAAGAAGCTCGAGTCTGCCGACCACG
Organism: Deltaproteobacteria bacterium; assembly: GCA_034670305.1. Taxonomy (GTDB): domain Bacteria; phylum Myxococcota_A; class Polyangia; order Polyangiales; family Houyiibacteriaceae; genus JAXMNT01. Next base: position 71,363 of record JAXMNT010000038.1, read on the forward strand.
CGCTCTAAGCGCGGACGGACGCGGTGCGCTCCTACGCGACCACCGTCACGCTGATGCGTCGGCGGTGCGCCGCGTGGCGGTGCTCCCACAGGTAGAGCCCCTGCCAGGTGCCGAGGTCGCACCGGCCGCTGGCGATCGGAATCGTGATCGACGTCGCCGTGAGCGCGGTGCGGACGTGGGCCGGCATGTCGTCGGGCCCCTCGTCGACGTGACGGAAGAGCGGGTCCCCATCCGGCGCCAGTCGAGAGAGAAACCGCTCGAGGTCCCGGCGAACTTCCGGGTCGGCGTTTTCGTTCAGCAGCAACGACGCGCTCGTGTGGTGTACGAAGACGGTCGCCACGCCCGGCCCACGAACCTCCATGCCCGCAACCGCCTGCTGAACCTTCGCGGTGATGTCGATCGTGCTGCGGCCGGTCGTGTGCACTTCGATCATGGCCTGATGAACGGTCACGTCGTCTCCTCTCGTCCTGGGATCAGCGTCCACATCGCGGCCTGCTCACTCTCGTAGACGACGACCTTCTCCCCGGGTTGGTCGTCGTCGTCGTCGGGGCGGGTTTGGGTGAACCGAAACCCGTAGCGCACAAAGATCTGTTTCTCGCCGCGACGCATCCGCGTGCCCCAGCCCTCGAGCACCAACGGCGTGCGCATGTCCGCCAGCGCCAGGAACTTGGCGCTGTAGATCTTGCCGCCGTAGCCGATCCAGCCCTCGCTGTGCCGGAGCCCGAGCACGTAGTAGGCGTGTACGAAGCCGACCATGCCGGTCATGTGGACCATCAGTCCGCCGCTGACATGACGCGGATGAAAACGCGGGTCCGCCCGCTGCTCGCGGGTAAGGGGCAGTTCGTCCGAGACGGGCATCCGCACCACCACGCGACTCTTCTCTTCGTCGACCTCGAGCAACTCGTCGATCAACAACCCGCCCGGCCCATAGGGACAGTCCGCCACGAACTCCGCATCCAGCATGGCCGCCTTCTAGCAGCCGAACTCGAAACGTCATCCCCGCGGCCCGAATCGGAGGACTACAGCGCGTACGTGTCGTCCAGGTACCGGACGATGTCGGCGCTCTCGAACATCTCGACGCCCGTGTTCGGGTCGTGCAGCCATGGGACCTGCATCTTGCCGCTGCGCTTGATGAACGCGGGCCGGCTCGGGCTCTTCTTGGCGACGTTGGTGAGCCGGTACGGAAGCTCCAGCTCGCACAAGGTCTCGCGCACCCGGCGGCACCAGGGACTCGCCTCGAACCCGACGAGTTCGAGGTCCTGTTCGGGCTGCCTCGAGGGACGGGCCCGCATGCCGCCGTGGCGGAACGCGGAGCCGAGCCCGGCGGTCGGCGTCGCGATGAACGGACGCATCACGAGCGGGGTCTTGCCGGTGCCGTAGGTCTTGAAGAGGTAGTCGACGATGGCGGTGCTCTCGAGCAACTCGACGCCGGTGTTCGGATCGATCAGAAACGGGAACTGTGCTTTGCCGCTGCGCGCTTCGGCGGCCGGGCGGTAGCGGGTGCCCCCCTTCGGACAGGGGCGCAGGTCGGCTTCGAGATCCAGCATGGAGATCGCTTCGCGCACCTTGCGGCAGAACGGGCAGGCCTCGAACTCGTAGAGTTCCAGCGGTTTGTCGGGCCGGGCGCCGAGCGGCGCGGTGATGAGTCCCGCGTGGACTCGGAACACACTGGGGGCGTACAACGTCACGACGTCCATGGGGTCTCCTGAACCGGCCCACCGAACCGGTGGGCGCCCGGAAGTGTGCGCGACAACCGGTGGGTTGTCAGTCGCTCGACCGTCGCTCGTCAGACGCGCGTCAGTCGGCGGGGTCTGCCGCTGGGTCTGCGGTCGGAATCGCGATCGCCTCCCCGTGCATCAGGACCGTGACGCGGCCTTCGTCGGCCGATCGCTCCACCACCACATGATGGATGCCAGGCTGCAGTTCGGCCTCGAGCGTGTCTTCTGCGAACGCCACGCAGGCGCTCGGTGCCATCGTCTCACCGAGCAGCACCACGCGAGCGCCGCCGAAGGTGTGCACGGTGAGTGAGACCGGCGTCTCCGTTCGGATCCGGTACACGCGTTCCGGGCCGTTCGCCGGTTCCGCGTTCTCGCATCCGTACCCGTCGAGCGTGCTGCTCTCGGTTGCCGTCGGTTCGGGTGCATCGTTCGTCGGGTCGGGCGCGTCGTCGGTCGAGTCCGCGGCCTCTGCGGTTTCGTCTGCGGGTGCATGGCCTGCGTCTTCGGTCTCCGATTCCTCGGCGGGCACTTCTTCTTCGGCCCGCTCCCACGTCTCCCCGAAGGGCAGCGTGCTGAGGCGGAGGGGCACTTCGGCGGTCCGGTCGCCGAAGAGGGGCTCGACGGGCGCATCGGGCGGCGCACCGGCGAGTCCGAGCCGGACCCGGTGCAACGACTCCAGCGTCCTCAGGTTCCGCTGATTCTGCCCGTAGGCGAGACCTTCTTCGGTCAGCACACAGGGGCGGCCGCGTCCGCCGACCTGGAAGACGTTGGGGTGCACGCCATCGCTCGCGAGTCCCTGGCGCGCCAGTCCTGACACCGCTTGATGAAAGTCGATGTACGGAACCCGGTGGGCGAGCGCGAGTCCGCGGCTGACCTCGTTGTAGTGTGTCGCGTGCTCGTCCATCTCATCGGCATCGCCGCGTGGGAGCACCGCGCCGAGGATTGGCACCACGCCTCGGCGGGTGAGCTGGTCGATGGCGTCTTCGAGCCGTTCCCCGAAGCGGCGTTCGTTCCGGCCCTGCACATCGTTGCCACCGAAGAACAGCAGCGCGTAGCGCGCCGAGATGTCCCGTACTTCGCGCACGATGCGCGAGGGTCGGCCCGTGAGCCCTTGGCGCAGCGACCACCCGACCACCGTGGCCGTCGACTCCCGCCGGAAGGGATCGGTGCCGCGCGCCCGGGCTTCGCGAAACAGTTCGAGTGTCGGCGCGAGTTCGGTGTGGGTGCCGAGATCGGTCAGCGACTCACGCGCGAAGCAGTGCAAGAAGCTGTGGGTGGCGGCGCTGCTGCCACCGAGTTTGGCGAACACGTCGTCGCTCAGCTCGGCTCGGTCGGCGATCTCCCGCAATGCCGCGGCCTCGGCCGGACCCATGTGGGACTGGATCGTGCGGGGCGCGATCGCCAACGCCGGGTCGGGCGGCGGCTCGGGTTCCGGTTGCGGTTCGGGCTCCGGCTCCGGCTCGGTGGCGACCGTCTCGCCGCCTGCGACCGGTGCGGCAGGCTCAGGCTCGACGGGTTCCATCGTGCCGCAGGGCGAGAGGGTGGCCACCGCGAGGGTGAGCAAGGCAAAGGTGATCGGAATGGGCACGTACTTCCGGATGTACCCAAACCACGCCATTCGGTCGAGAAGCTAGCACTTCTTCCTGGCACTACGGGCCTGGCTCGCTTCGCGAGACGCTTCGTTGAAACGACTGCGTGTTCGCGCCGTAGGATGGGGTGTGACTTCGCAGGGACGCGACGACCCGACCTCGGAAGCCGCGTACTTCGGGCGGCGGCGGTTGCTGTCGATGGCACCGGGCCTGATCGCACTCGCCAGCGGGTCGGGATGCGAGGGGCCGGCCTCGGCCCGTGCACTGCAGCCGGTTCGGGCAGCGAGGTCGACGCGGTTCTCGGTGGACCGCGCGATCACGCCGGCTTCGATCGCGGGGCGCTACAACAACTTCTACGAGTTCGGTCCGGACAAGGAAGCGGTCGCGGAACGTGCGCGCCGCATGCAAACAGAGGGGTGGACCGTGGAGCTCGCGGGGCTGGTCGATCGGCCTGCGCGGTTCGATCTCGATCAGCTGGCCCGCTTGATGCCGATCGAAGAGCGGGTCTACCGGTTTCGGTGTGTCGAAGCGTGGGCGATGGTCGTGCCTTGGACCGGGTTCCCCCTGCGCGCGCTGCTGGAACACGTGGGGGTGAAGTCGGACGCTCGGTTCGTTCGGTTCGAGACGTTTGGCCGGTCGCACGGCGTGGGCGCGCCTGGGTTCGAAACGCAGTCCTGGTACCCGTGGCCGTACGTCGAAGCCTTGCGGCTCGACGAAGCCATGAACGAGCTGACGCTCCTGGCCACGGGGCTCTACGGGCGCGCGCTCCCGCCACAGCACGGGGCGCCGATCCGGCTCGTGGTCCCTTGGAAGTACGGGTTCAAGAGCATTAAGAGCGTCGTGCGGATCGAACTCACCCGCACTCAGCCGGTGACGTTCTGGAACGGCCTCGAGCCACGCGAGTACGGCTTCTTCGCGAACGTCGATCCGCTGACCCCACATCCGCGCTGGTCCCAGGCCACCCACCGCTGGATCGACACCGGCAGCCGCAGTCCGACCAAGATCTACAATGGCTACGGCGGGTTCGTCGCGCAGCTCTATCCAGCCGGTCCCTCGGCTCGGCGCTGAACGCCTGGACCCAGTTGCGCGGCGGCGTGGCTCGGGCGACCATCGGGGTCTTGCGCTCCGACCACCACGGGGGATCTGCGGCCCGTTCTCTCACGGGACGCGTGCGGGGCTTCGCGCTCGCGGTGGTCGCGCTCTGTCTGCTCGTCCCCCGCATGGGCGCGGCCACCGGAGGTGAACGGGTGCCCGCGTCGGTCCACTCGGCTTCTTCAGAGGCGGTCGCATCCTCGAGTCACGCCGTCGCCTGGAGTCACGCCGACCGCTCGACGCCGCAGCCGATCCTGTCCGAGTGGGCGCCGTCCAACCGCCCCTCGCGGAGCTCCGGGTACCCGTGGCGTGGCGGGCTCGAGAACTCGGTGCGTTTGCAGGAGTCCGCGACGTTGCGGTTCATGGACGTGGACCGGCCGCGTGGAAACTTCTTTGGGACGCGGCGACTCGTCGGGTTGCTCGAGCGCACCGCAGCGGTGGTCGACGAGCGGGCGCCTGGCGCACGCATGAACGTCGGCGAACTCAGTCGCCGAACGGGCGGCAACATCGTGGGCCACCGCAGTCACGAGAACGGCCGAGACGTGGACCTCGGGTTCTACATGGTCGACGACGCTGGCCTGCCGGTCGAGACCCGCCGTTTTCTGAACGTGCGGCGGAGCGGTCGGGCACGCAACGCCGTGGCGCCTGGTCCGGACGCTCCTGGAGAGTCAGGGCTGCAGTTCGATCCCATCCGCAACTGGATGATGATCGAAGCGCTCATCACCGATCCGGAGGTCGTCGTGCAACACGCGTTCGTGCACCGCGATGTGCGCCGACTCTTGGTTCGGCAAGGTCGACGCATGGGCGCGAGCGACGACCTGATCGAGCGGGTGGAGCGGGTGGTCATCTCGCCCGGCGTCCGCCATCCTCACCGCAACCACTTCCACGTGCGCATCTACTGCGGTCCCGACGACATGCCCGGCTGCCGCGACCGCGGACCTTTCTGGCCGTGGCTCGGAGAGGGCCACCCGTTTCATGGGCTCGTCGTGCCGCTTCCAGGCGTGGACGTGGAAGCGCAGCGGGCGATCTCCGCGACGCGTCGAACCGCGCGTTGATCCTCACGACTCGATGACCGATCCCTCGTCCACCGAAGCGTCGCTGCGTCCGTCCCCCCGCGAGCCAGGTCGCGCATGGCGGGCTGCGGGCGCCATGGGTCTCTTCGTCGGCGGCTGGGTCTGGTTCTGGTTCCAGTACGGAGGCACCTTCTTGGCGGGCACCTCGATGTACACCGAGTCCGTCATGGCGCTCTTCTACCGTTGGGGTGCGACCGGACTGGCGGCGGCGGCCGGCATCTTGGCCGCGGTCGGTTCGTTCGTCCTCCGGTTCTTGGCCATCAACCAGCGCAAGCGCGTGGTGGGCCAGTGCACGCTTCGATGGGGACCCTGGGGGATCGAGGAGCGCATCGACGGCGTGGTGTGGACCGCGTTTCCGTGGGACGGAGTGCGCGCGACCACCATGGCTCAGAGCCGTCGCATCCGGGACACGCAATACAACCGGCAGGGGAAGTCGCGGCGAGGCCCGGCCCGCACGGTCACGACGATCCGGGCGATCCGTTTTGAGTCTCCAGGCGGACACGCGATCACGGTCTACCCCTTGGATCTGATCGGAGGTCGCCTCCCCGGTCCCAACAGCCCCAACAGCGGAGGGTGGTTCCACCGAGGGCTGCCGTGCCTCCCGCACACCTACCTCCCGAAGCTCATGCAGCAAGCGCGCGCGGCGGGTGTGAAGGTCACGTCCGGTCGCGTCGAGGGCTCCGAACTCGCGGCGGGGCGCGTCTTGATTCCGTTCGTGCCCGAGCAGTGGACGCTCGGCGCCGCGGGCGCTGCCCTGATGGCGTCGGCGTACGTCGGGGGCATGTTCGGGTTGTTTGGGTGGCCAGGCTACCTGCTCGCGGGCATTGGGGTGTTGCTGCTCTGCCTGCCGGTGCGCGGTCTCTTCCGGCAGCTCCGAGCGCTCTCGAGCCGTCCGGGCTCCGGCGAGCGGGTGACTCTGGTCAGCGGCACGGAGGAGCGCATCACCGTGCGGAGCGACGGGAAGACCCGCGTGGTCGATCTCACCGGCGTCGTTTGCAGCGATGCGTTCATCCACAAGCGCACCGACGTAGACCTCTGGTTGACGGTCGCAGCGGGTGAAGCGAACCCGTACCGCGGGGGCATCGAGCGGGCGACGCGCATCGAGGTGTGCGCGCGAAGTGAAGTGCGCAACGCGTACGCGTACGCGGCCGGACTCGAGCTGATCGGTGCATCGGCCCTGGTGGTCTTCGCCCTGCTGCTCTCCTTCCCGAACCTCCTCTAGCAGGTTGCTGAAGAACGCCCGCAGGGCGTTCTCGCAGCCTGCCCCTTGCCCCTGCCCTTGCCTTTGCCCTTGCCCGCGGATCAGCGGTCAGATCGCTTGATCAGCGCGACGAGCATCGCGA